>NZ_BDAG01000004.1 GCF_002091715.1 Pseudomonas migulae NBRC 103157 | reverse complement strand
CCCTGGACAACAGCGGAGTACAAAACGCCTCGGGCAACGCCGGCAGCGGCACCACCAACTCCAACAACTACGCCATCGACACCGTGCGGCCAACGGCAACCATCGTGGTCGCGGATTCGGCGCTCGCGGTGGGCCAGACATCGGTGGTGACCATCACTTTCAGCGAGGCGGTGACAGGATTCACCATCGCCGACCTGACGGTGAGCAATGGCACGCTGAGCAATCTCAGCACCAGCGATAACATCACCTACACCGCAACCCTGACGCCGACGGCGAGCATCACTGACTCGACCAACGTGATTACCCTGGACAACACCGGTGTGGTCGATGGGGCCGGCAACACCGGCAGCGGCACCACCGATTCCAACAATTACGCGATCGACAGCCAACGCCCAACCGCTACGATCGTGGTCGCCGACAGCACCCTCATCGCGGGCGAAACCTCGCTGGTGACCATCACCTTCAGCGAGGCGGTGACCGGTTTCGACAACAGTGACCTGAGTGTCCCCAACGGCACGTTGAGTGCGGTGAGCAGCAGCGATGGCGGCATCACCTGGACCGCCACCTTCACACCGACGTCCGGCATCAAGGACACCAGCAACCTCATCAACTTGAACAACACCGGGGTGGCCGACATTGCCGGAAACACGGGCAGTGGAACCACCAACTCGGCGAACTTTACGATCGACACCGTGCTGCCGACAGCCACCATCGTGGTCGCCGACACGGCGCTGAAAGCGGGTGAAACGTCACTGGTCACGATCACCTTCAGCGAAGCGGTGAGCGGCTTCTCCAACGCCGACCTGACGATTGCGAATGGCGCGCTGAGCAGCGTGTCGTCGAGCGATGGCGGCATCACCTGGACGGCGACGTTCACTCCGACGGCGAGCATCACCGACACCAGTAACCTGATCACACTGGACAACAGCGGTGTGCAAAATGCCTCGGGCAACGCCGGCACCGGCACCACCAACTCCAACAACTTCGCCATCGACACCGCGCTGCCGAGCGCCACCATCGTGGTTGCCGACAATCGCCTGGGCATCGGTGACACCACCACGGTGACGATCACCTTCAGCGAAGCAGTGAGCGGCTTCGACCTGTCGGACATCAGCGTGGCCAACGGTGTGCTGTCGAACCTGAACAGCAGCGATGGCGGCGTCACCTGGACCGCGAACCTGACACCGACCGCCGGCATGAACGACACGACCAACCTGATTGTGCTCGACACCGGTACCGTGCAGGACGCCGCCGGCAACGTCGGCGCGAGCATCGCCATTTCCAACAACTACGCACTGGACGCGACCCGGCCTACGGTGAGCATTGTGGTCGCCAACCCGAACTTGAGCGCCGGACAGAGCACCGTGGTCACGTTCACCTTCAGCGAAGCGGTGAGCAATTTCGACCTGTCGGATTTGAGCGTGACCAACGGGGATTTGACCGGCCTGAGCAGCAGCGACGGCGGCAAGACCTGGACCGCCACCTTCACGCCCACTGCCAATGTCAGCGACCCGAGCAACTTCATCGCCCTCGACACCAGCAACGTCACCGACCTGGCCGGTAACGCGGGTGACAGCGTGTCGGTCTCCAACAATTACGCGATAGGCATCGTGTCGGTGACTCCGGACCCGCAATTCCTCAGCAGCGACCCGGTGACCGTGACCGATCAACCCAACGTGCCGCTGCAACCGATCGTCTTCATTCCTCCCACCGGAGATCTCGGTTCACCGCTGACCTTTGCGCCGTTGTTCGAAGACCGGGTCATCGGCAACGGCATTCGGCCGCTGGGCGACATTTTCATGAACAACGGCGCGCTGGGGCAGAGCTTTATCGCGCAAGTGTTCAGTAGCAGTGACAGCGGCGGTGATGGTGCAGGCCACGGCTTCCTCGGTTTCGGCGGCGGTGATGGCGGGGTATTCAGCACCAGCACGTTGTCGAGTCTGTTCAATCAGGACGTCGGCAACGAGCGTGATTCGCTGAACTCATTCGGCAGTCATTCGATCAAGGCCAGTGATGTTTCCCAAGGCCTGCGCGGCGTGTTTGGCGCGCCCAGTCTCGTTCAACAATTACAGCAGCTCAAAGACACCGAGCAACGGCAGGTCAACGACCTGGCCGCTGCTTTGAAACAGGCCGGCATCAGCGAAATGCAGGCCTGACATGACAATTAAAACGGTGCGACACCCAGGGGCAGTCAAGGATGAAGAGAAGTCAGAAGTTGTTCGTCGCGAGCTTGCTCGCGCTGGCTATAAGTGGATGTGCAGTCAAAAGTGAACCGATCGAACGCAGCGTCAGCGAGCAGCGCGCCAAGAGCGACCTGCAAGGCATGTACAAGGGCCAGGAACCCCTCAGCGGTCCGCTGACCCTGCATCAGGCCATGGCCCGCGCGGTGAAATACAACCTTGAAGGCCGGCTCAAGATCATGGAAGAGGCCCTGGCCAAGCGTCAGCTCGACCTGGCCAGTTTCGACATGTTGCCGCGCATGGCGCTGGACGCCGGCTACGTCGGCCGCAACAACGTCAGCGCCTCCAGCAGCCAGAGCGTGCGGACCGGCACCCAGTCGCTGGAACCATCGACCTCACAGGACCGCGACCGTGAAGTCGCCGACCTGACCATGGTCTGGAACGTGCTGGATTTTGGCGTCAGCTACATCAGCGCCAAGCAACAGGGCGACCAGCGACTGATCGTTCAGGAGCGTCGGCGCAAAGTCATCAACACCATTGTTCAGGACGTGCGCTCGGCGTATTGGCGGGCCATGGCCGCCGAACGTTTGCTCAAACAGATCGACAGCCTCATGGCGCGGGTCGAGACCGCTCGCGGCAACAGCCAGAGCATGAGCGAGCAGCGCATCGGCGATCCGATCCAGGCATTGGGTTATCAACGCTCGCTGATCGAAGCCACACGCCAGTTGGAAGAACAACGCCGCGCGCTGTCGCTGGCAAAAACCGAACTGGCGACCCTGATCAACCTGCCGCTGGGCACCGAGTTGACGCTGGCTACCCAGGACGACTACGTCATCCCCGAACTGAAAGTCGATCTCGCCCACCTGGAGCAGGAAGCCCTGACCAGCCGCCCGGAACTGCGCGAGCAGGATTACCAGGCTCGCATCAGCGCCGCCGAAACCCGCAAAGCCATGTTGCGCCTGCTGCCGGGGCTGGAATTTTCCGCCGGCGGGCATTACGACAGCAACTCGTTCCTGGTGGAGCAGGGCTGGGCCGACTACGGCGTGAAGGTCACCTGGAACCTGTTCAACGTGATCTCGGCACCGGCAGCGATCAACGTCGCGAAGGCCGGTGAAGAGGTGGCCACGGCGCGGCGTCAGGCGATGTCGATTGCGGTGCTGGCGCAGCTCTATGTGGCCAACGCCAACTACCGCGAGGCGCTGCGGCAGTTCAAGACCAATCAGCAACTGTCGGACATTGACGGGCAGATTGTCGGCCAGTTGCGCAATCGCTATCAGGCGGCGGGGCTGGGCGAGCTGGACTTGATTCAGGGCGAGTTGAACACCTTGCAGGCCGATTTGCGTCGCGACCTGTCGTACGCCGACCTGCGCAATGCCTACGGGCAGATCTTTGCCAGTGCCGGGCTCGATCCGCTGCCGGATCAGGTGCAGTCCACCGAAGTCCAGTCCATCGCCACCGCATTGGCCAATCGCGAAGCGGCGTGGGCGGCGGGCAACATCACGGTGCCGGTGGCTAATGTCCAGACTCAATAACCTTCATGCGCCAACGGCGAGCATCAGCCGCGCACAGCGAGAAGCCCGTAACGGCCATCGTGGTACGGCGATTCTGTTGACCGGTTTGCCGGCGGCGGGCAAGTCGACCCTGGCCCAGGCACTGCACGCACAATTGTTCGAGCGCGGCGTGCAGAGTGTCGTGCTCGACGGTGATGGGCTGCGGATCGGGCTGAATCGTGACCTGGGTTTTACTGACAGCGATCGCCAGGAAAACATCCGCCGGGCCAGCGAGCTGGCGGCGTTGCTGGTGGAGAACGGGCAGGTGGTGATTCTGGCGATGATCGCGCCGTTGCTGGAGTTGCGTGAACTGTTCGCCAAGCGTTTGGGCGAGGATTACCGCGAGGTCTGGTGCAACGCTTCCCTGTCGGTGTGTGAGCAGCGCGATCCCAAAGGTCATTACGCCCGCGCCCGTCGCGGTGATCTGCCAGGATTTACCGGGGTTTGTGCGCCTTATGAACCGCCGCCAGCCGCTGCGCTGATACTCGACACCGGCGTGCAGTCGGTCGAGGCCTGTCTCGACCGTTTGCTGACCTGGCTCGGCGAGTGCGCAGTCTTACCCAAGCCAAGCCCCCTCGCCACAGGTCATCAAAGCTTCAAGATTTCTGCGACAGATCTGCCATGCCCTTGAGCAATTCGATCGGCAACGGGAAGACGATGGTCGAACTCTTGTCCCCGGCAATCGAACTCAGGGTCTGCATGTAGCGCAGCTGCATGGCGCCCGGCTGGCGGCCGAGCATTTCGGCGGCTTGCATGAGCTTTTCCGAGGCCTGTAATTCACCTTCGGCGTGGATGACTTTGGCTCGGCGTTCCCGCTCGGCTTCAGCCTGTTTGGCGATGGCGCGGACCATCGATTCGTTGAGGTCCACGTGTTTGATCTCGACGTTGGCGACCTTGATGCCCCAGGCGTCGGTCTGGGCATCCAGCACTTGCTGGATATCGATGTTCAGCCGTTCGCGCTCGGCCAGTAGCTCATCGAGTTCGTGTTTACCGAGCACTGCGCGCAAGGTGGTCTGGGCCAGTTGACTGGTAGCCATGAGGAAATCTTCGACCTGGATAATTGCCTTCTGCGGGTCGAGGACGCGGAAGTACAGCACCGCGTTGACCTTGACCGAGACGTTGTCACGGGTGATCACGTCTTGCGGCGGCACGTCGAGCACCACGGTGCGCAAATCGACGCGAACCATTTGCTGCACCACGGGAATCAGCAGGATCAGGCCGGGGCCTTTGACTTGCCAGAAACGGCCGAGCTGGAACACCACCCCGCGCTCGTACTCACGCAGGATGCGAAAAGTCGACCCCGCCAGCGCAATGACCAACAGCAGCAGCGCGGCAAAACCCAGTTGCAGACCCATGGTTATTCTCCACCCGGCGCCGCGTCAGCCGCGGCCACTTGCAGCAGTAATCCCTTGCGCGCCACCACCCGAACCCGTTGACCGGTTTTCAGTGGCGTGGCGCTGAGGACTTGCCACTGTTCTCCTTGCAGGTGCACCCAGCCGTTGCAGGCATTGCCGGGCTGCAGCGACATTACTGGAGCCACGCTGCCCACGAGCCCGGCATCGCCACTGACAGTTTCACGCGGTCGGGTTTTCAGGGCGTGGATCACCAGGAATATCAGCAACAATGCACTGATCAGGCCCAGGCCGATCATCAATGGGACCGGCAACTCGGTATTGCTCAAGATCACCGCACCGATGACGAACATCACAATCCCACCCAACCCGATCACGCCGTAATTGGGCAAGGCCGCCTCAGCGATCAGAAACGCAATGCCGAACGTGATCAGCCAGATCCCGATGGGGTTGGGAATCAGCACGATGGTGTCTGCCGCGAACGCCGATCCGCTCAAGGCCAACAGCAACGCCACTGCACAGCAACGAGTGTTCACGTGACCCTCCCTGTAGGAGCGAGCTTCTTCCGGGCGGCGTTCGACGATGAGCCTGAGAGCACCGTGTTCATTCATGTTGTCCGCATTACCGTTAACGCCCATCGCTTAATACAGTCTAGTCGAGCCATCAGTTGTGCGAATTTTGCTCAGTTGTCGACCGTGTTCCAGTGGGCAGATTTCCCGCCGGAATGCGTCGGCAGGCCTAGACTTTCAGTACAGAGAAACGTGTTAACCCATCGTCCGTCACACACTGTTTGCGGACACCGAGGTGCATCATGCGTATGGCAAAAACCGTGCAGAGCAGCCTGGACAAGGCGCACTGCGAATTTGACATCGTTAGCCACCCACACTCGGCCAGCAGCCTTGAAACCGCGCGGGTTGCGGGCATTCCTGCCGAACGGATGGCCAAGTCGGTGATCCTCGACGACAACCATGGTCATTACCTGATGGCCGTGCTGCCGGCGAGTCGTCACCTGGATCTGAGCAAAGTGCGCAGCAGTGGCGAATGGCAAGTCACCCGGGAAAGCACCCTGGCGCATCTGTTCGATGATTGCGAACGTGGCGCGGTGCCGGCCCTGGGCGAGGCCTATGGGCTGGACATGGTCATCGACCCCTTGCTGACCCGACAGAACGACATCTACCTGGAGGCCGGCAACCACAACAATCTGCTGCACATGACCGTGCCGGAGTACTTGAAACTGGTGCCGCATGCGGAGGTGCGGGAGTTGAGTAATTGAGTAACCTGTCGTCAGGTACACCGCTTTCGCGGGAAGCCTTGCTCCTGCATAGGAATGCGTGATCCTGTAGGAGCAAGGCTTGCCCGCGATTGACTGCGCTGCAGTCACTCATCATTTGCCACTAAAAGGAAGCCGACATGGAATCCCCAACCCACAGCCTCCCCGCTCTGTTCAAACAACTCGGCCTGCCAGATGACGCCGAAAGCATCGATAAATTCATCGCCACCCACTCACCGCTCAAACCGGAACTGCACTTGGCCGACGCCTTTTTCTGGAGCCCGAGCCAGGCGCAATTTTTGCGCGACGACATTCTGGAAGACGCGGATTGGGCGGAGGTGGTGGATCAGTTGGATGTGCTGCTGAGGAAGGGGCGCGGGGTGTAAAGAGCGCAAAACCTCGTCACAGGTTTTTTGGAAGATTTCAAACGGAGGTCTGTTAGAAGGAGAATTGTTTCAAAACTTGACCAACTTTCCTCTCAAATGCAATATTGATAGTTAGCAAACTAACAGTGTGTCTTTTCTTCCGTGTCAAAAAACCTCGACGTTCTCCAGATGAACATCAGCAGCTCCATGGTGGTGGCCGCCCGGCATTGGCGGAAGATCTGCCAGACCACGCTGGTCAACTATGGAATCTCCGAAGCCTGCGCCGTCCCGCTGTTGATGATCGGTCGGCTGGGCGAGGGGGTGCGGCAGGTGACGGTGGCGCAGGCGGCCGGGATGGAGAGTCCGTCTCTGGTGCGTCTGCTCGATCAGCTGTGTCATGCCGGCTACGTTCGTCGAACCGAAGATGCGCAGGACCGCCGCGCCAAGTGCCTGAGCCTGACTGACACTGGCCGTGAGCTGGTCCAGGCGGTTGAAGTCGAGCTGGTGCGCTTGCGCAATGAAGTGCTGGAAGGTATCGCCCCGAGTGATCTGGAAGCGGCGTTGCGGGTATTGAAAGCGTTCGAGGCGGCCAACGCACCGTCGGTGGTGAACCCTTGAGCGGATTTTTTACCGGCGTTCCTCCGGCGCGAGACTGGTTCTACGGTGTGCGGACGTTCGCGGCGTCAATGATCGCGTTGTACATCGCCATGCTCATGCAAATGCCGCGTCCGTATTGGGCGATGGCCACGGTCTATATCGTTTCCAGCCCCTTCGTCGGGCCGACCAGTTCCAAGGCGTTGTACCGCGCAGTCGGTACGTTTCTCGGCGCGGCGGCGGCGGTTTTTTTCGTGCCGATGTTTGTTCAGAATCCCTATGTGCTGGTGGTGGTCATCGCGTTGTGGACCGGGATTCTGCTGTTCCTGTCGCTGCACCTGCGCACCGCCAACAGTTACGCCTTGATGCTTGCCGGATACACCTTGCCGCTGATCGCCTTGCCGGTGGTGGATAACCCGTTGGCAGTGTGGGACGTGGCCGAGGCGCGGACTGAAGAGATCTTCCTCGGCATCGCCGTCGCGGCAGTGGTCGGCGCGATGTTCTGGCCCCGGCGGCTGGCGCCGGTGTTCAACGATTCGGTGAACAAATGGTTCGCCGATGCCTCGACCTACAGCCTGCGTTTTCTCAACCGCAACGTGCAGCCAGACGAAGTCAGCGCGCTGCGTGCATCAATGGTCGCAACCTTCAACACCCTGGAATTGATGATCGGCCAGTTGCCCCACGAGGGCGCGCGCCCGCAAACCGTGCGCAACACCAAGGAACTGCGCGGGCGAATGATTCATTTGTTGCCGGTGATCGACGCCCTCGACGATGCGCTTTATGCCCTCGAACGTCGCACGCCGGAGCTTGTGGACAAGTTCGCACCGTTGTTGGTGGCGACCACTGAATGGCTGGACTACAAAGACGCCGACCTCGACCGCTGGCAAACGCTGAAAGATCAACTCGTAGCGCTGCAACCCGATGCCCAAGCGCTGGATGATCGCAAGCAACTGTTGTTTTCCAACGCCCTGTACCGTCTCGGCGAATGGATCGATCTGTGGCAAGACTGCCGCAGCCTGCAATACGCCATTCAGTGCGAAAGCCAGGACAGTTGGCGCGCGGTGTATCGGCACTGGCGCCTCGGTCGCCTGTCGCCGTTTCTCGACCACGGGCTGATGCTTTACTCAGCGGCGTCCACGGTCACCGCGATCATCGTCGCCTCGGTGCTGTGGATTTTGCTCGGCTGGACCGACGGTGGCAGTGCGGTGATTCTGGCGGCGGTGGCGTGCAGCTTTTTCGCCTCGATGGACGACCCGGCACCGCAGATCTACCGGTTCTTTTTCTGGACGGCAATGTCGGTGTTGTTCGCCAGTCTTTATCTGTTTCTGGTTCTGCCCAACCTGCACGATTTCCCGATGCTGGTACTGGCGTTCGCCGTGCCGTTCATCTGCATCGGCACCCTGACGGTCAAGCCGCAATTTTACCTGGGCATGCTGCTGACGCTGGTCAACACTTCATCCTTCATCAGTATCCAGGGCGCTTACGACGCGGATTTCCTCAGCTTCGCCAACTCCAACCTGGCCGGCCCGGTCGGTTTGTTGTTCGCCTTTGTCTGGACCCTGATCGCCCGGCCCTTCGGCGCGGAACTGGCGGCCAAGCGCCTGACCCGTTTCAGCTGGCGCGACATCGTCAGCCTCACCGAACCGGCTTCGCTGGCCGAACACCGGCAGTTGGGCGTGCAGGTCCTCGACCGATTGATGCAGCATTTGCCGCGTCTGGCGATGACCGGCCAGGACACCGGCATCGCGCTGCGAGAAGTGCGCGTGGCGCTGAACCTGCTCGACCTGCTCGCCTACACACCGCGTGTGCTCGGCGTACCGCAGGTGTTGCTGCATCAGGTGGTGGCCGAAGTCGGCGAGTATTTCAAAGCCTGCCTCAAGGCTGGCGAACGGTTGCCGGCGCCCAGTGCGTTGTTGATGACCATGGACCGCACGCGCCGCGCCCTCAACCGCGAATGCGATGACGGTGCCCGCCTGCACCTGCTGCACGCCTTGAGCGGTTTGCGTCTGGCATTACTTCCCGGCGTTGAATTCGTCGGCGCCGGCGAGCTCGAAGAACCGCTTCCCCATGGCATCGATGGAGCGCCTTTATGATCGGTGATCTGGATATCAGCGGGGTGTTCCTGCCCACGCTGCTGGTGCTGATGGGCATTACCTATGTGATTTACCTGCTGGTGCACGGGTTGCTGACGCGCCTGCACTTTTACCGTCTGGTCTGGCACCGGGCATTGTTCAACGTGGCTCTCTACGCTTTGCTGCTCGGCGCCGTGGACTCACTCAGTCGATACCTGATGACATGAAAAAACCTTTGCTGACCCTCGGCCGTGTGGTCCTGACCCTGTTGATCGTGACCTTCGCCGTCGTCGTGGTCTGGCGCATGGTGATGTATTACATGTTCGCCCCGTGGACCCGCGACGGGCATATCCGCGCCGACATCGTGCAGATCGCCCCGGACGTGTCCGGCTTGATCCAGCAGGTCGAGGTGCACGACAACCAGCTGGTGAAACGCGGCCAGGTGCTGTTCAGCATCGATCAGGACCGTTTCAAACTCGCGCTGCGCCAGGCCAAAGCGGCGGTCGCCGACCGTCAGGAAACCCTGGCGCAGGCGCAACGCGAAGCCAAGCGTAACCGCGGCCTCGGCAACCTGGTGCCGGGCGAGCAACTGGAAGAGAGCCAATCGCGGGTGGCCCGCGCCGAAGTGGCGTTGATGGAAGCGCAGGTGGCGGTGGACAGCGCTCAGCTCAACCTCGATCGCTCGACCATCCGCAGCCCGGTCGATGGCTACGTCAACGACCGTGCACCGCGTGCGCAGGAATTCGTCACCGCCGGGCGTCCGGTGTTGTCGGTGGTGGACAGCCATTCGTTTCACATCGACGGCTATTTCGAGGAAACCAAGCTCGACGGCATTCATGTTGGCCAGAGCGTCGACATTCGGGTGATCGGCGACCGCGCTCGCCTGCGCGGCCACGTGGAAAGCATCGTCGCCGGCATCGAGGACCGCGACCGCAGCAGTGGCAGCAACCTGTTGCCCAACGTCAACCCGGCGTTCAGTTGGGTGCGGCTGGCCCAGCGGATTCCGGTGCGGATTGCCTTCGATGACGTGCCGGCGGATTTCCGCATGATTGCCGGGCGCACCGCGACGGTGTCGATCATCGATGACCAGCAGCAGGAGCCGGCAAAATGAGCAGGGCCTCGGGTTTGGCGGTTGCCGGGTTAGGTCTGCTGCTGTCGGCGTGTCAGGTGGTCGGGCCGGATTATCACCTGCCGGACGAAGCCGCCGTACACCGTGAGGATTTTCAGGGCGACCTGGCGGCAAACGGCAAAAATGTTGTCTCGGCGCCGGTGCCCAGCGACTGGTGGCGCCTGTATCACGACCCGCGTCTGGACCAGTTGGTGCAGCAGGCCATGGCCTCCAATACCGACTTGCGCGTGGCTGCCGCGAACCTTTCCCGTGCCCGCGCTCAGGTCGATGAAGCCCAGGCCGCAGGCGGCTGGAGTGGCGGCGTGAAACTCGGCGCCCAGCGTTTGCAGGAATCCGGCGAAGCCTTCTTGCTTCCGGAAAAAGTGCCCGTGGCCAACGTCGGTGACATCGGCATCACCACCTCGTATCAATTCGACCTGTTCGGCACCTTGCAGCGCGGGATCGAGGCGGCCAAGGCCAATGCCGATGCGACGCAAGCGGCGGCGGATACGGCGCGAATCACCTTGGTGGCCGATGTCGTCCGGGCGTACACCCAAGTGTGCGCGGCCAACGAAGAACGGGAAATCGCCCAGCATTCCCTCGACCTGCAAGCCCAGGGCACCACGCTGATCCAGCGTTTGCGCGATGCGGGGCGTGGCGATGAAACCCAGGTCACCCGCTCGCAAACCCAATTCAAATCCCTGCGCGCCGACATGCCGCGTTATGAAGCGGCGCGTCAGGCGGGCTTGTTCCGTTTGTCGATGTTGCTGGCCAAACCGGTCGACCAATTGCCGGCCGGCACCAGCGACTGCGCCGAGTTGCCGAAAATTGCGCAATTGTTGCCGGTCGGTGACGGCGCCACGTTGCTCAAGCGCCGCCCCGATGTGCGTCAGGCCGAACGCCGACTGGCCGCCGCGACCGCGGGTATCGGCATCGCCACCGGCGAGTTGTACCCGGACATCAGCATCGGCGCGACCGTCGACACAGTCGGTATTCTGGAGAATCTCGGCAAACCGGCGACTAACCGCTGGGGCTTCGGCCCGTTGCTGACCTGGACCGTGCCGTCCAATGGCTCCCGGGCGCGAATCCGCGAGGCCGAAGCGGCGACCCAAGGCGCGCTGGCGCACTTCGATGGCGTGGTGCTCAACGCTATTCGTGAGACACAGACCGGTCTGGCGCAGTACTCCGCGTTGCTGCAACGTCGCGATGCCCTGGCGGATGCCGAACAATCAGCAAAACTGGCGGCCGACCAGACGCACCGCTTCTTCCAGGCCGGTCGTGAATCGTTCCTGGCAGACCTGCAAGCGACTCGCACCTACACCGATGTGCGGGCGCAACTGGCTTCCGCCAACACGCAAGTCGCCATGAGTCAGATCGATTTGTTCCTGGCGCTGGGCGGTGGCTGGGAAAGCGGACGAACGCAAGCGACGAACACCAGCAAACCCTGAGGCCGTTGCTATGCTTTGACTTGATGAGGTCGCGCGTCGAACTCATTAATCAAGGCTCGCGTTGGTCATGGGGACTCTAATAATGAAAAACCCTTATGCTCCCGGCTTCTGGTGCGCTATTGCGGCATTGGTGTTGCTGTCGGCCACCTATTTCTACGGCATCATGCTGGCCCACCAGATCGACAAGGCGCTGGTGTTCCTCGACAGCGCCGCCGCGCTGATCGCCGTAATGGCCATCGTGGTGGTGGCCTGGGCTTCGCTCCAGGGCCAGCGCATCAAAAAAAGACAAATGGAACAAGGCAAGACGCTGGTACTGATCTGGGACACCAAGGTCGCTTTGCGCCGGGTCGAAACGGTGTTCGACCGGTATTTCTGGGGCAGTTACTGGCAACCGGGGCGCACGTTCCAGGAAGTCATGGGCGAACTCACCGGCACACCGCTGGAAAAAAGCCTCGAGACCTTGAAGAAGCAATGCCTGGCGCTGGACAAGCAAGTGTCCGACGACGGCTGGCATTGGTTGAACAATGCCCGTGAACTCTCCGATGTCGCCTCCGCGATGGCCCGCGAACGCTATCAGTTGGACTTCTGCGACCCGCGCGCGGACGTGACGGGCGGCGCGGTGATCAATCGGGATTTTGAGGTGCTGGTTTATACGTGGACCGCGCGGCTGAAAAGTTTTGATCATCAGCTGGATGAGATTGAGGTTCAGTATTCCTGAATTGATGTTGCCTGGGCTGACGCCATCGCCAGCAAGCCGGCTCCTACAGAGCTTGTGTCGTTCACGAATATCGCGCACGACGCTAACCCTGTAGGAGCCGGCTTGCTGGCGATGGCGATTTCATGTCCGCCGAAACTCTCGACCAATGCATACGGTCCATAGACACTCTTTAACCTTTAAACATTGGGCCCCCCGGTGCGCCTGATGCTAATCTCCATCGCACTTTAAAACGCAGTCGTGACCGTAGCCCATCAAGGGTTCAGGGAAGACGACCACACCTCAGACAACGGACATTGAACGGGTCATTCATGAATAAATCAGCAGGCGTGCTTCTTGGAATTGTCGTGGCCATCGGTGCAATCAGCGCCGGCGGTGCCTGGTTCACCGGCACCAAACTCGAAGGGGTGCTTAACACCTCGATCGCCGACGCCAACAAGGAACTGCAAGCCGCGCTGGTCGGTTCCAATGGCACCGCGTCGCTGGAGCTGGTGTCGCTTGAGCGCCACGTGTTCAGCAGCACCGCGCACTACCGCCTCAAAGGCCAAGGCGAGATGTTCGGCGAGGCACCGGTCGAATTGCTCTTCGTCGATCACATCGAACACGGCCCGCTGCCGTTCTCGCGTCTGGTGTCGCTGAAGTGGCTGCCGGTCCTGGCCACCAGTCACTACGAGCTGGAAAAGACGCCGGTCACCGAGAAGTGGTTCGCCGCCGCCAAGGACAAATCGCCGCTCACTGGCGTGGTCAACATCGGCTACGACAATGCCACCAACGGCACCCTCGCATTGCTGCCGCTGGATGTCGCGCTGGATGACAAGTCCCACCTGAAATTTTCCGGCCTGAACCTCGATGTCTCGGCCAACGCCCAGGCACAGAAAGTCAAAGCCAACGGCTACATGGACAGCTTCACACTGACCACCGTGGCTGAAGACCAGACACCGGTAAAAGTCGAGTTGAGCGGCCTGACCCTGGCCAGCAATCTCGTCAAAAGTACCTACGGCTACTACACCGGCGAGAACACCGTCGAGCTGACCGACAGCAAAACCACGTTCGGCGCGCAACAGTCGGTGTTGGGCATCAAGAAATTCGAAATGAAGAACCAGACCGAGGAGTCGGGCACCAGCGCTTCCGGGCGTGCCGATTACAAGATCGGCGAAGTGTCCCTGAACGGCAAGACGGTCGGTTCTGCGCAGATGGCCATGAGCCTGAAGAACCTCGACATCCCGGCGACAATGTCGTTGATGCAGGTCTATCAGACCAAACTGCAACCCTACGAAAAAGCCGCCGCCGAAGCGGCTGCCGCTGGCGAGCCGGCACCCGAGCTGGTCTTGACCCCAGCCGAAGAAGCCCAGGTGAAAACCGGTCTGGAGAAACTGCTGGCAGCCGGTCCGCAGGTCGCTCTGGA
Source organism: Pseudomonas migulae NBRC 103157 (assembly GCF_002091715.1). GTDB lineage: Bacteria > Pseudomonadota > Gammaproteobacteria > Pseudomonadales > Pseudomonadaceae > Aquipseudomonas > Aquipseudomonas migulae_A. The sequence continues at coordinate 191,982 of NZ_BDAG01000004.1, read as the reverse complement.
GAACCTTTCGTTCACCACCGCCAACGGTGAAAGCCGCGCCAACCTGGTGCTCGACCTGACCAAGCCACAATCCATGGACCTGCCGCCAGATCAACTGACCCAACAGCTGATCGCCCTGCTGGACCTCAATGTCCAGGTGTCCAAACCGATGCTGGTTGATTTGCTCAGCGTCCAAGGGCAAATCGACGGTCAGACCGACGCCAAGGTCATCGCCGATCAGGCCACGGCCACCGCTGACATGTTCGGTGCCATGGCGGTCGGCACGCAGTTCGCCAAACTGGACGGCAATAACATCGTCACCAAACTGCACTACGCCAACAAACAGGTGGAATTCAACGGCCAGAAAATGACCGTCGAAGAGTTTGTCGGCTTCGTCATGAGCAAGCTCGGTGGTGTCGAAGTCGCCCAGTAAGCCCTGTAGGCGCTGCCGAAGGCTGCGATCTTTTGATCTCCAAAGGCAAAAGATCGCAACCTGCGGCAGCTTCTACCCATGTTCAGAGCAATCGCGAATCAGCCGCCATGCCTCGTCGACAGGCAGCGGCTGTTTCATTCGCTCGGCCAGCATCGCCATCGCCCGCTCTTCATCGCAGGCGACGGCGGCGGTCACCACGCCGTTCTTGCCGAACAGGCCGATAAAGGGTGGATGGTACGGATCGCCCTTGAACTCGACCTCGTCCCACGTTTCGGCGTGACCGAGATAGTCGTAGTTTTTACCGAAGTGCCAGGTCCAGAAGTACGGCACATCCAGGTAATGCTCGTCGCCGCCCAGCATATTCGCTGCCGCAATCCGTGCGTGCTGTTGTGCCAGGCGCCAATGCTCGATCCGTTGCGGCTGGCCGTTGAGCGGGAAGGTCGCGATATCACCGGCCGCCCACAGTCCTTCGGTCACGCGCATACCGCCGTCGACCTTCAGGGAATGATCTTTTTCCATGGGTAAATCTTCAAACGGGCCGGTTGCCGGGCTGACGCCAATGCCGACCAATACCAAGTCCGCCGGCAAACGCTGACCGTTCTTCAGTTTCACCGCTTCGACCCTGTCTGTGCCCTCAATCTGCGCGGCTTCGCTGTCGGTGTGAAACACCACGCCGTGGGCTACATGGCGGGCAAGAATCGCTTTGCCGACCGTTTCGCCAAACTGTTTGGCGAAGGGCACCTCGTGGCGGGCCAGCACGGTGACGTCCAGGCCGTATTTGCGTAGCGCCGATGCGGATTCCAGCGCGATAAAGCTGTCACCGATAATCACTGCCCGTTGGCCTGGCTGGGCCGCGGCCAGGATTTTTTGTGCCTGGTCTTTCGAGCGCAGCAAGAACACTTGCGGCAGGTCGGCGCCAGGTAAATCGAGAGATCTGGGTGTGCCGCCCGTGGCGATCAGCGCGGCGTCATAGGTCAATGTCTGGCCATCCTTGAGCTGCACGGTCCGGGCCTTGGCATCCAGGCTCGTCACTTCACCGTTTATGCGATCGATGCGCTGCTCGCGATAAAAGTTGTCATCACGCAGCGGTGGGACTTCCCCTGGCGGCATCTCCCCGGCAATCACGAATTTGCTCAACACGGTGCGGTCGTAGCCTGCGTCAGGTTCGCGGTCGATCAACAGCACGCGGCCGCCAAAACCCTTTTCGCGCAGCGCCGCCGCACCCGCCGTACCAGCGGCGCCGGCGCCGATGATCACAAACGTACGTTCGTCATCGGCCGGCGGGGTGTGAGCATCGTCCAGCGGCTGATCGTCGAGCCAGACTTCGTCGTCGCGCAGCTCCAGGGGGTAACGCTTGAGGCTGTCCAGCGACGGCGGTTCACACAACGCGCCGTCCTCGATCCGGTACGCCGCCTTGTGCCACGGGCAAATCAGGCGCCCGTGACACAGCGCCCCTTCGGCCAGCGGCGCCCCGGCGTGTGGGCATTCACCCTGATAGGCGCGCAGTTGATCGCCGACCCGCAGCAAGACGACTCTGGTGTCCCCAATCCGGACTTCCAGGCCTCGGTCATCGGGAACATCGGCAAAACGGGCAACGCGGTGCAGTGCCATGATCGTTCTCCAGGCAGGCGTTTCACTTAAGAGTTTGGCGCTTATCCCGAGGTTCAGCCAATTCCCACTGCCACCGCACGAACGGTTTGGCTATAGTTTGCACGCCGACCACGGCCCCACCCGCACAAGGTGCTCCGGTATGACCCGATTGACCTCACTGAACCCTTGGCTGGCGGCCGTTGCCGTCGCCCTTTGCGTGCAGTTTCCGGCGCAGGCCCAGGAACGTTTCACCGTCAGCATCCCCGGCGTTTCGGACAACCGCCTGTTCACCTCGGCGGCGGCCAGCGATGCGGCCGGTTGCGGCGGCAAGAACCAGTCCCCGGCCCTGAGCTGGACCGCGCCCCCGCCGGGCACGTTGAGCTACGCGATCGTCATGCACGATCCGGATGGTCAGAAAGGCCTGGGTGTCGATCACTGGATTCACTACGGCATCAAGCCCGCAACCCGCCAGATTCCGCCCGGTGTCGGCGCCAAATCCGCCCTCGAAGGCGTGGGTGGCAGCAACAGCAAAGGCACCATCGGCTACATCGGGCCTTGCCCGCCGGTCGGCGACAGCTCTCACCACTACATCATCCAGCTCTACGCGCTCGACCTTGCTCCGGACGCCTTGCCCGCTGGCCTGACCCGCGCGCAGCTGCTGGAAAAAATCAAAGGTCATGTGCTGAAAAACAGCAGCGTGGTGCGGCGTTATCACCGCTGAAGTTTTTTTACTTCGGTTTAACCCGAATCGACCGGGCTGCCCGTCTCAGAGGATGAATGGATCAATTTCCTCCTGAGGTCAGCCCCCATGTCCCTCCCTCTGCATGTTTTCCGCCCGGCCGCCCAGGGTTTCGCCGCCGGGTTGCTGCTGGCCGTTGCCGGTTGCGGTGTTTCGTCCAAACCTGATGCCGCTGCCGTTCCGATTGTGGTTTCGCCTCCCGCGCAAGGTACGTTGGTGCGCAGCGAGGCGGTCATGGTCGATGCGACCATGGCCAAACGCAGTGTAAGCCCGGCGCCCATCGCGGGTTTTGCGCCTGAATCTTCACCTCCCGGCTATCAGGATGAACAGCGTGAGCAGTATCAGGCGCTGGCAGATAACCCGATTCACAGCGTGGCCGAAGCGCCAGTCTCCACCTTCAGCGCCGATGTCGACACGGGCGCCTACGCCAACGTTCGCCGCTTGCTCAATCAAGGTCGCCTGCCGCCCGAGGGTGCCGTGCGACTGGAGGAGATGGTCAATTACTTCCCCTACGATTACGCCCTGCCCACCGATGGTTCGCCGTTTGGCGTGACCACGGAATTGGCGCCATCACCGTGGAACCCGCATACGCGCTTGCTGCGCATCGGCATCAAGGCGTCGGACCGCGCAGTGGCTGAATTAGCCCCGGCGAACCTGGTGTTTCTGGTGGACGTGTCTGGCTCGATGGACCGGCGCGAGGGGTTACCGTTGGTCAAAAGCACCCTGAAATTGCTGGTCGATCAATTGCGCGAGCAGGATCGGGTGTCGCTGGTGGTCTACGCCGGCGATTCGCGTGTGGTGCTCGAGCCAACTTCCGGACGGGAAAAAGCGAAAATTCGCACAGCCATTGATCAATTGACTGCAGGCGGCTCCACCGCCGGGGCGTCGGGCATCGAGCTGGCCTATCAAATGGCGCAGCAAGCCTTTATCCCCAAAGGCATCAACCGCATCCTGCTGGCCACCGACGGCGACTTCAACGTCGGCATCAGCGACTTCGACAGCCTCAAGCAAATGGCTGTGGATAAACGCAAGACCGGCGTTTCCCTGACCACCCTGGGTTTTGGTGTGGATAACTACAATGAACACCTGATGGAACAACTGGCCGACGCTGGCGACGGCAACTACGCCTACATCGACAACCTGCGCGAGGCGCGCAAGGTGCTGGTGGATCAGCTCGGCTCGACCCTCGCCGTGGTGGCGAAAAACGTGAAGCTGCAAGTGGAGTTCAACCCGGCGCAGGTCAGCGAGTACCGTTTGTTGGGGTATGAGAATCGCGCGTTGAAGCGTGAAGATTTCAGCAACGACAAGGTTGATGCCGGTGAAATCGGCGCAGGGCATACGGTCACGGCGCTGTACGAAATTGTTCCGAAGGGGGAGAAGGGTTGGTTGGAGCCGTTGCGGTATGGCAGGTCCGATTCGGTTGTTTCCGGGATTAACGGAGAATTTGCAATGCTGCGTGTGCGTTATCAACCGCCCGAAGGTGGGAAAAGTCGCTTGATCGAGCATCCAATTGCAGGAGGGGCAGAAGGCAAGGCCAGTGACGACCTGCGTTTTGCGGCGGCCGTGGCGGCGTTTTCCCAGCAGCTCAAGGACGGCCGTTACACCGGTGATTTCAGCCTGAAGGACACCGAAGCCTTGGCTCGTGGTGCGCGAGGCGAAGATCGATTCGGTCTGCGCGCAGAGTTCGTTCAGCTGGTGGAACTGGCGCAGAGCCTGCGAACCACCACAGCATCCGCCCGTGAGCCGAGCAAAGGAGGCTACAACTGACATGTCTGCTCCCGAATCGAGCGACGAATCACTGCTGGCCCGCTATCGCTCAGGCGACGGGCCGGCGTTCGAGATTCTGTACGCCCGTCACCGGCAAGGTCTTTATCGGTTCCTCATCGGCCTCAGCGGCAAGCCCGAGCTGGCCGAAGAGGTTTACCAGGAAACCTGGCTGAGCCTGATCCGCAGCACCAGTCAGCCACAAGGCCGGGCGAATTTTCGTACCTGGCTCTACCAAATCGCCCGCAATCGCCTGATTGATCACTGGCGCAAACATGGAATTCGCAGCCCCTTGCACGATAGCTATGACGAACAGACCCACGCCCTGGCCGATGACACCGCCGATCCTGAACAGCTGCTGAGCCTGAGCCGCGATACTCAACGTCTCGAGGCCGCCCTGCAAACCTTGCCCACCGACCAGCGCGAAGTGTTCCTGCTGCGCGCCCACGGAGATCTCGACCTGCCGCAGATCGCCACCCTCACCGAAACACCGCTGGAAACCGTCAAAAGCCGCTTGCGCTATGCCCAGCAAAAACTGCGTCGGCTGCTGGCCGAGGAGGTACTGACATGACTGACGCCCGAAAAACTCCGGAAGACGAAGTGCTTCAGCATTTCCGCGAGCATTCGACCGGCGAACCACCGGCCCATCTTGATGCGTTCATTCTCGCCACCGCACAGCGTGAAGCGCCTGCGCCGAAACCGAACGTGTGGCAGCGCTGGGTTCAGGCTTGCCAGAAGCCTCGTTGGCAAGTGGCTTTTGCCAGCCTTGTCGGCGTCGCATTTATGCTGGCGCTGGTGCAGCGAACTCCAGAACAGCCCGCGAGTTACGACTTCGCGCCCAAAGCATCCGCACCGGCGGCCAAAAAAGAGGCCGCACAAGTGCCGTCTTCAGTTACGCGCTCCCTGGCAGCCCCAGTCCCGGCCGCACCGATGGCAGATTTTGCGGCACCTGCGCAGAGCGAATCGATCAATGCCGAAATGGCCGATGAAGCAAAAATCAGCAAACGCGCAGCCGCCCCGGTGAAAACGCTGGAGGAGCAATTGCTTGAAGTGGTTCGCCTGCAGAGCGCCGGTCAAACAAGCGAGGCGGATGCCTTGTTGGCGACATTGCACAAACGCTTTCCCAAGGAAAACCTTGCGGCGCGGCTCCAGGCGTTGAAGAAAAACTGAGGGCAACGGTGCTCCGCAATTTGGCATCCACCCCCGAAAGCGCGCACTATCGGCCTATAGCCGATGCGTTGGAGGATGCCGTGGCAAAAAAAATCGACCGCATCGCCCAAATGCTCAACTGCCCGGAAAAGGGCGAGGAACTGCGGCGAGCAGTGACTGAGAGTCGTAAGGAGTTTCTACTGGCGAAGCAGGCAGAAGAAACTCTGGAAGAAGACGTCCTTGATGAAGAAGAGTTTGAGGACGACGAGGACGATGATTACGACGAGTTTGATTGGACGACTGAATGAAAAAACCGCTTCGGCGGTTTTTACCACTTCCGAGCACGTTGCTGATGCGTGCCGTGCATGAAGAGCTACACGGTCGAAGCCCGCCGACCACAAAAAAGCCCCAGACCTTACGGCCTGAGGCTTTCTCGTTTCTACATATGGTGCCCAGGCGTCGTTTGAACCGACCGCTGCGGGCCACGGTTTGTAAGGGCCTGGCTAGTTGTGTTTGGGATAGGCATACACGTGGGCATACACGCCGCCGGATGCTGAGATTGGATTTTTAAACATTCCGTAGCATGCCGGCTCAAGCAAAGAGCTGGAGGTGTGGTGTTCTGTGGGGTGGTGGCTTAGCCTCAAGTACGGCGCGGTGCGCATGCGTCGAATGGAAAGCAGCTATCAGTGATCCTCCACCTGCAAATGGAATATTGAAAATGTCTATGGATAACAAGTCAGCCACCGGTCATGCCGGAGCGCATCAGAGCCCTGATGGCCGTTGGGTGTGTGGTCGAGCGCATGCTGGAGCCCATCAGAATCCAGATGGAAGCTGGGTTTGCGGTGGTGCCCATGCCGGTGCCCATCAAAATCCTAATGGCACCTGGGTCTGTGGTGGTGCCCATGCCGGTGCCCATCAGAATCCGAATGGCACCTGGGTCTGTGGCGGTGCCCATGCTGGAGCTCATCAGAATCCCGATGGCACCTGGGTCTGTGGTGGCGCACATGCCGGAGCACATCAGAATCCGAATGGCACCTGGGTCTGTGGTGACGCCCATGCCGGTGCCCATCAGAATCCCGATGGAACCTGGGTTTGTGGCGGTGTCCATGCCGGTGCCCATAAGAATCCAGACGGCACCTGGGTTTGTGGCGGCGCCCATGCCGGAGCTCATCAGAATCCGAATGGCACCTGGGTCTGTGGCGGTGCCCATGCCGGCGCCCACCAGAATCCCGATGGAACCTGGGTTTGTGGCGGTGCCCATGCTGGTGCTCATCAGAACCCTAATGGCACCTGGGTCTGTGGTGGCGCCCATGCCGGTGCCCATCAGAATCCAAATGGACAATGGGTTTGCGCATAACTGAAAGGAGATGCCTCTAAACTTTCCCTCCCGGGTTACCGAAAGCTGCTGGGGACCCTGGGAGAACTGTTGCTACACGGGGTCGGAAACCCGCGGCATCGTGTTAGCGACAGGCTACGCAGCTTACTGAAATTTCAAACGTTGAAATTGAAAGGATCTTGAAGAAAAAGGGGCATCGTTACCGTGTCGGTAATGATGCCCCTTTGTGTTGCTGATAACGCACGCTTGGCGTTGGTCAACCGAGTCAACGCCGTCAACCTGTCAACCAACTTAAAAAATCCAGCCGCTAACGCGAACGCGCGGGTTCTTTGCCCCGTACCCAATCGAAATGCCCAGGGTCCCCGGCGAGCTACCAAGCGATAGGGCAAATGCACAGGTGAACAGCAGTTCACCAGGTTCACCTGTTCACTAAGCTGTGCACTTTTCCGCTAACACGATCACGCGGGTTTCCGACCCCGTACCCACCGAATATCCCTAGGGTCCCAGGCAATGTCAGTGCCGCGGTCGATACATCTCCCCTGTTCGTTATTGGCAGACGCCACCGTCCTAACGTCCTGGAGTGTGGCGAGCAGATGTTCGAATTCTGAATTATTCGATTGCAAGCCAGTACTGTTTCCGCTGACGGCGCTATCACCTATGGGGTGTGGGGGGCTAGAAAAGAGGTGTTACAGGTGTAGCGGGTGTTGCAGATGGTCATAACCAATTGAATTGTAAAGATTTTATTGGAGTTACACGTCGTTCTGCTTTTACGTGAGTAGGGTGTTACAAGCCAAACAGGTGTTACGTCAGCGTCTACAAAATTGGAAAACTCAACACCGCAATCGACCAGAAGCAGCCATTCAGAAAGGACAACTTTAGGCTCGAAGTAGCCTTTCGGAGCAACGTCTCCAATGGCCCAGCTGTAAAAACATCAGTTTCTTTGAGTGCCGTGCCAACGCTGCCGATGACGAGAATCCATATTGATACCCATTTCATGCAACAGGAGCCGTGACACAGCAGTACGCGGTGCAGTGCCGAACACGAACATTGTCCGATAGTGATGCTGCCCGTTGCGCCCGCTGAGCATATCTCTAGAATGAATGAATTTTGAACGTGGGTTGGGAATGCAAGAAATCGTGATAGATCCTCAAGAGTCGGAACTTAGCCCTCCGCTGGCAGAGTCTGGCCCTAGTGACACCTTTGCCCCCCTCTCGCCTCCTTATGCTCCTAAGTGCATCGACCTATTCGCTGGCGCCGGCGGCTTTTCGCTCGGAGCCATTAAGGCCGGAGTAAACGTAATTGGCGCATTAGAGATCAATAAAAAAGCGGCTGAAACGTATGCTCTAAACATTTCAAAGTCTGCTGGAAAACTGGTACCAATTATAAATGCCGACATACTCCCTTTAGAACCAGATGATGCCCTAGCTAGTTGGGGGGTTGCAGCAGGTGAGTGCGATATAATAATTGGCGGCCCACCATGCCAAGGGTTTTCTAGCCATCGGCTTAATAATCAAGGCGTTGGAGATCCACGAAACGAGCTATTATCTCGATACTTTGATTATGTAAAGAAAATTAGACCAAGAGTCTTTTTAGTAGAAAACGTTCCGGGGCTTTTATGGCCTCGCCACGCTGAATACCTTGAAAACTTCTATTCAATGGGTAAAAAAGCTAAATACGATCTTTTTCCTCCAGTAGTTCTCAACGCATGCGATTATGGCGTCCCTCAAAATCGCAAAAGGGTATTTATTCTAGGTATTGATAAAGAGAGGCCGTTCGATATCACATGGCCCCCTGCGCCCACGCATGTAGCACCAGGCACTCCAGATAACGTCCGAGAGGGAAGACCATTCTGGTTAAATGCTTCAGAGGTTTTCGGCAAAACTTTGTTAGATGACCCTAATGACAGACATATGAATCACTCTGAAGCACTAATCGAATTATTTAAAAATACTCCTATCAACGGCGGAAGTCGATCTGACTCGGGACGAGTCCTCAAGTGCCATGAAGGCCACGGTGGGCATAACGATGTATATGGGAGGATTAATCCGTCTAAACCAGGTCCTACTATGACCACCGCCTGCATAAATCCGTCTAAAGGTCGTTTTGTGCATCCGACGGAAAACCATGGAATTACACTACGCCAAGCGGCAAGATTCCAGACTTTCCCTGACAACTTTGTCTTCAGTGGAGGACTAATGGCTGCTGGCGAACAAATTGGCAACGCAGTTCCCATTCTCCTGGGGCAAGCTATCATTGAAAAAATCTCGCAAGCTCTTATGAGAGCGAGCTGATCAAGCTCGTCCTCACTTTTAGGGCTTTGGAAGACACACGAAATCAACACCAATCCTCGCACGCTGATAACCGGACTCCGCGAGAAATTTGTTCGCGTAATCGGATCGCAATAACGCGAGAGACTCAAATTCCGTAGCTATCATATTTGGCAAACCATCATCGTTTGGCCCAATAATTAAACCTGAGAACTTCGCATTTACAATTGCGCCTCCACCGGACAGAAGCATAGTCTCAAGTTTCATTTTCCTTGTTGTCCCATCTGCAACTTCAAGCACGACAGGAACACCATCTATAAAAAGGAAAATGTCCCTTCCTTCGGTAGCTACCTCCAAACGCTTTTGCAAACCATTTACAGGCGTTAGCCTGATAGTACTTATTGGGCGGTAAGGGTGTAATTCCTTATCCCACCCTATATTGTTTTGGCCCTCGACAAGATCGCAAGCTGGTGAAGCGCATAACCAATAGTTATGCCCACCATCTTTGGGAGCTCTGAAGACAACTCCAGTAGTCATCGCACCTTCAGCATGAGCGTCTGAACACAAATACTCATTTAGTGCGTGATAAATGTCCAGATTTGAAAGCCCGGACGCCTTCGCCATTCGAGCCGCTACTTCAACAGGTGTACCTTTCACACCATCAAGTAGTCTAGCTCCAAAGCCGACTACGATGTCATCAACCTCAAGTATGAGTTTTTCAAAAAGCCTACTATATAAGTCCCTGATATGACTACGGCGCTCGGCAGCCGTTGTTGAGGCTATAATTCGCAATAGCCAGCCCGCCTGGCGACGAGGTGTTTCTAAGACTTTTGCATCTACGGTGGTGCCAACTTTCTCTAGCGCCGCACGAGCATGAATCATCAGTAATCTTAGAGGCGAAGGATCCCACGAGATAAGCGCAGCGTGCAACTGCTCTAGAAGCACGGTCACTGGATTGCTTTTATTTACAATAACAGCAAACAGATTCCCCTCGGCAATCCACATTGGCTGCGCATCAGAAAAGCAGACTTCTACTTTTGCCCCGGTTTGGCGTGAGCTTAAAACATCCGCAGACAATTTGCTTTCCAAATATTCTCGACACAAAACGCCAATAGCCGAGCGTGTAAGTGGTTTTTTTATACCTTTTTCGTGTAAGAGTTTGATCAACTGTCGGGCACTAGCACCTCTATTGTCTGACCCGAGAAAGCCTTGGACTATTTCTACGTTGCACTCAGCCTTAATGGCATCATAGTCCTCAGGGTCCAACCCCTCAAAGAAGTCATTAACTTCTAGTAATTCAGCTGCGCTGACTTCGCAGCCGCCCCCCAAGCTATAGGCCACATCTCGCGCGACATCTGCAGGGGAAGCAGCCGTATAAATAATCACAATATTAAAATGATTTGATATCGCTAGTGACTGCAGGACGCCCAGAGCTTTCGTTGGGTCCTCGGGATTATCCGAGTCCAGATGAAAATCCAAAACCAACAGATCTGATTGATTAAGATGTTTTGCTCGTTCGAACTCCTCAGCCACTTGAACGGCATTATCGACATCACACAGCCAGCCCTGTCCTCGGCAAAATTCAAATAAGCTCCCAGCGCGCTCATAATCAAACTTTCGACTTTCCTGGCGAGCCATTTGGGCGTATGTGGGAAAATCATCGTCAAGCACGAGAGCGAAGCGAATAGGATCAATAAAGGCTTCTTTCAGCAATTCCGGTGTAATATCAGGCATCGAATCCATTCCGTAACGTAATTACAAAGCAAGCGCCCGACAGTAGCTTCCAAGGTTTTTCATTGGTATAAGAAATTGTATGTCCACCAGCCGCCAAAGTCTGTCGGCATAAATACAGACCTACACCTCGACCGCGTATGCGTCTAGTGAAAAACAACTCGAATAAATTGCTTATATCATCTGCATCGATCCCAGGCCCATTATCACAAACAACAACCGAGCCATCTACGACATCGATCTCGACTACTTTTTCGCCGCTCGCGGGCAGCCAATACAACGAATTATTAATCAAGTTTATAAATACCGGGAATATTCTAGATGGGTATTCATAAAAACCGACTGACTTAAACTTGGCCGATACTCTTAATGAAACTTTTAACTCATCGAGGGAACTAGAGAAAAAAGCTCTAAGATACTCTTCTACTTTTTCACCCGTTATTCGTTGACGAATGTCGTTGCCGGAGACCTGCATTTGTGACAAAAACCGAAGCCGTTCTACGAGCTCATGCCTAGCCCAATTCGCTTCTGCGTATTCCTTCGTCTGTTTTATGTCCGAGGGTAATCGGTCGAGGCTTGTTTGAAGTCGACGATCTAAGACGTGTAGTTCATGGCTAAGTATCTCTACACTAATTCCAACTTGAGCTAGACTTTGAATTTTCTCTAGTCTACCTTCTAGAGTTTCAGTTCGAGCGCCCACGTAAGCAAATGCACCGTCTAAATCTATCCCTTTGGAAAGTTGTTCTAGGCTTCTCTTATAAGCCTCATATCTAGCAGAGAAACTTTCATTTAGCTGGACTTTTACCTCATCAATTTCAGAGAGAGCTGCACTCAAAGATACGCGCCCCTCTTCAACCTCAAACAATAAAGGAGAAACTTTTTTGTAAAACTCTTTCTGGTCTAATTGAATGTCGCTTGTAATTCTTGTCTGCTCTGATGCTAACATGTCAATAATCGAGCGGCGCCAACGTACAAGCTGATCCGCAATCGCACCCTGACTACTTGCAAATCGATTTTTAACAACGTCAATTGCTGGCTTTGCGTTGAGCCTCTCAGTTTCAAATGCCCATTCCCGCCGGACTGATTCTGCCATCTCGGCCAATACTACATACTGGTCTCTATACTCCCTGTATTTTTCCTCGAACTTTCCTAAAGTTTTCGGTTTGGGCGGCAGCTTAAGATCTGTCCGCATATCCTCAAGCTCATCAACTTTTTCAGATAGTTTCCAAAGCTCTTCCAAGTCTTGTTTGGCTAAGATTATTTTTAGCTGTTCAGCTAAAGAGTCTACCCGAGTCAAAGCCAACTCCAACTCAGGTAACTGATTTTTGACATATGCTTTAAAATTGTTTAGCTGACCGCTTCTGGCTTGTTTGGCGTTTTTGGCCGCCGCATTATTCTCGGCTTCTACTCCGGGCAGCAATTCTTTTCGTACTGGAGCATCACCACCAAAATACCGTCTCGCAGTTACTTTGAGCAGGTCTATTATGAGTGATTGAATTGCTCTACTAGCCCCGTTATCAATTAATCCTTCGCGCCCCGCCTTGTCTCGTAGATTTGGATTACCTGCGCGACTAATTGCTATGCGTCCAAAAATTCGCCTGCTTGCCCAAAATTCGCGGCCGGCGTGAAATTGTCGGCGCTCTTCGATTTTGAAAAAATCATTCTCAGGACGCCCGTATGGCATAACCCTAAGCCCATCTCTATAAACATTTAACCCGGAGTGGCTTTCCGCTCGATCCTTAACCTTTGCATAAATGTCTTCGCTTAGCGAACTTGTTCTAACCAGCGGTTCAAATGCACCAATACAAAGTGAAAATTTACCTACTCTATCTTTATACGATGTCGGGACGGGATGAGACGGTACAATTTCCACATTGCCAATATCCTTCCCAAAGACCGTCACTCTCCCACGAAATACACCGTATTCATCAACACTTCCAATTAAGCTGTGATCGAGACTTTCTATAAATTCAATTCCATAATCGTCTTCCTGGCTAACTACTATTTTTTCCCCAGAGCGATCATGGACCACAACGCTATAATTAAGAGCCTCATTTAGTGGGCTATAAGGGTCCGAAAAACCTGACAATGTCCGTATCATGGACGCCTTTATAGAGGCAGATTCATCAGATTGTCCAGCAACACCATCCGAAACCCAGGTTAGAAGTGCTGAGTTCAGCTCAGAAATTATAATAGCCGTTCCAGAGTCCTTCGCCCCTTCCCAGACAGGCCACTCCACCAAGAGCTTATCTATATTAAATTTCTGTTCTGCAGAGAATTTTATTTGTGCGGATATTGCATCTTTTACATTGTCTCGCTCCATAACTAACCTGTCGAACTCGGCCCAAGCGAATTTCAACCTGGCTTCTCGTACAGGGTCATCGGGCGAGCCTGATAAATTTTCAAGCAAAGCTTTCTGCATCTCCGGCAAAAGACCTAGAAGTTCTTTGGCCTCGGAGAAACCTATTACAGGTAACTTGACATCCTGCAATAACAAATAAGGATTCTCAAACAGTCGCCAATCTACTAAACATGCAACAAAATCGTTGCCCGTTTGCTTGGAAACTATCAGGGCTGTGGCGCCTAATGCCGCGACAGACAACCTTCCGATACCTTTTTGACCCTGCTTAGGCCGCTCAGTTAAGCCTTTTCGTAGCTCTTTGGGGACGGAATCATTCCCTGCCTTTGATTCCGTACCAACCACCAGCCACTTCTGGAGGAACTGCTCACGGGTCATTCCGTGACCGTCATCTAGCATCACTGCTACAGGCACATCGTCACCGTGGATGTGCAGGGAGACCTCCCGCGCGTAGGCATCGTAAGCATTTTTCCATAATTCGCTTACGGCGGTTGGGACGTCGGCAATCTGCTCACGCCCCAAATGGTCTATCGTTCGCGCCCGCGTTTGGAACGCAACAGATTCCTTCATATTTTTACTCAAAATGTCTTAAATTCCTTGGCCTGTTGCCTTTCGCAGATCATACGCCGAATGTCGATCGGGAATTTTCGAAGTATGCCGGTATCACACCCTTTGTACACAGCTATGCAGCCGCTACGGGCATACGCATGAGTGAGCGTATATTCATGAGCAGGCTTGGCACGACGCTACCTAATTCTTCAACGACAGGCACAGTAGAAGTACATTGCCTAGGTTGACCATGCTACGTCAAAGTGGCCTGCTATCAATGCGTCAATATTCGCGTAGTTTTGCTGTATTCACTAGACCTTGGCTTTTCAGCAAGCAGCTCATAATCCTTTAGTCACGGTTCAAGATCGTATAAGTCCAACAACAAAATCAATGAGTTAGGCTAATCATTGTGATTTTTTGTTTATGACGGCTTTGTAAGCATTCGACGAAAAAAAGCCAGGCTTAGTGGCTAGGCTTATGGTCTTACGCGACCAAATCAAAACTACCGGCTAGTGCATAGACCTCTCAGCAGCCCCCCATGGTTTGTCGTGACGGACCGATTCTGGCCGGAAACTACGCGCCGAATTTGAATGCAACAGAAGCTTTCACGAGCTTCCGCTTATCCTCATCACCTTTTTTTCAGCTTATGCTCGATTAGCCCCATTTCGGCCTTGATCGCAGTGATGGTGAGTTTTTGCGTCGTTGTGGTTTTTCCGGTTTGGGTATCCACGATCTTGAGCAGGGCAGTCAAGTAAGCTTTTCTCGCTTTTAGCATTTCGGATATGGATGAGCTGTTTTGTGTCGTTGCGTTCATGGCTTCGATCCTTGGAGTGAATTAAACAGCCCGCGAAAGCAGGCTGATTCAGGGTGTCGGCAGTTACAGCGAGAGCAGATCGCGCGTGCGATGCTGACGGCCACGGTCTGCCAGTTCGCTCCACCTCCAACTGCCGAAGTTTTCACCCTGCTCGGGGATGTCGAGCTTCATTAAGGACACCGGATCGCGGCCTATCAGCCGAGCGGCGGCGTACAGCTTGCCCCCCACATCTAGCAGCTTTTGGGCTGCGTCATTCCACGCTTCCTCCAAGGCGTTGTGGGCCAGTCGCAGGGCTGTTGCCTCAATTTTTTGGTGTGCTAGCTGAGCCTCACTGATGTGGCTGTCAACGATGGCCAGCTCTTGCTCCAAGGCGGTGATGATCAGGAGCTGACGGCGATGTTGTTCGGTCGCGGAAGTGAGGTTTTTTGCGGCTTTCTGAGCATCGGTGCTAGCTGCTTTTTCGCCCTCGATGTCACCCCACGCCACGGCCTGGGCGTAAGCGGTAGCCGCCTGAGTCTCAGCCTGCCGTGCGCTAGTAATCTCTTCCTGTGCTTGCTGACGAATTTCCTCCAGGCGAGTGCTCAGGCTTTGCCGTTTATCGTTAAGCTCCAGCTCATCCGCCATCCAGTTCGCCATGTCGGTAATGTAGCCTTCAATCAAGCTTTCTCGGTTGGCCAGCTTCTCCAGGCGGTCCAGCGTTTGGTCGAGTCGGAAGATCTGATGATCGATCGAGTCGATCTTGATCTGGCGACTGCTGATTTCATGCCTGACGTCGCTCTCTCGGCCGTTGTTAATGACGTCCTCGCTGTGAAGCGCAGCCTCAAAAGGCGGTATTTCCTTTTTGAGGGCTTCCATTTCAATGACCAATTTGGCGCGTGTGTCTTTCAGTTGTTCAATTCGGTTCATGAGTTTGTCCTGATGATTTAATTGGGGGTCGGAGTGGCTGGCGAGGCCCGCATGAGCCGGCTCTACCTCAGTCAGTAGGCCCGCAGTCAGGCGGCCTGAGCCTCGCTCTCGTCCGTTCCCGGTACGGTCTTCACCACATAGCAACGCTGGGTGCCCAGTCCGGGTAAACGGACGGCGCAGGAGGCTTTGCCGTCTGGACCGGGTTCAAGGACGCCACGGCGTATTAGCTCCTTGTTCACCGCATTGATGTTCATGCCCTTGAACACTTCCGAGCGCCATGCCTCCGGCAGGACGTAGTAGGTGTTGGTGGTGTGCAACGCATCTCCCAGGCCATGCTCCAGCGTCTTGCGAAAACCCAACCGGTCGATGGTGCGGGGACCGTGCTCATCGATCTTCGCGGCCGCCGACTCCCAGCGGGTGAAACGGCTTTCACCGAAGCGTTCGATCACCTGGCGCAACCGCGCCAAGATGGCGTCTCCTTCGAGGTTCCCGGCCCCGCCGCGCTCATTCATCCAGGCACTGAGGCAGACCCGGGCAGCGGTGGTGGCCGTGCCGTCTGGCCAGCCGGTAATTCCCATCGCGGTTGCCAGTTCGCCGGCAGCGGCAGCCAGACCGAAACGGGCTGCTGCGCGGTGCGCTTGGCCACTCGCCGACGCGGGCAATGCCTTGGCGATAAACCCCTCCAAGGTGTGGCGCAGGATCGCCGACCAACCTTGCCGCTTACCCGGTTCACAGAGGGCCGACAGGAAGGCGGTGAGCGGTGTGCCGTAGTACTTGGCCACCCGGGCCTTGAGTGCATCGGAGAGGGCGGCGGCGTCATCGAAGCCGTTCAGTACGTCGAACATGCCGAGGCCCTTGCTGGCGTCCGCCGGCACAGCGAGCATCCGCACTTCCATGCCGGCTTTCAGCTCCTTGTTGGCTTCGGCCATGTGTTGCGCCAAGGTCTTCTCGCCGGTCGAGAGAAACAGCAAGCGCCACTCCTGAACCTGGCGGCCGGCTTGTCCTCGATCATTGGCGCGTGCCTTCCCGGTGCCGTTGCCGAGCATGTACACCGTTTCGCCAATGATGCGCGGGTCACACATGCCTATTTCATCCAGCACCAGGAGCCCGTCGGAGTGCGCGGCGGCGATTGACTCCAGGGCGTTGTCGGTCGAGCGCCAGGAGCGCACCAGACGCGGCCCGCCGTAGATCGAGGCGGCCACTTGCAGATGGGTAGTTTTGCCGCCCGAGCTGTCGCCGTAGAGATGAAAGCCGCCCGACTCATGGCCGAGCATGTGCAGCAGCGGACCGGCAAATGCCACGCTGGCCACAAATGCCAAGCGGTGATTACCGATGCACAAGGCGCCGATTTGCTCTTGCCATTGCTCCAGGGTGCCGGCTTCGCTGATTGGCGGGAGTTGCGCGCCGGCCTCATAGAAGTGCAGGTGTTCGGCGTGCGAACCGACCTGCTGTTCGGGCAGCAGAAAGGCGCTGTCGTGCCAACCCAAGCGGGTGACCAGTCGTGCGCGCTGGGCGCTATCAAAGCCGCCAAGGTAACTCTGCAGGTCGTTGCGGGCATTACGACCGGAGCGACTGCCAGCCAGTCGCAAGCCCATGTCCACCAGTGGGCCGAGCACGTCCTTGCCGAAGTCGCCGGTCATGGTCCGTGCCGGGATGTTCCAGCGCTTTTTCGCGCCATCCGGATCGTCGAACTCGACCAGCAAACCCCAGTTATGCCCTTGCGCATCACGAGTGCGCGCCAGGATCTCCAGCGGCGAACACACCGGGCGTGCCTCGCCATCGTCACCGGAATAAAACACGCCTTCAGCTGTGAGGCGGAAGCCACCGGGCAGCAGATCGTTTTTGGGCTTGGCGGCACGCTTGGTAGTTGGCTTGGCGTTGACTTCAGGCTGTTCAGTCGGCGCTTTCTGCGGCTCCACACAGAACAATTCGCCGCTGCGTTCCAGCTCGGAAATGTGCAGCGTCGTCCAACCTTTGTCTTGTGCATCGGCCGCGTCGTCACCGTCTTCCCATTGGCCACCCTTGGCGAACATTGGTTGGTCATTCGTGAGGGTGGGATTGCGTTTGAAGACGTCCAGGGCGATCACACGCACTGACGCGGCACCGATCTGTTTCAGTTGTTCGGCGACGGCGTCCATGCAGCTTTTGCCACTGGCGTCGTTGTCTGGCCACAACACCAGGGACCGACCTTTGAGCGGTGCCAGGTCGGCTTTGTGCCAGGCGTTCGAGCCGTTCGGCCAGCACGTGGCCACGTAGCTGGGCAGCAACTCCGCCGCGGCGTCGGCGGCCTTTTCGCCTTCGCACAGAATGACCGGTGCCTCTGCGCGTTGTGCCAGTTCATCCAGGCGCAGCAGTGGACGCGGCTCCGGCAGACCTTGCCAGCGCCATTGCTGTGTTTGACCGTCGGCACGTTGGCACCAGGTCAAGGGAGCGAACACCTTGCGTGGCTTGCCGTCTTCATCCGGGCCCAAATCGAAGCGGTAGAGCGCCATGACTGGCTGGCCCTGAGCGTCGCGGTAAATCCAGACTTTGGACGGCGTACCGTGTAGCCGGTGTTTGGCCGGGCATTTGCTCATCGCCTCGGCCGGGATCGGCTGGATGGTCAGCCATTCCGGTGTTTTGCTTTTGCTGGGGGTCGGTTTCGATTGAGCTGCCCCAGCGGTAACGTGGAGCAGATCGGCCAGCTTGTTGCAGGCTTCGACATCGGTGCCGCCGTCGAGATAGCGCACCAGATCGATCAGGTCGCCACCTTTGTCGCCAGTGGCAAAATCTGCCCAGGTACCTTTGCTCAAGTTGACCTTGAGTGAGCCGGCGCGCTTGTCGGCGCGGGTTGGATTGGCTGCGGTGTATTCCTTGCCGCCGTCCACGCGTTTGCCGTTGGGCAGCCAATGTCCAAGCACCCGGTCGATGTTCTGCAGCGCAGCGCCTTTGACTTGGGCGAACGTAGGACGACGGCTATTGGAGTGAGAGACCTTCATACGCCACCGCCCTGGGCCAATTGCAACCCGCTGGTAACGTCATCAATGATGGCCTTCGCCATCTCGCTCAAATAATGCGAAGCCCAGACCATTGAGGCGTTGTCATTCTCCATGCCGCTCAGGAAGGTGAGCTTGTTCACACAATCCATGAGCAGAGAAGCTTGTTCGAGCGCTTCTTCGCACGAGATGCCGGCATTGATTCGGAACAATGGCTGATTCTGAGCGTTGCACTTGGCAAAGGTGGCGCCTCCCACGGTATTGATCACAATGGAAGGGGTCATTGGGCACCTCCACTCACGGGTAGCCGAGTGGAGTTGTCGGCGTGCACGGCGAGGGTGCGGATCAGTCCCAGTGTTCCTCGAACATCCCACAGCGCCGCCGCGATGACATGGTTGGCCAGACGTGGACCGTCGCACTCGAACTGGTCTTCAAGAAGTAAAAGCACGGAGTTGGCTCGATCCACGGCACAGGTGATGGCGTCAATCGGCACACCGGCGTCGGCGCCTTTGTGGACGCAAAGCAAATCCTCGGGTAAGGCGAAACTCAACGGGGAATTCATTGGGCACCGCCGGCGGTTTCGAGCGCGCGGGCTTTGGCCATATGGGCGTTGTAGCGAGTGAGGCGTGTAGCGAGGCTGGAGTTGGCGTGTAAAGCGGCGAGAGCCATTGCACGATGGGCAGCGGCGCGATTTTTGGACGGATTGAGGGCGTGTTGCATGTGAGGCTCCTTGTACTGAGGAACCGTCACCGTCTGCCGCCAAGCAGATTTGGGTGACGGATTGCGCAGGATTGGCGGACCGGCGTACAAGGAGACCGGCGCACCCGAGGGTGCTCCTACGCAACCCGCCATAACACAGGAGTGCGGGCACAAAAAAAGCGCCTGCAATCGTAATGGGGGCGCTGTTGCGCCTTGTACTGTTTGGGCCGCCAAGCCCAATCGCTGAATTTGCAGCGACGGCCAAAGAGTAACGTCCTGTTTTGCAAAGTGCAACCGTGCGGAGATCTTGCGCATTTCTTTGATGCGGCATAAATTGTGCGGGCATGTAGATTTACCTCAACGCCTCCGGATCGCTCCCGGGGGCGTTTTCGTTAGTGCTGAGTGGTGGCGGGGCGAGCGAGGGTGAGCCATTGCAAGTGGTTGCCTTGGCGAGCCCCTTGCTGCATCTGCTGTAGCGCTTCGGGATTGCACAGCAGGTTGGGAATCAGTTCGCGAGCGTCGCTGATCACCACGTCTGCTGGCGGCTGAGTCGCTAACAGCGTCCATTCCAGGTCATGCCACAGGACGATCAGTACCTGAGCACCGGCCGAAATCGCTTGATCGCGTAGGGCAAGCAAGCGCTGGCGACCATTGATCTCTGCGCTAGAAGGCAGAGATGCCTCAAGTACACCGACGAAATCCAAGGCCTGGTGGGGGAGAAAGGTCGGTGTCATGCCGCCTCCTGCATATTGGTGAACAGCGGCGGTGTTGTTTCACCTTTGAGCCAAGCCAAAATCTTGCTGTCCTCGACGCACCGTCGGCGATGTTCTACCGCAAGCAGTTCGCGCTGCTGAGTCAGGCATTCGTCCACATAGCTGGTGAGATCCGAGGTCAACTTCATTTCACGGTGCAGGCACTCACTTGCGGTTTTTTCCTCGGCAAGATCCTGCTCAGTGATGTGTCGCCATACCGCCGGATCGTTCGCGAATCCGGCCGATAGATCGACCAGCCAGTAGGTGACCCAGTCGGTCATACCCAGCGATTTCAGGACGGTGCGACGGCCCTCTTTCATCGCGAAATGGCCGGTGCCGTGGATGCTGGAAAACTCCCTGCGTACCGCGTTTTGGCGGATCAGTTCAGGCAATTCCCACGGATTGGGTTTAAGCGGAAGGACCAGGCCATCAGGGTTGAAAAAGAAGGCTTCTTGTTCTTCCCCGTTCCAGCTCACGCCGGCGATGGTGCGATGACGCCAGTTGATTGCCCCGGGCTGATAGAGGCGAAATCCGATGCTGTAGGAATCGAGAAACGGCCCTTTGAATGGACTGTAGTTGCGCTTCATGCGGCCACCTGGTCGCGCGCCTCGATGCGGCTTCGTGTCCATGCTTGCACTTCGGAAAGAACCCAGGCGACAGGGGCGCCACGTGCGTTGCTGTTGCTCAATTTGACGGGCAGGGGAAAGTTGCAGTCAGCGCGCTGCATGAGCTTGTAGATGGTGGGGCGAGCAAGGCCTACCATCGCAATGACTTCGTTGATACGAATGAGGGTTGTCGCGGGGTCGCGAGGTGGGGATTTGGTATTAATTGCTTGGATGGAGGATGTCATAGTCGTGCCTATATGGTGAGAGACAGGCACAGACTAGAGAGGGAGAAAAAAGCAAACACGGTTTGGTTTTGATTGAAATTATCGCGGTAGGTATCCTCCTATAACCAGGTATTTTTTGACGGTAGGCTCAGACGCTATGCCTTCTTTTTTTACCAAAGCTTTTTTAAGTTCCCGCTCTGAAATAGCAGGATTGGCCAAAATGTGACGGTCAGCCGCACTGCGAATGCGCTCGAAAAGATTCGCGGCATCCTGCTGCTTTACCGACTCCGGCTTTCTGTTGGCCTTGCCCGCCGCCGCGGCTCTTTGCGAGGCCTTGGCAGAAAACGCTTTACTCAGCGCCTCACTTAGAAAATTAGCCACTTTGAAATTACCGTTCGATACGTCGGTGTCCTCAACTTGTCTGTAGAGACTTGCTAGCATGATCGCCTTGTCGGCATCGCCCATGAATGTGCGGAAGGATTCACGAGCGTCAATTTCCCCGCCTGGATCCTTTAGTCGCTCCTTTTCGGCCAGTGCGCAATATTTCTTAGGATCTGTTACTTGCATTTGGGCTATGAGGTCTGCGTCAAGGTCGAAGACGTAGAGTTCCGTTTCAAAGAGCCAGTTGGCGAGAACTTGAATGGCTTGAATGCTCTGCACTAGGGTGTAAGTCGCCACGAGTTGCGAGTCCGCAGCGTTGTGATCAATGTTATGAAACCGTCGTATGACACTCGGCAGTGAGGCTGCATCGGCGTAGCTGGCATGTTCTTCGATCTCGTCGCGGAGTCGAAACATTGTAGCGACCACCGACCCTGCTCGATCAGGATAACGGCCATCCTCAAGCCAGAATGAGGTGGCGTAATTGGCCAGCTCCAGCGCCTCTTTGAAATACTCCCGAAACGGCGAATACAACGCTAACTCACGCACGGCCTGTTCGATGTCATCTAGTTCCCAAAGCAAATTACTGACATCGAAGCCAGCAATCTCTAGACGGCCGATCGGCATATTCTCATCGTCCATTCACCGCCCCTTTGCCCCGCTTGGCGTTATGAATGCAGCGGTTCACGAATAGGTCCTCCTCGACCAACAGTGAGGTGGCTGGGCAAATGTTGTTACACGACTCGACCACGCAACACGTCGTGTAGCGCTGACCATTTCTTCGTGTAACGTGAACTAAACTCTTTATATTCAATGAGTTATAGAGTTTCGTTACACAAGTAACACGCGTAACACCGTTTTTGGAGGGGGAATTGATAAGGAACCTCATATCACCTTTCCAAATTGGACTTGAACGACATTGCCAGTTGCCAGCTCATCAAGATGATCTGCATACCACTGCATCATGACTTTGCGCTGAGGCAGGTACACCGCCTTGTTGTATACCCCTGCAATTCCCTCTTTTACGTGAGAAAGCTGGGCCTCAATGTGGTTCTCGTCAAAGCCCTGTTCATTAAGGATCGTGCTCGCGATATGGCGGAAGCCATGGCCAGTTTGCCGGCCCGCGTATCCCAGTCTGCGCAGCGCCATCAGAAAGACGGTATTGCTACGGGGGATGGTTCGATCTTTTCTGCCAGGGAAGAGAAGAGGGTATGCCCCTGTCAGCGTGCGCAGCTCCGTTATCGCTTCAATGGCCTGGCGAGATAGAGGCACTACGTGCTCGCGACGACGCTTCATTCGCTCGGCTGGAATCGTCCATAGCATTTTGTTGAGGTCGATTTCTGACCAGCGTGCCTCTCGAATCTCACTCGGGCGTGCCGCTAATAAGGCGAGCAAGCGGAGACCTAGACGGACATCCTTCGCGTGAGGGTAAGAGTTGATAGCACGAAGTAATGCAGGCAACTCTTCTATTGATACGTGTGCATAATTTTCAGCACTGCGTGTCTGTAGAAATTTATTGAGGCCCTCAAGGGGGTTGTGGATCGCTCGGCCTGTCACGCGTGCCAAGTCGTAGATCTCTTTGCAGAAGGCCCGAACTCTGCCCATTTGCTCAATGATCCCTTTCTGCTCCATGCCGCGCAGAAACTCCATCCATTCAAGGGGAAGTATTTCTGTGTAGATGCGTTTGCCGAAAACGGGAAACACGTGAAGCTCCAGGGCACCAAGGACTCGACGGGACGTGCCGGCTTCCCAGCTTGAGCGCCTAGCCTCAAACCATTCGCGCCCTAATGCTTCGAAAGTGTTGTTGGCAGCCACCCGGTCAGCAATCCTGCGAGCCTGCTTACTGACTAAAGGATTTTTACCAGTCGATGCGTCATCCCGCAGCTGCGCTGCCTTCTGCCTGGCTAGCGAGCCACTGATTTCGGGGTAACCGCCTAGGCCCAGCCAGGACCATTTCCCATCTGGTTTTTTGTAGCGCAACTCCCACGACTTCTGCCCATTTGCCTTGACCCGAAAATACAAGCCGTTGCCGTCTTGCTCCCGATACGTAGCATTCTCTGGCTCCAAGCCTGCAAGAGTAGTGTCGGCCAATGGGCGGCGTTTGATTTCAGTACGCTTCACTGCGTGTATGCCTCCAGTTCAATGAATCTCAAAGCATACACGTGGGCATACACGGCGTGAAGTTATAGGGGTAGACAGGGATGGATAGCCAGAAACAAGAAAGCCCGCACAGGGCGGGCTTCTTGGGGTGTTTTGTAGACTGTCTGAGACAGGTCTAGACTGCTATATGGTGCACCAGGCGGGATTCGAACCCACGACCCCTGCCTTCGGAGGGCAGTACTCTATCCAGCTGAGCTACTGGTGCAAGCGGGCGCCATGATACTCATATGCACTGCGGGCGTCCATGCTGCTGAATCGACTGCGCTTTTTCAAAGCGTAACCTGCGTTTGCTACGTTGATCAGAAAAATTGGGCAAATGCGGCGTTTTCGTTCTTTTTTTCGAACAGCCTATTGTCCTTTAACCCCTTTGATCCTAGGATTCGTTTGAGATTTCAAACGCTCTTGTCTGGGTGCTGAACCGCACGAGTTCATTCCGTGCGCTATTTATGTGCTTCAGCCCGGTGAATGATTTCCCTGACGGCAGCCTTTCAGGCGCCTTTCTACAATCATAATTTGCTCCGCGCCTGCCGCGGTGCTGTTAAGGAAAGCCGACATGCAGCTTAAAGACACCCAGTTGTTCCGCCAGCAAGCCTTCATCGATGGCGCTTGGGTCGATGCGGACAATGGTCAGACGATCAAGGTCAACAACCCGGCAACGGGCGAAATTCTGGGCACCGTGCCGAAAATGGGCGCTGCCGAAACCCGCCGTGCGATCGAAGCTGCTGACAAAGCGCTGCCGGCTTGGCGTGCACTGACCGCCAAGGACCGTGCGAACAAGCTGCGTCGCTGGTTCGAGCTGATCATCGAGAACCAGGACGACCTGGCTCGCTTGATGACCATGGAGCAGGGCAAGCCGTTGGCTGAAGCCAAGGGCGAAATCGTTTACGCCGCCTCCTTTATCGAGTGGTTCGCCGAAGAAGCCAAGCGCGTCTACGGTGACGTGATTCCGGGCCACCAGCCAGACAAGCGCTTGATCGTGATCAAGCAGCCAATCGGCGTGACCGCGGCAATTACCCCGTGGAACTTCCCGGCCGCGATGATCACCCGTAAAGCCGGCCCGGCCCTGGCCGCCGGTTGCACCATGGTGCTCAAGCCTGCTTCGCAAACTCCGTTTTCCGCATTCGCTCTGGCTGAACTGGCCCAGCGTGCCGGCATTCCTGCTGGCGTATTCAGCGTTGTGTCCGGCAGTGCCGGCGACATCGGCAGCGAGCTGACCAGCAACCCGATCGTGCGCAAACTGTCGTTCACTGGCTCGACCGAAATCGGTCGTCAGCTGATGGCTGAATGCGCCAAGGACATCAAGAAAGTCTCCCTGGAGCTGGGCGGTAACGCGCCGTTCATCGTGTTCGACGACGCGGACCTGGATAAGGCCGTCGAAGGCGCGATCATTTCCAAATACCGCAACAACGGCCAGACCTGCGTCTGCGCCAACCGTCTGTACATTCAGGATTCGGTCTACGACGCGTTCGCCGAGAAGCTGAAAGTGGCGGTGTCCAAACTCAAGATCGGCAACGGTCTCGAAGAAGGCACCACCACCGGTCCGCTGATCGACGAAAAAGCCGTGGCCAAGGTTCAAGAGCACATTGCTGACGCCGTTTCCAAAGGCGCCACCGTGCTGTCCGGCGGCAAGAGCATGGAAGGCAACTTCTTCGAGCCGACCATCCTGACCAACGTGCCGAAGAACGCAGCTGTGGCCAAGGAAGAAACTTTCGGTCCATTGGCGCCGCTGTTCCGCTTCAAAGACGAAGCCGAAGTGATTGCGATGTCGAACGACACCGAGTTCGGTCTGGCCTCGTACTTCTACGCTCGCGACCTGGGCCGTGTGTTCCGTGTGGCCGAAGCGCTGGAATACGGTATGGTCGGCGTCAACACCGGGCTGATCTCCAACGAAGTCGCGCCGTTCGGCGGCATCAAGGCGTCGGGCCTGGGCCGTGAAGGCTCCAAGTACGGCATCGAAGATTACCTGGAAATCAAATACCTCTGCCTGGGCATCTAATCTCGTAACAGATAGGCCACGGCAAGGCATTTTGCTTCAAGCGCAAAGGGCACGAGAGCGCTGACCCTTTGCGCGCTTCAACCGGAATTTTCTCTGTGGCCGGGAACGCTGTGGCAGTCGATCATCGCATGCTGTCGCCGTTGCACCCCGCCGCATTTTCCTTGAACCACGCCGCCCGATGAGCGGTGAATGAGGACTTTATGAGCAAGACTAACGCATCCCTGATGAAACGCCGCGAAGCCGCTGTACCACGCGGTGTTGGCCAGATTCACCCGATCTTCGCCGACCACGCGAAGAACGCCACCGTGACCGACGTTGAAGGTCGCGAGTTCATCGACTTCGCCGGCGGTATCGCCGTGCTGAATACCGGTCACGTGCACCCGAAAATCATCGCAGCGGTGACCGAGCAGCTGAACAAGCTGACCCACACTTGCTTTCAGGTACTGGCTTACGAGCCGTACGTAGAAGTGTGCGAAAAAATCAACGCCAAGGTACCAGGTGATTTCGCCAAGAAAACCCTGCTGGTGACCACCGGTTCCGAAGCCGTAGAAAACGCCGTGAAAATCGCCCGTGCTGCCACTGGCCGTGCCGGCGTGATCGCCTTCACCGGCGCTTACCACGGTCGCACCATGATGACCCTGGGCCTGACCGGTAAAGTCGTGCCTTACTCGGCCGGCATGGGCCTGATGCCAGGCGGCATCTTCCGCGCGCTGTACCCGAACGAACTGCACGGTGTGAGCATCGACGATTCGATCGCCAGCATCGAACGCATCTTCAAGAACGACGCCGAGCCGCGTGACATCGCTGCCATCATCATCGAGCCGGTTCAGGGCGAAGGCGGTTTCTACGTCGCGCCTAAAGAGTTCATGAAGCGCCTGCGCGCTCTGTGCGACCAGCACGGCATCCTGTTGATCGCTGACGAAGTGCAAACTGGCGCTGGCCGTACCGGTACTTTCTTCGCCATGGAGCAGATGGGCGTTGCTGCCGACCTGACCACCTTCGCCAAATCCATCGCTGGCGGCTTCCCGCTGGCCGGTGTGTGCGGCAAGGCCGAATACATGGACGCCATCGCTCCAGGCGGCCTGGGCGGCACCTACGCCGGTAGCCCGATCGCTTGCGCCGCGGCCCTGGCCGTGATGGAAGTGTTCGAAGAAGAGCACCTGCTGGACCGCTGCAAGGCTGTCGGCGAGCGTCTGGTCACTGGCCTCAAGGCCATCCAGGCCAAGTACCCGGTCATCGGCGAAGTCCGTGCCCTGGGCGCGATGATCGCGGTCGAGCTGTTCGTTGACGGCGACAGCCACAAGCCGAACGCTCCAGCGGTAGCCGCCGTTGTGGCCAAGGCTCGCGAAAAAGGCCTGATCCTGCTGTCCTGCGGCACTTATGGCAACGTTCTGCGCGTGCTGGTACCGCTGACTTCGCCGGACGAGCAACTGGACAAAGGTCTGGCGATCATCGAAGAGTGCTTCTCGGAGCTCTGATCGATTTGTGAGCTGATCGACAAAAAACCCGCTTCGGCGGGTTTTTTTACGCCACCAGAAACACAACGCGCTGTATCGAGTGGCCAGCATTGACTAAGGTGCAAGCATTGCTGATGGAGTGTGCAAATGACTGCTGTGGTTTTACCCGCTGTACCACGTGTGCTGATCGCCGAGGCTGATCCCTGGTCCCGCGACCTGCTCAAGCAGGTGCTGTTGAATGTGCGTTGTGATGCGCGCCTCGACCTGTGTGCCGATGGTCAGCAGGCGCTGGAGTTGCTGGCGGAAAATCCTTACGACTTGGTGATCGTCGACTGGGAGTTGCCCGGTGTCGATGGCTTGAATGTCTTGCGCAGTGTCCGCCAGCGCAAACGCAATCCGCCGCTGCCCTTTATTCTGATGAGCAGCCGCAACGACAGTGCCAGTGTGCGCGAAGCGTTGCCCTTGGCGCCTGCAGCGTACCTGACTAAACCCCTGAACATGGAAAGCCTGACCCTCCGTCTGCAGGATCTGCTGCTGAACGCCGGTGAAGAGGTGTCTTGTGAAGTGCCGACGTTGGCGCCCGGCATGACCTTGTCGACGTACCTGGAGCGTCGTCGTGAGTTTGCCGACGGTGCGCCGCTGATGACCGACGTGCAACTGGCGGTCAAGCGTAGCCTTAATCCAAACGGCCTTGACCTGAAACTCCTGGAAGATGAAATCCGCATTGATCCACAGATCACCGCAGTCCTGATCGCTGCCGCCAACAGCGCGGCCCAGCATCATGGCGTCGCCGTGCAAACCCTGTCCCAGGCGTTGCATCGGCTGGGCAGCGGGCAGAGCATGAACCTGATTCTGGGGTTGGCGCTCAAGCGCAGTGCACGGCTTAGTGATCCATTATTGGCGGACTATGCCGAACGTTATTGGGAGCTGTCGCTGCACACCGCCGAATATGCCCGGACACTGGCGCGCTTGCTGGATCTGGATCAGGAGCGGTGCTATTGCGCCGGGATGTTGCATCGCCTGGGTGATCTGGCGTTGCTGCGCTGTTTGCAGGAATGGAAACAGGCCGGCGGTGAGTTGGATGAATGGGAGGAGGTGGGTGATGCCCTCGCTGAATTCGGCGCGGCGTACGGTTCCGCGCTGCGCACCCGCTGGCGCTTGCCCCTGGAGCTGCGAGAGCTGATTGCGGCGGTGTACCAACTCGGTGGCGGGGTTTACTCCCGCGAGGCTCTGGTGATGAACATGGCGGCGCAGATGGCGCGTCTGACCGAGCATGAGGGCATTGAGGTGCTGGCCAAGAGCCGGCCGGCGCGGTTGCTCAAGATTGGCTTGCCGGAGTTGATGCGTTTGCGCAAAAAATAAACCTGACCCCAAACCCTGTAGGAGCCGGCTTGCTGGCGATCCGGGCAAAGCGGTGTGGCTGATTTACCGCGGTGATGCCATCGCCAGCAAGCCGGCTCCTACAGGAGGTGTCAGCCGGATATGATCCGGTTCTTGCCCTGGCGCTTCGCTTCATACATCGCCGCGTCCGCCCGGGCAAACAGGCTCTCGATGCTTTCATCCTCGGCGGTCAGGCTGGTCAAGCCCTGGCTGACGGTGATGCCGAATGTCTGGTGGCCATGGGTGAAGCTCAATCGCTGAATCTCCCGTTGCAGACGCTCGGCCACTTGCATGGCCATGTCGGGCGCACAGCCGGGAAACACCGCGGCGAATTCCTCGCCACCGATTCGTCCAAACACATCGCCGCGACGCAACGCCCCGCGACCGGTCTCGGCGACGTGTTGCAGTACGTTGTCGCCTTCCGGGTGACCGTAGGTGTCGTTGATCACCTTGAAGTCATCGATGTCCAGCAGCAGAAACGCCAGCGGCGCGCCCTGTTGGCGCGCCAGTTCGAACTCATGATGGGCGCAGTCGAAGAAGTGCCGGCGATTGCTGCTCTGGGTCAGGACGTCGGTGGTGGCCAGGCGATGCAGCTCGCTTTCCATCTGCTTCTTTTCGGTGATGTCTTCGGCAATGCCGACAATGATCAGCGGCTGGCCCGGTTCGGCCTGACGGTTGATGAAGCACTTGTCACTGAGCCAGCGAACCTGGCCGTCGGCGGCGATGATGCGGTACTCGCGGTCTTCAACGGCGCCTTTTTCCAGCACTTCGGCGAGGCTGCGTTCGGCGTACTCCAGATCGTCAGGGTAAATGCTGTCACGCCACTGGTTGGAGTCGGACAGCAACAGGCCTGCGGAACGGCCGAAGATCCGCTCATAGGCGGGGCTCACGTAGAGCACCTGACGGGTTTCCCAGTTGAAAGCCCAAAGCACCGCGTTGACGCTGACCAGCAGAGAACTGAACAGCTGTTCGCGTTCGCTCAGGCGTGCGACTTCGCCTTGGGCATGCATCAGCGCCATCAGGGTTTGTGCGGCCTCGGGCCACTGGGGTAGGGATGAGTCTTGGAGGTTCTTGGTGACCATCGACACAAATCTCAAAGGGCGTGCCGCGTATTGGACAGCGGTCGCAACAAAGCCCGCCGTAGTGGCGAAGTGTCTTTGAGATAGGGGATTTGGAGCTTAGTTCCCGCCTGGGGTGGCGAGGGGGCTTGCTCCCGCCGGGCGGTATTGGCGACGCGTTTTTTTGGCTAAAACGCGTCGTCAGGTTTTGCGTCTGCTGCGCAGCCGAGCGGGAGCAAGCTCCCTCGCCACAGAAAGCCCCTCAGCAGGGTCAGACAGCGGCAGGGCGCAGGGAGTAGGTCTTCAACTGATCGGCGAAGTCGCGCAGGGATTGAATCCCGCTGGCTTCGGCTTCGTGTACCCAATCCTTGATGGCGGCCAGCATGTCGTGACCATTTGAGCTGGTCTTGACCCAGATCTGCTGCAAGGCCAGTCGTTTCTCGTAAATTACCTTCAGCGCCTGGCTGTGCTCGAGCATGGTCTGGATGCGTACGTGGTGTTTGTCATCGAGCAGGCTGGTTTCCCGGGAGAGCAGGCGTTTGGCTCGGTGGAACTGGTGACGGACCGAGTGATCGACCTTTTCCAGTTCCTGTTTGACCAGCGGCGCGATCACCAATTTGCGGTACTGGGCCATGATCTGGAAGCGGTTGTTGAGGATGGCCATGGCGGTGTCCATGTCCAGGCTGCCTTTACCTTCTACCCGGTGGGCGATTGGTGCAACCCGTTGAACCTTGGCCAGACGCAGGAAACTGAAGACCTGGATCCAGGCCCAGCCGAGGTCGAACTCCCACTTCTTCACCGACAGTTTTGCCGAGTTAGGGTAGGTGTGATGGTTGTTATGCAGTTCTTCGCCGCCGATCAGGATGCCCCAGGGCACCAGGTTGGTCGCCGCATCGCGGCATTCGAAGTTGCGGTAGCCGACGGCATGGCCCAGGCCATTGACCACGCCGGCGGCCCAGACCGGAATCCACATCATCTGGATGGCCCAGATGGTGATGCCGATGGTGCCGAACAGCAGAAGGTCGATGACGGCCATGATCGCCACGCCCAGCAGCGGGTAACGGCTGTAGAGGTTGCGTTCGATCCAGTCTTCGGGGCAGTTCTTGCCGTAGATGCGCAGGGTCTCGGGGTTTTCCGCTTCGGCGCGGTACAGCTCGGCGCCTTTGCGCAGAACGGTGGACAAGCCCTTGATAACCGGGCTGTGCGGGTCATCGACGGTTTCGCATTTGGCGTGATGCTTGCGGTGGATGGCGGTCCACTCGCGGGTGTTCTGCGCCGTGGTCAGCCACAGCCAGAAGCGGAAAAAATGTTTCAGGCCAGCATTGAGCTCGAGCGAGCGATGGGCTGAATAACGATGCAGATAGACCGTGACGCCGATAATCGTAACGTGGGTCATCAGCAGGGTGACTGCCACCAGTGACCAGGGCGACAAGCCGAGAAAACCTTCGTACCACATAGGCTATAGGGCCCTCGATAAAGAAAAAAACAGCCGTTGCATTATCACTAAGCCCACAGATAAAACCAGTCGCCCTTTCAGATAAGAGTGGCTGGATGTTTCTTGACCTATAATTCCACCCTTTTGCAGGGACATGGACGGCCTAATGTTTGCCACCTATCGCGACGCGTTGCGTGCAGCGCTGCTTTATCTGTTGCTATCTGTAGTCTGGCTGCAGTTCAGTGGCTATTTATTGAACAGTTTCTTCGATAGCTCAGACGAGCTGCTGCGGTGGCAACTGATCAACGGTTACGTCTGGGTTGCGTTCAGTGCCGGGCTGATCTTCATCGCCCGAGCGCGATTGCTCCGGTGCCTGGGGATCGGCGCCACATTGCGTGAGCGAAATGACGACCGCGAGCGTTTGCGTCAGGCGGCTGCGGTCTTCGATTGCACACGTGAAGGTGTGCTGGTCACCGATTGCAACGGCTTGATCGTCCACGTTAACCGGGCGTTCATGGAAATCACCGGTTACTCGCTAGAGGAGGTGCTGGGCCAGCGACCGAGCCTGTTCAAGTCGGGTCATCACTCGGCGGATTTTTACCAGGCGATGTTCTCGACACTCAGTAGCATCGGCGAATGGAGCGGGGAAATCTGGAACCGTCGAAAAAGCGGTGAAATCTATCCGCAATGGCAGACGATCCGCATTATTCACGACGATCAGGGTCGGCTCAGCCATTACGTTGCCGTGTTTTCCGATATCAGCGCGATCAAGAACTCCGAACATGAACTCAAGCATCTGGCTCATCACGACCCGCTGACGGATTTGCCTAACCGCTTGCTGTTCACTGACCGTACCGAGCAGGCACTCACTTCGGCGCAACTCCACAAGCGCGGCTGCGCGTTGCTGATGATCGATCTGGATCACTTCAAGATGATCAACGACAGCCTCGGGCACACGATTGGTGACCAATTGCTCAAAGCCGTGGCCGAGCGCTTGAAGGCCATGTTCGGCCCAGGCATCACGCTGGCGCGGCTGGGCGGCGATGAGTTCGCCGTATTGGCTGAAAGTTGTCCACAGTTGGAGCATGCCGCGGCACTGGCTCAGCGCATCCTCGACGGCATGAAGGAGCCATTCCCGATCGACGGACATCAACTGTTCATCAACGCCAGCATCGGCATCAGTTTGTTCCCCAGTGATGCCTTGAGCGCTGAACAGCTACTGCGCAACGCCGACTCGGCCTTGTTCAAGGCCAAGAGCGCTGGCCGCGATGGCTATGCGCTGTACACCGAAGAATTGACCGCTCATGCGCAACAGCGGGTCGAGACCGCGTTCGAACTGCGCCGCGCGCTGGAGCAGCAGGAGTTGCGGGTGTATTACCAGCCGGTTCACGACCTCATGACCCGTCGCCTGGTGGGTGTCGAGGCGCTGGTGCGCTGGGAGCACCCGCAACGGGGGCTGGTGTCGCCAGCGGAATTCATCCCCATTGCCGAACGCACCGGGTTGATCGCCGAGATCGATGCCTGGGTCATGCGCCAGGCATGTCAGCAGATGTGCCAGTGGCAGCAGGCCGGAGTCGCGTTGTCGTTTGTCGCGGTGAATGTTTCGTCGCGATTGTTTGCTCGCCGTGAGTTGTATCAGCAGGTGGCGCAGGTACTGCGTGAAACCGCTCTGGATCCGGCGTATCTGGAGTTGGAAGTTACCGAAAGCGCGGTGATGGATGACCCGGAAGTGGCGCTGGAGCAGATGCATCGCTTACGCGAGCTCGGCGTACGGCTGGCCATCGATGACTTTGGTACCGGGTATTCGTCGTTGTTGCGACTCAAGCGTTTGCCGGTACAGAAGCTCAAGATCGATCAGGGCTTCGTGGCCGGGTTGCCGTGGGATGAGGATGATGGGGCCATCGTACGCGTGATCATCGCCCTGGCGCAGAGCATGGGGATGCAGGTGCATGCCGAGGGGATCGAGCAGGTCGAGCAGGCGGGTTTCCTGCTCGAACACGGCTGTGATCTGGGGCAGGGCTACTGGTTCGGTCGACCGGTGCCGGCCCAGCAGCTCGATTGGATGCACGCACCGCAAATCCACTAACCCCTTCCATTGTGTGCAGCGTGCCTGTTTGTCGCGTTGTACACGGATCTGTAGGAGCCGGCTTGCTGGCGAAGGCGCCCTCAAACTCCCCACATGACGGGATGCCCTCATCGCCAGCAAGCCGGCTCCTACAAGGGGGCGCGCGTCCCTGGTTGCGCGTAAACCCTCGTCCCGGCAAGCATTTTATTTTGGTTATATAAACATTCTTAAATAGTCTTTTTAAGAATATCCGCACCTATCTACTATTGGCCTCACGCCGCAAGCAGTGCCGGATACTGCCAGGCAACCTCTCAGTCGAAGGAGCAGCACCATGAGCGCATCCCTACGTAGCGTTGACGGTCAAGACGAAGCCACCATCTTGCGTGAGATCCAGAGCGCCCTGCGCGATCTGCGGTTCGGCGCCGTGGAAATCACCGTGCACAACGCTCAGGTGGTCCAGATCGAACGCAAAGAAAAATTCCGTTTGCAGAACCCAAGCAACAAACCGAGCTGAGCCAAAGATCAAAAGATCGCAGCCTGCGGCAGCTCCTACAGGGGATTTGTGTAGGCGCTGCCGAAGGCTGCGATCTTTGAGCAGGTAACCCGATTCCAGATCATAAAAAAAGCCAACACGCCCAGAATTTCAGGAGCTTTCACCATGTCGTCGATTCGTCATTTCGCTTTGGCCGCCCTGGCCAGTGCCCTTTTTGCGGGTTCCGCGGTTGCCAAGGATTACGAGCTGCTCAATGTGTCGTACGACCCGACTCGCGAGCTGTATCAGGATTACAACGCTGAGTTCGTGAAGTTCTGGCAGAAAGATCACGCTGGCGACACCGTGAAGATCCAGCAATCCCACGGTGGTTCGGGCAAACAGGGCCGTGCGGTAATCGATGGTCTGCGCGCCGACGTGGTCACCCTGGCCCTGGCTGGTGACATCGATGAAATCGCCAAACTCGGCAAGACCCTGCCGGCGGACTGGCAGAAGCGTCTGCCGGAAGCGAGCACGCCGTACACTTCGACCATCGTGTTCCTGGTGCGTAAAGGCAACCCTAAAGGTATCAAGGACTGGGGCGACCTGATCAAGAACGATGTGTCGGTCATCACCCCGAACCCGAAAACCTCCGGCGGTGCTCGCTGGAACTTCCTCGCGGCCTGGGCCTACGGCCT
This sequence comes from Pseudomonas migulae NBRC 103157, assembly GCF_002091715.1. Taxonomy (GTDB): domain Bacteria; phylum Pseudomonadota; class Gammaproteobacteria; order Pseudomonadales; family Pseudomonadaceae; genus Aquipseudomonas; species Aquipseudomonas migulae_A. The sequence goes on along the minus strand of NZ_BDAG01000004.1, from coordinate 158,015 downwards.
GAAAGCCAACGGCGGCGACGAAGCCAAGGCCAAAGAATACGTACAAACCCTGTTCAAACACGTGCCAGTGCTGGACACCGGTGCGCGCGGTTCGACCATCACCTTCGTCAACAACGGTCAGGGTGATGTGTTGCTGGCCTGGGAAAACGAAGCCTTCCTGGCCCTGAAAGAAGACGGCGGCGCCGACAAGTTCGAAATCGTCGTGCCTTCGCTGTCGATCCTCGCTGAGCCGCCAGTGGCCGTCGTCGACAAAAACGCCGAGAAGAAAGGCAACGAGCAAATCGCCGAAGCGTACCTCAAGCACCTGTACAGCCCGGCCGGCCAGGAAATCGCGGCGAAAAACTTCTATCGTCCACGTGACAAGGATGTCGCTGCGAAGTACGCCCAGCAGTTCCCGAAACTGGAGCTGGTGACCATCGACAAGGACTTCGGCGGCTGGAAATCCGCGCAGCCGAAATTCTTTAATGATGGTGGTGTATTCGACCAGATTTACCAGGCGCAGTAATCTGCCATTAGCCACACCACGAGCCTTAAGCTTGGGCGCATAACATGTGGGAGCGGGCTTGCTCGCGAAGGCGGTGGTTCAGTCAACGAATATGTTGAATGTGCCAGCCTCTTCGCGAGCAAGCCCACTCCCACTTTGGCGCGTTTAGCTGATTGATTTTTCAACCAAGGACTTTTATGTCGCGTCGTATCTCCCCCGTCATACCCGGCTTCGGGCTGACGCTGGGCTACACCTTGGTGTACCTCAGCCTGATTGTGCTCATTCCACTGGCGGCGATGTTCGTGCATGCCGCCCAACTCACCTGGGATCAGTTCTGGGCGATCATCTCGGCGCCCCGAGTACTGGCGGCGTTGAAGCTGAGCTTCGGCACCGCGCTCTATGCCGCGATCATCAACGGCATCATCGGCACGCTACTGGCCTGGGTGCTGGTGCGCTACACCTTCCCGGGTCGCAAGATCATCGATGCGATGATCGATCTGCCCTTCGCATTGCCCACGGCCGTGGCCGGTATCGCGCTGACCGCGTTGTACACCCCGACCGGGCTGGTGGGTCAGTTCGCGGCGGACCTTGGCTTCAAGATCGCCTATACCCCCCTCGGCATCACGCTGGCGCTGACTTTTGTAACGCTTCCATTCGTAGTGCGTACGGTACAGCCAGTATTGGCCGATATCCCCCGTGAAGTGGAAGAGGCAGCGGCGTGTCTCGGTGCAAAACCGTTGCAGGTTTTCCGCCATATCCTGGTGCCCGCACTGCTGCCCGCCTGGTTGACTGGTTTCGCGTTGGCCTTTGCCCGCGGGGTCGGCGAGTACGGCTCGGTGATTTTCATCGCCGGCAACATGCCGATGAAAACCGAGATCCTGCCGCTGCTGATCATGGTCAAGCTCGACCAGTACGATTACACCGGCGCTACCTCCATTGGTGTACTGATGCTGGTGGTTTCCTTCGTCCTGTTGCTGCTGATCAACTTGCTGCAACGCCGCATCGAAACCCCATAAGGAGGCGCGAACCATGTCCCAATCGTCTATTGCGGCCGCCTCTTCGGCCAACGCCGCCCGCCGTGGCAGTGCCACGTCGCGGCGAATCCTGATCGGCCTCGGCTGGCTGATTTTTGCGCTGTTTCTGTTGTTGCCGCTGTTTATCGTGGTGTCTCAGGGGCTGAAGCTGGGCCTCGGTGCGTTCTTCGCCGCGATCTTTGAACCGGATGCCCTGTCCGCGCTGAAACTGACGGTGATCGCCGTGTTGATTTCGGTGCCGCTGAACCTGGTGTTCGGTGTCAGCGCCGCGTGGTGCGTGAGCAAGTACTCGTTCCGCGGCAAGAGCATGCTGGTGACCCTGATCGACTTGCCGTTCTCGGTGTCGCCGGTGATCGCCGGTCTGGTCTACGTGCTGATGTTCGGTGCGCAGGGCCTGTTCGGTCCGTGGTTGCAGGATCACGACATTCAGATCGTGTTCGCTTTGCCAGGCATCGTGCTGGCGACGATTTTCGTCACCGTGCCATTCGTGGCGCGCGAGCTGATCCCCTTGATGCAGGAACAAGGCACTCAGGAGGAAGAGGCCGCGCGTCTGCTCGGCGCCAATGGCTGGCAGATGTTCTGGCACGTCACCGTTCCCAATATCAAATGGGGCCTGATCTACGGTGTGGTGCTGTGCACGGCGCGGGCGATGGGTGAGTTCGGTGCGGTGTCGGTGGTGTCCGGGCACATTCGCGGGGTGACCAACACCTTGCCGCTGCACGTCGAGATCCTCTACAACGAATACAACCACGTGGCCGCGTTCGCCGTGGCGAGCCTGTTGCTGATCCTGGCGCTCTTCATCCTGCTGCTCAAGCAGTGGAGCGAAAATCGTATTAACCGCCTGCGCGCCAGCGCCGCGGAGGAATAATTCATGTCGATCGAAGTGCGTAACGTCAGCAAGAATTTCAATGCGTTCAAGGCGCTCAATGACATCAGCCTGGACATTCAGAGCGGCGAACTCGTGGCGCTGCTCGGCCCGTCGGGTTGCGGCAAGACCACGCTGCTGCGGATCATCGCCGGCCTGGAAACCCCGGATCAAGGCAGCATCGTGTTCCACGGTGAAGACGTTTCCGGCCATGACGTGCGTGATCGCAACGTCGGCTTCGTATTCCAGCACTATGCGTTGTTCCGCCACATGACGGTGTACGACAACGTCGCGTTCGGCCTGCGCATGAAACCGAAAAACCAGCGCCCGAGCGAAAGCCAGATCGCGGTGAAAGTCCATGAGTTGCTGAACATGGTGCAACTGGACTGGCTGTCGGATCGCTACCCGGAACAACTCTCGGGCGGCCAGCGTCAGCGTATCGCGTTGGCCCGTGCGTTGGCGGTGGAGCCGAAAGTCCTGCTGCTCGACGAACCTTTCGGCGCACTCGACGCCAAGGTTCGTAAAGAACTGCGTCGCTGGCTGGCGCGGTTGCACGAAGATATCAACCTGACCTCGGTGTTCGTGACCCATGACCAGGAAGAAGCGATGGAAGTCGCCGATCGCATCGTGGTGATGAACAAGGGCGTGATCGAGCAGATCGGTTCACCGGGCGACGTCTACGAAAACCCGGCCAGCGATTTCGTTTATCACTTCCTCGGTGATTCGAACCGTCTGCATCTGGGGGAGGACAACCACGTGCTGTTCCGTCCGCACGAAGTGTCGCTGTCGCGGCATGAACTGGACGACCACCACGCGGCCGAGGTGCGCGATATCCGGCCGCTGGGCGCCACGACCCGGGTGACGTTGAAGGTCGAAGGCCAGAGCGAGCTGATCGAAGCTGAAGTGGTGAAGGATCACGACAGCCTGATCGGGTTGGCGAAGGGCGAAACCTTGTTCTTCAAACCGAAGGTCTGGCAGAAAGTCGCCAACATTTAACCTTGCAGGAACCGGCTTGCTGCGGGCGGCGATCCGACGATTGCGGTGTGTCTGACACACCGCGTTATCGTTGATCGCTAGCAAGCCAGCTCCTACATTGAGTTGAGTCGTTTGCAAATCCCCTGTGGGAGCGGGCTTGCCCGCGATGGCGTCCTACGCCGCAGCGTTTTTCTGACGCAGACGCACCCCGCCCACCCGCGCCTCGATCTGCTCTTTCAGATCCCGCCGCATCCCCAGCAAAAACGCCAGCTCCACCACCACAAACAACGGCCCGACAATCAGTCCCGTCACATCATCGACAAACGCCGGTTTGCGTCCTTCGTAATGATGCCCGACAAACTGAATCGCCCAGCCGATCACAAACATCCCGATGCCACTCGCCAGCCACACCAGCGTGCTTTGCTGTGCCAGCACATGACCCGCCCAAACGCACAGACCGAGCAGCACCGTCATCAGCACGCCTAAACGCAGTTCCAGGCGCAGGTAGAACCAGGCCGATGCGAGCGAGACCAGCACCGCCGGTGAAAGCCAGCCTGCGGCCCATTGCGGCCGCGACAGCAATACCGCGACAGCGACCACAATCAGCGGAATACCGATAAAGTGGCTGGCGATATTGCGCGGATCACGGTGGTAAGCGGCGTATTGACTGAGATGGTCAACGAGGCTTTTCATTGTTATTCCTCCTGTAGGGTGATTGATCATGCCCCGGGTTCACCTCTCGCTCTGTCAGCCAGGCGACAATCTCCAGGAGTTTTGATGGACATGCAGGTTTGGCGTTCGCGTCTGATGACGGGGCAATGGTTCAGCCATTTACCTGCTCCCTTACAGAATAGTCTGCTGGCCGCGGCCAAGGTGCGGCGCCTGTCATCGGGGCAGCGGCTGTTCAAGCGCGGCGATCCGCCGTGTGGGCTGTACGCCGTGATCGAAGGTGCGGTGCGCATTGGCGCGGTGAGCGAGCAAGGCAAGGAGGCGCTGTTGAGCCTGGTGGAATCGCCGCACTGGTTCGGTGAAATCTGCCTGTTCGACGGTCAGCCGCGTACCCACGATGCGTTCGGTCTGGGTCAGTGCATTCTGTTGCACATCCCGCAAGCGGCGCTGTTGGCCATGCTGGATGAGCAACCGGTGTACTGGCGGCAACTGGCATTGCTGATGAGCCAGAAACTGCGCCTGACCTTCATCAGCCTCGAACAGCTGAGCCTGATGCCGGCGCCGGCACGTTTGGCGCATCGCTTGCTGATGATCGCCAAGGGTTACGGCGAAATCGACCCGCCGCGACGGGTATTGCAGCTGCCGCAGGAACAACTGGCTTCAATGTTGTCGCTGTCACGCCAGACCACCAATCAGCTTCTCAAGGATTTGCAGGGGCAGGGGATTGTGAATCTGAAGTACGGCGAGATCGAAATTCTGGATGCCGAGCGGTTGCGGGCGTTGGCGATTTTTTGAAACAAAGCGTTATAGGTGGGCTTTGTCTGCGAAGGCGCCTAGCCTGTGACGACGACAATTGAGGTGTGCCATGCGTGTGCTGTTAGTGGAAGACGAACCGAAGACCGCCAAACTCCTGGCCAAAGGCCTGAGCGAGGCGAGTTACTCGGTGGATGTTGCGCTCAATGGCATGGACGGCCGCCGCTTCATCGAGACCGGCGAATACGAACTGATCATTCTTGACGTCATGCTGCCGGGGTTGAACGGCTGGCAGTTGCTGCAACAGATCCGCAAGCTTGGTGAGACGCCGGTGCTGTTCCTCACCACCAAGGATGGCATCGAGGATCGCTTGCGCGGGTTGGAGTTGCATGAGGATGATTATCTGCTCAAGCCGTTTGCCGTGAGCGAGTTGGTGGCGCGGGTGCGCAAGTTGCTGCGGCGGGATCGGGGGCGCTGAAGCTTTTGCGGTGCCTGGGCAATCGCCATCGCGAGCAAGCCCGCTCCCACAGGTTCAGCGTCGTACACAGAATCATTTGCACACCCTGGATCCCTGTGGGAGCGGGCTTGCCCGCGAAGAGGCCGGCCCAGGCAACCCACCTTCCGGACCTGTCAGCGCAACCCATCCCGAAACTGCCCCGGCGTCATCCCCGTCCAGCGCTTGAACGCTCGGCTGAAGCTGCTCGTATCGGCAAACCCCAACAGATAACTGATCTCGCTCAACGAGCATTGCGGGTCGCGCAGGTGCAGCAGTGCCAGGTTTTCGCGGCTTTCATTGAGCAGCGTATCGAACCGGCAACCCTCATCCGCCAGATGCCGTTGCAGGCTGCGCAAACTCAGGTGCAGGGCTTGGGCGATGTGCTCGGCGCTGGGCTCGCCTTCGGGCAATTGCTCTTCGATGGCGTCGCGAACCTTGCGCTCCCAGGTCAGGGGCTTGAGTTGCGCCAGCGTGCGTTTGAGCACGGTTTCGTTGTGTTCCGCCAGTTCTGGATTGGCGTCGTCCAGGTGACTGTCGAAATCCACCAGAGAAAATTCCAGTCGGTCCTCGTCGGCCGAAAAGTACACCGGGGCGCGGAAGACTTTGTGCCATTGATGCGCGTCGGCCGGCTCCGGGCGGCGCAAGTACACCGCTAGCGGCGCATAGTCTCGGCCGAGGCGATTGCGGCAGGTGCGCACGTAAATGGCAGCGAAGGCGTCGATGGCTTCGAATGCCGGCGCCGGATTGCCTGACGGGATTTTCAGGCGGAAGCGGTAGCGGTCTTCGGTGCGGATTAACTCAAGCTCCAGGGCATCGCTGACCACCTGGTGATACCGCACGATGCGCTCGAACACTTCCCGCAAACTGCCACTGGCCACCAGGGCATAACCGAGCGCATGAAACGTGGTCGGGCTGACGAACCGCGAGACGCGCAAGCCGATCGCCGGATCGCCACTGACCTGCACGGCGATTTCCCACAGGCGCGTGGTGCCGGACAACGGGTAACGGGCGTTCGGGTCGTCCATCAATTGCGGGTCGAGCCCCGCCTGGTGACACAGGGCGGTGCTGTCGAGGCCCAGCGCATCGAGTTGCTTGCGCAGGGCGCGGGTCCAGCTGGCGAGGGAGGTCGGTTCAGTCATGCTGATTGGCGCTTCCGGTCAACAGGTTGGCGTCCACGGCTACCGCGTTGTGAGGGTTCACAAGGCAGGATGCGAACATCAATAACCAGAGGATGGAAGCATGGACGGTACTTCTGCAAGTCCCCAGCGACTGAATGCAACCCAACGATCTGCGCATATTCGCGAAGTGGTGTTGGCCAGAGGGGTCGAACTGCGCAAGCGTTACCCGATTCTCAACCATCAGGACGCCCTGGGGGCGGGCATTCTGGCCTTCGCCCTGGCCGGAATGGTCGGCTCTGCAGCGCTCTACCTCACCGGGCATATGGCCTGGTGGGTGTGTCTGCTGCTCAACGCGTTCTTTGCCTCATTGACCCACGAGCTGGAACACGACCTGATTCATAGCATGTACTTTCGTAAACAGCGGGTGCCGCACAACCTGATGATGGGCCTGGTGTGGCTGGCGCGGCCAAGCACGATCAACCCATGGATTCGTCGGCATCTGCACCTCAACCACCACAAGGTTTCCGGTACGGAAACCGATATGGAAGAACGGGCGATCACCAACGGCGAGCCCTGGGGTTTTGCACGGCTGTTGATGGTCGGCGACAACGTGATGTCGGCGTTCATCCGCATGCTGCGGGCCAAGACCTGGGAGCATAAGTTCAGCATCATCAAACGCGCATTGAAGGTCTATGCGCCACTCGCGCTGGTGCATTGGGGCGCGTGGTACGTGTTCCTCGGCTTCCACGCCGCCAACGGCATTGCACATCTGTCGGGGACACCGATTGAGTGGTCGGCGACCACGCTCTCAGTGATGCAGGTGATCGACATCGCGGCGGTGGTGATCATCGGTCCGAACGTTTTGCGCACGTTCTGCCTGCACTTTGTCAGCTCCAACATGCACTACTACGGCGACGTGGAGCCGGGCAACGTCATGCAACAGACACAAGTGTTGAACGCTTGGTGGCTGTGGCCGTTGCAGGCGTTCTGCTTCAACTTCGGCAGTACTCACGGCATTCATCACTTTGTGGTGAAGGAGCCGTTTTACATCCGTCAGATGACGGCACCGGTGGCGCATAAAGTGATGCGCGAGATGGGCGTGCGCTTCAACGATATCGGTACGTTTGCCCGGGCCAACCGCTTTGTTCGCAAGGAAACCGTCGAACCGCAGGAAGTGCATGCGGCTCGGGCTTGACCGATGAATCCGGAAACTCAAACGCTGGTCATCAATTTGACCCAAAGGGACGCTAAGTTGTGACCTGTGGAGTGATTGGCATATGCGATTCAGGTCTAATAAAGTAATTAAATATTCCTTTATTAGATAACCGTTTCCGCCAATCATCTCGCTACAGATTTTGAGTTTCCGGGGCCGTCTCCTTGGCAGGGTGCGGCCCCTTTTTTATCCCTCAGGAAAAACACAGGTCCAATGTGGGAGCGGGCTTGCTCGCGAATGCGGTGTGTCAATCAACGTTGATGTCGACTGACACCGCATTCGCGAGCAAGCCCGCTCCCACATTGGATTTGTTTTATATTCGATATAGGTCTTAATAAATAGCTTCTTATTCCTTAACGAATATAACTCTCCTCCCTATACTCGACCGGGAACAGACACGCAGCAGGAGAGTTCCCCATGCGCAACGAATCAATTCGCTACCTGATTGTGCCGGGCTGGCAAGGATCGCCAGAAGATCATTGGCAAAGCCACTGGCAGAACAGCCTGCCGAACAGCGCGCGGGTGGAGCAGGCCGATTGGTTTACACCGCGTCGTGAAGACTGGGTCGCGGCGCTGGCCGAGGCGATTGCCGCCGACAGCACGCCGGTGATTCTGATTGCCCATAGCCTGGGTTGCATCACAGTCGCGCATTGGGCAGCCACTGCACCGCTGAATTTTCTGCGTCAGGTGCGCGGCGCCCTGCTGGTCGCGCCAGCGGACGTCGAGCGCCCGGCCTGCGCGCCGGCACTGCGCAACTTCGCACCGATTCCGACGAACCTTTTGCCGTTTCCGAGCCAGGTCGTCAGCTCCGACAACGACAATGCCGTCAGCGCACCGCGTGCCCTGGAACTGGCCCGTCACTGGGGCGCCGAGGCGGGGATTCTGTCGGGTGCCGGGCACATCAACGTGAAGTCCGGTCACCAGCGTTGGGAGCAGGGTTTTGCTTATCTGTATCGCCTGCAAAACCGCATGGAACACCACGCCCTGCGCCGCGCTTGAGCATTTTCTTTTTTTAAAAACGGCCCCCGCCTCCCGGCGGTTTTGGCCGGGAGCCTGCCATGAGTTTTGAAGCCTTCGGTCAGCCGCTGCTGACCTTTCCCGACGCAGAAAAAAGTCCACTGAGCATCCGCGCCAAGGCGCTGGTGTTCGTTGATCCGCGCTCGCGTCAATTGCGCGAGGAGCTGGAACAACTGGCGCCGCGTTCGATTTCCGTATTGATCCGTGGTGAAACCGGTAGCGGTAAAGAGCTGTTGGCGCGGCACATCCATCGCGCCAGTGATCGTGGTGGGTTATTCGTCTCGGTCAATTGCGGCGCGATCAGTCCAACCTACGCCGACGCTGAATTGTTCGGCTATGCGGCCGGCAGTTACAGCGGCTCGGCAAGCAGTCGCGCCGGTTGGTTCGGTTCGGCCAATGGCGGCACGCTGTATCTGGACGAGATCGGAGACCTGCCGCTGCCGATTCAGATCAAGTTGCTCGCCGCACTGGAAAACCATGAAGTCACTCGTGTCGGTGCGCCTCAACCGAGCCCGGTGGACGTGCGTCTAGTGGCCGCGACCAGCATCGATCTGGCGCAAGCCGTGGCTGCCGGTAAATTCCATGAGCGGCTTTATCACTACCTCAGTGAGGGGCAGCTTGAGCTGCCGGCCTTGCGCGAACGGGTCGGCGATATCCTGTCGTTGTCCGAGTACTTCCTGGGCATCTATAGCCAGCGACTCGATTCGCCAGTGCCGCTGATCAGCGAAGCGGCTCAACAGTTGTTAGAGGCGCATAGCTGGCCCGGCAATACCCGGGAACTGGAAAACGTCATTCACTTTGCGTTGCTGGTCAGCACCGGCGACGAGATCTTGCCCGAACATTTGAACCTGCCCGAAGCACTCGCGCCCCTGGCGCAGATCGAGCAGCAACTCCAGCACATCCTCACCAAAGGCTCTGCCACCGAACAAGCCGCCCTGAAACAACTCCTCAAAAACACCGCGCTCTTGTAGGAGCAAGCTTGCTCGCGATCCAGGCAACGCGATGTATCAGGAAAGACGCCATCGCCAGCAAGCCGGCTCCTACAGGTAACGGCGGTAGGCGGTCGATGCACGCGCTAGAGCTGTATGAACAAAATGGAATATGAAAGTGAATAAAAGATATTGTTCGGGAATAAAAAATCCCGGTATTGTCCGCCTCACGCCAGCGATAGCACTTCACTGGCACTCGTACTAAACAAGCCGTCGTCGATGACGACCGTGATTTTCGATAAGGACACTGCATGAAAAAGGTTCTGTTGTTCACCGCACTGGCGGCTGCCCTGACCGCGGGCCTGGCCCAGGCTGGCGAGAAACTGGTTGTCGCGGCGACCCCGGTCCCACACGCCGAGATTCTGGAACTGATCAAGCCAACCCTCGCCAAAGAAGGCGTGGACCTGGAAATCAAAGTGTTCACCGACTACGTTCAGCCGAACGTGCAGGTTGACCAGAAGCGTCTGGACGCCAACTACTTCCAGACCCTGCCGTACCTGAAAAACTTCAACGAAGGCAAAGGCACCAACCTGGTGACCGTGATCGGCGTTCACGTTGAACCGTTCGGTGGCTACTCGAAGAAGTACAAAAAACTGGCTGACCTGCCAAACGGTGCGACCATCGCTCTGCCGAACGAAGGCAGCAACAGCGGCCGTGCTCTGCTCCTGCTGCAGAAGGCTGGCCTGATCGAGTTGAAAGACCCGAAAAACGCCCTGGCTACCCCGAAAGACATCGCCAAGAACCCGCACAACTTCAAGTTCAAGGAACTGGAATCGGCCATGCTGCCGCGCGTTCTGGACCAGGTTGACCTGGACCTGATCAACACCAACTATGCGCTGGAAGCCGGTCTGAACCCGGCCAAAGACGCGCTGGTGATCGAAGGTGCCGATTCGCCTTACGTGAACTTCCTGGTGGCTCGTCCGGACAACAAGGACAGCGTAGCCATCCAGAAACTGGCCAAGGCACTGACCAGCCCTGAAGTGAAAGCCTTCATCGCCAAGAAGTACAGCGGCGCGGTACTGCCGGCGTTCTGATTCGACGCAGCATCGAACCCCTTCAAGGTTTCAAACGCCGACGGCTGGCAGTAGCGTCGGCGTTTTTTTGTTACGCCAGTCGAGCAAAAGATCGCAGCCTTCGGCAGCTCCTACAGGGATTTGTGTACATCTGTAGGAGCTGCCGAAGGCTGCGATCTTTTGCTTTAAGCCACCCTGGCCTTCAACGCCCTGCGCAACGCCACCAACAACTTCACGATGTCCTGCGGATCCAGTCGCTGCGGTACTTTTACGTCAGCCATGTTCTCTTCCTTGTGATGGTTCGGCCGGGAGTCTGGCCAAAAGCTGTGCGTCCTTGGAGGGCTATTTCGAAAAAAAGATCCTTCCTACAGCCAAAAGGAAAATAGTCGTCTTCCTGCGTCGCAGCAAATCCGCAGGATAGGTTTTTGCGTGGTATCCATATGCTTTTGCGGTATTTAAACTCTTCTTTTTTATACCTTTAAAGTCGGTGCCTGCCGGGTGGTTATCCACCGCCCAGCCTGGTCGGGCTGTACGTGGAGCTGGCGCGCAACACGCCGCTGCTCATCCAGCGGTTCTTCGTTTACTTCGCCTGCCGGCGCTGGGCATCAAAGTCTCGTGATGCCACAGGCCAGCGACGTGAAAAACCTCGATGACCTGGCGACCCGCACCACCACCGGCACCACGGCGGACATCTGGCTGACCAAGAATCACCCTGACTGGAAACTACTGAAGTTCGAGAAAACCCCCGAGTCCCTGCAAGCCTTGGCCAACGGTCGTGGCGACGCGTAAGCGCAAGACAATCTGGTGCTGTTCAGCTGGGCCAGGCAAAACCCTGGCTATCGCGTGCTGAGCCAGATGTTGAGCGCCGAAGCGCCGATTGCGCCGACGGTGAAGAAGGGCAATATCGAACTGCGTGACTGGGTGAACGCCGAATTAGCGAAGCGGGGTGAGGAAAAGTATTTGCTCAAGCTGTACGACCAGTACGTGCGCAAGGAACTGAGCGATGACACCAAGCCTGAGAGCGTGATTGTCGAGGGTGGGAAGTGGCTGGGGTGATTAGCTAAAGGAGGCGGTGTTCTTTCGGTCGTCTTCGCGAGCAAGCCCGCTCCCACATTGGACCGCGTCCGCCGGGACAACTCGGTCTAATGTGGGAGCGGGCTTGCTCGCGAAAGCGGTTTGTCAGGCGCCGCTCAGTCCGGCCAGTACCACGCCGGCTCATCCAGTATCCGCTGCCCGATAATCCCGGTCTGGCCGAGGTTTTTCTCCAGCACGATGCAGTTGCATTCCGGGTCTTCCTGCAGCGCCGAGATCAGCCGCCGCGCATGGGACACCACCCACACCTGACACTGCTCCGACGCCCGGATAATCAAGCGCGCCAACGCCGGCAACAGGTCTGGATGCAGGCTGGTTTCCGGCTCGTTCAACACCATCAGCTTCGGTGGGCGCGGCGTCAGCAACGCCGCCACCAACAGCAAATAGCGCAACGTTCCATCGGACAATTCAGCCGCCGACAGCGGCCGCAACAACCCTTCCTGATAAAACTCGATGGCGAATCGGCCGCGAGCCAGCGGCTCGATATGCAGCCGTGCACCGGGGAACGCGTCGCTGATGGCGTTGCGCAAAGCTTCGGGGTCGCCAATCTCGATAATGGTCTGCAACGCCGCCGCCAGATCCCTGCCGTCGTGGTGCAGCACCGGGGTGCGGGTGCCCAGTTGTGGCTGACGCACTGGTGCATCGGCATCGCTGCGAAAGTGATCGTAGAAGCGCCAGCGGCGGATGAACTCGCGCATCTCCAGCACCTCCGGCGAGGTACGCAGGCTGCCGACCTGATCGAACAGGCTATCGAAAGTCGGCGTGTGTTGAGCCAGCACGTCCCAGCTGCGGTTGGCTCGGGTGCGGATCATCGGGCCGTCGCGATCCACCAGCAGGCTCGCTGGACGATAGAACGCCCCGGCCCACAGGCATTCGCGCTTGATTTGCGGGTCGAGGCTGAAACGTGACTGAATGGGTGAGCTGTGCCCGGGTAACATGAAATAACCATTGGATTCGGGCAGCCCCAGGCTGATCGAGTAACCGAAATCTTCGCCGGCAAACCCCAGGCGCAGGCGTTTGGCGCCGTGACGCACGGTCGCCTCGATTGGTACTTCACCATTACGCATGCGCCGGGTGATGGTTTCCGGTCCGGCCCAGAAGGTCGAATCCAGCCCGCCTTCACGGGCCAACGCATTGACCACGCCGCCCTGGGCAGTTTCGGCCAGCAGGCGCAACGCGCGGTAGAGGTTGGATTTGCCGCTGCCGTTCGGCCCGGTGATCAGGTTCAAACGACCCAGCGGGATCACCAGTTTATTGATCGAGCGGTAATTGGCCACCGCGAGGGTTTTGAGCATTGGGTGATCTCACGATAATCGTGCAGGCGAAATTGCATTGTAGGAGCTGCCGAAGGCTGCGCTCTTTTGACGTTGACGAGGATCAGTTCCCCGCAAGATCAAAAGATCGCAGCCTTCGGCAGCTCCTGCAGTGGGAAATGCTCTATCGGCGTGGGCGAAGGTGGAACCCTGTTCTAAGCTCACAGTCGTATCGCCATTGGCACGTTCGTACAGCGCAAAGGAGTCTGCATGGCTGGTCCCGGATTGAAAAGAGTGGTTGGCCTGAGCCTCCTTGTCCTGTTGAGTGCTTGCGGCGAAAAACCACACGTTGAAAAGGATCGTCCGCGAGTCTTCGTGCAAGCCGTCAAACCGGCGGATTACGCCGCGTCCGTGACACTCACCGGCGATGTTCAGGCGCGCGTCCAGACTGAGCTGTCGTTTCGCGTCGGCGGCAAGATCATCCAGCGTATGGTCGATGTCAGTGACCGGGTGTCGGCCAAACAAGTGCTCGCCAAACTCGATCCGAAAGACTTGCAGACCAACGTCGACTCGGCCCAGGCGCAGGTCGTCGCCGAACAGGCCCGGGTCAAACAGACCGCCGCCGCCTTCGTTCGCCAGCAAAAACTCCTTCCCAAGGGCTACACCAGCCAAAGCGAATACGACTCCGCCCAGGCTGCATTGCGCAGCAGCCAGAGCGCGCTGACGGCCGCCCAGGCGCAACTGGCCAACGCCCGCGAGCAATTGAGTTACACCGCGCTGATCGCCGATGCACCGGGAGTGATCACTGCCCGTCAGGCCGAAGTCGGCCAGGTCGTGCAGGCCACGATGCCGATCTTCAGCCTGGCGCGCGACGGTGAGCGCGACGCGGTGTTCAACGTCTACGAATCGCTGCTGGCAGAGTCACCCGAAGACAAAACGATCGTGGTCAGTCTGCTCGATAACCCGGCCATCAAGACCACGGGCACGGTTCGGGAGGTCACCCCGGCGGTTTCCGCGCAGACCGGCACGGTGCAGGTCAAAGTCACCCTTAACGGATTGCCCGAAGGCATGCAGCTTGGCTCGGTGGTCAGTGCCACAGCGAAGACACTGGGCAAATCGGCGGTTGAGCTGCCGTGGTCGGCCCTGACCAAAAACCTCAGCGACCCGGCCGTGTGGCTCGTGGACGACGAAGGCAAGGCGCAGCTGCATTCGGTCACGGTCGGTCGTTACCTGACCGGCAAAGTCATCATCAGCGAGGGCCTGAAGGGCGGCGAAAAAGTCGTCATCGCTGGCGGCCAGTTGCTGCACCCCGGGGTGAAAGTGGAAATAGCCGAAAACACCTATAAGGACCTGGCCGAAGGAGCCCAGCCATGAAGCGCCTGTTGCTGGTGTTCGCCGGCGTGATGCTGGTGGCCTGTTCGGAAAAAGAGCCGCCGCCGGAGCCGGTGCGCCCGGTGCTGTCGGTCAAGGTCCAGGCGCTGGACGAGGAAAATCTCGGCCGTTTCGCCGGCAGTATCCAGGCCCGTTACGAAACCAATGTCGGCTTTCGCGTGCCGGGGCGCATTGCCAGCCGTAACGTCGATGTCGGCGCCGAAGTCCAGAAGGGCGCCTTGCTCGCCACGCTCGATCCCACGGATCAGCAAAACCAGCTGCGCTCGGCCGAGGGCGATCTGGCGAAGGTCCAGGCGCAACTGATCAACGCCCAGGCTAACGCTCGGCGTCAGCAGGAGCTGTTCGATCGCGGGGTCGGTGCGCAGGCACAACTGGACATCGCCCAGACCGATCTGAAAACCACTCAGGCCTCCCTCGACCAAGCGAAGGCCGCGGTCGATCAGGCCAGGGACCAGCTCGGTTACGTCGAACTGCGCACCGACCACAAAGCGATCGTCACCGCGTGGAATGCCGAAGCCGGTCAAGTGGTGACCGCCGGCCAGCAAGTGGTGACCCTGGCGCAGCCGGACATCAAGGAAGCAGTGATCGACCTGCCCGATACGCTGGTCGATCAGTTGCCGGCGGACGTGGTGTTTCAGGTCGCCGTGCAACTGGACCCGAGCATCACCACCACTGCCACCGTTCGCGAAATCGAACCCCAGGCACAGAGCGCCACCCGCACCCGTCGAGCTCGCCTGACCCTGACCGATACGCCACCGGGCTTTCGCCTGGGCACGGCGATCAGCGTGACCCTCAGCTCGGCCATCAAACCGCGTATCGAGTTGCCCCTGACCGCGCTGCAAGAGGTCGATGGCAAATCGCGAATCTGGGTCATCGACCCACAGACACAAACAGTTTCGCCGCGTGACATCAGCCTGATCAGCCGCACCGATTCCACCATGGTCCTGGCCAACGGCGTGAAGTCCGGCGAGCGAGTGGTCAGTGCCGGTGTGAACAGCCTGAAGCCCGGGCAGAAAGTGAAAATCGACGAGGACGGCCCACAATGAAAGGGAGTTTCAACTTATCCGAATGGGCCCTCAAACATCAGTCGTTTGTCTGGTATCTGATGTTCATCGCGCTGTTGATGGGCGTGTTCTCGTACATGAACCTCGGTCGCGAGGAAGACCCCTCGTTCACCATCAAGACCATGGTGATCCAGTCCAGCTGGCCGGGCGCGACCCAGGAAGAAACCCTCAAGCAGGTCACGGACCGCATCGAGAAAAAGCTCGAAGAACTCGATTCTCTCGACTACGTGAAAAGCTATACCCGGCCGGGCGAATCGACGGTCTTCGTGAACCTGCGCGACACCACCAGCGCCAAGGACATCCCGGAAATCTGGTATCAGGTGCGCAAGAAGATCAACGACATTCGCGGCCAGTTCCCCAAGGGCCTGCAAGGGCCGGGGTTCAACGACGAATTCGGTGATGTGTTCGGTTCGGTGTACGCCTTCACCGCTGACGGCTTGTCGATGCGCCAGTTGCGCGATTACGTCGAGCAGGTCCGTGCCGAGATCCGTGAGGTGCCGGGCCTGGGCAAGGTCGAGATGGTCGGCGAGCAGGATGAAGTGCTCTACCTGAACTTCTCCACCCGCAAACTGGCGGCGCTGGGCATCGATCAGCGTCAGGTCGTGGAAAGTCTGCAATCGCAAAACGCGGTGACGCCGGCCGGGGTCATCGAGGCCGGGCCGGAGCGAATTTCCGTGCGCACCTCCGGGCAGTTCGCTTCCGAGACAGATCTGGAAAACGTCAACCTGCGGCTCAACGATCGCTTCTATCGTCTGGCTGACATTGCCGACATCAGCCGGGGGTATGTCGACCCGACGACGCCGGAGTTTCGCTACAACGGTCACCCGGGCATCGGCCTGGCCATCGCCATGAAGAAGGGCGGCAACATTCAAGAGTTCGGCAAGGCGCTGCATCAGCGCATGACCGAGCTGACCGCCGACCTGCCGGTGGGCGTCGGTGTGTACAACGTTTCCGACCAGGCTGACGTGGTGGAGAAGGCCGTCGGCGGTTTCACCAGCGCGCTGTTCGAAGCGGTGGTGATCGTGCTGATCGTCAGTTTCGTCAGTCTCGGCGTGCGCGCCGGTCTGGTGGTGGCGTGCTCGATTCCGCTGGTGCTGGCGATGGTCTTCGTCTTCATGGAATACAGCGGCATCACCATGCAGCGTATTTCCCTCGGCGCGTTGATCATTGCCCTCGGCCTGCTGGTGGACGACGCGATGATCACGGTAGAGATGATGGTCACCCGCCTGGAGATGGGCGAAACCAAGGAGCAGGCGGCCACATTTGCCTACACCTCGACCGCATTCCCGATGCTCACGGGGACGCTGGTGACAGTGGCCGGTTTCGTGCCCATCGGCCTGAACGCCAGTTCCGCGGGTGAGTACACCTTCACGCTGTTTGCGGTGATCGCCGTGGCGATGCTGGTGTCATGGGTTGTCGCTGTGTTGTTTGCCCCGGTGATCGGCGTGCACATCCTCAGCGCCAACGTGAAACCCCATGACGCCGAGCCTGGGCGCATCGGCCGTGCCTTCAATTACGGCATGCTCTGGTCGATGCGCAATCGCTGGTGGGCCATCGGCATCACCATTGCCTTGTTCGTGGCGTCGGTGTTTTCCATGCAGTTCGTGCAGAGCCAGTTCTTCCCGTCTTCCGACCGCCCGGAAATCCTCGTCGACTTGAACCTGCCGCAAAACGCTTCGATCTCTGAAACCCGCAAGGCGGTGGACAAGCTCGAGGCCACGCTCAAGGACGACCCGGACATCGTGCGCTGGAGCACCTACATCGGCGAAGGTGCGATCCGTTTCTACCTGCCCCTCGACCAGCAATTGCAGAACCCGTACTACGCGCAGTTGGTCATCGTCAGCAAGGGGCTGGAATCGCGAGAAGCCCTGAGCCAGCGTTTGCGCGAGCGCTTGCGCAAGGATTTCGTCGGCATCGGCAGCTACGTGCAGGCGCTGGAAATGGGCCCGCCTGTCGGGCGACCGATTCAGTACCGGGTCAGCGGCAAGGACATTGACCAGGTGCGCAAACACGCCATCGCCCTGGCCACCGAACTGGACAAGAACTCGCACATCGGCGAGATCATTT
Source organism: Pseudomonas migulae NBRC 103157 (assembly GCF_002091715.1). Lineage (GTDB taxonomy): Bacteria > Pseudomonadota > Gammaproteobacteria > Pseudomonadales > Pseudomonadaceae > Aquipseudomonas > Aquipseudomonas migulae_A. Next base: position 140,521 of record NZ_BDAG01000004.1, on the reverse strand, counting down.
ACGACTGGAACGAGCCGGGCAAAGTCCTGCGCATTGATATCTCTCAGGACAAGGTGCGGCAACTGGGGCTGTCGTCGGAAGACGTGGCCAACCTGATGAACAGCATCGTGGTCGGTGCGCCGGTGACGCAGGTCGATGACGATATCTACCTGATCAACGTCGTCGGTCGTGCGGTGGACGCGGAGCGCGGTACGCCGGAAACCTTGCAGAACCTGCAGATCGTCACGCCGAGCGGCACTTCGATTCCACTGCTGGCCTTCGCCACCGTGCGCTATGAACTGGAGCAGCCACTGGTGTGGCGTCGCGACCGCAAGCCGACGATCACCATCAAGGCTGCGGTGCGCGATGAGATTCAGCCGACCGATCTGGTCAAGCAGCTGAAGCCGGAAATCGACAAGTTCGCCGCCGGTTTACCGGTGGGCTACAAAGTCGCCACCGGCGGTACGGTCGAGGAAAGCGGCAAGGCCCAAGGGCCGATTGCCAAAGTCGTGCCGTTGATGCTGTTCCTGATGGCGACCTTCCTGATGATTCAGTTGCACAGCGTGCAGAAGCTGTTCCTGGTGGCCAGCGTCGCGCCGCTCGGTCTGATCGGCGTGGTACTGGCGCTGATCCCGACGGGCACGCCGATGGGCTTCGTGGCGATCCTCGGGATTCTGGCGCTGATCGGCATCATCATCCGCAACTCGGTGATCCTGGTGACGCAGATCGATGCTCTGGAGAACGAGGGGTTGTCACCGTGGGATGCGGTGGCGCAAGCCACGGAACACCGGCGCCGGCCGATTCTGCTGACGGCTGCGGCGGCGAGCCTGGGGATGATCCCGATCGCGCGGGAAGTGTTCTGGGGGCCGATGGCTTACGCGATGATCGGCGGCATCATCATCGCGACGTTGCTGACGCTGCTGTTTCTGCCGGCGCTGTATGTGGCCTGGTACAAGATTCGCGAGCCGCAGGAAGAGGTGCAATAAAGGCGAGCGCTTCGCGCTCATCGCTGGCAAGCCAGCTCCCACAGGTTCAGTGTGAACGCAGATTCCGTGACCACTGAAGATCATTGTGGGAGCGGGCTTGCCCGCGATGGCGTCAGTAAATGCACCACAACCCTGAGGCGTTACACCTTACGCCAAACGCTGGCCAACCAAGGCTGCTGCTCCCGTGGCAACCCCGCTGGCCGGTAGTAATGTTCCAGCTCCACAAACCCCGCCTCGGTCAGCAAACCCTGCCACGCCTGAAGATCGTGATAAGCCCCATACCGCGGCCCATTCCACCCCTCCTGATTCTCACCACGCGGATTGGAACTGAACAACACCCCGCCCGGTTTCAACGCCCCGCGCAATTCCTTCAACACCCGTGGCAATTCCTGACGCGGAATGTGGAACAACACTGCATTGGCGAAGATCCCGTCGAAGCGTTCAGCCGGCAGGTCAAGCTTCAGAAAGTCCTGTTGCCACACCTCGCAGCCACTGTCTTCGCGCGCCATTTGCGCAAACTTCTCCGAACCGTCGAGGCCGACCGCGGTGTGACCCATGCGCGTGAACGTCTGCAAATCCCGACCCGGTCCGCAGCCAAAGTCGAGAATGTCGAACGGCGCCTCGCCCTGGATATGCCGCAACAGGGCGTCGATATTCTGGCTGACATCGTGATCGCGCGTCCCTTCGCGAAAACCTTCGGCCACCGAGTTGTAGTGACTCAGGGTGGTGGAGGTGATCTGTTCGAGGTCGGCGGGAGTCTGTTTCATGGTCGGGCTACGCAGGCAATTGGGATTTGCCGAATATACGCCATCAGGTCTGGGGCTGCTGCGCAGCCCATCGTCGGATCGCCTTCGTCGGATCGCCGCCCGGAGCAAGCCCGCTCCCATATTCGAACGCGTAGTTCAGGCGGGCGCGGTCAAATGTGGGAGCGAGCTTGCTCGCGAGGGCGATCTAACAGCCGCCGACCTGTTACTTCTTACAGTATCGGCCCGGCCAAAAAAGGCTCAGTCTTTTCTCGACCCCGAGCGAAGGACCGTCGAGACCGTGAACGCTCACCCAAATACACCGAGGTTGTCGGTTATTGATTCGCGCGCCCTGGCGATTCGCGAGGTGGGCTACTGCCGGCACCCGGACGAGAGCGACATTGAGTCACGCATCACCCGGCAAGTCTTCGACGCAGCGGGGCGTTTGGTTGCGTCGTCGGATCCCCGTTTATGGGCATCCGCGTCGAGGCCGAATCTGGCAACAATTTATGGATTGAGTGGCCAGTCATTGCTGACGGACAGCGTGGACGCCGGTTGGCAACTGAGCCTGTTGAATCCGGCCGGTTCGCTGTTTTCGTTCTGGGACGCCAGAGGCAGTCAGCGTCGCATCGACTATGACGATCAGCAACGCCCGATAACCGTCACGGAACAGGCCGACGACGCACTACCGCGCGTGGTCGAGCGACTGACCTATGGTGGCGCTGCCCCGGCATTCGCCGTGCATAACCAATGCGCAAAGCTGATCCGTCATGACAATCCGGCCAGTACCCGCTTCGTCACCGACTACGGTTTGGCCGGTGCGGAATTGAGTGAAAGCCAATGCTTTCTGATTGACCTTGAAACACCCGACTGGCCAAGTGAATTCGAGGCCCGGGACGCGTTGCTGGAAGATCAGTCGTTCGTCACGCGGCACGTCTTCTTTCCCACGGGCGAGATCGAGCGTCAGACCGATGCCATGGGTAATGTCCGAACCTTTGCCTACGACGTGGCAGGCAGGCTGAGTGAGACCTGGCTCCTACTGGCTGGAGAAGGCAAACAACCGCAATGCCTGGTCAGCGACATCCGCTACAACGCCCACGAACAGATCGAAAGTGAAATCGCTGGCAACGGTGTGAAAACGCAAGCCGAGTACGGTGCCGATGACGGTCGGATGATCAGGCTGATGGCGGCGGTCGGGAATCAAAAGCCGTTGCAGGACTTGAACTACGTCTATGACCCAGTAGGCAATATCGTTGAGCTGGAGGACAAAGCCCAAGCCGTTACCTGGTTCAACAATCAGCGTATCGAACCGATCAACCGCTACCGCTACGACAGTCTGTCTCAACTGGTCGAAGCCAGCGGCTGGGAAGTCGCCAACCCCGGCCACGGACCGGCGTTACCGGACTTGCTGCCCACACCGCTGGACCCCAATCAGCGGCGCAATTACACCCAGCGCTTCGAGTACGACGCGGCGGGCAATCTGATCACTCGCCACCACAGCGACGCGCCAGGTTTCTCGATGTTCACCTCCGCCCGCAGCAACCGAAGCCTGGCGCAGCGGGACGATGGTTCATTGCCCGGCGAGCCAGAAATCGAGTCAGGCTTCGATGCCTGCGGCAATCAGCTGGAGTTGCAGCGCGGCCAAGCCATGACCTGGGACATCCGCAACCAGTTGCGCCGGGTGACCCTGGTGAAGCGCGTAAACGAGCTCGACGATTGCGAATGCTATGCCTACGACCGCCCCGGCCACCGGCTGCGTAAGATGCATGTCAGCCAGACCAGTGGCCGAACCGTACATGCTGAAGTCCGTTACCTGCCGAACCTGGAAATCCACGGAGAGGCCGATTGTGAAGTGCACCACGTCATCAACGCCGAAGCGGGACGTTGCAGTGTTCGAGCCTTGCATTGGCCCGAAGGGGCGTATACCGATCAACTGCGTTACAGCCTCTGCGATCACCTCGGTTCCAGCACGTTGGAGCTGGACGGTGCGGCAGGCGTACTGACGCAGGAGCACTATTTCCCTTTCGGAGGCACCGCCTGCTGGGCGGGTAAAAACGCGTTGGTGGCGAAATACAAAACGATTCGATATTCCGGCAAAGAAAGGGATGCAACGGGCCTCTATTATTATGGATATCGTTATTACGCGTCGTGGTTACAGAGGTGGTTGAACGCAGATCCTCTTGGGATAGTCGATGGGTTGAATGTTTATCGTTCTTTCAAAAACAACCCAATTAATTTTATTGATTTCGAAGGTGCAGTTGTTTTGCATTTTGCGCAGGAGACGCGTAGTAGAAATGTAATTCTTCAGTCCAATGTTGTCGTAAATTATGAAGTTCCAAAGATGCGCCCAGGTGCTGATATTGCTTTTTATCTTGAACAGTCCCAGCCGGGTAATAGTTTTACTGGGATAGTAAGTGTTATTCCTGCCGCAATAGATGATGAACTGAGCGGCATTGTTGATATTTATCCTTTGGGGGAAGGCTCGCGATTACGATCGGCTGAAGAATGGCAGTCCCCTTATGAGGGGCGCTTGCACGACGAAGGAACCCCGATTGTGCACAAGAGCGCACGTAGTGGGTTTAAGGTTTCACATCTACAAGCTGTAAATATTTTTTCGAGGCAAGAATCCTTCACGATCGGATTTACGTTTAATGATGTGCGAGGCCTCCCACCACTTTCAGCAGAAGGATATCGAAGGGTGCCCGCAATAGTTGGAACGTCCAGGTCGTTGAATCTTGAAAAGACTTATAGAGTTCCAGATGGTTTTGCTTCCGTAGGGGGAAATATAGATGACTATAATGAAGCGGCGAGTATGTTTGCGAGCAATAGTTATGGGGTCGAAAGTTTTGCCGAGCTGTCAATAGAAGTAAAGCGAGACTTGCTGAATATGTTTTCAGAAGTTAGCGATGCCTTAGGCTCTAATTCGCCTTCGTTTAGACAGCTATTTGATGCTGAGCTTCAAAGGCCGGAGTTACAGGTGCGTCGCAAGGCAAGTTTGGCGGCGTAGGAGTAGGCCCTTTACCTCACTCTTACGCCTTCAAAGCGCGGAGCGATTTAGCTCGTATCAACGCTTGTTCAACCCCCGCGCCAACCGATCCCCACCCAACTGAATCACCGCCACCAACACCACCAGCAACACAATCACCGTCAGCATGATCTGGCTATCGAACCGCTGATACCCATACCGATAAGCAATGTCCCCCAACCCGCCAGCACCAATCGCCCCGGCCATGGCCGATGAGTTGATCATGGTCACCAAGGTGATCGTGAAACCGCCGACAATCCCCGGCAACGCTTCAGGCAACAACACATGCCAAACGATATGCCAACGCCGGCACCCCATCGCTTGCGCTGCCTCTATCAAACCGAAATCCACCTCTCGCAAACTGACTTCGGCGATGCGCGCAAAGAACGGCGTGGCCGCAATCGTCAGCGGCACTACAGCGGCCCAGACACCGTAAGTGGTGCCCACGATCAACCGTGTGAACGGAATCAACGCCACCATCAAGATCAAAAACGGAATCGAGCGGAACAGGTTCACGAAGGCGCCCAACACGCGATTCAGCACCGGTGCTTCGTAGATTCCGCCCTTGTCGCTGGTGACCAGAATCACCGCCATCGGAATACCCGCCAGCAGCGCGATCAATGACGACACGCCCACCATCAGAAACGTGTCGATGAAACCTTGCATCAAGCGATCAAACCACATAACCCAGCACCTCCACCTGTTGTGCCCAATGACCGGCGCGCTGGCGCAGCTCTTCGGCACCGAGAGACGAGCCGGTCACCGCCAGCAGCAGTTGCCCCAGTGCATGGCCCTGAATCCGTTCCACACCGCCTTGCAGCAAACGCACACGGCCACCGAGTGCGGCGAGCAGCGCTGCCAGATCCGGTTCGTCCGTGGCGCTGCCGGTGAATTGCAAACGCAGGACCACAGCGGCGTCGGCCGACTGTGGTTGTGTCTGAAGACGACTTTGCAGCTCCTGCGGCAACGCGTGTTGCAGCGGCGCGAGCAAGGTTTTGCTGACCTCATGCTGCGGGTTGCCGGAGACTTCCCAGACCGGGCCTTGTTCGACGATGCGTCCATGCTCCAACACCACGACGCGGTCGCAGATGTCGCGGATCACCGCCATCTCGTGAGTGATCAGCACGATGGTCAGGCCCAGGCGCTGATTGATCTCGCGCAGGAGGCCGAGGATCGATTGCGTGGTCTCCGGGTCCAGTGCCGAAGTGGCCTCGTCGCACAGCAGAATCTCCGGGTCGTGCACCAGCGCGCGGGCGATGCCGACGCGCTGTTTCTGTCCGCCGGACAACTGCGCCGGGTAGGCTTTGTGCTTCTCTTGCAGGCCGACCAGCTCCAGCAGCTCACGAACTTTGCGCTCGCGTTTCTCCTTCGGCACACCGGCGACTTTGAGCGGCAATTCGACGTTCTGCCAAACGGTCTTGGCCGACATCAGGTTGAAGTGCTGAAAGATCATGCCAATGCGCCGACGCAGGGCCACCAGACGGTCTTCATCGAACTCGCCGATGTCCACCTGATCGATCAGCACGCGGCCCGTGCTCGGTTGTTCGAGGCGGTTGATGGTGCGGATCAGCGACGACTTGCCGGTGCCGCTGCGGCCGATGATGCCGAACACTTCACCGCGCTGGATCGCCAGGTCGATGCCGTGCAGCGCGGCGACCGGACCTTGCTGGCCGTTGTAGGTTTTGCCCAGACCGATGAAGCGCACGTGAGCACGGTTCAGGTCGGGGTGCAGTTCGGTCTGTTCGGCTTTTCGAGGCTCTGGAGTCTCCAGTCGCCGTTGGATCGCGGCCGTCATTCTCAGCTTTCCCAACCGGCTTGGTAGAGCTTGCCGTGAGCCTTGTCCAGGGCTGCGCGAACGGCTGGTGAATGCTGGTAGATGTCGACGAATTTGATCAGGCGCGGGTCGGTTTTGCTTTTTGGCTGGATCACGAACTGGATCACGTATTCCTTGTGGTCGAGACCATCGAACAGCAGGGCCGAGCCGGCATCGAAGGTTTTCGACAAGCGAATGTACGCCGGGTAGCCCTGAACCAGATCGGCATCATCGTAGGCGCGCACCAGTTGCACGGCTTCGACCTGAAGGATTTTGATTTTCTTCGGGTTGGCGATGATGTCTTCTTCGGTGGCCTTGTAGCCGACGCCCGGTTTGAGCGTGATCAGCCCGGCCTTGGCCAGCAGTTGCAGGCCGCGACCGCTGTTGATCGGGTCGTTGGCGATGGCCACGCTGGCGCCTTCCGGCAGCTCGTCGAAGCTTTTGTATTTTTTCGAGTAGAGGCCGACGTTGTTGATGATCCCCGGCGCGAACGGCACCAGGTCAAAACCGGAGGCGGCCTTGGCATTCTCCAGGAACGGGATGTGCTGGAAGTAGTTCACGTCGATGTCGCCGGCGGCGAGGCTGACATTGGGGGCGATCCAGTCGGTGAACTCGACGAGTTCGACTTTCAGGCCTTGTTTGTTGGCTTCTTCGACGGCGGCCTCCAGGGGGATGGCGAACGCGGCCGTGGTGCCGACTTTCAGCGGCGCGTCGGCGGCGAAGGTGATGGAGCTGAAGAGGCCGAGGGCCAGGGCCAGTGCTTTGACTGGGCGAGAGAGGTCGTTCTTTTTCATAGTGAGTTTTCCAGTCAGGGCATTAAATGTGTGTTGTTGGTGCGGGCCTCATCGCCAGCAAGCCGGCTCCTACAGGGGGATCGCGTTCTCCTTGTGGAGCCGGCCTGCTGGCGATGCTTTTAGCGGCTTCTGCAGGGGATCGCGGTGTCCTTGTAGGAGCCGGCTTGCTGGCGATGCTTTTAGCGTCGGTAAGCAGATCCGGTGTGTTGCTCAGGCAAATGCGCCTCTGCGTGAAACAGCTTCTCCCGCAGGCTGCCATTGTCATAAACGGTTTTGTACGACCCGCGCCGCTGCAACTCCGGAATCACCAGTTCGATGAAATCCACATAGCTTTCCGGTGTGACAATCCGCGTCAGGTTGAAGCCATCCAGCCCGGTTTCGGCGATCCACGACTCCAGCTCATCGGCCACTTGTTCCGGCGAACCGACCACGGTGATGTAGCGACCGCCGAGAGCGTGTTGCTCGAGCAATTTGCGGCGGGTCCAGTCGTTGTTTTGCAGGTTTTTGGTGGCCGACTGAATCGCGTTGCTCTTCACGTACTGGATCGGCTCGTCGATTTCGTACTCGGAAAAATCGATCCCGGTCGACGCCGAGAAATGCGCCACGCCGGCCTCGGCACTGGCGTAGCTCAGGTACTCGGCGTGCTTGGCCCAGGCCAGTTCTTCGGTGGCGCCGACGATCACGTTCAACCCCATGAACACCTTGATGTCCTCAGGATTGCGCCCGGCCTCGACGGCGCTGGCGCGGACCTTGTCCACCTGAACCCTGGTCGATGGTTTGTTCTGACCGCTGATGAACACACACTCCGCGTGGCGCCCGGCGAACAGCAAACCGCGATCCGAGCTGCCGGCCTGGAACAGCACCGGCGTGCGCTGCGGCGACGGTTCGCAGAGGTGATAACCCTCGACCTGATAGAACTCACCCTTGTGCTCGACCTTGTGCACTTTGTTTGGCTGCGCATAGATCCGTTGCTGCGGATCGTTGAGCACCGCGCCGTTTTCCCAACTGCCTTCCCAGAGTTTGTAGAGCACTTCGAGGTATTCATCCGCCTGGTCGTAACGACGGTCGTGTTCGACCTGTTCGCTCAGGCCCATGGCCTTGGCGGCGCTGTCGAGATAACCGGTGACGATGTTCCAGCCGACCCGACCGCGACTCAGGTGATCGAGCGTCGACATGCGTCGGGCGAACAGATAGGGCGGTTCGTAAGTCAGGTTGGCGGTCAGTCCGAAACCAAGGTTCTTGGTGACGGCAGCCATCGCCGAAACCAGCAGCAGCGGGTCGTTGACCGGCAACTGGATCGACTCTTTCAGCGGCACGTCCACTGAGTTCTGGTAGACGTCGTACACGCCGACGATGTCCGCGATGAACAGCCCGTCGAACAGTCCACGCTCCAGCAACTGCGCCAGTTCGGTCCAGTATTCGATGGTTTTGTATTGGGTCGAGGTGTCCCGTGGATGCGTCCACAAGCCATGGTTGATGTGCCCGATGCAGTTCATGTTGAACGCGTTGAGCAGGATCTTCTTCTTACTCATCAGATGGTCCCCCGCAACGGCGGGTTTTCATCGTTGAGGTAGTAGTTGCCCACGGCGTGATACTTCCAGCGCACCGGGTCGTGCAGCGTATGAACCCGAGCGTTTCGCCAATGGCGATCCAGTCCGTGTTCGATCAGGGTTGCCTGGCTGCCGGCCAGTTCGAACAGCGTGCTGCCAGCGGCGAGGGAGATTTCGGTGCTGATGGCGCGGGCTTCGGCAACGGCGATCGACGCAGCGGCGACAGTCTCGGCGTTGGTCTCGGCCTGGGCCTTGTCGAGGTATTCACCGGAGCGCTCCAATAAGGCTTCGGCGGCGTGCAGGCGGATGCTCAGATGGCCGAAGCTCTTGATGGTCAGCGGGTCGTCGGTGGCTTTTTCATGAGTGGCGTCGATCCATGGCCGGGTTTTGGTCCGCACAAAATGCAGTGCATCTTCATAGGCGGCGCGGGCGATGCCGGTGTCGATGGCGGCGTGAAGAATCTGAGCCAACGGGCCGACGGTCGTCGGGCGTTCGAAAGCGCTTTGAAACGGGATCACGTCTTCGGCGGCGACGTAGACGTCTTCGAAGACCACCGAACCGCTGCCGGTGGTGCGCTGGCCGAACCCGCTCCAGTCATCGATGACGGTCAGGCCTTTGCTGTCGCGCGGGACGAACGCCAGTTGCTGTACACCGTTTTCATCCACTACCGACGTCGGGATGCGTTGTGCGTAGATCGCTCCCGTGGCGTAGAACTTGCGGCCATTGATGCGATAGCCGTCGCCATCGCGGGTCAGGCTGGTGACGCGGTCGTGAGCGGTTTTGGTCCCGAGTTCGGCGAGCGCATTGCCGAAGCGCTGGCCGGCCAGCACTTCCGCATAGAGGCGTTTTTTCTGCGCTTCGCTGCCATTCACTCGCAGCACTTCGAGGGCATAAAAATGGTTCTGCGGAATTTGTCCGAGGGAGCCGTCAGCCTGGGCGATCAAGGCGATCACCCTGGCCAGCGTGACGTTGGAAACGCCAGCGCCGCCGTACTCCTTCGGCACGCTGATGCCCCACAGGCCCGAGCGGGAAAACACTTCCAGTTCGGGGTGCGGCAAACGGCGTTCGCGGTCGCGCAGGGCGCTGTCGCGTTTGAAATCTTCAGCCAGATCAGTGGCGACAATCAGGGCTTGCTCATCGCTGGTGATGACCGCGACGTGGTGAGAAAGAGTCATAGGTTTCTCCAGATGTCTGGTCGTCAGATCCAGGAATGGCGAGCCGGCAACGTGCCGTTCAAGTGGTAAGCGCCCACGGCGTGATACTTCCAGCGCACCGGGTCGTGCAGGGTGTGCACGCGGGCGTTGCGCCAGTGGCGGTCGAGGTTGAATTCGGCGAGGGTGGCGCGGCTGCCGGCCAGTTCGAAAAGTTTTTCGCTGGCCAGCAACGAAATCTCGGTGGTCAGCACCTTGGCTTCGGCCACGGCAATCGAAGCTCGCGCAGCGGAGTCGGCGGTGAGCGGCGCAGCGTTGACCTGGTCGAGCACTCGCCCGGCCTTGCGCAGCAGCGCTTCGGCGGCGTGCAGTTCGATTTTCAGTTTGCCGATATCCGCAATCACATACAGATCATCGCTGGCGCGTTCGACCTTGGCGTCGATCCACGGCCGTGCGCGGGTTTTCACGAATTCGATGGCGTCGTCGATGGCACCGCGGGCGATGCCGGCGTCGATGGCCGCTTGAATCAATTGCGAGACGGCACCCTGGATATTCGGCTTGTCGTTGATCTTCCAGTTATCCACCACCAGCTCGGCGTCGACCCGCACGTTGTTGAGCAAAATGGTGCCGCTGGCGGTGGTGCGCTGGCCGAAACCGGACCAGTCATCGACGATGCGCAAACCTGGCGTGCCACGACGGACAAAGGCCAGCACTTGCTTGCCGTCGTCGTTCAGCGCCTTGACCGCAACCCAGTGGGCGAACAGAGCGCCAGTGGAATAGAACTTCTGCCCGCTGATGACAAAACCGTCGCCGTCGGCGGTGATCCGTGCCTTGAGTTCAAGGGTGTTTTTGGTCCCGCGTTCCGGCCCGGCATTGCCGATGCGCCAGCCTTCGAGCACGCTTTTGAACAGCTGCTTTTTCTGCGCTTCGGTGGCGCTGCCGAGCACCAGGTTGAGAATGCCGAACTGGTTCTGCGGGATCTGTCCCAATGCCGGGTCGGCCGCGGAAATGATCGCGAACACCTCGGCCAGGGTGACGAACGAAACCTGCGGGCCACCGTATTCGCGCGGGATGGCGATGCTGCCCAAGCCGCTGCGGGTGAACTGTTCGATTTCCGACCATGGCAACTTGCGCTGCTGGTCACGTTTGGCCGCTTGCAGGCGGGCAGCGTGCGCCAGTTCATGGGCGGCCTTGATGGCTTGAGCGTCGTTGCGCAAGACCTGCGCGGGCAACAACAGGGGAGCGATGTCCAGATCACTCTGGAGGGTTGCTTCTGCAAGACTGGACATCAGTGCCGCTCCTTGGCTGCACGCAATGCCCTGGCGATCTGCACTGGGGTGATTGTGTTCCGGACCATACCTACCTCACATCTCATGGAACGCTGCGATGGTTGCAGCGAAGTAAAAACAAGAATGTCCGGTGGTCCGGTTCATATACCCTAAGCGTGTATAAAAAATTAATAAACTAACTTTTAGGAATATGAATAGAAGTGTGTCGTGAGCAACTGTACACAGCGCAACACTTTGTTTTTGTAGCAACAGACACAGCCCGCGTTCGGATTCTGTAGGAGCGAGCTTGCTCGCGAAAAACGTGTAGGCAACGTGTTCATTCAGGTGGCCAGCGTCATCGTTGACGTCCATCGCGAGCAAGCTCACTCCTACAGTAAGAACGGCGGCGTTGGCTTTCCTTCAACAGCCATGAGCCATTCCTTTCGGCGGCATCCTGAGGTACGGATTGGCACAACCAATCTTCAGCATCCGCGCCGGTGCCCAGCGGGAGTTGTTACCCACTCGGTCGAGGATGCAGTAGGTCACTTCCAGCCGCAGGTCTTCGCCTGCTTCGAGAATGATCGCTGGCGGCACCCAGACCTGAATCGGCTTGCCCACGTCGCTCGCCTTGAGCCGTGGCAAGTCCATGCGCACATCGCCCCAACGCAGGGTGATTTCATCGTCGGCGGCCATGTTCAGGTACGGCTCGATGGTCAAGGGAACGCCGCGCTTGATCTGGTTCGGGTTAACGCCCAGACGGCGGATGGTTTCGGGAAGGCTCACCGGTGCAAGACGCTGGTTTTCGTCACCACACAGTGCAGATGGCGGGCCGCCGGGGCAGTCGAGCTTGACCTGGACACGGGTTGCCGACGACAGCGCAGGCCCATGGCCGACCTGCATGAGCCGATAGTGAATGCGCGAGGAGCCATTGGCGATGAAGCTTTCCGGCACTCGCAGACTGATCGCTTTACCGACGTCCTGGGTATTCAGCACCCTGGAGGCCACGTAGCAGTTGTCCCAGAACAGCTCGATCAAGTCGCCTTCATCCATGCCGGGGTAAGGTGCGACGTCGATCAGCAGATGAGCTGCCGAGGTGATGTTGATGCCGCTCTTGTGTGATTGCGCCACGGTCGGCGCCGCAAGTCCGGGTTTGTTCGAGGTGTTTTTCATGGGGTTCTCCTTGAAGTCTTGCAGCGAAGTCCGTTTCTGAAAGAGCTGAATGGCCGAGCAACAGACGGCTCATTACTTTCGTATGAAAACAAGGATGGGTCGTGAATGCTTACATCGGCTGGAGACTAGATAAGAGTGCGCAGGAATAACTGTCAATAGCATGAGTTAGTTAAATAATGCATCTGATGTTATTCAGAAAGCTCCTACGCTTTCAGGTCAGGAAACTGCATCGTGCTGTCGAACATGACCACTGAAATCACGGGTTTCAGATGCCGTGGGAGCAGGCTATACGCATGGCAGTGGTTGAATTTCTCGAGGATTTTAGGCGAGGTTAATCTGCAGCAGGACATATATATGTACCGCACACGATATCGAAAAATGGATAAATTATTTGAGAATGTTTGAGGGGGTATATGAAGGTGCAATGTGACTTCCATCCATGGAAGTTAGCACTTTGTTATTGCAGCTCAGTTGTGAGCATTGTTCAGAAACTTGCTGAGGAACTGTTTTGTGCGTTCTTCTTTAGGATTGGCAAACAGCGCCTTGGCTTCGCCTTGCTCGACGATCACACCCTTGTCGAAAAACACCACGCGGTTGGCCACGTCACGGGCAAAACCCATTTCGTGAGTCACGATGACCATGGTGCGCTTCTCTTCGGCCAGGCTGCGGATGGTCGCCAGTACTTCACCCACCAGCTCCGGATCGAGCGCTGAGGTGGGTTCATCGAACAGAATCACTTCCGGCTCCATCGCCAGCGCGCGGGCAATCGCCACACGCTGTTGCTGTCCGCCGGAGAGGCGTCGCGGGTAAGCGTCTTCCTTGCCCGCCAGGCCAACCCTGGCCAACAGTTTTTTACCCAGGGCAACGGCGTCGGCGTGCGGGATCTTCTTCACGATGATCGGGCCTTCGATGACGTTTTCCAGGGCGGTGCGATGGGGGAACAGGTTGAAGTTCTGGAACACGAAGCCAACGTGCTGACGCAAGCGTCGCACCAGGCTCTGCTGCTGGTTCAACGGACGGCTGCCATCGATTTCGATGTCGCCGACCTTGATCCGGCCGCTGGTGGGTTCTTCGAGAAAATTCAGGCACCTCAGGAACGTGGTTTTGCCCGAACCGCTAGGCCCGATGATCGCGACGACCTCGCCTTCCTTCACTTGCAGATCGATGCCGTTGAGCACGACTTGACCCTTGAACTGCTTTGTCAGTTTTTCCACGACAATCATGGGGTCAGGACTCCTGGTCGTGCCGATTGACCCGCTCTTCCAACTTGTTCTGCAGGTGCGAAAGCACCGTGGCCAGAATCCAGTAGATCAGCGCGGCGGCAAGGTACATGGTGAACACTTCAAAGGTGCGTGCCGTGATCAGCTGCGCCTGGCGGAACAACTCCGGCACCTGGATGGTGGCGGCCAGCGCGGTGTCCTTGACCAGCGAAATGAAGCTGTTGCCCAGCGGCGGCAATGCGGTGCGCATTGCTTGCGGGATGATGGCCCGGCGCAGTGTCTGCGCACGGGTCATGCCGATGCTGGCGGCAGCTTCCCACTGACCGCGCTCGATGGAGCTGATCGCGGAACGCAGGATTTCACAGGCGTAAGCGGCCATGTTCAGCGAGAAGCCGATCAGGGCCGCCGGCAGCGGATCGAGTTCCATGCCCAATTGCGGCAAGCCGTAATAGATCACGAACAGTTGCACCAGCAACGGCGTGCCGCGAAAGAACGACACGTAGATGCGGGCGATCCAGCTCACCAGCTTGAAGCGCGACAGGCGCATCAGTGCCAGGCCGAAGCCCAGCATGAGGCCGAAGAACATCCCGCCCAGGCTCAAGATGACCGTGAAGTAGGCCCCCTTGAGCAGGAAGGGCAGGGAGTCCAGTGCGAGTTGGAAAGCTTCTTCCATTATTTAGTGACGTCAGCGCTGAAGTACTTTTCCGAAAGCTTTTTCAGCGTACCGTCAGCTCGCAGCTTGTCGATGGCTTTGTTTACCGCAGCCAGCAACTCAGGCTCGCCTTTGCGCAGGGCAATACCGGCTTCCTGACGGGAGAACGCTTCGCCGGCGGCGACAGTGTCCTTGGCCTTCCTGGCGTATTCCAGTGCGGCGAGGCGGTCGATCAGAATGGCGTCGATGCGGCCGACGCGCAGATCCTGGAACTTGGTCGGATCATCGTCATAGGTCTTGATAATGGCTTTAGGCTGATTGTCCTTGAGCCATTGTTCGTAGTTGGTGCCCAGGCCTACACCGACTTTCTTGCCAGCCAGATCGGCGGCGGTCTTGATGGTGTCTTTGTTCTTTTCCAGAACCAGCGCCTGAATCCCGGAAATGGTGTACGGCTCGGAGAAGTCGTACTTCTTCTTGCGCTCTTCGGAGATGGTCACCTGGTTGATCACCGCGTCCAGACGCTTGGATTCCAGCGCCGCGAGGATGCCGTCCCATTTGGTTGGTTGCAGTTTGACCTTCACGCCCAGCTCTTTGGCCAGGGCTTCGGAGAATTCGACTTCGAAACCGGCCAGTTTGCCGTCGGCGTCAACGAAGCTGAACGGTGGGTAGGTGCCTTCCAGACCGACGTTGATCACGCCCGCGTCCTTGATTTTTTGCAGCTGCTCACCGGCAACCGCTTGCCCCAGCAGGCCGGCGCTCAGCGCCAGGCCCAGCGAACCGACCAGCAGATTTCGACGTAATGCGGAAAAATTCATGACAAGCCCCTGTGTTTTCTTATGAGAACGCTTTTAGGAATGTTGGCAAAATCGGGATTTGGACGACTGCAATATCCTGCCCTAAAGCAGCGTATGCGTCTCGCTGCAAATTCGCCTGCGGCGAGACTATATGACGGCGCTTTTAGATAGGAAAATAATAAATATTCTATTTGTTATTCTTTAATTGCATATGTCGCCAGTAGACCGCTATCGCCAGCAAGCCGGCTCCTACAGGGTTTGTGTCGTGCATAAATCTTCGTTCGACACGAACCCCGTAGGAGCCGGCTTGCTGGCGATAGAGCGCAAAGCGCTCTTAAAAAGCCGATTTGTAGGCAAACAACGCCGGCGCCCCGCCGGTGTGCAGGAAGATGATCGGCCCTTCATCAAACCGCTGACGACCAATCCCGTCGAGCAACCCGGCCATGGCCTTGCCGGTGTATACCGGGTCCAGCAGCAATCCTTCCTGACTCGCCACCAGCTTCACCGCCGCCAGCGTCCCGGCATTCGGCTCGCCATAACGCGGGCCAAAATATTCGTCCCACAACTCGACCTTGAAACTGGCCGGCAGGCGCACGTCCAACAAGGCCGCGGTACGCTCGGCCAGGCCCTGGACCTTGGGCCGCTGATCTTCATCGCTGCGCGACACCGTCACGCCAATCACTGGCAAATCCGGCAGTACTTCGCTCAACGCGAGTGCCAGGCCGCTGTGGGTTCCGGCGCTGCCGGAGGCCAACACCACCGCAGCGAACGTCAGGCCGGTGTCCTTGATCTGCTCGGCCAGTTCCAGCCCGGCGCGCACATAACCCAAAGCGCCCAACGCGTTCGAGCCGCCAATCGGCACCAGATACGGCTTTTTGCCGTTGCTGCGCAGGCGTGAGGCCAAGGCTTCCAGTTGCTCGTCAGCGTTGTCGAGGTTTTCCACCAACTCGACCTTGGTATCGAACAGGTCGAGCAACAGCCGATTGCCGTTGCCGACATAGTTGGCGTCGTCGGTGCCCAAAGGATTTTCCAGCAGTGCCACGCAGCCCAGCCCCAGTTTCGCCGCGAGAGCAGCGGTCTGGCGCACGTGGTTGGATTGCAGCGCGCCAGCGGTGATCAGCGTGTCCGCACCCTGAGCCAGCGCATCGGCGGCCAGGTATTCGAGTTTGCGCAGCTTGTTGCCGCCCATCGCCAGCGGTGTCAGGTCATCGCGTTTGACGTACACGTCGCGGCCGAGCCAGGCCGACAGGCGTTCGAGTTTTTCCAGAGGGGTCGGGTGGCTGAGTAGATCGAGGCGGTCGAAACGGGCGAGCTGTTGTTTGATCATGGGTCCGTACTGGCGGTGGAAGATGTCAGGACTATAGGCACGGCTATAAGTGTGGGCAACCGGCAAGGTGACTTATAGCCAAACGTGCTGAGCACAGCACAATCGGTTCTTAATTCGGCTTCCAGACCTTGCCGTAAAGTAATCGCCGTCAGTGCGGCCAGACAGTCCGGCCGCCCATGTGGAGTTTTTTACCGTGAGCGAGCGTTCCAGCCATTGGCAATTGCAGACCATCGTCAGCCAGCTGCGCACGGCGCGCGACCAGTGGCGAGCCCAAAACGGCCGCGCCAGTGGCGAGCAGGGCGGTCGCGAATTGCCCTCCCGAGCGGCCATGGCAGAGATTCTTGAAGCGCTGTGCGGTGCGTTGTTCCCGATGCGCCTCGGCCCGGTGGACCTGCGCGAAGAGAGTGAAGATTTCTACGTCGGCCACACGCTGGACGTTGCGCTGAACGCGTTGCTGGGGCAGGCACGACTTGAACTGCGTTACGCCGCCCGCCACAGCGCCTCGGCCGACACTGAAGTCGAAGCCAAAACGATCCAGATCATTCAGGACTTCGCCCTCGCCCTGCCGGGGCTGCGCAGCTTGCTGGACACTGACGTGCTGGCGGCCTATCACGGTGACCCGGCGGCCCGCAGCGTCGATGAAGTCTTGCTGTGCTATCCGGGGATTCTGGCGGTGATTCACCATCGCCTCGCGCATCATTTGTACCGCGCCGGACTGCCGCTGCTGGCGCGGATCAGTGCAGAAATCGCTCACTCGGCGACCGGTATCGACATCCACCCCGGCGCGCAAATCGGCCGCAGCTTCTTCATCGATCACGGGACGGGCGTGGTAATCGGCGAGACGGCGATCATCGGCGAGCGCGTGCGGATTTATCAGGCCGTGACCCTGGGCGCCAAGCGCTTCCCGTCGGACGAAGACGGCCAGTTGCAGAAGGGCCATCCGCGGCATCCGATTGTCGAGGATGATGTGGTGATCTATGCCGGCGCGACGATTCTGGGGCGGATCACCATCGGCAAGGGCTCGACCATTGGCGGTAACGTCTGGCTGACCCGCAGTGTGCCGGCGGGGTGCAACCTGACGCAGGCGAATCTGCAGCATGATGATGGGACGCAGAAGTAAGGCCCGGGATCTTTAGCGGCCTTTCAGACGCCATCGCCAGCAAGCCGGCTCCTACAAAGTTTGTGTCGAACGATAATTTTGTGAGCGACACAAAACCTGTAGGAGCCGGCTTGCTGGCGATCGGTTTCAAGACAAACCGCGATAACGGCATCCACCCATTTCCCCGCTGAACAAATCCCCCAAACCCCGCGTCATACCCATCCTTGAGCTAGCGTACGAACAGTACCGCCGAGCCCTGCGATTAGTCCTTAGCACCCTATTCATGTTTAACTTGAACGCTCATTCAAGTTAAACCGCCGGTTTGCTGCCCGCTCACAACAGGAGGCTTGCCCTTGCCGAGTCCGTTATTGATTGCCCGGTTTCACCCCCTTGAGGCGCATCTTTCATGAGTGCACCGTCCACCCCCGCCAGCGGCCAGGTCCGCATGAATCCGCCGGTGTTCTACTTCGCGGCGACCTTCATTCTGCTCTTCGGCATTGTCGTCATTGCCATGCCTGAACAGGCCGGCGCGTGGCTTCTGCAAGCGCAAAACTGGGCGGCCAATACGGTCGGCTGGTATTACATGCTCGCGATGACCCTGTATCTGGTCTTCGTGGTGGTCACCGCCTTGTCCGGCTACGGCAAGATCAAGCTCGGTGCCGACCACGACGAGCCCGAATTCAGTTACCTGTCCTGGGCCGGCATGCTGTTCGCTGCGGGGATCAGCATCACGCTGTTTTTCTTTTGCGTGTCAGAGCCGCTGACCCACTTGTCGCAACCGCCGCAAGGCGAGGCCGGAACGGCGGATGCGGCGCGCCAGGCGATGCAGATTCTGTTTCTGCACTGGGGCCTGCACGGCTGGGGCGTGTTTGCTTTCGTCGGCATGGCGTTGGCCTACTTTGCCTACCGTCACAACCTGCCGCTGGCCCTGCGATCGGCGCTCTATCCGCTGATTGGCAAGCGCATCAACGGCCCGATCGGTTACGCCGTGGACGGCTTTGGCATCATCGCCACGGTGTTCGGCCTCGGTGCCGACATGGGCTTCGGCGTGTTGCACCTCAATTCGGGTCTGGACTACCTGTTCGGCATCGCCCACACCCAGTGGATTCAGGTCGGCCTGATCACGCTGATGATGGGCGCGGCGATCATCGTCGCGGTGTCCGGCGTCGATAAAGGCGTGCGGGTCATGTCCGACATCAACATGCTGCTGGCCTGTGCACTGCTGCTGTTCGTGTTGTTCGCCGGGCCCACGCAGCATTTGCTTAACACCCTGATCCAGAACATCGGCGACTACCTCGGCGCGTTGCCGATGAAAAGTTTCGACCTCTACGCCTACGACAAACCCAGCGACTGGCTGGGCGGCTGGACGGTGTTCTACTGGGCCTGGTGGATCGCGTGGTCGCCGTTCGTGGGCCTGTTCATCGCACGGATTTCCCGGGGCCGGACCATCCGCGAATTTGTCTTTGGCGTGCTGTTGATCCCGCTCGGTTTCACCCTGGCGTGGATGTCGATCTTCGGCAACAGTGCCATCGACCAGGTGCTCAACCACGGCATGAGTGCGCTCGGCATGTCGGCCATCGACAACCCGTCGATGACCCTGTACCTGCTGCTGGAAACCTACCCATGGAGCAAAACCGTCATCGCGGTCACGGTGTTCATCAGCTTCGTGTTCTTCGTCACCTCCGCCGATTCCGGCACTGTGGTGCTGTCGACGCTCTCGGCCAAGGGCGGCAACCCGGATGAAGACGGGCCGAAATGGCTGCGGGTGTTCTGGGGCGCGATGACGGCGCTGGTGACCAGTGCGCTGCTGTTCTCCGGCAGCATCGACGCGCTGAAGTCAGCGGTGGTGCTGACCTCGCTGCCGTTCTCGCTGATTCTGTTGTTGATGATGTGGGGGCTGCACAAGGCGTTTTATCTGGAGTCGCAGAAGCAGATCGCGCAGCTGCATTCCCTGGCACCGGTCTCCGGTTCCCGGCGTGGCGGATGGCGTCAGCGCTTGAGTCAGGCGGTGCATTTCCCGTCAAGGGATGAGGTCTATCGCTTCCTCGATACGACGGTGCGCCCGGCGATCGAAGAGGTGACGGCGGTGTTCGTCGAAAAGGGTTTGAATGTGGTCACGCAGCCCGACCCGGCGAACGACAGCGTCAGCCTCGAAATCGGTCACGGCGAACAGCATCCGTTCATTTATCAGGTGCAGATGCGTGGCTACTTCACGCCGTCCTTCGCCCGTGGCGGCATGGGTTCCAAGGAGCTCAACAATCGTCGTTATTATCGGGCCGAAGTGCATTTGAGCGAGGGCAGTCAGGACTACGATCTGGTGGGTTATACCAAGGAGCAGGTCATCAACGACATCCTCGACCAGTACGAGCGGCACATGCAATTTTTGCATCTGGTGCGTTGAAGTCAGGTCTCGCTGCTCAACGCCATGAACAGCACCAGCGCCGCCACCGGCACGCCAAACACCACACTGCCGACCACCAGTTCCGTCATTACGGGCTGGCCGGCAGTGACCACGCCGATGGCGCCGTTGATCATCGTCAGGGCCAGCCACAGCACGATGAAGCTGTAGGTCAGGGTTTGCCGGCCGAAGCCGATTTTCTCGCCGATGAACAGCATCAGCGCCAGGAGGACCAGGCCGAAGAAAATGATGATCGTGGTGTGCATGGTGTGATCCTCCCTTCAGGTGGGTGTCGCCTGTAAAGCCGACTTCGCGAGCAAGCCCGCTCCCACATTAGTGCTCTGTAGTACACAAATTTTGTGTTCAATCGAGATCGAATGTGGGAGCGGGCTTGCTCGCGAAGGCGGCGCCTCGGTCTCCCTGCTCACCTTTGAGCATAGGCGTCGGTGCGCGTTCTGTGCTTAAACCAGCCCACCATTGACCCGCAGGATTTGCCCGTTGACCCAGGCCGAATCCGGCCCGACCAGAAAGGCCACAACGCGGGAAATGTCTTCCGGCTGAGCCAGGCGTTCCAGCGGCGGCATCCTGGCGAAGGTCTGAATCTGCTCTTCGCTCTTGCCATGCAGGAACAGGTCGGTCGCCACCGGGCCCGGAGCCACAGCGTTGACGGTGATGTTACGACCGCGCATTTCCTTGGCGAACACCTGAGTCAGAGATTCCACAGCCGCCTTGCTGGCGATGTACACGGCGTAGCCCGGCAGGTTCATGCCGACCGTACTGCTGGAGAAGTTGACGATCCGCCCGCCCGCGTTCAAGCGCGTCGCCGCTTCACGCAACGTGTTGAACGTGCCGCGAGCGTGGATGTTGAAGGTCTGGTCGAACAGTTCGTCTGTGTGTTGCGCCAGCGGCATCACTTTGAGAATGCCGGCGTTGTTGATCAACACATCGACTTTGCCCAGTTGCGTTTCGGTTTCATCGAACATCCGGCGCACGTCGTCGGCATTGGCCACGTCAGCCTTGATCGCTATGGCTCGATGGCCAGCCTGGCGCAACTCGACCACCAGAGCCGACGCTTCAGTGGCGCTGCTGGCGTAGTTGACAGCGACGGCGAAACCTTCGCGGGCCAGTTGTCTGGCGATGACGGCACCGATGCCGCGAGAGGCGCCGGTCACGATGGCAACTTTCGAAATTTGAGTAGTCATGGCGAAGATTCCTTGAAGGTGTTTGCTTGGGGTGAAGCCAGATTCACATGTTTACTCAGGCCGATAAATGCACGAGAGTTGCCTTGACTGTTCAATAATCGCCAACAATCGAAGGCCCGGAGCTCCGCGTGGATCAAGTCAAGGCAATGAAGGTTTTCGTACGGATCTATGAGCGCAGCAGCTTCACCCTGGCCGCCGAAGACCTGAATTTGCCGCGGGCAACCCTGACTCACACGCTGAATCAATTCGAGGCCTGGCTTGGCACACGCTTACTGGAGCGCAGCACACGCAAGGTACGCCCGACGCTGGACGGCGAGGCTTACTACCTGCGTTGTGTGCAGTTGCTGGCGGAGCTGGAAGAAGCCGAAATGGCCTTTCGCAGCGTGGCGCCGAAGGGGCGATTGCGCGTGGATTTGCATGGCACTCTGGCCAAGCACTTTGTGATCCCTGCGTTGCCGCAGTTCATGGCCCGTTACCCGGATATAGAACTGTCGATCAGCGAGGCGGACCGCTTTGTCGACCTGATTGCCGAGGGCGTCGACTGCGTACTGCGTGCCGGCACTCTGGGTGACTCGGCGCTGATCGGCAAACGTGTCGCCAACCTGCGGCAGATCACCTGTGCCAGCCCTGCGTATCTACGCAAATACGGCGAACCGAAAACCCTCGGAGACCTGAAACACCATCGCGCGGTGAACTACGTCTCGCGCACCACCGCCAAATTGTTTCCGTTCGAGTTCATGGTCGATGGTGAGCTGAAGGAGGTGGCCATCGACGGCGCGCTCTCGGTATTCGGCGCGGAAATCTATGCCGCGTCGGCCATCGCCGGACTGGGTTTGATCCAGTGCCCGCATTACCGAATGGAAACGCTGATTGCTCAGGGGGGGGTACAGGAAATCCTTACCGACACCCCACCGCCGCCGATGCCGGTTTCAGTGCTGTATCCGCACAACCGACAGATGTCGCCAAGGGTTCGGGTGTTTGTGGATTGGTTGGGGGAGGTGTTTGCAGGGGCCGTTTGAGGTAGTCGAAGATCAAAAGATCGCACGCTCCTGCAGGTGTACAACGCTCTTCTGTAGGCGCTGCCGAAGGCTGCGATCTTGTACGGAGTGATTATCCAGGACGTGCCGCTGTCGATATAAACGCCATGTGGATTTTGGCTCCAGGGTCGGCCCGATCGAAAATATGTGAAACGTTTCAGCATTTCCTTGTGTCTGGGGTTTATCGGCGTTTGTCTGGGCGTATGCTGGGCAACTTGCGAAGCAGTCGATGCCAACTTCAAGACAGACAAGAGAGGATTCGATGACCTACACCGCTGCCGAAAACCGCTACGACTCCATCCCTTACCGCCGCGTCGGTCGCAGCGGTCTGGTGTTGCCGGCGTTGTCCCTGGGCCTGTGGCACAACTTCGGCGACAGCACGCCGATCGACACCCAGCGTTCGTTGTTGCGCACGGCGTTCGATCTGGGGATCAACCACTTCGACCTGGCCAACAATTACGGCCCGCCGTACGGCAGCGCCGAGATCAACTTCGGCCGTTTGCTGCGCGAAGACTTCAAGCAGTATCGCGACGAGCTGATCATTTCCAGCAAGGCCGGTTGGGACATGTGGCCCGGTCCTTACGGTCAGGGCGGCGGTTCGCGCAAATACGTGCTGGCCAGCCTTGATCAGAGCCTGCAGCGCCTGGGCC
This sequence comes from Pseudomonas migulae NBRC 103157, assembly GCF_002091715.1. Lineage (GTDB taxonomy): Bacteria > Pseudomonadota > Gammaproteobacteria > Pseudomonadales > Pseudomonadaceae > Aquipseudomonas > Aquipseudomonas migulae_A. The sequence goes on along the minus strand of NZ_BDAG01000004.1, from coordinate 117,663 downwards.
TGGATTATGTGGATATCTTCTATTCGCACCGTTTCGATCCGGACACTCCGCTGGAGGAAACCGCCAGCGCACTCGCTACTGCCGTGCAGCAGGGCAAGGCGCTGTACATCGGCATCTCGTCGTATTCCGGGGTGAAAACCCGTGAGATGGCGGCGCTGTTGAAAGAGTGGAAAGTGCCGTTGTTGATTCACCAGCCGGCTTACAACCTGCTCAATCGCTGGGTGGAAAAGGACCTGCTGGAGGTCACCGACGAACTGGGCACTGGTGTGATTGCGTTCACGCCGTTGGCGCAGGGTTTGTTGACCGACAAATACCTCAACGGCATTCCGAAGGATGCACGGGTGAATCGTCCGGGCGGTGGTTCTTTGCAGTCCTCGCACCTGTCGGAGGCCAACATCGCCCATGTGCGTGGGCTCAATGAAATTGCCAAGCGTCGTGGTCAGAGCCTCGCTCAATTGGCGTTGGCGTGGACGCTGCGCGATCCGCGTGTGACCTCGGCGCTGATCGGTGCGAGCCGGCCGGAGCAGATCATCGAGAACGTCGGGGCGTTGAAGAATCTGAGTTTCAGTGTGGAGGAGCTGGCGGAGATTGACCGGTTTGCCCAGGAGGGCGGGATCAACCTTTGGGAGAAGCCTTCGACGGCTGAGTGATCGTTGGGCGCCGGTTTATTCGGCGCCTGTTACATCGCCTTCGCGAGCAAGCCCGCTCCCACATTCGACCGCGTTCTGAAATCAAGAACGCGGTCGAATGTGGGAGCGGGCTTGCTCGCGATGGGGCCAGACCAAACAACAAAAAAATCGGGATTTACCGAAAAAACGGCACATCCCCCAACACTGTCGCCCGCTGCATCACCCGCCGCGCCGGTCGGTAATCATCCACCGCGTAATGCTGCGTCACGCGGTTATCCCAGAACGCCACATCATCCTTCTGCCAGCGCCAGCGAATGGTGAACTCCGGCCGCGTTGCATGGGCAAACAGAAACTTCAGGATCACCTCGCTCTCGGTCTCCGACAGCTCGTTGATCTTCGACGTGAACCCTTCATTGACGAACAGCGACCGGCGCTCGCTTACCGGGTGCGTGCGGATCACCGGGTGCGACAGTGGCGGATTCTTGCGGCGTGCTTCTTCCCACTGAGCCAGCGCTTCTGGCGTATTGCCGTAGCGTTCGAGCGGAAACGAGCGGGTGAAATCGTGAGTCGCGGTCAGCCCCTCGAGCAATGTTTTCATCGGCGCTGACAGCGCTTCATATGCCGCAATGCCACTGGCCCACAACGTGTCGCCGCCAAACTCCGGCAGCAATTTTGCGCTGAGCACTGCGCCCAGCGCCGGGGTTGGCAGGAAGGTCACGTCGGTGTGCCAGATGGCGTTGTCGCGCACGTCAGTGACAGCGGTGTCGAGGATCAGCACCTGCGGCTGTTCCGGCACATTCGGGTAGATCGGATGAATGTGCAGGTCGCCGAAATTGGCGGCGAAACGTGCCTGTTGCTGTGGTGTGATCGGCTGGTCGCGGAAGAACAGCACCTGATGCTTGAGCAATGCCTGCTCGATGGCATCGCGCTGTTCCAGGTTCAGCGGCTGACTGATGTCGATGCCACTGATTTGCGCGCCGAGCGCGGAGCTGAGGGGGACGATTGTCAGGTGGCTCATGGTCTTTCTCTACTGAATTCGGGGTACCGACTGTGGGAGCGGGCTTGCTCGCGAAAGCGGTGTGTCCGTCACAGCTATTTCGCATGACACGCTGCATTCGCGAGCAAGCCCGCTCCCACATTGGGAAATGTTTAGTGAGCCTGGCCGTGCCATGGCACCAGTTTGCGTTGCAGCGCACGCAAGCCCATCTCCATGGCAAAGGCGATCAGCGCAATCACCAGAATCCCCAGCACCACCACATCGGTGACCAGGAATTGCGCGGCCGACTGCACCATGAAGCCCAGCCCGCTGGTGGCGGCGATCAGCTCGGCGGCGACCAGCGTTGACCAACCCACGCCCAGACCAATGCGCACGCCAGTCAAAATGTCCGGCAAGGCACTTGGCAGAATCACATGGCGAATCAACTGCGCGCGGGTTGCGCCCAACGACTGCGCGGCGCGCAATCTGGCCGGGTCGACGGTGCGCACGCCAGTGGCGGTGGCGATGGCAATCGGGGCGAAGATCGCCAGGTAGATCAGCAAGACTTTCGACAGCTCGCCAATGCCGCACCAGATCACGATCAGCGGCAGATAGGCCAGCGGCGGAATCGGCCGGTAGAACTCGATCAGCGGATCGAGAATGCCGCGCGCGATACGGTTGGCACCGATCGCAATGCCCACCGGCACGGCGGTCAGCACGGCAAAGCCGAGGCCCAGACCGATGCGGCCGAGGCTCGCGCCCAAGTGCTGCCACAACGTCGAATCCATGTAGCCGGTCGTCACCAGCAGCCAGCCTTTTTGCAGCACGGCGGACGGTGGCGGCAGGAACAGCGGTTCGATCATCCCCGTAGCGGTAACGGCCCACCAAAGGGCAACCAGCGCGACCAGCGTCAGCACGCTGATCCAGCGCGTGCTCAAGCTGCGGCGAACCGGAATGACCGTCGAACCCGGTTTCACCGTCACGGCCGGAATTTCATAGCTGCTCATGCGCGCTCCTGCCGCGTGGCGGCGCTGCGTTGGGAGAACACTTTGGCGAGTACGTGTTCGCGGGTTTCGATAAAGCGCGGGTCGGATTTGATCGCCCGTGCGGACTCGCCGGCGGCGTAACGCTGACCGAAATCCAGGCTCAGGCGCTCGACGATTTGCCCCGGGTTCGGCGCCAGCAGAATCAGATCCGTGGCCAGAAACACCGCTTCTTCAATGTCGTGGGTAATCAGGAAGACCGGTTTTGCAGTGCGCTGCCAGACTTGCAACAGCAGCTCCTGCATTTGTTCGCGAGTGAAGGCATCGAGGGCGCCGAAGGGTTCGTCCATCAGCAACACGCGAGGATCGGCGGCGAGCGCACGGGCCAGGCCGACACGTTGTTTCTGGCCGCCCGAGAGCTGCCAGATACGGCGATTCTCAAAACCGGAAAGGTCCACCAGCGCGAGCATTTCTCGAGCGCGGATTTCACGTTTGTCACGGGGAACACCGGCCAATTCCAGACCGAAACCCACGTTGGCCAGCACATCCTGCCACGGCAACAAGGCATCGTCCTGGAACACCACGCCACGTTCGGCGCTCGGGCCTTTGACCGGCACGCCATCGAGGCTGATGCGCCCGGCGCTGGGCTCGACGAAACCGGCAATCAGGTTCAACAGCGAAGTCTTGCCACTGCCGGAAGGGCCGAGGGCCACCAGCAACTGCTGGGGCCCCAGGCTCAGGGAAATATCCGCCAATACCGGTTCCGGACTGCCGGGGTACTGTGCGCTGATGCGCTCCAGCTGTAGCAAAGCCATCGCAGTTAACTCCGGATCAGTGGGTGATGAACTTGGCGCTGACGTACGGCGCGTAGTCCGGCAGCACGGCTTCGACCTTGCCTTGTTCCTTGAGGAACACGGCGGTGTCGGTGATGGCTTTGGTCGTCGGCGCGCCGAGGGTGATCACCTGATCAGCCGCCAGCGGGTAGACGTTGCCTTGCAGCAGCAGCGGAATGTCGCTGGCCTTGGCACCGGACAGCTTCACCAGCTTGTCGACGTTGGACTGATTGGCAAGCCAGGCTTTCGGGTCTTTACGGTAATCGGCGTAGGCGTCGAGGGTGACTTTGGCGAACGCGGTGACGATTTCCGGGTGTTTCTCGGCGAAGTCTTTACGCACGATCCACGCATCGAAAGTCGGCGCGCCGAACTTGGCCAGTTCGCCGGAGGTGATCAGCACTTTGCCGTTTTCCTTGGCCACGCCGAGCGCCGGATCCCAGACGTAAGTGGCATCGATGTCACCGCGTTTCCACGCAGCGATGATCGCCGGCGGGGCGAGGTTGAGGACGGTGACTTTCGACGGGTCGATGTTCCAGTGCTTCAGCGCTGCCAGCAGGCTGTAGTGACCGGTGGAAACGAACGGCACGGCGATTTTCTTGCCGATCAGGTCTTGTGGGGTTTTGATCCCGGAACCGTCGCGGGCGACCAAGGCTTCAGCGGCGCCGATCTGCGTGGCAATGAGGAAGGTTTCTACCGGAACTTTGCGGGTGATTGCAGCCGTCAGGGGGCTGGAACCGAGGTAGCCGATCTGCACGTCACCGGACGCGATGGCGGCGATGATGTCGGCACCGTTGTCGAATTTTCGCCAGTCGATCTTGGCGTTGGTGGCTTTTTCATACGCGCCGTCGGCCTGGGCGACTTTCGCCGGGTCTACGGTGGTCTGGTAGGCGACGGTCACGTCAGCCGCCTGGGCAAAGAAACTCGCTGCCGCCAGAGACGCGGCCGCCAGGAGGCGAAGTGGGAAGTTAAGTTTCATTGAGAAGCTCCTTTTCAGGCGGACCGAGAGTCGGCGTGAAAAAGAGACTAAATGATATAAGAATCCGAAAATAAATAACTTTTTCGAATGAGCTTATGAGCGGAAAATTCTAAGAGCCATTATCGCGCAGCTTCCTTGTAGGAGCCGGCTTGCTGGCGATGAGGCCCTTGAGCCTTGCGGTGAATTCAAGGCCGCCATCGCCAGCAAGCCGGCTCCTACAGGGTTTTGCGTTGGGCGCGCGATGTTTGGCGATCCCGCATCCGTGTAGGAGCCGGCTTGCTGGCGATGGGGCCCTTGAGCCTTGCGGTGAATTTCAGGCCGCCATCGCTGGCAAGCCAGCCCCTACAGGGTTTTGCGTTGGGGGCGCGATTTTTGGCGATCCCGCCTCTGCGTAGGAGCCGGCTTGCTGGCGATGAGGCCCTTGAGCCTTGCGGTGAATTTCAGGCCGCCCTCGCTGGCAAGCCAGCTCCTACAGGGTTTTGCGTTGGGTGCGCGATGTTTGGCGATCCCGCCTCTGTGTAGGAGCCGGCTTGCTGGCGATGAGGCCCTTGAGCCTTGCGGTGAATTTCAGGCCGCCATCGCTGGCAAGCCAGCTCCTACAGGGTTTTGCGTTGGGTGCGCGATTTTTGGCGATCCCGCCTCTGCGTAGGAGCCGGCTTGCTGGCGATGAGGCCCTTGAGCCTTGCGGTGAATTTCAGGCCGCCCTCGCTGGCAAGCCGGCTCCTACAGGGTTTTGCGTTGGGTGCGCGATTTTTGGCGATCCCGCCTCTGTGTAGGAGCCGGCTTGCTGGCGATCAAGGTCCGCAGGACCGCCGACGATCAGTTACTGATCGCCAGAATGCTCGCCTGATACGACCCGACAAACACATCGAAATCGCCGACTTCGTTCTGCTCCAGCTCGACCTGTTCTGCCAGTGACGAACGTGCCCGGTCTTCAAATTTCGCCTGTTCTTCGCTTGAAAGCGGCTCGCTGCGGAAAAACTCCGCGTGGGCCTGGCTCTGACGCAGGGAGAACTGGCTGAAGCTTTCCTTGTGCACGGCCATCGCCGCCAGCACCTGGGCCGATGGCGTCAGGGAAGGGTCCTTGACCTTGGCCAATTGCGCGTCCAATGCCTTGCTGTGCGCATCGCCGCCATGGCTCTGATCCAGTAACGCCGCGAGTGGAGCAATCTTCTCCAGCAACTCGCTGGCCCACTCTTTCAGGTCTACCGGATGACCGTCGCGTTGCAGTTGCAGGCCCGGGCGGCGACCTTCCTTGACCACGCTGAGGAAGTTCGAGGTCGCGTTGCCGCACGAAGTATTGGTCAGCAGCGGGCTGTCGTTCAGCGCGCAGTACAGCAGGAACGCATCGAGGAAACGCGACTCCGGCAAGTCGATGCCCATCGGCAGGAACGGGTTGATGTCCAGGCAACGCACTTCGACGTATTGAATGCCGCGGGCCACCAGCGCCTGGATCGGCCGTTCGCCGGTGTAGGTCACGCGTTTCGGGCGGATGTTGGAGTAGTACTCGTTTTCGATCTGCAGGATGTTGGTGTTGAGCTGAACCCACTCACCGTTTTGATGCGTACCGATTTCAACGTACGGCGCATACGGCGTGGCGACGGCTTTGCGCAAACTGTCGGTGTAGCTCGCCAAATCGTTGTAGCACGGCGTCAGACCCACCTGGGCGTTGCTCTGGTAACCCAGATCGCTCATGCGCAGGCTGGTGGCGTACGGCAGGTACAAAGTGTCCGGGTCCAGCTGTTCCAACTGGTGCGAACGACCCCGCAGGAAACCGGCGTCCAGCGCTGGCGAGGCACCGAACAGGTACATCAGCAGCCAGCTGTAGCGACGGAAGTTGCGGATCAGGGCGATGTAGGCCGACGACTGATAGTCGCGGTCAGTGCCGACAAAGCCTTCAGCCTCTTTGAGCAGCGGCCAGAGCTTTTCCGGCAGGGAGAAGTTGTAGTGAATCCCTGCGATGCACTGCATGGTCTTGCCGTAGCGCAGGGCCAGACCCTTGCGGTAGACATACTTGAGCTTGCCGATGTTGGACGTGCCGTAATAGGCGATCGGGATATCTTCCTCGGCCGGCAACGGGCACGGCATCGACGGACTCCACAGGTACTCGTTGCCGAGCTTGCTGTAGGCAAAGCGGTGAATCTTGTCCAGGCTCGCCAGGGTGTCGGCCGGGTCGGGCAGGGCGGGCGTGATGAACTCCAGCAGCGACTCGGAATAGTCGGTGGTGATTTGTTCGTTGGTCAGCGCGGAACCCAATTCTTCCGGGTGCGGCGTTTGCGCCAGGCGACCTTCGCCGGTCACGCGCAGGCATTCACGTTCGATGCCGTGAAGGCACTGTTCGAGCAGAGAGAGGTTAGCGCGCTCGCCGAGCAGAGCCAGGCGGCGGTTGAGAAGTTCGCTCAAGTTGGATTCCTTCACGCGTCAGTCGCCCCAATATGGGGGTGGGCAAGACGGTCTACAAGGGTGAAGTTGAAACTGGCGTTTTCGCCTGGTTTTGGAACTTGCCGCAATCAATGTGGGAGCGGGCTTGCTCGCGAAGAGGCAGTGTCAGTCAACAAATAAATTGCCTGATACACCGCCTTCGCGAGCAAGCCCGCTCCCACAGGGAATTTCAGCGCTGCGGTCACAGCGCTGAAATTAACTCAAATCGATGACGGCTAGCTACAGGACAGCGAACGTGCCTTGTGCTTTTGCGACGAGTTTGTCGCCCTGCATCACGTCGGCTTCGACCACCAGCGTGCGGCGGCCCGGGTGGATCACCCGCGCCGTGCACATCACCTCACCGTCGGCGACGGCGCGGATGTAGTTGATCTTGCATTCGATGGTCGCGCTCTGCTGGTCAAAGCCGTGGGTGCTGGAACAGGCCAGCCCCATGGCAATGTCCACCAGACTGAACAAGGCCCCGCCGTGCAACTTGCCGCCGCGATTACGCAGTTCCGGTTCCAGCGCCAGGGCGACTTGCGCCACCCCGGCCTCCAGACTGTGCAAGCGACACCCCAGCAGCTTGAAAAAAGCGCTTTCGGTCAGCCCGGCTGGAATGTCCATCAGCGTTTCTTCAACTGCTTGGCGTTAGCGAACAGCGAAGCCATGGCGTTGTTGGCCGGGGCCGCCGCCGTGGTTTCCTTGCGCGGTGCGGTGTTCTGGGACTGGCGCGGTGCCGACCCCGGACGCGCACCACGGGCACCGTCGATTTTCTCGCCTGGTGTGTCGCTCATGCGCATCGACAAGCCGACGCGTTTGCGCGGGATGTCGACTTCCATGACCTTCACTTTCACCACGTCACCGGCCTTAACCGCTTCGCGAGGGTCCTTGATGAACTTCTCCGAAAGCGCAGAGATGTGCACCAAACCGTCCTGATGCACGCCGATGTCGACGAATGCACCGAAGTTAGTCACGTTGGTCACGACACCTTCGAGGATCATGCCCAGTTGCAGGTCCTTGAGGTCTTCGACGCCTTCCTGGAATTCGGCGGTCTTGAACTCCGGACGCGGGTCGCGGCCCGGTTTTTCCAGCTCTTGCAGGATGTCGGTGACCGTCGGCAGACCGAAGGTTTCGTCGGTGTACTTCTTCGGATCAAGACGCTTGAGGAAGCTCGCATCGCCGATCAGCGAGCGAATGTCACGGTCGGTTTCAGCGGCGATGCGCTGGACCAGCGGATAGGCTTCCGGGTGAACCGCAGACGAATCCAGCGGGTTGTCGCCGTTCATGACACGCAGGAAGCCAGCGGCCTGTTCGAAGGTTTTCTCGCCCAGACGCGCAACTTTCTTCAACGCCGCGCGGGTTTTGAACGCGCCATGCTCGTCGCGGTGACTGACGATGTTTTGCGCCAGGGTCGCGTTGAGGCCAGAGATGCGGGCCAGCAGCGCCACGGAAGCAGTGTTCACGTCCACGCCCACGGCGTTCACGCAATCCTCGACTACCGCGTCCAGGCCACGTGCCAGTTTCAGCTGCGACACGTCGTGCTGGTACTGGCCGACACCGATGGATTTCGGATCGATCTTCACCAGCTCGGCCAGCGGGTCCTGCAGGCGACGGGCGATAGACACCGCGCCACGGATCGACACGTCCAGGTCCGGGAATTCCTTGGACGCCAGTTCCGACGCCGAGTAAACCGATGCACCCGCTTCGGACACCATGACTTTGGTCATCTTCATCGCTGGGTATTTTTTGATCAGCTCAGCGGCGAGCTTGTCGGTTTCGCGGCTGGCGGTGCCGTTGCCGATGGCGATCAGGTCTACCGAGTGCTTGGCGCAAAGAGCAGCCAGAATCGCCAGGGTCTGGTCCCACTTGTTGTGCGGCACGTGCGGGTAAACCGTGGCGTGATCCAGCAGCTTGCCGGTGGCGTCGACCACGGCAACCTTGCAACCGGTGCGCAGGCCCGGGTCGAGGCCCAGGGTGGCGCGCGGGCCGGCCGGAGCCGACAGCAGCAGGTCGTGCAGGTTGTGCGCAAACACATTGATCGCTTCGGTTTCCGCGCCATCGCGCAGCTCGCCCAACAGGTCGGTTTCGAGGTGGGTGTAGAGCTTGACCTTCCAGGTCCAGCGCACCACTTCGCCCAGCCATTTGTCGGCAGCGCGGTTCTGGTTCTGGATGCCGAACTGCTGGCCGATCATGCCTTCGCATGGGTGCATGGTGCCCGGCAGTTCATCGCCGACTTTCAGCGCGGAGCTGAGAATGCCTTCGTTGCGGCCACGGAAAATCGCCAGCGCACGGTGCGACGGCATGCTTTTCAGCGGTTCATCGTGTTCGAAATAGTCGCGGAACTTGGCGCCTTCCTCTTCCTTGCCGGCAATCACGCGGGCACTGAGGGTGGCTTCCTGCTTGAGGTAGTTGCGCAGCTTGTCCAGGAGGCCGGCGTCTTCGGCGAAGCGTTCCATCAGGATGTACTTGGCGCCTTCGAGAGCCGCCTTCACATCGGCGACGCCTTTTTCGGCATCAACGAAGCGTGCGGCTTCGGTTTCCGGGCTCAGGGTCGGGTCGTTGAACAGGCCGTCGGCCAACTCGCCGAGGCCAGCTTCCAGGGCGATCTGGCCCTTGGTGCGGCGCTTCTGCTTGTACGGCAGGTACAAGTCTTCGAGGCGGGTCTTGGTGTCGGCGAGCTTGATGTCGCGTTCCAGTTGCGGGGTCAGCTTGCCTTGCTCCTGGATGCTGGCCAGGATGCTGATGCGCCGTTCGTCGAGTTCTCGCAGGTAGCGCAGACGCTCTTCCAGATGACGCAACTGAATGTCATCGAGACTGCCGGTCACTTCTTTCCGGTAACGGGCGATGAAGGGAACGGTAGAGCCTTCATCGAGTAGCGCGACGGCCGCTTCGACCTGTTGTGGGCGTACGCCGAGTTCCTCGGCGATGCGGCTGTTGATGCTGTCCATAAAACCACCTGACAAATTGTGAAAGCAGGCTCGCAAGCCCAGAGATAAAGGCTCGGCGAGTCTGGTTGAGCGGCCTGGCCTGCGCCGCTACCTGAATCAACAGGCATCCCGTTGACCCGTGAAATCGAACAATTACTGCCGCGGCGATGAAAATAAAAAGCCGCAACTTAGGTAACGATCAGACGTTGCCTGACACAAAAGGCCGCGCATTATAACCAGCGTTCTGTCATTCGGGGGCATCACGGGCTGTAGGCACAATGCCCGGATTTCTGGCGGTGAAGGAAAAATCTGCTAACAATGCACACGGTGCGTATAACGGCAGCTACGCCATAATGCGCGCCGAGATCAAAGGAGCATCCAATGAGCAGCACTGCAAACATTGCTGAAGGCGAAAAAATTCTTATCGTTGACGACGATCCGGGGCTCAGCAGCCTGCTGGAACGCTTTTTCGTCAGCAAGGGCTACCGTGCCCGCGCCGTACCGAACACGGAACAAATGGACCGCCTGCTGGCGCGTGAAGTGTTCAACCTGGTCGTCCTCGACCTGATGCTGCCCGGCGAAGACGGCCTGACCGCCTGCCGCCGCCTGCGCGGCGCGAACAATCAGATTCCGATCATCATGCTCACCGCCAAGGGCGACGAGCTGAGCCGTATCAAGGGCCTGGAACTGGGCGCCGACGATTACCTGGCCAAGCCGTTCAACCCGGACGAGCTGATGGCGCGTGTCAAAGCCGTCCTGCGTCGTCAGTCCGCTCCGGTGCCGGGCGCGCCGGGCAGCGAAGACGAAAGCGTGACGTTCGGTGACTACGAATTGTCGCTGGCGACTCGCGAACTGAAACGCGGCGACGAAGTGCACATGCTCACCACCGGTGAGTTCGCGGTGCTCAAGGCGTTGGTCATGAACGCGCGTCAGCCACTGACTCGTGACAAACTCATGAACCTGGCCCGTGGCCGCGAGTGGGATGCTCTGGAGCGTTCCATTGACGTGCAGATTTCCCGTCTGCGCCGGATGATCGAACCCGATCCGTCCAAGCCGCGTTACATCCAGACCGTCTGGGGCGTGGGCTACGTGTTCGTTCCGGATGGCGCCGCCACCAAGTGATCGGCGATTTGTAGGAGCGGGTCGTGCGGATGAGGGTGTCCGCAGACTCGCGATCCGCAATATGCGAGCATCGCTCGCTCCTGCAAGTGTGTAGCGGTTATCCATGAAAACCCCCGTTTGGTTCCCCCAGAGTTTTTTCTCCCGCACCCTGTGGCTGGTGCTGATCGTCGTCCTGTTCTCCAAGGCGCTGACCCTGGTTTATCTGTTGATGAACGAAGACGTGCTGGTGGATCGCCAATACAGCCACGGCGTCGCCCTGACGTTGCGTGCCTATTGGGCGGCGGATGAAAACAACCGCGACAAGATTGCCGAAGCCGCGACCCTGATCCGGGTGGTGGGCACGGGTGTGCCGGAAGGTGAACAGCACTGGCCCTACAGCGCAATCTACCAGCGGCAGATGCGGGCAGAGCTGGGTGCCGACACCGAGGTGCGATTGCGCATGCACTCACCGCCGGCGCTGTGGGTTCGGGCGCCGAGCCTGGGTGATGGCTGGCTGAAAGTGCCGCTGTACCCGCATCCGTTGCGCGGCCAGAAAATCTGGAACGTGCTGGGCTGGTTCCTTGCCATCGGCTTGCTCTCCACCGCCTCGGCGTGGATCTTCGTCAGTCAGCTCAATCAACCTCTGAAACGCCTGGTCTACGCCGCAAGGCAACTTGGCCAGGGCCGTAGCGTGCGCCTGCCGATCAGCGATACACCAAGCGAGATGACCGAGGTGTATCGCGCCTTCAACCAGATGGCTGAAGACGTCGAACAGGCTGGCCGCGAGCGCGAGCTGATGCTGGCCGGGGTGTCCCATGACTTGCGTACGCCACTGACGCGATTGCGGCTGTCACTGGAACTGATGGGCGACCACAACGACCTGACGGACGACATGGTGCGTGACATCGAAGACATGGACGCGATTCTCGACCAGTTCCTCGCGTTCATTCGCGATGGCCGCGATGAATCGGTGGAAGAGGTGGACTTGACCGATCTGGTCCGCGAAGTCGCCGCGCCTTACAACCAGAACGAAGAGAAAGTCCGCCTGCGACTGGAGCCGATTCAGCCGTTTCCGTTGCGTCGCGTGTCGATGAAGCGGCTGCTGAACAACCTGATCGGTAACGCACTGCATCATGCTGGCAGTGGGGTCGAAGTGGCGGCTTATGTGTCCGGGGACGTGAGCGCGCCGTATGTGGTGCTGAGCGTCATGGACCGTGGGGCGGGGATCGATCCGTCGGAGCTGGAAGCGATCTTCAATCCGTTTACCCGGGGAGATCGTGCTCGCGGTGGTAAAGGGACTGGATTGGGATTGGCCATCGTGAAGCGGATTGCTTCGATGCATGGCGGCAATGTTGAGTTGCGCAATCGGTCTGGTGGCGGGCTGGAAGCGCGGGTGCGGTTGCCGCTTGGGTTGATGTTGCCGCGGGATGCGGTTTAGCAACTGGGATTTTCGGTGGGGCTGATGGCCTCTTCGCGAGCAAGCCCGCTCCCACAGGGATACGCGGTCTAATGTGAGAGCGGGCTTGCTCGCGAAGGCGGCCTCTCGACCGCCATCAATCTCCGGTTTAACCCTTGCCTTTGGTCCGCGTCATATTCGGCCCACCATTTTTCTCGAGATGCTCAATGATGATCCCCGCCACATTCTTCCCGGTGGTGGTTTCAATCCCTTCCAGCCCCGGCGAAGAATTCACTTCCATTACCAGCGGCCCGTGATTGGAACGCAGGATATCCACGCCCGCCACCGCCAAACCCATCACCTTTGCCGCACGCAGCGCGGTCATGCGCTCTTCCGGCGTGATCTTGATCAGACTGGCGCTGCCGCCGCGATGCAGGTTGGAGCGAAACTCCCCAGGCTTGGCCTGTCGCTTCATCGCCGCAATCACCTTGTCGCCCACCACGAAGCAGCGAATGTCCGCACCGCCGGCTTCCTTGATGTATTCCTGAACCATGATGTTCTGCTTGAGGCCCATGAACGCCTCGATCACCGATTCCGCCGCCGTCGCCGTTTCACACAGCACCACGCCGATGCCCTGGGTGCCTTCCAGCACCTTGATCACCAGGGGGGCGCCGTTGACCATGTCGATCAGGTCGGGAATGTCGTCCGGGGAATGCGCAAATCCGGTGACCGGCAAACCGATTCCACGGCGTGACAGCAATTGCAGCGAACGCAGTTTGTCCCGCGAGCGGGCAATGGCCACCGATTCGTTGAGCGGAAACACCCCCATCATTTCGAACTGGCGCAACACTGCGCAGCCATAGAACGTCACCGACGCCCCGATCCGCGGGATTACCGCGTCGAAGCCTTCCAGCGGTTTGCCGCGGTAGTGGATCTGCGGCTTGTGGCTGGCAATGTTCATGTAGGCGCGCAGGGTGTCGATCACCACCATTTCATGGCCACGCTCGGTACCGGCTTCGACCAGACGACGAGTGGAATACAGACGCGGGTTCCGCGACAGCACAGCGATCTTCATGCAACACCTGTGGAAGAGGTAGATACCGGGAACACCGGCTTGTCTTGTACATATTTAATGCCCGGATTGACCACCAGCTGGCCGTCGATCAGGGCTTTGGAACCGAGTAACAGGCGATAACGCATGGACTTGCGGCAGGCGAGGGTGAATTCGACCCGCCAGACCCGATCACCGAGGGCCAGGGTGGTGCTGACCACGTAACGCTTCTGCGCCTGGCCGTTGGAGCTTTTGATGGATTTCATCGTCACCAGCGGTGCTTCGCAGCGGCGGTGCCGCAGTTGCACGACCGTGCCCAGGTGCGCGGTAAAGCGCACCCAGCGCTCGCCCTCGCGCTCGAACGGCTCGATGTCGGTGGCATGCAGGCTGGAAGTGCTGGCGCCGGTGTCGATTTTTGCCCGCAGGCCCGCGACCCCCAGATCAGGGAGCGCCACCCACTCGCGCAGACCGATAACGGTCAAATGGTCAAATGTCTTCAATAGGAAAAACCGGCGATTATCGCGTCCAGGCTTCAGGCGATACCTGAGCCAACGCTTTGAATGCAGGTTTGGCGAACCAGTAACCCTGCATCAGAAAAATTCCACAGTCCGCCAGGAAATCCCGTTCTCCGGCGCTTTCAATGCCTTCGGCGATGACTGTAACGTCCAACTCCGCACAGATTGTGACAACCCCCCGAACGATAGCCTGACGAACACGATCGCGGTCGACATCGCGGATCAGTGCCATGTCGAGTTTGATCAGGTCCGGTTGGAAATCAGCCAGCAGATTGAGCCCCGAGTAGCCCGCGCCGAAATCGTCGATGGCGGTCTTGAAGCCGAATTCGCGGTATTCACGCAGAATATTAGTCAAATGGCGATAGTTATCTACGTGCTGGCTTTCCAGGGTTTCGAAAATCAGGCGTTCGATGGGGAAGTTGTGTGTTTTCGCGGCCTCCAGCGTGCTGCGAATACAAAGTTCCGGGCGGTACACAGCGTTGGGCATGAAGTTGATCGATAAGTGTGTCTGCATGTTTAGAAGAGCCGCTCCTTCAATGGCTCGAGTCCGGCAGAGCTGGTCGAAGCGGTAGCGATTCGCCTCTGTAATCTGATCAAGCACAGACAGTGCGCCTTCCCCGGCAATACCGCGTACCAAGGCTTCGTGGGCGAAAACCGACTGATCCCGCAAGTCGACGATCGGTTGGTAGGCAAAGGCAAAATCGAAGCCCAGCGGCTCGCTTTGCTGACAGCCCAGGCAACTGCCCTGAGGCGAGGTCAATGAAGCCGGAAATATAGTCACTCGATCACTCCATGCCGGTGAGCCGGCCTTGATCACATTCTATCTGGAGGGCCGAGTTGTTGCGCCCGACAGAAACGGTAGTACAGTTCCGACTATTGGCGGAAAGAGGAATTCAAGTGGCACAAAAACAGGAAGAGGACGACAAGGTCCGTCTCGATAAATGGTTGTGGGCCGCGCGTTTTTATAAAACACGCGCCTTGGCCAAGGCCGCGATTGAAAGCGGCAAGGTGCATTGCCGGGGCGAGCGCTGCAAGCCGGGCAAGGAGCCGCGGATCGGTGACGAGTTTCAGATTCGTACCGGGTTCGAAGAACGCACGGTGGTGGTCCAGGCGTTGTCGATCGTGCGTCGTGGCGCGCCGGAGGCTCAGGCGTTGTACGCCGAAACCGAAGCCAGCATCGCCAAGCGCGAAGCTGCCGCTGCCATGCGCAAGGCCGGTTCGTTGGGCGTGAGCACCGATGGCAAGCCGAGCAAGAAACAGCGGCGGGACTTGTTTAAATTCCGTGGGAGCAGTAACGACGAGTAGGGCTGGCAGATGTGTGTTGCCTGCAAAAAGATCGCAGCCTTCGGCAGCTTCTATGGGTGTACGCATTCCCATGCAGGAGCTGCCGAAGGCTGCGATCTTTCAGGATCACCGCGTCACCAGCTGAAGCGCTACACCGCCCTCATCCGCGAAACCATCGGCCGACCGCATCGAAAGGTCGCAGACTTGCAATTGCCCAGATGTGCAGCCATATCGGGTTAGTCGCCAGCGGCGAATTGAGTGGGTGAAACAGCCACCCGTCGAAAAACACACACTGCCTCTGACCCGTAGGCCATAAACAGAAGGCCAGCAGTGCGAGAGGCACAACATTGCAGAACGCCAACCGGCGGGCATTCCACCTTGCTTGGAACAAACCCGGATTGTTCATAAAATGCCTCCCTTGGCTGAACATCGCGCACCGAAATGGTGCCGTGGAGGCGAAATTTCACGTTTTGCAATTATTTGTCATCACTTCAGATACCCAGACCTATGACCGAGCTACCGGATACCGACTACACCCAACGCTTCATCTTCGATGACAGCGACACCCGCGGCGAGCTGGTGTCGTTGGAGCGCAGCTACGCCGAAGTTCTCGCCAAACACGCTTACCCGGAGCCGGTAAAACAACTGCTCGGCGAACTGATGGCCGCGGCGTCGTTGCTGGTCGGCACCTTGAAGTTCGATGGTTTGCTGATTCTCCAGGCCCGCTCCGACGGCCCGGTGCCACTGTTGATGATCGAATGTTCCAGCGAGCGCGAAATCCGAGGCCTGGCCCGCTACGAGGCCGACCAGATCGCCCCCGATGCGACCCTCGCCGACCTGATGCCCAACGGCGTATTGGCGCTGACCGTCGACCCGACCCAGGGCCAGCGCTATCAGGGCATCGTCGACCTGGATGGCGAAACCCTGTCGGAGTGTTTCACTAATTACTTCGTCATGTCCCAGCAGGTAGGCACGCGTTTCTGGCTGTACGCCGATGGCCGTCGCTCCCGCGGCCTGTTGCTGCAGCAATTGCCCGCCGACCGTCTGAAAGACGAAGAAGAGCGCGCCGCCAGTTGGCAGCATGTCACTGCACTGGCCGGCACCCTGACGGCCGATGAATTGCTTAGCCTGGACAACGAAACCGTGCTCCATCGCCTCTACCACGAGGAGCAGGTTCGGCTGTTCGATGTGCAGAAGCTACGCTTCCGTTGCAGTTGCTCGCGCGAACGTTCTGCCAATGCACTGGTCAGTTTGGGTCAGGAAGATGCCCAGGCACTGGTCATCGAACACGGTGGTCACATCGAGATCGATTGCCAGTTCTGCAATCAGCGTTACCTGTTCGATGCCGCCGATATCAGTCAATTGTTCGCTGGCGCGGGTGTCGAGACGCCGTCAGATACCCGTCACTAAAACGGTTCAGCGCAGGTAAATTCACTGGATAGTGCCGGAATAACGCCGTTACGACGGGAGGGCCCTACTTTTTTTGGGCTTTTCTGGCATAATCCGGCCCACTTTTTTCGCGGTAGTAGTGCACGACTTTCTACTACAAAACGTTTGGAGCACTCGGCCACTGGCCGACGGGGAACCTCATGACGCAAGCCAATAACGCCGTGTACACCGATCTGAGTGTTGATGATCTGGTTAAAGAAGCCCTGAATCGCGGTGAAGGCGAGCTTGCCGATACCGGCGCGCTGGTTGTTCGCACCGGTCACCGTACCGGCCGTTCGCCAGTCGATCGTTTCATCGTTGAAGAGCCGACCACCCAGGCCGCCATTGCCTGGGGCCCGATCAACCGCAAGTTCCCGGCCGACAAGTTCGATGCCCTGTGGGCTCGCGTCGAGGCGTTCAACAACGCGCAAGACCACTTCGTTTCCCACGTGCATGTAGGTGCGTCTGAAGACCACTACCTGGCTGTGAAGATGACCACCCAGACTGCCTGGCAGAACCTGTTCGGTCGTTGCCTGTTCATCAACCCGCAAAAGTACAACCCGGCTGGCCGTGAAGAGTGGCAAGTGCTCAACGTTGCCAACTTCGAATGCGTACCAGAGCGTGACGGCACCAACTCCGACGGCTGCGTGATCATCAACTTCGCCCAGAAGAAAGTGCTGCTCGCCGGCATGCGTTACGCCGGCGAAATGAAAAAAGCCATGTTCTCGGTGCAGAACTTCCTGCTGCCGGCTGCCGACGTACTGCCAATGCACTGCGCCGCCAACATCGGCGAAGCGGGCGACGTGACCCTGTTCTTCGGCCTGTCCGGCACCGGTAAAACCACCCTGTCCGCTGACGAAAGCCGTTACCTGATCGGTGACGACGAACACGGTTGGGGCGAAGGCGTTGTCTTCAACATCGAAGGCGGCTGCTACGCCAAGTGCATCGACCTGTCCGAGAAGAACGAGCCGGTCATCTGGAAAGCCATCAAGCACGGCGCCGTCCTGGAAAACGTCGTGCTCGACGAGGCCAAGCACGCCGACTACGCCGACGTCAGCCTGACCCAGAACAGCCGCGCCGCCTACCCGCTGGAACACGTTGCCAAGCGTTCCGAGAAAAACCTCGGTGGCGAGCCAAACGCTGTGATCTTCCTGACCTGCGACCTGACCGGCGTACTGCCGCCAGTGTCGATCCTCAGCGAAGAACAAGCGGCCTACCACTTCCTGTCCGGCTACACCGCACTGGTGGGCTCGACCGAAATGGGTTCCGGCAGCGGCATCAAGTCCACCTTCTCCACCTGCTTCGGCGCACCGTTCTTCCCGCGTCCGGCCGGCGAATACGCAGAACTGCTGATCAAGCGCATCCGCGGTTTCGGCTCCAAGGTCTACCTGGTCAACACCGGTTGGACCGGCGGCGGCTACGGCGTCGGCAAACGCTTCAACATCCCGACCACGCGCGGCGTGATCGCAGCGATCCAGAGCGGCGCGTTGATCGGTGTCGAGACCGAACACCTCGACACCATCAACCTCGACGTGCCACTGGCCGTACCGGGCGTTGAGACTGGCCTGTTGAACCCACGTAATACCTGGGCTGACAAGGCTGCTTATGATGAAGCCGCTAAAGCACTGGCCGGGTTGTTCGTTGAGAACTTCAAGAAGTTCGACGTGAGCGACGCGATCAAGGCTGCTGGGCCGAAGTTGTAAGGCTTGGTTTAGCGAAATGAAAAAGCCGTCCTTTAAGGGCGGCTTTTTTGTGGGCGGGATTCATGTTTTCAGATGTAAAACGAACGCGCCGACCAATACCAGAACCACGCCAAGCACCTGTATCTTCGCCAGTCTCTCCTTGAAGAACACATATCCGAGGATCGCCGCGATTCCCCCGGATAGCGTGCTGATCACTGTTACTACCGAAACCGATCCAGCCACCGCGCCCCAGGCGAATGAAGAAAATCCTCCCAGGTTCATCAGGCTGGCGCCGGTCAGCGTCATGCAGTTTTTCAACGGCGGAATTTTCAGACCATCCTCGATCTTCAGAACCATGACCACCAGCACGATCAGTCCGATCAGATACGCGAGCCAAAGCATCGTCACCGGTCCAAGCACTGGAAGTACGAAGTGACCTTGCAGCCAGAAGCTGGCGCCGTAGAAAACAGCGGCCAACAGCGCATAGATAATGGAGCTGGTGGCTTGAGTCGTGTGTGGAATCTTCGAGTCGGAATGAATGCTGGAGAGAATGACCCCGATCACGCACAGAGCAATGCAAAGCAGTTGAATCAGGCTGATCTGTTCACCGCCGGCCCAGGACAGCAACGTCGTTACTACCCCGTAAGAGGTCACCAGTGGCGCAACAATAGACGCTTTGCCAAGGGCAAACGCTTTGGATAAGGCGAGGGCACCTGACACGGTCAGCACGGCGGCGACAATGCCGATCAGCCAGACAGTGAGTGGCGCCGACATCGATTTGAGGATGAACGCGGGGAAGGCCATCAGCAGCAGGCTCATGATGCTGAATCCCAGCGCCTGACCGAAATACACCGCGCGTTTGACGCCCACTGCGCGGGCATTCAAACCCACCAGAAAATCCGTGCCACCCCACAGCAAGGCGGCGAGTAAACCCATCAGTACGTCCACGCTATGTCCTTATAGGTGTGTGCTGCAGAAGCCAGAGGCGCTTCCAGCCATCGGAGTGTTCCAGCGTTCGGCCTTGATGGCCACAGAAAATTAATTTCCCGAAAGTCGGAATGCAGGCGCCATATTGTCCTGCTCGCGCTTCGACAGCCCCACTGCGTTGGCCACTTTTGGCCACTGGCTCACCACCCCCTGGAAACGCTCAATGATCTCTGTCGCATCATCGCGGCCAACCCGAAAGTACTCGGCCACTTCGCGAGCGAGTTCGAGATCCAAAGCATTGTCGGCATCGGTAATGTTGAGCTTCAGCCCATCAGCGTGTGCCACAGGGTTCATGTCGTAAGCATCAGACAGTCGCCAGCCACGACCGGGATCCAGGAGGAATCCATGGTTACGCAGGTGATCGTCGGTATTCGAGACCAGGATGTTGAACACGATGCGCGACCACAGCTCTCGAAGATCCTTGTCGGTTTCCGAGCCGTGTTTCATGAGTACTTCTGCCAGCTCCAGATAGCTGGCACCTACGGATGCGTCGTCCCCGTCCACGCGATCGGTCATGGTCATGGCTGAGGCAAAATGTAGCCGGCCACCGGTTGCGGTGCGGTCGAAGCGCTTGACCATGAAGCAGTGATGGTCGCTTGCATAGCGTTGCGCAAGACCGTTCGCCACTCGCAGACCGCATTGATTCGCCAGGACATTCACCACGAATTCCCATCCGCCGACGTCATAGTCGTCCCGGGTGCTCGGAAACTTGGCGATCCACAGGTGACCATTTTTGTCAGCAACGCTGGCCTTCGGCCTGGCACCGCCCAGTGAGCCACCGGGGGCGATCAACATTCTCAGCCATTCGCGCCCATCGAGTGAGGTGTTGTCCGGGTCGTTTTCCAACGCTCGACTTGCCTGCTCCAGCGTACGCAGTTCGATAAAGGGTGGCGCTGCCAACCCATCTCGATCATCCAGAAAATGGCCTTCGTCATTGAGCTTGTAGCGGATAGCACCGACTCGATAGAGGTCATGAACACCTAACAGGAAGTCCGACTCGTACAGCTTGCTGCCCTTGGGCACAAAGCCGTCGCGAATGTCCCGCTCCAGTCGGCGCTTCATCAGCAATTGCCCCCAGCGATCCGGGCTTGAGTCGGCAAAAACACCGAAGCGGGTTTGGCGCTGTCCAGGGAATTGTCGCCCTTCGAAGAGCCTGATGCGGGGATCCAGCGTCGTGAAGTTCAACTCGGGATCGGTCAATGCGGCAGTGTCGTACTCAAACTCGAACACGTTGGTAGCGCGAGCCTTAGTGGCATGCAGGAACCCAAGGCGCCTTGGCCCATTCAGCGATTCCCAATCGGCATACACCGCGATCAGTGTCATTTTTTCTCCGTCTTGGGTCTGGATTTTTTATCGTCAAACAAACTGGAAAAGGACTGGGTGTTCAATGGGAAATCAGCCTCGATATCCAATTCGGAGATAGGGTTTTCCAGTGCTTCAGTCGTCCTGTCGCGGATGGGGGACGGCGCTTTCGTTGAAATCACGTTGCGCACTCGTTGGCGTTTACTGGTTGCTGCGTTCGCTCGGGGAATCAATTGCGCATCTTGCAGTTGGCGTCCCAACTCATCCGCTTCGGCGAGCTTGCTCAAGTCTTTCTCAAGGCCGAGGACCTGCATCACAGAAACATAGGCCCCCATCGTCACGCCTGAGCCGCCGGACTCAAGGGAGCGAAGCGTTGTCAGTGACATGCCTGCTCTCTCAGCGACTTGCTTGGCTGTCAGCCTGCGACGTAATCGAGCGAGTTTCAGTCGTTCGCCAAACTCTGCGAGCAGTCTGGATGAGGCTGGCAGCAGGGGCGCTGTTTTCTTAGCCATGTGCCATTATTCCTTCGCTTTTAGAAGTTAACTGCCAGAATAATAGCACTTGTGTGGTGATTTGCTGGACTGCCTCAATGAGTTTCAAGGTGCTGTCTGGTCATACGGTGCTGCCGACACGCAAGGAAGGCAGTTTATTGAAACTGCCATTATTCCAACTAAATTTTCGATAAACAGCCAGAATAATGCTACTTATGCGCTCCGCTAGAGGCCTTCAAGCGTTTGGGTATCCCAGCGTTGCGACTTTACGGCTTGGTAAAGCATGCCAATGGTTAGTGGGACTTTCTCGCCGCGACCCTTTGCCCTTCGCTTGAGAAGCACATCGAACCCTTCCGGCTGAAAGTAGCGATAGGCATCGTAGTCCACGAAGTCGATACCGAACTGTTCTTCCAGCGCTTCCATCAGTTGCCGGGCGTCAGCGCCGTCGCAGCTCAAATCGAAGTTGATCGAGGTGGCGAGGCTGATGGTTTTGCGTTCGGGCAGGCCGAGTTCTTCGTGTAGCAACTGCATGAGCAGGTGCATGGTGTGGTCGTCGGGGAAGTTGGGGGCGAGGATCATTCGGGTGCGTCCGGTTGGGCTTGGGCGGATCTTATTGGTCGTCAGGTTTGGGGGGAAGGACGGGAGCAAATTTTGACGGCTCGTCTTGTCGATATTTGGCGAGCACTTCTTTTCGTGTCGGAAGTGGTTGGTTGAGATCTGCTGGCGACGTGTCGAATCCTGCGAGCCGTAGGCTCGCCAAGTAGTTTGAACGGCGGACGTTTTCGTAGTGTGCTTGTTTTTGTTTGAAGGTTAGTTCGCTCATCACGATTTTCCGTGCTGCTAGCTGGCCTGTTCTGGGCCGAAATTATGCGTCGTGTTCATCGCAGGCAAGCCAGCTCCCACAAGGGCGCGGCTTGCCTGTTGGTGCTGGGCGTCAGGCAGGAGCTTTCCAGCCCATCATTCGTTGTTGGGCGACCGTGAGCAGGTCGCAGCCGTCTTGGGCCAACAGGTAGAGCGCGTGGGTGATATGCGGGATGTCTTCGAGATCGCCTTGTTCGAAGGATTGGCAGTGCAGGGTTCGGAGTAGTTCGCTGGAGGCTCGGACACGCTGGAGGGCTGCTTCGAGGAGGTCTTGGGGGTTGGCCTCTGTGTCGATGATCAGCGCCGGGGTATCGGTCAGGTTTGTTTTGAGTGGGCGGTAGCGGCTTGGAAACGGATTTAATGTGGTCACTGAAGAACACCTCAACGTAATGGGAAAGTGAGCTCTCTCTTTTCGGGTGACCAAGCCCGAGTCGGCTGAATTGGCAGCGACAGTCCGACTATAGATACGAGTTCCAGTTGGCGATAGGCGACAAGGTGTCTTCTGTTGTAGGACCGGGACGAAGCTTTGATAGGGCGTTGCCTACGGACTTATCGCTTTCTTAATTTTCTCTCGTTTGGCCGCCATTAGTCGCTTGGCTTCTTCATTTGAAACGCTTGGACGTGGGTCGTCGAGGCTGGCTTGTACCTGGGCTCGGAACCATGCGTCGTAGGCTGCTTTTTCTTCTGGCGATAGTTGAGTTTCGGGGATTTTGGTTTTCATCAGGTTCACCGCGTTATCGTTCATCGCGAGCAGGCTCGCTCCCACAGGGGTAGGTGGTAGGGCATTAACCAGTGGTGATTTTCGGGAGGCGTTGGCGGGCGATTTCGAGGAGTTCGTTGCCGTCCTGGGTCAGCAGGTAGAGCGCGTTGACGATGTTGGGGATGTCGCTGGCGTCCGCCTGTTTGAAGCACAGGCAGTACAGCGTTTCGAGCAGGTCGCTGGCGGCGCGGATGCGTTGGCGGGCGGCGTCGAGGATTTCGTGTGGGTCGGCCTCGGTATCAATGACCAGGATCGGGGTGTCGCTGTAGCGGCTTTTGAGTGGGCAATAGCGGTCTTGCATCTGGGTCAGTCCTGTAGGAAGTCTGGCAGGCCGACACTGTTTCAGCCGCGCCGAAAACTATGAAGCGGACGACGCGATGCGGCAATACGGGCGCAATCGACACAGCTTGTAGGGGATTTACTGGTCTTCGGGCATTCGCCCTACGCGTTTCCCGAGGTTTTTTTAATCAAAACCCTTACTGGTGAATTTTCCTACGTGTTTGTCAGGCGCAGCGCAGCAAACCTCTGTATCGTGCGCGCCAGAATCTGTAGGGCATTTCGAAAATGCCTGGTTAAGCACTTAAAGGGAATTAGGTATGCAGTGGCTACGTATGGCCTCGGTTTTGTTGTTATGGGCGGGTGTTTGTCGTTTGACGGGCGCGGCTGACGCGGGTAACTCGATGGTGCTGGCCAACATGGACCGCACCGGCTGGCCGGACGCCCTCACCACTCAGGCGAACATGGACACCGCGTCCCGCGCCGATGTGTTGATGTTCGGCAAGGCGCTGCTGGCCAGTGAAGCGCTGGACGAACAGGGTCTGAAGCAGCGTCTGGGCGTGCAGGCGGTTAAGCTCAAGTCTGTGCGACAGGTGCGTGATGGCTTGTGGGATCGATTGCTGACCACCTACCGTAACGCCAGCCAGAACTGCGACGGCGAACCGTTCTGCCCGCGTGTGCGAAGCGTCGCTGATTTGCGTCAGTTGGCGGCGGCGTTCACTGGCGAAATCAGCCCGGCTCATGCGGCTTGGGCGAGCAAGAGTCAGGTGTTTCATGAGCAGGCGTTGAATGAGCAGCTGCGGGTGGCGGTGTTGGTGCCCTGAGTTTGCCCGATGTTTTTGCAGTGTTTTTGCTGGCCTCTTCGCGAGCAAGCCCGCTCCCACAAGGGTTTTGGGTCGTACACAACCCCCGGGTTCACTGAAGATCACCTGTGGGAGCGGGCTTGCTCGCGATGAGGCCAGCCCATCGCCCAATTCCTCAAGCCCCGCCATCCCCCCGCACCATCCGCTGTATCATCCCGTATCGTTTTTGACCCCGACCTTTTCTCGACTCGCTGCGATCGCCGGCTAGGCTTTGGGCTTCGCAGCGGTCAACGGAGTGACAGCTTATGCACAACACCCTGGAACAGGTTTTCGGTTATCCACAGTTTCGGCCCGGCCAGGAGGCGGCGATCAGCGCGGTGTTGGCCGGGCGCTCGGCGGCGGCGATTTTTCCCACGGGTTCAGGCAAGTCCCTGTGTTACCAGATGTCGGCGGTGTTGCTGCCGCACCTGACGCTGGTGGTCTCGCCGCTGCTGGCGTTGATGCAGGATCAATTGGCGTTTCTGCAGCGACACGGTATCGCGGCGGGCAGTATCGATTCGGCCCAGAGCCGCGACGACGCCAGCGATGTGATGGCCCGCGCCAAGTCCGGCGAGTTGAAGATTCTGATGATTTCCGTGGAGCGTCTGAAGAACGAGCGCTTTCGCAATTTCTTGCAGCAAGTGCCGATCTCACTGTTGGTGGTGGATGAGGCGCATTGCATCTCGGAGTGGGGCCATAACTTCCGCCCCGACTACCTCAAGCTTCCGGACTACCAGCGTCAGTTCAACATCCCTCAAGCGTTGCTGCTGACCGCCACTGCGACCCCGAAAGTGATCGCGGATATGCAGGCCAAATTCGCCATCGCCCCTGAAGACGTGGTCACCACCGGCTTCTATCGGCCGAACCTCAATTTACTGGTGGAGCCGGTGCGCGGTCCCGACAAACGCCGACGCCTGGTCGAATGGATGCGTGAACGTCCCGGCCAGCCGAGTATCGTCTACGTCACCCTGCAGAAAACCGCCGAGCACATCGCCGAACACTTGGGGCGTAACGGCGTGCAGGCCGAGGCGTATCACGCCGGTTTGCCCCATGAACAACGGGAAGCGATTCAAAAGCGCTTTATGGGCGGACAGTCCAATTGCATCGTCGCGACCATCGCGTTTGGCATGGGCATCGACAAGAGTGACATCCGCAACGTGGTGCATTTCGACCTGCCCAAATCCATCGAAAACTACAGTCAGGAAATCGGTCGCGCCGGGCGTGACGGACAGCCATCGGACTGCCTGGTACTGGCCAACCGCGACAGCCTCAACGTGCTGGAAAACTTCGTCTACGGCGACACGCCGGAACGGGACGGCATCCGTCACGTGCTCGACGAATTGCAAGCCACTGCGCCTGAGGGGCAATGGGAGTTTCTGCTGGGGCCGTTGGCGGACCAGAGCAACATCCGCCAGCTACCGCTAAAGACCTTGCTGGTGCAATTGGAGCTGCGTGGAATCATCGCCCCGCGTTACGCCTATTACGCCGAATACCGTTTCAAGTATTTGCAGGAGCCGGAAGACGTGCTCGCCCGCTTCGAAGGTGAGCGCAAGGACTTCGTGGCGGCAATCATCCAGACGTCCACTCGGGCGCGGACCTGGGCCACGGTTAATTTCGATGCGTTGTACGAGCAGCATCGGGCCGAGCGCGATCGGGTGGTCAAGGCACTGGATTATTTCCAGGAGAAAGGCTGGGTCGAGCTGGAAAGCAAGCAGATGACCGAGGTCTACAGCCTGTTGCAAACGGACTTCGACAGTCAGGCGTTGAGTGCCGAACTGCATGCCTGTTTCACCCAGCACGAACGCACCGAGATCGCGCGGATCCACGCCATGCTGGATCTGTTCGCCACTGACGTCTGCCTGGGTTATCGCTTGGCCGAGTATTTCGGCGACGAAAACGCGCCGCAGCAGTGCGGGCATTGTTCGGTGTGTCACGGGAACGTGGCGCGATTGCCCGCACCACCCGAGTTACCGGCGCTTGTGGATAAAAACTTCGAGGCGCTGTGCGGTGATTTTATCCACAAGCATGAACAGCACGTCGGCAGTATTCCCTCAGCCGAGCGCGTGACGCGGTTTTTGTGCGGGATCAGTGTGCCGCTGTTTACCAAGCTCAAGGTACGCTCGATTTCGGGGTTTGGGGTGCTGGAGGATTATCCGTATGGCGAAGTGCGAGGGTGGGCTGAAGCGCATTTACCCAAATGAACGGTGACCTTGTGGGAGCGGGCCTGCTCGCGAATTCGGTTTTTCATTCAACATTGATGACGGCTGATACACCGCTTTCGCGAGCAAGCCCGCTCCCACAGGGATCTCAGTGTCTGGCTGAGGCGCATCCATCCGCTGAATGTCCCCCATCACAGGAATAAATTTCTAAAAAGCCCGGTGGCTGACTATGGTGAGGGCTGTCTTTGGATCGCCAACAAGAGAACAACCATGAGCCAGACACCGTTCAACATTCAGCGCGCCGCCGTGATCGGGGCGGGCACCATGGGCCGTGGCATTGTCATGTGCCTGGCCAACGCCGGGGTGCCGGTGCAGTGGGTCGATAACAATCCGCAGATGCTTGAGCAGGCTCTGGCCACCGTGGCCGAGACCTGCGCGCACAACGTGCGTCAGGGGCGGATCGATCAGGCCGAGGCCGACGCTCGTGTTGCACGGATCTCGGCGGCTGCCGATTACGCGGCGATCCGCGATGTCGATCTGGTGATTGAAGCGGTGTACGAAAACCTTGAGCTCAAGCAGAAAATATTCCGCGAACTGGATGGCCTGCTCAAGCCCGAAGCCATTCTCGCCAGCAACACGTCGGCGCTGGATATCGACGCGATCGCCGCGGCCACTCGCCGTCCGCAACAAGTGCTGGGCCTGCATTTCTTCAGCCCGGCGCACATCATGAAATTGCTGGAAATCGTTCGTGGCGCACAGACTGCGCCGGCAGTGCTGGATGCCGCGCTGGAACTGGGTAAGCGCATGGGCAAGGTCAGCGTCGTGTCGGGCAACTGCGAGGGCTTCATCGGCAATCGCATGCTCAATACCTATGTGCTCGAAGCGCGCAAGATGCTGCTTGAGGGCGCTTATCCCTATCAGGTGGATGCGGCGCTGCAGGGCTTCGGTTTCGCGATGGGGCCGTTTCGCATGTTCGATGTGGTCGGTATCGACCTGCAATGGCGCGCGCGGGAACTGGCCGGTGTCGGGCAGGATGCGCCGCAGGTTCAGGTGGATAATCGCCTGTGCGAACTGGGGCGTTTCGGCCAGAAGAGTGGCAACGGTTATTACCACTACGAAGCGGGCAGTCGCCAGGCTGAGCACGATGTGGAGGTGGATGCGCTGGTGCTGGCAGTCAGCGAAGGATTGGGCTTCCAGCGTCGCGAGATCGGGCCTGAGGAAATTCTGGAGCGCTGTTTGCTGGCACTGGTCAACGAGGGGGCGAAGATTCTTCAGGAAGGGATTGCCGAATCGGCGCACGACATCGACCTGGTGTACCTCAACGGCTATGGCTTTCCGGCGGACAAGGGCGGGCCGATGGCCTGGGCGGATCAGCAGGGGTTGGCGGATATTCATCAGCGGTTGTTGGCGCTTGAAACCCGGCAAGGCGATCACTGGCAGCCGGCGCGGTTGATTGGGGAGTTGGCGGCGGTGGGGAAGGGGTTTGCTGACAGGTGATTGGCCCAGCGCCTGTGCCGGCGTCTTCGCGAGCAAGCCCGCTCCCACAGTTGATCTTCTGTGAACACAGAGTTTGTGGATGAACCACGATCCCTTGTGGGAGCGGGCTTGCTCGCGAAGAACGATAACGCGGTTTTCGCCTTAAACTCGCAGTCCCACTCAAGGAACCGACATTGATGTCCAACCCGACGCCCCAACGCACCGATTACCCGCATTTCCAGCCCATCACCACTCGCTGGCACGACAACGATGCCTACGGTCACGTCAACAACGTCACCTACTACAGCTTCTTCGACACAGCGGTGAACACTTATCTGATCGAAGTCGGCGGCCTGGATATTCATGACGGCGAAGTCGTGGGTTTTGTCGTGAGTTCGGCGTGTGATTACTTTGCCTCCATCGCTTTCCCCGACCGGATCGAGATCGGTTTGCGGGTGGGCAAGTTGGGCAACAGCTCTGTGCAATACGAGCTGGCGGTGTTCAAGGCCGGCGAAGACGAAGCCTGTGCGGCGGGGCGTTTCGTGCATGTGTTTGTGGATCGGACGTCGAATCAGCCGGTGGCGATTCCTGTCGGTTTACGCGGGGCGCTGGAGCGGTTGGTGGTTTGAGGGGCAAAAAAAATCGCAGCCCGAGGGCTGCGATTTTTTGATCTACCGGTAAGCGAGGCGATTCAAGCCTCAGTCGCGATAGCGATGCTTGTGCTTGCGGTGACCGTAGTGGTGGCCACGATCATGGTGACCATCACGGTAGTAACGGCGATCGCCACGGCCACGACGATCATCATCGTAGTCATCGCTCTTGTTACCCATGTAGTTACCCAGCGCGCCACCGGCGCCGCCGCCTGCTGCGGAGCCGATCAGGCTGCCGGTGGTGCCGCCCATGCTGCGGCCGACCACGTTACCGCCCGCTGCGCCCAACGCACCGCCAATGGCTGCTTCGCCACGGCTGCGTTTGTCTGCGCCGACTGCGCTACCACCCGCGCCGCCCAGGGCTGCGCCAATGGTTGAACCTGTGTTGCCGCCTAACGATTGACCGACGACCGAGCCCAAAACCCCGCCCAATGCGCCGCCCACACCTGCTTCGGTGGTGCCTCCGGCAGAAGCGAAGCCACTGACCAGGCCAAGGGACAACAAGAGAATCGAGGAGAACTTCATAGAGGAACCTCAAGGGGATGACGGCGCGATCCTGAGGCTGAGGCGCGGTGCTTACAATCGATATCCGACGAATGACACGACTTCAGAAAATATACCTAAGTTGCTGTTTTTTGGCTGGAACTTAAGTGTTTTTCGCCGGTCTTTAGCTACTTCGGAATGGCCGTTTTTGTGAAAAAACGGCCTTTTTTGTGGGCGTTTGGAAAGTGCTGGAACAGTGTCGAGATAAGAGTTGGCAGGTCAAACGCTTTCGCGGGCAAGCCCGCTCCCACAGAGATCTCTGTGGGTCACAGTTATTGTGTTCAACACACAAATCCTGTGGGAGCGGGTTTGCTCGCGATTGCGTCAGATCAGGCGAAGCATTATGCCGACTTCGCCATGATCAACCCAGTCTCACTCGCCGCTTCCAACCGAATCGCGACAAACTTCGACGTCGGCGTATGGCTGCCGTCCCCGGTGCTCTCCAGCGGCACCAGCGGGTTCACTTCCGGATAATACGCGGCAGCCTGCCCAGCAGGAATATCAAACGCCAGCAGCGTGAAGCCCTTCACCCGGCGCTCAACGCCATCGTCCCAGATCGACACGATGTCGGCCTTCTGGCCAGGCTTGAAGCCCAGGCGAATGATGTCGGCTTCGTTGACGAACAACACGTCGCGCTGACCTTTCACACCGCGGTAACGGTCATTCAGGCCATAGATGGTCGTGTTGTATTGATCGTGGGAACGCATCGACTGCAGGATCAGGTCCGGCAATACGCCAGTGGCGCGAGTGCGCTCGTGCACCAGGTCCTTGGGCAATACGTTCGGTCGGAAATTGGCCCGGCCTGACGCGGTGTTCCATTTACGCGCACCGGCACTGTTGCCGAGGTAAAAACCACCAGGGTTCTTGATCTTCTCGTTGAAGTTCTTGAAGTTGGGAATGGTGTCGGCAATCAGGTCGCGGATGCGGCTGTAGTCCGCCACCAGCCAGTTCCAGTCCACCGGGTGGCTGCCCAGCGTGGCGGCCGCGATACCGGCAAGAATCGCTGGCTCCGAGCGCATCTGGTTCGACAGCGGCTCCAACTGGCCATTGGAGGCGTGGACCATGCTGAACGAGTCTTCGACGGTCACTGCCTGAGGGCCTTCGGTTTGCCGGTCGATGTCGGTCCGGCCCAGGCACGGCAGGATCAGCGCGTCTTTACCGTGGGCCAGGTGGCTGCGGTTGAGCTTGGTGCTGATCTGCACGGTCAGGTCACAATTGCTCAGAGCCTTGAAGGTCCGTGGACTGTCGGGGGTGGCCTGGGCGAAGTTGCCGCCCAGGGCGATGAACACTTTTGCCCGACCTTCGGCCATGGCGTGAATCGCTTCAACCACGTTGTGGCCGTTTTCACGCGGCACCTTGAACTGGAAGCGACGTTCCAGGGCGTCGAGGAACGCCACCGGCGGACGCTCGTTGATGCCCATGGTCCGGTCGCCCTGCACGTTACTGTGGCCCCGCACCGGGCACAGGCCTGCGCCCGGCCGGCCGATGTTGCCGCGCAGCAGCATCAGGTTGGCAATTTCCTGGATGGTCGCCACCGAATGACGATGCTGGGTAATGCCCATGGCCCAACACATGATGACGTTCTTGCCCTTGGCGTACATGCGCGCAGCTTTTTCGATCTCGACAAGGGGCAGGCCGGATTGCTCGACGATCTGTTCCCACGACGTGTCGTCGACGATGCTCAGGTAGTCCAGCACGTTGACGCTGTGTTCATTGAGGAAGTCGTGGTCGAACACCGCAGGCTCACCCGCCTTCTGCGCATCGCGCTCCCATTGCAGCAGGAACTTGGCCATGCCGCGCATGATCGCCATGTCGCCGCCCAGTGCCGGACGGAAGTACGCGGTATTGGTCGGCTTGTCGCCATTGGTGAGCATTTCGATCGGGTGTTGCGGGTGCTGGAAACGCTCCAGCCCCCGCTCTTTCAGCGGGTTGATGCACACCACTTGTGCGCCACGTTTGACCGCTTCACGCAGCGGTTCGAGCATCCGCGGGTGGTTGGTGCCGGGGTTCTGGCCCCAGACGAAAATCGCATCGGCGTGTTCGAAGTCGTCGAAGGTCACGGTGCCTTTGCCGACGCCAACGCTCTGCGCCAACGCGACACCGCTGGCCTCGTGGCACATGTTCGAGCAGTCGGGGAAGTTGTTGGTGCCATAGGCGCGCACGAACAACTGATAGAGGTACGCCGCTTCGTTGCTGGCACGCCCCGAGGTATAGAACTCGGCCTGATTCGGGCTCGACAAACCGCGCAGATGCTTGGCGATCAGGGCAAACGCATCATCCCAGCTGATCGGTTGGTAGCGATCGGTTTCGGCGTTGTACCTCAATGGCTCGGTCAGGCGGCCCTGATATTCAAGCCAGTAGTCGCTCTGCTCCAGCAACTGAGTGACGCTGTGTTTGGCGAAGAACTTGCCGTCGACACGGCGTTTGGTCGCTTCCCAGTTCACCGCTTTGGCACCGTTTTCGCAGAACGCCACCATGCCGGCTTCATTGGAATCGCCCCAGGCGCAACCGGGGCAGTCGAACCCGCCGTTCTTATTGGTCTTGAGCATCATGCGCAGGTTTTTCAGCGCGTTGTCGCTGGTCAACCAGGCCTGGGCAACGCTGATCAGCGCGCCCCAGCCACCGGCCGGGCCTTTGTAGGGCTTGTAACGGGGGACGGGTGTCTGGTCGGCTTGACGGTGTTGACTCACGCTTGATTCTCCAACGCTGGGCTATAGACCCGCGGCGCATTCTTCTGTGGCAAATGGATAAGGTTTAAGTTGTGACGACGGGCCCATTGCACGGCAAGGCCGGTGGGCGCCGACAGGCTGACGAGGGTCTGGATGCCTGCGCGCAACACTTTCTGGATCAGTTCCAGGCTGCAACGGCTGGTGACAATCGCCAGGCCGCCGGTGGTTGGTATTTTTTGCCGGATCAGCCCGCCAATCAGCTTGTCGAGGGCGTTGTGTCGGCCAATGTCTTCGCGACCCAGCAGCAATTCGCCATTGGCGTTCATGAACACTGCCGCATGCACGGCGCCGCAATGCTGACCGAGTGGCTGGAACGCGCCGATGCGCTGGCGCAGGCCGTCGAGCCATTCGGCGGGCGGAAGGGGCGCGCCGGGCAACACCTCGAGATCCGGCAAGGCCTGCTCGACCGCTTCCACGCCACAGAGCCCGCAACCGCTGGTGCCGGCCAGTTGCCGACGCTGCTGCTTGAGGTTCCAGAAGGCGCGGTTGGCGATGGTCACTTGCGCGTATTGCGCCGACCCCGAGCCGCTGAGTTGCAGGTCATAAATGTCGGAAGCGTCCTGGATGATGCCGCTGCCGAGGCTGAAACCGACGATGAAGTCTTCCAGGTCTGTCGGTGTCACCAGCATCACCGCCTGGCTGATGCCGTTATAGGCAATCGCCAGCGCAACTTCTTCCGCCAGCGCGGTGCTGGCCGATTCGACGTATTGAAGATCGCTGTAACTGTACGTTTGGCTGGCGGAGGGCGCGGGCGTTTCGAGGGCTGGCGCCGCACAAACAGGACGCTTGGCGTTCATGAGCATCACCGACGGTTTGGTCAGGTTTAAGCCTATGCGCGTCAAGTTGTCGCGTCTAATCGCTATTACTGATCTGCCGATAGATGGCGTCGATCAAGAGATGGTTGGCGATTTCTGATAGATCGCAAAACAGGCTTCCGCCAGCGCCGACCGCGGTGCGCTGCGACGCATGATCAGCCCCAGTTGGCCGAGGGTCTGCGCGTTTTCGATCGGTTGTAAACGCAGATGATCGGTTAGGTTTTCCAGCCCGCCATCCAGCGGCATCACGGCGCAACACAAACCACCGTGCACAGCTTGTAACAGTTGATGCACGGCATCGGTTTGCAACAGCGGCTGCGGGGTGAGGCCGCGGCTGTGGAAATTGTGATCGATGGACTGACGGAAATGCATGCCGCTGGTGAGCATGCCCAGCGGCAGTTCGATCAACGATTCCCAGCTCAGCGGCGCCTCGCCGAACGTGAAAAAGCGCTGATCGTAGAGAAGGCCCATGCGGGTTTCGCTGAAGGTCAGGGAATCGAAGCGCTCGGCGTCCAGGCGTTCCAGGTACGACACGCCGAGGTCCAGGCGATTGTTCGCCAGTTGTTCGAGGATCTGCTCGGAGCTCAGCGCCGAGAGTTCGAACCGCAGGTTCGGGTGTTCGGCGTGCAGGCGTTGCAGCAAGGGCAGCGGATCGAAACTCGACAATGGCACCACGCCCAGACGCAGCGTACCCACCAGGTTGCCGCGACAGGCAGCGGCCTCGGCCTGCAAACCGTCACAGGCCGCCAGCACGGTGCGCGCCCAGGCCAGCACCCGCTCGCCCGGCGCGGTAAAGCCTTCGAAGCGTTGGCCCCGGTTGACCAATGGCAACTCCAGCTCTTCTTCGAGGCTGCGCAGGCGCATGGACAGGGTCGGCTGGGTGATGTGACAACGTGCGGCGGCCTGGCCGAAGTGGCGGGTTTCATCGAGGGCGATGAGGAATTTCAGCTGCTTGATGTCCATCTTCGCTCCAGGGCGCGGGAAGGTCGGGATTCTAGCCCTTGGGGGCAAGCGGCGTCATTGGTCGGGTGGGAACCGAGGGTTGCAACCTTGGTCTAGGCTTTTGCGTCTGGAATCTGAAAACCAAGGAGAGTGCACCATGAGTATTTTTAGCTTTGTGAAAGAAGCAGGTGAAAAGCTTATCGACCTGCTGACGCCCGGCAACGCCAATGCCAGCGAGCAGTTGAAGGAACACATCAGCAAGGTCGGCCTGGGAAACCCGAATGTGCAGGCGACAGTGGATGGCGACAAGGTCACGGTGACCGGTGAAGTGGCGAGCCAGGAAGAGAAGGAAAAGATCCTGCTGGCGGTGGGCAATATCGCCGGGGTCGGTAGCGTGGATGACCAGATTACGGTGACCGGGCCGGTGGTGAAGGCCGCAACCTTTGTCACGGTGGTGAAGGGCGACACACTCAGTGCGATCTCCTTGCGCGTGTATGGCGATGCCAACAAGTATCAAAAAATATTCGAGGCCAACAAGCCGATGCTCAAGGATGTGAACAAGATTTATCCGGGGCAGTCGTTGCGGATTCCCGAGTAAGGTTCAAGACCGTGTGATGACCATCGCCAGCAAGCCGGCTCCTACAGATTGAGTCGTACGCATTATTTGTGAACGACACAAACCCCGTAGGAGCCGGCTTGCTGGCGATACAGACGCCTCGGTCTAAAGCCCGGCAAAAAGTCTTCGAGGCCATCAAGGATGTGAACAAGATTTATCCGGGGCAGTCGTTACGGATTTCTGAGTAAGGCTCAGGACCGTGTGATGACCCTCGCCAGCAAGCCGGCTCCTACAGATTGAGTCGTACGCATTATTTGTGAACGGCACAAACCCCGTAGGAGCCGGCTTGCTGGCGATACAGACGCTTCGGTCTAAAACCCGGCAAAAAGTCTTCGAGGCCATCAAGGGTGTGAACAAGATTTATCCGGGGCAGTCGTTGCGGATTGCTGAGTAAGGCTCAGGACCGTGTGATGACCATCGCCAGCAAGCCGGCTCCTACAGGATCGAGTCGTACGCATTATTTGTGAACGACACGAGCCCCGTAGGAGCCGGCTTGCTGGCGATACAGACGCCTCGGTCTAAAGCCCGGCAAAAAGTCTTCGAGGCCATCAAGGGTGTGAACAAGATTTATCCGGGGCAGTCGTTGCGGATTGCTGAGTAAGGCTCAGGACCGTGTGATGACCATCGCCAGCAAGCCGGCTCCTACAGATTGAGTCGTACGCATTATTTGTGAACGACACAAACCCCGTAGGAGCCGGCTTGCTGGCGATACAGACGCCTCGGCCTAAAGCCCGGCAATCAACTCCCGATAATCGACCACCGCTGCAAACTCCGCCGTATCCTTTGGCCCCTTGCGACTGTCCGGCTCACTCACTGCCAATAAATGCGTCACACCGAAATCCCGCGCACTGCGCAGGATTGGCAACGTATCGTCGATAAACAGACTGCGCGCCGGATCGAAGCCGATGTCCGCCTGCAATGCCTCCCAAAACTGCGGATTCTCCTTGGGGAAGCCGTAGTCATGAGAGCTGATCAACCGCTCGAAGTACGGCGCCAGTTCAATTCGTTCCAGTTTCAGGGACAGCGAATCACGGTGCGCATTGGTGATCATCACCACACGTTTGCCGGCCTTCCTGATGGCCTCCAGAAACGTGTCCGCATCGGGGCGCAACGCGATCAGGTGGGCGGTTTCCAGTTTCAGCTCGCGCACCGGCAGCTTCAGCTCGGCGCTCCAGAAATCCAGGCAATACCACTGCAACTGACCGGCGTTGCGTTCGAACAGCGGCTGCAATTCCATCTCGGCCATGGCCCGGCTCACCCCGTGCAACTCGGCGTAACGCTGGGGCAAGTGCTCCAGCCAGAAATGATTGTCGAAGTGCAGGTCCAGCAGCGTGCCGTCCATGTCCAGCAGAACGGTGTCGATGTCGCGCCACGGCAGCAGTGACATAAAAAACTTCTCCAACGGTAAAAAAATATCCGAGGTCAACAATCAGGATAGGCCGGGTATAGTAACCCGCTATCGTCAAGGAGCCGCTCATGCGCCAGAAACCCACCATCCTCGCCCGCGAGATTGTCGCCACCAGCCGTTTGTTCTGCGTCGAAGAGCTGAAACTGCGCTTCTCCAATGGCGCGGAGCGCACTTATGAGCGACTGGTCGGCAAAGGCGCCGGGTATGGCGCGGTGATGATCGTGGCGATGATCGATTCGGACCACGCGGTGTTGGTCGAGGAATATTGCGGCGGCACCGATGAATACGAGCTGTCGCTGCCCAAAGGCTTGGTCGAGCCGGGTGAAGACGTGCTGGCGGCGGCCGAGCGTGAGCTCAAGGAAGAAGCCGGGTATGGCGCGCGACAGCTGGAACACCTGACCGAGTTGTCCCTGTCCCCGGGTTACATGAGCCAGAAAATCCAGGTGGTGCTCGCCACCGACCTGTACGAAGAGCGACTGGAGGGCGACGAGCCCGAGCCGATGGGCGTGGACAAGATCAATCTGCGCGAACTGTCCGGCCTGGCCCAGAACCCGCGATTCACTGAGGGCCGTGCCTTGGCGGCGCTCTACCTGGCCCGTGATCTGCTGACTCAGCGAGGAGTGTTCCTGCCATGAATTTTCCGCATCCATTGATGGCGCCGGTGGTCGAACTGGCATTGAAGGCTGGCGACGCGATCCTGCCGTTCTGGCGTACCGGCACAGCGGTGACCGCCAAGGCCGACGATTCACCGGTCACTGCAGCCGATCTGGCCGCTCATCATCTGATTCTGGCCGGGCTGACCGCGCTGGACCCGAGCATTCCGGTGTTGTCCGAAGAAGATGCCAACATCCCCCAGAGCGTGCGTGCCGGCTGGCAGCGCTGGTGGCTGGTCGATCCGCTGGACGGGACCAAGGAATTCATCTCGGGCAGTGAAGAGTTCACCGTCAACATCGCGCTGATCGAGCAAGGTCGCGTGGTGTTTGGTGTGGTGTCGATGCCGACCAACGGGCGTTTCTACGTCGGTGGTGCAGGGCTGGGCGCGTGGCGTGGCGATAAAGGCGCCGAGCCATTGTCGATTCAGGTTCGCACCGTGCCCGCCCCGGGCGAGGCCTTCACGGTCGTCGCCAGTCGTCGGCATTCAAGCCCGGAGCAGGAACGTTTGCTGGCCGGATTGAGTGACAGTCTCGGTGAGCTGCAACTGGCGAATATCGGTAGTTCGCTGAAATTTTGCCTGCTGGCGGAAGGGGCGGCGGATTGTTATCCGCGTCTGGCGCCCACTTCGCAGTGGGATACGGCGGCTGCGCAAGGCGTTCTCGAAGGTGCGGGCGGCGAAGTGCTGGAGTTGAGCGGTGTACCGTTCAGCTATCCGGCGCGGGAGTCTTTGCGGAACGAGTTCTTCCTGGCGCTGCCGGCCAAAGCGGCTTGGCGTGAAAAACTGCTGACTCTCGCTAATCTGTAGGAGCCGGCTTGCTGGCGATCCAGGCAGCGCGGTTTATCAGTTTCACCGCGTCGCCTGGATCGCCAGCAAGCCGGCTCCCACAGAGGTTTACCGGTGCAGGACGTACTGCCCGGTAAACGTCACTGCATCGTCACCGCTATCGGCATTCACAATCCGTGAATGCAGCGTCAGTCGTGCTCTTCCATAACGCTGATACATCGCCAGAAATTTCTTCCACACCGCCGCACTCGGCGCCTGGCAAATCGCTGTGGCGTCCGTGGTCACCGGCAGCGGATAGCTGATCTGCCCTTCGTGAATCACGATGTGCCCATCCTCAATCCCTTCTTCGCGCAAGCGCAAATGCAGCCAGCCCCAACCCGCCAGCACTGCGCCGCAATACAGGCTGCCGCCGAACATGGTGCTCTTGTGATTGACGTTGGCTTCCAGCGGCAAGTACAGGCGCAACTGCTGGTCGTGCCAGTCGAGCACTTTGACGCCCATGGCCTGCGTCAGGGGAATGTCGCGGTGGAGGACTGATTCCAGGTGACGACTGTCGCGGTTCATGAAGGGGCCTTTTGCTTGAAGAGGAAGGATTGACGGTCGCTCAATCGAGTTCGTCGGTGGGGTGATGGTCGGCAAAGTTCAGCCCGTGCTTGCGCAGTTTGTCGTGCAAGGTCTTGCGCGGGATGCCGAGGGCTTCGGCGAGGCTGCGGACCGAGCTGTGAGAGCGCGCCAGTTCGGCGGCAATCAGCGATTTCTCGAAGTTTTCCACCTGCTCGCTCAACCCGCCACTGACTACTTCAACCGATGTGCTCGCCCCGCCCTCCGGCGCGCTGTTGTCCAGCGCCAGTTCCAGGCCCAGGGCAAAACGTTCGGCGGCGTTTTGCAACTCCCGCACGTTACCCGGCCAAGTGTGACGCAGCAGCAACGCCCGCTGTCCCGGTTGCAGTTCGTGGGGCGGCAAACCATGGCGGGCACTGGCTTCATCGGCGAAATGCTGGAACAGCATCAGCGCGTCTTCGCCACGTTCGCGCAGCGGTGGAATGCGCAGCGGCGCGACGTTGAGACGGTAATACAAGTCGGCACGGAAGCGCCCCTGATCGGCGGACTGACGCAGGTCTTCCTTGGTCGCGGCGATGATGCGGATGTCCAGCGGGATCAGTTGATTGCCACCCAGGCGCTCGACCACCCGCTCTTGCAGCAAGCGCAGCAACTTCACCTGCACGTCCAGGCTCATGCTTTCGATTTCATCGAGGAACAGCGTGCCGCCGTTGGCGAATTCGAACTTGCCGATGCGGCGCTTTTGTGCGCCGGTAAAAGCGCCCGGCTCGTGGCCGAACAGTTCGCTTTCCACCACCGACTCGGCCAGGGCGCCGGCGTTGATCGCCACGAACGGGCCGTTACGCCGGCTCGACAAATCGTGCAGCGCCCGGGCCACGACCTCTTTACCGGCACCGGTTTCGCCGAGAATCAGCACGTCGGCCTTGGTCGCCGCCAATGCGCCGATCTGCTCGCGCAGGCGCAGCATTGGTGCCGATTGCCCGACCAGTCGCGCGCTCAGTTCATTGCGGTCGCTCAGGGCCAGGCGCAGGCTGCGGTTATCCAGCACCAACCGGCGCAAGGCCAATGCGCGGCGCACGCTGTCGAGCAGGGCATCGCTGGCGAAGGGTTTTTCCAGGAAGTCATAAGCGCCGGTGCGCATCGCTTGCACCGCCAGCGGCACGTCGCCGTGGCCGGTGATCAGCAGCACTGGCAGCTCGGGGTCTTGCGCGTGCAGTTCGGTCAGCAACTCAAGACCGTCCATGCCCGGCATGCGGATATCGCTGACCACCACCCCCGGCCAGTCGCGCTCCAGTTGCCCGGCCACGCCCTTGGCTTCGGCGAGCGGCAGGATTTTCAGGCCCGCCAGGTCCAGCGTCTGGCTCAGGGCCTGACGCAAATGGGGATCGTCGTCGATCAACACGACCTGGATGCGGTTGTCGATGGTCATGCACTTCGGTCCTCGGACGGTTGCAGGCTCACGCCCGGTGCGCCTGCGCGCAGTTTCAGGGTAATCAGGGCGCCGCCTTCCTTGTGGTTGGCGAACGACAGTTCACCGCCGAAGGCGCGCATCAGGGTCTCGCAAATCGCCAGCCCCAGACCCAGCCCCTGCGTGCGGGTCTTGGTGGTGTAGAAAGGCTCGCTGGCGCGGCCAAGGGCTTCCATGCAAAAGCCGGGGCCGTTGTCGCGAATGTACAGAATGACGCCGTCGGCGGTGGATTGGGCACTCAACCAGAGTTTACGCGGCGGACCTTTTTCCGTCAGCGCGTCCAGCGCGTTGGCCAGCAGGTTGCCGAGCACCTGGCGCAATCGGGTTTCCCCGGCTTCGACCCACAGCGTGGCGGCCGGCAAGTCGCGGATCAGCTCGACCTCCATGCTCCGCCGGCGCTTGGCCAACAGCGCCAGCGCGTCATCCAGCGCCGGTTGCAGCGCGACACTTTCCGGGGCGTGGCGATCACGTCGGGCAAAGGCCCGCAGGTGCGCAATGATCGAGGCCATGCGCCCGGTCAGTTCACTGATCAACTTGAGGTTGCCACGCGCATCGTCGGTGCGCTCGTGATCAAGCAGTACCTCGGCGTTTTCCGCGTAGCTGCGGATCGCTGCCAGCGGCTGATTGAGTTCGTGGCTGATGCTCGCCGACATGGTCCCCAGCGCTGACAGCTTGCCGGCCTGCACCAGATCATCCTGGGCACGCACCAGTTCCTGCTGGGCATGTTCACGCTCCAGCACTTCCTGTTTCAGCCGACGGTTGAGGCCTTCGAGGTCGCTGGTGCGTTCGGCGACACGGCCTTCAAGTTCCCGACGGGCCTTGGCTTCGAAGGCGATTCGATCGAGGTAGTGACGACGGCGCTGCATCATCAGGCCGAGCAGCAGCATCAACACCAGCAGCGTCGCGCCACCGATGGCGACCACCGTGCGCACCGGGCGGTCGATCAGGGTGCGCGGCGCAAGGATGCTGACGCTCCAGCCGGTTTCGTCGATCTGCCGGGTCTGGGTCAGCCACGCGTCCGGATCGAGGTTCAAAGGCTTGGGGTCGCGGGTCGGGTAGGGCTGAATCGCGGTGATCGCCTCACGCTCGGCGTCGCTCAACGGACGGGTCGCGCGAAACCGCCATTCGGGCCGCGAGGTGAGAATGACCACGCCGTTGTGGTCGGTCACCAGCAGTTGTTCCGGGGTTTTGCCCCAGAGGCTTTCGGTATGGTCCAGGTCAACCTTGACCACCAGCACACCGATGATTTTTTCGCGATCACGGACCGCTGCCGCGAAGAAGTAACCGCGTTTGGCCGACGTGGTGCCCAGGCCGAAAAAGCGCCCCAGACGCCCGGCCATGGCCTCACTGAAATACGGCCGAAAGGCGAAATTGCGCCCGACGAAACTGTCGTGCTTGTCCCAGTTGGAGGCGGCGAGCGTCTTGCCCGTGGTGTCCATCAGGTACATGACTTCGGCACCGGTCTGGGCGCTGATGTTCTTCAGCAGTCGGTTGGCGTTGCCCTGGGTTACGCCGTCGTCCGGTGCAGACAGGTCAGCGCGCAGGGCCGGCAGGTCGCCAAGAATCTGTGGCATCACTTCATAGCGATGCAGTGTGCCCAGCAGGTTGGCGACGTACAGGTCGAGGGTCTGACGGTTCTGTCCGGCCAGTTCGCTGCGGTAGTAACGCTCGGCCAGATGCTCCAGCGGCCACAGCAATGGCGCCAGGCACAGCGCAAGCAGGGCCAGGCTGCGCCAGCGGGGTCGGCGGGGAAGGGTCGAGTTCATGAGCATCAGGCGCCTGTGGGTACAGGCGCATTATGCCTAGGCTTGTCCGGCAAGACACTCGCGCAGCGCAGTTTGCCAGTCAGGCTGACTGACGCCCCATTCGCGCTGCAGGCGACTGCAATCGAGTCGTGAGTTCAGCGGGCGGGTGGCGGGTGTCGGGTAGTCGCTGGTGGTTATCGGCAGCAGGTTTGCGCACGGCTTTCCCTGTTCCCGCAGCGCTTCGCCGATGGCCTGGGCGAAACCGAACCACGAGGTTTCACCCTGCGCGGTCAGGTGATAAGTGCCCCAGGCGCCAGTCTCGCCAGCCTGCCAGCGTTCGATCAGGGCGAGGGTACTGTTGGCGATCGTGCCGGCCCAGGTGGGGGCTCCGATCTGGTCGGCGACGATGCGCAACTCCGGTTTTTCCTGCAGCAGGCGTTGCATGGTCAGCAGAAAATTGTGGCCGTGTGCCGAGTAGACCCAACTGGTGCGCAGGATCAGGTGCTTGCCCTGTACTGCTGTGATCGCCTGTTCACCGGCCAGTTTGCTCTGACCGTAAACGCCAAGCGGGTTGGTCGCATCTGTTTCGGTGTACGGCGCGCCTTTGCGGCCGTCGAACACGTAATCGGTGGAGTATTGGATCAACGGGATGCCAAGCGCCGCAGCTTCTTCAGCCAGAATACCCGGGGCCTGCGCATTGACGACGAAAGCGGCTGCGGCATCGCTTTCAGCCTTGTCGACCGCCGTATAAGCCGCGGCGTTGATGATCAGGTCGGGACGAACGTGCCGCACCTGCCGACGAATCTGCTCCGGTTGAGCCAGGTCAAGCTGATCGCGACCTGGAACCACCAGCTCCCCCAAAACCTTCAGGCGTTTCTGCAACTCACTTGAAACCTGTCCATGTTGACCGCTGATAAGAATTCTCATGGAAACAGATCGATCTCTTGCAAGGTTTTGCCTAGTTGGTCTTTGGCCGAAAGCTGGGGTGCTTCATCCAGCTGCCAATCGATGGCGAGCGTCGGGTCGTCCCAACGAATGCAACGTTCGGCGGACGGGTTGTAATAGTCCGTGGTCTTGTAGAGGAACTCGGCGACATCGCTCAACACGACAAACCCATGGGCAAAACCTTCGGGTACCCAGAGTTGGTGACGGTTTTGCGCGGACAGACGCACCGCCACCCATTTGCCGAAATTCGCTGAGCTGCGACGAACGTCCACCGCGACATCAAGCACTTCGCCAACCGTTACCCGCACCAGTTTCCCCTGGGTGTTTTCCAGTTGATAGTGCAGGCCCCGCAGGACGCCTTTTTGCGAGCGAGAGTGGTTGTCCTGAACGAACTGCCTCTTCAGGCCGGTGACCTCTTCGAACGCCTTGGCATTGAAGCTCTCGTAGAAAAAGCCGCGCTCGTCGCCGAAGACCTTGGGTTCAAGGATCAACACACCGGGCAGCGCGGTTTCAATCACATTCATTGTCCACCCTCAGCCAGTTTGTAAAGGTACTGACCATAACCGGTCTTGCCAAAATACTTGGCGCGCTCGAGCAAATGCTCGCGGTCGATCCAGCCTTTTTCGTAAGCGATTTCTTCGAGGCAGGCGACTTTCAGCCCTTGGCGATGCTCGATGGTCTGCACGTACTGGGACGCTTCGAGCAGGCTGTCGTGAGTGCCGGTATCCAACCAGGCGAAACCGCGACCGAAGCGCTCGACCTGCAGATCGCCGCGCTTGAGGTAGGCATTGTTGACGTCGGTGATCTCCAGCTCACCGCGAGGCGAGGGCTTCACGGCCTTGGCGATGTCGATCACATCGTTGTCGTAGAAGTACAGGCCGGTTACGGCGTAGCTGGATTTCGGTACTGTCGGTTTTTCTTCGATCGACAGGGCGCGGCCTTCGTCGTCGAAATCGATCACGCCGAAGCGCTCCGGGTCTTTGACCCAGTAACCGAACACGGTGGCACCAGAAGGGCGATTGACGGCGTTGTTCAACTGTTCGCTGAAGCGCTGACCATGGAAGATGTTATCGCCGAGGATCAGGCACACCGGATCCTTGCCAATGAATTCCTCACCAATCAGAAAGGCCTGGGCCAGGCCATCCGGCGAAGGCTGTTCGGCGTAGCTGATATGCACGCCGAACTGACTGCCATCCCCCAGCAGATTGCGATACTGCGGCAGGTCCTGCGGGGTGGAGATCACCAGGATTTCCTTGATGCCGGCCAGCATCAGGACCGAGATCGGGTAGTAGATCATCGGTTTGTCGTAGATCGGCAGCAGCTGTTTGGACACGCCCAGCGTGATCGGGTGCAGGCGTGTGCCCGAACCCCCGGCCAACACAATTCCTTTCATCATGCGATCAACTCCTTGGTATTGATGGCGCCCAGTCGTTCACCCTGATAGCTGCCGTCCT
Organism: Pseudomonas migulae NBRC 103157; assembly: GCF_002091715.1. Lineage (GTDB taxonomy): Bacteria > Pseudomonadota > Gammaproteobacteria > Pseudomonadales > Pseudomonadaceae > Aquipseudomonas > Aquipseudomonas migulae_A. Next base: position 74,993 of record NZ_BDAG01000004.1, on the reverse strand, counting down.
GAACACGGCGGCACCACTCCAGGTTTTCCAGATACCACTGGACGGTTTTGCGCAGGCCGGTCTCGAAGGTTTCTTCGGGCGTCCAGCCGAGTTCGCGCTCAATCTTGCTGGCGTCGATCGCGTAGCGCAGGTCATGGCCAGGACGGTCCTGGACGAAAGTGATCAGGTCGGCGAAGTGCGCGACGCCTTCAGGCTTGTTCGGTGCCAGCTCTTCGAGCAGTGCGCAGATGCCACGCACCACGTCGATGTTCTTCTGCTCGTTGTGACCGCCGATGTTGTAGGTCTCGCCGACCACGCCTTCGGTGACCACTTTGAACAGTGCGCGGGCGTGATCCTCGACAAACAGCCAGTCGCGAACCTGCAGGCCGTTACCGTAGACAGGCAGCGGCTTGCCGGCGAGGGCGTTGAGAATCACCAGCGGGATCAGTTTTTCGGGGAAGTGGAACGGCCCGTAGTTGTTCGAGCAGTTGGTCAGCAATACCGGCAGGCCGTAGGTGCGCTGCCAGGCGCGGACCAAGTGGTCGGAGGCTGCCTTGCTGGCGGAATACGGTGAGCTCGGCGCGTACGGGGTCGTTTCCGTGAACAGGTCATCGACGCCATGCAGGTCGCCGTAGACCTCATCGGTGGAGATGTGGTGGAAGCGGAAAGCGCTTTTCTGCGGTTCGGCCAGGGTCTGCCAGTAGGCGCGAGCGGCCTCGAGCAGGCTGTAGGTGCCGACGATATTGGTTTGAATGAAATCCGACGGACCGTCGATGGAACGGTCGACGTGGGACTCGGCCGCCAGATGCATGATCGCATGCGGCTGGAAACGTGCCAGCACGGCGCTGACGGTGGCCTGATCAACGATATCGGCCTGCACGAATTCGTAGCGTGTGTCGTTGGCAATGCTGGTCAGCGATTCCAGATTGCCAGCGTAGGTCAGTTTGTCCAGGTTGAGCACTTCATGCTCAGTGTGCCGAATCAGGTGGCGAACCAGGGCAGAGCCAATGAAACCGGCACCGCCGGTGATGAGAATACGCATGTTGGCCAGCCTTTATCTGTAAGACGATTGAAGCAAATGAGCATAGCTTGTCGGCAGGAGAGGGGTGGTGCAATAGGGTTGTGACGGCTATTTGGATTTTGATGGATGCGCGGGGGTTGATTATCGACCGACGCAGTGGCGATATAGGTGCCTAATAAAATTTCAGGGGTCGTTGTATGCCGCTCGCTACGTTGATTCATCGCGCCAGTTTGCCCAGCCCGCAGGTGTCTGCGGTGCAAGCGCTAGAGCTGCTCGAGGGGCATTACGGGCTGAGCGGGCGATTGCAGGCGCTCGGCAGCCAGCAGGATCTCAACTACCGCGTTGACAGTAAGCATGGGCGTTTCGTCCTGAAAATCTGCCGTGGCGACTATTCAGCGCTGGAACTGCAAGCCCAGCACGCCGGGCTCAAACATCTGGCCGAGCACTCCGGTGTGCCGGTGCCGCGAGTGATTGCCGCCCAGAACGGCGCCGACCTGCTGTCACTTGAAGTCGGCGGGCAAGCGGTGCATGTGCGCCTGCTCGAATACATCGAGGGCCAATCGCTCACACACCTGGACCATCTGCCCGGATCCGTGGTGGCCGGTTTCGGCCGGCTCTGCGGTGAAATGGACCAGGCGCTGGCCGATTTCAACCATCCGGGTCTCCAGCGCACCCTTCAGTGGGATGCGCGTCACGCCAACGCCTTGATCGCACATTTGCTGCCGGTCATTGAAGATGACGCGCAGCGAGCCTTGATCGCGCAAGTGGCCGAACAGGCCGAGCGGCATTTGCAGCCGCTGGTGGACAAGTTGCCGATGCAGGCCATCCACATGGACATCACCGATGACAACGTGGTCTGGCAGCGTGATTCGCAACGCCAGTGGCAACTGCAGGGGGTGATCGATTTCGGCGACCTGATCCGCACCTGGCGCATCACCGACCTCTCGGTAACCTGCGCGGCGCTGCTGCATCATGCCGGCGGCGATCCGTTCTACATCTTGCCGGCGGTCCAGGCCTATCACGCGGTCAATCCGTTGCAACACGAAGAACTGCTGGCGCTGTGGCCGCTGATCGTCTCGCGGGCGGCGGTGCTGGTGCTCAGCGGCGAACAGCAGGTCAGCATCGATCCGGGTAACCAGTACAGTCGCGACAACCTGACCCACGAGTGGGAAATTTTCCGCGTGGCCACCTCGGTGCCGCTGGCGTTGATGGAAGCGGCGATCCTCACGTCTGTCGGCCAGAGCCTGCCAGACATTGGCAGCGAAGGCTTTGCGCCGTTGCTGCCGAGCCTGGTCGGACGTGAATTCGCCTTGATCGACCTGGGCGTACTCAGCCCGCATTTCGAGGCCGGTAACTGGGAGCAGGAAGGAATCGATCAGCGCCTGTTGAGCGAAGCGGCTGCAGCGCACGGCCTGGCTGCCAGCCGTTACGGACAATACCGTTTGTCCCGCACCCGCCCCGACAGTGCCAGCGAACCGGACACGTGCCCGCTGCATGTCGAGTTGCGAGTGCCCCAGGGCACGGCGGTCGAATCGCCGTTTGCCGGTGTGGTCCATCAACCGTCGCCGGGTGTGTTGCAACTCGACGGTCCACAGCTGAGCGTGCGGCTGTGGGGCGTGACGCCGTCGCTGCACACCGGCGCAGCGTTGGTCAAAGGCCAGGTGTTGGGCGCGGTCAGCGGTCCGTTGCGGGTGCAGTTGTGCCGAGGCGCCTCGTTCGACGCGCCGTTGTTTTGCACGCCTTCGCGCGCGGCGGCCTGGCAAGCGTTGTGTCCGTCGCCGGCATCGCTGCTGGGGCTGGCGTGCGACGCTGAAGCGGAGCTTGATTCGCAGACCTTGCTGGCGCGCCGCGATGCCAGTTTCGCCCGGACCCAGAAACACTATTACGTTGACCCGCCCCGCATCGAACGCGGCTGGCGCAATCACCTGATCGACATGCAGGGGCGCTCCTACCTCGACATGCTCAACAACGTCGCGGTGCTCGGTCACGGCCATCCACGCATGGCCGCGGTGGCCAGCCGTCAGTGGTCGCTGCTCAACACCAACTCGCGGTTCAACTACGCGGCGATTGCCGAATTTTCCGAGCGTTTGCTGAAGCTGTCGCCGGATGGCATGGACCGGGTGTTCCTGGTCAACAGCGGCAGCGAGGCCAATGACCTGGCAATTCGCCTGGCATGGGCCTACAGCGGCGGTCGCGACATCGTCAGCGTGCTGGAGGCCTATCACGGCTGGACGGTGGGCGCGGACGCGGTGTCGACGTCGATTGCCGACAACCCCAAGGCCTTGAGCAGCCGCCCGGACTGGGTGCACCCGGTGACGGCACCGAACACCTATCGCGGTGAATTCCGGGGCCCGGACAGTGCGCCGGATTATGTGCGTAGCGTCGAACACAACCTGGCGAAAATCGCCGCGCAAGGACGCCAGCTGGCCGGTTTCATTTGCGAACCGGTGTACGGCAATGCCGGCGGTATCTCGCTGCCGCCGGGTTATTTGAAACAGGTCTACGGGATGGTTCGCGCCCAAGGCGGCGTGTGCATCGCCGACGAAGTACAGGTCGGTTACGGGCGCATGGGTCACTTCTTCTGGGGCTTCGAAGAACAGGGTGTGGTGCCGGACATCATCACCATGGCCAAGGGCATGGGCAACGGCCAACCGCTGGGCGCGGTGATCACCCGCCGGGAAATCGCCGAAGCGCTGGAAGCCGAAGGTTATTTCTTCTCATCGGCGGGTGGCAGCCCTGTCAGTTGCCAGATCGGCATGGCCGTTCTGGATGTGATGGAAGAGGAAAAACTTTGGGAAAACGCCCAGGTCGTGGGCGGGTATTTCAAGGAGCGTCTTGAGGCGCTGATCGATCTTCATCCGCTGGTGGGCGCGGTGCACGGTTCCGGTTTTTATCTGGGCGTTGAATTGATCCGCGACCGCGAGACCCTGGAGCCGGCGACCGAAGAAACCACGGCGTTGTGCGATCGCCTGCGGGAGCTGGGGATCTTCATGCAGCCGACGGGGGATTATCTGAACGTCCTCAAAATCAAACCGCCGATGGTGACGTCGCGCCAGAGTGTGGATTTCTTTGTCGACATGATGGCGAAGGTGTTGGATGAAGGTTTGTAAGGCCTGAAATCGCTTTCGCGGGCAAGCCCGCTCCCACAGGTTTTATGTCGGATGCTGATAATGAGCACGACGCGAAACCTGTGGGAGCGGGCTTGCCCGCGAAGGCGTCATCAAAAACACTGACAAAACATCGATTGTTATCGGGTTTAAGTGCTGTTTTTTTCGACGGAAGGAAGATTAATCGCTTTTAAAGCCGATTTTTATCGGCTATAAAGTCGCCATTGCCGCGGCGTGCCTCATCACGCCCGCCACTTCCTTTTCTGTCATCGGTCGATGCCACACTCGACCTTAAAGCACTTGCCCGGAGATGATTCATGAGCCGTATCGTTACCGTCGCCGCCACCCAGATGGCCTGTTCCTGGGACCTTGAAGCCAACCTCGAAACCGCTGAAAGGCTGGTCCGTGAGGCCGCAGCCAAAGGCGCGCAGATCATCCTGATCCAGGAACTGTTCGAGGCGCCGTACTTCTGCCAGAAACCCAATCCGGATTACCTGCAACTGGCCACGACGGTGGAAGAGAACGTCGCCATCAAGCATTTCCAGAAAATCGCCAGGGAACTGCAAGTGGTGCTGCCGATCAGCTTCTATGAACGGGCCGGCCGCGCGCGTTTCAACAGCATCGCGATCATCGATGCCGACGGCAGCAACCTCGGGATTTATCGTAAAAGCCATATCCCGGACGGCCCTGGCTACCACGAAAAGTACTACTTCAACCCGGGCGACACCGGCTTCAAAGTGTGGAACACCCGTTACGCGAAAATCGGCGTGGGCATCTGCTGGGATCAGTGGTTCCCCGAGTGCGCCCGCAGCATGGCGTTGCTGGGTGCGGAAATTCTGTTCTACCCGACCGCCATCGGCAGCGAGCCGCACGACAAGACCATCTCGTCCCGTGACCATTGGCAGCGTGTGCAACAGGGCCATGCCGGCGCCAACCTGATGCCGCTGATCGCCAGCAACCGCATCGGCAATGAGGAGCAGGACGGGTACGACATCACCTTCTACGGCTCGTCGTTCATCGCCAACCAGTTCGGCGAGAAGGTCCAGGAACTCGATGAAACCGAAGAAGGCGTGCTGGTTCACAGCTTCGACCTCGACGAACTGGAGCACATTCGCAGCGCGTGGGGCTCGTTCCGTGATCGTCGCCCGAACCTATACAATGCGCTCAAAACCCTCGACGGTTCCCTGGAGTCCTGACTGCATGACCACTTTAAACAGCACCCCGCGCGCCGACGGCTTCTACATGCCTGCCGAGTGGGCGCCCCAAACCCAGACCTGGATGATCTGGCCCGAGCGTCCGGACAACTGGCGCCTGGGTGGCAAACCGGCGCAAGCCGCACACGTGGCGGTGGCTAAGGCCATCGCACGTTTCGAACCCGTGACGGTGGCGGTTTCCGCTGGCCAGTACGAAAACGCGCGTGCCCGTCTCGATGTACCGAATATTCGGGTGGTCGAGATGTCCAGTGACGACGCCTGGGTCCGCGACACAGGGCCGACGTTCGTCATCAATAACAGTGGCGAAGTCCGTGGTGTGAACTGGGATTTCAACGCGTGGGGCGGTTTTGACGGTGGCCTGTACTCGCCGTGGAATCGTGATTCGCAGGTCGGCGGCAAGATCCTCGAGATTGAACGCAGCCCGTGTTATCGCACCGAGGGCTTCGTGCTCGAAGGCGGGTCGATCCACGTTGATGGCGAAGGCACGCTGATCACTACCGAAGAATGCCTGCTCAACCGCAATCGCAACCCGCACCTGAACCGTGCAGACATCGAAGCGGTGCTCAGCGCCAACCTGGCTGTGGATAAAATCATCTGGCTGCCGGATGGCTTGTTCAACGACGAAACCGACGGCCATGTGGATAACTTCTGCTGCTACGTGCGTCCGGGTGAAGTGTTGCTGGCCTGGACCGACGACCCGCAAGACCCGAACTACCCGCGCTGCCAGGCGGCTATGAAAGTGCTGGAAAGCAGCACCGACGCCAAGGGGCGCCCATTCACGGTGCACAAGATGCCGATTCCGGGGCCGCTGTATGCGACCGAAGAAGAGTGCGCCGGCGTGGACCCGGTAGACGGAACCCAGGAGCGCAATCCGACCGTTCGTCTGGCCGGTTCCTACGTGAACTTCCTCATCGTCAACGGCGGCATCATCGCGCCGAGCTTCGACGATCCACTGGACGGCCCGGCCAAAGAGATTTTGCAGAGCCTGTTCCCGCAGCACGAAGTCGTCATGGTGCCGGGCCGCGAACTGTTACTGGGCGGCGGTAACATCCACTGCCTTACCCAACAGCAGCCTGCACCGCACAAAGAGTGAGTGCAGTTGTAACAGCCTGAGTTGACTGGAAAATCACTCGGACAACGGTTTTCCTTCGACGCCTTGCAAGAAGCCCGCAGCCCATCAGGACTGCGGGCTTTTTTGTATCCGCTGGTCGACCGTTCCGACACATTGGCACAGCTCTTGTATCTCTCCTGACGAGAAACAGGGAGGGGAGAACTTCGATGTTCTGTCATAAACCTTGGATAAGTTAGCCGCTCACAAACCAGGAGAGAGCGCGGAAATGAACGCCGAAATGAACGTAGTGAGCGAGCGGGCACTGCATCCCCTGGCAGTCAACAGCGAATCGCTCCAGATCCTGGCGCACTGGTTGAAGTCCAATGGAACGCGTCAGATCAGGGAGCCTGATCCGCGCCGGATGATGATCGAGCGCTATCCCGCTGGTTTATTCAGCGAGGCGGAGCTGGATGCGTTGTGGGATGTGATGGAAGGATAAAAAAAGAACGACAAAGGATTGATAAAAGCGCTGCCGGGAAGGCGGCGCTTTTTTATGGGCCATGATTTTATGCGAGTGACGCTGACCCCCTGTAGGAGCCGGCTTGCTGGCGATAGCGCTGACCCAGTCAATAAAGACATTGACTGGAAGACCGCTATCGCCAGCAAGCCGGCTCCTACAGGGATCAGCGTGATCTCGGAGTCTGGGGTGTTTAGAAGCTGTAAGTCCCGGTCACCACCAGGCTGCGCGGCTCACCCGGTTGAATCTGCGCAGCGCTGGTGGCGGACGAGTAGTAGGTTTTATCGCTGATGTTGTTCAGCGCCGCGCGCAAATCCCAGTCCTTCTGACGGAATCCGGCCAATGCATCCCAGCGGCCATAACCCGGCAGAACGGTGGTGTTGAGGTTATCCGCATAGCGGTCGCCGACCAGGGTCAGGCCGGTTTCGGCGTACCAGCCCATTTCCGGTTTCCAGGTCAGGAACAGACTGCCGTTGTGCTTGGCCACATTGCTGATGCGCTTGCCTTCAAAACCGTTGTTGTCCTTTTCGACCGTCGCGTCCTGCACGCCCACGCCACCGCGCACGTACCAGTTGCCGGCAATCTTGCCGGTGCCGGTCAGCTCGATCCCGCGGGAACGTTGCTTGCCGGAGAGCAAGGTGATGGTCGGGTTGAGCGGGTCACTGGTGCGACGGTTGTAGAGTTCCAGTTCGTAGATCGCCAGCGTGGTACTCAGGCGATCGTCGAGCCAGTCACTCTTCACGCCGATTTCTTTCTGCTTGGTCAGCTCGGGGCTCAGGTCGTTGGTATTGCCGGCAGCGCCCGGGGTGATGCCGATCAAACCGCCGCCGGCCGGCGAAAAGGTCTTGGTCCAGGAAGCGTAGAAGGAATGATTTTGCAGGGGCGTCCAGACCAGTCCTGCACGCGGGCTGGTGCTGTGGCTGTCGCGGTCTTCGGAGATGTTGCGCAGCTTGTTGGTCGACTCGATGTCGAAGGTGTCGTATCGCAGGCCGGCCAGCAATTGCCATTGATCATTCAGGCGTAGCTGATCCTGCACGTACACCGCACGGCTTTCGACTTCGGTGTGGTTGTCGCTGGACACTTGCATGCGCCCGGTGTGGCGCAAATCCCGATCCGGGTTATACAGATCCAGCGACGGCACGGCCTGGCGGCCAGGCCCGGTAGTGGCCGCTGTGTAGAGCTTCGGGTCACGGCGTTGACTGCCGATTTCAACGCCGGTCAGCAGGCGATGCTCAAGGCCGAACGTGTCGAAACCGCCTTCCAGCTCAATGTTGTTGTAGACGTTGCGAGTGGTCAGGTCCTGCTGCCAGTGCTGGCGCGTGACCCGGTTGGTCGCCGGTGTGTAGCCGGTGAGGTAGGTGTTGTCGAAATCGCTGTCGAGCTTGAACACCCCCAGCGTCTGGCGCAGTTGCCAGTCTTCGTTGATGTCGTAGCTGAGTTTCGAGCGCAGGGATTGCGACTTGTCGTCGATGAAATCGTGATCGCTGCCGTAGGTCGTATCCCGTCCGACGTCGGCCGGGCGTCCGTTTACACCGGGAATACCGCGATCCGGCGTACGGTTGTAGCGACTGTATTCGTACTGCACCAACCAATTCAGGTCGGGCGTCAGTTGCCAGCTCATCGACGGCGCAAACAACTGGCGATTGCCGCTGACGCCATCGCGAAAGCTGTTCTGGTCCATGTTGCCCATGTTCAGGCGCAGGCTGATGTTCTCGCTGGGATCGGTGCTCAGGTCGGCGTAAAGGCTGCGCAAATCGTTGCTGCCGCCCTGGGCTTCAATGGAGGAGCGGCGCCCGAACTCCGGCAACTTGCTGACACGGTTGACGATCCCGCCCTGGCTGCCACGGCCGTACAACACCGCTGCCGGGCCCTTGAGCACGTCGATGCGTTCGATGTTGTGCAGGTCGCGCACGTACTGACTGTCGTCGCGAATGCCGTCCAGATAGAAATCGTTACTGGCGTCGAAACCGCGGATGCGCAGGCTGTCGAAGCGGGTGTCGGCGCCGCTGCTGACGTTGGGAATGCCGCTCAGGGCGGTGCCCAGATCATTGGTGCCGTAATCGACGACGTTCGAGGTTTTTATCGAGTCGATGGCTTGTGGCACGTAGCGCACCGGTGTGGCGGTGCGGGTCGCGGTGCTGGTTTCTTTTACGCGTGGGTCGTCGGCTTCCGCTTCGGCGCTGATGGAGGTTTCTGGCAATGTTGTAGGGGCGGCGTAGGAAAAACCGGCAGACAGCAAAGTGCAGAGGCCAAGACTGAAGGGTGTTAGGCGAAAAGGGGCAGGCATTGAAGGACGCGTCCGTAGGGTTTTGGGGTGTAGCGTGTAGGGCGCGAATGATAATGCGTGCTATTTGCTTCCGTTAATTATTCCTGAAAAGTTCCTTGGTTTGATTGTTTCAATTTATGTCCAAGTTGTTACACCGCCTGTTTCAGGTATTCGACCGATTCCTGAAACAGACTGAAAGCTATTCCGGCGTTTTTCAGAAATAGAAGGAGGACTAACCTGCCGGCATCAGATTTCTACCCTCTGGCCGGAGCCTCCAATGATCCTTCACTACATTTACGACCCGTTGTGCGGCTGGTGCTACGGTGCAAAACCACTGGTGCAAGCCGCCCAGGCAGTTCTGCCGGTGATTGCCCATGGCGGCGGCATGATGACCGGCGCCAACCGCAAGAACGTCTCGCCACACTTGCGCAACTACGTGATGCCTCACGACCGGCGTATCGCCGAGTACACCGCCCAGCCATTCGGCGATGCGTATTTCGAAGGTTTGCTGCGCGATGAGACGGCGGTGTTCGATTCCGCGCCGCCGATTGCCGCCGTGCTCGCGGCCGAGCAGGTCGCTGGCCGTGGACTGGAGCTATTGGGGCGTTTGCAGAGCGCGCATTACGTGGAAGGTCGGCGCATTGCCGATCAAGCGGTGTTGTTTGAGCTCGCTCGCGACCTCGGCCTGGAACCTGAAGCCTTCCAGGCTGCGTTCAAAAACGCCGAGACCGATCGCCACATCAAGGCCAGTCGCGACCTGTTGGCCAACATCGGTGGCCATGGTTTCCCGACCTTCGCACTGGAGGAGGATGGCCAGTTCACGCTGGTCGACATCGGACCCTGGCTCGGCAAGCCGCAAGCCTTCGCGGCCTGGTTGAGTCAGTCACTTCCTGCGCATGCGGCTGCATCCGGGCTTCAAACCTGTGGGCTCAACGGCTGCGATTAGGAAGTTCTTAGACGATTTTCGCCTATTCACAGACGATTCATGAAATTGACACAGGGTTCAGGGCGCGACTAGGATTCGCCCCAACGCCTGTGGCCAACCGCCATGACTCAAAATAATAAAAAGGCCCGCCACGACTTTTCGTGGGCGGGCCTTTTTGTTTCGGGGTGAAAAAAGAGTGCGATAGCGCCGTTTCAGCCGTTCGACGCAGCGCGTATCAACCCGTAATAAGGAAAAGAACAAAATGTTGAACAAGCGAATCAGCCTGATCGCTCTGGGGATGTTGAGCGCGACACAGGCCATGGCTAACGACCAGGCCGAATCCAAGGGTTTTGTTGAAGACAGCAGCCTCAAAGTGCTGCTGCGCAATGCCTACATCAATCGTGACTACAAAGACGGTCGACCGGACAAAGCCGAGTGGGGCCAGGCGGCTATCGGTACGTTCTCGTCCGGTTTCACCCAAGGCACCGTCGGTGTGGGTGTGGACGCATTCGGTCTGTACGCACTGCGTCTGGATGGCGGCAAGGGTCGCACCGGCGCACAAGGTATCGACTTCTTCAAAAAGGGCGACAGCGGCAACGCGGCTGATGACCTGTCGAAGGGCGGCGCAGCGGTCAAGTTCCGTCTCTCCAGCACCACGCTGACTTACGGCGACCAGATGCCGGCCCTGCCGGTGTTGAGCTACGACAACGTGCGCCTGCTGCCGGAAAGCTACACCGGCACCTTGATCACCTCCAAGGAGATCAAAGGCCTGGAGCTGAACGCCGGTCGCTTTACCGCCGAATCGCGCAAGAGCGCGGAAGGTCGTGACAGCGGTGGCTTGAAGTCGATCAACGTATTGGGCGGCAGCTACCAGTTCACCGAACAGTTCAAAGCAGCGTTGTACGCGTCCGACGTCGAAGATGTACTGAAGAAGCAATACGTGAACGCCAACTACGTGTTCCCGATCGACAAGGATCAGTCCCTGACCCTCGACTTCAACGGCTACCGCACCAAGCTGGAAGATTCCTACGTCCGCGAAAGCGGTGCGACCGGTGACGACAACAAAATCTGGAGCCTGGCAGCGACCTTCGCCACCGGCCCGCACTCGTTCACCGTTGCGCACCAGCGCAGCACTGGCGACAGCAACCTGGGCTACGCCTACGGCGGCTACCAGAAAGATCAAGGTCGCGTCGGCGATGGCGGCAACACCATCTACCTGGCGAACTCCTACTGGTCCGACTTCAACGCCGAAGACGAACGCAGCTGGCAGGTGGGCTACGGTCTGGACTTCAGCACGTTCGGTGTCCCGGGCCTGAGCTACAACGTGGCTTACGTGCGCGGCGACAACATCACCACCTCCACCAGCGAAGGCGGTACCGAGCGCGAAATCTTCAACCAGTTCAAGTACGTCGTGCAAAGCGGCCCTGCCAAAGACCTGAGCGTGAAACTGCGCAGCTCGATCCTGCGTGTTTCGCAGAAATCCAGCGAGTACAACGTCAGCGGCAACGAAGTGCGTGTGTTCGTGGACTACCCGATCAACATTTTCTGATGATCGGTTGCAGCATCGAAGCCTGATTCAAGGCTGAAAAAGAAAAGCCCCGACTGGTTCGGGGCTTTTTTGTGGGCACTGCAAGGCTCTAGACAGCACCGCAGGACGACTCGCTCCGCTTTTCACAGCCAGATTTTCCTATCGAAATGATCAAAACGATCATTTGAATGATTGGTTTGCGCAATTTTAAGCGAGAGCCTAAGATGAATTTGACTGAATCAATCATTGCCTGATCAGTTCAGTCAGTTTCGAGGTGAAACACGTCTTACCCAACAATTATAAAAGGAGACCCTCGTGGCCCAGATTCCTATCAAGCGCACCATAGAACGCATCCCGGGCGGCATGATGATCGTGCCTCTGCTGATCGGTTCGCTGGTGGCAACCTTCCTGCCTGACACGCCAAAATTTTTCGGCTCATTCACCAATGCGTTGTTCACCGGGGCGCTACCTATCCTCGCGGTGTTCTATGTCTGCATGGGCGCGAGCATCAACATCAAAGCCACGCCTTACCTGCTCAAGAAGGGCGGCACGCTGCTGATCACCAAAGTCGGTATCGCTGTGCTCATCGGCATCGTGCTTGGGCACTTCCTGGGCGAGCAGCCGATTTCGTCAGGACTCTTCGCCGGCATTTCAACACTGGCGGTGGTCGCCGCGATGAACGACACCAACGGCGGTTTGTACATGGCGCTGATGGGTCAGTACGGTCGCTCTGAAGACGTCGGTGCCTACTCGGTCATGTCCCTGGAGTCCGGGCCTTTTCTGACCATGGTCACCCTGGGCATCGCCGGTCTGTCGGCGTTCCCGTGGCCGACGCTGGTGGGCAGCATCCTGCCGCTGGCGCTGGGCATGTTGTTGGGTAATCTCGACCGTGACATGCGCGACTTTCTGGCCAAGGCCGTTCCGGTGATGATCCCGTTCTTCGCGTTGGCACTGGGCGCCAGCCTGGACCTGCATAACGTCTGGCAGGCCGGTTTGCTGGGTCTGGGCATGGGTGTTGCGGTCGTTGTGCTGACCGGCATTCCGCTGTTCTTCGCCGACCGCCTGACCGGTGGCACGGGTGTCGCCGGTGTCGCGGCGGCCACCACCGCCGGGAACGCTGCGGCGGTTCCGGCGCTGATCGCAGCGGCCAACCCCGTCTACGCCGAAGCGGCCAAGAGCGCGACGATTTTGGTGGCCGCCTGCGTCGTGGTCACCGCAATCCTTGCCCCGATACTCACCGCCGCCGTCGCCAAGCGCGTGCAGCAGCGTAACCCCGTCGTCATCCCCGAGCCGGAGATCGAACCGCCAAAGCAGGAGGCGTTGCGATGAGGATTCTGATCATCGCAGATGACCTGTCCGGCGCGGCGGATTGTGCCATCGGCTTTGCGAGCGTGGGCATGCAAACGGTCGTCACGCTCGATCCTCTGAATGACAAGGCCGATGCTCAGGTGATTGCCGCCGATACGGACACCCGGCGCCTGTCACCGGCGCGGGCCGCTGAGCGCACCGTCGCTGCATTCAAGGCGCTGCATCAGCCTGGGCAGCGGTTGTACAAGAAAATCGATTCGACCTTGCGCGGCAACTGGGCGGCGGAAGTCGCTGCCCTGCAACCCTTGGCCGGCCTGGCCATCGTTGCCCCGGCGTTCCCCGCTACGGGGCGCACATTGCGCGGCGGTCGGGTGTTCGTGAACGGTCAACCGCTGGAAACCACTGATACCTGGAAACTCGAAAACGCTGATCGTCCAGCCGACGTCGAAGCGATGCTCATCGCCGCCGGCCTGAGCACCGCGAAGCTGGACCTCGACACCTTGCGCGGCAACGAAAAAGCGCTCGCGCAGCACATCACCGAAGTCGCCCGCAACGGCACGCAGGCGCTGATCGTCGATGCACAAACCGAAGACGATCTGCTGACCCTCGCTCGCCTGACCGCGTCGATGGATCAGCCGCTGTTCTGGATCGGTTCGGGTGGTCTGGCGCGGGAAATCGCCAGCCTTCCGGACTTCTCGGAAGCACGGTTCACGACCATCGAACCGACCGTGCAGGAAAAAAGCCAGGCGCCGATTCTGATCCTCGTCGGCAGCCTGTCCGGCGTCTGCGAGCGGCAATGCGCGTTGCTCAAGGAACGTGGTGGCGTCAGCGAACTGGTCGTCCCGCCCCAGGTCCTTCGCCAAGGCACAACCCATGGCGACTGGGCGTTGTGGCAAGCGCGGATCGGCGAGCAACTGGATGGCTGGAGTGACCTGCTGTTGCGCATCGGCCGCGATGAAGCGTTCGATCCGCAGGAAGGCGCGCAACTTTCGACCATGCTGGCCGTATTGGTAGAACCACACTTCGCCAAGGTCGGCGGCCTGATCGCCACGGGGGGCGAGACGGCACGGGCCATATTGACCACCGTCGGCATCGACAGCCTGCAACTACTCACCGAAATCGAAGCCGGGGTTGCCTACGCCCGGCCAACGGTTTCCCGGCAAGGACATCGCCCCGGCATTGTGACCAAGGCCGGCGCATTCGGCACCGATAACGCCTTGTACGCGGCATGGCATCACCTGAGCGACAGCGCCGATCGCTCCCCGCCCCAACGCACACGAATCCAAGGACTCGAATGAACATCATGAGCAATTACCTCCCCGTCATCGGCATCACCATGGGCGACGCCTCGGGTGTCGGTCCGGAAATCATCGTCAAGAGCCTGACTCACGACATCGTCTATCAACAATGCCGGCCGCTGGTGATCGGCGATGCGCGACGGCTCGAACAAGCCAATGTCATCGTCGGCGGCAACGCCAAAGTGCGCCGCATCAAGGACGCGTCCGAAGCGCGTTACGAGGCCGGCATCATCGACTGCATCGACCTCGACCTGATCCCCGAGGACCTGCCGTTCGGCGAACTGTCGCCCATCGCCGGTGATGCTGCTTATCAGTACATCGCCCGTGCGGTGCAACTCGCCGAGGCCAGCCAGATTGATGCCATTTGCACCGCGCCACTCAATAAGGAAGCGCTGCACGCCGGTGGTCACAAGTACCCCGGCCACACCGAAATGCTTGCGCACCTGACCAACGTCGACGAGGTGTCGATGATGCTGGTGGCGCCGCAGCTGCGGGTGATTCACGTCACCACCCACATCGGCATCATCGACGCGATCCGCAAGATCGAGCCGGGCCTGGTTCAGCGCACCATCGAGCGCGGCAACGCAACGTTGATCAAGGCCGGCATTGCCCGTCCACGCATCGGCGTGTGCGGGATCAACCCGCATGCCGGTGAAAACGGCCTGTTCGGTTATGGCGAAGAGGAAGAAAAAATCATCCCGGCGGTGAAGCTGTTGCAGGAACGCGGCCTCGACGTCACCGGTCCGCTGCCGGCCGACACACTGTTCTTCCGCGCCGGCCGCGGTGATTTCGATCTGGTGGTTGCGATGTATCACGACCAGGGCCATGGCCCGGTCAAAGTGCTCGGTCTTGAAGCCGGCGTGAACGTCACCGTAGGCCTCGACGTGATCCGCACCTCGGTCGACCACGGCACCGCGTTCGACATTGCCGGCAAAGGCATCGCCGATGAGCGCAGCCTGCTCGAAGCGCTGCGCCAGGGTGCCGAGCTGGCCACGCGACGGGGATGAGCCGCACGGGCGCTGTCGTGTAAGATCGACCACCGTCCCCCACGCGAGACCTGCCATGAAAGCCTCCGAACGCCACCGCGCCATCCTCGACCTCGTACGCATTGGCGATGCCAACGTCGAGCAATTGAGCGCGGCGCTCGGGGTTTCGGAAGCCACGGTGCGCCGCGACCTCACCATGCTCGCCAAACAGCGGCACCTGGTGCGCACCTATGGCGGCGCCACTGCCGTGGTCGGCGTCCATGAACCGGAAGCCTCCCTCGAAGAACGCAAGACGTCTCAGTGGGAGCAAAAAGATGCGATCGCCCAGGCGGCGGCGGCGCATGTCCAGGACGGCGATACTGTGCTGCTCGACGGCGGCACCACCTGCGCCGCACTGGCCCACCATTTATGCTCGCGACAAGACGTGCATGTGGTCACCAATAACTTGCTCGCCGTGATGACCCTGGCCAACGCGCCGGGTATTCGCCTGACCTTGATTGGCGGTGATCTGCGTGGTTCGAGCATGAGCACGCTGGGGCCGTTGGCCGAGCTGACGTTGAGCCGGTTGAGCGTCGACAAAGCCTTCCTCGGTGCGGATGGCGTGGTCGCGGAATTTGGTCTGTGCGAGGCGAGCGCGCAGCAGGCGTATCTCAAGGAATGCATCATCAAACGGGCGGCGCAAATCGTCGTCCTTGCCGACACCGATAAACTCGGCCGCGCCCGCCAGCAAAACTGGACGCCGATTGAGCGGGAGTGGCGGTTGATCACCGGTGCCACCGCCGATGAAGCTGCTCTCGCACCGTTTCATGCCCTCAAGCAAATCACCGTGGAAACCGTGACCGTCGGTTAAAACACCGAACCGTAGGAGCCGGCTTGCTGGCGATGGCGCCCTCGAAGTCGCCATCGCCAGCAAGCCGGCTCCTACGAAAAGCGATTCCACGCTCATGTCACCGAAAGCCTATTTTGGTAACACCTGTCGCCCACCTGTCGTCTGCGACGACATGTTCCCAATTCGTGTCGCAGAAGGTGAAAAATTGCGACGCGTTACGGAGTCATGCATTACACCACGTAACTAATGATGTTCCCGCCCCCACCTTTATCCCCACCCCCCAAACTCCTACATTGAGCTCCAACACCTACCCATCATCCCGATGAGCAGGTCACTGGAGATCTTCCTCATGCCTTTTGTAAGCGTACGCATTACCCGCGATGGCGTTACCTCTGAGCAGAAAGCTCAGGTGATCGCTGAAATCACTGAAACACTGGAACGCGTCCTCAAGAAGGACCCGCACCTGACCCACATCGTGATCGAAGAAGTCGACACCGATAACTGGGGTTACGCCGGCATCACCACCACCCAGTACCGCAAGCAACTGGCTGAAAAGGAGGGCAAGTCGTGACTGCATCGGTCTCCATCGATTTCATCTCCGACGTGGTGTGCCCTTGGTGTGCATTGGGCGCGACGGCGTTAGAGCAAGCGATCGCGAACGTGGCCGGTGAAGTCTCGGTGGAGCTGACCTACAAGCCCTTCGAGTTGAACCCGAACATGCCGCCGGAAGGCGAGAAAGCCGTCGAGCACTTGATGCGCAAATACGGGCGCACCGCCGAAGACGTCGCCGCGGGCAAAGCCATGCAGATCGCTCGCGGTGAGGCCATCGGTTTCACCTTCGATCTGGAAAAGCGCAGCCACTTCTACAACACGTTTGATGCGCACCGGTTGCTGTTGTGGGCGCTGCAGGAAGGGCGGCAGGTTGCACTGAAGAAAATCCTGCTGCGCGGTTACTTCACTGACGGCCAGAACCCGAGCGATCGCGAGACGCTGGTTCGTTTGGCAGCAGAAGCGGGGCTGGACGCGGCAGCGGCTCAAGAAGTGTTGGCGTCCGGCGCGTTCGACAAAGAAGTGCGTGAACTTGAAGCGTTTTACCAGCAACGCGGCATCAACTCGGTTCCGGCCATGGTGCTTAACGGTCGTCACCTGGTGTCCGGTTCACAGTCGGTCGAGTACTACGAACAGATGTTGAGACAAATGGCGAAGGAACCCGCCGAAGCCTGATTCATTACTTTTTCAAACCATCATTTATCAGTAGAGGTTCATCATGAGCAATTCGAAAAAAGTCATCGTTATCACTGGCGCCTCCCAAGGTCTCGGCGCAGGCATGGTCAAGGCATTCCGTGATCTGGATTACAAAGTCGTCGCCACTTCACGTTCGATCAAACCATCCACCGACCCGGACATCCTCACCGTGGCCGGCGACATCGGCAACCCGGAAGTCGCTCAAAAAGTCATCCACGAAGCCATCGCACGTTTCGGCCGCGTCGACACCCTGATCAACAACGCCGGGATCTTCGTCGCCAAACCGTTCACCCAGTACACCGCTGAAGACTACGCCAATGTGCTGTCGGTGAACCTGAACGGCTTCTTCTACATCACCCAACTCGCAATCACCGAGATGGAAAAACAAGGCAGCGGCCACGTCGTCAACATCACCACCAGCCTGGTCGATCACGCCATCGACGGCGTGCCATCGGTACTGGCTTCGCTGACCAAAGGTGGTCTGAACGCGGCGACCAAATCCCTGGCCATCGAATACGCCAAGCGCGGGATTCGGGTGAACGCGGTTTCCCCAGGCATCATCAAAACCCCGATGCACGGCGAAGAAACCCACGCAGCGCTGGGCGCTCTGCACCCGGTCGGGCACATGGGCGAGATCAGCGACATTGCTCAGGCCGTTGTGTATCTGGACAGCGCCAACTTTGTCACTGGCGAAATCCTGCACGTGGATGGTGGGCAGAGCGCCGGTCACTAAAACCTGACCTGACTGTCCGCAGCGCCGTCGATCTCTATCGACGGCGTTTTCATTTGGAGAGCGCACCATGAACACCCACGTTCACAAGGTTTTCCTGATTACCGGGGTCAGCTCCGGCTTCGGCCTGGCCTTTTCGCAAGCGGCGCTGGCGGCGGGGCATACGGTGGCCGGCACCGTGCGACGCGAATCCGAACGTGCTGCGTTCGAAGCGCTGGACGCCCATCGCGCCAAGGCATTCGTGCTCGACGTCACCGATTACCCGGCGATAGAACCGCTGGTCGCCGAGATCCTGCGCGAAGTGGGCCGGATCGACGTGTTGGTGAACAACGCCGGTTATGGCCATGAGGGGATTCTCGAAGAATCGCCGTTGGCGGAAATGCAGCGCCAGTTCGACGTTAACGTGTTTGGCGCGGTCGCCATGATCAAGGCGGTTTTGCCGGGCATGCGTGAACAACGCAGCGGGCATATCGTCAACATCACCTCCATGGCGGGCTTCATCACTTTGCCGGGCATCGCTTACTACAGCGGCAGCAAATTCGCCCTTGAAGGCGTCAGTGAAGCACTGGCCAAGGAAGTGGAAAGTCTGGGAATCCACGTGACGGCCATGGCGCCAGGCTCGTTTCGAACCGACTGGGCGGGGCGCTCGATGACCCGCTCGGGTCGCGCTTTTAGTGAGTACGACGCGGTGTTCGATCCGGTGCGCAAGGCGCGTGAAGAGAAGAGTGGTAAGCAGGCGGGTGATCCGCACAAGGCGGCGCAGGCATTGTTGGCCCTGGTGGCGGCTGAGAAACCGCCGGTTCATTTGTTACTGGGCAAAGATGCGGTGAGATTGGTGCGGGAGAAGATTGCGCGGCTTCAGGCAGAGATTGATGCCTGGGAACACCTTTCCGCATCGACGGAGTTCGACTGAGTTCATACAGACACAGCTCACCGACCCATTGAATGAAATCCGTGAAATGCCCGTTTTCTACAGTTGGGGATTTCACGGAATTTGAGCGTGGCTTTTTAAGTGTCGCGTTCTATTCAATAGGATCGAGTTGGTCCAGTGCCCGGTTCACCGAGATTTCCGCCAGCATGATGATTTCAAAAATGCCCAACAACGTGTTGCGACTTGTCCCCGTCTCTCGGTCTGCCAGATCCATAGTAATTACGCATGCGGATGCCAGCGATTCGGACACAGAGCCCAGCAGCGTTTGAACGTCGACTTCAGGGTTGACGATGTACATCGTGCAAGGTGTGCGTGGGGTGGCTCGGATGTCGGCGAAGGAGGCGTGGTGATCATCGTCGTTGCGGTTGGTCGCTTCGTCGCGCTTTTGTGTTTCGGGGCCTTCGTTCGGAGATGCGTTATCTGCATCCGGGGGATCAGGGGTCACTTTACGCATAGGAAGTTCCCTACTGGGTGCCAACCCTTTTCTGCCGCTAAGCGAAAAGGGTGGCAGCTGCACGCAGGTTAGCGGACCGGGGAACTTCGTAAAGCCGGTGCGCCCGAAGGCGCCCTGCATACAGCCACCATCAAACCGCAGGCATGAAAAAACACCTGTGGGATGGATGCACGTGCAAACGAAATACCGCGGGCCGCTAAGCCCGACCACTGATGAGCAGTGGCAGGTCAACGATAGAGTTCGTGGTAAAGCCGCACAAGCCGGCGGAGTCTGGCGTACCTGTAGGCAATGCCGCAAGGTTTTGTAGCTTTCAGGAAGTGACGCGCAATGCTTTTAAACAAGCATCGTTAAGCAAGGCATTCATCCGACATACAAGACTTTCAAGGGAGTATTCCACCGAGCAACGAGGAAATTTCCGACGATTTTTCACTAATTGAGCTGCACCCCGTGTTGGGCGACGACGGTATAAGATGCCCAACCAACGCTCCCTATCAAGGCTGCTATGACCGGAATATCCCTGAACCTGCCGGAAGATCTTTCGAGCTCTCTCGCCGATCTGGCCAGGATGAATGGCCAAAGTGTGAGCTACCTGGCGATGGATGTTCTTCGCGACGACATCGAACACGAGAAGACACTGACCGCACAGATCAAGCTGGCGGTGGAAGAGGCCGATCAGGGTAAATTCGCCTCCGATGTGATCAAGTAGCAGCGATGCGCGCCCGGCGCTGTAGTAGGAGTGCGGGTTGAGTGGCTGGAAAAAGCCCTCAAAAACTTGGAAGACGAAGCTAGCTAAATTGCCCTTGAAAACCCCAAGGCTGCTGACGACTTCTCCAATGCGATCTTTGCCAGCGTAGACAAGCTGGTCGAATTTCCAGCCATGGGCCGTGAAGGTCGAGTCAAAAACA
This sequence comes from Pseudomonas migulae NBRC 103157, assembly GCF_002091715.1. GTDB lineage: Bacteria > Pseudomonadota > Gammaproteobacteria > Pseudomonadales > Pseudomonadaceae > Aquipseudomonas > Aquipseudomonas migulae_A. The sequence goes on along the minus strand of NZ_BDAG01000004.1, from coordinate 54,699 downwards.
CACGCGAATGGGCAGTACCCAACTGGTCCTATCTCATTCCGTACCGGGTACGCGGTGATCGCCTGCAAATCCTTGGTGTGTTTCACACTCGGCAACGCCCTCGTACCAAGTGGTAAGAGAGACCCCCGAAAACAAAAAAAGCCCTCGTATTTTTACGGGGGCTTCGTTTTATATGGTGCGGCACCAGGAGTCGAAATTAACTCTAACTATATGTTCTGTATATATTTTTATAAAGTTACTCCCCGTTCTACCTCTAAAAATATCCTTTTAAAGGCAGCCCAACCTTTCACTCATGCCAGGAGATTTACTCAAGAATTGCCTCCTTGAGGCGTGGCAGCCACTCTTTCGAATATTGGTTCCTGTGGATAACCCAAAGGTGCAGCTGGTAGAGGACTCCCTTAGCCAAGAGCGGACGAAGGATGGTCTCGCGTCGTCCGGTGAAAGGAAGCTCGATCGTCTCCTATATGGCCTGATCAAGTATCTACCATTGGCGCCGAGGTGTATGGAATAATGGCGTTTTGATGCCGCGCCTCCGCATCGTGGCCTGAAGATCCTAAAAGACCCTATTTAATTACATGGAAGACCACTGTGACTATCTTGGAATATCTGGATTCTACTGAAGAAAAGCTAAGAAAGTGTCAGTTAGAAGCAGTGCGTAGCTTCGTTAGGTATGCCGAAGAAAATGATACTGAGAGAGGGTTTCTGATCAACCTGCCAACAGGTGCGGGGAAAACAGGAGTTATCTCTCTTATATCACACCTGTCAGATGCCTTGAAGGTTCTTGTGATATGTCACAGAAAGGCCGTGAAAGATCAGTTGTTTAAAGAGATTTCGAAAAAATTCTTCCGTAATACAATTGGTGATCAAGAGTTTGAGTTAAAGAAAACCTATAGGGACTCTAATTTTGATCAGGGTGACGGAGTTTATATAACAAGCTTTCAAAAGCTGACGATGCTGAGTGACGAAGAATTAAAGAATGTCCAAGGCGATTTTGATCTAATTATTGTAGATGAAGGGCACTCTGAGCCCTCTCCAGTTTGGCGTGAGATAATACGTCAGTCCGCAGCGATGAAAGTAGTGGTTACGGCAACTCCTTATCGTAATGACTTGTTTGAACTGAACGTAAGCACCGATCATTTTTATGTTTTTACATTTAAAGAGGCGATCGAGGATGGGGTTATTATGGAACCCCAGTACGAGCAAGTTGATAGGGAGGACGATTTGCTTGCAGGCATTCTAGGCTACCTAGGTGCAAATGAAAATGTGAAATGTATCGTGAAATGCAAGAGTCTGGAAGAGATATTAAAATACCATGAACTCCTTTCTCAATCATTCATCACGGCAAGCGTGCACGAGCGACTAGAAATCGACGAGGCGCAAAATAAATTTAAGCGAGTTGGCCCAGCTCTTAAAGTTGAGGGGGTGCGGGTGATAATTCACCAGCACAAGCTTGATGAAGGAGTTGACATCCCTGAGGCTAAGTTACTGATACTTACCTATGAACTGGGTAGTGGTCGTGAGCTAGTTCAGGCAGTAGGTCGGATTGTACGCCGGTATGGAGAAACCCAACCGCTGGTGATCGACCTGAGCCGCGGGGCAAATGAGGGCATGTGGGATGGATATCAAAAATTTGATAGCTATCTCGCCAATGGTGGTGCAGGCGAATTTGTCAGCTCATTAAGCACAAGTTATTTGATTGAATCTTTCTTAGAGAGCTTTCCAAAATATAGTTATTTTGATGGTAAGTTCAAAGAAAGAGTTGACCTCAATAGTGTTGATCCAGAAGACGATCTCAAGATCCCTCATGCGTCAGTCTGCTTTGTACAAAAAGAGGTTGATTTCTCTCTGCCGCTTCTGATGGATCGATTGTATTGGGAGTTGCATGGTTCTGGATCGCTAGTCAAATCTTATGAAGAAGTTCTTGATTTGCAGGTCATGATTTATGTTGAGTTTAAAAGTTCAAAGTTTTTTACAAATAAGCTTTTCTTTGAGCCTAGGCTGCATGTAGTTGTGGTAAAAGAAATTGATTCTGGTGTCGCTATCTTCGATAGCGGCGGTGGTCGTTATTACAATCAGGAGCAGTATAGGCTTGGTAATGCAATTCATATTGACAAGCTGACTGCTTTGGCTGCTAAAACAGCAATTAATCAGATTAAGGAAACTCACGCTCGTGCTATTGGTCGGGCTTTGCGCCGTCCAGAGTCCGTAGCATTGAAAGGGCAGAATCTTGATGGCGGGCGCGGCAGTCAAAGTAACTCCCGGTACGCATTAACTATGGTGAAGGTCGATAATATTGGCCTGGACGGCAAAAGAGACAGTAGTTTTTACATTGGCGCTAGGTCCGGGCGGGTCGTCGATCAAAAAGAATCCAACTTCACTCTTCAAGACATTTCTGAATGGGTCGATGCGATAAGCCAATGTATCAATGCTGGAGGGAATGCTGGGCGACTGATCAAGTCCTATGCTCAGCCTGTCAGCGAAAAGCCCACGTCAGAAATTTTGTCAGTTCTGCTAGATTTTACAGATCTTGAAGGCCCTAAAGCGACGGACAACGGTGTGGTTTATCCTGATTTTGTTTATGTTGACTATCAGCAGGGGATTACTTTCGACGCTCAAGGTGATCTTATAGAGCTTTCATTAAGTTACTCGGATGATGATGGGTTTTTTGAGGCTGCTCTAAGTGGAGCGTCGGAGGGAAGAGCCGATATCGAGTGGGTAGTGGAGTACTTGAATTCCGGGCATAGATTGAAAGTGCTGTACGAAGACGGCGTAACGTATCTGGCAGGAGCCTTTTACAAGCTAGCCTTACCCTACGAACGCGGGATTCCCGCTGAAGAAAGCTTTGCAGGCAATGCCATTTTTCCGCTTGACGCACTTAGAGCTCCAGCTCTCAGAGAGAAGGGGCACACTCTCGACCATAAGTATCATCGGACTACTAGAGCTGATTTTGATACGGATTCGATATTTTATTTGATCGACTTGCTGAAAGGGTATGGGGACCAAACAACTCCAATTGGAGCACTGGGTCCTTTCGCAACATATATCCCTGCTTGTGATATTGTTCTTTGTTGTGATATGGGCGTTGAGCCTGCTGATTTCATTTTATCTTCGCCGGAAAAATTGTGCTTTGTTCATGTCAAGTGTGGTGATTCATTAAACCCTCAATCTCCAGCCGGTGCTATTGCGGAAGTTGGCAGTCAGGCAATAAAAAACATTCACATGTTGATTTCAGGGCTTAAAAGGGTGAAGCCTGGAAACTTCTCTACATGGAAGCAAGCTTGGCCAGCTGCTGGTGCTGAGTTTCCGCTAGATACACGTTACAGGTTGGTGGAAGGTTCTATTAATCATCCTGCACCACTTGATGATTCACTCTCTGAGAGGGTCTGGGATGTTATCTGTGAGCGGAGAGTATCGATGAAATGTAAGAAGGAGATTTGGATTGTTGCCGGTAACTCTTTCTCAGCTAGTCATTTCACAAGAAGTATGCAGAGCCCGCTAGCGTGTTCGCCCACAAGTATTCAGGCGTATCAACTAATTGAAGATTGGCTGAGCACTGCAGATGAGCTTGATGTGGATCTCAAGATTTTTACATCCCCGTAAGCTCGTTTCCACTGGTAAGAGTTAAAGTGCATAGGCCTCTAAGTTCTGAGGCCTTTTTACCTTTGTTGGATTGAGCCGTGTATTCGTGGTGGCTTATTTTAATACTCCTAATCAGGCAACGCATCGTCGGTTGATTTATCAGTTATCAGCATGAGAATCGAGCTGTTCATGCGGGCGTTGGGGCAGGTGCTTTTTACCCTTCAGCCGTACTAGGCTCCTGGCGCATTGTAGCCGTACAGCACCGTAGCGCAGCCATTATCAAGGGGCCATAGACGATCAGCGAATGCCCCACCACCCAGCCGACATCGGAATGTTTTTCCGACAGCTAGGAAGGTGGAGGCGAACCTTGCTTGGCTGCGCCGCGTGCTGGAGCGTCTGCCGCATGCGCGATCGTGGAAGACTTCAAAGCCTTGTTACAAGGCCGGGCGAGAATTTTTCTGTGCGGAAACCATCGCCAATTTTTCAACAGGATCACACGCGAGCATTCTCATAGATTCTGTCGTGACACTCAATGAAGGCCTTGAAGCGATCCTGTACATTCGGTTCCTTTCGACTAGTCCATGCTGCAGATGTCCGAATCACATTAACTGGCGGATTCATATCTGGCACGTGAGCAATGAACGACGTGGAGACCAGCACGCCATCACATGCCCCTCGACTTGCCATACGTACAAAGTGACGTTCATTTTCCCGTATAAATTTTGTATTAAACTTATCAATACGCTGCTTGAGTTCAGTCGCTGTAGAAAATTCAAACAAAGGACCCCTAGGGAGAACATCATCTAGATTGAAGGCAATCACTCCTGGCTTTCCATGAGTTTCAAGTTGATTACACCCCCCCTTGAAGGATTCTTGAACACTGGCTCTGGAATATATTTTCTTACATGCTATAGCGTACTCCCCGTAGCTCTCGCCAAGAGACACTACTAAATCCGGCTCTTCGAAAGAAACGGGTACGCCTCCTAGTTTGAAACGTCTATACAAATCAAGCTCCCATAACGCATCCTTTCCATTAGACTCTTGTCGGGTGCCAAGATTCATGTCACTCGTCGTAATACGATGAATCGCCTCCTGCGCTCCGATGTCATCAAGCACGGCCTCGACAGCGTTGAGTATACGTATAGCCTCAGTGGACTTAATAAATGATATCTTCCACTGTCTTTCATTCAGCTTCTCTGATTTTTTAGCTATCCGGCGTATTGAGGAAAACAACGAGCCAAGCGCGCTACCGGAGTGGCACTTTAATCGGCGCACAGCGAATGCCTCCTCCACCCGCGAGAGCGTTTCAATCACGTTCTTGTAATCAAAAAAAATTTGAGCTGGCTTATCTTCTTTTTTGCTCATACCAAAAACCTCTATCAATGTTGAGAAGAAGCTATCATTGGTGGAACTGGAATGGAATTAGGGCTTACCACTTTTAGTTAAAATGCTGTCTCTCAGAAAAAGCGAGAAGAAATTGGAGCTCTGCATCCCTTAATGACTGATCAATAGATCAGGGTAGGAATGGCTGTCTACTGCTCCACACAGATCCGTGTTAGGAACTTTAATGTGAGGTTCATGGAGCGGTTACACTGTAGCGATACAGGAACTCTAGATATCTAGCTCCGCTTATTGCTAATTGCTGATGGCGGTATCCAATAGCACCAGGTCGCAATTAAAGATAGAAAAGCCATGACGTACCTAGACGTCGAGCGAGCAGACGGACCGTTAGCAGGTAGTAGTAACTTGTCGCCTCACTGCGGTGGCTCAGGTGGTGCTTGAGAAACCAGGTCACATGCTTTTTCTGCCAAGCCCAAGGCGTTTCTAGTTGCCAGCGCTTCGCAATTTCGGCCTGGATGATTTTTGCCTGTCGCACATGGCGTTGCCGGGTTGCGTGCGAGCCGGTCAGAACGCCAGCCAAGAACAAATCCATATCGAATGGCTTGCTCATGCCTGTCCTCCAATATAGGCCGCAGCCACGTCGATCCGACTGTGTCCCAGCTCATAGCTGATTTGTCTCCGGGTCTCGCGATCAAGGTTGCGATCTACCTGGCAACATTCACAGCCGTTGATAGGTGCGCGGTGTTGGGTGTTTTGCTCATAACGCTCACATGCGTAGGCCGCTCGTAGCTCATGGAAGCCTTTCAAGTTGTGTGCATGCAAGATGCGCCGCGCAGGGCGGATGATTTCCCGAAGGACACTCAGGTAGGTTTGGTGGGGTGCGATCAGGTTGCGGCTGCCCACAGGCGACACTTGCCGTGAAAACTCAAGGGCACCTCGAACACTGTCGCTCACCGCAATCCAACGTGGCGCTGAGGCGCCGGCGCGGCCGCCTTTGGTGCCGTCTTGGATATTGATCTTGTCGAAGGCTTCAGCCTCACGACTTAGCCGTGGCAAGTCAGCCAAGATGGCTTCACGCAAGCGCATGCCGGTGGCTCGCGCCAACAGAGCGATTGCGGCGGCTCGAAGCTGATGATGGCGGCAAAGTGCATTGACGATCTGCTTAACCTGTTCGCGGTCTTGGCCCTGTGGCACCGAGTGTCGAACTCCAGTGCGCTGCATACCCAATGCCTTGCTCGGACTTGGCAACTTCACGTACTGATCACCGCGAAGCGCCGCCATGGTCCTGTTAACGGTGGATAGCCGATTTTGTGCGGTGCTGACGGCGAGGTCACCGCGCCCAACCACGTCGCGCAGATACGCCGCATAGTCGCCCAACACCTTCCGATCGATCTGCCGCGCATCATTGATACCGGGCCCCTGTTCGGAGCGGCACCACTTCACGAATGCCAACCACCGGTCACAGTGCGCCTTGACCGTGCCGTAGTGACCGCCGCCGAACATGTCTTTCAGCGCTTGCGGCCCTGCGTAACTCAATTGCCTGCCGTAGCCGAAATTACGACCATCGCGCCTGCCCACCAATGGCATCTCGCTCTCCTCATCTTCTGCTCTCCAGTCCTCGCCCCACGTCATCCCGCCAAGAATGTTGAGTGTTATCAGGGATCAAGGCCCCTGCGACCTGTGAGGGTTGTCCACTAACGCGGGACTTACGGCTCCTTACGACCGGGAGCTTGGGCGTCTCATGATCTGGCCTCCTGAACACTTCCGAAGGAGTGGGCGGGTGGAGGCTGCACTGGCTGACGAGACCGGCGCGGCGAGATCCTGAGTGAGAGAAGGCAGTGGTGCGATGACCGGGGCATGCCTGACTGTCAGTCAGGTGCAGTCCATTCCTGAGGCTGCGGCACCATCATCTGCATCGCTGTTGCTGGTGACTTCGGTGTTTGTCACGCCGATTGTCACGAGGGGAAATGCCGCAAAGCCGTGTACGAGTTGGGCTGCAGCAGCGGTTGGAGCTCCCGTCTCTTTCCAGAAGAAAGAGACGGGCGCAGGTTGGCGCACAGGAAGGGCCAAGCGGATCGGTTGCTGCAGGGCAGCTGCGAAAGGGGATAAGTTGCCGCAGTGGGCACACTGGTAAAAGTAGGCATCCATCACATTGCTGTGACCGTGTGAGCCGCCGGACGCTAATCGCACTTTGGGAGAACCGCCACGGTGTGGCGTAGCCTTAAAGGTTCTGGCTACCTGGGTTGCTGTCGACGACAGCGATTTGCCCGATCTTTTCTACGCCTGTGGATAATTCGGGTCAAGACTCCAATTTTCGTAAGTTCTGCGGCTGTGGATGAAATTATCCACCGGTGGAAATCAGTGTCTTTCCACAGACAGTTGTGTGGGCTTTAGATTTTTTAAGTGAGGCCCATCCAAGCAGGGCGGCTTTGCAGCCCCGTTTGGATGGACCCGCGTGGACAAGCGGATCGCTGAGATATGAAGACCGAGCGCTTACTCAGTTGCGCCACGTTTTGCTTTTAGGCGAGTGACGTTCGGTCCGGTCTGGTTCGCGAATTCGTGTGGAGTGACATGCTCCTGCCGGTTGGCCTCCAGATACCGGCTCCACCAGTTCATGATCAGCCTGCGCTCCTCGATGAACTCGGCCTTGTGGATGTAGGCGGCACGGACGTTGTTGCGTTCCTTGTGGCTCATCTGCCTTTCAATGGCGGTCTCCGACCACAATCCTGACTCGATCAGTGCGCTGCAGGCCATCGAACGAAACCCATGCCCGCAGATATCGGTTTTGGTGTCGTATCCCATCGTCCGTAGCGCGTTGTTCACGGTATTTTCGGACATGGGCTTCCAGGGTTTGGCATCGCCTGCGAAGACCAATGCGAAGTTACCTGTGAGCGCATGGATTTTTTCGAGTAGCGCCACTGCTTGCGGCGATAAGGGTACTAAATGGATATCCCCTGCCATCTTCGTACCCCTTGTGGAAAAGGGTACTCCCTCCAACGCGGGTCGAGTGTCCGGTATCTCCCAGGTGCCGCGCTTGAGGTCGAACTCGCTCCAGCGGGCGAAACGCAGCTCGCTGGATCGTACAAACACATGCAGCGACAGCATCACCGTCAGACGGGTAAGTGCCCGGCCTTTATAGGTGTCGATCCGCTCCTGAAGTTCCGGCAGTCGCGATAAGGGTAGAGCCGGGCGATGGACCACCCGCGGGGCCTTGATCGAGCCTTCGAGGTCGTAAGCAGGGTTTATGGTGATAAGCCGGAGGCGCTTTGCCTCGCGCATGATGCTCTGAAGGTAGTTTTGTACCCTTAAAGCAACGTCTATCGTTCCGCGTTTCTTGATCGCTTCCAAGGGCTGCACAAGGTCATGGGTGTCGAGATCAACAATGGCGCGTGCGCCGATCAGCGGGAATACGTGGGTTTTGAGGCGGCTCATCACTGTCTTGGAATGGCCTGGTGCCCACTTGGCCGACATTTCCGTATGCCAGTCGAGCGCAACGCTTTCAAAGGTTCTGCCTTTGATTACGGCTTCCGCCTTGGCTTGGTGCTTGGTCTCTATAGGATCAACGCCATCCGCAAGCATTCGTTTAACTTCCAAGCGCTTGCGGCGCGCATCGGCAAGGCCAATGACGGGGTAGTTGCCGAACGAGGTCAGTCCTTCGCGTCCGTCAGGTTTGACGTAACGGAGCCGCCAGCCTTTGCGGCCATTGGGTTGGACTAGGAGGTAGAGGCCATCGCCGTCGAAAAGCTTGTAGGCGCGGTCTGTAGGTTTTGCCAAGCGGCAAGCTGCGTCGGAGAGCGGAGCTGTGGTGCGCGACATAAGGGTACTCCCTTTTATCGAAGTGACCTGTATCCCAAACTCTACCCTTAAAACGGTTGGAATCCACCAGTTTCTGACGGAAACCGATGGAACGCTAAAACGAAAAAACCCGCCAAGAGGCGGGTTTTTCGGGGGTTCCAGAGATTTTGAAAGCCTTCTATGGAACCTTGTATGGTGCCGGCACCAGGAGTCGAACCCGGGACCTACTGATTACAAGTCAGTTGCTCTACCAACTGAGCTATACCGGCGTGTTAGGGCGACGATTATAGCGATTGGATAGCTTCTGTAAACCCCTGAATTCAGACTATTTTTGCGCGACCTTCAGGCCAGCCCCGCGAACGCTTCCGCGAGGCGGCCAGCTAAGGATCACACGCCGTTTTTAACTGCGTTGATCAGGTCCTGGCTCAGCACCTGTTCTGGCGCCACTTGCACGCTTTGGGTGTAGAACGGCGGCAGGCTCTGGGCCAGTGTCGACAACGCTTGCGGGGTGGTGTTGCCCGGCAGCAACACGTATTGCAGGTTGGACGGATAGCTCTGCGGCACGGGGCCTTCCATGGTCGAGCCGTAGGCGCCGAAGGTCATCACGGCCTGTGGCGTTGTTGGGTCGGGGGCGTAGAGGAAGACGAAGGTGCCGTATTTCGGATGCGTCAGGTATTGCGCGGCTTCGGCGCGTACGGCCGGGTCGGGGTCGTTCATCAGGGTCCAGCGCATGACCGCATAGCCGCGTGTGGTTTCCATGAACGCGGTACGAATCGGCGACTGGTTCTCGGCGCCGCCCAGACACACCAGCAAATTACCGAACGGATCGATCAGCGCTACCGAGTTGAACACTGGGGTTTTCGGATTGGGTTGCGCAGTTTTCAGCAGCGGCGGGGCCAGTTCTGCGCCAGGGTCGCGCGGGTTGGCCGATTGCACGGTCAGCGCAAACGGGCTGAGTGCCGTGAGTGCCTGGCGCACTTTGCTGTTGGCCGGCAGGGTAGCCGGGTTTTTTAATTGATCCGGCGACAGACCGCTGTTGTTGCTGGCCTCGCGCACCGTATTCACGCTGGCGGAGAAGATCGAACTGCAGAGGAAGTACGCTGCCGAGTCGATTGTCTGGTTGGCAAACACCGGGCTGTTCGAGCCCTGATAGGCGCGGCTGACCGGCGCTGCAATGGCGTAATAGCCCCAGGTGTCCTGCGCCTTTTGGCGGATCTGCGGTGGCAGCGACGGAAAGGTGAACTGGCTGTTGTAGTTGATGCCCGCGTAATCATCGATCGCACTGACGGCGACGTTGAACCCTGCGGTCAGCAGCGAACCGGCGCACATGGCGCACGGGTCCAGCGTGGTGACGACAGTCAGTTGGCTGGGCGGTGGCAGGTTCAGTGGTGCAACGTTTTCGTAGTACCAATCCACCAACTGTCGCTCGCCGTGGGCGGTCGGGTCGTGGGGTAGAAAGTAGGGGGTGCCACTGCCGGGGAAAGGCATCAGCACGTTGTTGTGCATTGCGGCGATGACCTCGCCCGTTGCGTTGTTGATGATGGCGCCGCCCACCGCGAAGGTTTGCTGCAGTGCAGCGACAATGGCTTCGTTGGCGACGGTATCGACGGCTTCCTGCGCACTGTTCAATGTGCTCATTTTTTCCCAGCTCCTTGCTGTCCCTGACGTCAGAGAATTCTGACGCTTGGCAAAGATAGTCGAGGATTTCCAGGTTGTTTATGTTCTTTTGATTTAATGCTTATGCACAACGGGGGGTTCGATGCACGCGGTTAAGATCGAAAATGTGGATCCATTCTCATTTTCTCGCAAATGCCTGTTTTTCCGGTTTTTTATTCGGGTGTACGAAAATTGAACAGATTGGTTTCAGCCCTGAAACAGGCGTAGATATTGGATCCACGATATTTCATCAACAGAGTTATCCACAGGCTGTGGCTGTTTTAGGTGCGTTCCGCCAGCAACAGGAAGTTACGCGGCGTGAGTGGGGTTTCACAGAAGGTACCGAGTCGAACGGTGTAACCCTGCTCGGTGAGGAAAAGTGCTCGATCAAGGTTCAGCCAAAGCTCCAACGGGCGTCGGAAAAGTCCGCGCAGCAGCTCCAGATTGCGAACCTCTGCCAGTCTTTGCCAGCCGGCGGCTTCGAGCGCTGGCCAATCCTGCGAGCCGATTGTGGATAACTCTTTAAGTGCGGCCAAATGATGGCAGTAATCGGCGAAGGATCTGTCCAGCCAAGCGCTGGGCAGTGAAGGTGTGGGCAGGTATTCATCAACGCCGCGCAGTTGCCGTTGCAGCAGATCGAACGCCAGGCGTCGGGCCATGGACGTGTCGCGCTGACGTCGGACGCGGGCACCGGCGGTGACGGTTTCGCTCATCGGGAGTGAGAGATCATCGAGTGACAGCTGTAGGTCGGAGCGCAAACCGACAGCGGAAACTGGCTGGTACGCAGGCAGGCTGATCCTGTTATAGCAACACGGCGCAACAGCCATCTGTTTGCACCCGGCGGCGCTGGCGAGCTGGATCAGTCGCACATGCAGATCGCCACAGGCGTGCAGCGCGACAGGCGTGTGATCGGCGTTCAACAAAGAGGCGGCGCCAGGCGCGAGTACATCCTGCTCGACATGCAGCGCATGCAATTGATGACGCTGGCTGAGCACCTGGCCACTGAGTACCAATGCGGGGTCGTGCTCAAGACAAGTGAGCAATTGACCGGGTTGCAGCAACCGTCGTCCCAAGTGGCCTTTGCCAGAGCACCAATCCAGCCAATGCCTGGAGGGCACAGCAAACGACAACCGACTGGCAAACGCCTCGATCTGCTGCCACTTGCGCCCCGGCACATCGACGTTCAAGCGATGCCCGGCCGATTCGAGTGCATGGGCCGGCAACTCACCAACCGAACCCAGCTCAAGGGATAACGCCGCCAATGAAGCAAACGGCTCCGGCGCATCCAGCAAGCTAGGTTGGTTATGACTGTTTTCCGCCTCTTCCAGCGACCGCCCGCGTAGCCATAAAGCCAGCTCCGGGTAGGACGCTTCCCAAGGAAGCTGCAGATGAGTAAACGGTCGAGGCTTCCAAAGTGCCTGATGCTCGATCAGAAAAGCATCCAGCGCCATGAAGCGGGCGAGCAGGTCCTCGCCCGTCAACACGCGGGAATCAACGCCCTTGGCAGGCATCGACGCGCAACCAGCGCTCCAGCAGCTTGAAGCCGCGAACCAGCACGTAAGCCATCAGCAGGTAGAACATGCCCGCGGCGAAGAAGATCTCCACCGGCAGATACGTCCGGGCAATGATGGTGCGGGCCATGCCGGTCAGTTCCAGCAGGGTCACCGTACTGGCCAGCGCGCTGGCCTTGAGCATCAGGATTACTTCGTTGCTGTACGCCGGCAGGCCGATGCGTGCCGCTCGCGGCAGGATGATGTAGAACAGCGCTTTCGCCCGGGACATGCCCAGCGCCCGCGCCGCTTCGATCTCGCCCGGTGGAATCGCCTGGATCGCACCGCGCAGGATCTCGGCGATGTAGGCCGCGGTGTGCAAGGTCATGGTCGCGGTGGCACACCAGAACGGATCGCGCAGGTACGGCCACATCGAGCTGTTACGGACCGCATCGAACTGCGCGAGGCCGTAGTAGACCAGGAACAGCTGAACCAGCAACGGCGTGCCACGGAAAAAGAAGATGTAGCCGTAGGGGAATGCGCGCACCCACCACAGGCGCGACGAGCGAGCGATGCCCAGCGGAATCGCCAGCAACAGACCGGCAATGACGGCGATGGCCACCAGTTCCAGGGTCAGCGTTGCGCCTTGGGCCAGTTTCGGCAGCCACTTGATGATGACTTCCCAGTTCATTGGGTGCTCCTCGCGAAGCCGCGAGCGGCGCGTTTTTCCATGAAGTGCATGCCCGTCATGGCCAGAATCGTCAGGCCCAGGTACATGAACGCAGCCACCATATAGAAGGTGAACGGTTGCTTGGACACGGTCACGCCGATTTGCGCGTGACGCATGATTTCTTCCAGGCCGATCACCGACACCAGCGCGGTGTCTTTCATCAGGATCATGAACAGGTTGCCCAGGCCGGGCAGGGCGATGCGCCACATCTGCGGCATGATCAGCTTGGTGAAAATGCGAAACTTCGAAAGACCCAGTGCCACCCCGGCTTCACGGTGACCTTTCGGAATCGCCAGAATCGCACCACGAAACACTTCCGTAGCGTAGGCGCCAAAGCACAGGCCCAGCGCAATCACGCCGGCGGCGAAGGCATTGAGTTCGAGGTCGGGGTTGCCGAAAAACTCGCCCAAGGCACGCATCAGGTTGACCGTGCCGAAGTAGATCAACAGCACCCAGAGCAATTCCGGGATGCCGCGAACCAGTGTCGAATAAGTGCCGCCAAGCCATTGCAGCGGCTTGTACGGGGAAGTCTTGGCCAAGGCGCCGAGCAAACCGAGCACCAGCCCCAGACACAGGGCCGAGAGTGCCAGTTTCACAGTCATCAGCGCGCCAGCGGCGAGCGCCGGGCCGAATCCGTAGAGGTCGATAATCATGGATTTCTTTTCAAATCGCGGCAGGCAGGGCCGGGGACCGGCGCCGTCAGAAAACGGCGCCGGTCCGGCAGGTCAGTATCAATAGATGCTGAACGGGAAGTACTTGTCGTTGATCTTCTTGTAGGTGCCGTCAGCAACGATTTCTTTCAGTGCGACGTTCAGCTTCTCGCGGATCGGGTCGTTCTTGCGAACGGCGATACCGATCTTGTCGCTTTCTTCCACCGGGTCGCCTTTGAATTCGTAAGGCTTGCCGGCGTCGCTTTTCAGCCACTCGTAGTTGACGTATTTGTCCGCCAGGATGCCGTCCAGACGACCGGAGGTCAGGTCGAGGTAAGCGTTTTCCTGTGTGTCATAAAGCTTGGTTTCAACGTCAGGCATGTTGTCTTCAAGCCAGGTGCCGGCCAGTGTCGCGCGTTGGGCGCCGATCACTTTGCCTTTCAACGCGTCCTTGTCGGTTTTGAAGTCGACGTCTTTCTTGGCGATGAATTGCAGCTTGTTCGAGTAGTACGGGTCGGTGAAGTCGACGGCTTGCTTGCGCTCGTCGGTGATCGACATCGAGGAGATCAGGAAGTCGAACTTCTTGGCGTTCAGGGCCGGGATGATGCCGTCCCAGTCGGAGGTGACCACGGTGCATTCGACTTTCATCTTGGCGCACAGGGCGTCGCCGATTTCCTTGTCGAAGCCGACGACATTGCCACTGGCATCTTTGTTGTTGAACGGCGGGTAGGCCGCTTCGATGCCCATCTTCAGGGTTTCGGCCATGGCCCCGGCGCTGAAGGCCAGGGTGACGGCGGCTGCCAGGAAGACCTTTTTGTAGTTCTGCATGCGGGTAGCTCCGTTAGCGGTTGCTGGACATGAATTGTTTGCAGCGCGCCGAAAGCGGGTTTTCGAACACCTGCTGTGGCGATCCTTGCTCTTCTACCAGGCCCTGGTGGAGGAACACCACTTCGCTGGACACCTGACGGGCGAACCCCATTTCGTGGGTGACCAGCAGCATGGTGCGGCCTTCTTCGGCCAGTGCGCGGATGACATTAAGTACTTCCTGGACCATTTCCGGGTCAAGGGCGGAGGTGGGTTCGTCGAACAGGATCACCTTGGGTTGCATCGCCAGCGTGCGGGCAATCGCCGCGCGTTGTTGCTGGCCGCCAGACAGTTGCGCCGGGTACGCATGACGCTTGTCGGCGATGCCGACCTTGGCCAGCAAGGCTTCGGCGACTTCGATGGCTTCGGCCTTGCTCTGGCCGAGCACGCGACGCGGCGCTTCGATGATGTTGTCGAGCACACTCATGTGCGGCCACAGATTAAAGTTTTGAAACACAAAACCAATTTCGCTGCGCAGACGATTGATCTGCTTGCCGTCGGCCGCAACCAGTTCGCCGTTCTTGGCGGCTTTGAGCTTGAGTTCTTCGCCGGCCACCAGGATCTGGCCCTGATGTGGGTTTTCCAGCAGGTTGATGCAACGCAGGAATGTGGACTTGCCGGAACCGGAGGAGCCCAGGATCGAGATCACATCGCCGTCGCGGGCGGTCAGCGAGATGCCTTTGAGCACCTCAAGCTGTCCGTAGCGTTTGTGCAAGTTGCGGATTTCAAGCGCGGGCGTGGCCTCAGCCATGTGCGTTCCTCATATATGTTGCGCTCCTGCTGTTGGCGGGCCTTCCTGGCGAGGCGGCCAACCTAACATAGCGTCTGAATGGCAGCCAACAGCGCTACGGGCGGTAAACGGGTGGCATGTGGCAGGTTGTCGCATCGGTACAGCAGACTGTCGCGCTGCTATCAACCGAACAGCCGTTTGAACCCGATGGGGGTGCGGCTGTCCCGTAAAAAAGGGCGCGATGTTGCCAGCTTTGGCGGGGTGTTGGAAGCGCTAACCAGCCAAACGTTCCTGATCCGCACTTTTATTGTGCATTGAGCATTTGTTGGGTGTGTTTCCGGTGCGCAGATTCGTTCTTCAAGTGAGTCGCAGGGTAACGCTCTGGCGAAGTGCCATTATTTTCAATGACTTGCGATGACTGTCCGGTCTGAGTGAGATCGCCGGGTTAGGGGGTGTTGAAACATTTTGGCGCAATTATTGCGTGCAGATTCCGGAACGCCCCGTTTGTTTCTTTTTACAGAAGAGAGTTCGCGACGGGATGCACGCATTCGCTTTTCCTTATAAAGGTAGTTTCAATGAGCAATACCCAAAGCTCTAACGGCCTCGAACAGGGGCTCAAACCGCGTCATGTGACCATGCTGTCGATCGCCGGGGTTATCGGCGCCGGCCTGTTCGTTGGCTCGGGCCACGCAATCGCCGCCGCAGGCCCCGCCGTGCTGTTGGCCTACGCCGCCGCCGGTATGCTGGTGGTGCTGGTGATGCGCATGCTGGGTGAAATGGCGGTTGCCTCGCCAGACACCGGCTCCTTCTCGACATACGCCGATCGCGCGATCGGTCACTGGGCCGGTTTTACCATCGGCTGGTTGTACTGGTGGTTCTGGGTGCTGGTGATCCCGCTGGAGGCCAACGCCGCCGCAACCATCCTGCATGCCTGGTTCCCTGGCGTGGACATCTGGGCTTTCGCGCTGGTCATCACGATGCTGCTGACCGTCACCAACCTGTTCAGCGTGAAGAACTACGGCGAGTTCGAGTTCTGGTTCGCCCTGCTTAAAGTCGTGGCGATTATCGGCTTCATTATTCTCGGCGTTCTGGCGATCTTCGGTTTCCTGCCGAACAGTCAGGTCAGCGGTGTTTCGCACCTGTTCGACACTCAGGGCTTCCTGCCAAACGGCATGGGCGCCGTGTTGGGTGCCATCCTGACCACGATGTTTTCTTTCATGGGCACCGAGATCGTGACCATCGCGGCCGCGGAATCGAAAAACCCTGGCAAGCAAATCTCCAAGGCCACCAACTCGGTGATCTGGCGGATCGGTTTGTTCTACCTCGTTTCGATCTTCATCGTCGTGGCCCTGGTGCCGTGGAACGACCCGGTACTGGCCAGCCTCGGTTCCTACCAGACCGTGCTTGAGCGCATGGGCATTCCGAACGCCAAGATGATCGTCGACATCGTGGTGCTGGTCGCCGTGACCAGTTGCCTGAACTCGGCGCTGTACACCTCGTCGCGCATGATGTTTTCCCTGGGCAAACGCGGTGATGCGCCAGCCGTGTCCACGCGCACCAACCAGAGCGGCACGCCTTACTGGGCGGTGATGTTGTCCACGGGCGCAGCGTTCCTGGCAACATTCGCCAACTACGTGGCGCCGACTGCGGTGTTCGAATTCTTGCTGGCCAGCTCCGGCGCCATCGCGTTGCTGGTGTACCTGGTGATCGCGATCTCGCAACTGCGCATGCGCAAACAGCGTGTGGCCCGCGGTGAAAAAATTGCCTTCAGCATGTGGCTGTTCCCGGGCCTGACCTACGCGGTGATCGTCTTCATCGTCGCGGCCCTGACCATCATGTTGTTCCAGGACGCCCACCGCGTGGAAATCCTCGCGACCGGTTTCCTGAGCCTGTGTGTGGTGGCTGCCGGGTTGTTCGTGGCGCGCCGTCGTCGCAATGAGCAGCTGATTGGCGCAGTGGCCCGCTAGGTTCTACGTCCACTGTCGATGTACCGAAAACGACCGCCATCAGAAATGATCGCGGTCGTTTTTACTTTCATTCAGGGTTTTTATCGGTCGGCTCTTTGATGGACACGATGATGTCGAGATAGTAGCCTTCTCGCCGAATGTGTATCTCGCTGTTGCGGGATGCGATGGAGTTTCAGGACATGGATTGTTCGACGCCCCCAGCCTTTCCTGGCTAAAGCAACTCGACCCTTTCTCGCCTGCTCCCTCATCTGATGCGTGTCACAGATGCATTTACGTGCGCGTGCCGTTTGCGCGGCAGTCACGAGCCAACGCTGCATGGAGCTAGCCCGGCCATTCAGCCAACCCATTGGGGCATCAAGGAGAGACAGGCATGGCGTTTACATCGGTTGTGTTCAAAAACCCTAACACCGGAGCCATGAAGGAAGCCCCGATCGGCTTCTCGTGGACCGTGTTTTTCTTTGGCTTCCTGCCGCCGCTGTTCCGTGGTGACATCAAGTGGGCAGCGATCATGTTCATCATCGCCTGCTTCACGTTCGGCCTCAGCAACTTCGTGTTCATGTTCATCTACAACAAACTGTACGTGCGCGACCTGATCGGCGCCGGCTTCAAGGCTCAGTCCATCGCCAGCGGCGATCTGAGCTACGCCAGCGCCAAGGTCGGGATGGAAATCCCGCGTCTGGATGCTGTCGCTGCCTGATTGTTGTTTTCAGGTTTGCAAAAAAAACGGCCGCTGTCAGTGATGACAGGCGGCCGTTTCTGTTTCTGAGGGCCTTTATTCGCCCTTTTCTTCCTGCGCATCCGGCGACTGGCGATAGCTGTCCAGCGCATCACCAAAGTCGGTGATGAATTGCGGGTCGGTCAGCCATGCCTGGGCGGTTTCGCGATCCATGCCGTCGGCCCACATGCGGTAGTCGATCAGCATGTCGGCGGCCAGGTGAGTGGCGGCCATACCTTCGTCGTCGGCGTTTTCCATGTCCAGCAGTTCTGGATGGTCAATGATGATAAAGGCGAGGTTCGTCAGCAGCACGGAGAGCATTTCACTGCGGCCGACAGCTTCGGCGTCGCGCATCTTGCTGAACATCGCCAGGGTGTATTCCGGGATCGGCTCGCCGATTTCACCCAGATCGTCATCCAGCGCGACGGGTTTCCTGCCGTGGATGTTGATCTGTTTGGCTTTGATCTTGGCGCGTTTGGCGCGTTTCTGTTGCTTGTTCAGGGATGCCATGGGAACTCAGTTCGGTTTCTGTTGGGTTTGGGCTGCGATGATGTCGGAAGCCGCTACATAGTCGGCCTGGAAGGCCGGGGATTCGATCCACGCCAGGGCGCCCGCTTCGTCGACTTCGGTGGACCATTGGCGATACTCGATCAGGGCGGCGAGGATGAAATCCATCGCGCCTTCTTCACCTTCCTGCTCGTACACCAGTTCCAGCAATGGGTCTTCGAGGAACGCGACGCACATGGCTTGCTGACTGGTTTTTTCAGCGTCGATCATTTTCTTGAACAGTTCGGTGAGGTCCACCGATTCAAAGTCGATGCGATCGTCGTTCGGATCCAGCTCGACCGGCGCGGCAGCCCGTTGCGTGCGGTTCTGCTTGGCCTTGGCTTTGGCGCGGGTGGCGCGTTTTTGCTGCTTGTTGGCGGAGGCCATGGGTTTTGATCCGTCGTGCGTTAAAAGGACTCGCTGCGCGGTACTGTCCGCCCGGGGGTATCGGGGGCCAATTCGCCGTTTTGCAGCCAGGACAATGCAATGGGCCATAGTGTGGCTTGGTATGCGCTACGAAAAAAGGCGAAATGTCCGACTTCTGCTTCGCCGATGTCTTCGGGGGCGATTCGCAGGTGGGTGTTCGTACCGCCGCTGAAGTAGCCGAGCAGGCGTTCGATGGCTGCGATAGTGCCGTAAGGGTCGTCGGTAATGCTGATGGCGAGGGTTTTGGCGGTCATCGTCGCGAAGGGCAGTTCACCGGCCTTGGCGGCGATGACTCGACCGCTGGGGCGCGTTTCGTATCGGCCGGTGGGCGTGGCCCAGTCGCGAACCACGCCGGCAGGCGTGTCTTCCAGCCAGCCAAGGCGCTTTCCGGGAAAGTATCCGCAGATCATCGTGATCAGCGGCATCACCACATGCCATTTGCCAAACATCCGCCAGCGATGAGCCGGCGCATAGTCACGCCAGTAAGCGAATTGCGCACCGACGGTCACCAGACGCCGGATCAGATGTCCTGAGGCTCCCAGGCCCGCTGCACAGCCTCCAAAGCTGTGGCCGACGACATCGATTGGCTGGCCGGGGAATTCACGCTGAGCGCGCTTGAGCATTGCCTCGAAATCCAGCGCCCCCCAGTCGGACCATGAGGCGGCGAGATTTTTTAGTGACGCAGGGCGTGATTCGCCGATGCCGCGGTAATCGTAGGTGATGACGTCGAAGCCGTTGGCGAACAGGTAATCGGCGAAGCGCGAATAGTGACGGCAGCGAACCGAGGTGGCGGCGTTGATGATGACAATCGGGCGTGCGATGTCCGGAGCGGCGTGCCGCCAAGTGAAACCGCCGAGGATGAAACCGTCTGCGGCGGGCTCCCTGAACGGTTCGCCAGAAACGGAGGCTGGCAGCGGCAACTCGATTTGAGTGGGGGCCAGTGACATGTCCTGCAAATTCATCGGCTTCAGACCTTTGCGGGTAGCTGCCAACGATAGTCTTCGTGCGGCGGGTGGACAATCCATCTGTGTTCACAGGGGGATCTGATCGAGCAGTCGCTCCTCGATTGCCGCCTGCTCTCTGTCCAGTTCGGCGCAGAGTTCGTCTTTGCCGCGCTTCAGATCGAAGATGACGAAGCAATTGAGTACGTTTCGGTGTCACCATCGACGCGCAGTAGTCTGCGGTAGTGGGTCCAACTTGATTCGTGACGCAGTGCGTCACGAATTGCCGGAAGGAAAGCCCGATCGGGTTTGCGGGATCGCTCCGACGGCAAGTCGTGCTTGAGGAATATAACGTGTAGTCCTTTTCGTAGTGAGCCCAAGTACCAATCAATCTAAAACCCGGGCGTTCGAGAGGAAATCTAAAAGGCATGACGAATGGGTTCCACGGAGCCCGGGAGGCGTGATCATGAAGTGCGTGCATTCCCTTGCGTTGCCCATCGCCGCGGTGGGCATGTTGATGTTCCCGGTGATGTCGTCTGCCGCCAGTCTTGAACCAATCGACAGCGCTGGCGTGCAAGTTCAACCACAGGAGCAAAACGGAATTACTTATCTGTCCGGCGGTATCGGCGTGGATGAGTCGAAGGCCATCCAGCAAACGGCTGGCTATAACTTGCACATGACGTTTTCGGTCGGGGCGGAGAATAAATACATTCCCGACGTCGACGTGGTCATTCAGAAAGCCCAAGGGCAAACCGTGTTGACGCTGAACGAGGCTGGCCCGCTGGTTTATGTTCAGCTACCGCCCGGCAAGTACACCGTGGTTGCTACGCGACATGGAGAAGTGCGGCGTGATAGTGCCGAGATAGGAAGTGGCCCTGCGCGTAATCTGGTCTTTCACTGGGCCGGTGAAAGCTAGCAGTTGGCCGGAGTTGACCGGCCGATGCCTTTGTTCCAGCGAATGGGCGGCAGAAAATCATCTGTCCGCCCATTGCGTGGTTTTAGGCTTGAGCGGTCTGGCCTCTCAGGATCTGCTGCTTACGCTGTTCTTCCGGCAGATCGTTGATGCAGTAATTGATGTAGTACAGGCTGAACACGAACGTGTAGAAGGCGTTCATTCGCAGGTCGATCTTGTGCTCGTTGAGGGCATATTCCGTGAGTGCCTTTTTGGCCTTGAATGCCCATACGATGTACAGCACGCCACCGGCGAGGCTGAGAACGATGGACGTAAAATCCAGAGCCACGTTCCCCAGGTTGGCGAGTGCGCCACTTAAGCCGGCACATACAGCGATCCAGATGATGTAAACGTCATCTACCAATCGGACTTTGGTGGTGTCGCTGATGATTTTGTTGTTTTTGTATAGCCACAAAATAAGATAGATCCCGGCAGTGGCGAAGGAGAGCAGCACCAGGTTCCAGGTCTTCGTGTTGATCTTGTCTTTTAGTTCGTTGATTGTTGACATAACTTTTCCATGTCCTTTGGCTTAAGGGGATGTGTAGCGCTGGTGTTTACTGCGGGGGGGGGAGGCATTCCTTGCGTTGTTACCTGTCCTTTTGGGTGCGTATTCCAACTGCGCCGTGGGGCAGTGGATTGCATTGAAATCGACCGGACGGGTTTCCGTTGTGTCGGTCGAGTTTGTGGCACAACGCTACTATAGAGCCTTGCTGAAGGCGAGTGTTGTTTTTGGATCGTCGATCCGGTGCTTCCACTGCCGCGTGCCGGACTTCGCTAAATCGCAGGCATAAAAAAACCCTGAATCTTGCGATTCAGGGTTTTCGGTATTTGGTGCCAGAGACGGAATCGAACTTTCGGCTTAACTTATTGTATTTAGTTAATATTTTTTGGTTTGTAAACTGGATCTACTCACAAATCTACTCACTTTTCTCAATGGTGCCCCCTTTTTCCGCGCTATTTGGGTGACGCTTACAGGCGGTCACTCAGATCTTTGCCATCGGATGAACGGACTGATTATCTTGTTACTCCTTTGCTTTTTGCAGTCGTGCCAAGATAGCGATTGAGCGCGGCCCCTTGTGGACCTTTGCCGCGCCCCCTTGAGCTACCATCTGCTGTGCCGTGTAGTCGTTGATGATGCGTTCCCATCGCTCGCAAATGGCAACCTCTCCGGCGTAGTCATTGGCTTTGCGGCTCAAGATTGCGGCGCGCTCGAAGTAGTAGGGAGCGGCACAAAGACGCCTACCGCTTGGCTGGTCCAAATAGTTCGATTCTTCGCCATCGCAGCAGCGCAACATCATGGCAAGGTCTTGTTTATGAGTTATAGCGAAGGCAAACGTGGGCTTCCCATCTACAACGGCCAGAGCGCTTTTCCCGAGCGCTATCTTCTCTGATGAAATGCTCAGGCTTTCTATCCACTGAGGCTTGTTCCAGGCGTAGTCGCTGCGGGAGCAAAGGGCAAGCATGGCTCCGATTCCGCCATGCTTTTCAATGAATATCGAGTTGGCGTGGCCCCCTGATCCTGTCTTGGCGGCCACCTCACCCAGCATGACCAACTGATGATCTATGGGGGCGTCAGATTCGTAGATGTTTCTGAACTCAATTAGGAAATTCAGGTAGTCATTGAACGCATGGTCGAGCTGTCCGATGTCAGACCATGTGAATTGACTGGATATGGTGCCGTCATCGTTAAGGGAGATGATAGAGCCGGCGGGTAAGTGGTTTTCACGTTTCAGGCTGTTTAGTCGGTGATAGGTATCGTCATCGTGATAGCACTGAGTGCCAACCAGCATCAAGTTGTCGTAGGTGTTGGTGATCACTGGGACCGGGACGAAGCAGCAGCGGACTTTGCTGAATGGGTGATTACTCGGTGTCTGCTCGGCACTTGGAGCTGATGGCTCTAGTGGTAGCGCAGGGTCTGGCCTGCGGAATAGAGCTTTGACGCTATCCAATAGAGACATAGCCTCTCCTGGGCTCCGCGGTTATCTGCCGAAACCCATCACATGGTTGGTCTGGGGTATCCGCCCTACGTTTTGATGGTTTTCAAAATGTGGTGCGTGTCGGCATGAGGTGGCGTACGCCATGACCGTGTGGCGGCGTGGTATTGACCCGCCTCTTTCATGGGGTTGGTTTTTTCAGTTGTCGTTCTGACGGAGCCGTGGGGGATTCTGCAGCACGGGCCTCGTCGACTTTCTGCTGGTTCCAGGTCAGCACCTCTGACTTAACCCAAGCTACGGCCCGGCCGCCTAGCGGAACCTGACGCGGGAATAAACCATTCTTCACCATGTCGTAAATTTTTGTGGTGCCGAGGCCAGTCAGTGCTCTGACTTCTGGCAGACGAATAAACTCGATAGGCTCTCGGTGTGGCGTAATGTCCATGACATGCTCCATGGATTAACCGTTGGGTGATCACCGACTTTTGAGATCAGTGCAAAGTAATCAAGTCATCAATTCGGAGCACGAGATTGAGCTACCCGCTCCTGCCCCCACTGCAAAACCTCGGCCTTTACCCACGCCACGGCAGAATCCCCAATCTTCACTTGCTTGGGGAATTTCCCGCTGACCGCCATGCGGTAGATGGTGGCGGTGCTGAGGCCTGTGAGCTTTTTTACCTCAGGTAGACGAATGAACTCGATCGGTTGTTTATCTTGGGGGTTACTCATCGGTTTCTCCTCGTACCACTGGCGCTTCACAAAAGATCATCTCCCGTCGTCAAAGCCTTCAGTTGCCCGGGTTCGGATCAGACATCCATTTAGCGATTGCTGACTGACGCCAGGCTACCGAGTTGGGACCTATCCTGACCTGTTTTGGGAAGGTGCCTTCCCGGATGCGACGATAAACCGTGTTGCGGCCAAGTCCGGTGGTGTGAAGCACCTCGTCGAGGCGCAGGAAACGATCAATGCTCTCTGTCATCTCCTGATATCTCTCAGTGTTGGCGGTGTCTGCCGCGGTCTACCGACCTTCGGCGCCTTGTTCTCGCCGTCCCGGCAGGCGCGCAGGAACTCCCGAACATCCGCCTTGAGCCAGCAGTGTCTGGTGCCCATTCTGAAACTCTTTGGTAACCAGTCCACGCCTCGGCGCATTCCCTCTCTGACCGACGCCTCAGTTCGGCCAAGCATCGTTGCCAGGTCGGAAACAAACAACACTTCGCAGTCATCGTCCATACGCGCCCCCTGCTGACGTTGGTTCAAGCAGTGCCTTGTGACTTGAGTCTGGCCAACCCCTGATTGATATGTCCGGCGTTTTCGCCGATCGCGTTCAACGCAGTCCGAATATTGTCGCCGGCTTCGTCTTGCCCCTGGCTTTCGACTAACAGGGTCGGCTCCATCAGCGCTGCCTCCAAGGCAAGTTGGTTGTGATACATGCGCTCAAGGACATCAGGGAGAGAGTATTCAGAGGAGGGCATCGCTTCGACTCCATTCGAGAAAACGAAAGCGTAGCACTGCCTCAAAAGACGGCGCAGTCATTCGCTCAGCGGCTGAATGAGATCCCCCTGGCGAGTAACAGCGCATGCTACGAGATGTTGTAATCGCTTGTGCAAGCGAGCTCAACCTCAACCTTGGCCGCCGGGGTGTCGGAGTCGCCGCGGTAGCGCGTCGGGCGCCTGATATACAGATCACCTGATTCTTTGGCTGCCTGCTCGATCAACTGAGCGGCAAGGACCAAATTGCCGCGCTCCTCGGCTTCCTCAACCATTCGACCGAGTGCGCGCAGGCGATAGGATCGGTTGGCAACGGGGATCTCAATCATCGCCTCGCGGAATCCTGCCCGAGTGTCCTCGAACATCGTCACCCAACGCTTGGCCAGGCCTTTGCTGCAACGCTTGGTCGGGTCGTGCGCTTCGACCTGCTGGCGCGATACCACAACGTCAAAGCTCTGTTTCACCGCGGTTGCGACTTGGGTGGGGGAATCGAAGCAGGCGAGCGCCTGTACGATGAAAGCTTTGATTTCGTTGTTGAGCGCGGCCATGGGCTTGGATCTGTCTAGGGTCTGTCAAGAATGTGTCGTATGGTTGCGCGGAAATCGGGCCAGGGCAATTGAATAAGTGACGCGAATGCGCACGAAACCATGATATTTCACTGTTTAAACTTACTATCGCAGGGTTTTTACCTGTCAGCACATCGGAGATACACTCAAACCTGAGCACATCTCCCGGAGAGCCCATGTCCATTATCGATTGCCCGTACCTTGATGAAATCAAGGTGGTCGTGCCACCAGAACTGGCGCTGCTGATCGTGCGCAAGGCTGCAAAGCTCGCCGCTGACTTCGAAGAGCAAGCCCTGGACCAGTTGACCAGTGACGCACTCCGCGAGCTGCGACGTGGCACTGACGCCCGAGTGATCTATCGCCAGTTGATCTTCTGAAAAAAGGTTAAGTTTTGTTAAGTCCGGCGCCTGTTTGAATCTCAGGTTTTGTCAGGTTCTGCTGCGAGCGAAACACAAGTTTCCACAAGTAAATCGGCCTGACAGATGTACTCAGTTTTGAGTACATCTCAGGTCATTCATGGGGTTCGGTTTTCGCATATCGGGTTTCATTCATGGGGTGTTTCGCAGATGGGGGTCATTCGGAGCCGTTCGGGCATTTAGGCGCTCATTCATGGGGTTTGTTTTCGCAGCGAATGAAACCGTGGAAACCACTTTGGAAACCACCTAAAAATACGCCGCCCGGTACTTGACGGGAGGCTTCCATGGGGTTGATTTCCCAAACTGCATTCGATGCTTTGTCGGCTCCGAATAATGCCCCCAGGTTCGCATTGGCGGGTGCGAACCAGAAGTGCGAACTAGCGGTGCGAACCATGACATTTGATAACGGGCTGAGCACTCTTCGTGCCTTGTTCATGGTGCGTGACGGTCCCGCGTGACGACTGCGTTAAAACACCCCGATAGGCACTTGACGCGGGTCATTCATGGGGTCGTGTTTCCCCAAATGGGTTTGATGGTTTTGTGACCAGCGAAAAGTGGCAACCAATGGTGGCAACCGCACCTGGCAACTGTCATGGGTATCCGCCCCGGAATGCCCTCAAACCGTGGATACCAGAGTGGATACCATCTTGCGGTACCGGCAGCGAGACAGACGATATCGTCTCAGTGGGATCATATGATCTATCTCAAGGCATGAAAAAACCGCCCGTAGGCGGCTTTAGTTCGCTTTACCTACCGACCGTAATCAACATATGGGCCGAGGTAGAAACCTTGCATATCCCCATTGATTCGATAGATGGCTTCCCTTCCAGATTTGATGTTGGCTGCGACGGTTTTGATTGCAGCGCCAGCACATAGCCCTGATTCGGCGAGCCCGGTGCCGAGATTCACATCTCCAGTGGGCAGATTGAAAGACGCCTTTTGGCCTGGTCCGATCTTAGCTGCGCGCTGTCCATCGATGTACAGAATGATGTCGCAACCTGATCCAACAAAACCATCATCCCTGAAAACCGTGAGGCCTCCCGAGTCTTTCGAGGCTGGGCCTTTGAAACCATAAATCTCATCGGAGGGAACCGGCTTCGCCTCGGAAACCGGCATTGGTGACGTTGCGCATCCGCCCAAAGCCAGTACGACTAGTCCAGCCGCGATAATCCTTTGCATGGCTTTTCTCTCCTGGAAAAGAGCGAATGTATCACTCGCCTCGACCTATTGCAGGCCTTACCTCATGTCGGAATAGCCTCTGCCCAGGTGCCGATTGCCACAACGCTGGAGCCGACCAACATCGTTCCGTAAACAACCGGGACAGGCAGACCTTGCTGTGTGGAGTTGAACGCACCATTGAAGAGATAGCTCGGCTTGTTTTCGGTGACGCCCTGTTCTTGCTGGCTGGGCGACTTGGGTACCGGAGACAGCATTTGCATGACGCCGCCGAGAGCCAATGAAATGCCCATGCCAATTAATGGTGGGCCGAATGGTGTTGCCGACAGGAATGCGCCGACAACGATCAGTGCGACACCTAAAACTGTCTGAAACAGGCCGCCGTTCTTGCTGCCAGCGATGACCGGGACGATGCGAATCTCTGTCGTCCCGCTCATGGTGAATCTGTCTTCGCCGACGTTCTCACGGTTGCGAAAAATAGCGTATCGCATACCGCGGCGGGCCTGATCGCGGATAAATTCCTCGAAACCTTCCACAGTATTTTTCAGCGCACTCATCAGTTCGCGGGTTGTTCCGCTTTCAAGGAGATAGTCCCGCTTGCGAAAGAACTGCATAGCCAGCGAGCCGGAGAGTTTTACAGTAGTCATGGTGGGACGGACGATATCGCTCATTGGAGGACCTCTAAATCGGCATTGGTAGTCGCGTTCATAATTTACTCCGTGGTGCCTTGGGCGCTATTTGTCGTGGCGGTCACGCCCAGGCGGATGGCGAGAAGGGATCGCGACATACGTGCCTGATCGAGTTGCAGTTGCTCGCGCTTGGGATCGTAGTTCCATATCCGGTCGTAGACTCCTTGATAAGCACGGGCGCCTCGGAACGTACCGCGGAGCAGATCGGCCGAGACGCGCGCTTCCTCCTCGGTAATGAAGGGGCCGTCGATGGTAACTTTCACGCCGTCGCGGACGTGCCTGACATCCCACGCCAAGTATCCTGACTCTGGGCCTTTGGCCATGTGATGTGATTGAAAGTGAGTTGTCTTGCACGCCTCGGCGAAGCGTTTCTCATGGGTTGGCGGCGTGCCCGCCGCGTTTCTGTCCTGTTCTGTCATGTATGCCTCTGTTGCGCCGCTGGCGCTGGTCATGGGCTGATGCCCGGTGCTGTTGCTCAGGCCGCGCCACGTTTTCGTTACTTGGGAGACGTGTCGCGTAGGTGTCATTGGTGCGCCGCCATAGCTGTGTTGTCGTAGCTGGCGCGCAGGTCGGCGCCAACACTGCAATGGCGGCCGGTGGGCGCGTAGCAGGAGCGGCAAACCATGATGTGGCTCAGATATTGGTCGCGGGCCTGGCGCCACTCTGGCGTGGCTGTGGCGGCATTTGCGTGCGGTCCGGTGATGAACTTACCCGGGCGCTCGACGTGAGAGGCCAGCACCAGGCGCGGGCCAGGCCGACTATCCACTTTTGGCGAGTCGGTATCGGGAATGGCTGGCGGCATGTGATCGAGCAGGCCGGAGAGGAGGCTCATTGCGCCACCTCGCCACGATTGCTCCATTGCCCATATGTGTCTGTAGAAAAAAAACGGGGGAACGGGGGAACAGTGGGAACAGCCAATGTTTCCGGGGCTTTCAGAGGGGGATTCTGTACCCCACGTTTTTTTGTGGGGAACAGTGATAACCGAACGTCAGGAGAGGCGAGCACGGCTATATTCAAAAACATGTTTGTGTTCCCCCTGTTCCCCATACATTCAATAGGGGGGAACGGCTACAGGCCACGGTTTTACTAGCTGTTCCCCCGTTCCCCCTGTTCCCCACAAATGTAGGTTCCTGTGAACTCGGGCCATCGCGCTTGGTGTAGATCGGGGTCAAACCGCACCTCCTTCGCTGTCCAGGGCTTCTGGATCGATCACGTAAAGGCGTGCCGAACCGCCGGCGGGAATACGGTACTTTTTGGTTTTTCGGCTATCTCGGTCGGTGTCGCGCTTGGCCAATGCCCCGCCAACCTCAAGAGCTTTGATGACTCGGGTAAGGCCGAACCCGTGAGCGGCTTCGATGAGTGCAGATTTGTTGAACAGGAAGAGCCGCTTGCCGGCCACCAGCTCCCAGTACCCGGCCCGGTTGAACACTTTGGCGTCCACCTCTGGCGCATCGACATCGGAGAATCGGCTGCTGCCGTGCTTGTCGATGAAGTCGATGATGCCGGCCAGGATCTGCCGATCTTCTGCGTTTCCGCCGCCCACACGGGCGAGCCATTCGCCATAGAGCAGGCGGCAGTCGGCGAGGGCGGTACCTGGCTCCCACGGGAGTAGGCCGTAAGCGATAGCCATCTCGCCCGCCAGCGCGATCACTGCGAACCGGTCAGCCACTCGGCCGGCTTGAGCGTTGTCCTCAACGAATTGGGCGCGGATACCGTCAAAGTCACTGAGAAGCCCGGGCTTGTCGTCGGCGGCGACTAGGCGCTCCACAAAGGCTGGCCCAAGGTGTCCATGGTGGGCACCGACAGCCACGGTGAGCTGCCGGTGGAAGTCCGCTCCCTCAAGGCCATGTAGCTCATCAAAGGCCCGATGCGTGCGGGTGCCGGCGTTCACGTCGACCATGCGCAGTTCGGCGCCAGCGTGGGCGGCATTACCGGAAATGGCGGCATGCTCAGAGAGGGAGCGCTCACCGCTGGAGAGCGTCAGCAGGCGCCAGCTCAGTTTACCCCGGGCTTCACGCTCGCGAGTCATGGTGCCCTTACCCTGGCCGTTGGCGAGGGAGTACGCCATTTCCTGTACCCGCTTGGGGTCGGCGCGCTTGATCTCGTCCAGCGGTAGGATGGTGTCGTTGCGGCTCGACGCCTCGATCTCCAGACCGCCCTTGGTCATGTCCCAACTGGCGGCGAACACTCCCGGGTCGCCCCACACTGAGGAGCCGATCAGTTGCGCGAGCGACTTGCCGCTCGAGCTGTCGCCCACCAGGTGAACGCCGCCGCCCAGCACGCCGACCAGGCTCAGCAGCGGGCCGGCCAGCGAGCAGCCGATCGCCAACGTGAGCACCGGATTGCCGGCGCACTTGGCGGCCACCTCTGACTGCCATTGCGCCAGCTCGCCGCGCCGGCTGAAAAGTACTTGAGCCTTGTTGCTGGCCTGATACCGCACATTGGCGCTGCCGATCGTTCGCCCGGGCAACACGAATGCTCCTGACTCATGCCAGCCCGGTCGGCAAGTGGTGGCGAATACATCTGCAGGGTGCTGGTCGAGCAGGTACTCCATGAACGTGCCGCGTTTCTTCAGCGCGATGATGACGCCCATGCCGAACAACGCTCGCCGGGCGTCCTCGCCGCTGCCGCCGAACACCTCCATGGCGATGATCCATTCCTTGATACCGCCCTCTGTGACCAGGCGCAGGAGTCGCCCCTCGCTGCCGTCGTCGCTGTTGGTGGTGCGGGCCACAACCGTGACGGGGCTTGAAATCCACTCATCAGCGATCGGCCGGTCGGCGGCGTCGTTCTCGGCGTCATCCTGATCGGCAGCAGTGCGCTTGAAGCTGTGCCAATACACGCCTGGACGCAGCTTGCGGCCGTTTTCGTTGGTCACCCAGTGTTCGTACACCGCCCAGCAAGGTCGAGCAGGTGCGATGGTGGCGGCCTCTGGCCGAAGGTTGATAACGTTGGTATCAGGCTTGGCCATTAGAGAGCTTCCAGCTTGCGAGGTCATTGAAGTCGGTGAGGTCATCGGGCGCACCTTCTGGCCACTCGGGGAAAGCCACTTGGCCGCCGACTGCTGCCGCGGCTGCGTTTGCCGCTGTGCGTCCTGGGTTGCCGTCGGTAAGGCGGTCGTCATCGCCCGCGATGATGATTTCGGTGGTGTGGTATTCGGCCCGAAGCGCCAGCGCCGCCGGTTTGAGATTCACGGCGTTCATCGAGCAGGCGACGGTGTAGCCGCTTTCGTGAAGCGTTGCCCCCGTCGCCCACCCCTCACAAATGCAGAGCGGATTGTCCGGTGTGATGCGCCCGAGCGGCGAATAGGCGCCCTTGATCCGGCCCCCAAACAGGAAGCGCTTGCTGCCGTCCGGGGCGATCCGTTGCAGGTTGACCAGCACGCCACTGGAGTACAGCGGCACCAGCAATTCGTCATTGCGCTGGCGCAGGCTGTGGGCGCGAATGCCCTTGGCAATCAGGTACGGGTGATCGGGATCGGCGCGGCGCGCATCACGCCACCAGCGTTGAGCAATGTTCGCGGCATTGAGCTGGCGCCGTTGCTGCTCGGCTTCACGCTGGCGCCTGGCCTGCTCGATGCGCTGGCGCACCTGCTCGGCTTCGCGGTGGTCGGCGGGTTCACGACTGCTCCACGTATTGGAGCCACCAGTCTTCCAGCTACCAAATGCGCCCGAGGCGATTCCGTCCAGATACAGAACATGCCATCCGTTGAGGGTGCCGGATTTATCGCCGGGAACATGGAAGCGGTGAATCTGCCCATCAGGCACGGGCAGGAAGTCGAGCGGCCCATAGACCGACTGGAGCGCTTCACGGAAAAGAATCGTTGCGTCTGTCATGCCGCGCCCTCCGGCTCGTAACGCGACAACACACGACCGATTTGCTTAACAATTGCGTCGGTCTTGTGGCGGCTGTCCTCATCCGCCGCGCCGTCTCGTAGTTTCACCAGATCACTGAATGCGCCGATCAGCAGCCCGCGCCCGAAGTCGTCCATGTGTGGCGGCACGTCGTCGCGCACGATGCTGGTGAATGGGTCGAACTGGATAACGTCACCCATGGTTCACCCCCAGGCGATCAGCGCCAGCGAATGCCCGGCAAACCCGACCGTTGTTCACGGCATGCCAGTGGGTAATTTCGTCGATTGAATCGACCAGGCAGGCCGTCACCAAGGCATCAGTGCTACGCATCACGACGCGTCCAGCTTCGGCATCAGCCTCGGTTAGGAAGGGGCCGAGAAGTGCCTTGGGCACCTTTGGATGGGTCACGAACCAGAGCTCTGCGGCTTTTTCCGGGCAAGCCGATCCCCTGGACGCAGGCGCGCCATTTTGAATTTTCATTTGTTTAAGCCTTTATCGAATCAGCAATTCACGGGAGTCAGCGACGCTGTGCGCTGGCGAGAATCTGGTCGTGGTCCCTCAGGCATCCGAAGCTGCGTCGCCAAGTGGCGAACGTGTGGTTGGCCAAACAGCATCAGGTTGACCTTGACCGCTTTGTCAGACCACCGCTCATGGTCCGGGCCGTGACCTATGCGGTTAGTCACAACCCATTCCGGCAGTTGTTTACGCGCCCGCATTTCGTTGAGCAAAGTCCACCAGGTCAGATAGCGGGTGCGCTCCAGCTCCATCAGGTCAATGAGGCTCTGATACTCAAAGGCGCATGGATGGAGGTCGCCTCCCGATTGAATCTCGTCGGTGCCAAACAGGGCTTGATTGACGGTGCTTCTTTCGATCATCGCCCCCCGATAGTCGGCATCGCTACCAACCTCTTTGGCGCGAACCCACTCCGGCAACTCGTTTGAAATGCGCAACTGATTGAGGACACCCCACCACAGAGATGCGTGTTCTCGTTCGGCGGTTATCGACGTTGAAAGTAGGCGGCTCATTGGGCACCCCCTTGCGCAGCGATCAAGTCGTCGAGAAGTTCCGCCCAAGCCATTGCGGTGTGCTGAGCGAAAACGGCGGTGACTCGTGCCACGAGTATGTTGATCGAAGGTGAGGCGATCAGAGCGAAGGAAAGCGCGAGCAGTTTCAGAATTTCCTGAACGTCCCGCATGTCTTCAACGCTGATTTCGGCTGAGAGGGCTGGAGTGTTCACTTGGCACCGCCTTGGCGATTGCCGAACTGGATAGGCGCGGTGGAGGAATCAACCAAAGCCTTGGCTGTGGCCATCAACAACTTGATCCCGAATACCTCGTCAACGCTAAGGCCGCCATCCAGAGCCTTAGTAAGAATTGCTTCTCCGGCTGCGAGAAAGCAGCTCGCCTCACGCAGCGCATCGGCGACAGGAATGCCGGCTAAGACGGTGAAGAACGGTCGCTCCCCTACGAAGTGAAATTCCGAGGAGTTTGTGAGCAGTGGAGTAACTCCCAGCTCTGTGTTTTGGCTATTCATTGCACACCCCCACTGGTTTCAAGGGCGCGGGCGATGGCCATATTTGCGTTGTAGCGGGCGAGTCGATTGAACAGGGTCGAGTTTGCGCGGAGAGCGCTCAAGGCCAAATGGCGGTGAGCAAAGGCGCGAATTGCGGACGGAATGAGGGCGTGCATATGCGGAGCTCCTTTTGCTTTGGAGGAGCTGCCACGATCCTTCCTACGGGATTGGGTGGCAGCTGTGCACGGGGTAGGAATACCGGGGCAAAAGGAACCCGGCCAGGCCGAAGCCTGCCCGCACACAGCCGCCATAACACAGAACTGCAGACGAAAAAAAACGCCGGCAGTGGTTATCTGGGCGCTGTTGCGCCTTTTGCTCATCGGGTTCCTACGCCCGGTCGCTGAATTTGCAGCGACAGGCAAACCATACCGAGGACTACGACTGCTGGCAAGAGAAGGTATAGACCACTCATCGTGGGGCATGAGCAAGGCATTCATCATGGGCGCACGTCCTCTAGATCAAGTGGAAGCTTGAGTTGCTCCCTCAGGTGGGCGACGTGCTGGTAAACGCTAGGCTTGTCATAACGCCAGTGAGCAAGGCGGCGACCACTGCTGCTAGCTTCCTTTTTGCGGGCCTCCAACGCCTGGCAGGCGTGCCCATACCGGGCTTCACGGAATGCCATGATTAGATCGGCTTTAAGCTCTATGACGCGATCGGTGTTGCGAGACAGGGATAGCAGGAAATAGCACTGATCCTCGTTGAGCAGCGCGAACCGCTCAGGTCTACCACCAGCAGTACCGGCCCCGGGTTTCTCCGTTTCAAACGGAACAACCCCAAACCGCTCGAACTTGCTCAGGTATCGCTCGATCAGGCCAAGCGTGTTCTTGGGTTTAACGCCCAGCTGTTCGGCCAGTACGCGGCTATCGGCGCGGGCCTCGCCTTTGGATTGGATTAGGACGATAGCGTTCATGCCGCCACCTCACGATTAACGCCAGCGGCGCTGCAAAGCATCTTCAGGACGTTGCGGGCGCGCTTACGCTCACTGGCCGGTAGGCTGTAGCGAGTCACCATGCAAGGCTGGCCCCAGTGGTTTGGCACACGCTCGGGCTGCCGGTTGAAGTTCAGCCCGTAGGCGTTGGAAAGCCTGCTGATAGTCGAGTGGAGACAGTGGTCGCCGAGGCGCTCGGCCTCGAAGCGGTTGAGGCTGTGATCCTGAAGTAAATAGGCCAGGACACGGCTGATCTTTGTCGGCGCTTTCCCGGTGCTGGTGGTGGTAATATCGGTGTGAGATTTTTCCGGGCTGGCCTTTTTAGGCTGGTCTTTTTTTTGGTCGATCATTTAGGCGGCCTCGCCACGCAGGGCGACAAGCGAGTCGCACCAGGAAATCACCTCAGCCTCGATCCAGACGGCAGACTTTGGCCCGAGCATTACCTGTTTAGGGAAGCGCCCGTCTGCAATACGGCGGTAAATCTCGGATGTGGAAAGGGTGGTCAGAGTGCGGACATCGGCCAGCTTGATGAAGCGGCGGAGGTTGGCGGTTTCAGTGCGCCGCTCAAGTTCGGCTTTCGAGTTTTGGTGAAGCTGGGAAAGGGTAGGGCCTGCCATGTTGTGCGCCTCCTTGGGTGGCGTTGAGAACATGGGCTTATGCTGGTCGCTGACTTATCCACAGAATAGGCCGGCTATTCCATGAAATAGGCCGGGTATTTGACTCTCTCAGGTGTAGAAAACTAGCGTGAAGCCAGATACGGCGGGTCTTTGAAATAGGCCGGGTATTTTATTGTGAGCGGATGGCGCCAGATCCTCGTTTACGCCAGCTCACTACGGCGCATAGTCGTTCAGCTTCTGTTTTGTTGAGTTGGTAGCAGTTGCGTTCTATCCAAACCTCAACCAATGGATGAACTCCGCGCCCGCCAGCACCAGCGGGGTTGTGGGTGCCGTCCTGGGTCAGCTCTCGCCAGCACTGCAAGGCGCGTATAAGTTCGGGTGGTGAAAGTGGATTGTCTTGTCTCATGAGCTCGGCGAGCCCCATAACCTGCTCAAGCCGCTCCTCCATGTGGATGCTTTCGTCTTCAGCTTCGCGCCTGGCCCTGCGTTCTTCGTTAAGTTCGCGACGCTGCAATTCCAACTCGTCCATAAGTTGCTGGTTTTGAGCTGTCTTGGTTTCGAGTTGTGCCGAAAGCTCTACCACCTTTTGTTCGGCCCTTTTCAGGGCGACCTGGTGCTCGTCGAGTTGTTCGCTGGCGCTTTTTTCACCTTCGCGGCGCAACAGCGCTTGTTGCGTTTTAAGAACTATCGAGGAGTTGCTTGGTATGAGGGTTTGGGGCACGCGGCTTGTTGCGGCAGAGCCATTGACTGCCATCAAAAACGACGCACTGTCATTTGCCGGCTGAGCGAACCCGGCCGCCAGCTCGGTACGAGCGGTCGCCTCACCAACAAGGCGCTCAATCCATTTCCGCCATATCAGGACGTCAGCAGCAGGTATCGGGCCCGAGCTTGTTGAGATAGTTGTGGTAGCTCTGCCGGTGCTGGCCGTTATGAAGTAGTCGGCGAGCGCGCCATGAGTGATTTGAATAGTCCTGTCGGAACGACCTTCCGAAAAGACGCTCGCATGCAAAGCCTGAATAGGCTGATCTAATGGTGCCAACGTCTCGATTGTTGCGGCAAGTTCGTAGGCCAAGAGACGGGGGTTCAGATAGTGGCCTGACGCCCAGTCAAAATAGATCCCGTCGAGCTTTATACGCCCGAAAGGTTCTAACTGCTCGTCCCCACCAGATCCCGACATCTGCCAAGCTCATATATGACCGGCTGTACGAATGTACAGCAATGGCCATTATGTTATCAGCAAAGCCCAACCAGACCCAAACCAACCCCGCGCATCCACGGCAAACTATGCCTTACGCTTGATGCTCACCACGCTGGCGCCGGCGCACAGGGCGTCGATGGAGTCAGCCCACGCTTGCATCATTTCCCGGCGCTGCTCGACATAGGCTGCATGGTTGTAGGTGCCGCGGATCTCGTCGCTGTCCCCGTGAGCAAGCTGGCGCTCAATCCAATCCTTGTTGTACCCGCGTCCGTTCAACTCGGTGCTGAGCAGATGGCGGAACCCGTGGCCGGTCTGTCTGGCTCCATACCCGGCCAACCGCAAAGCCTTGTTGATGGTGTTCTCGCTCATTGGGCGTTCGGGATTGGCGCCAGCAAAGACCAGTGAGTAACGCCCGGTGATTTCGTGGAGCTGGCGCAGGATGGCGATGGATTGGCGGGGTAGGGGGACGATATGCGGGCGGCGGGCTTTCATGCGGGCGGCGGGTATCGTCCATGTGGCGGCGTCTAGGTCGAACTCCGACCATGGCGCTTGGCGTAACTCACCAGGGCGAACCGCTGTCAGCGTCAGCAGCCTAATGGCGTGACGGGTCAGGGCATGAATATTCGCGGCGTCGACCTTCCCCAGCAACTCGGGCAATTCGGCGAAGGTGACGTGCGGGTGGTGG
Source organism: Pseudomonas migulae NBRC 103157 (assembly GCF_002091715.1). GTDB lineage: Bacteria > Pseudomonadota > Gammaproteobacteria > Pseudomonadales > Pseudomonadaceae > Aquipseudomonas > Aquipseudomonas migulae_A. The sequence continues at coordinate 19,198 of NZ_BDAG01000004.1, read as the reverse complement.
CGTGCGGCTTTTGCTGGCGCAGCCACCACGTTCAGATCGGTGGCCGGATTTACCTCTATGACGCCCTTGGCCAACCCATACCGGAATATCTGGTGTAGCCATTGACGGATCTTGCCTGCGGCATTGAGAGTGCCCCTTGCCTCGACTCTGCGCACCAACTCGACCAACTCGGGTCGGGTGATGGCTTTAATTGGGCGCGCGCCAATGCTGGGGATCATGTCGTTATCCAGATACAGCTTGGCTTTGTAGGTGGTGGCTTCTGCCCATCGTGGCGAGTTGTAGTCGTACCACTCCCGCGCCAGCGTCTCGAAAGTCAGCCCGTCGACCTTCTGAGCCTGTTTGGCGGCTTTCTTGTGCTCGCTGGGGTCTGTGCCTTCGGTCAGCAGTTGACGGGCCTCATCGCGTAGCTGGCGGGCCTTCAGCAAAGTGACGGCAGGGTATTTGCCCAGCGCCAGCATTTTAGCGTTGCCGTTAAAGCGGTAGCGGTACCGCCATAGCTTGGTGCCTGTTGGTGCCACTTCCAAACATAACCCGTTGGCGTCCGTCAGCCGGTAAAGCTTGTCCTTCGGCTTGGCGGTGCGGATGGTGGTATCTGAGAGTGGCAAAGCAGCCTCCTTGTAGGCCGCACCAGGCGGGGATTTAGTCGCCGTGGTGTGAGTAGATTCCTAGACCGAACTGGATCTACTCACGAATCTACTCACATATGTTTGGGCTTACAAGGGAACGGTTGGGAACTGTAGAAAGCAAAAAACCCGCACTAGGCGGGTTTCTTGTGTGCTTTCAGGTGTGCTTGGCATCACCTGAAAACGAAAGGTGGTGCCCAGAGACGGAATCGAACCGCCGACACGGGGATTTTCAATCCCCTGCTCTACCGACTGAGCTATCTGGGCAACGGGGCGCATTAAACTGGTTTTTCAGGGGGTCGTCAAGAAAGTTTTCAAAAAAATTTTAATTATTACCGTCGCTTACGTTCCGACCCTCGAAAAAACGCAATTATTCAGCTGGCGGAACGTAGCCCTCAGCCTTGGCGTATTCCTCGCCGGAGAAGTACTTGTCCATCTCGCCCTGGAGGTATTTGCGGTCTTCGGCGTTCATCATGTTCAGGCGTTTTTCGTTGATCAGCAGGGTCTGGTGTTTCTGCCAGTCGGCCCAGGCCTTGGCCGAGACGTGGTCAAAAATGTCCTGGCCTTTTGCGCCCGGGAATGGAGCGCGCTCAAGGGCGGGCAGTTCTTCTTTGTACTTGCGGCACATGATGGTGCGGGTCATGACGACTCTCCTGCGTTCAATACGGCGGCCGCGCGTTCGAGCAAGGTTTTGACCGGGGCGGCAAGGCCCAGGCGCGGCGGGGTGGCGAGGTTATACCAGAGCCAGTCGGCCTCGGCCACGTGATGGCCGGCCTCCTGGACCTGAACCAGCCAGGGTTCGATGGATAACTGAAAATGGCTGAAGGTATGCACCAGGCTCGGCAGCGCTTGTTGGCTGCCCAGTTCCAGCGAGTGCTGCGACGCCAGATGTTGCAGGTCATCGAGGTCGTCGAGTTCCGGCAGGCTCCAAAGGCCGCCCCACAAGCCCGTGGAAGGGCGGCGGTAAAGCAGAATCGCGCCCTCGCCGTTGGCGAGCATCGGCATCAGCGTGCGCTTCTGTGGCACGGCTTTGCGTGGTTTGGGAATCGGGTAGCGGGTTTCCAGGCCGAGCATGTGCGCTTCGCAGCCCTTTTCCAGTGGGCAGAGCAGGCAGCTCGGTTTGCTGCGAGTGCAAAGTGTGGCGCCCAGATCCATCATCGCCTGGGTGTAGGCGTTGACCCGATCATGGGGCGTGAAGCGCTCAGCGTTCGCCCACAGCTGTTTGGCGACCTTCGGTTCGCCCGGATAACCCTCCTGCGCCGTAAACCGCGCCAGCACCCGTTTGACGTTGCCATCAAGGATCGGCGCCCGCAGGCCCATGCTCAGGCTGGCGATGGCGCCGGCCGTGGACAGGCCGATCCCCGGCAGCTCGACCAGCTTTTCCACATCCCGCGGAAATTCGCCGCCGTACTCGGCAACGACGATCTTCGCGGTCTTCTGCAAATTGCGCGCGCGGGTGTAGTAGCCGAGGCCGGTCCACAGGTGCAGCACCTCATCTTCCGGCGCAGCGGCCAGCGCTTCGACCGTCGGCAGCGAAGCCATGAAACGGTCGAAGTAGTTCAGCACGGTGCTGACCTGAGTCTGCTGCAACATGATTTCCGAGACCCACACCCGATACGGTGTGATGCCTTGTTGCCAAGGCAAGTCGTGGCGGCCGTGGCGGTCGTACCAGTCCAGCACCGCCGATGAAAACTGCTCGGCTCTCATCGCTTGAACAGCCCCTTCAATGCGTTTTTCAGTTCAGGGCTCACCTTGTCGCCAAGCTTCTCGTCGATCTTTTCGCTGATCTTGTCGCCGGCCATCTTGGTAGCGACCTGGCCCATGCGTTCATTGTCGAGGCGGCACGCCTTGGCGCCGAGTTCCAGCGGGCCGCGGCAGCGCAGCGGCCATTCGATGCCGACGAATTTGTCACCGACCTGACAGGCCGGGTCCGGCATGGCGCTGGTGTCGCCTTCGACGATGATGCCAACGCGGTAGTCCATGCCCAGCACCCGCAGGTCGACGTCGCCGTCACCCTTTACGGTCATGCCCGGAATACGAACTCTCAGGTCCGGGTTGCTGGCTACGCCGTTGCGCAAAGTCAGATTGCCCTTGAGTTCCTGGAACGGCGTGTCCTTGCCTCTCGGTTCGCCGCTCAGGGTTTTGCGGTTGAGTGTGGCGATGCCTTTGCACAGTTGCTGTTCGAGGTTGGCATTGAGCAGCACGCCGTTGTTGATGACGAAGCTGGCGGTGCCGTTGAGGGTTTCGATCAGCGCTTTCTGGCTGTTGCCATTGCCGGTCAGGTTGCTGTCGAGTGTGACCAGGCCTTTGACCGGCGGATTTTTACCCTGGCTTTCGAGGATTTTTTCCACAGGCACTTTGCTGATGCGCGTCTGCATGTTCAGCGCCGGGGCCTGTTGACGCACGTCGAGGGTGCCCTTGGATTCGAAGGTGCCGTCGTACAGATCGCCGCGCAGGTTCTCGAGGGTCAGCAGGCCTTCCTTGCCATTGGCCTTGAGCGCCGCGTTCTGGATCGGCAGTTTGTCGAGGGTCAACTGGCCAAACGTCAGGTCAGCGTCCACATCAAGTTTGCTCAGGCGTTCTACCGGCAACAGGCGCTCGCTGCTCCAGGCGTCTTTGGTCGGCTTGTCCGGTAGCGGCGTGCTGCCCGCACCCGCCATGGCATCGGCTTCGGTGCTGGCCACTTCGGCCTTGCGCACTTGTGTCGCGCTGTTGGCTTCGGCGGATTTTGGCGGCAGGTAACGGTCGACGTTGAAGGTGTCAGCCTTGAGGACTGCGCGCAGCGATTGCTTGGCGAAGTCCTCAACGGCGATGCGGCCGGTGAAGGTGCTGTCGTCGACTTTCAGGTTGATGCTGTCGAACACCACGCTGGTCGGCGTGCCGGCAACGCGGCTGACCAGTTCGACTTTGCTCAGGCTGCCCTCAGCCATTGCCGGGAGTGTCTGACCGATGCTGTCGACGAATTTTGCCAGGTCGAACTGGGCAATCGAAATGCCGCCGTTGATTTGCGGTGTCTTGTCGAGGTCGTTGACCTTGAGTTCACCCAGTGCGCGCAGCTGGTTGGCGGAGACCTTGATGCCGGTCCATTCGGCGACGTTCGCTGCTTTATCCAGTAACAACTGACCCTGGGCGGCGAAAGTTACGGTTTTGCCTTGCAGCGGGTCGCCGGCGATTTCACCGGACAGTTTCATGTCTTCGAATTTGTAGCGTTGCAGGGCGCGCTCGAAACGCAGCTCGCCATTGAGCTCGGTGCGCACCCGCAGAACCGGCTGATTGGTGCCGAGGAATGCGGTGAGTTTGACCGGGATGTTGGTTGAATCGTGGATCGGCCCGGTGCTCAGCTGGATGCTTTCGGCGCTGAATTGTTTGCCGGTCTTCTCGTCGCTGTATTCAACGCGGGCGTTATTGACGGTCAGGCTGTCGATGTCCAGGCGAATCGGCTGCGCCGGTTTTTCCACCTGGACGGTGGTTTGCGGTGCAGGTTCGCCAGGCGTGACGGGAGGCGCCGTCGGATTGGCCGTCGCCGGCACCTTGCCGATGTCTTCCCAATTGCCGTGGCCATCCTTGTCGCGGTTGAGGCGCAGGTTCAGGCCTTCGACGCGTACATCGCTCATCTGCACTTCACGGCGCAGCAGCGGCATTACGCGCACCGACAGGCCGAGCATCTGCAAGTCAGCGAACGGCTCGGTGGGCTTGGCCAGGGTCGCGACGCTGGCTTCGTGCAATTCCAGGCCGAGCCACGGGAACAGGCTCCAGCCGATATCGCCATTGAGCGTCAGCTCGATGTGGGCCTTGTCGCGGGCAATCTGGCGGATCTCGTCTTTATAGTCGTTGGGATCGAAGAGGTGGGTCAGGGCAAAGCCCAGCGCCACAATGATCAGCAACAGCCCGAGAAGTACCAGACCCAGGATTTTGCCGAACGCTTTCATGGGCGAGTCCTTGTAGTTAGTCGAATTCAAATATAGCCGGGGAGTATAGCGCTCCGAAGCGGACGACCGGTCAGCGATCAGCCCGGCAATATATCCAGCGGCACTTTCAGTTTGGCCGCCAGTGCTTGTGCCTCAAGGTGCCCGGCAGGTGCCAGCAGGCGTAATGTCGCGCCCGATTGGGACGCCAATGCCTGGGCTTGGTTCACCAGCCGCTCGGCAACCCCGCGACGGCGGGTGATTTTTCGTACGCATAGCTGGGACAGATGCCAGACGTCCTGGTGCCGTTGCAGGCGTGCGGCGCCCAACAGGCGATCGTTGAAACGCCCGCCGATCAGCGAACCTTCCCGCAGACAGCCTTCGATCAACTGCACTTCACCGGCAAACGGGGCGAACAGCCAGTCCGGCGCGTCGCGGTAGATTTTTTGCAGATCCTGCTGATCCTGATAGCTGGCTTCGTTCAGCAGCTCGACGATGATAGGCATGACGGTTCCTTCAGTGGTACGAGAACAGACGACTTGCGAAAAGGTGATATCAGTTTGGTTTTTCTGTCACGTGCAAATGGTAACCTCTGCCAGTTCGTCCGTCCTTCTGCGACGTGATGTCGCATCAAAATGGAGCTCCACCTTAAAAACAGTCATGCGTGCGCATAAAGGCTGGGGGTGGGGAATGGCTGGCGAACAATACTAATAATTGGGGGATACACAATGACCACGAGTATCACGGCGGACGGCCTCAGGGCCGACCAGCCCTCGTTCCTGTCCAAGGAACGCATCATCGCCAAGCCCGGTTTCAACCGTTGGCTGGTGCCACCGGCCGCGTTGGCCATCCACCTCTGCATCGGCATGGCTTACGGCTTCTCGGTGTTCTGGCTGCCGCTGTCCAAAGCCTTGGGCGTGACCAAGGCAGTGGCCTGCGCGCCGGACATGAGCTTCATCTCGCAAGTTTTCTCGTCGCAATGCGACTGGCCGATCTCGATGCTCGGCTGGATCTACACCTTGTTCTTCATCTTCCTCGGCTGCTCGGCAGCGATCTGGGGCGGCTGGCTGGAACACGCCGGGCCGCGCAAGGCTGGTGTTGTGTCGGCACTGTGCTGGTGTGGTGGTCTGCTGATTTCGGCGCTCGGTGTGTATACGCACCAGATCTGGCTGATGTGGATCGGCTCCGGGGTCATTGGCGGTATCGGCCTGGGCCTGGGTTACATCTCGCCGGTTTCGACCCTGATCAAGTGGTTCCCGGACAAGCGCGGCATGGCGACCGGCATGGCGATCATGGGGTTCGGCGGCGGTGCGATGGTGGGTGCTCCGCTGGCGGCGGCCTTGATGGGTCATTTCGCTTCGGCAGAGAGCGTGGGCGTGTGGCAGAGCTTCCTGGTGATGGCCGCGATCTACTTCGTGTTCATGATCGGTGGCGCATTGTCCTACCGCGTTCCGCCAACCGGCTGGAAGCCTGAAGGCTGGACCGCTCCGGCGAAAAAAGCTTCGAATGCGATGATCACCCACCGTCACGTGCACGTGAATGTGGCGTGGAAAACTCCGCAATTCCGTCTGGTGTGGCTGGTGCTGTGCCTTAACGTTTCCGCCGGTATCGGCATCCTCGGCATGGCTTCGCCGCTGTTGCAGGAAGTGTTCGCCGGCAAATTGCTCGGCACTGACCTGGCGTTTGGTCAGCTGGACGCGGGCCAACTGGCCTCGATTGCCGCGATTGCTGCCGGTTTCACCGGTTTGCTGAGCCTGTTCAACATCGGCGGGCGGTTCTTCTGGGCATCGTTCTCGGATTACCTGGGCCGTAAAAACACCTATTTCGTGTTCTTCGCCCTGGGTTTTGCCCTGTACGCGCTGATCCCGAACCTCGGTCATCTGGGCAACGTTGCGCTGTTCGTGGCGGCGTTCTGCGTGATCCTGTCGATGTATGGCGGCGGTTTTGCGACGGTGCCGGCTTACCTTGCCGACCTGTTCGGTACGCAAATGGTCGGCGCGATCCACGGTCGTCTGCTGACCGCATGGGCTGCCGCAGGCGTATTGGGGCCGGTGTTGGTCAACTACCTGCGTGAGTATCAGCTGAGCATCGGCGTTGAACGCGCCGCAGCGTATGACATCACCTTGTACATCCTCGCGGGCCTGCTGGTGCTGGGTTTCATCTGCAACCTGCTGGTGCGTCCGGTGGCCGACAAGTACTTCATGACCGACACCGAACTGGCCGCCGAACAGGCGCTGGGCCACGACAAGGGCGCTGACGCCAGCACCGTGCTGGAGTGGAAAGCGGCGCCGGGCACCAAGCCGTTGGCGGTTGCTGCGTGGCTGGTGGTGGGGATTCCGTTGGCGTGGGGTGTCTGGGTGACCCTGCAGAAAACGGCAGTCCTGTTCCACTAACACCAATCCTTGTAGGAGCCGGCTTGCTGGCGATCAACGATGACGCGGTCTGTCTGCATAACCGCGGTGTCTGGATCGCCAGCAAGCCGGCTCCTACAGAGGCAAAAGCCATGCATTCGCAATGAATCCTGGCTTGTATGGACATGTCTATCCCCGACGGAACGGGGTTCTATCCGTCAGTCATATCACCTCTCGTGTTTCTGTTTCCCGCCCGCGCCCCTATAATGGCTGCCTTTTTCGCCCAATGATTTTGCGGAGCTGGTGATGGCCGAACGTAAGGCGTCAGTCGAGCGCGACACTCTGGAAACCCAGATCAAAGCCTCGATCAACCTGGATGGCACCGGAAAGGCCCGATTTGATATCGGTGTTCCTTTTCTTGAGCACATGCTGGACCAGATCGCCCGTCACGGGCTGATCGACCTGGATATTGTCAGCAAGGGCGACCTGCATATCGACGACCACCACACCGTGGAAGACGTCGGTATCACCCTCGGTCAGGCCTTCGCCAAAGCCATCGGCGACAAAAAAGGCATCCGTCGCTACGGCCACGCCTATGTCCCGCTCGATGAAGCGCTGTCGCGCGTGGTGATCGACTTCTCCGGCCGTCCTGGCCTGCAGATGCATGTTCCCTATACCCGTGCCACCGTCGGCGGTTTCGATGTTGACCTGTTCCAGGAATTCTTCCAGGGCTTCGTCAACCATGCCCTCGTCAGCCTGCACATCGACAACCTGCGTGGCACCAACACCCACCACCAGATCGAAACCGTGTTCAAGGCATTCGGCCGCGCCCTGCGCATGGCCGTAGAGCTCGATGACCGCATGGCCGGTCAGATGCCATCGACCAAAGGCGTTCTGTAATGCAAACGGTCGCGGTTATCGATTACGGCATGGGCAACCTGCACTCGGTGGCCAAGGCCCTCGAGCACGTCGGTGCCGGCAAGGTCCTGATCACCAGCGATGCCGACGTGATTCGCGAAGCCGACCGGGTGGTTTTCCCTGGCGTCGGCGCGATTCGCGATTGCATGGCGGAAATCCGTCGCCTGGGCTTCGATTCGCTGGTGCGTGAAGTCAGCCAGGACCGTCCGTTCCTCGGCATCTGCGTCGGCATGCAAGCCTTGCTCGACAGCAGCGAAGAGAACGACGGCGTCGACTGCATCGGCCTGTTCCCGGGCGCGGTGAAGTTCTTCGGCAAAGACCTGCATGAAGACGGCGAACACCTGAAAGTCCCGCACATGGGCTGGAACGAAGTGAAGCAGACGATCTCGCATCCGCTGTGGCACAACATTCCGGACCTGGCGCGTTTCTACTTCGTGCACAGCTACTACATCGCTGCCGGCAATGCGCGGCAGGTGGTGGGGGGCGGGCACTACGGTGTCGATTTCGCTGCGGCGCTGGCCGATGGCTCGCGTTTCGCCGTGCAGTTTCACCCGGAGAAGAGCCATACCCATGGCCTGCAATTGCTGCAGAACTTCGCCGCGTGGGATGGTCGCTGGTAAATGGCCAAGAAGAAGCCGCCGATCCTGACCCTCACTCCCGAACAGGAGAACGAGGCGAACCAGAAGATCAAACGCTTCATGGAAGATCGCTTCGAACTGGACCTGGGTTCGTTCGAAGCGGCCGAAATCCTTGAGCTGTTTACCCGCGAAATTGCGCCGCACTATTACAACAGGGCGATTTTCGATGTGCAGACGCACCTCAAAGAGAGGTTCGAAAGCATCGAAAGCGACCTGTGGGCGCTCGAGAAAAACTGATTTTCGAGCGAAGCTGAACAATCGAATTTGAAGGTTTGCCAGATGCTGATTATTCCCGCTATCGATCTCAAAGACGGTGCCTGTGTTCGTCTGCGCCAGGGCCGCATGGAAGATTCCACGGTGTTCTCCGATGACCCGGTGAGCATGGCTGCCAAGTGGGTGGAGGGCGGTTGCCGTCGTCTGCATCTGGTCGACCTGAACGGCGCCTTCGAAGGCCAGCCGGTCAACGGCGAAGTGGTCACCGCCATCGCCAAGCGCTACCCGAACCTGCCGATCCAGATCGGCGGCGGTATCCGTTCGCTGGAAACCATCGAGCACTACGTGAAAGCGGGCGTGAGCTACGTGATCATCGGCACCAAAGCCGTGAAAGACCCAGCCTTCGTCGCCGAAGCCTGCCGCGCGTTCCCGGGCAAGGTGATTGTCGGCCTCGACGCCAAAGACGGTTTCGTCGCCACCGACGGCTGGGCTGAAATCAGCACCGTCCAGGTGATCGACCTGGCCAAGCAGTTCGAAGCCGATGGCGTGTCCGCGATCGTTTATACCGACATCGCCAAAGACGGCATGATGCAGGGCTGCAACGTGCCGTTCACCGCGGCGCTGGCCGCTGCAACGCGCATTCCGGTCATCGCCTCCGGCGGCATTCACAACCTCGGTGACATCAAGTCGCTGCTCGACGCCAAGGCGCCTGGCATCATCGGCGCGATCACTGGCCGGGCGATCTACGAAGGCACCCTCGACGTCGCTGAAGCGCAAGCTTTCTGCGATTCGTACAAAGGCTGAGGACTGACCATGGCGCTGGCCAAACGCATCATCCCTTGCCTGGACGTGGACAACGGCCGGGTGGTCAAGGGCGTCAAGTTCGAGAACATTCGTGACGCCGGTGACCCGGTGGAAATCGCCCGTCGCTACGACGAGCAGGGTGCCGACGAGATTACCTTTCTCGACATCACCGCCAGTGTCGATGGTCGCGACACCACGCTGCACACCGTCGAACGCATGGCCAGCCAGGTGTTTATTCCGCTGACCGTGGGCGGCGGCGTGCGCACTGTGCAGGACATTCGCAACCTGCTGAATGCCGGCGCGGACAAAGTTTCGATCAACACCGCTGCGGTGTTCAACCCGGAGTTCGTGGGTGAGGCTGCGCAGCATTTCGGTTCGCAGTGCATCGTTGTCGCCATCGACGCGAAGAAGGTCTCCGGCCCGGGCGAAATTCCGCGCTGGGAAATCTTCACTCACGGCGGACGCAAGCCGACCGGTCTCGATGCCGTTGAATGGGCCAAGAAGATGGAAGGCCTGGGTGCCGGTGAAATCCTGCTGACCAGCATGGATCAGGACGGCATGAAAAACGGTTTCGACCTGGGCGTTACCCGCGCCATCAGCGATGCGTTGGGTATTCCGGTGATCGCCTCCGGTGGTGTCGGCAACCTGCAGCATTTGGCCGACGGCATTCTCGAAGGCCACGCCAGTGCGGTATTGGCGGCGAGTATTTTCCACTTCGGCGAATATACCGTGCAGGAAGCCAAGGCCTACATGGCTCATCGCGGCATCGTGATGCGCTAAACAAACCGATACAGGCCAGTGGACATCATGGCGGGCTCAGGGCACTCTTGGGTACGCCATGGATCTCGGTAGCCAGACATGCTCAAACGCCTTCTTCTTGCCCTCGCCAGCGCCTCTCTATTGCTTATCAATGGAGTGCACGCTGCAGAAAATCCTGACGCCAACCTGGTGTTGCTGACGGAAAACTTCCCGCCTTACAACATGGCGAAAAACGGCAAGAACTTCGCTCAGGACGAGAACATCGATGGCATCGCCGTGGACATCGTCCGCGAGATGTTCAAGCGCGCCGACATTACCTACAGCCTGACGCTGCGTTTCCCTTGGGAGCGAATCTACAAGCTTGCCCTCGAGAAACCGGGTTATGGCGTGTTCGTGATGGCGCGGTTGCCGGATCGCGAAAAGCTCTTCAAGTGGGTCGGCCCGATTGGCCCGGATGACTGGATCATGCTGGCCAAGGCGGACAGCAAAATCAGCCTGGAAACGCTGGAAGATGCGCGCAAATACAAGATCGGTGCGTACAAAGGCGATGCGATCGCCGAGACGTTGGCCAAGCAAGGGCTGAACCCGATTGTCGTTCTGCGCGATCAGGACAATGCGAAGAAACTCACCAGCGGTCAAATCGACTTGTGGGCCACGGGCGACCCGGCCGGGCGTTATCTGGCGCGGCAGGACGGTGTCACCGGGCTCAAGACCGTGCTGCGCTTCAACAGTGCGGAGTTGTATTTGGCGCTGAACAAAGACGTGCCGGATGAGACCGTCGCCAAGTTGCAAGCCGCGCTGGATCAGCTGCGCAAGGAAGGCGTGGTGGACGAGATCATGGGGCGGTATCTCTAATCTCGGTGACCTGCACAATCTAATGTGGGAGTGGGCTTGCTCGCGAATGCGGAGTGTCAGTCGACATCAACATTGACTGACACACCGCATTCGCGAGCAAGCCCGCTCCCACAGTTGTTTTGTGGTGTTGCGGATTAGCGGTACACGCCATCCTTCCCGTGAGCAGCCGTTGCACGGTTGCTGCGCACGCTGATCATCTGTTTGATATCGATCCAGTCGATGCCCTGAGCTTTCAGCTTCGGCAACTCGCGCTCCAGCACCGCCAGCGTCTGCGGGTAGGGATGGCCGATCATCACCGCCGAACCCTGCTTGCGCGCCAGATTGATCGCGGTCTGTAGCTGCGTGAAGATCGCCGCTTCCGTGCGCTCATCATCCAGAAACACATCCCGCGAAACACTCGCCAACCCGATCTTCTGTGCCTCGGCCGCCGCCACGGTTTGCGCGCTGGTGCGGCTGTCGACGAAGAACTTGTGCCGGCGCTGCAAATCCGCCATCAGCCAGGTCATGGCGGCGGGTTGCGCGGTCATGCGGCTGCCCATGTGATTGTTGATGCCAGCGGTATAGGGCACGACCTTGAACGCTGCATTCAGGCGCTTCTCGAGTTCGTCGATGGGCAAATCAGGATGCCAGGCGAACGGTCCCGTGGCCGGGTCCATGGGCATGTGCAGGATGACGATCTTGCCGGCGCGATGGGCTTCGCGGGCGAATTCGGTGGCGTGGGGCGTGTCGGGCATGATCGCGGTGGTCACCGGGCCGGGCAGAGCCAGCACGCGACGATCCCGGGGCAGGTTCTGCCCCAGGTCATCGATGATCAGCGTGATGTAGGCCTTTTGAGGGGCGGGCGCTGCGTGAGCGACACCCGCCAGACAGCACAGCAGGCCGAGGAGCAGCCGCAGGCGCATCTCAGCGGCCAGAGGTGATGCTCAACCCTTTGAGCAGGCTCAGGGCCTGGGCCAACTGGTAATCATCATCCTGTGGCATCGCCTTGGCTTTGCCGCTGGAGCTGGTCGGTTTGTCGGCGCCGCCGTTGCCATTGCCCAGGTGACCTTGCAGATCGGCTTCCTTGAAGTACTCGCCGTCCTGCTCGCTGGTGATCTTGGCCTTGCGCACTTCGATGTCCGGGACGATGCCCTGAGCCTGGATCGAGCGGCCGTTCGGCGTGTAGTACAGCGCCGTGGTGATTTTCAGTGCGCGGTCGTTGTTCAGCGGCAGCACGGTTTGCACCGAGCCCTTGCCGAAACTGGTGGTGCCCATGACCACTGCGCGTTTCTGATCCTGAAGGGCGCCGGCCACAATTTCCGAGGCCGAGGCGCTGCCGCCGTTGATCAGCGCAACCATTGGCACGGCTTCGCTTTCGTCTTTGCCAGTGGCGGAGAAGCGCAGCTCGGAGTTGGCGATGCGGCCCTTGGTGTAAACGATCAGGCCTTTGGTGATGAAGTGGTCGACCACTTCCACCGCCGCTTGCAGCACGCCGCCCGGGTTGTTGCGCAGGTCGAGGATGATGCCGTTGAGCTTCTTGCCGTTGTCCTTGCGCAGCTTGGCCAAGGCTTTGGAGACTTCGTCACCGGTCTTGACCTGGAACTGGGTGATACGGATGTAGCCGTAACCCGACTCCAGCAGCTGCGACTTCACGCTCTTCACCTGAATGATCGCGCGGGCCAGGGTCACGTCGAACGGTGTGCCGCCGTCACGAACCAGGGTCAGGGTGATTTTCTGGCCGATCTTGCCGCGCATCTTGTCCACGGCTTCGGTCATGCTTTGGCCGCGGGTCGGCTGGCCGTTGATCTTGACGATGAAGTCGCCGGCCTGAATGCCAGCCTTGGAGGCCGGAGTGTCATCGATGGGTGAGACCACCTTGATGAAGCCGTCTTCGGCGCCGACTTCGATGCCCAGGCCGCCGAATTCGCCGCTGGTGCTTTCCTGCAATTCAGCGAAGTCTTCCGGGCCCAGATAGGCGGAGTGCGGATCGAGGTTGCTGAGCATGCCTTTGATGGCGTTTTCCAGCAGGGTCTTGTCGTCCACCGGCTCGACATAGGCTGCCTTGATCCGATCCATGACCTCGGCAAAGGTGCGCAACTCTTCCAGCGGCAACGGCGCCTTGGTGGTCGCAGCAGTGCCCGCAGGCGCGACCGCCGGAGCCGGTTGAGCAGCGAACGCCAGAGGCGCGCCAATCACCAGGGCGATCGTCAGGGCCAGCGAGGTAAGACGGGACAAATGCAGCATGTCGAACGAACTCCTAATGTAGGTGACTCAACGCCTATCCTTGCGCGCGGCACCATTGCGCCGGATCACTCGGGTGACCCTGCTGACGAATAGCGAAATACAGCGCTGGTGTGTCCTGCCCGCCACTGTTACCGACAGTGGAGATGGACTCACCGGCTTTTACCACGTCACCCGCAGACTTGAGCAGCGTCTGGTTGTGACCGTAAAGACTCAAGAAACCGTTGCCGTGGTCGAGAATCACCAGCAGCCCCGCACCGCGCAACCAGTCGGCAAATACCACGCGACCGCCATGCACGGCATGCACCTGACTGCCGGCGGAGGCGCTGATCATCACGCCGTCCCACTTGGTCCGGGCGTCGTCGCCACGGGTTTCGCCAAAGCGCGCCAGCAGTCGACCATCAACCGGCCATGGAAGTTTGCCGCGAGTTGAAGCAAAAGGGCCGCCGAAGGTTTCGCCTGAGCTTGATACCAGGGCGCCGGGTGTCGATTTAACGGGTTTGCGTGGGGCGTCAGTGGCGTCAGCATTTGCTGCAGCCTGGGCCTCACGTAAACGCTTTTTTTCGGCTTCCTGCTGGGCGATCAGCGCTTTTTGCCGCGCTTCTTCTGCCTCACGAGCCTGGCGGGCCAGGGTTTCTTCGATGGTTTTAAGGACTTTAGACAGGTCCGCCTGATCCTGCTCGCGGGCGGCCAGCTTCTGGTCGCGAGCCTTTACGTCGTCGTTCAGCTTGGCCAGGACTTGCTGGCGCTCCTGACGGACTTTGTCGAGTTCATCGCGCTGGCTGTCGAGGCTGCTCTTCTGCACCAGCAATTGCGCCTGTTGCAGGGCGATGTCTTTTTCGACGTTGGCCAGTTGGCGCAGGGTTTCGTTGAAACTCTTCAACTGCTCCAGGCGGGCCTGGCTCAGGTAATCGTAATAGGTGAGGGTGCGGGCGAATTTTTCCGGGTTCTGCTGGTTGAGCAGCAGCTTCAAGTACTCCTGGCGGCCGTTCTGATAGGCCGCGCGGGCCTGAATGGCGATCAGTCGTTGCTGTTCAATGCGCGCGCTCTGGAGTTTTTTTTTCTCACCATCGAGTCGCTGCAGCTCGGATTCGCTTTTCTTCAGCTCTTTTTGCAGGGCTTCGACCTGCTTCTCGAGCTTGCCCATCTCGGTCTCGGTGCCCTTGAGGTCTTTCTGCACACCGGATTTTTCTTCCTGGAGCTTGCCCAGCAGTTTTTTCAGCTCGGCAATGTCCTGACGCGTGGCGTCCAACTGTTGTTGGGTTTGCGCGCGCTCGTCAGCAAAGGCCGGTTGGAGCAGGCAAGTCAGAGCAAGGGCTATCAGGACGCGAAGCATAGAGGCGGGCGACACCAGGGAAAGGGACGGCCTAGTATGCCCGCCCCACGCTGCAAAAAAAACGCCCAATTGGGGCTGTGTGATAACTGGAGCGGTGTTGCATCCAAAAACACCCCAAAACCAATGTGGGAGCGGGCTTGCTCGCGAATGCGGTGTGTCAGTCAACGTTGATGTCGACTGACACACCGCATTCGCGAGCAAGCCCGCTCCCACAGGGTTTACGGCGCTTTTAAGACGGGTTACACCAGAATCGAAGTACCGGTCATTTCAGCCGGTTTCTCAAGCCCCATCAGCATCAGCATGGTTGGCGCCACATCCGCCAGCACGCCGCCATCGCGAACCTTGAAGTCACGCTTGCCGACATAAATGAACGGCACCGGCTCGGTGGTGTGCGCGGTGTGGGCCTGGCCGGTGGTTTCGTCGGACATCTGCTCGACGTTGCCATGGTCTGCGGTGATCAGCGCTTCGCCGCCGACCTTTTCCAGGGCATCGACAATGCGGCCGACGCACTGGTCAAGGCATTCCACGGCTTTCACCGCGGCATCAAACACGCCGCTGTGGCCGACCATGTCGCCGTTGGCGTAGTTGACCACGATCACGTCGTAACGCTGGTTTTCGATGGCATCGACGATGCGGTCGGTGACTTCAGGCGCGCTCATCTCCGGCTGCAAATCATAGGTGGCGACTTTCGGCGACGGGATCAGGATGCGTTCTTCGCCCGGGAACGGTTCTTCACGACCGCCGGAGAAGAAGAAGGTCACGTGGGCGTATTTCTCGGTTTCGGCGATGCGCAGCTGGGTCTTGCCGTTTTTCGCCAGGTAGTCGCCCAGCACGTTGTCCAGGCTGCCGGCAGCGAAGGCCGATGGCGCAGGAATGCTGGCAGCGTATTGGGTCAGCATGACGAAGCCGGCCAGTTTTGGCTGGCGCGCACGTTCGAATTCCTTGAAATCGTCCTCGACGAACACGCGGGTCAGCTCGCGGGCGCGGTCGGCGCGGAAGTTCATGAACACCACGGCGTCGCCGTCTTCGACTTTCACCGGCTCACCGATGGACGTGGCTTTGACGAATTCGTCGCTCTCGCCACGTTCGTACGCGGCTTGCAGACCTTCCTGGGCGGTGGCGGCGTTGAATTCGCCGTTGCCATCGACAATCAGGTTGTAGGCCTGGGACACGCGGTCCCAACGGTTGTCGCGGTCCATGGCGAAATAACGGCCGATGATGCTGGCGATCCGGCCTTTGCCCAAGGCCTGGAAGGTCGCGTCGAGCAATTCGATCGACGACTGGGCGCTTTTCGGTGGCGTGTCGCGGCCATCGAGGAAGGCGTGCAGGTAGATTTTTTCGGCGCCGCGCTTGTAGGCCAGTTCAGCCATGGCGACCAGGTGATCCTGGTGGCTGTGCACCCCGCCATCGGACAGCAGGCCCATGAAGTGCACGGCTTTGCCGGCAGCTACGGCTTTATCCACCGCGGCGCAGATGGCCGGGTTCTCGAAGAACTCGCCGTCGCGGATCGATTTGGTCACGCGCGTAAAGTCCTGATACACAACGCGGCCGGCCCCGAGGTTCATGTGGCCGACTTCAGAGTTGCCCATCTGGCCATCCGGCAGACCGACGTCCATGCCGCTGCCTGAGATCAGGCCGTTCGGCACAGTGGCCCACAAACGGTCCAGCACGGGCTTCTTCGCGGCGAAGATGGCGTTGGATTCAGGGCTCTCACTGTGACCGAAGCCGTCGAGAATAATCAGGACCAAAGGTTTAGGCGTGGTAGTCATGGATTCCACTCGTGGCTGAGTTAAAAGAGGGCAATGGAAAAGGGAGTGGCAGTTTAAAGCGAAGTTCCGACGGCGTCACCGCCGGACGGGGTTTGGCCCACCATAGTGGCTGTGTATACTGGCCGACATTTTAACGCCCTGGAACCTCCTTCGATGGTTGCTCACCTGATTGAATTTGCCACTAACCACTATCTGCTCGTCGGTATCTTCGTCGTACTGCTGGCGTTGCTGATCGCCTATCAGATGCAAGGCGGCGGCCGCAGCCTGAGCACCGGTGAACTGACCGGGCTGGTCAACAAGGACGCGGGCGTTGTGATCGACATCCGTCCGGTCAAGGATTTCGCCGCTGGTCACATTGTTGGCGCGTTGAACATTCCTCACGACAAACTGGCCGCTCGCGTCGCCGAACTGGAAAAGCACAAGGCCAAGACCATCATCCTGGTCGATGCCATGGGCCAGACCGCCGGCACGCATGCCCGCGAGCTGATGAAGGCCGGCTTCACCGCCGCCAAGCTGTCCGGCGGTATTTCCAGCTGGAAAGGCGACAATCTGCCGCTGGTGAAGTGATATGAGCAACGTCGTCGTCTATTCCAGCGATTACTGCCCTTACTGCTCGCGAGCCAAGTACCTGCTCGAGAACAAAGGCGTGGCCTTCGAAGAGATCAAGGTCGATGGCAAGCCGCAGGTGCGCGCCGCCATGGCCCAGAAAGCCGGACGTACGTCCGTGCCGCAGATCTGGATCGGCGAGCGCCACATTGGCGGCTGTGATGATTTGTTTGCCCTTGAGCGCGCCGGCAAGCTCGACGCCATGCTCAAGGCCTGAATGCCTTCCCTATAAGACCCCAAGATCAGAAAGGATCTGAGATGACTGACCAACAGAACACTGCAGCCAGCGAAGAAGACACCGCACCGCAATTCTCCTTGCAGCGCATCTACGTACGTGACCTGTCCTTCGAAGCCCCGAAAAGCCCGGCGATCTTCCGCCAGCAGTGGGAACCGAGCGTCGGTCTGGATCTGAACACCCGTCAAAAGGCCCTGGAAGGCGACTTCCACGAAGTCGTACTGACCCTGTCCGTGACCGTGAAAAACGGTGAGAACGGCGAAGTGGCGTTCATCGCTGAAGTGCAACAGGCCGGGATCTTCCTGATCAAGAACCTGGACGACGCGTCGATGAGCCACACCCTCGGCGCGTTCTGCCCGAACATTCTGTTCCCGTACGCTCGCGAAACCCTGGACAGCCTGGTGACCCGCGGTTCGTTCCCGGCCCTGATGCTGGCTCCGGTGAACTTCGACGCGCTGTACGCACAAGAGCTGCAACGCATGCAGGCTGCGGGCGAGACTCCGACCGTTCAGTAAACGGTCTGAGCGTCGAAGCAAGTCCAATGTGGGAGCGGGCTTGCTCGCGAAAGCGGTTGATCAGTCAACATTGTTGTTGACTGACATGACGCCTTCGCGAGCAAGCCCGCTCCCACATTTGTTATGCGGTGTTACTTGAAACCGAGCTGGCGCCAGCCTTCGTAGACGGCGACGGCCACGGTGTTGGACAGGTTCAGGCTGCGGCAGCCTTCGCGCATCGGCAAGCGCAGGCGCTGTTCGCCAGGCAGGGCGTCGAGCACTTCTGCAGGCAAGCCACGGCTTTCCGGCCCGAACAGGAACGCGTCGCCCTCGGCGAAACTGGCATCGTGGAATGGCCGCGACCCCTTGGTGGTAAACGCAAAAACCCTTGGATGGCCAAGGCTTTCCAGACAGCTGGCGAGGTCTGCGTGGCGTTGCAGGGTGGCATACTCGTGGTAATCGAGGCCGGCCCGGCGCAGGCGCTTGTCGTCCATCTCGAAGCCCAGCGGTTCGATCAAATGCAGGTGGCAGCCACTGTTGGCGCACAGCCTGATAACGTTGCCGGTATTCGGCGGAATTTCTGGTTGGAAAAGGATGACGTGAAACATGCACGGCTCCGAAGGTAAAGATGACGGGCATTCTACGCCGCAAGCGGACCCGCGTTCGAAACTATTCCCGCGGGTGATGGGGTCGCTGGCGATTGTCGGGGTGATGGTGGGGCTGATGATCGGTCGCCTGACCACGCCCGACCCCAGCGAACTGCAGCAGGTCGATGTGACGAGCGACGGGCTGGTGGTGTGGTTCAACAATGAACCCAAGAGCCATGGTGAGTTTGTGGACGGCAGCCTGGCGTTGCTGTTCGAGGCTGAAGGCAAGGCGCAGAAAGGTCAGTTCAAGCTTAACGACAAGAGCGTGAACTGGCGGGTGCGTTTGAGTGATGGGGGGTTGTTGCTGTCGGTCGTGGCGGCCCGGCCACTGCAGGGCGAGTGGGCCGGTAGTGAGGTCGACGACCGCTGGCGGCTGGAGATCCATCTCCGAGAGCAATAAAAGAGGGAATCCCCGGCCTGCCTGTACCAAGGTCCCCAAAACGTGAGGGCTCGCGCATTGCGTCGCAAGCCCGGTGTAAAGAAGGAACCCTTGACCTGCCTGTATCAAGGGCCCCAAAACTGTTTGGGCTCGTCGCAAAAGTGCGGTGTGAGCCCGATGTAAAGAGGGGAATCCCCGGCCTGCCTGTACCAAGGTCCCCGAAACCGGGTAGTGAACTGAATCACTGAATGGACTATTGCAGGGGGCGTGCCAGGT
The DNA here is from genome assembly GCF_002091715.1 of Pseudomonas migulae NBRC 103157. Classification (GTDB taxonomy): domain Bacteria; phylum Pseudomonadota; class Gammaproteobacteria; order Pseudomonadales; family Pseudomonadaceae; genus Aquipseudomonas; species Aquipseudomonas migulae_A. The sequence continues at coordinate 170 of NZ_BDAG01000004.1, read as the reverse complement.
TTTAACAAGTTGAAACAGAAACGCTCTCTGAAACGCTGAAAGCCCCGGATTGCGGGGCTTTCGTGTTTTTTCGATACGGGCTCGATTGCGAATGCAGGCAGGATTTCGGATCAGTTGCCGTGCGCGATTGCGGGTCAGAGTGCATTGCAGCGGTGCATGGAGCTCTGAAT
>NZ_BDAG01000003.1 GCF_002091715.1 Pseudomonas migulae NBRC 103157 | reverse complement strand
CAAGGGATCGCGGTGGTTTGAATGTAATGCATCTCCCCCGGTTTTTAGTGGGGGGGGTTGGGGGGGCTACGGCCCTTGACTGTTGGTTAAACATGGAGAGACCGGGATGGTATTTTCATCCAACGTGTTCCTGTTCTTGTTCCTGCCGATCTTTCTCGGCATGTACTACTTGAGCGGAATACGCTATCGCAACCTGCTGCTGCTGATCGCCAGCTATGTGTTCTATGCCTGGTGGCGCGTGGACTTCCTCGCACTGTTCGCCGCCGTCACGCTGTGGAACTACTGGATCGGCCTCAAAGTCGGCGCCGCTGGCGTTCGGACCAAACCTGCCCAGCGCTGGCTGCTGCTCGGCGTGGCCGTCGACCTGTGCATTCTCGGCTACTTCAAGTACGCCAACTTCGGCGTCGACAGCATCAACGCGATGATGACCTCGGTCGGTCTGTCGCCGTTCATCCTGACCCACGTGCTGTTGCCGATCGGGATCTCGTTCTACATCTTCGAGTCCATCAGCTACATCATCGACGTCTACCGCGGTGATACGCCGGCGACCCGCAACCTGATCGACTTTGCGGCGTTCGTGGCGATCTTCCCGCACCTGATTGCCGGTCCGGTGTTGCGTTTCCGCGACCTCGCCGACCAGTTCAACAACCGCACCCACACCCTCGACAAATTCTCCGAAGGTGCCACGCGGTTCATGCAGGGTTTCATCAAGAAAGTCTTCATCGCCGACACCCTCGCGGTGGTGGCCGACCATTGCTTCGCCCTGCAGAACCCGACCACGGGCGACGCCTGGCTCGGCGCCCTCGCCTACACCGCGCAGTTGTACTTCGACTTCTCCGGTTACAGCGACATGGCCATCGGCCTGGGCCTGATGATGGGTTTCCGCTTCATGGAAAACTTCAAACAGCCGTACATCAGTCAGTCGATCACCGAGTTCTGGCGTCGCTGGCACATCAGCCTGTCCACCTGGCTGCGTGACTACCTGTACATCACGCTGGGCGGTAACCGCAAAGGCACGCTGATGACCTATCGCAACCTGTTCCTGACCATGCTGCTCGGTGGTCTGTGGCACGGCGCGAACATCACCTACATCGTGTGGGGCGCCTGGCACGGCATGTGGCTGGCGATTGAAAAAGCGCTGGGCCTGAACACTTCGCCGCGCAGCATCAACCCGATCCGCTGGGCACTGACGTTCCTACTCGTGGTCATGGGCTGGGTGATCTTCCGTTCGGAAAACCTGCACGTTGCCGGCCGTATGTACGGCGCGATGTTCAGCTTCGGCGAATGGTCGCTGTCGGAACTCAACCAGGCCAGCCTCACCGGCCTGCAAGTGGCAACGCTGGTGGTGGCTTACATGACCCTGGCGTTCTTCGGGATCCGTGACTTCTACAGCAACTTGCCGCCAGAGAAGACCAAACCGGTTGTGAACGTCGAGGCCGATGGCCCGGCCGCCGCTACCCCTGGAATGATCAAAGCCGTACCGGGCGACAACCCGGCCAGCATCCACGAACCGGGTTACACCGTCGGCGTTGAAGCCACCGTGCAACCGGCGTACTGGACGGCGGACTGGTCGCGCTACGTGATGCGCACGCTGGTACTGGTGCTGTTCATCGCCTCGATTTTCAAACTCTCGGCGCAAAGCTTCTCGCCGTTCCTTTACTTCCAGTTCTGAGGGATCTGACCATGACCCGCTCATTACGTATCTTCTACATCGCCCTGTTCATGGTGACCCTGCTGGTGCTGGGCCTGTGGTCGACGCGCAGCTTCTTCGGCTTCAGCACCAACGCCGATGCGACGGTGCTCAATGGCCGCTGGGCCAAAGCCGTCGAGACGCACTACGACGACGAGTTCCCGATCAAGCGCCTGGGCACCAACCTCTGGGCCGCGCTGGATTTCAAACTGTTCAACGAAGGTCGTCCGGGTGTCGTGCTCGGTCGCGATCAATGGTTGTACAGCGATGAAGAATTCAACCCGATCGTCAACGAAGAACTGAACCTGCAAGGCAACTACGCGCTGGTCGAAGGCGTGCGCCAGGAACTGAAAGCCAAGGGTGTGAAACTGGTGATGGCGATCGTGCCGGCCAAGACTCGCCTGTACCCGGAACACTTGGGTGACGCGAAGCCTTCGAGCATTCACGCCAACCTCTATGAGGACTTCCACGCCCGAGTGGCGGCCAACAAGATCCTCGCGCCCGACCTGTACGGCCCGCTGCTGAAGGCCAAGCTCGACGGTCAGCAAGTGTTCCTGCGCACCGACACTCACTGGACCCCGGAAGGCGCGCAAATCGCCGCCGAGACCCTGGCCAAGACCATTGCCGAAAAAGCCCCGCTCAGCGGCGAGCCTCAGCGCTTCGTCACCGAGCCGGCAGAGAAAGTGACCCACAAGGGTGACCTGCGCTTGTTCCTGCCGCTCGATCCGCTGTTCGAAAACCTGATGCCGGCGACCGAGCCGTTGCAGAAACGCAACACCGTGGTTGCCGACGATCAGGCTGGCGGTGATGACGCGTTGTTCGCCAACACCGAAGTGCCAGTGGCCCTGATCGGCACCAGCTACAGCGCCAACCCGAACTGGAACTTCGTCGGTGCGCTGAAACAGGCGCTGAACAGCGACGTGGTCAATTACGCCGAAGACGGCCACGGCCCGATTCTGCCGATGCTCAGCTACCTGAAAAGCGATGCTTTCAAGAACAGCCCGCCACAGGTGCTGATCTGGGAGTTTCCTGAACGTTATCTGCCTGTGAACAACGAAATCGGCGACGCCGACCCACAGTGGGTCGCAGAGCTCAAAGAAGCCGGCGCCCGCCAACAAAACGTAGCCGCAAACACTAAATCCGAGACGCCCGACCGGGCGCAAAACTGAAAGAGAGGTACACCATGACTTTCACTACTACTCCTCGCCGTCTCGCCAAGACTTTCGCTTTGGCCGCAACCTTCAGCGTGCTGTCCATGAATGCCTTCGCTGGCGATGCCGCGCTCTACGGCCCGACCGCTCCGAAAGGTTCGAGCTTCGTACGTGTCTACAACGCCGGCAACGCTGAAGTCAGCGCCACCGTCGGCAGCACCAACCTGAACGACGTCGCGCCGCTGTCCAGCACCGACTTCAGCTTCATGCCGGGCGGCGACTACAGCGCCAAGGTCGGCAGCCAGACCCTGCCGGTGAAACTGGCCGGCGATCACTATTACACCCTGGTCAACAACGCCAGCGGCGCGCCGCAACTGATCGAAGAGCCGCCGTTCAAGAACAAGCAGAAATCCCTGGTTCGCGTACAGAACCTGAGCGACAAGGCCCTGACCCTGAAAACCGCTGACGGCAAGACTGAAGTGGTGCCATCCGTGGCCGCCAAGGGTCGCGGCGAGCGTGAAATCAACCCGGTCAAAGTCAGCCTGGCCCTATACGATGGCGCCACGAAAGTGGGCGACGTGAAGCCGGTTGCCCTGGAACGCGGTGAAGCGGCGGTGCTGTACGTCACCGGCAACGGCAGCAGCCTGTCGCCAGTCTGGGTAAAACGCCCGGTTTCGACGCGCTAAACAATTTTCCGGATTGCTGAAGGCTCTCCCGCGGGACCGCTGAAAAAACGCGGTCCCTGTAGGAGCCGGCTCGCTGGCGATGGCGGTCTCAGGCCCCATCGCCAGCAAGCCGGCTTCTACAGAGGACGAAGGCAATTCGGTACGGAATAAGAACAAGAGTGAAACGACAGAACGCAGTAGCTCTGACCCATACGATTTTCGAGGAGTAACAACATGATTCCGGTGATCTTGTCAGGTGGTAGTGGCTCACGTCTTTGGCCGCTTTCCCGTAAGCAGTTCCCTAAACAATTCCTGGCCCTGACCGGCGAGCACACGCTGTTCCAGCAAACCCTGGAACGCCTGGTGTTCGAAGGCATGGACACCCCGATCGTGGTCTGCAACAAGGACCATCGTTTCATCGTCAACGAGCAATTGGCCAACCGCAAGCTGGAAACCCAGCGCATCCTGATGGAACCGTTCGGCCGCAACACCGCGCCGGCCGTGGCCCTCACCGCGATGATGCTGGTCAATGAAGGTCGTGACGAGTTGATGCTGGTGCTGCCGGCCGACCACGTACTGGAAGACCAGAAAGCGCTGCAACGCGCTCTGGCCCTGGCCACCGTTGCCGCCGAAAACGGCGAAATGGTGCTGTTCGGCGTTCCGGCCACCAAACCGGAAACCGGCTACGGCTACATCAAGTCGACCAATGACTCGCTGCTGCCGGAAGGCGTCAGCCGTGTCTCGCACTTCGTCGAAAAACCGGACGTGAAACGCGCCACCGAGTTCGTCCAGTCCGGCGGTTACTTCTGGAACAGCGGCATGTTCCTGTTCCGCGCCAGCCGCTTCCTCGAAGAGCTGAAAAAACACGATCCGGACATCTACGACACCTGCCTGCTGACCCTTGAGCGCAGCGTACAGGACGCCGACACCGTCACCATCGACGAAGCCACCTTCGCCTGCTGCCCGGACAACTCCATCGATTACTCGGTCATGGAAAAAACCCAGCGCGCCTGCGTCGTACCACTCACTGCAGGCTGGAGCGATGTCGGTTGCTGGGCGTCGCTGTGGGAAGTGAACGAAAAAGACGTCAACGGTAACGTCACCAAAGGCGACGTGGTCATTCAGGACAGCAAAAACTGCATGATCCACGGCAACGGCAAATTGGTGTCGGTGATCGGCCTGGAAAACATCGTGGTCGTCGAAACCAAGGACGCCATGATGATCGCGCACAAGGACTCGGTCCAAGGCGTGAAACAGATGGTCAACACCCTCAACGAACAGGGCCGCAGCGAAACCCAGAACCACTGCGAAGTCTATCGTCCGTGGGGCTCCTACGACTCGGTGGACATGGGCGGGCGCTTCCAGGTCAAGCACATCTCGGTCAAACCGGGCGCGTGCCTGTCCCTGCAAATGCACCACCACCGCGCCGAACACTGGATCGTGGTCAGCGGCACCGCTGAAGTGACCTGCGACGAGAATGTGTTCCTGCTGTGCGAGAACCAGTCGACCTACATTCCGATCGCATCGGTTCACCGTTTGCGCAACCCGGGCAAGATTCCACTCGAGATCATCGAAGTGCAATCGGGCAGCTATCTGGGTGAGGACGATATCGAGCGGTTTGAAGATATCTATGGTCGGTCTACGCCGATCGAGCGTGGGGTTTCGGTGAAGACCATCGCGCAGTAAGTCATCGGTAAAAAGAAGCCCCCATCCAGGTCACTGCGTTCCCTATCCGCAGTGGGTTGGGTGGGGGCTTTTTTATATGCCGATTATTTAAAAAGATGCCCTTCTCAATTCTGAGGGCCGACTAAAAATGGAATTACCACTTCCATCTACAGGCTCAAATTGCCCCGATCCAAAGGTGTCGGGATCTGGATTGTCCAAGGAGTAAAAAACCACCCCAGGGCCAGTGATCCTTACCGTTTCGTCAACACGGCTAGAGCGAGAAAAAACCTCCGGCGACGCACCTTTTGCGTCTTCGTAATCGGCGCGTCGTTCATTGAGCAGTGTCAGTAAAAAAGAGCGCTCTGAAGTTGAAGCGGCTTTGATTGCTGGGGCCATTGCCAACATTTCGCTTCTCATACCCTGTAAATAAGCCGCCTTGGTTTCCTTCTGAAGAGCTACCTCGGCTGGTCCTGGATAGGCGCGTTTTTTCATCCATGTAACCGACGCTGGTTTCGAGTACTCATCGGCAATCTTGGACCGCGCTCGTGCAAGAACGTGAGAGTCCTTGCCGGCCGCCAAAATTGCATTGCTAAAATTGCCATTTTCATCTGTATGCAGCAAAAGCCCTGCTGGGGCATTCAAGGACGTCGGCAAACTCTTTTTCAACCTGACATCTACATCGAGATAAACGCCTTTCACCAATAGCCGAGCTATATCACTAGCCGCTGCATAATTTTTGAGCGGCCCAGAGCGCTCCCGTTCAAACGCCTCATGCAATTTTTGACTTTGTCCTTGAAAAAGATCAGAGACATTAGCAATGCGAACCCGCTGATCAACATGCTCAAGTGCAACCGCATGCTTGGACCCTGCCTGGGTATCGACCCATAGCGTGGCACTGTAACCAGCGGCCATAGCCAAGTTATGGTTAATGTTCATTGCCGCATCTAAAGGTAACGGCGCACCTAACCATATCCAGTTGATTTGCCTCGGAACTTCACTGTCCGTACCAGAGCGGTCAACAAAACTGACCGGATTATTCAGAGTCATCGCGTAAACATTCAATCCATCAATTGCACCCAAGGGATCCGGATTCAACCATCGCTGTACCCACGATATGTAATACCTTAACCCATAGTAATAAAGCCCCGTCGCATCCTGCTCCTTGCCCGAGTACCGCACCGTTTTGTAACTGATCTGCACCGCCATACCGTTTGACCAGGCCGTACCGCCAAACGGGTAATACCGTTCCGGAGTGATGAGGCTGGCGTCCTGATCCAGCTCCAGCGTGCTCGAGCCCAGATGATCCGTCAGGCTGTAACGCTGCTGGTTGTTGGTGATCTCATTCGGCTTTTCCGCCTCCCAGTGCAACACCCGCACGCTGCCGCGTCCGGTCGTCACGTCGATGACGTGCAGCACTTCGCCGGTGCCGCTGTGGGTACGGATTTCCACACCGGGCAAGTAACGGGTTTCAATGACCACCGTTTGCGCATTGGTTTGCAGCGAGCGGACTTTGCGCACGCGCATGCCGTCAGCGCCATAGTCGTAGCATTCGCAATCGTCATGACCAACGTCGCGCTTGACCGGCCGGACTTCGCGCAGTTGATTGCGCAGATCCCAACTCAGCGTTTGTCCCGGTTGCAGGCTCAGCAGGTTGCCGTTGGCATCGAAGCCGTTGCGGAAATCGTCTTCGCCCGGCTCGATACCATCGCGCACCGGCAGGCAGCGGTTGCTGTGGGCTTCGGCGACCAGGCGATGGCCGTGATTTTGCGGGCCGAAATGAGTGAGTTCGAGCAGGTTGTTGCCGGCGTCGTAACGGTAGGTTTGTCGATAGTTGCCGGGCATGGCGGGATCCGCCGTCATCGCCGACGACGGACCGTGGTTGACCGATCCGGCCTCCCAGCCCGTCGCTTCGATCAGCCGATAGAGCGTGTCGTACCAATAATGGCTGACTGGTTCGATGCGCTGATTGGCGAAGTAGCGGATCGGCAGCGCGGCGTCTTCGATGCTCAGCACATTGCCGACCGGGTCGTAGGCATAACGCAGATCCTGCAACGGCTCGTTCTGACCGAGCCGGGAGACCAGTCGTTGCAAGCGCCCGTCCTCTGCGGTGTATTTGAGGATGGTGATCACGCCATTGCCGGCGACTTCCCTTTCAACCTGGCCGTGGGCGTTGCAGGTGATGGCGCTGACCATCGGCAGCCATTCCAGCGTGTTGTTCAAGCGCAAGTCCACGGCGCTCAACTGACCACCCACGGTCTGGCGGAAGCATTGTTCGTTGCCTTGGGCATCGGTCCGGGAAAGCAGATCGCCCTGCGGATTGAACCGGGAGTGTGTGACGAAACCGGGTGGCGGCTCCTTGGCAAAACGCCGCTCCTGCTCGAGTATCGCACCGGTCAATCCGTAGTCATTGAACAGCACAGCCCCGGCCGGGTCCTCGTGACAGATCAATCGGCCGCATTGGTTGTGATCAACGAAGGCCTGATCGTTGGCCGCGTAAGTCAAACGTTCCGCGCAAAGCGCTTCGCCCTGAACAGCTCGCTCGAACAGCGCGGTCAATCGCAGTTGATCGTCGTAGAGCATCCAGCGTTGCGAACCCCGACCATCCCAGCTGTGAATCGGCTGACCCGCCTCGCCGAACAGACTCACATGCAGCCCGGCATCAACGCTGATCGTGCTCAACACAGCGCCGCTCAGGCTGTGGATAGTGCTCAGATTGGCGGGGGCTGAAGCGTTCAGAAACAGGCGTGGATCCCATTGGGCAATCGCCCTCCCGGCTGGGTCGTAGGCTATGCGGTTAACCCGGGGCTGCGCAGTATCACCGGCGTCAGCACGGTCATAATCCACCGAACGAGACACCAGACCGCGCGACTCAATTGCGATCAGGTTCGGGGTATCGCTATGCAGTGCCGTTGCATGGATATCCATGAGAATTCATCTTGAAGGATGACGATCAGCTAACGCTTGAAATCCACAATTGGCTACTGACAGAAGTGACAGTCTCGACCGTTGGCGTGAAAACCTGCCGGGTACATTCCGATCGCTTCGGTTCACCGTTTGCGCAACCCGGGCAAGATTCCACTTGAGATCATTGGTTGGAATTCATATATGCCCGCCACCGCCCCGCGCGGAGCGAAAACTGTTGTAGTCTCGAAGCAGAGCTACGCGTTCAAATACATAGCGCGTGGGAAGGGCATTAAAATGCCCTCGACGGTGACCTTCTCTCTTGTAATCAATCCCTTGAAAATCATCTTGAACTGAAAACAGCTGCGTATAGACAGACCGACCAGCTATTGATTCATAGCGCTGAGGGGTTCCCACAATCGGGAATTCAACCTGACTGCGTTCTATTAATTTTGCATCATCCATTTGATATTTAGGATCGGCGTCTGCGGTAGCACTCGCAATGATGCTACCAACTTCAAAAATACCGACGTCCAGAGTATGAGCCCTGGGAAAGATTGGCCAGGCATCAGCAACCACAATCTTATCAAAGGGGAGAACACGTGGATCTCCTAGCACAACAAAACCATGATCTACGTTATTTGCAGCTTTAACTCGAAAAACCGGCAGCTCTGTTTTGGCACTGGCCAACAGATAAAAACTTACCCATGCATATTCACCGCAACGACCAATCCCCGCGGTTATAGCAGCCTTCACCTGTGATTCTACGTCCAACTGGCGATTCTTGTTAACTACCGCTGTCATTTCGTCAGGTTCCAAGGGAGATCCCCACAGACCATCTATCTGATTAGCAGGCTGAGGCAAAAACTTACGTGTAATCGCATTTGAAGAATCCACACGCTTTAGGTCTTTATAAGTTTTACCTCTCACCTCTTGAACACCAAAAACCGGCTCACTCACAATATCAAAAGAATACAATGTATCCGCAACTGCCACTCTCTCTCCATCAAGACCGGCAGCGTTTTTTTGTTCTGTAGTCAGAGCATTCAAATCAATGCCAAAAGCTCCTTTAAGATCCTTATATCTCAGTGGATTATCACTGACAAAAGCAAATAGGTTAATACCATCAGCATATCCTTTCGGATCCGGATTCAACCACCGCTGCAACCAAGACACGTAATACCTGAACCCATAGTAATAAAACCCCGTCGCATCCTGCTCCTTGCCCGAGTACCGCACCGTTTTGTAGCTGACCTGCACCGCCATACCGTTTGACCAGGCCGTACCGCCAAACGGGTAATACCGTTCCTGAGTGATGAGGCTGGCGTCCTGATCCAGCTCCAGCGTGCTCGAGCCCAAATGATCCGTCAGGCTGTAACGCTGCTGGTTGTTGGTGATCTCATTCGGCTTTCCCACCTCCCAGTGCAACACCCGCACGCTGCCGCGTCCGGTCGCCACGTCGATGACGTGCAGCACTTCGCCGGTGCCACTGTGGGTACGGATTTCCACACCGGGCAAGTAACGGGTTTCAATGACCACCGTTTGCGCATTGGTTTGCAGCGAGCGGACTTTGCGCACGCGCATGCCGTCAGCGCCGTAGTCGTAGCATTCGCAATCGTCAGGACCAGCGTCGCGCTTGACCGGCCGGACTTCGCGCAGTTGATTGCGCAGATCCCAGCTCAGCGTTTGTCCGGGTTGCAGGCTCAGCAGGTTGCCGTTGGCATCGAAACCGTTGCGGAAATCATCTTCGCCCGGCTCGAGGCCATCGCGCACCGGCAGGCAGCGGTTGCTGTGGGCTTCGGCGACCAGACGATGGCCGTGGTTTTGCGGGCCAACGTGGGTCAGTTCAAGCAGGTTGTTGCCGGCGTCGTAACGGTAGGTTTGGCGGTAGTTGCCGGGGGTGGCGGGATCCGCCGTCAGCGCCGACGACGGACCGTGGTTGACCGATCCGGCCTCCCAGCCCGTCGCTTCGATCAGCCGATAGAGCGTGTCGTACCAATAATGGCTGACTGGTTCGATGCGCTGATTGGCGAAGTAGCGGATCGGCAGCGCGGCGTCTTCGATGCTCAGCACATTGCCGACCGGGTCGTAGGTGTAACGCAGATCCTGCAACGGCTCGTTCTGACCGAGCCGGGAGACCAGTCGTTGCAAGCGCCCGTCCTCTGCGGTGTATTCGAGGGTGGTGATCACGCCATTGCCGGCGACTTCCCTTTCAACCTGGCCGTGGGCGTTGCAGGCGATGGCGCTGACCATCGGCAGCCATTCCAGCGTGTTGTTCAAGCGCAAATCCACGGCGCGCAACTGGCCGCCCACGGTCTGGCTGAAACGTTGTTCGTTGCCTTGGGCATCGGTTCGGGACAGCAGATCGTTCAACGGATTGAATCGTGAGTGCGTGATGAAACCGGGAGACGGCTCCTTGGCAAAACGCCGCTCCTGCTCGAGTACCGCGCCGGTCAATCCGTAGTCGTTGAACAGCACAGCTCCGGCCGGGTCCTCGTGACAGATCAATCGGCCGCATTGGTTGTGATCAACGAACGCCTGATCGTTGGCCGCGTAAGTCAAACGTTCCGCGCAAACCGCTTCGCCGTCCGCTGCTTGCTCGAACAGCGCCGTCAATCGCAGCTGATTGTCGTAGTGCATCCAGTGCTGCGAACCCCGTCCATCCCAGCTGTGAACCGGTTGACCCGCTTCACCGAACAGACTCACATGCAGCCCGGCATCGACACTGAGGGTGCACAACTCCGTGCCCGAGAGGCCATGAATCGTCACCAGATTGGCCGGCGCCGAGGCATTCAGGAACAACCGCGGATCCCACTGCGCAATCGCCCGTCCTGCCGGGTCATGGACCGTGTGATTGACCCGAGACTCTGCATCCGCCTCCTCCTCTCCACGGTAATAATCCACCGAGCGCACGGCCAATCTGCGAGGTTCAAAAACCACAAGCTTTGGCGTATGACGGTGCATTATCTGTTTCTCCAGTTTAAATAGCGCACAGCCTATTCACTTTAAGAAAACCAAAGACGATGACGTCCACTATTTGCAACACACTAAATACCCGGCCAATATACTTGTGTCTGGTACTGTAAGCGCTTCGGATCATCCGGGTCATAAGCAGGAGCTTTTGATATATCACCCTCCCCAAGCTTTTTATAAAAATCTTCTGCCCTATATATATCTGCACGCCCAAAGTCTGGAACCAGTGGAGAACTAGGATCACCAGGAACCGCACGTCTAATTGGAATAAAATTGGAAATAAACGTACTCGACAGATCCACCCCAAACGTCTTAAGCAAATTTAGAGTATGAATCTTTTGCTCCATATTAGGCTTATAGTGACCACTTTTACTCTCAATATACGCAATCTTACCCTTATAAATGGTCATCATTCCGGCATCAAGAACTCTGCCTCCGCCCAATCCGCTGGAGTGATGAACTTCCCTAAACTTATAAGGAAATATAAATAGTTGTTTTTCATTTGGAGCATTGGGATTCCAACTAAGCACATAAGCCATTTGCGTACTTTTCCAGTTAGCTGCCGAGGTAGTGCTTGGGATCTCCCGGGTGATTGGCTTTCCTCTAACAACTGCTCCAGCAGAAGAAGTTAAAAGTTTATTTTCTGCTGTATGAAGCAACCCCCTTTTCACGGACACAAGATAAAGTTGGCGTTCTTCTTCAGAAAAATATTTTATGCCTCTAAATTTAAGAGAGCCATCAAATGTGCGTGATGGGTCGGACAAGATTTCCTGCGCTGCCCAAGTTTCGCGTTTGCTTCCAAGCATTGGATGGATCAAAGCGGCAGGTCGAGTTTCAGGAAAAAGCCTAGAGATGAGTTGGGTAGTCACCTCCTGCCATTTTCTACTACTAAGACCATAGCGACTCGCATTCTCGGCAGGATTGTCTGCTTCTCCGCCTGATAAACCACAACGATCCAAATATTTAATCGGATTGCCCATTACCATGGAGTAAAGATTAAACCCATCAATGTCCCCCGCCGGGTCCGGATTCAACCACCGCTGCAACCACGCCACGTAATACCTGAACCCATAATAATAAAGCCCTGTCGCATCCCGCTCTTTCCCCGAATACCTCACCGTTTTACGACTCGCCTCAACCTCCCCCCTCCCGGCAAACCAAGCCGTAGTCCCAAACGGGTGATATCGCTCCTGGCTGATCACTTCTCCGTCACTGTCGAGCTCCAGGGTGCAAGACCCCAAATGATCATTCAGACAGAACCGGTACTGATCATTGGCGCTGTCATTCGGCGGCACCATTTCCCAATGCAACACCCGCACACTGCTGCGCCCGGCCTGAACGGTGATTACATGGAGCACCTCGCCCGTGCCGTTGTGGGTACGCAGTTCCAGGTTTGGCAAATAACGCACTTCAGCAATGACCGTTCGGGCATTGGTTTGCATCGAACGGACTTTGCGCACGCGCATGCCGTCGGCACCGTAGAGGTAACGTTCACTGTCGGAGGCCGCAGAATCACGCCCTACCGGCCGCACTTCGCTCAACTGATTGAGCAAGTTCCAGAACAACGTTTGTCCTGGCTGCAGTTTCAGCAGGTTGCCGTTGCTGTCGAAGCCCGCGCGAAAATCCTCCTCACCCGGCTCCACGCCCTCGATCACCGGCAGACAGCGGTTGCTGAACGGCGCGGCGACCAAGCGGTGTCCATGGTTTTGCGGCCCTTTGTGGCTGAGTTCCAACAGGTTGCCGCCACGATCGTAGCGATAGGTCTGACAGTAATTGCCCCGTGGCGCGGGATCGTCGAAGACAGAAAACTGTGGGCCTTTATTTGTGCCGCCGACCTCCCAGCCCGTCGCGCGGATCAACTGATCAAGGGAGTCGTAGTCGTATCGGTTGACCGGTTCGATGCGCTGATTGGCGAAGTAACGAACGGGTACGGCAGCGTCTTCGATGCGCAGCACATTGCCCGCCGGGTCGTATTCATAAGAGGAATCTTGCAGCACGTGACTGCCGCGTTTGGCGTGCAGACGGATCAGACAACCATCTGCCGGGGCGTACTCGACCATGGTGATCACGCCGTTGCCCGCCACTTCCCGCTCGGTCTGGCCATGGGCGTTGTACTGGATGGCGCTGACCAGTGTTTTCTGCGTTGTGTCATTCCGCAGCTGCAGTCGAACCTCGCGCAACTGACCGGCGACGGTGTGGTTAAAGAACTGACGGTTGCCTTGGGCGTCGGTCTGTTCAACAGACTCGCCCAGCGCATTCAAACGTGAATGGGTGGTTGCGCCGGGGCCCGGCTCCAGCCATTCATTGCATTCAGCTGCAGATTCAGGCCAGTCGGGGGACTCCAGTGCGCGCAGAAAATGCCGAGTCTGCTCAAGCAGCCCGCCCATCAATCCAAACGCCTCGAACAGTTGTGTACCTGCCGGATCGTCATGCCGGATCAGTTGACCGCATTGGTTGTGATCAACGAACGCCTGATCGTTGGCCGCGTAATTCAAACGTTCCGCGCAAACCGCTTCGCCGTCCGCTGCTTGCTCGAACAGCGCCGTCAATCGCAGCTGATTATCGTAGTGCATCCAGTGCTGCGAACCCCGACCATCCCAGCTGTGAACCGGTTGACCCGCTTCACCGAACAGACTCACATGCAGCCCGGCATCGACACTGAGGGTGCACAAGGCAGTGCCCGAGAGGCCATGAATCGTCACCAGATTGGCCGGCGCCGAGGCATTCAGGAACAACCGCGGATCCCACTGCGCAATCGCCCGCCCCGCAGGGTCATGAACCGTGCGATTGACCCGCGCATCGACGCCTTCCTCCTCCACGGCACGGTAATAATCCACCGAGCGCACAGCCAACCCCCGCGGCTCAACGACCGCTACTTTTGGGGTGTTGCGGTGTATGAAAGCCAAGTGAGGCTGCATCAGTTGTCTTCATGTCGATTTGCACCAGCTAATGCTGAAACCTCATGCATGGCTACTGTCACAAATTACAGGCTCGACAAACGGTCGCCCTCACCACGCCCATCGCCAAGCACACCCGCCCTTAGGTAGGATGAGCCTCTCTCCTGCGAGGTTGTGCGACATGTTTATCGGCGTCCTGTTGGTCATCACCTGGCTGATCCTGTTGCTGCGTTACCCGGCCAAGGCCTTGCCCGTCTCGGTAGCGGCCGCCATTGGATTGGGCGTGGTAGCCACTTGGGTGATCTGGATGGACAACCGCGAAGTCAAGCAATTGGCACGTCTTGAGTTGCGCATCACTTACGCGCCGGAGCAGTGTCCAGCGGATCGCCCGTTGCTATTGAAGATGAACAATGGCAACGATGTGCCGCTGACCGAGCTGCGTTGGCGCATCGCCGCCTACGCACCGGGTGATACGGTCAACCTCGCCGACAACCAATACACCGCGCCGCGTTATCGCGGCCCCGGCGAATTGCAGGCCGGGGCAAATTGGGAAGACTGTTTGCCCATGCCGCCACTGCGTCCCGGCTATCGCCCGCAAACCCTGGAGTTTCGCGCCGAGCGTTTGCAGGGTAGTTTCTCCGACTGAGCCCTTTTCTCTCTTCTGCACAAGGACCGTGCCATGCCCGTTGCGTTGATTACCGGTTGTTCCAGCGGCATTGGCCGCGCCCTGGCCGACACGTTCAAAACGGCCGGCTACGAAGTCTGGGCCAGCGCCCGCAAGGCTGAAGACGTGGCGGTCCTGGCGGCAGCCGGTTTTACCGCCGTGCAACTGGACGTCAACGATGGCGCGGCACTCGAACAGTTGAGCGAACAGATCAATCAACGGCATGGTGGCCTCGATGTACTGATCAACAACGCCGGTTATGGGGCGATGGGCCCGCTACTGGACGGTGGCGTACCGGCCATGCAACGGCAGTTCGAAACCAATGTGTTTGCCATCGTCGGCGTGACGCGCGCGCTGTTTCCGGTGTTGCGCCGGGCCAAAGGGATCGTGGTGAATATCGGCAGTGTGTCCGGCGTGTTGGTCACGCCGTTCGCCGGTGCCTACTGCGCGTCGAAAGCCGCCGTGCACGCCTTGAGCGATGCGTTGCGCATGGAACTGGCGCCGTTTGGCGTGCGGGTGATGGAGGTGCAGCCGGGCGCCATCGCCTCCAGTTTTGCCAAGAATGCCGGGGCTGAGGCTGAGCAATTGATCAGCGAGCAGTCGCCGTGGTTTCCACTGCGAGAAGGCATTCGGGCGCGAGCCAAGGCGTCTCAGGACAATCCGACGCCGGCCAGTGAATTTGCCGCCGGTTTGCTCAAGGCCGTGCAGCAGAGCAAGCCACCACGGCTGGTTCGCTTGGGCAATGGCAGCCGGGCGTTGCCGTTGATGGCGGGGCTGTTGCCCAAAGGGTTGCTGGAGTCGGGGTTAATGAAGCGGTTCGGGTTGCGTGGGCAGCTCTGAGACCGAGTCGCCCGCTTCGCGAGCAAGCCCGCTCCCACATTTGAAATGCATTCCAAATGTGGGAGCGGGCTTGCTCGCGAAGCGGCCCATCCAGGCGCTACAAAATGTCAGGAATAAAACATGACCGACTACACCGAATACTTCGACGAAGTCATCCAGGCGCACGTCGCCATCGAACAATGGCTGGCCGAAGAAAGGGACGCGTCCGAACTCGAACGTCTGCTGACGCGCTTTTCGCCGCAGTTTTCAATGGTCTCGCCGTTGGGCCGGGTGCTGGATTTTGCGGCGTTGAACGAGCTGTTCACGTTGGCGGGTGGCAAGAAACTCGGGTTCCGGATCGAGCTGAGCGAATTGTGTGGCCTCGCACTACATGATGGTGGCGCCACTGTGAGTTACCGCGAGCAGCAGACGGATGCGACCGGCCTGCACTCCGATCGTCGCTCGACTGTGGTGTTCGAGAAGGTGGAAGGCAAAATTCTTTGGCGGCATTTGCATGAGACTTTCTGCAAGGCGTGAGCTGTCAGGCCGAGTCGGCCCCATCGCCAGCAAGCCGGCTCCTACAGGCCATGCGTCGAACCCAAGAATCGTGCACGACGCATATTTGTAGGCGCCGGCTTGCTGGCGATACAGACGCCTCGGTCCAACGGTTACACCCCACTATCCTGCTTCACCACCACCGTGCACGTGATCCCCGCCGCCAACAGCACGCCCTCCGGCACTTCATCAATGTGAATCCGCACCGGCACGCGCTGTGCCAGGCGCACCCAGTTGAAGGTCGGGTTCACATCGGCGATCAGCTCACGACTTTCCGGATTGTCACGGTCATAGATGCCCCGCGAGATGCTTTCCACGTGCCCCTTGAGCACTTCGCCGCTCATCAGTTGCATGTCGGCCTTGTCTCCGACGCGCACGCGGGGCAGCTTGGTTTCTTCGAAGAAGCCGTAGACCCAGAACGAGTTCATATCGACCACGGCCATTTTCGCTTCGCCGATGCGTGCGTAGTCGCCACGATGGACGTTGAGGTTGGTCACATAACCGTCCACCGCCGCCCGCACTTCGGTGCGTTTGAGGTTGAGTTCGGCCGCTTCCAGTTGCGCTTGCGCATGCTGGTAATCGGCGAGGGCCGAGTCGGCAATATTGCTGGCGTCGTCACGGTTTTCCTTGGAGATCACCAAGGCATCCATGTCGGCGCGGCGATGGGCGTTGACCTTGCGCATCTCCCACGTCGCCTTGCGTGAAGCCACCATTGCCTGCGCCTGTTTGACCGCGATGCGGTAGTGCTCGGGGTCGATGCGCATCAGCAAATCGCCCTTCTTCACCTGTTGGTTGTCGCGCACCGGCACGTCCACCACTTCACCGGTGACGTCGGCGGCGACGTTGATGATGTCGGCACGCACACGGCCATCGCGGGTCCAAGGCGTGTTCATGTAATGCACCCACAGGGTCCGGCCGATCCATAGCGCGAGGGCCAGCACCAGCAGGGTGGCGAGCAGGCTGAAAAGCTTTTTCATCAGAGCCTTCTTCAGTGATAGAGAGTCAGTGGTAGACCGTCAGCGCCAGGGCGCCGAACAGACAGGTAAACAGGCTCAGGCGCAGCAGCGCCGGGTGCCAGAAGAAGCGGTACAGATCGAACCCGGACAGGAACCGATCCAGCGCCCAGGCCAGTGCTGCGGCGATGAAAAACATCAGCGTCATGGTCGGCATGTACACGCCGTGGAAGGCGATTTCACGAGGCATGTTCAAGTCCTTGAGGCGAGGTGTTCACGTAAGCGGCGAGCGGTGATTGCGGGTCGAGCAACGAGGTGCGGATGAAGTGCAGGTAGCTCTTGACCCGACGCAACGCCGAGGTATCGAAGTGCGGTGCGAAGGGTTCGTCGGTGGCTTGCACACGGCTGATCGCGTGATCGACCGCAATCAGTCCGCGTTCCAGATTGCTCTGGCTCGGTTGCAGAAACAGCCGCACCAGCGAGCGGCCCATCACCCGGATTGCCTGGCGCCACGGCTGCGATTCGGCATACGCCGGGTGCACCGGCAGAATCGCCTGTTCCTTGCGCAGCTCGATGATCGCGTGACCGACTTCCAGCACCACGAACATCCAGCGCAGCAAGTCCCGTTGCACCTGCGGCTGGCCGGCCGCGAGACCATAGGCCTGATGCAGCAGGTCACGCGTACGGCTTTCGAAACTGGAGGCCAGTCCTTTGAGTTTGCCGCTGATCGCGTAGACCACTTGCCCGCGCAAATCCTGCTCCAGCCGACGCCACAGCCAGCGACTGTTGGGTGGCAGGATGATCGCCCCCGCCGCCGCACACACCAGCATGCCGAGCACCATGGCGATGTAGTCGTTGATGAAGGTGTAAGGGTTGTACACGGTGAGGTTGTCCGGCACCGAACCGGTGCTGAAGAAAATCAGCAAGCCGAGGCCGACACCGGCGTATTGCGGGCGCGAAGTCAGGAAGGAACCGAGCACGATCACTGGCGCAAGCATCACGCACAGCAGTGGAAAACCGTCGATCCACGGGAAGATGAAAAACATCTCGACGAAGCCGATCAGGGCGCCGAGGAACGTGCCGCAGGCCATCTGAAATGCCATGCGTTTTGGATTGGGCGTCGCGGCGGACAACCCGACAGTCGCCGCTGCAATCAGGGTCATGGTCGCCCCGCTCGGCCACGCCGTTGCGACCCAATAGCTGCCGAGCACGACCAATATGAATGCCGCGCGAATCCCCGAAGCGGCGGATGCCATCCAGTTGGTTTGCGGGGTGAACGGCTCGTCCCATTGCTCTCGTTCATGGCGGTGATCGGCCAGGGACGCGTGGGTCTGTGCATAACTGTGCAGGTCATCGACGAAGCGGTAGAGCAGCTCGTACGCGGTGTGAAAATCCAGCAGCTCGGCGTCGCTCGGGCTGGTCTCCTGAAAGACCGCCCGCAGACTGCGAACTCGCGCCGGCAAGTTGTGCTTGTAGGTCGTCAACGCGGTCGTCAGACGTGCTGCGTCGGGGCTGGTCAGGGCACGGCCGCTGAAGCCGTCGAGCACTTCGGCGAGGTCCTGCAACCCCGGTTTGATTGCCGCGACCACGTGATCGGCATCGCTGCTGCGCAAGCGCTCAAGCAATTGGTGCAAGGCGTTGAAGCGTGTGGTGATGCCCATGAATTCGCTGTTCAGGCGACTGAGCCGACCGTTGCGCCGACGCATGTGCGGGTCTTCGAACACGGTGACGCTGCGCAGCCCTTCCAGGCCGACCGCCTCGGCGATGAAGCGCACATTGCTCGCTTCGAACGTGTCCTGTTTGCTGCGACCGCGCAAACCATCGGTGACGAACAACGCGAACACGCCGAAGCGCTGATACAAGGCGTTGCGCATGGCCGCACTGGCGGTTTGCGGCAGAATCGCGGCGCTGACCACCGTGGCGCAGAGAATCCCCAGGGAGATTTCCAGCACCCGCCACACCGCCGCCATGAAGGCGCCTTCCGGATGCGCCAACGCGGGTAGCCCGACCATCGCCGCCGTATAACCGGCCAGTACAAAACCATACGCACGGAAGTTGCGATAACGCGCGGCACCCGCCGAACAGATGCCGACCCAGATCGCCAGCGAACCGAGAAACAGTTCGGTGTTTTGCGCGAACAAGGCAATCAGCGCGACCATCACGGCCGACCCGGTCAAGGTGCCGAGAAAACGGTAGAAGCTCTTGGCGAACACCTGTCCGCTTTGCGGCTGCATGACGATGAACACCGTGATCATCGCCGTGCGCGGCTGCGGCAATTCCAGGCGCATCGCCAGCCACAGGGTAAGGAATGCGGCGAACAATACTTTGAAAATGTAGACCCAGGTCACGCCGTCGCTGCGTGCCCATTCAAAGAAACCCCGGCGCCATTCGAGGGAATACAGCCAGCGCAGAGGTGCGGGCAAGGGAGTCATGGAATCCTGCTCATCGGTGAAAAATGGTGCGGCCAGAACTCGGCCTCTGTGGGAGCGGGCTTGCTCGCGAAGACGGTGTATCAAGCGACATCGAGATTGATTGACCCACCGCTTTCGCGAGCAAGCCCGCTCTCACAGGGTCATTGTTCAATTCAATATCTTCAGCATGGCCGGGGTTTTCGGTGCAGCGGTCTGGTTGTCTTTCGGCACATCGTTGCCCGTACCGAGTCCACCGCCGAGCGCGGTCACCAATTCGGCGTGCGCACTCAGCCGCGCGGCCTGAACCTGCTGCTGAACCTGCTGCTGCTTAAACAACAGCGTCTGGGCATTGAGCACGTTGAGGTAATCGGTGAGCCCGCGTTGATAGGCAATCATCGCGATGTCGTAAGTCTTCTGTGCGGTGGCCACGGACTCGGCAGCGAAGGTTTGCTGCTTGTCCATGGACTCGCGGCGGATCAACTGGTCGGAGATGTTCTTCAGCGCATTGACCAGCGTCTGGTTGTACTTCGCCACCGCGATGTCATAACCGGCCGATGCTTCACCCAGCTCGGCACGCAAACGGCCGCCGTCGAAAATCGGTAGCGAGATCGCCGGACCGACGCTGTAATTCAGTTTCTTTCCGGTCAAGAATTCCAGCGCTCCACCGCCGGTGGCCATGTAGCCGAGGCTGCCGACCAGATCGACGTTGGGGTAGAAACCGGCGTGAGCGACATCAATGCCCCGCGCCTGCGCCGCGACTTGCCAGCGACTGGCGACCACGTCCGGACGTTGGCCGAGCAATTGCGCGGGCAGCGACGACGGCAATTTCAACGCCGTGCCCAACGCCAGCGTCGGTCGCTGCAACTGCGCGCCATCGCCCGGCCCCTTGCCTGCCAGGGCAGCGAGCTGGTTGCGGCTGAGGGCTATTTCTTCATCGAGGGCATCGAGCTGGCGGTGAGTTTCCGGCAGCGGCGTTTCGGCCTGGCTGACTTCGAAGTGCGTGCCGATGCCACCGTTCAGACGCTTCTGTGCGAGGTCGAGAATTTGCTGTTGCTGTTTCAGGGTCGCAGCGACGATGTCCCGTTGCGCGTAATGCAGCGACAGTTCGATGTAGGCGCGCACGATGTTGTTCTGCAACTCGAGCTGGGCCAGGCGCGCTTCGGCGACGCTCATGTGCGCCATGTCGACGGCGCGCTCGGTGGCATTGCTTTCGCGCCCCCAAAGGTCGAGGGCATAGCTGAAGCCCAGCGCAGCGTTGTTGTCCCAGGTCGTCGTGTTGGCCAGTTCGCCCGGCCCGTAGAACTGATCGGTGGGCCAGTTGTGGCGCTTCAGGGTGGATTGGCCATTGATCTGCAGCGACTCGGCCGACTCGGCGATGCCCGCCATGGATCTGGCCTGACGCACCCGCGCGGCGGCCATGGCCATGGTCGGGCTGCCTTGCAGCGCAAGGTCGATCCAGCGGTTCAATTGGGGGTCGCTGTAAGCTTGCCACCATTGTGCCGTGGGCCAGTGAGCGTCCTGCGCGGCGCTCTGGATGGCTTCGTCAGTGGCCAGGGAATTGGCCTCCAGTGCCTTGCCCTGCGGGGCAATACCTCCGGTTCCGATGCAGCCGCTGATTGCCAGGGTTAAAGCCAAAACACTGAGCGTCTGAAGCGCTCTGCTGATGCGACGCGGCACTGCTGCGATTTCCTGAAAGAGAGGAGGTTGTAGGAACCGGCTTGCTGGCGATGGTATCGCCGCGGTCTGGCTGACAGACCGTGGTGATGCCATCGCCAGCAAGCCGGCTCCTACAGTCGGCGCAATTTTAGAGGTGGGGTTGATTGGCGATAAGCCGGTATTCCTGTGAATCTTTGTTACCGTTAACGCGATAATCCCTTGGTCGGGGTCTCAGACATTGAAACGTTGTGTCACAATTTGCCATCGCACCCGAGAGCACCCCATGGACACTTTGCAAAACATGCGCGCCTTCAGTTACGTGGCCGAGGCCGGCAGCTTCACCGCCGCCGCCGTGCAACTCGACACCACCACGGCCAACGTCTCGCGCGCGGTCTCCAACCTGGAAGCCCACCTGCAAACCCGCCTGCTCAACCGCACCACCCGCCGCATCGCCCTGACCGAGGCCGGCAAGCGCTACCTGTTGCGCTGCGAGCAGATCCTGGCCTATGTCGAAGAAGCCGAGGCCGAGGCCAGTGACGCCCACGCGCGCCCCGCCGGGCAGCTCAAGGTGCACACCATGACCGGCATCGGTCAGCACTTCGTGATCGACGCTATCGCCCGCTATCGCAAGACTCACCCGGATGTGACCTTCGACCTGACCATGGCCAACCGTGTGCCGGACCTGCTCGACGAGGGCTACGACGTGTCGATCGTCCTCGCCAGCGAACTGCCGGATTCGGGTTTTGTGTCCCAGCGTCTGGGGATCACCTACAGCATCGTCTGCGCTTCACCGGCCTATGTGAAAGCCAACGGTTGCGCACAGAAACCCAGCGATTTGCTGAACCATGCGTGCCTGCGCCTGGTGAGCCCGGTGATTCCACTGGAGAAGTGGACCTTCGACGGGCCCGAGGGCCAGGAAATGGTCACCATTCAAAGCTCGCCGTTCCTGGTGAACTCGGCGGACGCGATGAAGACCGCGATCACCAGCGGCATGGGTGTCGGCGTGTTGCCGGTGTATGCGGCGATTGAAGGGTTGCGTAATGGCTCGCTGGTGCGGGTGATGCCGAACTACCGGTCGCAGGAACTGAACCTGTATGCGATCTACCCCTCGCGGCAGTACCTGGATGCGAAGATCAAGACCTGGGTCGAGTATTTGCGCGGCTCGTTGCCGGATATTCTGGCGGCGCATCAGGCGGAACTGGCGGCGTATGAGTTGAGCGGGAGTCTGGCAGGGGCGCGATTGGCGAATTGATCCTCCTTGTGGGAGCGGGCTTGCTCGCGAAAGCGGCGTGTCATTCAGCTCAGATGTTGGCTGACACGACGCCTTCGCGAGCAAGCCCGCTCCCACAAAGGGTGTGGTGTCCCAGGATGTTTCCGACACGTTCTGTCGATTATCGTGTGGGACGCGAGATGGGTAGGCTTTGGGCGTCGCAGAAAAATCAGCGACCAGGCCTGGTAAAACAGCTTCATAACACCCAATCCGTAGGAGCCGGCTTGCTGGCGATCCAGGCGACGCGGTGCGCCAGACGGACCGAGTTGCCTGGATCGCCAGCAAGCCGGCTCCTACAGAGAAACGCGTGCATCCGAACCATCCGGGCACTCGCATAAAAGCGGGGAAGAATGTTAGCGTGCTTGGCATTCTCCACGCCCGACGAGCCCTCCTCCCATGAAAAAGACCGTCCTCGCCTTCAGCCGCATCACGCCTGAAATGATCGAACGCCTCAAGCAGGACTTCGACGTCATCGTGCCCAACCCGAAAAACGGCGACATCAACGCTCAATTCAACGAAGCCCTGCCCCACGCCCATGGCCTGATCGGCGTGGGTCGCAAGCTCGGCCGGGCGCAACTGGAGAACGCGAGCAAACTGGAAGTGGTGTCCAGCGTGTCGGTTGGCTACGACAACTACGACGTCGCCTATTTCAACGAACGCGGGATCATGCTGACCAACACGCCGGATGTCCTCACCGAAAGCACTGCCGACCTGGCCTTCGCCCTGCTGATGAGCAGCGCCCGTCGCGTTGCCGAACTCGATGCCTGGACCAAGGCCGGTCAATGGCAGGCGACCGTCGGCGCGCCGCTGTTCGGCACCGACGTCTATGGCAAAACCCTGGGCATTGTCGGCATGGGCAACATCGGCGCAGCCATCGCCCGTCGCGGTCGGCTCGGCTTCAACATGCCGGTTATCTACAGCGGCAACAGCCGTAAAACCGCGCTGGAACAAGAACTCGGCGCGCAGTTCCGCAGCCTGGATGAGCTGTTGGCCGAGGCCGATTTCGTCTGTCTTGTGGTGCCGCTCAGTGAAAAGACCAAACACCTGATCAGCCGCCGCGAACTGGCGTTGATGAAACCCAGTGCGATTCTGATCAACATCGCCCGTGGTCCGGTGGTGGACGAACCGGCACTGATCGAAGCGCTGCAGAACAATCAGATCCGTGGCGCCGGGCTGGATGTCTACGAGAAAGAACCGCTGGCCGAATCGCCGCTGTATCAACTGAAAAACGCAGTGACCTTGCCGCACATCGGCTCGGCGACCCATGAAACCCGTGAAGCGATGGCCAATCGTGCCTTGGCCAACCTGCGCAGCGCCTTATTGGGTGAACGACCGCAAGACCTGGTGAACCCGCAAGTCTGGAAAGGCTGATAAACATGTGGGCAGGCGATTAAAGCGCCTGCCCGCCTACAACTAAACATCGGCAACTAAAAAGCCAACACTACACAATTTGCAATTGTGCCCACGCCTCAACTAACACATCAAGCTATAGACTCTCCTTACTTAACCGTCCTGACGGAAACCTGTTTTGGAGAACTGTTCCCTTGAATCATTTAACGACCGATAAAACAATCAGAATCAGCAAAGCCACACTGATGCTGTTCATTAGCTTCTTTGGTTTTTTTATGTTGGTTAGCAATTTCACCGACTACCCAACCAACTACGAATACATCGCCCACATCCTCAGCATGGACACCACCCTCGATCGCGAAAAATACAGTTATCGCGCCATTACCTCACCCATGGCCCACCACAGGATCTACTGGTTAATCATTACCCTCGAAGTGCTCTTCACGGTCTTTTGCATGATGGGCACTTACCATCTTTACAAGAACATAAACACCAGCGCCAAAAAATTCCACGAGGCCAAGAAGTACGCACTGACTGGTTTGTTGATCGCCGTATTTATCTATTACGTCTGCTTTCAGATCATTGGTGTCGAGTGGTTCAACATGGATGAATCACAACGATGGAACTACAAAGACTGGGCTCGACATATTGTCGATTTCATCCTGCCGCTAATGATGTATGTGGCCCTCCGAATCGAGCGTTAAGTGCAATCGCACTCGATCCGAAAAGTCTTCACGCCAACTTGCCATTCCCCTGCACCATCGGCGCCTTGGGTTTACGAAACACCAGCACGTTGCCCAGCATCACCATCACCAGCCCCACCAGCGCCGGTGCGGTCCATTGGTAGCCTTCGACAAACGCCGACACATTGAGCGCCACCACCGGGAACAACACCGTGCAATAGGCTGCACGCTCAGGGCCCATGCGCCCGACCAGCGTCAGGTAGGCAGTGAAACCGATCACCGAGCCCGGAATCACCAGGTACAGCAACGAGCCGATGTAACGTGCATTCCATTCCATGTCGAAGGGAATGCCTTTGACCAGGCACCACACCGACAGCATCGCCGCGCCGTATGCCATCCCCCAGGCGTTGGTGGTCAGCGGCTTGAGACCAGCCTTCTGCTGCAGGCTCGACAACATGTTGCCCGCCGAGAAACACAGCGTTCCAAGCAACGCCAGGCCCAGGCCGAGCAAGGTTTCGGGGCTGGCGGTGTGGCCGGCCAGTTCTGGCCAGAACAGCAAACCCAACCCCAGCAAACCGAGCGCGCCACCCAGCAGGACGTTGCGAGCGATTTTCTGGCCGAAGAACACCCGCGCGTTCAGGGCGTTCCACAGCGTGGCGGTGGAAAACACCACGGCCACCAAGCCACTGGGTATCCACTGGCTGGCAGTCAGGAAGCACATGAAATTGATGCAGAACAGGCAGAGCCCCTGCGCCAGGCAGATCAGGTGTCCGCGACGGTTCATCACTTGCAGCTTGCGGCTGAGCAACAACAGCACAAACAGCACCAGCGCGGCGAGGCCGAAGCGATAAACGATCGACACCGGGATGGCCACCACGCCCAATTGCCATTTCAGGGCAATCCAGGTGGTGCCCCAGATCAGCACGGTCAGCAGGTACAGCGAAAGGTTCATGGCGAAGGCTCCTCAATAGGTGCCCAGTGTCCTGCGCCAAACCTTTTCGCACTTGCATAAACTTGCGCTTTTGTCGGTGCAGAGGCTGGCAGCTCAAGGTCTACGGAGTAGGATGCAAGGCGTTGGAGAGAAGCGATCATGCCCGCACTGGAATCACTGCAAGTCTTTCAAGCCCTCAACCGCTCGCCCAATGCTCGCCTCGAGCACAGCGCCGAGCTCGGTGACGGTATGGCTGCAGCCTTGTGGAGCAACCATCACGACGCCCAGGACTACGAAGCGCCGAGCCACCACACTCTGTCCTGCTACATCGCCGGTGGCACCGGCACCTTTCGCCGCGACCGGCCCGACACCAAGGGCGGCCCGGACAAGCTGTGCATCCTGCCCGCCGACCATCAGTCAGGCTGGGTGATCAACGGCGACATTCGCCTGGCCCATCTGTATTTCAGTCCCGAACAGTTCGCCCTCGGTTGCGTCACGCTGCTGGACCGCGAACCTCGCGAGCTGCAGTTGCGCGAAGGGACTTTTCTGGACGACCCGCAGCAAGCCCGACGCTTTCGCCAGATGCTCACGCTCAATTGGAACGAACCCGGCGAACGCCTGCTCACCAGCAGCCTGGCCCATGAAATGCTCAGCCACGTGCTGCTAGGCCAGGTCGGGGTGCGCGACGGCTTGCGACTCAAGGGCGGATTGGCAGCGCACCAGCGACGGCAGTTGGTCGAGTTCATCGACAATCAGTTGGCCGAAGCCATCAGCCTGGGACAATTGGCTGGGTTGTGCGCGCTGTCGGAGTATCACTTTGCGCGGATGTTCCGGGAGAGCTTTGGTTTACCGCCGCATCAGTATGTGTTGGCGCGGCGGCTGAGCCGGGCGCGGGAGTTGTTGCGGACAACATCGCAGCCGTTGGGGGAGATTGCGCTGGCGTGCGGGTTTGCCAGTGCGAGTCACTTTACCAACCGGTTTCGGCAGGTTCTGGGTGGGACACCGGGGGAGTATCGGCAGGCATTTTTGCGGTAGGCCTAATGTTTTCGGCGCCTGTCAGGCAGCTTTCGCGAGCACGCCCGCTCCCACAGGGGAATGCATTCCAACTGTGGGAGCGGGCTTGCTCCGGGCGGCGCTCCGACGATGAACGATGACGCGGTGTGTGATTAAAACTCCAAGGTGCTGGACAGCGACACCTGCCGCGAATCCCCCATCGACACAAAGAACCGGCTCGCCGCCGACGTGTAGTAAGTACGGTCGAACAGGTTCTTCACGTTGAGCTGGAACTTGACCTTCTGCCCTTCGACCTTGGTGTCGTAGGTGGCGAATGCATCGGCCACGGTGTAGCTCGGCAGATCAAAATCATTCACCGCGTTGCCCGCCCGCTCACCGACATACCGCGCGCCCGCGCCGACCCGCAACTGATCCCCGCCCACGATGGTGCCGAAGTCGTAGACCGCCGACAGCGAGCCAGTGTTCTTGGCGACGTTTTGCAGTTTTTTGCCTTTGTAGGTCGGGTCCTCGGTCACTTCGGCATCGGTGTAGGCATAGCTGCCGATCATGCTCCAGCGATCGCTGAGCTGACCGGTCAGATCCACTTCCAGCCCACGGGAACGCACTTCGCCGGCAGCGCTGTAGATCGTCACCGGCCCTTCGGAGTTGGCCACCAGCACGTTGCGTTTCTTGATGTCGAACAACGCGACATTACCCGTCACACGGCCCGGAATATCGAGCTTGGCGCCGACTTCCCAGGACTTGGCTTCTTCCGGCGCCACGCTGCCGTCGAGCACGGTGCTGCTGCCGCTCAACGGTGCGATGGTCGAGTTGGGTTTGAACGATTCGGTGTAGCTGCCGTAGAACGACAACTCGTCGGTGTAGCGGTACACCAGGCCGGCGCGCGGCACCCACTTCTGGCCGTTGCTGTCGGTGTTGGCCTTGAACGGCACACCTTTACCGGCGTACTGGTCGTACTCCTGGAAACGTCCGCCGGCTACCAGAATCCACTGGTCGGTGAGGTGGATCGAGTCCTGCAGGAACAGCGAATCGCTGCGCAGCAAATCGGTCTGCGCGCTGTCGGCCGGGCTGACGGTGGTGCCGGCGACTTCACGGCCATAGACCGGGTTGAGGTAGCTGAACGTGGTCAGGCTTTTCTGGCGGATCAGGTCTTCGCGGTAGATCTTGCGGTACTCATCATCGACGCCGAACACCAGGTCATGCTGCATGCCCAGCACATTGACCTTGCCTTCGAGGCTGGCGGTGGTGAAGCGGTCGGTGCTGATCGCGTTTTGCGTGCCGTCCATGCTGCGGGTCAGCGTGCCTTTGGCGGTGTTGATGGCCGTGACGCGCACCTGGCTGGCGTCGTAGGTTTCACGGTTCCAGCTGTAGCCGAAGTGCGCTTTCCAGTTGTCGTTGAGCTCGTGGTCGGCCTCGAAGTGATAGAGGTCCGAGCGCCCTTCCATGTTGTTGAACGGCTCGTCGAGGCGACGTTCGCGGGAGATGTCCAACGGATGGTTGTCACGCGGGTCGATCAGCGTGCCGCGGTCGAACGGGGTCAGGAATTCACGGTGTTCATAGGCGAACAACAGCTTGGTGCTCTCGCCGAACCAGGCCAGGGATGGCGCCACCAGGGTCTCGCGGTGGGTGCCGAAGTTGCGCCAGTAATCTTCGTCTTCGTGATCCAGCACCATGCGGTACGCCAGCCCGGAATCACCGAGCGCGCCAGTGCTGTCGAGGCCGCCACCGCTGCCGTTTTTACCATCGCCGTAGGTCGAGCCGCGCAGGGTCAACGCGTTGTACTGCTCGAGTTCGGGTTTCTTGCTGACCATATTGACCACGCCGCCCGGGTCCTGAATGCCGTAGAGCAAGGAGGCCGGGCCCTTGAGCACTTCGACCCGATCGACCGTGGCGTTGAGGCCACGGCCCTGCACCACCGGCATGCCGTCGCGCATGATCGAGCCGTTGCGGTTGTCGCCGAAGCCGCGGGTCATCACCGAATCCTGGGTGCTGCCCAGCGTGTTGCCCTGGGTGATGCCGCTGACGTTGGCCAGCGCGTCATCAAGGTTGCGCGGCGCCTGGTCACGAATGACCTGGGCCGGGATCACGTTGACGGTCTGGGGAATTTCCTGGAGCAAGGCCGACGAGCGCATCACCGAACTGGTCGGCGGCGGCTGGTAGCTCATGGTTTGATCCATCACCGAGGTGATGGTGGTCGCGCCCAGGTTCAGGGCGCCTTCAGTGGGCCGCGGTTCCAGCGCCAGGGTGTGAGCATCGGTGCGACGGAAGGTCAAACCCGAACCGCTGAGCAAACGCTGGATCGCCTGTTCGGCGCTCATCTGCCCGCTGACGGCTGGCGCGGTAACGCCGTACGGTGCTTCGTCGGTGTAGACCACGCTGATGCCGGTAATCCGGCTGAAGTCGCTCAAGGCCTGGGGTAGCGGTTTGGCGACCATCGCAAAGTTGAACTGCGAGCGCTGCTGCGTCGTGTCGGCCTCAGCGGCCAATGCCACGCTCAATGGCAACAACGCCAAAGCCGAAATGCCCGATGCCGAAATAACCAGCGCCGAGGCACCCAACCACTGTTTGACCGAACCCGATTTTGCCCTGGACTTCATTGCTCATGACCTGTGTAGAACCGCTACGGATGCGAATGACTCGCAGTTTCAGTCACTACACGGATGGGGCTTGGGTTTACCTCACCATAATTTTGAAAATATTTGAAAAGATCAAAAGACTTTGCTTCACCGCAAAATAATCAGCTGCCCCACTTTATGCTGCTCAAACCCCAGCACCCCCTGCAACGAACTCAACACCGCCTGAGGATCCTTGCCCGGAAAGCTGCCACTGATCCGCCGCGCCGCCAGTTCATCATTGAGCAGCACAATCCGCCCCGGGTAGTAACGTCGCAGGTCCTGCACCACCTCGGCCAGTGGCGCCTTGTAGTAATTGAGCCAGCCCTGGCGCCACGCCAACTGCGCTTCGCTGTCCACGGCCTGCAGTTTTTCCGCCGCACCTTCGCCGTAAGCCATTTGCTGGCCCGCGGTCAGAATCTGTTGCTCGGCGTGCTTGTCCGCCGTCACGCCGACCCGCCCGGACAACACCGTGACTTGCGCGCCATGGGGTTGCAAACGCACTTCAAACTGCGTGCCCAGCACCCGCGCCTGACCCTTTTGCGCATCGACCACAAACGGCTCGCCCGTGTGCGTCACACTGAAAAAACCAGCGCCGCGACGCAACTGAACGTGGCGCTCGCCGCGACTGAAATCCACGGCGATGGCGCTGTCGGCATCCAGGGTGACCTGCGATTGATCTGCCAGCGTGACGGTGCGAATTTCCCCCGGTGCCGATACATAATCAGCACCCAGGTCGTCGACCCAGCGCATCGGCTGCCAGCCTGAGCCGAGGCTGATCATCAACAACAGGCACGCCGCCATCGCCAGCGCACCGGACCAGCGCCGAACACTGCTGCGACGCGATTGATTCATGGCGTTGAGGTAGCCCTGCAAGGCAAACGCGTCTTCATTGGCCAACGTACGCGCCGGCACTTCGCTCAATTCCCACACCACTTGCGCCTGGGCGTAGGCCTCGGCATGGGCCGGGTCGGCTTGCAGCCAATGGCTGAACGTGGCCTGGTCGCCGCTGCTCGGCTGGTCATGCAACAGACTCAGCCAGGCGAAAGCGGCCTGCACCTGAACGGGCGTCGGGGTGACGCGGTCAAGCTGATTCACGGTGCTTTCCCTGGCGTGCGCGGTTCGGGATCCCGCAGGCTGGCCTTGCAGGCTTCGAGGGCGCGCATCATATGTTTTTCCACGGCACTTTGGGACAACCCCATGGCCTTCGCGATCTCGGCGTACTTGCGGCCGTGAATGCGATTGAGCAGAAAAATCTGGCGCGTGCGCTCGGGCAACGCGCGCAACGCGGCTTCGACGTGGCGCAAATCATTGCCGGCCTCCAGCGCAGCCTGGGGTTCACTGCCGTGGCTGTCGGGTTGATCCGGTTGCCAGCCTTCATTGACCCGCACGCGCGTACCTTCGCTGCGCAAGTGGTCGATGGCGATGTTGCCGGCGCAGCGCAACAGGTACGTGCTGAGCTCTTCGACCTGCACCAGCGGCCGGCGCCAGAAGCGCAAAAACAAATCCTGCACCAGATCCGCCGCCGTTGCCCGACACCCCACGCGGCGGTTCACCAGCGCTTCCATTTGCGAACGCTGGGACAAGAACACCTGCAGGAAATGCGCACGCGCTTCGCGAGGTTCTTCGTCGTGGGAGTCAGGAGGACGGGTGATCATCAGTTCAATACTGCGCAAACGCGGCAACGGGGCTGATGAGCAGACTCACACCCGCCAGTGACAACGCCAGACGCGGTCGATAGGGCATCAACAGCACCAGCAGCAATGCACTGAGCATCAGCACCGCAAACCACTCCACCAACCCAAGCCCCCAACCGGTCGAAGACACCGCCGCCCACAGCGACAAGGCCAGCAATCCCCAGCCACCGAGCTTCATGCCCCGGCGGCGACGGGCCGACGGCTTGCAGCCCAACAGCTCGGCGTGATGCCGGTCCATCGACAAACACAGCGCGGTGAAGCCGCCGTAACAGAGCAACAGGGCCAGCAACATTCAGTTCACCTCTCGCTCAGGGGTGATCGGTTGCGCACGTTGTCGAATAACGGCTTCAGCCGTTCCCGAACGCTGCATTTTCCACGCGGCCCAGGCGAAAAACAGACCGCTGCCCAGACACGTCAGGTCGAAACCGGCCATCGCCCAATCGCCCTGCACCAGCGTGATTCCCAAGTGATACGGTGTGGTCAGGGCGTTCAGCACCGGCA
The DNA here is from genome assembly GCF_002091715.1 of Pseudomonas migulae NBRC 103157. GTDB lineage: Bacteria > Pseudomonadota > Gammaproteobacteria > Pseudomonadales > Pseudomonadaceae > Aquipseudomonas > Aquipseudomonas migulae_A. Next base: position 195,388 of record NZ_BDAG01000003.1, on the reverse strand, counting down.
CCGCGCCAAACAGCAGCGCCGCCAGCGCCAACTGTTCGACCCACGCCGCACGGCCACGGCGGGCCATGGCATGCAACACACTCAAGCCCCAGACGATAAAGAAGCTGTTCACTTCCCAATCCGCGCGCCCGGCCACGTCCACCGGCAACAAACGATTGGCCCAGAAGAACGCGGCCACGGCGACCATCAGTCCGGACATGCCGGCGATGTTCAGCACTTCCACCAGCCGCAACTCGAACGGCATCACGCCGCTTTTCGCGTGTTTGAGCTGACGCTTGCCGAGCCAGACCACCAGCCCGGTGCCGATCATCGCCGTGCCGGCCAACCCGCAGATGAAGTACAGCCAACGCAGCACCGGGCCGGCGAAATGGCCCATGTGCAAACCGTAGAAACTGCCGGCAATCGCCCTCGGCAGCGATTGCTCCGGCGTCGTAGCGAGCAAGTGTCCAGTGACGCCGTTAAAGGTCACGGCGCTGCCGAAGTCGTGGACCACACGGTCGGCGCCATCACGCACCAGCACGACCGAGGCATGCGCATCGCCCGGATGGTTCACGGTAAGGCGCCCGACACGCCCACCCGACCACTGCTCCCGAGCCCGTTCCAGCAACGGTGCCAGCGGCGCCAACTGTGCCGGTTTGCCCGCAAGCTCAGGCGTAGAGGACGCCGGAAACACCTCATCGAAAAACGCCCGGACATCGCAGTTGTAGGAGGCCAGGATGCTCGCTGGCATCACCATCGACATGAAAATCACCAGGCTGCTGTAGGTGATCATCAGGTGGAACGGCAGCACCAGAACGCCCACGGCATTGTGCCCGTCGAGCCAGGAACGCTGACCCTTGCGCGGGCGGAAGGTGAAGAAGTCCTTGAAGATTTTCTTGTGGGTGATGATCCCGCTGATCAGCGCGACGAACATCACCATAGCGGCGATGGTCGACAGCCAGCGCCCCCACGGATACGGCATCTGCAGTTGAAAGTGGAAGCGGTAGAAGAACTCGCCGCCTGTGGTTTCGCGGCCCTGCACTTCGGCGCCGGTTTGCGGGTCGAGGAGTTTTTCCGTGAACTGGCCGCGTTCGCCACGCTTGGCCGGGCTCTGCTGCCAGCGTACTGACAAGCCAGGTTCGCGGGCATCGGGCAAGTCGATGAGCCAGCGCGAGGCACCGGCGGCGTGTTGCTGGAGGTAGTTCTGCGCCAGGGTCAGACTGGCTTCGGAACTCACCGAACGGGCAGGAATTTCCGGCTGCATCCAGTGGCTGATTTCGTCCTTGAAGTAGGCCAGCGTGCCGGTCAGGAAAATCGCGAACAGCAACCAGCCGAAGATCAACCCGGCCCAAGTGTGCAGCCAGGCCATCGCCTGACGAAAGCCCTCTTTCATGAGTGGCCCATCCAATACGCCAGCCCCGAAACTACCGCCAGCACCAGACTCGTCAAGATCAACCCGAGCCAGGCCCGCCATGCGCTACGGCAGGCAAAGCACCAGATCACCGCGCACAGGTAGGCCAGAAACGAGGTCATCATCCCGGTCACCACCGCGTCGGCGCGGGGCATGGACGCCCATAGACTCAGGCTGACACTGGCGAGCGCCGCGACGATATAGCCGCCCAGCACCGCCGCCAGCACTCGCGAGGTGACGGCCAATCGATAGGAAACGGGAAGTACTTTCATGTTTCGGCCTTGGAACAGGTGAGGCCGCGAGAAAGTCAGGAGGCCAACAAAGCCGCAATATTAATGATAAATATTCTCATACGCAAAAAGATCCGGCTTTTCCTGGGTTTTGATCCAATGATGCCTGGGCCACACATCCTTGTGGCGAGGGGCTTTATCCCCGTTCGACTGCAAAGCAGTCGTAAAAAATGGACCAGATGCATGGTGGTTGCAGATTTTGCGGCCGCTTCGCAGCCCAACGGGGATAAATCCCCTCGCCACAGGTATTCATCGACCTGAAGAATTTACCAACCCCAGAAACAACAACGGGCCTGCATAAGCAGGCCCGTTTTCAGTAGTGGAAAGTAAAAGGTGATTCAGGCGTCAACCATTCAGTGCAGCCTGTTCGTTCTCGAGAAACTCGTCTTCCAGCAGCGCATCGGCTGCACGCCTCTCGAACGGCACCACAGCGGCACGTGGTTTGCCCCGCAGTTTGCCGAACAGATGGTCCAGCGCATGTTCGAGTTTTTCAGCCGCACCGTCGATCGCCAGTTCCAGGTTTTCGGCTTTATGGGTGACAGAAATCGGTTGGTGGCCTTTTGGCCGCGCTTCCAGCTGGCAGCGCAAATCATGGGGACCTGGCTTGTCGCCGTTTTCGTCCCGCAGATGGACCTCGACGCGTGTCAGGTCCTCTTCATAACGTTCGAGCGTGCTCTCAATGGTAGTACGTACCCACTCCTCCAGTCGGATGCTGCTTTGAATATGGTTATCGCTGTTGACTTGGATTTGCATAGTTCATCCCTTATTTCAGCTAGCTCGCGAGAGGCCCTTCGGCTGGCCCTTGGGCTTCATCACCGTGACCTCTTGGTTACACAATCGGTCTGTGCGTCGAACAATTCAACCCCTGAAAAAAGATAAATTTTCATTCGCAAAAAAAGCCGGACAAGGAGCAAAAGCGCTGTTAAGGTCGGGAGTTGGGTCGCTTCACTTCTTTGTCACAATTGCTCACATCTGCCGCTCCGCCAGCGGGTGCAGGCCTCGAAAAACCGCCGCTTCCTCCACCAGCCAGTCATGCACCGCACGCACGCCCGGATGGCTCAGCGCCCCCGGCGCATAAAGCAGCATGTAACGTTTGTGATTCGGCACCGCGAGACCGAACGGCACAATCAACGTCCCGCGCTCCAGTTCATCGTTCAGCAAGGTGCGACGCGCGATCGCCACGCCCATTCCGGCAATGGCCGCTTCGATGGTCAGGTGGTTGCGATTGAACGTGTGCCCGCGCCGCACGTCCGCGCCCTCGAAGCCGATGGCGTTGAGATAGAACTCCCATTCCGCATACTCATAACTGCCGCGCCAGGCCGTGATGTCGTGCAACAACGGAAAGTGCGACAGGTCTGCCGGGCCGTGCAACGGCGGCCGCCCGCGCAACAGGCTCGGCGCGCAGACCGGAAAGATCTGCTCGTCGAGCAACGCTGTGGATAACAAGCCGGGGTAACTGCCGTCATTCAGATCGATGGCCAAGTCGAAGTCGCCCTCGTGCAACGGCACGCTGCTGTCCTCCGCCACCAGGCGCAATTGAATGTCCGGGAAACGCTGCTGCAAGCGCGGCAGACGCGGGGTCAGCCATTTGCTCAGGAACGATGGAATCGAGCGCACCCGCAAAGTCCCGCTGATCATTCCAGCGTCCAGTCGTCGCAATTCGGCGTCGATGCTGCCGTAGGCCTCGTTGACGGTAATGGCCAGTCGCTGGCCCTCCGCGCTCAATTCCACCCCCCGCGCACGCCGATGAAACAGTCGAAAACCCAACCGTTCTTCCAGTTGACGGATTTGCTGACTGACCGCACCCGGCGTGATGTGCAGTTCTTCAGCGCATCGGGTGAACGACAGGTGCCGCGCGGCACAGGAAAACACGTGCAGCCAGACATACGTCTGGGCGTGCAATTGGCGGCTCATTGTTTAGTCCTGCTAAAGGCTGTCTTAGGAAGTTTCGTTGGTCACGTAGGACCGAGGCAGGCAGTATCGCCGACATTGCGCTTGGCCTACAAAAATGGCAGCGATTTCACTTCCATTGTTTGTATAGGCTTTAGCATGGCTATCAGTGTTTTTGATCTTTTCAAAGTCGGCATCGGTCCGTCCAGTTCCCACACCGTCGGCCCGATGCGCGCCGCCGCGACCTTCGCCCAGGCACTGATCGAGCAGAATTTGCTCGATGCCGTCCGTCGAGTGGAAATCCGCCTGTACGGTTCCCTCTCGGCCACCGGTGTCGGCCACGCCACTGATCGCGCCTGTGTCATGGGTCTGATGGGCGAATGGCCGGACAGCATCGATCCGACCTCCATCGACAGCCGCATCCACACATTGCTTGAGAGCCGCGAACTGAATCTGGCCGGCCAAACCACCATTGCCTTCGACTGGCAACGCGATCTCCTGCTACTCGACGAAAGCCTGCCCTACCACCCCAACGCCATGTCTCTGACAGCTTTCGGCGAAACCGGCGAATTGTCAGAGCAAACGTACTACTCGATCGGGGGCGGTTTCATCATCGAAGCGGCCGAAGCCGAGTCCGGTATCGCGCCGGCCGGTGACGTGGTGCTGCCATACGACTTTTCCAGTGCAGCCGAACTGCTCAAGCTCTGCAATCAGCATGGGCTCAGGGTTTCCGAATTGATGATGGCCAACGAACAGGCCTGGCGCAGCGAAGCCGACATCCGCCAGGGCTTGCTGCATATCTGGTCGGTGATGCGCGAGTGCGTCGAGCAGGGCTTGCGGCACGAAGGGATCCTGCCCGGCGGGCTGAATGTTCCGCGCCGTGCGGCGAAATTGCATCGCAGCCTGTTGGAAATCGGCAAGCCGAATGTCATCACTTCGACGCTGTCGGCGATGGAATGGGTGAACCTGTTCGCCCTCGCCGTGAACGAAGAAAACGCCGCCGGAGGACGAATGGTCACCGCGCCTACCAACGGCGCGGCCGGGATCATTCCCGCTGTCCTGCACTACTACATGAAATTCAACCCGGACGCGTCGGACGATGATGTCGTGGCGTTCTTTCTGGGCGCGGCGGCGGTCGGCATTCTGTGCAAGAAAAACGCCTCGATCTCCGGCGCCGAAGTCGGCTGTCAGGGTGAAGTCGGATCGGCGTGCGCCATGGCCGCCGCTGGCCTGGCGGATGTGCTCGGGGCCACGCCGGAGCAACTGGAAAACGCCGCCGAAATCGGCCTGGAACACAATCTGGGCCTGACCTGCGACCCGGTCGGCGGCCTGGTGCAAGTGCCGTGCATCGAGCGCAATGCCATCGCTGCCGTGAAGGCGATCAACGCCACGCAAATGGCCCTGCGCGGCGACGGCAAACACTTCATTTCCCTGGACCGGGTGATCCGCACCATGCGCGATACCGGCGCTGACATGCATGACAAATACAAAGAGACATCACGGGGAGGCCTGGCGGTGAGCTGGGTGGAGTGCTGATCGCTCTGATTGCACCCTCAGCGAACACACGCCCCGAAACGGGCAAGATCTCCTGTAGAGGCGAGCTCGCTCGCGATGGACTTCAGAGCACCGCGCTTAGCCAGTAAACACGTGTAATCATTGACGACCGTCGCGAGCAAGCTCGTTCCTAAAGAGGCGATCATTGTTCGACAATTTTTCCGGCATGGCCCTTGCTACATCGCTGACGAGGCAAAAGGATTTTTGAAAACCTCAGCGAGCGACTGCCGATGGTCCAGCGTTGCGAACCAACCCGATCATGGCCGGTCAATAACTGCACGTTCAATCAGGCGGTGACGCATCATGGACAACCCCTTTCAGCTCATTACCGATGCCTTTGCACCGGATTACCAGATCAACCTGAGCATTCAGGGTCTGGACGGCAGCATCATGCTGACCCTGTCCAACAGTGGCCGTATCGTGGCCAAGCGGATGATCAGCGCCGAGCAACGCAATGACCCCAAGCGCCTCAAACGTTTGGTGCAAAGCATCCAGTTCGGCATTGCGATCGAACAGGGACAGTGCGCCATGACCATCCTCGAAGCCATGACCGACGGCGACAACCACAAGCTGCCGCCGCCAACCAAAGGCCAGCCGCGGCCAGCCATGCGCCTTTAAATCTCGCCTTTCTCCACTTCGGGATGCTCGCCGGAGCCCGCACCGATCTTGCGTTGCGGGTGTTCGATCTTCACCGAAGGGAATTGCGACGAGGCGTAACGCACCACCAGAATCGCAAACGCCAGCAGCAGAATCCCGCCGCACAGGTAAATGATGCCGAGATCAGGCGGGTTGTGGTGCGAGACGTTGGAGATCAGCAAACGCGTCAGCGCGGTGATCGCCACGTAGATCAGGAAGCGCACCGGCATGTGGTTGGTCTTGAAATAAATGCCGACCATCGCACCCAGTTCGAGGTAGATGAACAACAGCAAGATGTCATCGATCTTGATGTGTCCCTCTTCGATCATCCCCAAAAACTCCATCACCGCTGCCCACGCGGTCACCGCACCAATGGCGAACAGCGCCAGGTAGTGGAAAGTCTCGACGAACAGATTGCCCAGTGACTCGGCCAGTTGATGCACGTTCTGCCGCAGTTGCTCGGCCCAGTTGATTTTCACGATGATTCTTCCTTAGCTCGGTTCGAGCGGACGATACGGGTTGGACGTGACGGTTGTTCTGCATGCAGAAAAAAGGCCAGAGGCTGCGAGTTGAGAAGATGGCTGAGTGATACGAGACACGTCAGCGGTGTGTGGACTGACACCTTCGCGAGCAAGCCCGCTCCCACAAAGGTCAATGGCGACCCCGTGGTCGCGGGCTTGCTCGCGAATGGAGCGCCACGGTTCACATGACAAACCCTGAATTCGGTCTACATTAAAAAGCCACTACCCAAAGCGCAGGGATTCGCTTATCCTTTTCGCTGTATATAAATACAGTGGTCGAAACAGACAACTATCGTGAAGGCATGTGAGGTGGTGAATGGCCGTCGAAGTGGTATACCGCAGCAGCCGAGATCTGGAGCGCTTGTTCATGGATAAAGCCGAAGCTGACCGTCATGACAAAATGCTCGAACTGGCCGAATTACTGGCTGAAGTGTTGCAAAAAGCCGTTCCGTCCCTGACCGAGCAGCAAGTGGAAGAAGCCGGGATCTACATGGCGAAGAACCGCGATGTGTTCGCCAAGGCGTTCAAGAGCCAGCCGGATGCGTTGTCCGAACTGCTGAATGCGCCGGCGCAAGTGGTAGAAAAAGCTGAACCCGTTGAAGTAACTGAATCTGCTGAGCCAACCAAGCCAGCCAAAGCTGCCAAGACGCCGAAGTAAGCAACGCCCGAATTGAATAGGCCCTGAGTCGAATGGCTCAGGGCCTTTTTCATGCCTGCGAAAAACCGGGGATCAGGCCGTTCGCGGCGATCTCTTGTCCGCAGCCGTCGAGCCACCACGGAATATCGCTCCAGATGGCGACTGCGAAGAAAGCCCCTGGATGACGTAGAGATAGGTCTCTTGTGCGCCGTAGTCGAGCACGCTGATCAAACCGCCAAGATAGCTGCCGTTGAAAAGAAAACCATCGAAGTCGTAGGTCACCGTGAAGGTGATCTGTGCTTCGGCACTTTTGCCCGAGGCCTCGATGGTTGTCCCTGCCAACGTTGATGGCGATACGGCGCTTCCCTCGTACGGGATCGGATACTTGTAAAAATCCGGTAGCTCCAATGCGCCCGTTACAGAACCGCTATCGAGCGTCAACGTGCCGCTCTGCCAAACCTGCAAGCCGTTCGGGCTGACGCTCGCGTCCAACAGGCTGACGGAGAACGTGTAAGTAGTGCTCATGATTTCACCCATGGTCGTTCAACGACGTTCAGCAGGTAGACTTCATCACTGTCGGGCGTCAGTGAAAACAGGTAGCCATTGTTGAGGAAGTCCTCGTGATCGCTGACGTCGATGGGCCAACCGGGATACTGATTACCGGCGGCGTCCAGCACCCACATGAACTTGACGTTGTAATCCGTCGGGGTGTCGGATTTGTAGACACCGCCGGCCACCTGAGTCCCATCGTCGAACCGCGCCCACGCCATGACGACCGGCGAGCCAACGCTGATTTCGTCGGGCACCGGGGAGTTGCCCTGCATGATCAGCGTCCATGCCTCTTTGCCGCCCGCAGGAAGCAACATTCGCGCAACGTGTTGAGGCGTCGGCGATCCGGCTGCCTGAGCCGAAACGGTGCCCTGACCAACGCCGGCGCTCGGCACCACGTCGAGGGTATAGCCAAACGTATTTTCACCGGGTTGCTGCACTGGGCCAGTGATGGTGCACGTAAGGCCATTTTGCTGGGCGACCTCGATATAGGGGTCCCAGGAACCGGGCGTCGATCCCGAGTTGATCACACAGTTGATGGCCGGATTTTCAGACTGGTAGAGGGTGAAGAAGACGTTGCCGTCGCTGTCCCATAAACCGGTGCTCACCGGACCCGCGGTGCCAGGGGTGAAAATAGTGATCTGCCCGCCATAATTGGCGCCGTTATCGTCGCTGACAAACGACACGCCAATATCAAGACTGGAATTGATCGTGAAATTGCAGGTGAGAGAAGAACTGGAAGACATGATTCGCTCCTTGAAATCACGAAAAAGCATTGCGCCAGTCATGATTGCCCCAGACGCTGGCAGGCCCTCATCAACCGGGCGGGTGGCGTTGCGCCATCCCGCTTGCAGCGTAGTCAGGACTCTGGAATTTGCCAGCGGTGTGAAGGACGTCGTGAGCCTTTATCGGTACAACACTTTCTCCGCCAATTCGTCTGCCACCCGCGCTGGCGAACGTTTCTCCGCCTGGGCATGGGCAAAGACTTCGGTCAGCCTCGAGCTGATTTTCGACAGGTGGGCGGTAATGGTCGTCAGTTCTTCGCCGCGGTGTTTGAGCGAGACGTAGATCAGCCCGCCGGCATTGATCACATAATCCGGCGCGTAAAGAATGCCTCGCCGTTCCAGTTGATCAGCGACCTCCAGATGAGTCAGTTGGTTGTTCGCCGAACCGGCCACTGCCGAGCATCGCAATTGCGTCACGCTATTGCTGTTGAGCACACCGCCGAGGCCACACGGCGCGAGAATGTCACAAGGCGTGCTGAGCAACGCGTCGTTGGCGATCGGGTGAGCGCCGAGTTGCTCCATGGCCAGTTGCACCTTGCCGTGATCGATGTCACTGACCAGCAGTTCGGCACCGGCGGCATGCAGCTGTTCGGCCAAGGCATAACCGACGTTGCCCAGGCCTTGAATGGCCACGCGCAAACCTTCGAGGTTATCGCTGCCCAGGCGAGCCATGGCGGTGGCACGAATGCCGGTGAACACCCCCATCGCCGCGTGAGGCGCCGGGTCGCCCGCCGAGGTGGTGCTGGTGACGTGTTGGGTCTGTTGGGCGATGCAATCCATGTCCGCCACCGAGGTGCCGCTGTCGATGGCAGTGATGTAGCGGCCGTCGAGTTGATTGATGCAGCGGCCGAACGCTTCGAACAGTGCCGCGCGGTTTTCCACATGGACCGGTCGAATAATCACCGCCACGCCGCCCCCCTGCGCCAGACCGGCGAGCGCCGCTTTGTAACTCATGCCTCGGGCGAGGCGAATGGCATCCTCGACCGCGGACTCGTCGTCGGGATAGGCAAGGTAACGACACCCACCCAGGGCAGGCCCCAGACGGCTGTTATGGATGGCAATGACCGCCTTCAACCCGGTGGCCGGGTCGACGCTCAGATGCAGCGATTCAAGGCGAGTGCTTTGCATGAGAGCGAACATCGTAGGGCTCCCGAATCACTTCTTGTAGTCGCCAGTATAGGCTTGCGCCCAAAAATTGCAGAAGCGCACCGGAATAAGCAGTACGGCTATTCAGCGGTTTCGACATAACCCGGCACGGCACTGGACGAACGCCGCAGACGAGGCTAAAACGAGGCATGCCCCGGAGATTTTGATGACGCCCCGCCAACGTTTCTTCGACTGTCTGCAACGATCACCGCCCGCGCTGTTCGAGGCGGCGCTGTGGATGTCCGTCGAGCATGACAAGGAAGTGAATCCCGAGGCGGTCCTGGCCAACTTCAAGGATCTGCAACAACGCGTCAGTTATGGCCTGCCGATGCTGCCGGTGAGCGAGCTGGCTCAACCGCTGTTGCGACGCCTCAATGACCTGGGCTTCGCCCAGGACGACTTTACCCCCTTGCGCCCGCAAGCTGCCTTGCTCGACAAAGTGCTGGAGCGCCGGCGCGGACAACCGCTGGCACTGGGGCTGATTGCGCTGGAACTGGCCAGAGGCCTGGAAATCCCCATGGTCGGGGTCAACTTCCCCGGGCATTTCCTGTTGCGGGTTCCGGGGGCCGATCATTTGCTCGACCCGTGCGGTGGACGCCGGTTGTACCCCAACGATTGCCGTGAACTGTTGCAACGTCAGTACGGCCCGAACATGAAGCTCAGTGCCGAACATCTGCTGACTGCCGAGCCGGTGCAGATGCTGCAGCGATTGTCACGCAACCTGCGCCAGTTGCACCTTTCTCACGATGATTACATTGGTGCGTTGATCGATGCCGAACGCGTGCTGGAGCTGGGCAACGCAAGCGCCTCCGATTACCTGGCCCGGGCCAGCCTGTACCAACGGCTGGACTGCCCGAACGCCGAGCGTTTTGATCTGGAGCACGCGCTACTGCTGAGTGACGATCCGATCCAGCGGATTCGGCTGACTGAACGATTGGGCCACCTGCCGCCCAACTCGATCGTCCACTGACTCCGTAGGAGCCGGCTTGCTGGCGATCCAGGCACCTCGGTCCATCAGGAAAACCGCGGTGAATTGATCGCCAGCAAGCCGGCTCCTACGGATTCAGGGGGTGTCTGGCTGGTTTGCCGGGTGCGCCTTGATGAATGCCGGGTGTTGGGCAGCGAGCACCGCCACTCGCCGAATCCGTGGATATGCCTCCAGCGAAATGTTGAAGCGCTCAGCCGCATACAACTGCGGGATCAGGTAAACATCCGCCACGCCAGGCGTCGGACCAAAGCAGTAACCTTCATCGCCAATCAACTGCTCGACCGTCGCCAGGCCCAGGCCGATCCAGTGTCCAATCCACTCGACCACCTGCGTTTCATCGTGCCCCAACTGTCGCAGCCGGTTGAGCACGCTGACGTTGTGCAGCGGATGCACATCGCAACCGATCACCGCCGCCACGCCGCGTTCATGCGCGCGAGCGGCGAGGTCTTTGGACAGCAGCGGCACCTGTGGATAACGTTCCTCCAGGTACTCGATGATCGCCGGTGACTGAATCAGCAACTCGCCTTCATCAGTGCGCAAGGCCGGCACCCGGCCTTGCGGGTTGATGCTCAGATACGCCGGCTGGCGATGCTCGCCCCCCGGCGGTGCGATCAGGTTGACCGGCAGCGCCTGGTAATCCAGCCCTTTCAACGCCAGCGCGATGCGCACCCGGTAAGACGAGGTCGAGCGATAGTAGGTATAGAGCTCCATGACCCGATCCTCTTAACGCGCCGGCAGCACTTTGCCGCGGCATTCGCCGAAACCGATGGAGGCAAAACCGTCTCGGCTGCAACGGGCACGCAGAATGATTTCGTCGCCGTCTTCAAGGAATTTACGCACTTCGCCGGAGGCCAGTTCGATCGGCTTTTTACCACCTTCGGTGATTTCGAGCAGACTGCCGAACTGACCGCTTTCCGGCCCCGACAACGTACCCGAACCAAACAGATCGCCTGCCTGCAACTGGCAGCCGTTGACGCTGTGATGCGCAACCAGTTGCGCCACGGTCCAGTACATGTGTTGCGTGTTGCTCAGGGTCAGGCGATGGGCCGGCAGGTTCTGCTCGCGCATGCCTTCGGTGAGCAGCAGCACTTCCAGTTCGATGTCGAAGGCGCCAGCGGCCTGGTCGCGTTTGTCGAACAGGTATGGCAGCGGCTGCGGATCGCCTTCAGGACGCGCCGGTTGCGCGCGACGGAACGGCTCCAGCGCTTCGGCCGTCACCACCCACGGCGAGATGCTGGTGATGAAACTCTTCGACAGAAACGGCCCCAGCGGCTGGTATTCCCAGGCCTGGATATCCCGCGCCGACCAGTCGTTGAGCAGGCAGAACCCGGCGATGTGATCGGCGGCATCGCCGATGGCGATCGCGTCGCCCAGCTCGTTGCCCTGGCCGATCCAGATACCCAGTTCCAGTTCGTAATCCAGACGCGCGCACGGGCCGAAGGTCGGCTCGGTCTGGCCGGCAGGCAAGGTCTGGCCTTTCGGACGGCGAACGTCGGTGCCGGAGGGGCGAATGGTCGATGCGCGACCGTGATAACCAATCGGCACGTACTTGTAGTTCGGCAGCAACGGGTTGTCGGGACGGAACAGTTTGCCAACGTTTTGCGCGTGCTCGATGCCGACGTAGAAGTCAGTGTAATCGTTGATTTTCGCCGGCAAGTGCATCTCGCAGTTTGCCGCCAGCGGCAGCAGTTTTGCGCCTTGGGCTTCGATCTTGCCGTGCAGGGTGCTGCCTTCCTTGAACAGTTCGATCAAGCGTTCACGCAGGGCGACGCGAGCCTCGCGGCCGAGTTCGAAAAACGCATTGAGCTGACCGCCTCGGGTGGCTTCGACAGCCGTTTTTGCCGCGCCTTCGAACAGGCCGGCCTCCAGCGCCGCTTCCAGATCAAAGATGTGGTCACCAATCGCCACACCGCTACGCGGCGCACCGCCCTTCACGCTGAACACCCCCAGCGGCAGGTTTTGCAGCGGGAAATCCGCATGGCCGTTGGCGGAGGCAACCCAGCTACGAGTGATGGAAGTCTGAGTCATGGGTTATCTCCGGGTCGGGTCGAAAGTGGCGGGCAGCGTGGCCCAGCAGGCGTCGTAGTTGGTTTGCAGTTGCGGGCAGTCGAGGGCGAATCGGCTCGGGCGCAGCACCTGGCTGGTCTCGAACATGAAGGCCATGGTGTTGTCGATTTTCGTGGGGGCCAACTCGGCGTTGATCGCTTTGGTGCAGGTTTCGCCATCCGGGCCGTGGGCGCTCATGCAGCTGTGCAGCGACGCGCCACCGGGCACGAAGCCTTCGGCCTTGGCGTCGTACTCACCCTTGATCAGGCCCATGAATTCGTTCATCAGGTTGCGGTGGAACCACGGCGGACGGAAGGTTTTCTCGGCCACCATCCAGCGTGGCGGGAAGATCACGAAGTCGAGATTGGCCAGACCGTGAACACTGGTCGGCGACGTCAGGACGGTGAAAATCGACGGATCCGGATGGTCGAAACTGACGGTGCCGAGGGTGTTGAAACGGCGCAGATCATATTTGTACGGCACGTTGTTGCCATGCCAGGCGACCACGTTGAGCGGCGAATGATCGAGCTCGCAGCCCCACAGCTGGCCGAGGAATTTCTGCACCAGTGTGGTTGGCTGCTTGAGGTTTTCGTAATGGGCGACCGGGGTCAGGAAGTCTCGCGGATTGGCCAGGCCGTTGCTGCCGATCGGTCCGAGGTCCGGCAGGCGCAATGGCGCGCCGTGGTTTTCCGCGATATAGCCGCGCGCCTGTGGGTCGAGCAGTTCGACGCGAAATTTCAGACCGCGCGGCAGCACGGCGATTTCCAGCGGTTCAAGTTCCAGCACGCCCAGTTCGGTAGCGATGCGCAGCCGTCCCTGTTCCGGCACCAGCAACAGCTCGCCATCGGCGTTGAAGAACACACGCTCCATGGAGCGGTTGGCGCGGTAGCTGTAGATACTGATCCCGGCCGGTTTTTCCGCCGCGGAATTGGCCGCCATGCTCACCAGCCCGTCGATGAAATCGGTGGGCTCGGTCGGGATATCCAACGGGTTCCAGCGCAGGCGATTGGGGGTCACTTCACCCAATGGGCCGCCAGCCAGTTGCCGATCCAGTTTGACGAACGCCGGGTGATTGGCCGACGGCTGAATGCGGTACATCCAGGTGCGCCGCGCTTCGCTGCGGGCCATGGTGAATGCCGTGCCGGAGAACAGTTCGGTGTAGAGACCGTATGGCGCTCTTTGCGGGGAGTTCTGGCCAATCGGCAATGCGCCGGGCAACGCTTCGCTACTGAATTCGTTGCCGAAGCCGGACTGATAAGCCAGCGCGGGTGCCGTTGAATCGAGGTTCATGGAGCCTCCTGAACAGGGAGTAGGCAATGGCCTGTCACTCTGTTTGAGAGGTCCTGGCACGCCTGGGTTATTTTTATCGTAATTCAATTACGCACAACGTAATTTGATTGGTGTTGACCGTCAAGCTATAAAGACGCCCATTCGTCTCGGGATCAGACCGCCTCCATGGAAACGCCGCGCAACAACGACAAACAGAAAGTCCGTTCGGCCGAGGTCGGCACCGACATCCTCAAGGCACTGGCCGAGCTGTCGCCATCGACTTCGTTGTCGCGACTGGCCGAGCACGTGCAGATGCCGGCGAGCAAGGTTCACCGCTATTTGCAGGCATTGATCGCCAGCGGATTTGCCGAACAGAACACCGCCACCAACCACTACGGCCTGGGTCGCGAAGCCTTGCGTGTGGGGCTCGCCGCACTCAACAGTATGGACGTGCTCAAAGTCGCCGCCCTGCCCTTGGCCGAGCTGCGCGATGAATTGAACGAAACGTGTTTTTTGGCGGTGTGGGGTAATCAAGGCGCGACCGTGGTGCATATCGAACCGGCGGTGCGCGCGGTGACAGTCGTGACGCAATTGGGCTCGGTGTTGCCGCTGCTCAGCTCGTCGACCGGGCTGGTGTTCGGCGCCTACTTGCCGAAGCGAGAAACCATGGACCTGCGCGAGCAGGAACTGCACAACGCTAATACCCATGCGCTGGCAGACGATCAGGCCTATGCCGCATTGTGCGAACAGATCCGCGAGCGCGGTCTGCACCATGTGCATGGTTTGTTGATGCCGGGCGTCGATGCCTTGTCGGCACCTGTTTTCAATGCCGTCGGCAACGTGGCAGCGGTCATGACCATTGTCGGCCCTGCCTCATTGTTCCACGCCGACGAAAACGGCCCGGCGGCGCAGCGGTTGCTGGCGGCGACGCGGGCCGTGAGCTGGCGGATGGGCTACGAGCCGACGGCCGTATCCGGTTAGTCGGGGTTATGACAGCAGCGTCTGCTCGCTGGAATCAGGCTCGGCCAGCGCCTCCTTCATGAGTTCGGTAATGACGGCCAGATCTACCGTGGTGCCACTGAGTGTCGAGACAACGCTAAAGCAGGTATTCACATCGCCCAACCGCTTGGCGATCAATTTCTGTATCGGGGTGAATCCCGCTTTGCCAATGTGCAATGTCGCCAGTTCCAGCATGCAATCGAGAAAGCTGGAGAAGACTTTTTCGTTCTCACCTTCGTGGTAGGCCAGCCCGCCCTCAAACACACCTTTCGCCACAACGATGGCACTCAGCCCAAGGCCAATCGGCGGGTACACCAACGCTACGACTGCAACGGCCGCCACCGCAGCGTCATAGGACAGCTTCGCCACAATTTCGATAAGGCTGCGGGTCTGGGCATCCACCCCGTTAATGATCTGGCCGATCATTTCCCGATAGCACAGCGAGAAGTCGAAAACCCGGCTATTGACTTGCAGCGCCGGCGGTTCGACGTCGTCCCTGCCGCCCATGACCTCTTCAACGTAGGCCTTGATGACTCGCTGGTCAGTGAACCGGGCACGTTTGCAGTAATAAGTGCCCAGACCGCATTGCCTGATCGACCTGGAAAAATCAGCCAACGGTCGAAACCATCGGCCATCCGGCGCATGCGGGGTATACAACAGATCCTGAGCGACGCCGTTGTTCATCATGCGAAAAACATAAACACCCTGAATCGCACGGTGCTCCAGATGAAACCTGTAAACACCGTCGCGCTTGGGAGAATCGGGATAGTCAGCCTTGACAGGGTCATTGGCTTGCAGCTCGCGCAGCCGGTCAATGGCCTGTTCGATCCGATAATACTCGTCGCGCTGAAGCGCACCGCTAAACAGCTCGGCCAATGCAGCCCGGTGCATTTCATGCAGTTGCAAGTCGACATACACGTCACGTCTGAAGGCATAACCGGTCGAGCGTTCATCCAGATAATCCGAATTCAGCATGTCGATGTATTTTTCACCCGGACGCAACGCTTTCGACCAGTTGGCGATGTAGTTATCCAGCAGACTCGACATCGGCGGATGACCCGGTAACAGGCGAATTCGCGGGTAAATGCCGGGGTTATGCACCGGCCCGCTTTCTTCGGTGATGTGATGCTCTTTGATGATGAGTCGAGTCAGCGTCATCGATTGCGAGGCATCCAGTTCGACCATGATCAGATCGGGATTGACCGACACCGTCTCGCCGTTATCCGCCATCAGATCGTCCGCCATCTTCTTCACCAGATTGAAGGCGAATTTTTCGTAACTGATCAGCCCTGCTTCGTGGCTGGCCAGCCGCGTCAGCGCTTTGAGCTCGGTGTTCAGGCGGGCAAAATATTTCCGCTGATAGGCCGACGCGGATCGATACCCCGCGGGGGTGACAACCTCCAGCTCGCCTCGCAGCCAGTCGATACCCAGCAACACGCTGTGGCGGAGCACCGCGCCTTCCGATCCGGGCCAGGCTGCGCGCTTGATGCCACGCCACTGACTGGGCAGATCCAGGACCAACCGCATGTACGATTCGATACTTTCCCGCTCGGTGGCGTGAGCCTGTCGGCTCAGGTAGCTGCGCCCTTCTGGCGACCCCACCCAATCGGCCATGTGCAGGTTCAATTGTCGGAACGACGCGAACTCGTGCCACGTTCTGCCACCAGGCCCCTGCGGCGCATAAAGCACGCAAGGACCGGCCTCGCCTTCCGGCCCGCAGTAAACAATCAGCCCATGAAAAGGTTTACCCCAGCCGTCGAACGACAGCTCTCCCGCCGAATAGCCTTTAGCCTGCTGGCTGGCCAGCTCAACAATCTTCAGACTTTGATCACTGATGTGCGCCTTCAATTTCGCACTGAGCGAACTCAGGCTGGTGCCGCTGTCCAGGCGAGCCTGCAAAGCACGGATAACCTCTTCATTGCTGTACTTCTGCTCAAATTTGTCCGAGTACAGCGAACGCATGCTGGTATCGCCCATCACGTCCAGAAGGTCTTGCCTCGTCACGTCGACAGGCAGCGCTTCGCCTTCAAGGGCAATCTCCAGCGGGACAGTGGCCGGGTCATGCAAACCGTTGAGCATGAACTCGGGAAGGGTCAGCCGATTGCGCTGAACGACTTTCTGCTGACCGACATAAAACGTATGCCGGGCGCTGACGAAGACCTGCTGTGGATCGATCACTTCGCCGCTTAGAATCCTGAGAAACTCACTCGCATAAAAATGGGCGAACGCTCTGAGAGAGAGGGCCTCTTTCAGCAGTTCATCCACTGCTTGCTCATGTTTTGCCAACGCCTGCTCTGTGTCGAAGTAATACTGGCGATCTTCTTCACTGGCACGCCGGAGCCAATCGGGAATCTGCTGCGGTTGTTCCGCCAGCATCCGCGTGGACGGTCTCAGAAGTGCTTCCTGCACGCCGCCTGCTAAAACTTTAATATTCATGCGCGCTTCCTTTTGCACATTTAAAAAACAAATAATCCGACAACGCCGCCAGCCATGGCGGCGTTGTCGGACAGATAATCTATTGATTAGTTTTAGCGATAGGACTCGACCACTGCGCGTCCGAACAAGTTGACTTGTTGAATATCCAGGCCAACAATTTTATAGGCAGATTCAAAGGTCCACTGTTGGGAAAATACGCCCGCATATTTTTCACTGAAAGCCGGCAGCTCATCCGCCTGCACTTTCTCCATGATCGCCCAACTCAGACTTTGCGAGTAATCAACGACCTGCTCACCCAGATCATTGATGACTATCGAAGTGAGGTAGGTATCATCGACATTGATCGTGTATTCCATATCCCGAAAAATCCTGTCGAGTTTCGCACTCACTTCTTCGAGTAAACCGGTTTTCATAAATTGCGTCCTTTCAATTAATTATGAGTCGACCCACATACGTCCAAAAAGACCAATACTCATTGACCGTGCCGACGCATAACTTATAAACACCTGAAACCCCGAAGTACACCCCACTACTTGTATGCATTCGTAAACAGGCCAACGTTCAAACAACTAACCCCAACACTTTCGCCTTCGCCACCGCTTGGGTTCTACGCTCCACCCCCAACTTCCCGTTAATGCGTCGCGCGTGGGTTTTTACTGTATGTAACGATATGAACAATTGATCTGCTATCTGTTGATTGGAGTTACCCAACGCGACTAATTCGAGGACTTCTATTTCACGCTGGCTCAACCTGTTCTGCAGCGAGGGCCCCGACTCGGGAGGGTGACCCGGCTCGGCGCGCCCGATGGCCTCTGGCAACCGTGGCTGACGCAACTGAAGATCGCGCAGGGTCTGTCGCAGATTGCAGCGCTCGATCAGCGCCACACCCTCCTGCAACGACTGGCGCGCGATGAGCATGTCACCCGTCAGCCAGGCGACTTCGGCCAGTGCCAGGTGCAACTGCGCTTGCAGCCCCGACATCCCCCGCTGCCTGGCTGACTGCAACTGACACTCGAGCCGTTGCACCGGTGATTGCGCCTGCCCCTGATAAACGTCGGTCAGCACCAGCAGGTATTCGAGGCTGGGGATCAGCTCCAGCGTGGCCGGCGGCGCCTGACGTGCATGGGGGCCGTGGTAGTGACGCAGCACCCGGGTCAGCGCTTCATGGGCCAGTTCCGGACGCCCCTGCTGTAACCAGAAATGGCAGCTGATGTGCAGCAAAGCTCCGCGATAGACCGTGTCGGGAATACGTCGTTGCTGCATCAAGCGTTCGGCATCACGCAGAAGGACAAAGGCCTGGGCGTAGTCCAGGCGATTGGCGGCCAGTTGCGCGAGGCCCAGAAACCCGTAAAGCACGCGCTTGTCCTGACTGCGCAGGCCTATCTGCAGCCCGCTTTCGAAGTACTCGGCCGCGTGTGCATCTTGTCCCTGAGACAGGCTTAAACGCCCGCGCCGCAAGGCAATCCGCCCAAGCAACGGTTCGGCCAGCGGTTGCCGCTGGACGAGCAAATCGTGCATGTTCGCCAGCAATTGCTCGGCCCTGCCGGACGCTCCCCGTTGCTCGAGCAATTGCGCGTGGTCGAGTTCCAACAGCCCTTCAAACACCAGCGAACCTTGTGCGCGCGCCAGGCACAACGCTTCACGGTTGAGGGCGTGCGCCACGTCAAGTTCGCCTTGCAGCAGTGCTTGCTGGGTCAAGCCGGACAGGCACATCAGCCGGGCGCTCCACAATTCCGGGCCGAGCTCGCTGAGCGCCTCCAGCAAATGCGCCCGCGAAGGCTCTATATGCCCCAGCAAATGCTGGAGCCAACCTTGCAATGCCTGCCATCGTGCAATCAGTTGCCCTTGCTCGAGCGCCGACGGCTGAGGCATGAAGCGCGACAGATGCTCAATGCATTCGCCCGCCTGCTCGAATCGACCGGCGAACAGCAACGCCGCGGTGATCAGCCCCACCAATTGCGGTGAGCCCAGCATCAGTTCCTCGCCTTGTCGCTCGTGCAGACGCAACAACAGCACCACGGTCTGCTCCTCGAACAGGTGCTCGAAACTGAAATGCTGCAACAGGCTGACCGCGACTTCGAACTCTTGCGCCAGCAAGGCCTGTTCAAATGCGGCTTTCCAGTCCAGTTCGGCGGCGAACCACTGACAGGCGCGACGATGCCAGGAGCGTCCCTCCGGCCATTGTTCTTCGCGCATCAACTGCGTGAGCGGCGCGAAAATCTGCAACCAGTCTGTCGAGTCCTGCCAGGGCTCGATAAAACAACCCAACGACTGCAAGGTATTCAGGCACTGGGCGCCTTCTCCCGCACCGAACAAGTGGTCGCACAGCCGGGCATTGAATCGGGGCAGATGGGCGAGCACCCGCCAGGCTTCCGTGAGCTCCGGGGTCAGAATGCTGAACAGTTCGTGCTCCAGGTAATCGTGCAGCGTGTCGGGTCGACCGTGCAGTTGCTCGTTGCGTGACCAGTCGCATTTTTGCAGCAGCGCAATCCTCACGCCCGCGCACCAGCCGCCGCTCAGTTCGACAATCCGGCTGGCACGCCTCGCGGCCTGCTCCGGTTCAAGATGGTGCAGCAGTCGGGCGATTTCCGTCTGGGTGAAAGCCAGCGTGGAACGCTCGCAATCGTACAATTCATCTGCCAGCAGCAGGCGTGGCCAATTGCAGGGTGGGCGGCGGCGACTACTCAGCCACCAGGTGACCATCGGACTGCTGATCGCCAACAACCGGTCGAGCAAAAGATCCAGCTCCGGGTTGGGCGTGCGGCAATAGTCATCGAGACACAGCCAGGTCGGCGTTTGCAATTGCGCCAGATAGGTCAGCAACCCGGGTTCGTCCGCTGAGTCCGATCCCAACGCCCGAGCCAGCCGCTGGCGAAATTCGCCGGCAGTCAATGACGCACCCGCCAACGGCAGCCAACAGACATGACACTGTTCCGGCGCTCGTAGCAGGCACTCGATGAGCAGCGCACTCTTGCCACTGCCGGCCGGCGCACAGAGCAGTTTCACCCGCGCTGTCGAGGCCAGTAACGGCTCGATCAAGCGGTCGCGAGACAGGTGATGGGAAGACAAGCGGGGCAGGAGTCCAGGACGGTCCAGACACGGGGCCATGGCAGTCATAGTGGTGCGCCTTTTTATAATTGTGGCGCCACCCTAGCCCTCTCCACACAACTTGTTGAAGAAGTATTCAACACGCTGATCGACACCTATAAAAAAGGTGACCGCAAAGTCACCTTTTTCCGTAGGAGCTGTAGGAATGATTACCTCACCCCTGTACTCCTCAGCGCTGCTGGCGTGTAGTCACCTGCTTTGGCATCGATACCGAATTCGAAGCTGCGCTTCTCTTCGTTCTTCATCCCCAGGGCAATGTAGCGACCGGCAATCAGGTCATACAACGCTTCAACGGTATAGGCCGGCACCTGGTGATCGTAGTAGAACTGGGCGTGCCCTTCGGCTACACGCCAGAGCTGCCCGCGACCGTCGTAGTGATCCGCCAGCGCCACCTGCCAACTGTCTTCGTCGATGTACATGTGCCGCTTGGCATAGACATGCCGCTCGTTGGGCTTGACCGTGGCGACGATCTCCCAGACCCGGTGCAACTCATAGCGCGTCAGGTCCTGATTGATGTGCCCGGCCTTGATCACATCGGTGTACTTGAGGTCCGGCGAGTCGAGCTTGTAGCTGTTGTAAGGGATGTACATTTCCTTCTTGCCGATCAGCTTCCAGTCGTAGCGATCCGGCGCGCCGGAAAACATGTCGAAGTTGTCGGTGGTGCGTAGCCCGTCGGACGAGGTGCCGACGCCGTCATAGGCCACTTGCGGTGCACGCCGCACGCGGCGCTGGCCGGCGTTGTAAATCCATGCCTTGCGCGGTTCCTTGACCTGGTCGAGGGTCTCGTGAACCAGCAGCACGTTGCCCGCCAGCCGTGCCGGCGCCGTGACTTCCTGCTTGAAGTAGCTGAGGACGTTTTCGTCGCTGCCCGGCTTCAAATCCCCCAGCAGCGAAGGCACCGCCACTTCATCCTTGAAGCGGATCACCGTGAAATCGCCATTGGACTGCGGCGTGGCCTGGGTGATGGTGCGACGCAAATTGCCACCGTGATAACGAGTGACGTGGTTCCAGATGACTTCGACGCCGTTCTTCGGAATCGGAAACGCGTAGTAGCGATTGCCGGTGAAGTTGGCCAGGCCATTGCCGTCGTTGATTGGCGTCACGTTCAGCGCGCTGCGCTTGGCCGACTCGTAGATGTCCGCTGGCAAGGCCACTGTGCGATGGGTCGGGTAGACCGGGATCTTGTAGGTCTCCGGGTAGCGCTTGAACATCGCTATCTGGCCGTCGGAAAGTTTGTCCTTGTACTTGTCGACCGTTGCCGCGGTGATGGTAAACAGCGGCTTTTCATTGGCAAACGGGTCGGCCAGGAAACCTTTGCTGTCCACCGCGCCGGCGTTTTTCGGCAGGCCGCCGGCCCAGGCCGGAATCGAGCCATCGGCGTTGCCGGCCTTTTCACCGCCCAATGGCGTCAGGCTGGTGCCGAGCTTGTTCGCTTCTTCCGGCGACACCGCAGCCATCACATCGACGGCCAACAGGCTCAGGGCCAGAACGCCGCATTGCAGAATCATCTTGCGCATTGAAATCATCCTTCTCAGCCAGATCAGAAGTTCACGCCAAAGCTCAACGCCAGGAAGTCGCGATCTTCCAGGGTGTTGTAGTCACCACCGAAGAAATCGGTGTAACTCAAGCTCGCGGTGTAGGTGTTGCGATAGTCCGCATCGACGCCGACGCTGATCGCCTTGGCGCCTTCGTTGAACAGACCGTTGGGGCCGTAACCGGCGACGTCGTGCGACCACGACACGTTGGGTTTGAAGTTGATCCCGCCAATCACGTTGTTGTAATCAAGGATGGCGCGGGCGCGGTAGCCCCAGGAGGTCGAGGTCACGAAACCGTCCCTGTCACCGCGAAAACCGTAGGCGCCATAGACCGAGTCACGGCCATAACGCAGCTTGTTGCGAGCTTCCAGACCACCGACGTGGACAACCGCCGCCTCACCCACCAGGGTCAGTCGGTCGGCCCCTGCAACCTGATCGATGAAGTGCGTCAGGGTACTTTGGACCTGCGTCACTTCCTTGCGGCGATAGCCCTTGTTGTCGGCGCCAGGCCGGGTAGCGATTGGCGAAGCGGCGCCGCCCGCAATCGGGTTGAGCAAGGCCAGGGTCAGGTCAGTGCTGTTGACCTGCACCGGCAGGTTCGGGCGATAGCTGATTTCGCCGGTCCACGCCGTGCCGGTGGGCAAGGTGGTGGAAAAACTTGCGCCGTAGAGGCGGATGTCTTCCGGGTACTCGAGGTAATACTGGCCGCGACCGAGCATCACACTCTGGGCCAGTGCCGAACCGGTGCCGGGTGCAATGGCGTTGGCGGTACCGACGATGGCCGGGATCCGTGCCAGCGTACCCAGCCCGGCGGTGGTGGTACCGACGAACGGTGTACGGCTGTGGTAGTTCATGAAATACAGACCGTACTCGGTATCGTCACCCAGCCAGCGCAATGCGGTGCCCCACTGCCCGGAGTCGCGGGCATCGCGGTCGCCGCCACGGGGCACGATCACCCCTTCCCTGCCGACCTGGAAGCCCTGGCCAAATGCGGCGGCAATCGGTTGCAGCGGCGCAATCGCCGGGCTGGCAACGGTGTATCCCGTGGTGCATCCATCCGCCGCCACGTCACCCCCGAAGAAGGTGCCGCAGTTGTCGAGAACGGTCTGGTCCCACTCCAGCTGATAGAAGCCTTCCACGGTGAGCTTGTCGGTCAGGCCCTGGGAAGCGAAAAGCATGTTCACCGGAATCAGGCCTTCCTTGATCTCGGCGCCAGGACGGCGGAACGCTGAAACGTCGACCGGGTTGATGCTGTTGATCGAGTTGCCGATGAAGGTACTTTCACCCCAACTCACCACCTGTTTGCCGGCGCGCACAGTGCCCGGCAGATCGGCGATGGAGTAGTTGTGATAGACGAAGGCATCGAGGATCTGCGCACCGGAAGACTTGGAGCCCTCCTTGCGATTGTGATCACTGATCTGCTTGAACTCGCGGTCTTCGTCCTTCAGTTCGAAGTCGTACCAGTACTTGCCACGGACGAACACGCCGGTGTCGCCGTACTTCAGTTCCAGGTCGTGAATGCCCTTGAAGATCTTGGAGAAGGTCTCGCCCTTCTTGAAGTTCAGTCGCCCGTCGTCACCGGTCGATGCCTGGCCGGTCCCTCCGTTGACAGTTCCCACCAGCGACCTGTCGGCATCGCGCATGCCCCAACTCGCGCCCACGGACAGCGAGGAGTCGAACGTCCCTTCGATTTCGCCAATGTTGAATGAAATGGCCTGCGCCTGGGCACAGCTGCCCAAGGCAACCGCAGCGGCCAGCGCCTGCGGTGTGAAGATGGCGCGCATTGTTGTTTTTGTCATGCGTCTTCCCCGGTGAGTGACAGAAGGCCACACCCTACTGCCGCAGGTCGGGGGCGATAAGCGCACCAAGGAGGTATTCGCTGTGTACCTCTAAAGGATGAACAGGCTTGCGGAGCGAGGGTTTGCGCGAAGTATGGATGCAGTGGATGGGGGTTTATCAGTCAGACGCATGAACGCGGCACTGTTGCCCAGCCTGCAACACTGCATGTCTGGAATCGCTGTTTTTCCTTTGGACTCAAGCGCTTATTCTGACCGGGCTTTCAAGGGAAACCGCCTGACAGCAAACAGCGATGCCGTGTGATCAGTCCACGCCATTGGCAACCGTTTTCAGATGAATCGAAGGTTTCGACTCATCGCCCCGTGTTCACTGACGTTGATTTGTAGCTCCTTGATCCAACGTCTTGCTTTGGCCGCTGCGTTTGCAGCGGCCTTTTTTATGGGCGATGGTTTTTTGAGGGATGGCGGGGCTCAGGCGAGCCCTGCCGAAAGCGAAGGAATCAGAGCGCGTATTTCTGCAAATTCCCCATCATCTCCTTTAGCGCTTCAATGTTGTCCTTCGGATGCGCTGCCCCTTCGAAATCACAAATCTGCTGCCAGTGCGCCGCCACATCTTCCGGTGAGAAACCGACCCGTGGATCGAACCCGGCACCGAGGCTGCGCTCCCAGCGCACCTTGCCCATCCAGCCGCCGCCGACTTCAAACAGCCCAGAGGTTTCCTGGCAATTTTCACTGGCGAGGTACACCACCAGCGGGCTGACCAACTCCGGTTTGAGTTGTTCGAACACTTGTGGCGGGATCAGGCCTTCGGTCATGCGGGTGCCGCCGGTGGGGGCGATGGCGTTGACCAGGATGTTGTTTTTGCGGCCTTCGATGGCCAGCGTGCGGGTCAGGCCATAGAGGCCGAGTTTGGCCATGCCGTAGTTGGACTGGCCGAAGTTGCCGTAGATGCCCGAGGTCGACGCCGTGAAGATCACACGACCATAGTTTTGTTCGCGCAGGTGCGGCCATGCGGCGCGGGTGACTTTGTAGGCGCCTTCGACGTGGACGCGGTAAACCACGTCCCAATCGGCGTCGTCCATTTTGTGAAAGGTCTTGTCCCGCAGGATCCCGGCGTTGTTGACCACCACGTCGACACGACCAAAGACGTCGAGGGCATGTTGCACCAATTTGTCGCCATCGGTGACGGAGTCATGGTTGGCTTCGGCGATACCACCGGCCTCGCGGATCTCAGCCACGACACGGTCTGCGGCAGATGCGTTGGCGCCTTCGCCTTGAGCCGAGCCGCCGAGGTCGTTGACCAGCACCTTCGCTCCCTGTTTCGCGAACAACAGCGCATGGGCGCGCCCGAGGCCGCCACCGGCCCCCGTGATGATCACGACTTTATCTTCGAAGCGCACAGGCTCATTCATTGGGGGACTCCAGCAGGCCAAGGGACAATGAGTCCGAGTCTCAGGCAAGGCGCTGCGGGTCACAATGAACACAGCTGAGGCTGAATGGTGCTCGATAAGGCTGGGGGATGATGAGTGCGTGGACCGAGTCACGGCCCATCGCCAGCAAGCCGGCGCCTACAGGACCGGGGGGCTCCAAACTCATCTGACACCACAAAAACACTGTAGGAGCCGGCTTGCTGGCGATGGCGATCTGACAGGCACCACAAGCTCCAGCAAGTTTGCGGTGATGCCTACGAGCAGGCCGCCTTCAGCGGCAGCGAAACCAGCCGGTCGCGAAACGCCAGATAGTGTTTCAGCACTTGCGCTGGCGCTTCCGTTTGCGGGTAATGGCCAATGCCGGGCAACAGCACCGTATCCGGTTCAGGGATCAACTCCCGATAGCGCTCGACCATGTGCGCGCCGGAGATCGGATCGTCCTCGCCATCGATGACCCGCAACGGCACATCACCGCGCTGCATCGCGCTGATCCAACGATCGCGCTGGACGCGTCGTTCGGGAATGTAGGCAATCAGTTTATGCAGGATTCGTGGCCCGTGATTGCTGTCCACCAGGCTCCAGAAGTCATCCATCTCACTCTCGGTAGGACGGCTCTGCGGTCCGAAGATCTGTCGGAAACTCTTCACCAGTGCATCCCGGGAAAAGGCTCGGCCGATCATCCATCCCAGCGGGCTGAGCAACAGTTTCTGCATCAGTACCGGGCGGTGGGTTTCCGGAAACAGGCCGCCATTGAGGAACACGCAACTGCCAAGATGAATACGCGACTCGTAATGCCGGGCCAACAGTTCCTGAGCCACGCTGTCACCATAATCGTGGGCCAGCACGTGCACCGTTTGCTCCACATTCAAATGCGCCAGCAATGCCTGTTGCAGATCGGCTTGCTCCAGCAGGCTGTATTCGTGGTCCACCGGTTTGTCGGAATCACCGAAGCCAAGCATGTCGCAAGCGATCAGCCGATAGCGCTGGGCCAGAGGCTGCCACAGGTAATGCCAGTCCCAACTGGCGGTCGGGAAGCCATGGATCAGCAGCAGCGGTTCACCCTGCCCTGCTGTCCAGTAACGAACGGCCCGGCCACGAAATACGAACGTCTGGCCGCGTTTGCGCCAGACACACAGAGGGATCTCGGGAAGTGGCATCAGAGTCTATAACCCGGGTCTTGTTGATCGAGTTTGCGCAGCAACGCTGGCCAGGCCAGTGCGCCGCCCATGCCTTGTGCACTTTTGGTGACGCCGGCGATCATCGCCTTGGCGCCCGCCAGAATCTGCGGTTCGATAGCGATCAGTTCAGCGCCACCGCTCTGCGCCATCACCTGGATATCGCAGGCGCGCTGAAAGGTGAACATCATCAGGAACGTATCGGCGATGGTGCCGCCACAGGTCAGCAGACCGTGGTTGTGCAGCATCAGGAAATTGTTTTCACCGAGGTCGGCTTGCAGCCGCGCCTTCTCTTCATGGTTCAGCGCAACGCCTTCGTAGCCGTGGTAGGCCAGGCTGGACAGGACAAACAGCGACTGCTGACTGATTGGCAGAATGCCTTGCTTCTGCGCCGACACCGCAACCCCCGACGCCGTATGGGTATGCAGCACGCACACCACATCGTGACGAACTTCATGCACGGCGCTGTGGATGGTGTACCCCGCCGGGTTGATCTCGTAAGGGCTGTCCATCAGCTTGTTGCCGGCCTGATCGACCTTCACCAGGCTCGACGCCGTGATCTCGTGAAACATCAGCCCGAACGGGTTGATCAGGAAGTCTTCGGTGCCGGGCACCTTGGCGGAAATGTGGGTGAAAATCAGATCGTCCCAACCATGAAGGGCGACCAGGCGATAACAGGCCGCCAGATCGACGCGGGTCTGCCACTCGGCGGCGCTGACCTGGTCTTTGACGCTGGGGGACGATTGGAGGGGGGCTACGCTCACGGCAGGAACCTCGTTTTTATTATGGAGTGCATCCAATGACTACCGAGTCTAGTCAGCCCTCGAGGTTCGTGTAGTTGCATTGGCAGCCAGCTTGATGACCTAGCGAGTCAGTGCGCAGACAAGCCTGGATCCATGTCAAAACACCGACGCCAGCAACGGCGCAGCGCCCCCGTTCAACCGCCCCGTCAGAACCATGCCCCCCTCTCCGTCAAGCGATCAGCAAGCCTGACTTGCACGGCTCAGCGAACCACCAGTCAACCGCGCAGGGCCGTGACCAGTTCCGCCAGCCAGGGCTCGGCATCGGTTTCCGGTGTAACGCTTTCGCTGGCGTCCAGACGCAACATCGGCAGCACTTCGCGGATGCCCAGCTCGCCGAACAGTTCACGCATCAGTTCGCCACCGCCGCAGAACGTATCGCCATAGCTCGCATCGCCCAAGCCGATGACCGCGCCCGGCAAACCACGCCAGGCCGCCGGCAATTGATCGCGGATGGCGAAATACAAGGGTTGCAGGTTGTCCGGCAGTTCACCCATGCCGGTGGTCGAAGTCACCGCCAGAAAGGCTTCGGGGCCGAAAGCCTGGACATCGGCGAGGCTCGCACGCGGGTTGTGAAAGGTTTCGAATCCCGCAGTTTTCAAAATGTTCGCAGCGTGGCGGGCGACTTCTTCTGCCGTGCCGTACACCGAGCCGGAAAGGATGGCGACTTTCATCAATCTGATCCTGAAGCTGAATAAAAGACCGGGATATTAACAGCACAGACCCCATTGTTCTTTTAGAATGCTGAACGTCAATCAATAAGGAAGGGATTCTTCAATGATCAACGCGCAACTGCTGCAGATGGTGATTAACGCGTCCAACGACGGCATCGTGATCGCCGAAAAGGAAGGCGAACAAGACAACATTCTGATTTACGTCAACCCGGCGTTCGAACGCCTGACCGGTTATACCAGCGAAGAAATCCTCTACCAGGATTGCCGCTTTCTGCAGTCAGGCGACCGCGATCAGGAAGCACTGCCATTGATTCGCGAGGCGCTGGCCAGCGGCGGTTCCTGTCGGGAAATCCTGCGCAATTACCGCAAGGACGGCACCCCATTCTGGAATGAGCTGTCGCTTTCCACGGTGAAAAACCCGAACGACGGTCAGACTTATTTTGTCGGCGTGCAAAAAGACGTGACCGTTCAAGTCAAGGCGCAGCAGCGGGTGACGCAGTTGGAGGCGCAAGTGGCCGAGCTTCAAAAAGAGCTTGCCGCGCTAAAAGCGACGAACGGCGAAAACAAAACCGTGAATTGATTGTCATTAACTACAATCACCGTTGGCTTTGTAACTATTTCTTTCGAGCAGATCATGCAGCGCGACGCACTCCTGACCCAGGATGAGCTGGATTTCATCCAGACCATGCAACATAACCCGCAACTCAATGTGCGGGATGCGACGTCGAGCCTGCTCGTCAACGGTGGTTCGCAAATCCGTGATTTGCTCACGCGCCTTGCCGCACATGAGCAGGTCACCATCCAGGCCAATTTCGAAAATCAGCAAATGACCTTCCCGTTGCATCTGGTGGAAGACGAGTTTCATGCGCTGCATTTACGTCTTGGCGTCCCCAGCATCTATGAAGACGGGCCAATGGTACGACCATGGCGCCTGGTACTCGACGAACCGGTTGCCCTGGAAAATGCCAGTGGCCAGCCCGGTACGATGTGGGTGCACGAAGTGTCGTTCAAAGGCGTCTTGCTGGAAGTTCGCAACAGGACCAAACCGCCCAAACATTTCGCGTTGTGGTTCAGCCCGTCAGGCTATGAACGGATCGCGATGCGTGGCACCTTCGAGAAGGAAACCGACAACGGTTTCTACGCGTATCAGTTGAGTCAGAGCGACACCGACGAAACCGAGCGCCTGCGCCAGTACATCCTTCAGCAGCATCGGCTGACGCATCCCGCCATGCACCTTTGATTCAGGTATCCAGGCTACCCGCCAGGAACTGTTTCAGACGCTGCCGCATCATCATTCCCTCCTTACCCAGACAACCAATGGACGATCCGCTCAGGCTCTCCTGCGCCAGATCGGACGCATCGCCGGCAAGCATCAACTGGCAATCCAGGCTCATGGCCAGCCGATTTAAACGCCGCGCCAGCTCAGGGGCGGGTGCGTGGTTGGACACCAGCACCAACGCCTGGGGCCTGACTCTTTCGCAGACAAGGGTCAATTCGTCGAAGGGCTGACCGAGCGCCAGCACTTGAATCGCCGAATCGACACTGCTCAGAAAAAGCGCCGTGAGGAGCACTTCAAGCTCACGACTTTGATCGTTCAGGGCAGCGACAATCACGCGACGCGGCTGCATGACACGCACCAGCAGCAGGCGCTGCAACACGCGAGAACGCAGGAAGCCATCCAGGAAAAGCCACTCGCTTGTCTGACCGAACCCTTCATGGCGTTGAAGCAATTGCTGCCAGAGCGGAATCAGAATGTCCTGGAACGCCACCGTCAGGGGGTAGCTGGAAAAGATCTGTCCATAGACCTGCTCCAGCTGGACCTCATCGAATGCGCTGACGGCCGCTTTGACCTGTTCCTGCCACTGCGCGTAATCCACTTGCACCAGTTCATTGGGGATGAGGTGCGACAGCGCCTGAAGCGGCGCGGTCCTGGCCAGGATCTTGCCGACCTTGCTGACGGCAACGCCGCGGTCGAGCCAGGCGAGGATACTGTGGACCCGCTCGATATCGGCCACCGCGTATAACCGATGCCCGCTTTCGGTGCGCTTAGGCTGGATCAGGCCATAACGGCGCTCCCATGCCCGCAGCGTAACCGGGTTGACGCCCGTCAGCCGAGATACCTCGCGAATCGGAAACAACTCCTCCTGTTCAATCGGAACAGAGGTCTGAGTACCAGCGACATCGTCAGTCAGGACAGGCATGTGTCAGATCAACGTCCGTATCTAAATTGGATCCTATTCTAACTCTCTTGCCCCATGATCATTCAAGGCTTAGATGAGCAACGATTATCAGGGGCATAACCTGTAGAATCCGGAATAATCCTTGCTTGTTCCGAGACGCAGCCCACCACCCCGGCGCTGCGCCTGGCGAAACTCCTATCCGGAGTGACGCGTTGTCCATACGGAGATACATAATGTCTACCTCACCCGTCACGCTGATGGTTGCGCGCCGCGTCGCCGATGGGCGTTATCAGGACCTGATGGCCTGGTTGCGCGAAGGCGAACAACTGGCTACCGATTTCCAGGGTTATCTCGGCTCAGGCGTGCTCGCCCCGCCGCCCGACGATGACGAATTCCAGATTATTTTCCGCTTCGCCAACGAGCAGACCATGCACGCCTGGGAGCATTCCGCTTCGCGTACCGCCTGGCTTGCACGCGGCAGCGACCTGTTTGCGCATAAGACAGAACATCGCGTGAGCGGCATCGAAGGCTGGTTCGGCGCTGCCGGCCAACGTCCGCCACGCTGGAAACAGGCCGTGGCAATCTGGCTGGCGTTCTTCCCGGTGTCGTTGTTGTTCAACTTTTTGCTGGGGCCGCTGCTCGGCGAAATGAGCCTGCTGCCTCGGGTGTTGATCAGCACGTTGTGCCTGACGCCGTTGATGGTTTACTTCTTCATCCCACTGTCGACCCGGATGTTGGCCAGTTGGCTGCAAGGCGCGCCGACACGGCGATTGCCAGCCAAACCCACCACCCAAAATCAATGAGTTCTCTTGTGGGAGCGGGCTTGCTCGCGAAGGCGGCCTTTCAGTCAAAATATGTAGTGACCGATGCACCGCCTTCGCGAGCAAACCCGCTCCCACACGAGCCGGTTTTGCACAATAGGTGAACGCGGCCGCTCGCTGGTATAGTTTTGCTCTTACCGCGACGCGAGCCGTTCATGACTTCTTCATCCGCCCCGATCCTCATTACCGGTGCCGGCCAGCGTGTCGGCCTGCACTGCGCGCAGCGTTTGCTCGAAGACGGTCATGCCGTGATCTTCAGCTATCGCACTGAACGCCCCGGCGTACAGGCATTGCGTGACCTGGGCGCGACGGCGGTATTTGCGGACTTTTCCACCGAAGCCGGGATCCTGGCCTTCATCAGTGAACTGAAAAACCACACAGACAGTTTGCGCGCGATCATCCACAACGCCTCCGAATGGCTGGCCGAAACGCCGGACACCGACGCCGCAGCGTTTACCCGCATGTTCAGCGTGCACATGCTGGCGCCCTACCTGATCAACCTGCACTGTGCCGACTTGCTGCAACGCTCGACCCCGGCGGACATCGTGCACATCACCGATGACGTCACACGCAAGGGCAGCAGCAAGCACATCGGCTACTGCGCCAGCAAAGCCGGGCTCGACAGCCTGACCCTGTCCTTCGCGGCGAAGTACGCGCCTGACATCAAGGTCAACGGCATCTCCCCCGCCCTGCTACTGTTCAATCCTGACGACGACGCGGCGTACCGCGCCAAGGCTCTGGCCAAATCCGCATTGGGTATCGAACCCGGTAGCGAAGTGATCTACCAAAGCCTGCGTTACTTGCTCGACAACCCTTATGTCACCGGCACGACCCTGACCGTCAACGGCGGACGGCACCTCAAGTAAGGTGCCCCGCGAGGATATTTCATGACGTTATCCCGGCCCCAGAATGCCCTGTCCCAGAACTACCGCGAGATCCTCATCGGCCTCGGTGAAAATCCCGACCGCGAAGGCCTGCTCGATACACCGGCGCGCGCAGCCAAAGCCATGCAGTACCTGTGTCATGGTTATGAGCAATGTGTCGAAGAAATCGTCAACGGCGCGTTGTTCGCCTCCGATAACGATGAAATGATCATTGTCGACAACATCGAGCTGTACTCGCTGTGTGAACATCACCTGTTGCCCTTCATCGGCAAGGCGCATGTGGCTTATATTCCGACGGGTAAAGTGCTGGGCCTGTCGAAGATTGCGCGGTTGGTGGACATGTTCGCCCGTCGTCTGCAAATCCAGGAAAACCTCACCCGGCAAATCGCCGACGCGGTGCAACAGGTGACCGGTGCCGCGGGTGTCGCGGTGGTCATCGAAGCACAGCACATGTGCATGATGATGCGCGGCGTCGAGAAACAGAATTCGACCATGAACACCTCGGTGATGCTCGGCGCCTTCCGCGAGTCGAGCAACACCCGCCAGGAGTTCCTGCAATTGATTGGACGGAGCAAGTAGCAATGCCACAACTTCAACCAGGAATGGCACGCATCCGGGTCAAGGACCTGTGCCTGCGGACGTTCATCGGGATCAACGAGGATGAAATCCTCAACAAGCAGGATGTGTTGATCAACCTGACCATCCTGTACGCCGCTCAGGAAGCGGTGCGTGACAACGACATCGATCACGCGCTCAATTACCGGACCATCACCAAGGCGATCATCGCTCACGTGGAAGGCAATCGCTTCGCCCTGCTCGAGCGTCTGACCCAGGAAATTCTCGACCTGGTCATGGCGAATGAATCGGTGCTGTACGCCGAGGTCGAAGTCGACAAGCCCCACGCCCTGCGTTTCGCCGAGTCGGTGTCGATCACCCTGGCTGCGAGCCGCTGACCGCGTCTGGCGCATCGTGCGCCAGGCTTTTATCATCTCGCGCACGACTTATTCCCACAGAGCCCATCATGACTGACCAACAACGCCTCGAACTTGAAGCCGCCGCTTTCCGCCGGCTGGTCGCGCACCTGGACAGCCGCAAGGATGTGCAGAACATCGACCTGATGAACCTCTCGGGTTTCTGCCGCAACTGCCTGTCCAAGTGGTACAAGGCCGCGGCAGATGAACGCCAGATCGAGGTCAGCCTCGACGACGCCCGCGAAGTGGTCTACGGCATGCCGTACGCCGAGTGGAAAGCTCAATACCAGCAAGAAGCCAGCGCCGAACAACAAGCGGCGTTCGCCAAAGGAAAACCCAATGAGTGATTTGAACACCCTGCGCGCCAGCCTCAAAAGCGGCGAACACGTTTTTGCCGACACCCTGGCGTTCATCGCCACGGGCTACGACTACCAGCCCCAGGCCTTCAACAACGGCGGCGTGGAAAATGCAGCCGGGCAGAACGAAGGTTCGTGCAAGACCTTGGGTCTGGCGCTGCTGGAAGGCCTGAGCGATGAAGAAGCGCTGTTGGCGTTTGGCGAGCATTACCGCTCGGTTGTGGCCACGCCTGAAGGCAGTGATCACGGCAATATCCGTGCGTTGATCGCCCATGGATTGGCTGGTGTGAAGTTCTCGCAGCAACCGCTGACACGCCGCTAAATTGTCACCTGCACCAATCCCGTAGGAGCCGGCTTGCTGGCGATGGGGCCTTGAGCCTTGCATCGCCCCTGCGGACGCCATCGCCAGCAAGCCGGCTCCTACGGGGGTTAACGTTTTTCCATCCACATCCCGACTTTTAAGATTGACCCGCCAACTTTATTTCGTTTGCCGGACACCGCTGCTCGCGGCTTAGATAAAAAGAAGAATCCCTTCTTCAGAGTCGGTCATCCATGAGCAGCGAATCCATCAGTCGGTCGATCAACATCGTTCATCCCGTCACCCTCAGCCACGGCAAGAATGCCGAGGTCTGGGACATCGATGGCAAACGCTACATCGACTTTGTCGGCGGCATCGGCGTGTTGAACCTCGGCCATTGCCACCCGCGCATCGTCGAGGCCATTCGCGAGCAAGCCACCCGGCTGACGCACTACGCGTTCAACGCGGCGCCGCACGTGCCTTACCTCGACTTCATGGATCGCCTGGCCGCGTTCATTCCGGTGGATTACCCGGTCAGCGGCATGCTCACCAACAGCGGTGCGGAAGCGGCGGAAAACGCCTTGAAAATCGTCCGGGGCGCGACCGGTCGTACAGCCGTCATTGCCTTCGACGGCGCCTTTCACGGACGCACACTCGCCACGCTCAACCTGAACGGCAAAGTCGCGCCCTACAAACAGAAAGTCGGCGTACTGCCCGGTCCGGTGTATCACCTGCCCTTCCCCAGCGAAGACAACGGCGTGACCTGCGCCGAAGCGCTGAAGGCGATGGATCGCCTGTTCAGTGTCGAAATCGATGTCGACGACGTGGCGTGTTTTATCGTCGAACCGGTGCAGGGCGAAGCCGGCTTCCTGGCCATGGACGTCGAGTTCGCGCAGGCACTGCGACGCTTCTGCGACGAAAAAAACATTCTGCTGATTGCCGATGAAATTCAGTCCGGGTTCGGCCGCACCGGCCAGCGCTTTGCGTTTTCTCGCCTGGGCATCGAGCCCGACCTGATCCTGCTCGGCAAAAGCATCGCGGGCGGTGTGCCGCTGGGTGCGGTGGTTGGGCGCAAGTCGCTGCTCGACACGTTGCCCAAGGGCGGACTGGGCGGCACTTACTCGGGCAATCCGATTGCTTGCGCTGCCGCGTTGGCGACGCTGGATGAAATGACCGACGCCAACCTGCACGCCTGGGGTTCGCAGCAGGAAGAAACGATCGTCAGCCGCTATGAAGCCTGGCGCACCAACAAGGTTTCCCCTTATCTCGGACGCCTGACCGGTGTCGGCGCCATGCGCGGCATCGAACTGGCCAACGCAGACGGCACACCCGCCCCGGCGCAGCTGACACAACTGTTGGCCCTGGCGCGAGAAGCCGGGTTGCTGCTGATGCCCAGCGGCAAGTCGCGCCACATCATCCGGCTGCTGGCGCCGTTGACCACGGAGCCGGTGGTGCTGGAAGAAGGCCTCGACATCCTGGAGGCGTGCCTGAAAAAGCTGACCTGATCCCTGTAGGAGCCGGCTTGCTGGCGATTCAGTCGACTCGGTATGACAGGAGCACCGCGTCGTCTGGATCGCCAGCAAGCCAGCTCCTACAGGTAAAACCAAATGAGCTGCACAAAAAAACCGGCCGAAGCCGGTTTTTTCATTTCAACAGAATCAGAACGAAGCGTTCTGCAGACCGTCGAGGTAACGCTCGGTGTCCAGTGCCGCCATGCAACCGGCGCCGGCCGAGGTGATCGCCTGACGGTAAACGTGGTCAGCCACGTCACCGGCCGCGAAGATGCCCTCAACGTTGGTCGCCGTCGCATTGCCTTCACGACCGCCGTGCACCACCAGGTAGCCGTCTTTCAACGTCAGCTGACCTTCGAACAACGAGGTGTTCGGGGTGTGGCCGATGGCGATGAACACGCCGTCGACTTTCAGCTCGTCGAAGCTGCCGTCGTTGTTTTTCAGGCGAGCACCGGTCACGCCCATGTTGTCGCCCAGGACTTCGTCCAGGTTCGAATTCAGCTTCAGAATGATCTTGCCTTCGGCAACGCGGGCATTGAGCTTGTCGATCAGGATCTTCTCGGCGCGGAAGGTTTCGCGACGGTGGATCAGGGTCACGGTGCTGGCAATGTTGGCCAGGTACAGCGCTTCTTCGACAGCGGTGTTACCGCCACCGACCACGGCCACTGGCTTGTTGCGGTAGAAGAAACCGTCGCAGGTTGCGCAGGCCGAAACGCCTTTGCCCATAAACGCTTCTTCCGATGGCAGGCCAAGGTAACGAGCGCTGGCGCCGGTGGCGATGATCAGGGCATCGCAGGTGTAGGTCGCGCTGTCGCCAGTCAGGGTGTAGGGCTTGGCAGCGAAGTCCACGGCATTGATGTGATCGAAAACGATCTCGGTTTCAAAGCGCTCGGCGTGCTCTTTCATGCGTTCCATCAGCGCCGGGCCGGTCAGGCCGTGGACGTCGCCCGGCCAGTTGTCGACTTCGGTGGTGGTGGTCAGTTGACCGCCGGCCTGCATGCCGGTGATCAGCAGTGGCTTGAGGTTGGCACGGGCGGCATAGACCGCTGCGCTGTAACCGGCAGGGCCGGAACCGAGAATAATCACTCGCGAATGACGGACTTCAGACATGACCTGCTCCTGTTGACCGGCCCGGAACACCTGGCGCGGAACGCCGGGTTGCCGGCGGGAATAAAAAAGGACCGTTGAAAGCACTTGGGGAAGGCTTGAACTCGACAGTCCTGTAAAAAGATTGGGTGCAGCGTATCGAGGGGGCGAAGATTAAGGAAATACGGTTTAACAATCCAGCTCATAGGCGGTCTCTATCCGGTTGCCGCTTATATATAGGCGCCTTTGTTACAGTTGATGTCGATGCTGCGACCGCGCTTTCGCCCGTCAGGCAAAGCCGGTAAGGTCGGCGCGTTTCCCCTCTGCTCGGAGCACGATATGCCCGCCCCTGTTCTGTCCGGCCCGCAATACCTGCGCGAAGGCCTCAAGCTGGTCCTGAGTCCCAGCCTGCGTTTGTTCGTGTTGTTGCCGCTGGCAATCAATCTGGTGCTGTTCGTCGGATTGATCTATCTGGCCGGCCATCAATTCAGCCTGTGGGTCGATACGCTGATGCCGTCCCTGCCCGACTGGCTGAGTTTTCTCAGTTACGTGCTCTGGCCGATCTTTGTCGTGCTGGTGGTGTTGATGGTGTTCTTCACCTTCACCATGCTGGCCAACGTCATCGCCGCGCCGTTCAATGGCTTCCTGGCGGAAAAAGTCGAAGTGGTGGTACGCGGTACCGACGACTTTCCCTCTTTCAGCTGGGGCGAACTGATCGCCATGATCCCACGCACCCTGGCTCGGGAAATGCGCAAACTCGGCTACTTCCTGCCGCGGGCGCTCGGGCTGTTCATCCTCTCGTTCATCCCCGTGGTGAACATCATCGCCGCGCCGTTGTGGCTGCTGTTCGGGGTGTGGATGATGGCGATCCAGTACATCGACTACCCGGCGGACAACCACAAACTCGGCTGGAACGAGATGCTCGCCTGGCTACGCGAGAAACGCTGGCAGAGCATGAGTTTCGGCGGCAGTGTTTATCTGGTGTTGCTGATTCCAGTGGTCAACATTTTGATGATGCCGGCAGCCGTGGCGGGTGCGACGTTGTTTTGGGTAAGGGAGCGTGGCGCTGAAGCCATCACGGTGGAGCAGCGCTGAAAGGCGCCCTCCAGCCCTGTGGGTGATTCAACGGTGGATAACCCACACGCCGAAAAGAGCCAGTGCCCAAAGCAACGCCCCCGGAACCATAAACAGATAATTCAACGCGCTGAAGCGTGAATTGCTCAGGCCCTCTGGATCATTGGCGGCTAAGTTGATCATCGGTTGCCCTTTGCTCACGACAAAGGCCCTCAACGGGATCATCAACAGCAACCAACCGCCCAGAAATGCGAATTCATCGACGCGCCTTGCTACGGCATCGAGCAGGTTGGCACCGACCGTCAATACGACGAAAACGGTCGCCCACTGCTCAAAGTCCCAGTCAACGGTGCGACCGCCGCCACGAATTTTTTCATTCGCACGACGGTACAACTGGTGAATGAAAAAAATGCACAACAGACCCCGTGCCCACGGCCAGATATCCGCCTGCGTGGCGCGCTTGTACAGGCTCCAGTTCTTGTACGACCAGTAATAAAAATAGAGGCCGAACGTGAGCGTGGCCAGCGTCATGAGCTTGGCGGGCGACACGACATAAAAACCGCAAGGCTGCTCGACGACGCGTTCAAGGGGGGCCAATGGCGGGGCATAAACATTGTCGGACACGGTTGCTTCCCTGATAAATGTGTAGACCAAGGCTAACGACCTGCCGACCGAAAAATTGAGTACGTCGCCCTGGAATCTTCGTCACAAATCCATCATCGAAATGCCACAACGACGACACGGCCTCAGCCGACACTGAGGTCATGACGACAGCTCTGCATATCACCCTGATCACTGAAACTTTCCCTCCCGAAATCAACGGCGTGGCCAATACCCTTGGCCGCTTGTGCGACGGTTTGCGCGCGCGCGGGCATCAGGTGGAACTGGTGCGGCCACGGCAAGGTTGCGATCAGCAACTGGGCAGCGATGATGAATTGCTGCTGTGCCGAGGCTGGCCGTTGCCGGGGTATCCGGGGTTGCAATGGGGCCAGTCGTCGATGCACAAGCTGCTGCGGCGCTGGAAACGTCACCGCCCGGACGTGCTGTACATCGCCACGGAAGGACCGCTGGGCCTGTCGGCGCTGCGCGCGGCACGGCGTCTGGGCATTTCGGTGGTCAGCGGCTTCCACACCAATTTCCAGCAGTACTCCAATCAG
Organism: Pseudomonas migulae NBRC 103157; assembly: GCF_002091715.1. Classification (GTDB taxonomy): domain Bacteria; phylum Pseudomonadota; class Gammaproteobacteria; order Pseudomonadales; family Pseudomonadaceae; genus Aquipseudomonas; species Aquipseudomonas migulae_A. The sequence goes on along the minus strand of NZ_BDAG01000003.1, from coordinate 157,396 downwards.
TACGGGCTCGGCTTGCTCACCCGCCTGCTGACTCACTACCTGCGCTGGTTTCACAATCGCTCGACCCTGACCCTGGTGCCGAGCGTCAGCCAGCGACTGGAACTGGAGCGCCGGCATTTCGAGCGCCTGGCGTTGTTGTCTCGCGGGGTCGACAGCCAGTTGTTTCACCCGACCAAACGCCTGCCATCGCTGCGCGAACAGTGGGGGCTGGGCGAGAAAGACATTGCGCTGATTCACGTAGGACGTTTGGCGCCGGAGAAAAATCTTGGCTTGCTCAAGCGCTGTTTCGACACGCTGGCAGCGACTTATCCACAGCGAAACATAAAACTGATCATCGTCGGCGACGGCCCGCAACGAGCGGCGCTGGAGCAGGCACTGCCCGGGGCGATTTTCTGCGGTTCACAACGCGGCGAAGCCCTGGCCAGCCACTATGCGTCCGGGGATGTTTTTCTGTTTCCAAGCATGACCGAAACCTTCGGCAATGTGGTGCTTGAGGCATTGGCTTCGGGGCTGGGCGTGGTGGCTTACGATCAGGCTGCGGCGGCGCAGCATATCCGTCACGGCTACAACGGCGTGCTGGCGATGCCAGGGGATGAAGAGGCGTTCAGCGATGCAGCGGCGTGGTTGCTGGAGGAGCGCGAAACCTTGAGGTGCATAAGGCTCAATGCACGTCAGCATGCGAGTCGTCAGGGTTGGGCGGCGATTATCGAGCAGTTCGAGGGGCAGTTGCGGGGGGCTTGCGTTGGGGAGTCAGCGATACCGAATGCACGGACCATCCCCTGAATCTTCGGTGATTTTCAGTCAGTCATCGCGAGCAAGCCCGCTCCCACATTCGACCGTGTATCACTGAAGGAACTCGGTTAAATGTGGGAGCGGGCTTGCTCGCGAAGAGGCCCTTCCAGACGCTACTTAAACCAGCGTCATCAACGCCTCACGGCTGAACGGCAGGATGTCCTCCTCGCGACCATCACGCACTTTCTGCGCCCAGTCCGGGTCCACCAGCAGCGCACGCCCTACCGCCACCAGATCAAACTCATCATTGTTCAAACGCTCCAGCAGCTTCTCCAGGCTGGCCGGCTGCGCGATCTTGTCGGTGTTGACCATGAACTGCAGGAACTCGCCATCCAGGCCAACGCTGCCCACGGTAATGGTCGGCTTGCCGGTCAGTTTGCGCGTCCAGCCGGCCAGGTTCAGCTCCGAACCGTCGAACTCCGGCTCCCAGAAACGGCGCGTCGAGCAGTGGAAAATGTCCACGCCGGCGTCGGACAGCGGCTTGAGAAACTCACCCAACGCTTCCGGGGTTTGCACCAGACGCGCGGTGTAATCCTGCTGCTTCCACTGGGAAAAACGGAAGATGATCGGGAAGCCTTCACCGACCGCTGCACGCACCGCCTGAATCAGCTCGATGGCGAAGCGCGAACGGTTGGCCAGGCTGCCACCGTATTCGTCGGTACGCTGGTTGCTGCCTTCCCAGAAGAACTGATCCACGAGATAGCCGTGTGCACCGTGGATTTCCACACCGTCCATGCCGATGCTTTGCGCGTCTTTGGCGGCTTGGGCGAACGCGGCGATCACGTCCTGGATGTCTTGTTTGGTCATGCCGTGAACCACGACCTGGCCATCCTTCAATTTTTCCGACGGACCGTAACCCGGCACACTCGCGTCCGGCTCGGTGCCGATGCGACGCACGCTGCCGACATGCCACAGCTGCGGAACGATCTTGCCGCCTTCGGCGTGCACCGCGTCGACGACTTTCTTCCAGCCGGCCAGCGCGGCCTCACCGTAGAAGTGCGGCACGTTCGGATAGCCGTTGGAGGCCTTGTGGCCGACAGTGGTGCCTTCGGTGATGATCAAGCCAACGCCTGCAGCGGCGCGACGACGGTAGTACTCGATCACTTTGGAATTGGGTACGCCGCCCGGCGAGAAGGAGCGGGTCATCGGGGCCATGACAACACGAGTCGGCAGTTCGAGGGTGCCGAGGTGGAACGGTTTGAACAGGGCTTTTACTGGCATGGAGCGCTCCACGAAAACGATATCGACGGGATGAGATTTTATGACGGCGATAATATGCGCAGTGGTTAGCGATGCACAGCACTATTGATTTCAGTGATTAAGATCTAAAAGATTAGACGTACTGTAGGAGCCGGCTTGCTGGCGATGGACTCGATAACACCGCGGGGGATCAGGCTGTGCGCGTTATCGTTGACGACCATCGCCAGCAAGCCGGCGCCTACAACGGGGATTTCAGCTCAGGGCTTTTTCAATCGCCTGAATGACACTCGGATCATCCGGCGCCGTACGCGGCGAGAACCGCGCCAATACGCGACCGTCCTTGCCCAGCAGGAATTTTTCGAAATTCCAGGTGATGTCACCCGGGAACTCGGCACCCTCGCCCGCCAGCAGACGGTACAGCTGATGACGATCATGACCGTTGACTTCCAGCTTGCTGGACAACGGAAAGGTCACGCCATAGTTGAGGCTGCAGAACTCCTGGATCTCCTGCTCGGTGCCCGGCTCCTGTCCGGCAAACTGGTTGCACGGCAGGCCCAGCACGCTGAAGCCTTTACTTTTGTATTGTTGGTAGAGGTTTTCCAGCGCCGCGTACTGTGGGGTCAAGCCACATTTGGAGGCAACGTTGACCACCAGCACGACGTTCCCCTTGAAGGGCGCCAGCGGAAGCTCCTGACCATCCAGGGCTGTCAGTTTAAGGTCGTGAAAAGCACTCATGACGAACTCCAAATTCCCGTGTTCTTCTCGAAACAGCCTCTTGGCGGTGTCACCAGGGACAGCCGCGGACTAAAAAGGCGCCCTCGGGCGCCTCTCCAGTTCTCGAAAGCTTAGCGCAGAAAATCAGTGGTGATGGCCACCTTCGCCATGGACGTGACCATGAGCGATTTCTTCCTGGCTGGCGTCACGGATTTCGATGATCTTGACCTGGAAATTCAGGCGCTGACCGGCCAACGGGTGGTTGCCGTCGACGGTGACATCGTCGCCGTCCAGATCACGAATGGTGACGATCTGCATCTGGCCGTCCGGAGCGGAAGCGTGGAACTGCATGCCCACTTCCAGTTCGTCGACGCCTTCGAACATGCTGCGGCTCAGGGTGCTGACCAGTTCGGCAGCGTATTCGCCGTAAGCATCTTCAGGTTCAACGGCTACGGTCAGCTCGTCGCCGACTGCTTTGCCTTCCAGTGCCTTTTCCAGGCCCGGGATGATGTTGCCTGCACCTTGCAGGTAGACCAGCGGCGCGCCGCCGGCGGAGCTGTCGATGACCTCACCAGCGTCGTTGGTCAGGGTATAGTCGATGGAGACAGCCTTATTGGCGGCGATCAGCATGGGGCGAGACCTTTTGCATAAGAATTTAGAAAGACCAAGTTTAGCGAAGCAATCGTCCGAAAGCGAACACAACCCGGACAGACGGATCGCGGCGAAAGACTCGACGGTCACCGGTTTTCATCAGGACGAGGACGGGCACTGGGTGGCCGAGCTTTCCTGCGGCCACACCCAGCACCTGCGCCACCAGCCACCCTGGCAATCCCGGGCCTGGGTGCTGGACCCTTTGCAGCGTAATGAAAAAATAGGCCAGCCCTTTGAATGTGGTTGGTGCGCACAAGGCTCGGTTAGCGATAACCTTGGCGACTGAAGTTCGGTAGATCGTCAAATATAGATGATCACCTGGCGGCCCGTACGGCCTTTGCGTCAGATCAAACTCGGATGCCTGAAGTCCATAGCCAAGGCGCTGTGACGAGTCATAGCTCGCTATGGGGAGGAACAGCAACGCAGGGTATGGATTTCAGGCGCCGAATTTGACTGACAGCAAAGGCCACACGGGCTGCCCACATGCACCCTTAGAGAATCCGCATGCAAACTTTTTTTATCGCGCCCACCGATTTTGGTGTGGGTCTGACCTCCATCAGCCTCGGGCTGGTGCGTACCCTTGAGCGAGCCGGCCTCAAGGTCGGCTTTTTCAAACCGATCGCCCAGCCCCATCCGGGCGACACCGGGCCTGAGCGCTCCACCGAACTGGTGGCACGCACTCACGGTTTGAAACCGCCTCAGCCGCTGGGACTGGCTCACGTCGAGCGCATGCTCGGCGACGGTCAGCTCGATGAACTGCTCGAAGAAATCATCACGCTCTATCAGCAAGCCGCCATCGGCAAGGACGTGCTGATCGTCGAAGGCATGGTCCCGACCCGCAGCGCCAGTTACGCCGCGCGGGTCAATCTGCATTTGGCCAAGAGCCTCGACGCCGACGTGATCCTGGTCTCGGCGCCGGAAAACGAAGTGCTCACCGAACTCTCCGGCCGCGTGGAATTGCAGGCGCAATTGTTCGGCGGTCCGAAAGACCCGAAAGTCCTCGGCGTAATCCTCAACAAGGTCAAGACCGACGAAAGCATGGACGCCTTCGCCGCGCGCCTGAAGGAGCATTCGCCCTTGCTGCGCAGCGGTGATTTCCGTTTGCTCGGCTGCATCCCATACCAGCCGGAACTGAACGCGCCACGTACTCGCGACGTCGCCGACCTGATGGGCGCGCAGATTCTCAATGCCGGCGATTACGAAACCCGGCGCATGACCAAAATCATCATCTGCGCCCGCACCATGCGCAACACCGTGGAGCTGCTCAAGCCCGGCGTGCTGGTGGTGACGCCTGGCGATCGCGACGACATCATCCTCGCCGTCAGCCTCGCCGCCATGAACGGCGTGCCGCTCGCCGGCCTGTTGCTGACCAGCGACACCCTGCCCGACCCGCGCATCATGGACCTGTGCCGTGGCGCATTGCAGGCCGGTTTGCCCGTGTTGTCGGTGAGCACCGGCTCCTACGAGACCGCCAACCAGTTGAATGGCCTGAACAAGGAAATCCCGATCGACGACCGCGAGCGTGCGGAGATCATCACCGACTTCGTCGCCAGCCACCTCGATGCCAACTGGCTGCACCAGCGTTGCGGCACGCCAAGGGAAATGCGCCTGTCGCCGGCAGTGTTCCGCTACCAGCTGATCCAGCGCGCCCAGGCCGCCAACAAGCGCATCGTGCTGCCCGAAGGCAGCGAACCGCTGACCGTGCAAGCGGCAGCGATCTGTCAGGCGCGTGGCATCGCCCGTTGCGTGCTGCTGGCGAAACCGGAAGATGTCGAAGCCGTCGCTCGTGCGCACGATATCGAGCTGCCGCCAGGCCTGGAGATTCTCGATCCGGACCTGATTCGCGAACGCTACGTCGAGCCCATGGTTGCCCTGCGCAAAAGCAAAAGCCTCAATGCGCCGATGGCCGAGCAACAACTGGAAGACACCGTGGTCATCGGCACGATGATGCTGGCGCTGGATGAAGTCGACGGCCTCGTGTCCGGCGTCATCCACTCCACCGCCAACACCATCCGCCCGGCCCTGCAGCTGATCAAGACTGCGCCGGGCTGCACGCTGGTGTCGTCGGTGTTCTTCATGCTGTTTCCCGAAGAGGTGCTGGTCTACGGCGACTGCGTGATGAATCCGCATCCAAGTGCCAGCGAGCTGGCCGAGATCGCCCTGCAAAGCGCTGACTCGGCGGCCGCGTTTGGCATCACCCCGCGCGTGGCGATGATCAGTTACTCCAGCGGCGAATCGGCCAGCGGCGAGGAAGTCGAGAAGGTGCGGGAAGCGACGTTGCTCGCCCACGAACAACAGCACTCGCTGCTGATCGACGGTCCGTTACAGTACGACGCCGCCGCCAACGAAACCGTCGCCCGGCAACTGGCGCCGAACAGTCAGGTCGCCGGTCGAGCCACGGTGTTCGTGTTCCCCGACCTGAACACCGGCAACACCACGCACAAGGCCGTGCAGCGCAGCGCCGACTGCGTGAGCCTCGGGCCGATGCTGCAAGGCCTGCGCAAACCGGTGAACGATCTGCCGCGCGGCGCGCAAGTCGATGACATCGTCTACACCATCGCGTTGACCGCGATTCAAGCTGCCAACCGACCTTTGGATCTTTAAATGCTGGATTCCCTGCCTGCCGCCGTGCGCGGCGTGATTGCATCGTTGTTGCTGGCCCTGAATACGATTTTGCTCTGCTCGTTTCTGTTTTGCGTGGCGATTTTCAAGGTGTTGCCCTTCGCCCTCACCCAGCGCTTCACGCGCTGGCTGATGAGCCATACCCATGAGGCCTGGATCAGCAACAACAAGGCCTGGATGAACCTGGTCTGCCGCACCCGCTGGCACCTCAGCGGTCTTGAAGGTCTGGACTATCAACATTCGTACCTGATCACCAGCAACCATCAGAGCTGGGTCGACATCATGGTGCTGCAGTACGTGCTCAACCGTCGCATTCAGCCGCTGAAATTTTTTCTCAAGCAAGAGCTGATCTGGGTGCCGGTGATAGGTCTGGCATGGTGGACGCTGGGCTTTCCGTTCATGAAACGCTACTCCAAGGCCTACCTGGAAAAGCACCCGGAGAAGAAAGGCAAGGACCTGGAAACCACCCGCAAGACCTGCGCGAAGTTTCGCAACAACCCGGTGGGGATTTTCAATTTCGTTGAAGGCACACGCTTCACCGAAGGCAAACATGCCCAGCAGAAATCACCGTTCAAGTACCTGCTCAAACCCAAGGCCGGCGGCATTGCGTTTGTGCTGGATGCGATGGGCGAGCAGCTGGAGTCGATCGTCAACGTGACGATTCACTATCCCGGCGGGCGTCCTGGGTATTGGGATTTGCTCTGTGGGAACGTGAAAGATGTAGTGGTGCATTTTCAGGAACTGAAGATTCCGCCGCAGTTCATCGGCAAGAACTACGACCAGGATGGGGAGTATCGATTGCAGTTTCAGGGGTGGATCAATCAGCTGTGGCTGGACAAGGATGCGTTGCTTGAGCAGATGCATCGGGAGTATCCCGGAAAGTAATTGGTTGGCTGTACCGGCCTCTTCGCGAGCAAGCCCGCTCCCACATTGGATCTTCATGAGACACCAATGTTGTGTACGACAATAATCCAATGTGGGAGCGGGCTTGCTCGCGAAAGCGTCCTTCCAGTCACAAAAAAAACCGCCGATGATCACTCATCGGCGGTTTTTTTATTGCGCGGCTAACGCTTAGATCGCGCCACGCTTGCGCAGCAGATCCAGCACTTGCTTGACGCTTTCTTCCAGTGTCAGAGACTGGGTGTCGACCACGAGGTCGGCGTCCAGCGGCACGTCGTACGGGAAGGAATCGCCCGGGATGTTATCCCCGCCCGCGGCGTACAGGCCTTGCGGGTCACGTTCGGCACAGACCGTCGGCGAGGCCTGGACGTAGACCGTCAGCAGACGCTCCTTGCCGATCAGCTCCCTGGCTTGCTCACGACCTTCGGCACTCGGCGCAACGAAGGCTGCCAGCGTCAGCAAACCGGCTTCGTTGAACTGACGCGCAACGTGCGCGGCACGGCGCCAGTTCTCGGTGCGCCCGGCGCGATCCTGTGGCAGACCTTTGTTCAGGTCATGACGCAGGTTCTGGCCATCGAGCACGAATACCGCACGGCCCATGTCGAACAGTTTGCGTTCAACCGCGTAGGCCAGGGTGCTTTTGCCTGCGCCCGACAAGCCGCTGAACAACACGGTGGCTGGCTGCTGGCCGAAACGCTGAGCGCGCTCTTCGGTGGCAACGTGCGCCAGTTTGCCGTGGTGCGTGCTGCTGCCATGCGCCAACGGCTGAGCGATGATCATGCCAGCGGCAACGGTGCCGTTGGTCAGACGATCGATGACGATGAACGAACCGGTGGTGCGGTTGCTCGCGTAACCGTCCAGTGCGATGGCGGCGTCGAGGCTGACCTTGACCCGGCCGATCTCGTTCAGTTGCAGCGCACTGGCCGGACCTTCTTCCAGGGTGTTCACGTCAACGCGGTTGACGATGCTGGTGATCGAACCCGGCACGTAACTCGTGGCGCGCTTGATGTCGTACTTCTTGCCCGGCAGCATCGGTTCTTCGGCCATCCACACCAGCATGGCATCGAAGGCGTCAGTCACTTGCGGCTGGTTGTCGGCGTGCACCAGCAAGTCGCCGCGAGAGATGTCGATCTCGTCTTCCATGGTCAGCGTGACCGCTTGACCAGGACCGGCATGCTCCAGCTCACCCTCGAAGGTGACGATGGATTTGACACGGCTGCTCTTGCCCGACGGCAGCACAACGACTTCATCGCCCTTGTGCACGACGCCGCTGGCCAGGGTGCCGGCGAAACCACGGAAGTTCAGGTTCGGACGGTTGACGTACTGCACCGGGAAACGCAGGTCGGTGTAGTTGCGGTCGCTGGCGATCTCGACGGTTTCAAGAATTTCCATCAGCGACTGGCCGGTGTACCACGGCGAGCGATCGGACTTGTTCACCACGTTGTCGCCCTTCAGCGCCGACATCGGCACGAAGGCCATGGTGGTCGGCTTGAACGCGATGCCTTCGGCGAACTTCAGGTAGTCGGCCTTGATCGACTCGAACACGGTTTCATCGAAGCCGTTGAGGTCCATCTTGTTGATGGCGACCACGATGTGCTTGATGCCGAGCAACGAGGCGATGAAGCTGTGGCGACGGGTCTGGGTCTGCACGCCGTAACGGGCGTCGACCAGGATGATCGCCAGGTCACAGGTGGACGCACCGGTGGCCATGTTGCGGGTGTACTGCTCATGGCCAGGGGTGTCGGCGATGATGAATTTGCGCTTGGCGGTGGAGAAATAGCGGTAAGCGACATCGATGGTGATGCCCTGCTCACGCTCGGCCTGCAGGCCGTCGACCAGCAACGCCAGGTCGATGTCTTCACCGGTGGTGCCGACTTTTTTCGAGTCACGGGTAATGGCTTCCAGGTGATCTTCGTAGATCATCTTGGAGTCGTGCAGCAGGCGCCCGATCAGGGTGCTCTTGCCGTCGTCGACGTTGCCACAGGTCAGAAAGCGCAGCATTTCCTTGCGTTCGTGCTGGCCCAGGTAGGCGAGGATGTCCTCGCTGATCAAATCAGATGCGTGCGACATGACAACCCCTTAGAAATAACCCTGACGTTTCTTTTCTTCCATCGAGCCTGCGCCATCGTGGTCGATGACCCGGCCCTGGCGTTCGGAAGTTCGCGTCAGGAGCATTTCCTGAATGATGTCGGTCAGGCTGGTGGCCTCGGACTCGACCGCACCGGTCAACGGGTAGTCACCCAGTGTACGGAAACGGACTTTCTTCTTGACGATGCGCGCCTTGTCTTCGTCGCTCAGGTGATTGAGCAGGCGTTCGTCGTCGATCATGATCCAGGTGCCATTCATCTCGATGACGTCGCGCTCGGCGGCGAAATACAGCGGCACGATCGGGATGCCTTCGAGGTAGATGTACTGCCAGATGTCCAGTTCGGTCCAGTTCGACAACGGGAAAACGCGGATCGATTCGCCCTTGTTGACGTTGCCGTTGTAGACGTTCCACAGCTCAGGACGCTGGTTTTTCGGGTCCCAGCGGTGCTTGGTGTCGCGGAAGGAATACACGCGCTCTTTGGCACGGGACTTCTCTTCGTCGCGGCGAGCGCCACCGAAAGCGGCGTCGAAACCGTACTTGTCGAGAGCTTGTTTAAGGCCTTCGGTCTTCATGATGTCGGTGTGCTTGGCGCTGCCGTGGGTCAGCGGGTTGATGCCCTGCGCGACGCCATCGGGGTTCACGTGCACGATCAGGTCCAGGCCGAGTTCTTCGACCATGCGGTCGCGGAACGCGTACATTTCCTGGAACTTCCACCGGGTGTCGACGTGCATCACCGGGAACGGCAGTTTGCCCGGGAAGAATGCCTTGCGCGCAAGGTGCAGCATCACGGCGGAGTCTTTACCGACGGAGTACAGCATCACCGGGTTATCGAACTCGGCGGCGACCTCGCGGATGATGTGGATGCTTTCGGCCTCCAGCTGTTTCAGATGCGTCAGTTTGTCGACCATGGCTACTCACGAAAACGATCTTATGGACGGCCAGCGGGCCGTGTTCGAGCGAGGAATCCTAGCACAGCGACCTCTTCTAATCAGGACGCCGACTAGATCGAAAGGGTATATGAATATACCCCCTCGTTTGGGCTACACGGCCTACTGCAGGAGCGGAGCTTGCTCGCGATGGCGATCTCCAGGACGCCATCGCCGGCAAGCCGTGCTCCTACAGGGGGAGCGAAAATCAAATCGGGTTGGGACAATCGATAAAGATGTGCTCCAGCGCGAAACGTCGCGCCAGGTAATCGCCTAACGCCTGTACACCATAACGCTCGGTGGCGTGGTGACCGGCGGCGATGAAGCTGATGTCGTTCTCCCGGGCGCTGTGGAAGGTCTGTTCGGACGCTTCACCGCTGAGGTACAGATCGACACCCGCCAACACAGCCTGATCGATGTAACCCTGGCCGCCACCAGTGCACCAGCCGACCCGGCGGATCATCTCGCTGCCTTCGATCAGCAGCGGTTCGCGGCCCATGACTTCCTGTACGCGGCGGGCGAAATCACGCGGCGTCACCGGTTCGCTCAGAGAGCCCACCAGACCGACAATTTTAAGGTTATCCGGATCGAGCGGGCCTTCGACGGTGATGTCCAGCTGACGCGCGAGCTGCACGTTGTTACCAACTTCGGGATGCAGATCCAGCGGCAGATGGTAGGACAGCAGGCTGATGTCGTGCTTGAGCAGAGTTTTCAGCCTGCGCTGCTTCATGCCGGTGATGCACGGGTTCTCGCCCTTCCAGAAATAACCGTGATGCACCAGCACCAGATCGGCCTGGGCCTCGACCGCAGCGTCCAGCAACGCCTGACTGGCGGTGACGCCACTGACGATGCGCATCACCTGCGGCCGACCTTCAACCTGTAACCCGTTGGGGCAATAATCGGCAATCTTTGCACTGTTCAGATAGCGGTCGGCTTCTTCGACCAGGGTGCTCAGGGCGACGGCCATAAAAGACTCCTAAATATCCCGTTCAGAGGCGCGCGCGGCCTCGTATAATGCGCGACATTATGGGCGGTCTCATACCGCCTGCAACCTTCCAGGACGTGCTTAATGCTCAAAGCGCTGCGTTTTTTCGGCTGGCCGCTGTTGGCCGGCGTGCTTATCGCTTTATTGATCATCCAGCGTTACCCGCAGTGGGTCGGGCTTCCGAGCCTCGACGTCAACCTGCAGCAAGCCCCACAAACCACCACGATGCAGCAAGGTCCGGTGTCATATGCCGACGCGGTCACCACCGCCGCGCCGTCGGTGGTGAACCTGTACACCACCAAGGTCATCAACAAACCGAACCATCCGCTGTTCGAGGACCCGCAGTTCCGCCGCTTCTTCGGCGACAATGCGCCCAAGCAGAAGCGCATGGAATCGAGCCTCGGCTCCGGCGTGATCATGAGCCCGGAAGGTTATCTGCTGACCAACAACCACGTGACCAGCGGCGCCGACCAGATTGTGGTCGCGTTGAAGGACGGCCGTGAAACCCTGGCTCGGGTCATCGGCAGCGACCCGGAAACCGACCTCGCCGTCCTTAAGATCGATCTGAAGAACCTGCCGTCGATCACCGTCGGCCGCTCCGACAACATCCGCATCGGCGACGTGGCCCTGGCCATCGGCAACCCGTTCGGCGTCGGCCAGACCGTGACCATGGGCATCATCAGCGCCACCGGCCGTAACCAGCTGGGCCTGAACAACTACGAAGACTTCATCCAGACCGACGCCGCGATCAACCCCGGCAACTCCGGCGGTGCGCTGGTGGACGCCAACGGCAACCTGACCGGCATCAACACCGCGATCTTCTCCAAGTCCGGCGGCTCGCAAGGCATCGGTTTCGCGATCCCGGTGAAACTGGCCATGGAAGTGATGAAGTCGATCATCGAACACGGCCAAGTGATTCGTGGCTGGCTGGGGATCGAAGTGCAGCCGTTGTCGCAGGAACTGGCGGAGTCGTTTGGTCTGTCGGGGCGCCCGGGTATCGTGGTCGCGGGGATTTTCCGTGACGGCCCGGCACAGAAGGCGGGCCTGCAGTTGGGTGACGTGATCCTCACCATCGACGGCGAACCGGCGGGCGATGGCCGTCGCTCGATGAATCAGGTGGCGCGGATCAAGCCGACCGACAAAGTCACGATTCTGGTGATGCGTAACGGCAAGGAGCTGAAGCTGACCGCGGAAATCGGTTTGCGCCCGCCGCCTGCTCCGGTCAAAGAGAAAGAAGAAGAGTAAGCAGTCAACACACACAATCTGTAGGAGCGTGGCTTACCCGCGAAGAACGATAACGCGGTGTACTTGATGCACCGTGTCATCGTTCTTCGCGGGCAAGCCACACTCCTACAGGGTCAGTGTTGGCTTAGAGGTCGCCGAGGCCGTCGATCAACGCCTGATTCTGCTCCGGCGTGCCAATGGAAATCCGCAGGAACTGGGCAATCCGCTCCTGCTTGAAGTGCCGGACGATCACGCCCTGCTCGCGCAGCTTCGCTGCCAGCCCCGCCGCATCGTGCTGCGGGTGACGGGCGAAAATGAAGTTCGCCGCCGACGGCAGCACTTCAAAGCCTTTAACCTGCAACTGCGAAATCACCCATTCACGGTTTTCGATCACCAGACGACACGTCTTGTCGAAGTACTCACGGTCCTCGAACGCAGCCGCTGCGCCGACATTCGCCATGCGATCCAGCGGGTACGAGTTGAAGCTGTTCTTGATCCGCTCCAGCGCCTCGATCAAATCCGGATGTCCGACCGCCAGGCCCACTCGCAGGCCAGCCAGTGAACGGGACTTGGACAAAGTCTGAGTGACCAGCACATTCGGATAACGGTCCACCAGACTGATCGCCGTTTCGCCACCGAAGTCGATGTAAGCCTCGTCCACCACGACCACCGAATCCGGGCTGGCCTTGAGGATTTGCTCAACCGCGTCCAGCGCCAGCAGGCAACCGGTCGGCGCGTTCGGGTTGGGGAAAATGATCCCGCCGTTCGGCTTGGCATAGTCCGCCGGGTTGATCTGGAACTGCTCATCCAGCGGCACCGCGTCGAATGTGATGCCATACAACCCGCAGTAAACCGGGTAGAAGCTGTAGCTGATGTCCGGGAACAGCAGCGGTTTATCGTGCTGCAGCAAACCGTGAAAAATGTGCGCAAGGACTTCATCGGAACCGTTGCCGAGAAACACCTGATTGCTCTGCACGCCGTAATACCTGGCGACTGCGTTCTTGAGCAAATCACTGTTCGGGTCCGGATACAGACGCAGGTTGTCGTTCAGCTCGGCCTGCATCGCCGCCAGGGCTTTTGGCGATGGACCGTAAGGATTTTCGTTGGTGTTGAGCTTCACCAGTTTCGCCAGTTTCGGCTGCTCGCCCGGCACGTAAGGCACCAGATTCTTGACGAACGGGCTCCAGAATTTACTCATGTTCAGTTTCCCTTTTGCTCGTCAACGATACGGTATTCGGCGCTGCGGGCGTGGGCGGTCAGCGACTCGCCACGGGCCAGCACGGAAGCGGTCTTGCCCAGATCGGACGCCCCCTGCTCGGAGCAGAAGATGATCGACGAGCGTTTCTGGAAGTCGTACACGCCCAGCGGCGACGAGAAGCGTGCGGTGCCGGAGGTTGGCAACACGTGGTTCGGGCCGGCGCAGTAGTCGCCCAAGGCTTCGGAGGTGTGACGCCCCATGAAGATCGCGCCCGCGTGACGGATCTGCGGCAACCAGGCTTGCGGGTCGGCGACCGACAACTCCAGGTGCTCCGGCGCGATACGGTTGGCCACTTCGATCGCCTGTTCCATGTCGCGCACCTTGATCAGCGCACCACGGCCATTGATCGAGGTTTCGATGATTTCGGCACGCTCCATGGTCGGCAGCAGTTTGGCGATGCTGGCAGCGACCTGATCGAGGAATTCGGCGTCCGGGCTGACCAGAATCGCCTGGGCATCTTCGTCGTGTTCGGCCTGGGAAAACAGGTCCATGGCGATCCAGTCCGGATCCGTCTTGCCATCGCACACCACGAGGATTTCCGACGGACCGGCGATCATGTCGATGCCGACCTGGCCAAATACGTGGCGTTTGGCGGTGGCCACATAGATGTTGCCCGGACCGACCACCTTGTCGACCTTCGGCACGCTTTCGGTGCCGTAAGCCAGCGCGGCGACGGCTTGTGCCCCGCCGATGGTGAAGACGCGGTCAACGCCGGCGATGCAGGCGGCGGCCAGCACCAGCTCGTTGAGTTCACCACGCGGGGTCGGCACCACCATGACCACTTCGGTCACGCCGGCAACCTTGGCCGGAATCGCGTTCATCAGTACGGACGACGGGTAAGACGCCTTGCCGCCAGGCACGTACAGACCGGCGCGATCCAGTGGCGTGACCTTCTGGCCGAGCACGGTGCCATCGGCTTCGGTGTAGCTCCAGGAATCCTGTTTTTGCTTCTCGTGGTAGCTGCGCACGCGGGCCGCGGCTTTTTCCAGGGCTTCGCGCTGAGGCACGGTGATTCGGGTCAGGGCCAGTTCCAGGCGTTCGCGCGGCAGGATCAGGTCGGCCATCGAGGCGACGTCCAGGCCGTCGAACTGCCGGGTGAACTCCACCAGCGCCGCATCGCCACGCTCACGCACGGCTTTGATGATGTCCAGCACCCGCTGATTGACCGAGTCGTCAGACACACTTTCCCAGCTCAGCAGATGATCCAGATGATGTGCGAAATCCGGGTCAGCAGCGTTGAGTCGGCGAATTGCAGTCAGTGCGGTCATAGCGAGAGCCTCATAGGATTGGCAAAAACTCAGGCGCCCGAAGCTAACATTCGATCCGCTTGGGCACCTGAGAATTCTGGCTATGAGGCGGATAGACGGCGCGCCTTGCGGTCGCGCAGGTGAATCAGCCGCGGTGTCGAGACTCCACTGCCTTGCGCAGGGTGTCGATCAACGCCTGGATACGGGCGTGCTGCATTTTCATCGAAGCTTTGTTGACGATCAGCCGGGAGCTGATGTCGGCAATGAAATCCTGAGGTTCCAGGCCATTGGCGCGCAGCGTATTGCCGGTGTCGACCACGTCGATGATCTTGTCCGCCAGACCGATCAGCGGCGCCAGCTCCATCGAGCCGTAGAGCTTGATGATGTCGACCTGACGACCCTGTTCGGCGTAATAGCGCTTGGCAACGTTGACGAACTTGGTTGCCACGCGCAGACGGCCCTTGGGCTCGACATCGCCGACGCGGCCAGCGGTCATCAGCTTGCAGAGGGCAATTCGCAGGTCCAGAGGCTCGTACAGGCCCTGGCCACCGTATTCCATCAGCACATCTTTACCGGCGACGCCCAGGTCAGCGGCACCATGCTCGACGTAAGTCGGCACGTCGGTGGCGCGCACGATCAGCAGGCGCACATCGGCCTGGGTCGTGGGGATGATCAGCTTGCGGCTTTTGTCCGGATTCTCGGTCGGCACGATGCCAGCTTCAGCCAGAAGCGGCAGGGTGTCGTCAAGGATGCGGCCCTTGGACAGTGCGATGGTCAACATGGGAAACGTCAGTCCTTATCAGGCTACTGATGCCCGGTCGCAAATGGCGCCGGACACACATCGAGGGCTCTCTCAATAAATGAAAAGACGCCCCCGACTTGAAACGAATTCAACGGGCACATCCTTATGCCCATGCAGCAAAAAAACTAGCCCGGTACGCGACGGATCTTCGCGCCGAGCATCTGCAGTTTCTCTTCGATGCACTCGTAACCACGGTCGATGTGGTAGATGCGGTCGATCAGAGTGTCGCCTTCAGCGATCAGGGCCGAGATCACCAGGCTGGCCGAAGCTCGCAGGTCGGTCGCCATGACTGGCGCGCCTTTCAGCTTCTCGGTGCCGGTAACGATAGCGGTGTTGCCTTCGACCTGGATCTTGGCGCCCATGCGGTGCAATTCGTACACGTGCATGAAACGGTTTTCGAAGATCGTCTCGATCACCGCACCGGTGCCTTCGGCAATGGCGTTGAGCGAGATGAACTGCGCCTGCATGTCGGTCGGGAACGCCGGGTACGGAGCGGTCCGCACGTTGACGGCTTTTGGCCGCTTGCCGTGCATGTTCAGCTCGATCCAGTCTTCGCCGCAGGTGATTTCGGCACCCGACTCACGCAGCTTTTCCAGAACGGCTTCGAGGATGGTCGGATCCGTGTCCTTGACCTTCACGCGACCGCCGGTCACGGCGGCAGCCACCAGGTAGGTGCCGGTTTCGATACGGTCAGGCATCACTTTGTAAGTGGTGGTGTGCAGACGCTCGACGCCATCGATGGTGATGGTGTCGGTGCCGGCGCCAGTGATCTTGGCACCCATGGCGATCAGGAAGTTCGCCAGGTCGACGACTTCAGGCTCGCGCGCGGCGTTGGCCAGAACGCTGCGGCCCTTGGCCAGAGCGGCGGCCATCATGATGTTTTCGGTACCGGTCACGCTGACGGTGTCGAAGAAGAAGTGCGCACCGCGCAGGCCGCCTTCAGGGGCCTTGGCCTTGATGTAGCCGCCTTCGACGTCGATGACCGCGCCCATGGCTTCAAGACCACGGATGTGCAGGTCCACCGGACGCGAACCGATGGCGCAACCGCCAGGCAGTGCGACTTCGGCTTCACCGAAACGGGCAACCATCGGGCCCAGTACCAGGATCGACGCACGCATGGTTTTCACCAGTTCGTACGGGGCGATCAGGGTCTTGATGGTGCGCGGATCGATTTCGACGCTGAGCTTCTCGTCGATCACCGGCTCGATGCCCATGCGACCGAACAGTTCGATCATGGTGGTGATGTCATGCAGGTGCGGCAGGTTGGCAACGGTAACCGGGCCATCGCACAGCAAGGTTGCAGCCAGGATCGGCAGGGCAGAGTTCTTTGCCCCGGAAATGCGGATCTCGCCATCAAGACGAGCGCCACCGGTAATAATCAATTTATCCATAAGAATCTCGACGCCCTTGGGCTCAGGTGCGCTCGGCCCAGGCCGCGCTGCTGAAAAATTTCATAGTGACCGCATGGATGCTGCCATCGGTGATCCATGGGTTCAAATGGGCATAGACCTGCTGCTGACGCTTCACCGGGCTCAACGCCGCCAGTTCATCGCTAATCACGTTCAGCTGAAAGTTGCAGCCTTCGCCTTCAACTTCCACCTGTGTGTTCGGCAGCTTTGCTTCAAGGAAGCTCTTCACTTCTACGGCCTGCATGCTCAACCTCAATCGGCGCCCTGTGCGCGCGGGTCGGACATCATACAAAAAAGCCCCGCGCCTGCGAACCCCGCGAAGCAGGACTCTGACGGGGGGCCTTCTTATCGATGCGGTTAGGGATGCGCCAACAGCTCGGTCAATTCGCTGACCTGAGCAATTTCACGCATGTCTTCGGGCATTGCACGGATGCTCAGCGGCTTGCCGACCTCCTGGGCATCACGCATGAAACACAGCAGCAGCGACAAGCCGACACTGCTGGACTTCAACACCGCCGAACAATCCACCACCAATGCGGCGGCCTTGCTGGCCTTGATCAGCGCCTGGCCCTGCTTGCGCAGGCCCGGGCCAGTGCGGTAGTCCAGCATCCCGCTGAGCATCAGCTCGCCGGATTCGCTCATGCGAATGGCCGATACACTCATTGGGCTTGCTTCTCGGGGGTTTGCTTCTCGCTGGCTTCCTTGGCTTTGGCGACTTCACCGGCCCAACCATTGATGGTCTTGTCCAGGTCGTTGCCATTGCGCTGCATCGCATCAGCGAACTGATCACGGAACAGCTTGCCGATGTTGATGCCATTGATGATCACGTTGCGCAGCTTCCACTCGCCATTGATCTTTTCGAGCGTGTAGGACACAGGATAGATCGCGCCGTTGCTGCCCTTGACCGTCATGCCAACGCTGGTGCGGTCTCCCGACTCGTCTTTGGCCGGATCAACGGTGATGCCCTGGTTGTTGTACTCAAGCAAAGCATTGCCATAGAACTGGAACAGGCCCTTCTTGAAGTTTTCTTCGAAGGTTTTCATCTGTGCCGGCGTGGCCTTGCGCGAATATTTGACCGTCATGATGCTCTTGGAGATGCCCTCGGCATCCACCACAGGGCCGACGATGGTGTTCAGCGCCGTGTAAAAGTCCTGCGGATCCTGTTTGTACTTCTCTTTGTTGGCGGACAGATCAGCCAGCAAACGGGTCGTGGTGTCCTGTACCAGTTCGTGCGCGGAAGGCGCCGCCACGGCGTTAGCCACCAACGGCAGAGCCGTGAGTAATACCAACAGGCCACGTCGCAAGGTAGAGATCATTCAAAAGCTCCTCATTTGGCGTCTTTGCTAACGGTATTGAGCAGGAATTTACCGATCAGGTCCTCAAGCACCAGCGACGACTGGGTGTCGTGGATGGTTCCACCATCCTTGAGCAGGCCTTCTTCGCCGCCCACGCTGATACCGATGTATTTCTCGCCCAACAGGCCAGCAGTCAGAATAGATGCAGTGGAGTCAGTCGGCAGGTTATCTACGCGCTTTTCCAGTTGCATCGTCACCCGACCGGTGAAGCTGTCGCGGTCCAGATCGATCGCCGTGACCTTGCCGATGGTCACGCCGGCCATGGTCACTTTAGCTCTGACCGTCAAACCGGCGATATTGTCGAAATAGGCATAAAGTTTATATGTATCGGTGGTTGCGCTCGGGGACAGGCCACTCACCCGCAACGCCAGCAACAGCAAAGCCAGGATGCCAGCCAGCAAGAAAAGGCCGACACCGATTTCCAGGGTGCGGTTTTGCATCAGAAATCTCCAAACATCAAGGCGGTCAGAATAAAGTCCAGGCCGAGTACAGCCAACGAGGCATACACAACGGTCTTGGTAGTGGCACGACTGATCCCCTCGGATGTGGGCTCGCAGTCATAGCCTTGGAATACGGCGATCCAGGTCACGACAAAGGCGAAGACGATACTTTTGATGATGCCGTTGAGCACATCGTCAGTGAACGTCACGCTGTTCTGCATGTTGGACCAGTAGGAACCTTCATACACACCCAGCCAGTCGACAGCCACCCACGAACCGCCCCAGATACCCACCACGCTGAAAATCATCGCCAGCACCGGCAGGGAAATGAAGCCGGCCCACAGGCGCGGGGCAATGATGTACTTGAGCGGGTCGACACCAATCATTTCCAGACTGGACAGCTGTTCGGTGGATTTCATGTTGCCGATTTCAGCCGTCAGGGCCGAACCGGCGCGTCCGGCGAACAGCAATGCCGTGACCACAGGCCCCAGTTCGCGCAGCAAGGTCAGGGCAACCATCTGCCCGACCGCCTGTTCAGAACCGTAGCTGGACAGAATGTTGAAGCCTTGCAGCGCCAGCACCATGCCGATGAACACCCCGGAGACCACAATGATCACCAGGGACATCACGCCCACCGAATGCAGTTGCTTGATCAGCAGGCCGAAACCGCCGCCGATGCCGCCTCGACCGAGCAAGGCATGAAACAGGAATATCGTCGAACGGCCGAACACCGCCAGCACGTCGATGCCGGCGTGGCCGAACCGGCGCACGCGTTCTATGAGTGAAATCTTGCGCATCAACGCTTCCCCAGAAGATCTGCGCGGAAATCCGTCGCTGGAAAGTGGTATGCGACCGGGCCGTCAGGTTCGCCGGTCATGAATTGGCGAATCCGTGGCTCCTGCGAGTTCATCAGCTCCTCGGGCGTGCCCTGCCCCAACACCTGGCCTTCGCCGACCACGTAGATGTAGTCAGCGATGCTCGCGGTCTCGGCCAGGTCGTGGGAGACCACGATGCTGGTGATGCCCAGGGCATCGTTGAGCAGGCGAATCAAACGCACCAAGACGCCCATGGCGATCGGGTCCTGACCGACGAATGGTTCGTCATACATGAGAATCTGCGGATCCAGGGCAATCGCCCGGGCCAGTGCGACACGACGCTTCATGCCGCCGGACAGCTCGTCAGGCATCAGGTCGATGGCGCCACGCAGGCCCACGGCCTGTAATTTGAGCAGGACAATGTCCCGGATCATTTCTTCCGGAAGCTCGGTATGAACGCGCAGGGGAAAGGCAACGTTCTCGAACACGTCGAGATCGGTAAACAGTGCGCCACTCTGAAACAGCACACCCATGTGTTTACGCGCATCGAACAAATCACTGCGCGACAGTTTCGGCAGGTTCTGACCGTTGACCCAGACTTCACCCTTGGTCGGACGCAATTGGGCGCCCATCAAACGCAACAGCGTGGTCTTGCCACACCCGGAAGGCCCCATGATGCCGGTGACCTTGCCGCGCGGAATACGGATATCGACGTTATTGAAAATGCTGCGCGCACCGCGCTTGAAGGTCAGTCCCTTCAGCTCGACCGCGTAGGCGTTATCGGCACTCATCTAAACTCCTTGCGATGCAGCCTCTCACTCGGACGCCTGACTTTCTGACGAAAGCACATACCTCCCCGGGCAGGCCGAACTGGCGGCGAACTATATCACTGCAAAGGCAAAGCGCCCAAGGGCCAAGCCGGGTCATGTTCAGCGACATGGCGTGCAAATGCTTCATTTAAAGGGATTCGGTAACAGGGAATGTCAAAGCGCGACGAACTTGCGTGAGGGTTTCGATCATTACCGCTATAATCGCCGCCTTTTCATCAGGCTATACGATTTCTGACATGAGCCAATCCAGCGACCTGATTCAATCAGCACAACGCACCATCCGCCTCGAACTGGAAGCCGTACAAGGCTTGCTGCCCCATATCGACGCAGATTTCGTACGCGCTTGCGAGATGATTCTGGGCAGCAAAGGCCGCGTGGTCGTGGTCGGCATGGGCAAATCGGGGCACATCGGCAACAAGATTGCCGCCACCCTGGCCAGCACCGGCACCACGGCGTTCTTCGTGCACCCGGCCGAAGCCAGCCACGGCGACATGGGCATGATTACCCGCGACGACATCATCCTGGCCCTGTCGAACTCCGGTTCCACCAATGAAATCGTCACCCTGCTGCCGCTGATCAAACGCCTGGGCATCAAATTGATCAGCGTGACCGGCAACCCCGACTCCCCGCTGGCCAAGGCTGCCGAGGTCAATCTCAACGTGCATGTCGAACACGAAGCCTGCCCGCTGAACCTGGCACCGACATCGTCGACCACCGCCGCCCTGGTCATGGGCGATGCCCTGGCCGTTGCGCTGCTCGAAGCCCGCGGCTTCACCGCTGAAGACTTCGCCTTTTCCCACCCCGGTGGCGCGCTGGGCCGACGCCTGCTGCTGAAAGTGGAAAACGTCATGCACGCCGGGCAGGAGTTGCCGCAAGTCCAGCGCGGGACGCTGCTCAAGGACGCGCTGATGGAAATGACCCGCAAGGGCCTGGGCATGACCGTTATTCTGGAAGCCGACGGCAAACTCGCCGGGATCTTCACCGACGGCGATTTGCGCCGCACCCTGGATCGCAGCATCGATATTCACAGCGCCACGATCGACCAGGTCATGACCGCCCACGGCAAGACTGCCCGCGCCGAGATGCTCGCCGCCGAGGCCTTGAAAATCATGGAAGACCATAAAATCAACGCACTGGTCGTGGTCGACAGCGAAGACCGCCCGGTCGGCGCCTTGAACATGCACGACTTGTTGCGTGCGGGAGTAATGTAATGAGCACGGACCTGCTGCAACGCGGCAAACAGATCAAACTGGCGGTATTCGACGTCGACGGCGTCCTGACCGACGGACGCCTGTACTTCCTTGAAGACGGCAGCGAATTCAAGACCTTCAACACACTCGACGGCCAAGGCATCAAGATGTTGATGGCAGCCGGCGTGCAGACCGCTATCATCAGCGGCCGCAAGACCCCGGTAGTCGAGCGCCGGGCGAAGAACCTCGGCATTCCCCACCTGTATCAGGGTCGCGAAGATAAACTGGTGGTGCTGGACGAACTTCTCGCCCAACTCAACCTAAGCTATGAGCAAGTCGCCTACCTCGGTGACGACCTGCCAGACCTGCCGGTGATTCGCCGCGTCGGCCTGGGCATGGCGGTGGCCAATGCCGCCAGCTTCGTGCGCGAACACGCCCATGGCATCACCCAGGCCCGTGGCGGCGAGGGTGCCGCCCGCGAATTCTGCGAACTGATCTTGCGCGCCCAAGACCGCCTCGATGCGGCCAACGCTGCGTACCTGTGAGCCAACTATGCTGAGCAAGAAATTTCGCAACATCCTGGTGTTCGGTTGCATCGCAGCGATTTTTGCGGCGGTCGGCTACTGGAACATCAGCCCGGAACGCTTCCTCGACAAGCCGGCAGTCAAGGTCGACGAGACCAGGATCGACTGGTACGCGACCAACACGCACACGCTCCAGTATCTCGAAGACGGCAAATTGCAGTACGAAATGACGTCTGACAAAGCCGAGCACTTGAAAGCGACCGATGTCACCCTGGTCACCAAGCCGGACCTCAACATGTTCCGGGGCACCGAGTTCCCGTGGCACGTGACCAGCGAGCACGCCGAGGTGAACTCCGGTGGCACTGAAGTCGAGTTGATCGACAACGTGCGCGTGAAGCGTACCGACGAAAAGAATCGCGACACCCTGATCACCAGCACCCGCATGACAGTGTTCCCGCAACAGCAATATGCGCAGACCGATCAACCCGTTAGAATCGACGGCGCTGGTGGTGTCTCGACTGGCAAGGGAATGAAAGCGTATTTGAAAGAAAGCAGGATACACCTGCTATCGAACGTAAGAGGACAGTATGAGGCTCGTTAAAACTCTCCCTATTTTGCTCGGTCTGGGCGCAGCACTGGGAAGCGTGAGCGCCTGGGCTCTGCCGAACGATCAACAGCAGCCTATCCGTATCCAGGCCGACGATGCCCAACTGGACGACAAGAATGGCGTTGCCACCTACACCGGCGACGTGATCATCACCCAGGGCTCGATGAAGGTTACCGGCAACAAGGTCACCATCACCCGCACCGCGGCCGGTGACATTGACGTGGTGACTTCGGTGGGCAACCTGGCCTACTTCGAGCAGCTGCAGACCGCTGGCGACACCAAGCCGGTTCAGGGCTACGGCGTCACTATCCAGTATCACGCCTCGCAAGACCGCGTCGTGCTGATCGACAAGGCGAAAGTCATCGACAAGGACGGCAACGTTACCCAAGGCGAGAAAATCGTCTACGACACCAACAAAAAGCTTGCCAGCGCCGGCCGTGCCACAGGCACCAACGTGACCGAGTCGCGTCCGCGCATCGACATGGTGATCCAGCCGAAAAAGAAAACCGAAGAGCAAAAGGCCCCGTAATGGCAACTCTGAAAGCTCAGCATCTGGCCAAGAGCTACAAGAGCCGTCAGGTCGTGCGCGACGTCAGCCTGTCCATCGACAGCGGTCAAATCGTCGGCCTGCTTGGCCCTAACGGTGCCGGCAAGACCACTTGCTTCTACATGATCGTCGGCCTGGTCCAGGCCGATCAGGGCCGCGTCCTGATCGACGATCTGGACGTCAGCCACCAGCCGATGCACGGTCGTGCGAAGGCCGGTATCGGCTATCTCCCGCAAGAAGCGTCGATCTTCCGCAAACTCTCGGTCGCCGACAACATCATGGCGATCCTCGAGACCCGCAAGGAACTCGACAAGGCCGATCGTCGCAAAGAACTGGAAAGCCTGCTGCAGGAATTCCACATCAGCCACATCCGCGACAACCTCGGCATGAGCCTGTCCGGTGGTGAACGCCGCCGCGTGGAAATCGCCCGGGCACTGGCAACCAACCCGAAATTCATCCTCCTCGACGAACCCTTCGCCGGCGTGGACCCGATTTCGGTGGGCGACATCAAGCAGATCATCTACCACCTCAAGGCCAAGGGCATTGGCGTGCTGATCACTGACCACAACGTCCGTGAAACCCTGGATATCTGCGAAACCGCCTACATCGTCAACGATGGCCAGCTGATCGCCGAAGGTGACTCTGCCACCATCCTGGCCAACGACCTCGTGAAAGAAGTCTATCTGGGCCATGAGTTCCGCCTTTAAGCACTGAGGTGTCTGGCTGGTTGCCCGAGCGCCTGTCTCGATAAAAAATCAATACTTTTTTATTGTTACAGCGCTCTAGGCAAACGCTGCAGTTTCGGGCATATAATTTGCTTATGTTTGGCGCTCCGGCGCCCTGTAGTGGATGGCGCATGTGCGCCGGCGAATAAGGTGTTTAGCCCCTGCCATGAAACCATCGCTAGTCTTGAGAATGGGCCAGCAGCTGACGATGACACCGCAGCTGCAACAGGCCATCCGCCTGCTCCAATTGTCGACCCTGGACCTGCAACAGGAAATCCAGGAGGCCCTGGAGTCCAATCCGATGCTCGAACGCCAGGAAGAAGGCGACGACTTCGATAACGCCGACCCTTTGGCCGACAAAGCCGAACAGCAACCCAACGCCGACGTCTCAGAACCTTCCTACCAGGAAACCGCCCCGACGGTGGACAACCTCGATGAGGGCGACTGGAACGAGCGTATTCCCAACGAACTGCCCGTCGACACCGCATGGGAAGATGTCTACCAGACCAGCGCCAGCAGCCTGCCGAGCAACGATGACGACGAGTGGGATTTCACCACCCGCACATCGGCCGGTGAAAGCCTGCAAAGCCATCTGCTGTGGCAACTGAACCTCGCGCCGATGTCTGACACTGATCGTCTGATCGCCGTGACCTTGATCGACTGCATCAACAATCAAGGCTATCTGGACGAAACCCTCGAGGAAATCCTCGAAGCCTTCGATCCGGAGCTCGACATCGAACTGGACGAGATCGAAGCCGTCCTGCATCGCATTCAGCAATTCGAACCGGCCGGCATCGGTGCCCGCAACCTCGGTGAATGCCTGCTGTTGCAATTGCGCCAACTGCCCGCCAACACACCTTGGCTGGCCGAGGCCAAGCGCCTGGTCACCGACTACATAGACTTGCTCGGCAGCCGCGACTACAGCCAGCTGATGCGCCGCATGAAGCTCAAGGAAGATGAACTGCGCCAGGTGATCGAACTGGTCCAGAGCCTCAACCCACGCCCTGGCTCGCAGATCGAGTCCAGTGAAGCCGAATACGTCGTTCCCGACGTGATCGTGCGCAAGGACAACGAGCGCTGGCTGGTAGAACTGAATCAGGAATCGGTGCCCCGCCTTCGGGTCAACGCCCAATATGCCGGTTTCGTGCGCCGCGCCGACACCAGCGCCGATAACACTTTCATGCGCAATCAGTTGCAAGAGGCTCGCTGGTTCATCAAGAGCCTGCAGAGCCGTAACGAAACCCTGATGAAAGTTGCCACCCAGATCGTCGAGCATCAGCGGGGTTTTCTGGAATACGGCGACGAAGCGATGAAGCCGTTGGTGTTGCATGACATCGCCGAAGCCGTGGGCATGCACGAATCGACGATTTCCCGGGTGACCACGCAAAAATTCATGCATACCCCTCGGGGCATATATGAGCTGAAATACTTTTTCTCCAGCCACGTCAGCACCTCCGAAGGCGGCGAATGCTCGTCCACGGCGATCCGCGCGATCATCAAAAAACTGGTTGCGGCGGAAAATCAGAAAAAGCCGTTGAGTGACAGCAAGATCGCTGGTTTACTGGAGGCACAAGGCATTCAGGTGGCTCGCCGCACCGTCGCCAAGTACCGCGAATCCCTCGGGATCGCGCCTTCGAGCGAACGCAAGCGGTTGATGTAGAGCCACGCCACAGCGTTCCAGTGGTAGATCATCTGATCTACCGCTTTATGCACTGGCAACGAAGGAGAAGCTGTATGCAAGTCAACATCAGTGGACACCAACTGGAAGTGACCGAACCTCTTCGCACCTACATCGGCGAAAAACTCGAACGATTAGAGCGGCATTTCGACAAGATCACCAACGTGCAAGTCACGATGACGGTCGAGAAGCTGAAGCAGAAAATCGAAGCCACGCTGCATATTCCCGGCAATGAAGTGGTCGCAAACGCGGAACATACCGACATGTACGCGGCGATCGACGCGCTGACCGACAAGCTGGATAAACAACTCAAAAAGCATAAGGAAAAGACCCAGAGCCTCCTCCAGGGCGCGACCGGTCGTTAACACTCCCAACCCATGATCCGACTTGAAAGCATCCTGACCCCCGGCCGTTCCCTCGTGAACGTGCCGGGCGGCAGCAAAAAGAAAGCCCTCGAGCAAATTGCCAACCTGATCGCCCGGGAAGTGCCGGATCTGGAGATGCAAGATGTCTTCGAGGCTTTGATTGCCCGTGAAAAACTTGGCTCGACCGGTTTTGGTAACGGTATCGCTATCCCCCACTGTCGGTTGAAAGGTTGCACCTTGCCCATCAGTGCCTTGATGCACCTGGATGCTCCCATCGATTTCGACGCCATCGACGGCGCTCCGGTTGACCTGCTGTTCGTTCTGCTGGTCCCGCAAGCGGCCACCGATGCGCACCTGGAATTGCTCCGCCAGATCGCCAGCATGCTTGATCGCAAGGAAGTCCGTGATCGCCTGCGTAGCGCCGCGAGCAATGAAGCCTTGTACCAGGTTGTCCTGGACGAGCAAAACAGGCACTAATCATGCGCTTGATCATCGTCAGTGGCCGCTCCGGCTCAGGTAAAAGTACCGCACTCGATGTTCTCGAGGACAACGGCTATTACTGCATAGACAACCTGCCTGCCGGGCTGCTGCCGGAACTGGCCGAACGTGCGTTGATTCATACCGAGCTGGCTCAGCCGCTGGTTGCCGTCTCCATCGACGCACGCAACTTGCCGAGTCACCTGAGCCGTTTTCCGGAACTGCTCGCAGAAGTTCGCAGCCGGCATATCCAGTGCGATGTCCTGTACCTGGATGCCGACGAAGAAACCTTGCTCAAGCGCTTTTCGGAAACCCGCCGTCGTCACCCGCTAAGCAGCGCCAATCGCTCGCTGGCCGAGGCGATCAACGACGAAACCAACCTGCTCGGGCCGATTGCCGACCTCGCCGATCTCAAGGTCAACACCACCAACCTGAACCTGTATCAGCTTCGCGATACCATCAAGCTGCGCCTGCTGAACCAGCCGGAACCCGGCACCGCGTTTCTGGTGGAGTCCTTCGGGTTCAAGCGCGGCATGCCGGTGGACGCCGATCTGGTGTTCGACGTGCGCTGCCTGCCGAATCCCTATTGGAAGCCGGAGCTACGCGACCAGTCCGGACTTGATCAACCGGTTGCCGATTACCTGGCAGCCCAGCCGGACGTCGAGGAGATGTTCCAGGACATCTCCACGTACCTGCTTAAATGGCTGCCCCGCTTTGCCGCCAGCAACCGTGCTTATGTCACCATTGCCATTGGCTGCACCGGCGGGCATCACCGCTCCGTCTACCTGACCGAACGTCTGGGTCAGGTCCTGCAAAAATCCCTGAAGAACGTCCAGGTCCGCCACCGCGACCTCAGCTAAAGGATTCACATCGCGATGCCTGCTCTGGAAATCGAAATCATCAACAAGCTGGGCCTGCATGCCCGCGCTTCTGCCAAGTTCGTTGGAGTCGCCGGCGAGTTCAAAGACTGCACGATCAGAGTAGGACGGACGCCGGAATCCACGGTCGACGGCAAAAGCATCATGGCAATGATGATGTTGGCGGCTGGCAAGGGCACCAAAATTTACCTGAGCACCGAAGGCGAGAAAGCTGATGAGGCGCTAAAGGCATTGGTGGACTTGATCAATGACTACTTCGGCGAAGGCGAATAAAAAGATCGCAGCCTTCGGCAGCTCCTGCGTGTGAATGCAATCTCATGCAGGAGCTGCCGAAGACTGCGATCTTTTCAGGCGAGCGCGGTATCCATCACCATCATCAAACAAAACCCGATCAGCAGCCCGAGGCTGGCCAGCTTGTCGTGATCATGGCGGCGCGACTCGGGAATGACTTCATGGGTCACCACCAACAACATGGCCCCGGCCGCCAGTGCCAGGCCCAACGGCAAGAGCAACTCCGCCAGGCTCACCAGCCAGGCGCATAACAGCGCAAAGACCGGCTCGACCAATCCTGACGCCGCACCGATCAGGAACGCCTTGACCCGCGACATCCCTGCCCCGGCCAACACCAACGCAATCACCAGCCCTTCGGGCACATCCTGCAACGCAATGCCCATGGCCAGACTGTCGGCGTCAGGCATGCCACCGCCCGCCGAGACACCGACCGCCATGCCTTCTGGAATGTTGTGGGCAATGATGGCAAACACGAACAACCAGATCCGTGGCGGAATGACCGGCCGTTCCAGCGTGCCGACGAGCATTTCCGGCGATGCGCCAGATACCTTTCGATCCACCAGAAACAACCCGAACGCCCCCAGCATGATGCCGAAACTGATCAGCCCGCTGGCCGCCCAAGGCGTCAGCCCCAGGCTTTCAGCCGCAGCGATACCCGGTACGATCAGCGAAAACGCCGTCGCCGCGAGCATCACCCCGGCACCGAAGCCGAGCAGCGCATCGTTGACCGCCTGGGGCATGCGCCGAATCACCAGCACCGGCACCGCGCCCAAGGCCGTACCCAGTGCACAGATCGCTCCGCCCTGTAAGGCGCGCAGCAGTTTTGGTTCAAGATCCAGCCACGCCAGGCCCTGGGCGACCAACAAGCTCATACCCGCCAACAGTAACAGCGACCCCAATGCGTAACGAAACATCCGCCCACTTCCGATCGCCAGTGTTTCAGTGCCCATAGTCAGCCCAGTATTTTTTTATAGAAGACTTAAACCAGTGCAGCCTGATAGCGCGCAGCGACTTCAGGCCAATTGATCACGTTGTAAAACGCGTTGATGTATTCCGGGCGACGGTTTTGATATTGCAGGTAATAGGCGTGCTCCCAGACATCCAGGCCGAGGATGGGGGTATTGCCGCTCATCAACGGACTGTCCTGGTTACCGCTGCTTTCCACGACCAGGGTCTTTTGCGGCGTCACACTCAGCCAGGCCCAGCCGCTGCCGAAACGGGTCAGCGCGGCTTTGGTGAACGCTTCTTTGAAACGGTCGAGACCGCCCAGTTGGTCGTCGATCGCCTTGGCCAGCTCGCCGTCCGGCTGACCGCCGCCGTTGGGCACCATGACTTCCCAGAACAGCGAATGGTTGGCATGACCGCCCCCCTGATTGATCACTGCTGCGCGGAGTTTTTCCGGCAGTTGCTGAACGGCAGCCACCAGTTTTTCCACCGGCCACTCGGCAAACTCGGTGCCTTCGACCGCAGCGTTCAGGTTGTTGATGTAGGTCTGGTGATGCTTGGTGTAGTGGATTTCCATGGTCTGCGCATCGATGTGCGGTTCCAGGGCATCGTAGGCGTACGGCAAGGCAGGCAAGCTAAAAGCCATTTCAATGAACTCCGTGATGTAGAGGTGCTGCGGGCGACGCGGCATCGGTGTGCAGCAAACGATGAGTACGCGGGTATTCGCCGTGCTCGCTGATGAAATTCAGCAGTTCGACGTAGGTTTTGCTGCTCTGACGCAGCGCTGCTTCGCGTAATGCCGGCGCCAGTCGCGGGTCCTGCATGGTCTTCAACAGCCGCTGGTGGATGGCGCACAGGTATTCGGCGCTCTCCTCCGGCTGGTTCAGACGCAAATGCAGGTCCGCCAGGTTGTGGTGGGAAATGACGCAGGCCGCCACCGCTTCGTCGGCGTCCACCCAGCGCTCGAATAACACCTGGGCCAGGGCCAATGCCTGCAGATAAGCCTCGCGGGCATCCACCAGTTCGCCCAGCATGAAACAGCGGTTTGCCCTTTCGATCGTGCGTTTCCAGTGCTCCATGGTGAGCCTCCAAAGCGGTTGAGGTGATTACACGCCGCCTGCGGTGAGTTTTTCCGGATTGAGCAACTCTTCCAGTTCGCTACGCGTCAGGTCGGTGTGTTCCAGAGCGACATCGATCACCGGCCGGCCTTGCTGATAAGCCTTCTTGGCGATTTCAGCAGCTTTTTGGTAACCAATGATCGGGTTGAGTGCAGTGACCAGAATCGGGTTGCGCGACAGCGCTTCCTTGAGCCGGGCTTCGTTGACCTTGAAGCTGGCGATAGCCTTTTCACCCAGCAGATGGCTGGCGTTGGCCAGCAACTCGATGCTGCTCAGCAGGTTCTGGGCAATGATCGGCAGCATCACGTTCAGCTCGAAGTTGCCCGACTGGCCAGCGATGGTGATGACGGTGTCATTGCCGATGACTTGGGCGGCGACCATGGCGGTGGCTTCCGGGATCACCGGATTGACCTTGCCGGGCATGATCGACGAGCCCGGCTGCAAGGCTTCGAGTTCGATTTCACCGAGACCGGCCAGCGGACCGGAGTTCATCCAGCGCAAGTCGTTGGCGATTTTCATCAGTGAAACAGCGGTGGTTTTCAGTTGCCCGGAGACCGCAACGGCGGTGTCCTGGGAGCCAATCAGTGCGAACAAATCGATGCCCGGCGTGAATCGCACCTGCGTCAGTTGGGTCAGCTGCTGGCTGAAAAGCCCGGCAAACTCGGGATGCGCATTGATACCGGTGCCCACCGCCGTGCCGCCTTGCGCCAGGGATTGCAGGCTCGGCAGCAGGTCCTGCAGATGGCCGATATTGGCCTTCAGCTGTTGCGCCCAACCGTTGAGCACCTGGCTCATGCGCACTGGCATCGCATCCATCAAATGAGTGCGGCCGGTTTTGACGTGGTGATGAACCTCTTCGGCCTTGTGCTCGATCACCTGCACCAGACGCACCAGCGCCGGCAGCAGTTGTTCATGCAACGCCAGCGCAGCGCTGACGTGGAGGGTGGTCGGAATGATGTCGTTGCTGCTCTGCCCGCAGTTAACGTGATCGTTGGGGTTCACCGGCTCACCGAGCAGACGGCTGGCGAGGGTCGCGATCACTTCGTTGGCGTTCATGTTGGAACTGGTGCCGGAACCGGTCTGGAAGATATCCACCGGGAAGTGCTGCATGAAGTCGTCCTTGAGCAAACCCAACGCCGCTTCGACGATGGCATTGCCCTGGGATTCGCTGATCTGCTTGAGTTCGACGTTGGCGCGGGCAGCGGCGGCCTTGGCCAGGATCAGTGCGCGGATGAATTGCTCCGGCATCGGCTTGCCACTGATCGGGAAGTTATTCACCGCACGCTGGGTCTGTGCGCCATAGAGGGCGTCCACCGGGACCTGGAGCTCGCCCATGCTGTCGCGCTCAATACGAGTCTTGTTCATCAGAAAATCCTTGCACCTGTTCTATGAGAGGAATCGAAGGCTGCAACTCGCAGGTCGCCAGTTGCCAGGTGTAGCTTTGCCAGCGCTTGAGGCGGCATTTGCACAGAGAGAGGCGTTCGAGTTCGCGCAGCGGGCGCCACGCCTGATCCAGGCAATAAGTCCGCCAGTGCCAGGGCAGCGCGACATCGGCGGCGGTGTCGATCAGCAAACGGAAGGAAGTTTCGGCGATGGTCCAGGGTGAGGTCGCCGTGCAGCACGCCAGATACCGGCCTTCAGCCAGGTAATGTTCGATCAGGCGAGGCTCGTCGGGATCCATCGCACAGCGGATCTGGCGACTCATCCAGCGCCAGTTTTCGAGGTAGGGCTGCTCGTGCAAGGCAGAACTCATGATCCGGGGCTCATTCGGTAATGAGATTTATTATTAGATGATAATGATAACCAACACAAGCCCGGAGTATGGTCCCTTGTAGGAGCTGACTTGCTGGCGATTGCGATCTGGCATTCAGCATTGATGTCGACTGATTGACCGCAATCGCCAGCAAGCCGGCTCCTACAGGTGTGCTATGCGGGCACAAAAAAAGGCGCGCCCCCCCATTGGGTGGCGCGCCTTTTGTGTAGCGGTCGTGGGTTAGCTGCCTGCGACTGTCATCCGCTCGATCAGCACCGAACCCGTGCGAATGTTGCTGCGCAATTCCAGGTCATTACCCACCGCAACGATCTGTTTGAACATGTCGCGCATGTTGCCGGCGATGGTCACCTCCTGGACCGCGAACTGGATCTCGCCGTTCTCGACCCAATAGCCCGCCGCACCACGAGAGTAATCGCCGGTGACCATGTTCAGGCCCTGGCCCATCAACTCGGTGACCAGCAAGCCACGGCCCATGCGCCGCAGCAAGGCCGCCTGATCTTCTTCGCCGTGGGTAACGAACAGGTTGTGCACGCCGCCAGCGTTGGCGGTGCTCGGCATACCGAGCTTGCGACCGGAATAGGTGCCGAGGATATAGGACACCAACTCACCCTTTTCGACGAACGGCTTGGCATACGTCGCGAGGCCATCGCCATCGAACGCCGAACTGCCCATGGCGCGCATCAGGTGCGGGCGCTCATCGATCGTCAACCATTCCGGGAACAACTTCTGCCCAAGGGTGCCTTCCAGGAACGACGATTTGCGATACAGGCTGCCGCCGGAAATCGCTGAGAGGAAACTGCCGAACAAACCGCCGGCCAGTTCCGCGGAGAACAAAACCGGCACTTCACAGGTCGGCACCGGACGCGCGCCCAGACGGCTCGCTGCACGCTGTGCTGCACGCTGGCCGATGCTCACCGGGTCAGTCAGCAAATTGCCCTGGCGGTTAACGTCGTACCAGTAATCTCGCTGCATCTGGCCATCGGCCTCGGCGATCATCACGCAGCTCAGGCTGTGACGAGTCGAGGCGTAACCGCCAATGAAACCGTGGCTGTTGCCATAAACGCGGCAGCCCTGGTGAGTGCTGAGGGTAGTGCCGTCGGCGTTCTTGATCCGGCTGTCGGTGGCAAACGCTGCCGCCTCACAGTTCAAGGCCATCTCGATGGCTTGCTCCGGTGTAATGTCCCATTGATGGAACAGGTCGAAATCCTGCAGATCCTTGGCCATCAGCGCAGCATCCGCCAGGCCGGCGGCTTCGTCTTCGGAGGTGTGTTTAGCGATGGCCAGCGCTGCAGCGACGGTTTCACGGATCGCGTCCGGGCCACTGGCCGAAGTGCTGGCCGAGCCCTTGCGCTGGCCAACATACAAGGTGATGCCGAAGCCCTGATCGCGGTTGAATTCAACGGTTTCGACTTCGCGCTGGCGTACAGAGGTCGACAGGCCCTGTTCCAGGGACACCGCCACTTCACAGGCACTGGCGCCCTGGCGCTTGGCTTCAGCGATGATCTGCTCGACTTGTTCTTGCAGTGCCGGCAACGCTTGTGGGCCGACGCTTTCAACTGCACTCATGCTGTTCTCCACTCAAATTCTGCTTTCGGTAAAGGCCTTCGAGCGACCGGGCCGGACAAGCGGCCCCCGACTGGTTATCATGGCGGCGTTTCTTTGCGGACGGCAACCATGGTTGATTCTTACGACGACTCCCTCGATACGGGAGAAAAAAGCAAATCCCAGGTTAAACGCGAGCTGCATGCTCTGGTTGACCTCGGCGAACGCCTTACAACGCTCAAGCCTGACTTGCTGGCAAAACTGCCGTTGACCGACGCCATGCGCCGGGCACTGGCCGATGCGCCCAAGCACACCGCGAATATCGCGCGTAAACGGCACCTTATGTTCATCGGCAAACTGATGCGCGATCAGGACACTGACGCCATTCTGACGTTGCTCGATCAACTCGATGCCTCTACCCGGCAGTACAACGAACGTTTCCATGGTCTGGAACGCTGGCGCGATCGCTTGATCGCGGGCGACGATGCAGTCCTGGAGAAGTTCGTGCTCGACTACCCGGAGGCTGATCGTCAGCAGTTGCGCTCCCTGATCCGTCAGGCCCAGCACGAACTGGCGACCAACAAGCCGCCGGCATCGAGCCGTAAAATCTTCAAGTACATCCGTGAGCTGGACGAGACTCAACGCGGTCTGCGTTAAGTCCCTTCTCGGGTGAGTCGCCACGCGGCTCACCCGAAGCTCCATCCCTTACGATCCTGTGCCACCCACAGTGATCGCATCGATTTTCAGCGTTGGCTGGCCGACACCCACCGGCACCGACTGCCCGTCCTTGCCGCACGTGCCCACGCCGCTGTCCAGCGACAGATCGTTACCGACCATCGACACCTTGCTCATCGCTTCAGGCCCGTTGCCGATCAACGTCGCGCCTTTGACCGGCGCTGTAATCTTTCCGTCTTCGATCAGGTACGCCTCACTGGTGGAGAACACGAATTTGCCGCTGGTGATGTCCACCTGACCACCGCCAAGGTTGGCGCAGTAGATGCCGCGTTTCACCGACGCAATGATTTCCGCCGGATCGCTTTCGCCCGCCAGCATGTAGGTGTTGGTCATGCGTGGCATCGGCAGGTGCGCGTAGGACTCGCGACGACCATTGCCTGTGCGGGCCACGCCCATCAGGCGCGCATTGAGCTTGTCCTGCATGTAGCCTTTGAGTACGCCGTTTTCGATCAGCGTGGTGCACTCGGTTGGCGTGCCTTCGTCGTCGACGCTCAGCGAGCCGCGGCGACCGGCCAGCGTGCCGTCATCGACGATGGTGCAGAGTTTGGATGCGACCATCTCGCCCATACGCCCACTGTAAGCGGAGCTGCCCTTGCGGTTGAAATCACCTTCCAGACCGTGGCCGACCGCTTCGTGCAGCAGCACACCGGACCAGCCCGAACCCAGTACCACCGGCAACGTACCGGCCGGCGCGGGAATGGCTTCAAGGTTGACCAGCGCCTGACGCAGCGCCTCGCGGGCGTAGCTCATCGCGCGGTCTTCGGCGAGGAAATAACGGTAATCGGTACGACCGCCGCCGCCATGACCGCCACGCTCGCGGCGACCGTTCTGCTCAACGATCACGCTGACATTGAAACGCACCAACGGCCGCACATCCGCCGCCAGGCTGCCGTCAGTCGAAGCAACAAGAATGCGTTCCCAGACACCGGCCATGCTCACGGTCACTTGCTGGATACGCGGATCGAGGGCGCGAGTGGCGACGTCGATACGCTTGAGCAGCTCGACTTTCTCTGCACGGGTCAGCACTTCCAATGGGTTATCCGGCCCGTACAACTGGGCGACATCCTGAGTGGTGAACGCCTGCACCGTGCCGTTCTGCCCGGCGCGGGAGATCGAGCGCGCGGCACGCGCCGCTGCGCCCAAGGCTTCCAGGGTGATCGCATTGCTGTAGGCAAAACCGGTTTTTTCACCCGATTGCGCGCGAACGCCAACGCCTTGGTCAAGGTTGAAGCTGCCTTCCTTGACGATCCCGTCTTCCAGCGCCCACGACTCGGAAATCTGCCCCTGGAAATACAGGTCGGCGGCATCGATACCCGGGCCGGCCAGATCGCCGAGCACACCTTGCAGGCTCTCGATAGTGACGCCGCCGGGCGCCAAGAGGTGTTCACTGACTGAGGACAACAACTCGCTCATATGCTTTACGCCTTAAATTCGTCGTTCTGAGGCAGGTCGCTGCGCGCCCTGCGAGAAAAAGCGCCGATGACTGGACACCGGCATCCGCGCCCGGATGGACGCCTGTTCGCTGCTATCGCGTTCGGCCAGCAGCACGGCCTCGCCTTGATCCTGTTGCGCGAGCACTCGCCCCCACGGGTCGATGATCGCGGCATGGCCGAAGGTCTCTCGCGGCCCCGGATGCGTTCCGCCCTGGGCAGCCGCGAGCACATAACACTGAGTCTCGATGGCCCGCGCACGGATCAGCACATCCCAATGCGCCGCGCCGGTCACGGCGGTAAAGGCCGACGGCGCGGTAATCAACTCCGCACCGGCAGCGCGCAATTCGCTGTACAGCTCCGGGAATCGCAGGTCATAACATACCGTCAGGCCGACCCGACCGACGGGTGTGTCGGCGACCACCACGCCACTGCCGTAAGCATAGTCATCGGACTCACGATAACGCCCGCGGTTGTCCGCCACGTCCACATCAAACAGGTGCAGCTTGTCGTAGCGCGCCACCGTTTCGCCCTGATCGTCGACCAGAAGCGAGCAGGCATGCACTTTGGCCGTCGGTTGATCCACCGGCGGCAACGGCAAGGTGCCTGCCACTATCCATAACTTGAGGTCGCGGGCGGTCTGTTTCAACCAGGGCAGGATCGGACCTTCGCCAGACGCCTCGGCGCGACCGATGTCAGCGATGTCACGGCGACCCATGGCGGCAAAATTTTCCGGCAGCACAGCCAGCTTCGCGCCACCGGCCGCCGCTTGCTCGAGCAGCCGACGAGCCTGGGCCAGATTGGCCAGCACATCGCTCTGGCTGACCATTTGAATCACCGCTAAAGACATGGCCTTACCCTTTTCTGAATCAACACATACCCGTAGGAGCCGCCGCAGGCTGCGATCTTTTGATATTGAATTTTGCAGATCAAAAGATCGCAGCCTGCGACAGCTCCTACAGGGGGCTTACGGCCATGCTACTCCATAGGCCTGGAGAGTGGGCTCGGAAAAAAAGCGTCAAAAAGGTTTGTCGAAAGTGATTTTCGGCTCTTTCCACGGGCCTTTGACGGTGTACTTCACGCTGGCGAAGCGCGCCACACGGTCACCGATCAGCTTGTCGATCAGGAACAAGGCACCGCCAATCGCCGGTGCGCCGACGATCAGCGCGGCAATCGGCAGGTTGTTGGTCACCGGCAAGGTCACCAGCAGCTTCGCATCGACCTGATCGTTCACCAGATCCAGCTTGCCATTGAGTTCCAGATTACTCGACGGGCCGGTCAGCACGATCGGCTCACGAGTGTCATACACCCCGTTGGTCGCGACCAGCAGCCCCTTGACCCGGTCATAACTCAGACCCTTGCCGAACAGGTCGGAGAAGTCCAGACGCAAGCGCCGGCCGATGGAGTTGAAGTTGAGCAGGCCGAATACCCGCAACGCCTGGGCGCCGCCCTCGACTTCAACGAACTGGCCCTTATTGAGCGACGCATCGAGAGTGCCGGAGAAACGCTTGGTGGCCAGCCACGCCGGTGAACCGGGCCAGCGACCGTCAACATCCATGTGGAATTCTTCACTGGTGACACTGGGCGCAAAGCCCCAGCCTTTCAGCACATCCGCGAGGTTCTTGCCGCTGACCCGCCCCTTGAACCAACTGCTGGATGCGCCAGGCACACCTTCCCAGCCGCCGTTGCCCTGCAACAAAATGCCTTTGAGGCCCAGATCCAGTGTATTGAGCGCTATGCCCTTGGCGGTCGGACGCACTTTCAGCGACCAGCCCCCGACCAGATCCTGGCCCTGGAACAGTTGATTGATGGTGACATCCAGCGCCGGGATTTTGGTCGGATCGACAGTGGCCAGTGGATCCGGCGAGTTTTCATCGGCCAGGACCGTCGGGTCCGGCGCCGGCAAACGCACGTATTGCAGATTGATCGCAATCGGTGCGGCTTTCGCATCAGGGATAGCGGCAGTGCCCTTGACCTGCTGGCTGTCGAGCTGCAACGCCCACGTCGTCGGTTTGCGGTTCAACTGCACCGACGCCTGATCCAGGGTGGTACCGATGCCGCTGAGCTTGCCGACCTTGAAGTCCGCGCTGCTGAGCAGTTGCTTGGCGCTGCCACCCGGATCCTGGCCGGCATATTTGTCTACCAGGTCTTTCCAGGGGCTGACATCCAGCTCCGACAACACGCCGCGCACCCGCAGGCCTTTGGCGCCGGGCAACACCGCATCGCCGCCACCGAGGAACAATTCGCCGCGACCGTCGGCGAAGTTGCCGGGCGGTGCTGCAAACGTGAAACTCGCCAGATCGCCATATTTGACCCAGTAACGCCGCTCCTGGCCTTGCAGGGTCATGCGGAACATCGTATCGCGCCCCACATCGGCCGTCATGCCGAACGGGGCCGGCAAATCCACCGCCACACCTTGAAGGTTCGAGTTGACCGTCAACTGGCTGTCGAGGCCATCCAGGGTGAGTTGCAACTGATAAGGGATCAGGCCGGACACCGGTAACGGCTGGGTAACGCTCAACCAGTCGGTGAGTTTCTTTACCTCGACCTGACCCGAGGCGGTGACACGGGTCTTGATGTTGCCCGGGCTACCCTCGGCGAAAATCTGCGCAGTGACCGGTTTGTCAAAGGCGCGAGCGCTGATGTTCTGGCCACTTAAACCCTTGGTGCTGTCAAAGCGGAAATCGCCCTTCAGCTGGGTCAGTTCAAGAACGGGCTCGGCCAGTTTCAAGCGCGCCTTGGCGGTCTTGAAATCGACGAGAATATTCGGCTGCTCGCCTTTGGCCAGTGGAATATCCAGTTTCACCTTGCCCTTCAGATCGCCCTCACCCTCCCATCCGGCAAAGGTCGTGGCGGTGCCGATCGGCGCTTCCTGGAGAATTTTCAGGCCATCGCCCAACCCGCCAGCGAAAGCGCCATCGAGTAACAGGTGAGGGTTTTGCCCGGCGGGCGCGTGGGGAATATTGACGTAAATATCGCTGACTTGCGTGTCGAGCAACTGGCCTTTGCTGGCCACAATACGCACGCCACTGTCCTCGATGAACACGTCGCCGCTGACATTGCTGACATGCGGCCAACCCGGCTGGAACGCCAGCTCCGCATCGTGAACCTTGAAGAACAGGCTGATGCTGCGAGCGGTGTCGACAGCGCCATGATTCAGCGAGCCTTGATACTGGAAGAAGCCCTGGTCCACCGCGCCTTTGAGAATGGCCGTACGCAGCCATTCGTCCAGCGCCGGGCTGAGCACTTGCGGCAGGTACTTGGCGGTGTACTTGCCGTCGCCGTCCACCAGGCCGACCCGCAGGTCCATGTAATCTTCCTGGGTATGGTCGAAATGCAGGCGGATCAGGAAGTCGCCGGCAATCTTGCCCTCCTCGCCCAACACTTTCAGGTACGGGGCGATCAGGGTGAAGCCTTCTTTATCCAGCTTCCAGGTCAGCCGGGCGTTGGCCTGAATGTATTGCCATGGCTTGGCAAAAATCGGGGCGAGGTGCAGGACAAAATCCTTGCTGTCCATTCGCAGTTCGCCGTGACCGAGGTCACCGCTGATGCTGCCGCTGACATTTCGCGCTGCCGGAGCACCGTGATAGGCATCAAAGCCGACCTGGTCGAGGTTGGCGGCGAAGCTGACCTTGCTGTCGTCGGTGGCGCTGGGACGGAAGTCGACCAGCACGTTGCGCAAACCACCGGTCACCTTGAGTCGCTCCACGGCGGTGGCGACACCTTCGGGCAGTGGCCCCAGCGCATTCAGCAACGGCGTGAGCGGCGTGAGGTCGAGGCGATCGGCTTGCAGATGCCAGAGTTCTTCGGCCTTGTCGGTGGCCAGGCTTTGTTTGAGTTGCAGATGCGATTCCCAGCGGGTCTCGCCGAAGTTCATGGACAGCGAGTCCACCGTCACCAGGAAGCCTTCGGCACTGCGCTGGAAATAGCTGTTGAGCGCCAGGTTGTTGATCTGGATCGGCTTGCGCTCGGCGTAGGCGCCCTTGATCTGCGGCGAGTTCAAGCGGATCGCGGCGCTTTGCAGCGCGCCTTGGCTCCAGTTGATCCACAGCTCGCCACCGGCCTTGATCTCGGAAAAATTCCATTGTCGGGTCAGGCGTTCGGGAAGCCATTTCGACCAGTCGCTTTGCGGCAGGCTCACGTAAGCCTGCGCTTCGCCATCCTTCCACTGGCTGGCGCGAATGCGAGTGCGCAGGCTCATGGCCACTGGCTGACCGTCGGGCAGGGTCAGCCGCGCGTCGAGTCGCTGACGGGAGACGCCGGTTTTCAGGTTCAGGCCAACGTAGGTAAAGGTCAGTGGCGGATGGTCCAGCGGTTGCAGGGTCACCTGGCTGTCGAGCACCGACAGTTGCTGGACCATTTGCAGGCGATTGAGCAACTGTTCCGGGTCCAGTGGCTGATCCTGCTGCACCGGCAAGCCTTCCAGCGCCCAATGACCGTCCTCGCCTTCCTTGAGGCTGATCTTCAAACCATTGAGTTCAAGGTGGGCGATGCGCACTTCACGCGCCAGCAGACTGCCCCACAGATCCGGCACCGCACGTACCTGATCCAGACGCAGGGTATTGGCGCCCTCGCCGACCATTACGTCGTGAGCCAGCAGAATCGGCACGAAGCCGCGCCAGTTACCTTCCAGTTCACCGATGTGCAGCGGCATGCCCAGGGCAGCGCCGGCTTTGGCTTCGACGTCGGCCCGATACTCGGCCACCAGCGGCGTCAGCTCGCGGCCGAGACTGACGTAAAGCGCCATCAGCACCAAAGCCAACGCGCACAGGCCCAGACCCCAGCGGGTCAGTGCGGCCAAAATGCGTGTCAGACGCTCCATGTCAGTTGGCTCCCATGGCAAAAATACTGCAAAAAGCTGAGGCCAGCCGTTCTAGTTGGGGTGAAGCACAGCGATTCAGAGCAGCACCACGTCGTATTGTTCCTGGGAATACATGGTTTCCACCTGAAACCGAATGGTGCGTCCGATAAAACCTTCGAGCTCAGCCACGTTGCCCGACTCTTCATCCAGCAGGCGATCGACGACTTTCTGGTTCGCCAATACACGATAGCCTTCCGCCTGATAGGCACGAGCCTCACGGAGAATTTCGCGGAAAATTTCGTAGCAAACGGTTTCCGGCGTCTTGAGCTTGCCGCGACCCTGGCAGCTGCTGCAGGGCTCGCACAACACCTGTTCGAGACTTTCGCGGGTGCGCTTGCGGGTCATCTGCACCAGGCCCAACTCGGTGATGCCGATGATGTTGGTCTTGGCGTGATCGCGCTCCAGTTGTTTCTCAAGCGTGCGTAACACCTGACGCTGGTGCTCTTCGTCTTCCATGTCGATGAAGTCGATGATGATGATCCCGCCCAGGTTGCGCAGGCGCAGCTGGCGAGCGATGGCGGTCGCGGCTTCCAGGTTGGTCTTGAAGATGGTTTCTTCAAGGTTGCGATGGCCGACGAACGCCCCGGTGTTGACGTCGATGGTGCTCATGGCCTCAGCCGGATCCACCACCAGGTAACCGCCGGACTTCAGGGGTACTTTGCGTTCGAGGGCTTTCTGGATTTCGTCTTCGACGCCGTACAGGTCGAAAATCGGCCGCTCACCCGGGTAATGCTCCAGACGATCGGCAATTTCCGGCATCAGTTCGGCGACGAACTGCGTGGTTTTCTGGAAGGTTTCCCGCGAGTCGATGCGGATCTTCTCGATCTTCGGGCTCACCAGATCGCGCAAGGTCCGCAGCGCCAGGCCGAGGTCTTCGTAGATCACACTCGGCGCGCTGATGGTTTTGATCTGCTCGTTGATCTGATCCCAGAGCCTGCGCAGGTAGCGGATGTCCATGAGAATTTCATCGGCGCCCGCGCCTTCAGCGGCGGTACGCAGGATGAAGCCGCCGGCCTCCTTGATGCCTTCTTTGGCCACGCAATCGGTGACCACTTGCTTGAGGCGTTCGCGCTCGGCTTCGTCTTCGATCTTCAGGGAAATGCCGACATGCGCGGTGCGTGGCATGTACACCAGATAACGCGAAGGAATCGACAGCTGCGTGGTCAGGCGTGCGCCTTTGGAACCGATCGGGTCTTTGGTGACTTGCACCACCAGGCTCTGGCCTTCATGAACCAGCGCGCTGATGCTCTCGACCGCAGGGCCCTCGCGCAGGGAAATTTCCGAAGCATGAATGAACGCGGCACGATCCAGGCCGATGTCGACGAAGGCCGCCTGCATCCCCGGCAATACCCGCACGACTTTGCCTTTATAAATGTTGCCGACGATCCCGCGCTTTTGCGTGCGCTCGACGTGGACCTCTTGCAGGACACCGTTTTCAACCACCGCCACGCGCGATTCCATCGGCGTGATGTTGATCAGGATCTCTTCACTCATGGCAGGGTCTCGTTCAGGCATGTTCACGATAATGGCCGCATCTTGTCAGTACGACGCTCAGCGCGCGTTAAGGGTTTGCCAACAGGGTATGCCGAAATGGCCGAGCAGCTCAGCGGTTTCGCACAGCGGCAGTCCGACCACCGCCGAGTAGCTGCCATTGAGCCCGGCGACAAACACCGCGCCCAGTCCTTGAATGCCATAGCCACCGGCCTTGTCCCGAGGTTCGCCGCTGGCCCAGTAGGCCGCCGCTTCATCAGGATCGATGGGGCGAAAACGCACCAGGCTGCGCACAACCCGCGACTCACAGCGCTCACCGTCAAGCACGGCAATGGCGGTCAGCACTTCGTGCTCTCGACCGGCCAGCATCATAAGCATGGCGCACGCATCGGCTTCGTCCACCGGTTTGCCGAGAATTTTCCCGTTGAGCACCACGGCGGTATCGGCGCCCAGCACGCAGAATGCTGCGTCGGACACGACCGCACCACGCCCGGCTTCGGCCTTGCCGCGCGCGAGGCGCTCGACATAGGCCGACGGCGATTCATGATTAAAAGGGGTTTCGTCGATGTCTGCGCTGATGGTGGAGAACGGCAAGCCGATCTGCGTGAGCAGTTCACGGCGACGCGGCGAGCCTGAGGCGAGGAACAGCTGTTTCATCAAGACATCTCCCTTGTCGTGGTATGGGCAAATGCCTGACCGAATCAGTTGATTTTGTAGCGTCGACGCAGACCGCGCAAACCGAAGCTGATCCACGGCCAGAGCAACGCGCTGACCAGTGCCGGCAAGACCAGCGCCAGCGTTGGCTGACGGTTGCCGGTCAGGGCGCTGAGCCACAGCTGAACGAGCTGCGCGAGGCCGAAGATCACCAGGATCACCAGGCTCTGTTGCCACATCGGGAACATCCGCAACCGCTGTTGCAGCGACAGCACCAGGAACGTGATGAGGGTCAGGATCAACGCGTTCTGGCCCAGCAACGTGCCGTAGAGCACATCTTCGGCCAGGCCCAGGCACCACGCGGTAACCATGCCGACTTTCTGCGGCAGGGCCAACGCCCAGAACGCCAGCAGCAAGGCGAGCCACAGCGGACGCAAGATTTCCATGAATTGCGGCAGTGGCGAAACACTGAGCAGCATGCCGATGGCGAATGTCAGCCAGACCATCCAGTCGTTTCGGGAGGCGGTAGCACCGACCATTATTCTCTTCCCCCTTGGGTGGCCGGCGCGGAGACAGGCGGTTTGGCAGCAGGCTTCACGACAGCGGGTTGTGTCGCCGGTGGTTTGGCCGCCGGAGTCGTCGCGGGGGGCTTGGCGGCGGCAGGATGTGCGGCGGCGGGTTTGGCCGGGGTAGCGGCAGCAGGTTTGGCCGGGGCAGCCGTCACAGGTGCAGCGGCGGGAACAGCCGGGGCCGCAGCGGCAGCAGGGGCAATCACACCGACAGGTTTCGGCACGGTCGCGGGAATGATTGGCCCGCCGCCCTGTGCATCCAGGTTTTCCTGGGCCTGAGCAGCATCGTTTGCGCGCTCTTCCGGCGTACGAGTGTCACTGAATACCAGCAGCAAGTAACGACTGCGGTTCAAGGCGGCCGTCGGCACGGCGCGGACAATGGCGAACGGCTGC
Organism: Pseudomonas migulae NBRC 103157; assembly: GCF_002091715.1. Lineage (GTDB taxonomy): Bacteria > Pseudomonadota > Gammaproteobacteria > Pseudomonadales > Pseudomonadaceae > Aquipseudomonas > Aquipseudomonas migulae_A. The sequence goes on along the minus strand of NZ_BDAG01000003.1, from coordinate 114,343 downwards.
CCGGAATCGTGAATCACTTCCCTGACTGTCGCCACCGGGTAACCCGCCGGGAACCGCTGCCCAAGACCAGAGCTGACCAGCAGATCGCCTTCCTTGATATCCGCCGTGTCGGCAACGTGACGCAATTCCAGGCGTTCAGGGTTGCCGGTACCGCTGGCAATCGCCCGCAGACCGTTACGGTTTACCTGCACCGGAATGCTGTGTGTAGTGTCAGTCAGCAGCAGCACACGGGAGGTATACGGCATCAACTCGACCACCTGGCCCATCAGGCCGCGGGCATCGAGCACCGGCTGACCGAGGACCACACCGTCGCGCTCACCTTTATTGATGATGATGCGATGGGTGAAGGGATTGGGGTCCATGCCGATCAACTCGGCCACTTCGACCTTTTCATTGACCAGCGCGGAGGAATTGAGCAACTCGCGCAGCCGAACGTTCTGCTCGGTGAGGGCTGCAAGCTTTTGCATGCGGCCCTGCAGCAGCAGGTTTTCGGTCTTGAGTTTTTCGTTTTCGGCGACCAGCTCGGTACGGCTGCCAAACTGGCTGGCCACACCTTGCCATAGCCGCTGTGGCAGGTCGGTGATCCAGTAAGACTGCATCAGCACCAGCGACATCTGGCTACGCACTGGCTTGAGCAGTGTGAAGCGGGCATCGACCACCATCAGTGCGACCGATAGCACGACCAGCACCAACAAGCGCACGCCCAGTGAAGGCCCTTTGGTGAAAAGCGGTTTAATAAGCCGCTCCTCCCAGGCAAATGTTTTCTTTATTCATACGGCAGACCGGCCTGGATACAGACTGACAGAAGGTAAACGCAAACAGGCAGCACTGCAAAGTGCCGCCTGCGCGCTCAACAGCATAGATGCATCGGGCGATCACTCGCTCGACAGCAGGTCCATCGTGTGCTTGTCCATCATTTCCAAAGCACGGCCACCGCCGCGAGCAACGCAGGTCAGCGGGTCTTCGGCAACGATCACCGGCAGACCGGTTTCCTGGGCCAGCAACTTGTCGAGGTCACGCAGCAAGGCGCCACCACCGGTCAGCACCAGGCCACGCTCGGCGATGTCGGAAGCCAGCTCCGGCGGCGATTGTTCCAGCGCACTTTTCACGGCCTGAACGATGGTAGCCAGCGACTCTTGCAGAGCTTCAAGCACTTCATTGGAGTTCAGGGTGAAGGCACGTGGAACGCCTTCAGCCAGGTTACGGCCACGAACGTCGACTTCGCGAACTTCGCCACCCGGGTAGGCTGTACCGATTTCCTGCTTGATGCGCTCGGCGGTGGATTCGCCGATCAGGCTGCCGTAGTTGCGACGCACGTAGGTGATGATCGCTTCGTCGAAGCGGTCGCCGCCAACCCGTACGGATTCGGCGTAAACCACGCCGTTCAGGGAGATCAGCGCGATTTCAGTGGTACCACCACCGATATCGACCACCATCGAACCGCGTGCTTCTTCAACCGGCAGGCCGGCACCGATCGCAGCAGCCATTGGCTCTTCGATCAGGAACACTTCACGTGCGCCGGCACCAAGGGCCGATTCACGGATGGCTCGACGCTCAACCTGAGTGGATTTGCACGGAACGCAGATCAGCACACGAGGGCTAGGCTGCAGGAAGCTGTTCTCGTGAACCTTGTTGATAAAGTATTGCAGCATCTTTTCGCAGACGCTGAAGTCGGCAATGACGCCGTCCTTCATCGGACGAATGGCCGCGATATTGCCCGGCGTACGGCCGAGCATGCGCTTGGCCTCGGTGCCGACAGCAACGACACTTTTCTGGTTACCGTGTGTCCGAATAGCCACAACCGATGGCTCATTCAGGACGATGCCGCGCTCGCGCACGTAAATAAGGGTGTTGGCAGTGCCCAGGTCAATGGAAAGATCGCTGGAAAACATGCCACGCAGTTTCTTGAACATGGGAAAGGGACCCTAGGCAACGCGTGGGTAAAAAAGTGCGGCAAACTCTAACAACGACAGGGATTTTGGGCAAGGCGCCAATATGTTAAATTGGCCGCTTTTCTGTGCACCAACCCCCACAATCGCGGCCTTATGACCGTAGAAATGCGGTAGTGTTCAGACAATCTAACACACGGACGCCGTCCGTTCTGTTTTCCACTGGAGAATCGCAATGGCGCTTGAACGCTCCGACGTGGAAAAAATCGCTCATCTGGCCTGCCTTGGCCTCGATGAAGCCGATCTTCCACATATTACTTCGGCCCTGAACAGCATTCTGGGTCTGGTCGACGAAATGCAGGCGGTCAATACCGACGGTATCGAACCGCTGGCTCACCCACTGGAAGCCAGTCAGCGCTTGCGTGCAGACGTCGTGACCGAGACCAATCATCGCGAGGCCTATCAGTCCATCGCACCAGCGGTCGAAAACGGCCTGTACCTGGTTCCGAAAGTCATCGACTAAAGGGAAAGAGCCTGCAATGCATCAATTGACTCTGGCCGAGATCGCCCGCGGACTCGCCGATAAAAAGTTTTCTTCCGAAGAGCTGACCAAAACCCTGCTGGCGCGTATCGCCCAGCTCGATCCTCAGCTCAACAGTTTTATCAGCCTCACCGAAGACCTGGCGCTCCAGCAGGCAAAAGCCGCTGACGCACGCCGGGCTAACGGTGAGAACGGCGCCCTGCTTGGTGCGCCGATCGCTCACAAAGACCTGTTCTGCACTCAGGGCATCCGCACCAGTTGCGGTTCGAAGATGCTCGACAACTTCAAAGCTCCGTACGATGCCACCGTGGTTGCCAAACTGGCGGCTGCCGGCGCGGTGACGCTGGGCAAGACCAACATGGACGAATTCGCCATGGGGTCGGCCAACGAGTCGAGCTACTACGGCGCGGTGAAAAACCCGTGGAATCTGGAATACGTTCCAGGTGGTTCGTCCGGCGGTTCCGCTGCGGCGGTCGCGGCGCGCCTATTGCCGGCAGCTACCGGCACCGATACCGGCGGCTCGATCCGTCAGCCCGCTGCACTGACCAACCTCACCGGCCTGAAACCGACATACGGTCGCGTTTCGCGCTGGGGCATGATCGCTTACGCCTCCAGCCTCGATCAGGGCGGTCCATTGGCCCGCACGGCCGAAGACTGCGCGATCCTGCTGCAAGGCATGGCTGGCTTCGATCCGCAGGACTCCACCAGCATCGATGAACCCGTGCCTGATTACAGCGCCAGCCTCAACGGCTCGCTGCAAGGCCTGCGCATCGGCGTGCCGAAAGAATACTTCAGCGCCGGCCTGGACCCGCGCATCGCCGACCTGGTCATGGCCAGTGTCGAAGAGCTGAAAAAACTCGGCGCCGTGATCAAGGAAATCAGCCTGCCGAACATGCAGCACGCGATCCCTGCGTACTACGTGATCGCTCCGGCGGAGGCCTCTTCCAACCTGTCGCGTTTCGACGGCGTGCGTTTCGGCCATCGCTGCGAAGACCCGAAAAACCTGGAAGACCTGTACAAGCGTTCCCGTGGCGAAGGTTTCGGCGTGGAAGTGCAGCGCCGGATCATGGTCGGTGCCTACGCGCTGTCCGCCGGTTACTACGACGCCTACTACCTGAAGGCCCAGAAGATTCGTCGCCTGATCAAGAACGACTTCATGGCCGCCTTCAATGAGGTCGACATCATTCTCGGCCCAACCACGCCGAACCCGGCCTGGAAGCTCGGCGCCAAGAGCAGCGACCCGGTCGCTGCGTACCTGGAAGACGTCTACACCATCACCGCCAACCTCGCGGGTCTGCCGGGCCTGTCCATGCCTGCAGGTTTTGTCGACGGTCTGCCGGTCGGCGTGCAACTGCTCGCCCCGTATTTCCAGGAAGGCCGCTTGCTCAACGTTGCGCACCAGTATCAGCTGAACACTGACTGGCACACCCGCACCCCAACCGGCTTCTGAGGAGAAACACATGCAATGGGAAGTCGTGATCGGGCTGGAGATTCATACCCAGCTCACCACCCGGTCGAAAATCTTTTCCGGTAGTTCCACCACCTTCGGTTCCGAGCCGAACACCCAGGCCAGCCTGGTTGACCTCGGTATGCCCGGCGTACTGCCGGTGCTGAACCAGGAAGCGGTGCGCATGGCGGTGATGTTCGGTCTCGCCATCGATGCCGAGATCGGCCAGCACAACGTGTTCGCCCGTAAAAACTATTTCTACCCGGACCTGCCGAAGGGCTACCAGATCAGCCAGATGGAATTGCCGATCGTCGGCAAGGGCCACCTGGACATCGCCCTGGAAGATGGCACGGTCAAACGCGTCGGCATCACCCGCGCGCACCTGGAAGAAGACGCCGGTAAAAGCCTGCACGAAGAATTCAGCGGCGCCACCGGCATCGACCTGAACCGCGCCGGCACGCCGCTGCTGGAAATCGTCTCCGAACCGGACATGCGTAGCGCCAAGGAAGCCGTGGCTTACGTCAAGGCGATCCACGCGCTGGTGCGCTACCTGGGCATCTGCGACGGCAACATGGCCGAAGGTTCGCTGCGTTGCGACTGCAACGTGTCGATCCGTCCTAAAGGCCAGGTCGAATTCGGCACGCGTTGCGAGATCAAGAACGTCAACTCGTTCCGTTTCATCGAGAAGGCGATCAACAGCGAAGTGCAGCGTCAGATCGAACTGATCGAAGACGGCGGCAAGGTGATCCAGCAGACTCGCCTGTACGACCCGAACAAGGACGAAACCCGTCCGATGCGCAGTAAAGAGGAAGCCAACGACTACCGTTACTTCCCCGATCCGGACCTGCTGCCGGTGGTTATCGAGGACTCGTTCCTCAATGACGTGCGCGCAACATTGCCGGAACTGCCACCGCAGAAACGCGAGCGTTTCCAGGAGCAGTTCGGTCTGTCGGTCTACGACGCCAGCGTCCTGGCCACCAGCCGCGAGCAAGCCGACTACTTCGAAAAAGTCGTGAGCATCAGTGGCGACGCCAAACTGGCGGCCAACTGGGTCATGGTGGAACTGGGCAGCCTGCTCAACAAGCAAGGCCTGGACATCGAGCAGTCGCCGGTTTCGGCCGAGCAACTGGGCGGCATGCTGCTGCGCATCAAGGACAACACCATCTCCGGCAAAATCGCCAAAGTGGTGTTTGAAGCCATGGCCAACGGCGAAGGCAGCGCGGACGAGATCATCGACAAGCGCGGTCTGAAGCAAGTGACCGACACCGGCGCGATCTCGGCGGTGCTGGACGAAATGCTCGCGGCCAACGCCGAGCAGGTCGAGCAATACCGCGCGGCAGACGAAGCCAAACGCGGCAAGATGTTCGGCTTCTTCGTCGGCCAGGCCATGAAAGCCTCCAAAGGCAAGGCCAACCCGCAACAAGTCAACGAACTGCTGAAAAGCAAGCTCGAAGGCTGATGAGAATGGAGCCAGCACTCAAGCCTGGCTCAAATCCCTGTGGGAGCGGGCTTGCTCGCGAAAGCGGTCTGACAGTCGACAACAGTGTTGAATGTGCAGCCGTTTTCGCGAGCAAACCCGCTCCCACATTTGTATGTGGAAACCATTGAATGAAACGTCTACTTGGTGCCGCCCTGCTCTCGCTGCTCGCCGGTTGCGCCAGCACCGATGTCGTCGATCCACACGGCTACGACCAGACAGGCGTGGCGTCCTACTATGGCGCCAAACACCAGGGTAAACGCACCGCCAGTGGTGAACGTTTCGACAAGAATTCCCTGACCGCCGCCCACCGCCAACTACCCTTTGGTACGCGGGTGAAGGTCACCAATCTGAAAAACGACAAATCCTGCGTGGTCCGCATCAATGATCGCGGGCCGCACATTCGCGGGCGCCTGATCGACTTGTCTCATGAGGCCGCCGAGCAACTGGGCATGATCAAAAGCGGCACCGCACGGGTTCGCGTGCAAGCCCTCGACTGACTGACGGAGCCCCGACCATTTTCGGACTTGCCGACATCCCACTGATCAGCATGATTGAACTGCTCAGCGGCCTGGTTCTGCTGATCGCCGGCGCCGAGCTGATGGTGCGCGCCGCCGTGCGCCTGGCCGCGCGACTGCATGTACGGCCGCTGATCATCGGCCTGACCATCGTCGCCCTGGGCAGCAGCGCGCCGCAGATGGCGGTCAGCCTGCAAGCCACCCTGGCGCAGAACGCCGACATCGCCGTCGGCAGCGTGATTGGCAGCAGCATCTTCAACATCCTCGTAACCCTTGGGCTCTCGGCGCTGATCATCCCGCTGCGGGTTTCGCGGCAACTGGTGCGCCTGGACATTCCGTTGATGATCGGCGCCAGTCTGCTGGTATTCGTTCTGGCCTGGAATAAAGAACTCACCCGCATCGATGGCGTGATGCTGCTGACGGCGCTGGCACTGTATCTGGGCTTGTTGCTGCGACAGTCGCGGCACTCGGTCCGTCCGCAATCGACAACGCATGATGCCCCGCAAGTGCCGTGGTTCAGCAGCCTGCTGATGATCGTCGCCGGTCTCGCGATGCTGGTGTACGCCGGGCATTTGCTGTTGGGCGCCGCGGTATCGGTCGCCAAAGACCTGGGGCTGTCGGAAAGGATCATCGGCCTGACCATCGTCGCCGTCAGCACGTCCCTGCCGGAGCTCGCCACTTCGTTGATCGCGGCCTTGCGTGGTCAGCGCGACATCGCCGTAGGCAACGTGATCGGCAGCAACCTGTTCAACCTTCTGGGCGTGCTGGGCGTTACCGCACTGATCGCGCCGTCACCGTTGTCGGTCTCGCCCAACGCGCTGGATTTCGACTTGCCGGTGATGCTCGGCGTCGCGGCGCTGTGCTTGCCGATGTTCTATTCCGGTTATAGGGTGACCCGCGCCGAAGGTCTGCTGTTTCTGGGTTTGTACCTGGCGTACGGTCTGCACGTGGTGTCGTTCACCACCGGCATGCCGCTGGCGGGCAAGCTTGAACACCTGATGCTGATTTTCGTCCTGCCGGCGCTGGTGGCGTTTCTGTTGTTCACGTCGCTGCGCGCCTGGCGTCGCCAACACCACAAGAGGGAATTGCCATGACCGACCCAAAAAAGCCCGGCGTTGAAGTCCGCCGCCAAGTGATGGGCGACGCCTTCGTCGACCGCGCGCTGGGCAATGCCACCGAGTTCACTCAGCCGTTGCAGGATTTCGTCAATGAACACGCCTGGGGCAGCGTGTGGAATCGCGAAGGCCTGCCGCTGAAAACCCGCAGCCTGATTACCCTCGCCGCACTGACCGCGTTGAAGTGCCCGCAGGAATTGAAAGGCCACGTGCGCGGTGCACTGAACAACGGCTGCACCGTGGAAGAGATTCGCGAGGCGTTGCTGCATTGTGCGGTGTATGCAGGCGTGCCGGCGGCGATCGACGCGTTTCGGGCGGCGCAGGAAGTGATTGATACCTACCAGAAGCCCGAGTAATCAGCCCGAATTGTGCTGACAGTTCGGCCGTCTTCGCGAGCAAGCCCGCTCCCACATTTGATCGCCAGTGGACACAACATTTGTTTACGGCTCGGTCCAGTGTGGGAGCGGGCTTGCTCGCGAAGGGGCCCGACAAAACACCGCAACCCCCAAGTTAAATCCACCCACCCCACTGCAACAAAAAGATCCCGATGTTGGTGGTCACCGCCGCCATCAGCGTGGTGATCACAATGATCGCCGCCGCCAACTCATGATTGCCATTGGCCGCCCGGGCCATGACAAAACTGGCCGCCGCGGTCGGGCTCCCGAAGTACAGGAACAGGATCCCCAACTCCGCGCCGCGAAAACCCCATAACCACGCGCCCAGCGTTGCCAGCACCGGCAGGCCGATCATCTTCACCAGGCTTGAACTCAATGCCAACTTGCCGCTCTTGCGCATGGCCGCCAGCGACAGCGTGCCGCCAATGCAGATCAACGCCAACGGCAACGTGGTTTGCGCCAGGTACTGACCGGACGTCTCCAGCCAGCCCGGCAAACCGATCTTGAAATACGCAAACGGCGCCGCCGCAAACACGCTGATGATCAGCGGGTTGATCATCACGCTTTTGCAGATGCTCCAAGGGTCGGACTTGATCACCGGGCTGTAGACCGCCAGCACAATGGTCGAGAGGGTGTTGTAGAACAGGATCACCAGCGCCGCGAGAATCGCCCCGAGGGAAATCCCGTAATCGCCGTACATGCTCGCCGCCAGTGCGAGACCGATGACGCCATTGTTGCCGCGAAAGGCGCCCTGGGTGTAAATCCCGCGGTCTTCACGCGGACACTTCCAGATCGCCCAGCCCCAGGCGATGGCGAAACACACCAGCGTCGCAATCGAGAAATAGATCAGCAGCGCCGGTTGCAGCGCGGCGTGCAGGTCGGCATGCAGGATGCCCAGAAACAGCAACGCCGGCATGGTGACGTTGAACACCAGGGCCGACGCGGTGTGAATGAAGTTGTCGTTGATCCAGTCGATGCGCTTGAGCAGCACACCCAGAAACAGCATGGCAAACACCGGCGCGGTGATGTTCAGGGTTTCCAGAAAGATTGCCAGCATGCCGGGTGAACCTTGGGTGGGCCTCGTTAGGGGGCTAATGATAAGCCACCAAGTCCTCTGGCGTCTGTTAGACCGCTATCGCGAGCAAGCCCGCTCCCACATTTGATCGCATTCTTTCTGGCAGTACACGGTCGAATGTAGGAGCGGGCTTGCTCGCGATGCAGGCGACTCGGTCTTAGGTAATCGGCGCCGGGTTGAACAAGGTGATGTCGTTATGCAGCTTATGCTGCTCGGCCCACGTCTGCTTCTTGCCGCTGGCCACGTCCAGGTAGTAGTGAAACAGCTCCCACCCAAGATCCTCGATAGAAGCCCGCCCGGTCGCAATCCGCCCGGCGTCGATGTCGATCAGGTCTGGCCAGCGCTGCGCCAATTCAGTCCGGGTCGACACCTTCACCACCGGCGCCATCGCCAAGCCATATGGCGTACCGCGCCCGGTGGTGAACACATGCAGGTTCATTCCCGCCGCCAGTTGCAACGTCCCGCAGACAAAATCACTGGCCGGGGTCGCACAGAAAATCAGGCCTTTGCGCTTGAAGCGTTCGCCAGGGCCAAGCACCCCGTTGATTGCGCTGCTGCCGGATTTGACGATCGAGCCCAACGACTTCTCGACAATATTCGACAGCCCGCCCTTCTTGTTGCCCGGCGTGGTGTTGGCACTGCGGTCCGCTTCGCCCTTGGCCAGGTAACGGTCGTACCAGTCCATTTCCCGCACCAGTTCCTGAGCGACTTCCTCGGTTTCGGCACGGGAGGTCAGCAGGTAAATCGCGTCACGCACTTCGGTGACTTCGGAAAACATCACCGTCGCGCCTGCGCGCAGCAACAGGTCCGAGGCAAAACCCAGCGCCGGGTTGGCGGTAATCCCGGAGAACGCATCGCTGCCGCCGCACTGCATGCCGAGGATCAGCTCGGACGCCGGCACGGTTTCCCGGCGACGCTGATCGAGCTTCCTCAAACGGGTCTCGGCCAGCGCCATGATCTGCTCGATCATCTCGGTGAAACCGTGACTCGAATCCTGCAAGCGATACAGCCACGGATCGCTCAGATCCACCGAGCTGTCGTTCTCATGCATCACCTGCCCGGCCTGCAATTTCTCGCAACCCAGGCTGATGACCAAGGCTTCACCCCCCAGGTTCGGGTTGCGGCCCAGGTTGCGCACGGTGCGGATCGGGATGTACGCATCAGTCGCGGTAATCGCCACACCACAACCGTAACTGTGGGTCAGCGCCACCACGTCATCGACGTTCGGATACTTGGGCAGCAATTCGTCCTTGATGCGTTTGACCGCATGATCGAGCACCCCGGTGACGCACTGAACCGTGGTGGTAATCCCCAGAATGTTGCGCGTGCCGACAGTACCGTCGGCGTTGCGATACCCCTCGAACGTGAAACCTTCGAGCGGTGCCTGCGCGGCCGGCACTTCGGTGGACAGCGGCAAGCTGTCCAGCGGCGGCGCGGTAGGCATGCGCAGTTGATCTTCCTTGACCCAACTGCCACGCGGAATCGGCTGCAATGCGTAGCCGATGGTCTGACCATAACGAATCACCTGGCCGCCCACCGGAATGTCTTCCAGGGTGACTTTATGGCTCTGTGGCACGAAGTCCACAGTCACCAGGCCATCGGGAAATTCGGTGCCGGCGGGCACGCCCTGGTCATTGACCACAATCACTACGTTGTCCCGCTCGTGCAGGCGGATGTAGCGCGGCGAGTCGGAGTGTTCAATCAACTGCATGACGCCGCTCCTCAGGAATGCGCTTGAGACAATTTGTTGTTGGTTTCAGGGCCGCTGACTGGCGGCTCTTTGAGCACCACACGCTTGATCGGGCCGACAATCACCAGGTAGCTGAACACTGCAACCAGTGCGTTGCAACCGACAAACACCAGCGCCCATTTGAACGAGCCGGTGGAGCTGATGATGTAACCGATGACGATCGGGGTGGTGATCGAAGCGATGTTGCCGAAGGTGTTGAACAAGCCACCGCTGAGACCGGCGATCTGTTTTGGCGAGGTGTCGGACACCACGGCCCAACCCAGCGCGCCCACGCCTTTGCCGAAGAACGCCAAGGCCATGAAGCCGACGACCATCCATTCAACATCGACATAATTGCAGGCCACGATGCTGCTGGAAACCAGCAGGCCGGCGATGATCGGTGCCTTGCGGGCGAAGGTCAGGGAGTGGCCCTTGCGCAACAGGTAATCGGAAATCACCCCGCCGAGCACACCACCGATGAAGCCGCAGATCGCCGGCAACGAGGCGATGAAACCGGCCTTGAGGATGGTCATCCCGCGCTCTTGCACCAGGTACACCGGGAACCAGGTCAGGAAGAAGTAGGTAATGCCGTTGATGCAGTACTGGCCCAGATACACGCCGAGCATCATGCGGTTGGTCAGCAACTGGCGAATGTAGTCCCACTTCGGACCGTCAGCCTTCGTGCCTTTGCCTTTGTCCTGGTCCATGTCGACCATGCCACCGTTGTCGGCGATGTGCTTGAACTCGGCATCGTTGATCATCGGGTGCTGGCGCGGGCTGTAGATCACCTTCAGCCAGATACCCGAGAAGATAATGCCGATCACGCCCATGACGATAAACACGTGCTGCCAGCCGAAGCTGTAGACGATCCAGCCCATCAGCGGCGCGAACAGCACGGTGGCAAAGTATTGCGCCGAGTTGAAGATCGCCGATGCAGTGCCGCGTTCAGCGGTCGGGAACCAGGCCGCCACGATGCGTGCGTTGCCGGGGAAGGATGGCGCTTCGGCCAGGCCCACCAGAAAGCGCAGCATGAACAGCGCAACCACCGCCGTGGACATGCCGAACTCGCCGACATAACCCTGCAGCACGGTGAACAATGACCAGGTGAAAATGCTCAGCGCGTAGATTTTTTTCGAACCGAAACGGTCCAGCAGCCAACCACCGGGAATTTGCCCGGCCACGTAGGCCCAACCGAATGCAGAGAAGATGTAGCCGAGGGTGACCGCGTCGATACCGAGGTCTTTTTGCAGGCTGGAGCCGGCGATTGCGATGGTAGCCCGGTCGGCGTAGTTGATCGTGGTCACCAGAAACAGCATGAGCAGGATCAAATAGCGGACGTGAGTCGGCTTTTGCGTCGATTGCATGTAGATGTACTCCCACTGATTATTTTTATGCGGGTAATAACGATGTTGTTTGCAGGAGCCGGCTTGCTGGCGATGCAGGCACCTCGGTGTGTCATTTACACCGTGGTGATGCGATCGCCAGCCAGCCGGCTCCTACAGGTGGATCAGGAACCGACGTAGGCAGTTTTTACGACCGTGTAGAACTCTTGCGCATAGCGACCCTGCTCGCGGGAACCATAGGATGAGCCTTTACGCCCACCGAATGGAACGTGGTAATCCACGCCCGCGGTCGGCAGGTTGACCATCACCATCCCGGCCTGGGAGTGGCGCTTGAAGTGGTTGGCGTACTTCAGCGACGTGGTGGCGATGCCCGCCGACAGACCGAATTCGGTGTCGTTGGCCATGGCCAGTGCCGCTTCGTAATCCGCAACGCGAACCACGTTGGCCACCGGGCCAAAAATTTCTTCACGGCTGATGCGCATCGCCGCTTCGCTGTCGGCAAACAGCGTCGGTGCGAGGTAGTAGCCTTCAGTATCGCAAGTCACCAGACCACCGCCGCTGACCAGTCGCGCACCTTCGGACTGGCCGATGTCGATGTACTTCATGTCCTGTTCAAGCTGGGCCTGGGAAACCACAGGACCGATGTCGGTGCCGGCTTTCAGCGCGTGGCCGACCTTGATCGACTTCATGCGCTCGGCCACGGCCTCGACGAACTTGTCGTGGATGCCGGCGGTGACGATGAAACGGCTGGATGCCGTGCAACGCTGACCGGTGGAGTAGAACGCGCTCTGCACCGACAGCTCGACCGCTTGTTTCAGGTCGGCGTCGTCGAGAATGATCTGCGGGTTCTTGCCACCCATTTCCAGCTGAACCTTGGCCTGGCGCGACACGCAGCTGACGGCGATCTGACGACCGACACCGACGGAGCCGGTGAAACTGATGCCATCGACTTTCGGGCTCTGCACCAACGCATCGCCCACCACGCGACCACTGCCCATCACCAGGTTGAACACGCCGGCCGGGAAGCCTGCGCGGGAGATGATTTCAGCCAGTGCCCACGCGCAACCCGGAACCAGATCGGCCGGTTTCAGCACGACGCAGTTGCCATAGGCCAGGGCCGGGGCGATTTTCCATGCCGGGATCGCGATCGGGAAGTTCCACGGGGTGATCAGGCCAACGACGCCCAATGCTTCACGAGTGACTTCAACGTTGACGCCCGGACGTACCGACGGCAGGTAGTCGCCGGACAACCGGAGTGTTTCACCGGCGAAAAACTTGAAGATGTTACCGGCGCGGGTCACTTCGCCGATGGCTTCAGGCAAGGTTTTGCCTTCTTCACGGGCGAGCAAGGTGCCGAGTTCTTCGCGGCGAGCGAGGATTTCGGTACCGACTTTATCCAGCGAGTCGTGACGCGCCTGAATGCCGGATGTGGACCAGGCCGGGAACGCGGCGCGAGCGGCATCGATGGCGGCGTGGACCTGGGCCAGGTCGGCCTTGGCGTAGTTGCCGATGGTATCGGTCAGTTCGGACGGGTTGATGTTGGCGCAGTAATCGCTGCCGGCAACCCATTCACCGTTGATGTAGTTATCAAAGCGTTTTGCATCTGCCACTGGACTGCACCTTTTAAAAGAAGTCCTCACACAAAAAGCCGCTGATTGCTCAGCGGCCTTGTTTAATCGGGTGTGTTACTGAGCACCTTGCTTGTCGATCAGCGCGGCGAGCATTTCGTACTCTTCGCCGGTCAGGTCGGTCAGCGGTGCACGCACAGGACCTGCGTCATAGCCGGCAATTTTCGCACCCGCCTTGACGATGCTCACCGCGTAACCGGCTTTGCGGTTACGGATGTCCAGGTACGGCAGGAAGAAGTCGTCGATGATCTTGCCAACGGTGGCGTGATCTTCACGAGCGATGGCGTGGTAGAAATCCATCGCGGTTTTCGGGATGAAGTTGAACACCGCCGAGGAGTAGACCGGCACGCCCAGCGCCTTGTAGGCCGCTGCGTAGACTTCGGCGGTCGGCAAACCGCCCAGGTAGCTGAAGCGATCGCCGAGGCGGCGACGGATCGACACCATCAACTCGATATCGCCCAGGCCATCCTTGTAGCCGATCAGGTTCGGGCAGCGCTCGGCCAGACGTTCCAGCAGCGGCGCGGTCAGGCGGCAGACGTTGCGGTTGTAAACCACCACGCCGATTTTTACCGATTTGCACACGGCTTCAACGTGGGCGGCGACACCGTCCTGGCTGGCTTCGGTCAGGTAGTGCGGCAGCAGCAACAGACCTTTGGCGCCCAGACGCTCGGCTTCCTGTGCGTATTCGATGGCCTGGCGGGTCGAACCGCCCACACCGGCCAGGATTGGCACGCTGGTTTCGCACGTGTCGACGGCAGTCTTGATGATTTCCGAATATTCGCTGGCCGCCAGAGAGAAGAACTCACCGGTGCCGCCTGCGGCGAACAGAGCCGAGGCGCCGTATGGGGCCAGCCATTCGAGACGTTTGATGTAGCCCGCGCGATTGAAGTCGCCCTGAGCATTGAAATCGGTAACCGGGAAAGACAGCAGACCGGAAGAGAGGATGGACTTCAGTTCTTGTGGATTCATTATTCGAACACCCTGAGTTGCACGTTTGTGTGTGTGAGGAAATCGTTCAGCCTGCGCCGAAGTTGTAGGTCATCGTACAACTTAAAAAACAACCGTCAACTGCATTTCATCGCGGCATCCAAAATTTATGCGTCGGAAAAGTATTTTCTTGACGTAGGAAAGTTCTCCTCTATGCTCTGAATAACTGTATATACATACAGTTATCTTGAAACATACCGACGACATATCAAGGAGATAGAAATGTCAGGTCTACACGCACAAACCCAGGAAAAACCGAAGCAGGTCATCGCGGGTCTGGATGATCTGTTTACCGAGAACGGCATCGCCATTACCGGTAATGACCATCTGGTCCTGCGCCTCGACACCCATGGCACCGACGCCCATCAACCGCCCACCTCTGCATTCGGTAACGCCGTGAAAGGCAAGCCACAGCTGAGGTTCGAGGGTGGTGAACACACGGCCATCGGCGATAACACGCTGCTGCGTTTCGTCAAGGACGCACCCGCGATCGTGGCGTCGCAGGTCGAGCTGCACCTGCCGAACGGCTTGGCACTGACCTATGGGCAGGTCGTTGCGTTGGGAGGTGATTTCTATGGAATTGCGGATAAACCGGTCAGCGAAGGCGTAACCGCTGCCGACCGGGTCCAGCGCTTTACCGAGGCTTTCAATTCCCTGGCGGTCCTGCCGGCGTCCAATGCCGAGGCGAAGCTGATTCTCGCTGTCATGCAGAAGGAAATCGCTGCGGTTAAACAGGCAATCAAAGATGGCAAACAGCCCCACGAGGCGTATGACGCACTGGGTGATACGTTGTCAGAAGAGTGGAACAAAATCACCGGCGGCGGCAGTTTCGTCTCAGCCCTGTACCCATTGGGCCGCTACCTGAAACTGGCCGCCAACAACGCTGACCACTTCGCCGAGTGGGCACTGCTGGCCTACATCGCCGGGCACACCGCCGCGCTGCAACAAGCGGTGATCGCCCACAACAGTGGCGATGACACGTCGCTGGAACTGGCCTACGCGATGAACGCTTTCGCCGATCACTACCTGACCGACCTGTTTTCCGCCGGCCACCTGCGCGTGCCGCGCAAACAGTTGGCGGCGGTGGTCACGCCGAGCGACCTGGGCTCGTTGATTACCCGCTTCATGCACGACGAAGACAGCAAGTTCGGCCTCAACGTGCGCAATGGCGACGGCGCTCAATGGCATGCGTATGGCGACAAGCGCTACTTCGATGCAATCGACAGCGCCAATCGCATCCAGGTCAATCAAGCGGTCCAGGTGTCGGCGGATGAGATTTTCGCGGCTTACCTCAGCGGCATCACCCCGTCGCCGGGCAGTTTCGCGGCATTGAAAAAACTGCCGGATCTGCAAGCGGTGTTGAGCCCGGCGGGTAATTTCTCGCCGCTGTTCAAGGTCGAGGGCAACAAGGTGTTGCGGCGCAAGGACGTCAATAACCTGAATGACACCGCCACCGTCGATGACTGGTGGGGCTGGAGCACTTACCTGCTGCTCAAGGACTACAACCCGACTGGCAACGTGGTCTGATAAGGAGATCGATGATGACTATCAAATTGAAACTGGAACTGGCTTCGGGGCAATCGCTGAAGGGAGCGCCGTTGGAGTTGCTGGCTGATGGCGTGTCGATTGCTCGGGCGATGGTGGGTGAGCGAGGCGAGGTGATTTTCCACGCGAGGCCCGGAACTACACAACTGGCGGTTCGGGTGGATCGGACAATTCTGAAGACTGTCTGATGTTATAGCGAGAAGGCTGCCGGCCCCATCGCGAGCAAGCCCGCTCCCACAGGATTCTGTGCACGATCACTTTCTTCTGATCGACGCAAAACACTGTGGGAGCGGGCTTGCTCGCGATAGCGTCATGTCAGGCAATGCATCACTCGACAGCAAAAACTCAGCCCCGCTGCGCCTCTGCCTCTTCATGCGCATGACGCAACCGCTCGCGACTGTTCGTCAAATGCAAACGCATCGCCGCCCGCGCGGCATCGGAATCCTGACGCGCAATCGCATCGTAAATCTCTTCGTGCTCACGGCTCAGACGGCTCATGTAGTGCTGCTGGTCATCATGGGCCAGGCGCGCCGAGTTGAGGCGCGTACGCGGAATGATGCTGGTGCCCAGGTGAGTCATGATGTCGGTGAAATAGCGGTTGCCGGTCGACAGTGCGATTTGCAGGTGGAACTGAAAGTCCGAGGCCACGGCATCGCTGGCGTGGGCCGCGCTTTCGTTCAAGGCGTCCAGCGCGGCGCGCATCAACGCCAACTGTTCAGGGCTGCGGCGTTGCGCCGCGAGGCCGGCGGATTCCACTTCGAGGCTGATTCGCAGCTCCAGAATCGCCAGTACATCACGCAGCGTCACCACGGTGGCCGGATCGATACGAAAACCGCTTGGGCTCGGGGTATCGAGCACGAAGGTGCCGATGCCATGGCGGGTTTCCACCTGCCCGGCCGCCTGCAAACGGGAAATCGCCTCGCGAACCACGGTGCGACTGACGCCATGGGCATCCATGATCGCCGACTCGGTGGGCAACTTGTCGCCGCGCTTGAGGTGACCGTCGCGGATCTGCTCGGACAGCACCGTCACCAGTTCCTGTGCGAGGCTGCGGCGCTTGCGAGGGAGGCGAGGTACGTCGATCGGGTTTTCCATGGTGAACGTCTGTCTCGAAAAATTCGGCTGAAACCGCATCATAGCTCAACGCGGTTGTACGATCACCACCGCCCCTATTGTAGGAGCGAGCTTGCTCGCGATGGACTCAAGGACGACGCGTTTATTCGGAAGGTACGCGTTATCGTTAACGCCCATCGCGAGCAAGCTCGCTCAGGGGGCGGTGGTTACGCGGTCACGGTCTGATCCACCAGATGCCCGTTGTCGATGCGCACATGCCGTGGATGGAATCGTTTCAAACTGCTGCGATGCCCAACGCTGACAATGCTCAGCCCCGGAATCTCATCGATCAGCGCCTGATACAGCGACGCCTCATCCTCTTCGTCCATCGCCGAAGTCGCTTCGTCCATGTACAGCCATTGCGGCGCATAAAGCAGCGCACGGGCAAAGGCCACGCGTTGCTGTTCACCCGGCGAGAGCATGCGCTGCCAATGATTCGCTTCGTCCAGGCGCGAAACCAGGTGCGGCAAACGACAGGTTTCCAGCACGTGAACGTAACGCTCGTTCGGATAGGTGTCGCCGGCCTGTGGATAACTCAACACCTCGCGCAGCGTGCCAATCGGCAGATAAGGCTTTTGCGGCAGGAACAGATAGCGCGCCGCCGGCAGACGAATGCTGCCGTGGCCCGCCGGCCACAAATGCCCCATCGCCCGCAGCAACGTGGACTTGCCACTGC
The DNA here is from genome assembly GCF_002091715.1 of Pseudomonas migulae NBRC 103157. Lineage (GTDB taxonomy): Bacteria > Pseudomonadota > Gammaproteobacteria > Pseudomonadales > Pseudomonadaceae > Aquipseudomonas > Aquipseudomonas migulae_A. The sequence goes on along the minus strand of NZ_BDAG01000003.1, from coordinate 96,865 downwards.
CGGAACGGCCGCTGAGCATTACGCGCTCGCCCTCCTCCACAGTCATGTCGGCGCTGGTCAGCAAGTGACGACCATCTGCGAGGTCGAGGCCCAGGTTATGCAGTTTCAACGCCGAGCCTGAATTCTGCACGTCGATCGCGGGTGCGCGCTCTTCGTTGTCGGTCATGGCCTGACGGAAACTCAGCAGACGATCACACGTGGCGCGCCACGACGCGAGGCTCTGGTACGCACTGATAAACCAGCTGAAACTTTCCTGCACATTGCCGAACGCCGAACTGATCTGCATCAGCTCGCCGAGTTCGATCTTGCCGGACAGGTAACGCGGCGAAGCGACGATGAACGGGAAGATGATGGCGGCCTGTTGGTAACCTGCGGTAAAGAACGTCAGACGCTTGGACACCTTCATGATGTCCCAAAAATTGTGCCAGACCATTCCGAAGCGGGTGCTCAAGCGACGGTTTTCATTGGGTTCGCCGTTGTACAGCGCAATGCTCTCGGCATTTTCGCGAATCCGCACCATGGAGAAACGCAGGTCGGCTTCGAAGCGTTGTTGCCGGTTGTTCAGGCCGATCAAACGGCGACCGATCAAGTGCGTTAACCAACTGCCGATCACGGCATACACCAGCACACACCAGAACATGTAGCCGGGAATGGTAAAACCGAACACTTCGATACTGCCCGACACGCCCCACAAAATGATCGAGAACGACACCAGGCTGACAATATTGCGAAGCAGACCGATGCCCAACTCCAGGGTGTTGGAGGTGAAGTTGTTGAGGTCTTCGGAAATCCGCTGGTCCGGGTTATCGGTGTAACCGCCCTGCTCCAGCTGGTAGTAATTCTTGTTGCCGAGCCAGCGGGCGAAATGCTTTTCCGTGAGCCAGGCACGCCAGCGAATGGTCAGCATCTGGGTCAGGTAGAGCCGGTACACGGCACCGACAATCGCCACCGCCGCAATCCCGCAGAAATACAGAATCAACCGCCAGAACGCCACTTCATCTTTTTGCTGCAGCGCGTTGTAAAAATCCTTGTACCAGGTGTTGAACCACACCGAGAGCCCCACGCTGACCAGCGATAACGCAATCACCGCGAGCAGCAACGTCCAGGCCTTGCCCTTCTCCTCGCTACGCCAATATGGCGTGATCATCGCCCAGACTTTGCGAAAAAACTGCCCGCGCACAGCATCGTTGACCGCGGAATATTCAGCGTTCTGATTCATGGATAAGGCTCGATAAAGAAAAGTACAGGCACGAACCGATCATAGAGGATCGGTTCGGTTTGTCGCGAGGCTCGGCCAGCATTCGTTCAGCGCAGGTTCAGCGACGAACGGGACGCTTCTGCAGTTTGCGCTGCAGCGTGCGGCGGTGCATGCCCAGGGCGCGGGCAGTGGCGGAGATGTTGCCTTCGTGTTCGGTCAACACGCGCTGGATGTGTTCCCACTGCAGGCGGTCCACCGACATCGGGTTTTCCGGCACCAGGGTGTCGAGGTCGGCATGCTCGGACAGCAACGCAGCAAGGACGTCATCGGCATCCGCCGGTTTGCACAGGTAGTTGCAGGCACCGCGCTTGATCGCCTCGACGGCAGTGGCAATGCTCGAGTAACCGGTGAGGATCACCACGCGCATGTCCGGGTCGAGCTCAAGCAGTTTGGGCAACAATACCAGACCCGAATCGCCGTCCATTTTCAGGTCCAGCGCGGCGTAATCCGGGATGTCGGCCTGGGCGATGGTCAGGCCTTCTTCGGCGGAACCGGCGGTGCTGACGCGAAAACCGCGGCGGGCCATGGCGCGCGCCATCACGCGGGTGAACGTGGCGTCGTCATCTACCAGCAGCAAGTGCGGCAGTTCTTCGCCTTCGACTTGGATCTCGTCACTCATGTTCGTCTCCTCGGGCGACACGGGGCAGGCGCAGCTCGGTGAGCGTGCCGCCTTCCTCATGACTGTAGAGTTTCACTGAGCCGCCGGCGCGTGTCACGCTGGCCTTGCTCAAAAACAGGCCCAGGCCGAAACCTTTGCCCTTGGTGGTAAAAAACGGTTTGCCGATCTGTTCGGCAATGGCCAGCGGCACACCGGCGCCGTGGTCGCGAATGCTGATGGTCAAATCCTCGGCATTCCAGTCCAGCGTCACCTGCAGTCCTTCGGGGCACGCATCAGCGGCGTTGTTGAGCAGATTCAGCAGCGCCTGGGTCAGGTCCGGCGGCGGCGCCATGCGCGGCACGGTGCCTTGGCCCAGGCGCTGGAAGCGGTAGCTGGCTTCCGGACGCATCAGGTGCCAGCGGTTCAGCGCTTCGTCGAGCCAGTCGGTAACGTCCTGCATTTCCACGGCCAAACGGCGATTGGCCTCTGCCGCCCGAACCAGCTGCTGCAAGGTCTCCTTGCAAAGTTTGACCTGATCCTGCAACACGCTCAGGTCGTCCTGCAACATCGGGTCGTGGTGGTCCTGACGCATTTCCTTGAGCAGTACGCTCATGGTCGCCAGCGGCGTGCCCAGCTCATGGGCGGCACCGGCGGCCTCGGTCGCGACGGCGAGCAATTGCTGATCACGCAGGCCTTCTTCGCGACGGATAGCACGTAGCTCTTCCTGCCGGCGCAGCTCTTCGGCCATGCGCGCGGCAAAGAACGTAATCACCGCCGCCGCGAGGGCGAAGCTCAGCCACATCCCGTAGACCTGCAGGTTTTCCCGGGCAATCGGGAAGGTTTGCAGCGGATAGAAACCCGCCAGCAGCAAGGTGTACATCGTCAGCGCGATGCCCGACAGGATCACCGAATAACGCCATGGCAGCGTCACGGCGGCGATGGTCAACGGCACCAGGTAATAAGAGACGAAAGGGTTGGTCGAGCCACCGGAGAAATACAGCAAGGCGCTGTGGATAAACAGGTCACAGGCCAGTTGCACGGCATATTCGAGCTCAGTGACAGGCCATGAGGTGCGCAGGCGAATCGCCGTGAACGCGCACAGCAACATCGAGCAACCGAGGGTCGCGGCCAGTTGAAACCAGGGCAGCGGCAGCAAGTCGAGCCAGTAAGCCAGTCCCACCGAACCAGCCTGGGCGGCCAGCACCAAGGTGCGGATGAACGTCAGCCGCCAGAGGTTCTGGCGAGTTGCGGAAGTGATTTGAACGGGGGCGAGCATGAGCTCTCCTGATGAGCGCTCCAGGCGGATCGCACGGAGTATAACCAAGCACGGGGGCTGACAGGCAAAAGTGCGGCAAACGGCCACAGCCTCCAAGCAATGTATCTCTGACGAAGTACTCCCGTGGCGAGGGGGCTTGCCCCCTCACCACAGGGCCACCATCAATTCATCTGTATAGAAGTTGTAACTGTGCGAACCGGATCATTAAAGCTAGAGTCTGATGGTTTCACGCAGGCTCGGACCCAACCCCTGCGCATCGTCCAAGGAGATTTCATGCACACTTTCCGCCGCAGCGCCGCCCTACTCGCCCTCAGCGTCGGCACCGTCGCCAGCCTCCCGGCCCTGGCCGCCGACGAGCTGCATTACAACCAGATTTCCCTGCGCGCCGAAGTCAGTCAGGAAGTCGCCCGCGACCTGATGATCGTGACCCTCTACACCGAAGAACAAAACACCGACCCGGCCAAACTCGCCGCAGACGTCAGCACCACCATGAACAAGGCGCTGGCCCAGGCCAAACAAGTCAAAGACATCACCCTGCGCCAGGGCAGCCGCAACAGCTACCCGATCTACGACACCAAGGGCCAGAAAATCACCGGCTGGCGTGAACGCGCCGAACTGCGCCTGGAAAGCTCCGACTTCGCCGCGCTGTCGAAACTGACTGGCGAACTGCTCACCGACCTGAAAATGGGCGGCATGGACTTCGCCATCGCCACGCCAACCCGCAAGGCCAGTGAAGACGCACTGCTGAAAGATGCTGTAACCGCCTTCAAAGCCCGCGCACAACTGGCCACCGATGCACTGGGCGGCAAGGGTTACAAAATCGTCAACCTGAACCTCAACAGCAACGGCTACCCACAACCGTACATGCGCGGGCCGATGATGATGAAAGCGGCGAGCATGGACGCCGCGCCGGTGACACCGGAAGTCGAGGCCGGCACCAGCCAGGTCAGCATGACGGCGGATGGTGTGGTTGAAGTGTTGCTGCCTTGATTCGATAACCTGTACAAAAAACGGCGATCACCGAAGTGATCGCCGTTTTTTTATTGCCTCACGAAAGTCAGCGGAGGGACTGCCTGGCTTGCGGTGAACCACACCGCCACCATCGTTAGCAAGTCGGCTCCTACTAGGTCTGCGTATGTCGGCGAGGATAGGTTGGTTGGCAGGGCGCCATCGCCAGCAAGCCGGCGCCTACAAAAGCAGATCGGCATACACCCGCTTCTCACCACTCATCAGGCCGAGCGTTAGCTCGCCTGCAGCTCTTGATCTTGATCCACCCGCCCCTTCGGGAGGCTGAGTGGAGGTGTTCATCCGGGGAGTGGCGCGCAGCGCCGTTCGACGCAGTCGAACTCATCGCATGTAGGTGCCAGCGAAGCCAACCGGAGGGCGATGCCCCCGGATGAATACCGGAGCGAAGGAACGCCGAGCCTTAGCGAGGGGCCGGACGCTCGGGGCGAGCCTTTTTTTGCTTACTTTTTTTTGGCGTTTGAAAAAAAAGTGAGTCGCCGTAAGGGCGAAACCGCCAGCCGCCGTTACCGCAGGAATGGATATATACACCGACAACAAGAAACCGGTCGGCTACCAGGCCGCCAAGATAAAGATCACTGCAAATACCAATGTGTACGCTGACAAACAGCAATGGGCCAAACTGTCCCCCCACACACAATAAATCCTTAAACAACAAATACCTGGCACAACAATCCCCCACTCGACGGCCTTACACCCCCCACCGACTTCAAGAACAGTCCCCTCGACCTCACTCCTTCTGCAAGGATGGGTATAAATAAGTAACACCACGCTCCAACCGGGTGCGCCAGACACCACGATCGCCCCCTGCCAGTGCACGGTTTGCACCGAAAAAACCGCGCGCAAACGGTCAAATGCGCACGAATTTATACATATGCGACATTAAGGTACGTTCGTGCCACTGTTTAACGCCTGTGGTCGTTCAGGATCTTGCATTGGGTATGGCCCCTGCATAAGTATCCGCAGGCACGGCTCACGAGGTCGTCCTCTAATTCCAAAAATGACAACAAATCATGAGGCCAACATGCTTAAACACGCGGTCATTCCGTTTTTAGTCGGCGCCAGCTTGTTAGCTGCCGCACCTTTCGCCCAAGCGGCGACTAACCTGGTGTTTTGCTCCGAAGGGAGCCCGGCCGGTTTTGATCCTGGTCAGTACACCACCGGAACCGACTTCGACGCCTCTGCAGAAACCATGTTCAACCGCTTGACTCAGTTCGAGCGCGGCGGCACCGCCGTTATTCCTGGTCTGGCGACCAAATGGGACATCTCCGATGACGGCCTGACATACACCTTCCACCTGCGTGAAGGCGTCAAGTTCCACACCACCCCGTACTTCAAGCCCACTCGCGAGTTCAACGCCGACGACGTGCTGTTCACCTTTAATCGCATGATTAACAAGGATGACCCGTTCCGTAAGGCGTACCCGACCGAATTCCCGTACTTCACCGACATGGGGATGGATACCAACATCACCAAGATCGATAAAGTCGACGACAAGACCGTCAAGTTCACCCTCAAAGAAGTGGACGCGGCGTTCATCCAGAACATGGCCATGAGCTTCGCCTCGATCCAGTCCGCCGAGTACGCCGACAAGCTGCTCAAGGAAGGCAAAGCCGCCGATATCAACCAGAAGCCGGTCGGCACTGGCCCGTTCGTGTTCAAGAGCTACCAGAAAGACTCCAACATCCGCTACACCGGGAACAAGGACTACTGGAAGCCTGATGACGTCAAGATCGACAACCTGATCTTCGCCATCACCACCGACCCGTCGGTACGTATCCAGAAGCTGAAGAAGGGCGAGTGCCAGATCACTCTGTTCCCGCGTCCGGCCGACCTGAAGGCGCTGAAAGAAGACAAGACCCTGAAAGTGCCTGACCAGGCCGGTTTCAACCTGGGTTACATCGCCTACAACGTGATGGACAAGATCAAGGGCAGCGACCAGCCGAACCCGATGGCCCAACTGAAAGTGCGTCAGGCACTGGACATGGCCGTCAACAAGCAGCAGATCATCGACTCGGTTTACCAGGGTGCAGGTCAACTGGCCGTCAACGCCATGCCGCCGACCCAGTGGTCTTACGACACCACTATCAAGGATGCGCCGTACAACCCTGAGAAAGCCAAAGAGCTGCTCAAGGAAGCCGGCGTCAAGGAAGGCACCGAGATCAACCTGTGGGCGATGCCGGTACAGCGTCCTTACAACCCGAACGCCAAGCTGATGGCAGAAATGCTGCAGTCCGACTGGGCCAAGATCGGCATCAAAGCCAAGATCGTGACCTACGAGTGGGGCGAGTACATCAAGCGCTCCAAAGGCGGCGAAAACGGCGCGATGCTGATTGGCTGGAGCGGCGACAACGGTGACCCGGACAACTGGCTGAACGTGCTGTTCGGCTGCGATTCGCTGCAGGGCAACAACTTCTCCAAGTGGTGCGACAAGAAGTTCGACGGCATCGTCAAGGAAGCCAAGCGCACGACCGACCAGGGCAAGCGCACCGAACTGTACAAGCAGGCGCAACACGTCCTCAAAGACGCTGTTCCAATGACACCTATCGCTCACTCGACGGTGTTCCAACCCATGCGCAACGAAGTGCAGGATTTCAAGATCAGCCCATTCGGCTTGAACTCCTTCTACGGCGTTAGCGTCAGCAAATAAGATTTGGCAACGGCGACGTTTTTGACGTCGCCGTTGTTTTTTCTACCGAGAAACCAGGAAACAACCTACATCCAGTTCCGCTGCGGACTACAGCAGTGACATCGGACGCGTTGCCCTTTCCTACAAGTCTTTAGGACTCTACGCATTTACTGCCGGAACCGCGGCTCATACCGTCGGGATCTGACCAGTGCATGCGTGGGCTCTCGGTTCTGCTGCACGTCATGGCTTGAGCTCAGTGACGCCTCCACGTCCCCGGACGGGACCGCGGCTCATTGAAAACACTTAGAGAAAGAGAAAAGGGAGCGTCATGCGCCATACCTTGGTTTTATCCGCATTGCTGGGCACCGGCCTGCTGGCCGCCACTTCCATCAGCCAGGCCGCCAATAACAGCCTGGTGTTCTGCTCCGAAGGCAGCCCGGCTGGTTTCGACACCGCGCAGTACACGACCGCGACCGATAACGATGCTGCCGAGCCGTTGTACAACCGACTCGCAGAGTTCGAAAAAGGCGCCACCAACGTCGTACCGGGCCTGGCAACAAGCTGGGATATTTCCGAAGACGGCCTCAAGTACACCTTTCACCTGCGCGAAGGGGTGAAATTTCACACAACCAAGTACTTCACGCCGACCCGTGATTTCAACGCCGACGACGTGCTGTTCACGTTCAATCGCATGCTCGATCCGCAGCAACCTTTCCGTAAGGCCTATCCCACCGAATTCCCGTACTTCAACGGGATGAGCCTGAACAAGAACATCGCCAAGGTCGAGAAGACCGGCCCGCTGACCGTGGTCATGACGCTCAATAGCGTGGACGCCGCGTTCATCCAGAACATCGCCATGAGCTTCGCCGCCATCCTGTCCGCCGAATACGCCGACAAGCTGCTGGCCGAAGGCAAGCCGAGCGACATCAACCAGAAGCCGATCGGCACCGGACCGTTCGTATTCAAGAGCTACCAGAAAGATTCCAACATCCGTTACAGCGGCAACAAGCAGTACTGGGACCCGAGCCGGGTCAAGCTCGACAACCTGATTTTCGCCATCAACACCGACGCCTCGGTGCGCGTGCAGAAGCTCAAGGCCAACGAGTGCCAGATCACCCTGCACCCCCGCCCTGCCGATGTCGAAGCGCTGAAGAACGACACCAAACTCAAACTCATCGAGAAGCCCGGTTTCAACCTCGGCTACATCGCCTACAACGTGCGCCACAAGCCGTTCGACCAGCTTGAAGTGCGTCAGGCGCTGGACATGGCGGTGAACAAGCAAGGCATTCTCAACGCGGTATACCAAGGCGCCGGGCAACTTGCGCAAAACGCCATGCCGCCGACCCAATGGTCCTACGACGAGACCATCAAGGACGCCGCCTACAACCCGGAAAAAGCCAAGGAACTGCTCAAGGCTGCCGGCGTGAAGGAAGGCACCGAAATCACTTTATGGGCAATGCCGGTTCAGCGCCCGTACAACCCGAACGCCAAGTTGATGGCCGAGATGCTCCAGGCTGACTGGGCGAAAATCGGTCTCAAAGTGAAGATCGTCAGCTACGAATGGGGCGAGTACATCAAGCGCACCAAGAATGGCGAGCACGACGTCAGCCTGATTGGCTGGACCGGTGACAACGGGGACCCGGACAACTGGCTCGGCACGCTTTACAGCTGCGACGCCATTGGCGGCAACAACTATTCCCAATGGTGTGATCCGGCTTACGACAAGCTGATCAAGCAGGCCAAGGTCGTCACCGATCGTGACCAGCGCACCGTGCTCTACAAACAGGCTCAGCAGTTGCTCAAGCAGCAAGTGCCGATCACGCCTGTCGCCCACTCGACGGTCAACCAGCCGTTGAGCGCCAAAGTCGAAGGATTCAAGGTGAGTCCTTTCGGCCGCAACGTGTTCTCGGGCGTCAGTATCGACCAATAACCGATTAGCCAAAAACGCTGGGGGCGGATTCCGCCCTCACGCAAGCGTATTGCCGTAATTCGCCCAACAGGCGTGCAGCAAACGTTTGCGATGCCTTGTTTGAGTTACAAACCAATAGTCGGATCACCAAAAAAGACCGGCATTAAAAAAAGAAAGTAAGGAGCTTCACCCATGAAACTGAGCAGCACCGCGTTATTGGCCCTGGCCATCAGCAGCGTCACCGCCACGGCATACGCAGAATCCCAAAGCCAGGACTTCGTTCCGACCCAACTGGCAAGCACCAACGCACAGTCCGAAGCCAAGGGCTTCATTGATGGTCAGAGCCTGTCGGGCAGTACCCGTAACTGGTACGCCAACGAAGATAAACAGCGAGGCGCTACCTACAAGTACGAGCGCCACGGCGAAACCCTGACCGGCACGCGCCGTATCAACTGGGTTCAGGGCACCATCCTGAATTACACCTCGGGTTTCACCCAAGGCACCGTGGGTTTCAGCACCGAAGTCGCTGCTTACAATGCCATTGCACTGGATCGTAGCCGCGAAGACATCAAGGGCGGTTCCAACCGTACCCTGGCTCACACCAACGGTGACGCGGTGGATCAGTGGAGCAAACTGGGCCTGGCCAACGTCAAGGCGCGTATCTCCAACACCACCCTGACCGCCGGCCGCCAGAACTTCAGCAGCCCGATCGTCGACGTCATCGGCAACCGTCCGCTGCCTTCGAGCTTTGAGGGTGTGACCATTCACAGCGAAGAGTTCGACAACCTGTCGTTCGACCTCGGCACCTTCGACCGCGTATCGCCTCGTACCGAGCAGAGCCTGTCGAAATTTCGCTCTGAGTACACGAACAACAGCGCTGAAACCGACCACGTAAACACCGCGGGCCTGAACTATCAGCCGCTGAAGAGCCTGAAAACCAGCCTGTACGCGAGCAACGTAGAAGATTTCTGGAACCAGTACTACTTTGGCGCCACTCACGAACTGGGCGACAGCTCGATCCTGAGCCTGACCACCGGCCTGAACTACTACAAAACCGTCGACGAAGGCAAAAAGTTGATGGGTGAGATCGACAACGACACTTACTCGCTGTCGTTGGGCCTGACTCACCTCGCCCATAGCCTGACGTTCTCTTATCAGGAAGTGAACGGTAACGAGTACTTCGACTACCTGCATGAAACCAACGGCATTTACCTGGCCAACTCCTTGCTGTCCGACTTCAACGGCCCGAACGAGAAGTCCTTCCAGATCGCCTACGGCCTCAACATGGCCGAATACGGCGTGCCAGGCCTGAAGTTCAACATCTACCAGGCTCGCGGCTGGGGCATCGACGGTACGCACTACACCGGTACCGCCTACGACGTACGTAATATGGACGGCGAGAACCACTATGAATACGGCATCGGTACTTCGTACGCCGTACAGAGCGGTCCGCTCAAGGCCACCACAGTTCGCGCTACCTACACCACCCACCGCGCCAGCGATAACCAGGCTGACGGTAGCATCAACGAGTTCCGTCTCGTGACCACCATCCCGTTCAAAATTTTGTAAAAAGCGCCAGCCGACGGCTGACTCATGATGAGTCGGCCATTCGGTTTCTTCCTGTTCAACCGATTGCAGAGGGTTCTTGATGAAAATGCTTCCCCTACGTGCGGCCATCGCTGCCGCGTTGCTGAGTGTTGCCGTTGGCGTCTCGGCCAAACCCCTGGTGGTTTGTACCGAAGCCAGTCCGGAAGGCTTCGACATGGTTCAGTACACGACTGCAGTCACCGCCGACGCAGTGGCCGAAACCATCTTCAACCGCCTGGCGGACTTCAAGCCCGGCACCACGGAAGTGATTCCGGCACTGGCCGAGTCCTGGGATATCAGCGAAGACGGCCTGACCTACACCTTCCACCTGCGCAAAGGCGTCAAGTTTCACACCACCGAATACTTCAAGCCGACCCGCGACATGAACGCCGACGACGTGGTCTGGAGCTTCCAGCGTCAGCTGGACCCGAATCACCCATGGCACAAGCTGTCGAGCGTGGGCTTCCCGTACTTTGAAAGCATGGGTTTCAAGGAACTGCTCAAAAGCGTAGAGAAGATCGACGACAACACAGTCAAATTCACCCTGACCCGTCGCGAAGCGCCGTTCCTGGCCGACATCGCCATGGCGTTCTCCTCGATTTACCCTGCCGAGTACGCTGACCAGCTGCTCAAGACAAACAAGACCGGCGACCTGAACAACAAACCGGTCGGCACCGGCCCGTTCATTTTCCAGCGTTACGCCAAGGACGCTCAGGTTCGCTTCAAGGCCAACCCGGACTACTTCCGTGGCAAGCCGCCGGCAGACTCGTTGATCCTGGCCATCGCCACCGACAACAACGTGCGCCTGCAAAAGCTCAAGGCCAACGAATGCCAGGTGGCGCTGTATCCGAAGCCGGATGACATCCCGAGCATCAAGAAAGACGCCAAACTGAGCGTCGATGAACTGAACGCGATGACCGTTTCATACATCGCCATGAACACCACGCACAAATACATGAGTGATGTGCGGGTGCGCAAAGCCATCGACATCGCCTTCGATAAAGAGGCTTATGTCAACGCGCTGTTCGGTAAAGGCAATGCGACGGTGGCGGTCAACCCGTTCCCGGATACGCTGCTGGGCTACAACCACGATCTGAAGAATCCGCCCCGCGATCTGGACAAGGCCCGCGCCCTGCTCAAGGAAGCCGGTGTACCGGAAGGCACCACCTTCACCCTGTTCACCCGCAACGGTGGCGGCCCGACCAACCCGAACCCGATGCTCGGCGCGCAGATGATGCAGGCTGACCTGGCCAAGGTCGGGATCAAGATCGACATTCGCGTGATGGAATGGGGCGAAATGCTCAAACGCGCGAAAAACGGCGAGCACGATATGGTTTCCGCCGGATGGGCGGGCGATAACGGCGACCCGGATAACTTCCTGACGCCTATGCTCAGTTGCGAAGCCGCGAAGAACGGCGAAAACTATGCGCGCTGGTGCAATGACAAGTTCCAGACGCTGATCGACCAGGCCCGGGAAAAAACCGATCCGGCCGAGCGGGCAGCGCTGTACGAACAGGCTCAGGTTATTTTTAACCAGGACCAGCCATGGATCAGCATGGCGCACACTAGAATGTTCACCGCAATGCGCAACAACGTAGAGGGCTATCACATTAGCCCCCTCACCACTAATAACTTCGCCACCACCCAGGTGAAGTAGATAAGAAAACTCCCGGTGTCCCTGACTCCAGGGACACCAGGCACGCCTAACCGGCTGATGAGGTACACCAGAAGATGTTTAGTTTTATTGCCCGCCGATTGGGGTTATTGATCCCCACGTTCTTCGGCATCACCTTGCTGACTTTCGCGTTGATTCGCATGATTCCAGGCGACCCCGTGGAAGTAATGATGGGCGAACGTCGAGTCGACCCCGAAATGCATGCTCAGGCAATGGAACGCCTAGGTCTGAACAAACCGCTGTATGCCCAATACCTGGATTACATTGGCAAACTGGCCCACGGCGATCTCGGCGAATCCCTGCGTACCCGGGAAAGCGTCTGGAGCGAATTCACCTCCCTATTCCCTGCGACCCTGGAATTGTCCATGGCCGCCCTGTTGTTCGCCGGCATCCTGGGCCTGTTGGCCGGGGTGATTGCGGCACTCAAGCGAGGATCCCTGTTCGACCATGGGGTGATGGGCATCTCCCTGGCGGGATATTCGATGCCGATCTTCTGGTGGGGCCTGATCCTGATCATGTTCTTCTCGGTGTCACTGGGCTGGACGCCAGTGTCCGGGCGGATCGACCTGCTCTATGACATCGAGCCGCGCACCGGCTTCATGCTCATCGACACGCTGCTGGCCGATGACGTCGGCGCGTTCTTCGATGCCCTGCATCACCTCATCCTGCCGGCCATCGTGCTCGGCACCATCCCGCTGGCTGTTATTGCGCGGATGACCCGTTCGTCGATGCTCGAAGTGCTGCGTGAGGATTACATCCGTACCGCCCGCGCCAAAGGCCTGTCGCCGTCGCGCGTGGTGTTCGTGCACGGCCTGCGCAACGCGCTGATTCCGGTGCTGACGGTGGTCGGCCTGCAAGTCGGCACATTGCTGGCCGGTGCGGTCCTGACCGAAACCATTTTCTCGTGGCCCGGCATCGGCAAATGGCTGATCGAAGCCATTGGCGCACGGGATTACCCCGTGGTGCAAAACGGCATCCTGTTAATCGCCTGCCTGGTGATTCTGGTCAACTTCGTGGTGGACATCCTCTACGGCTTTGCCAACCCACGCATCCGTCACCAGCGCTGAGATCATCATGACCATGACCACTCCAGCTTCAACTACAAATCAAGCGGTAACAGTCGATCAAAGCCTGCTGTATCCGTCCCCGTACAAAGAATTCTGGCAAGCGTTTTCCAAGAACAAAGGCGCCGTTGCCGGCCTGATGTTCATGCTGCTGGTGATTTTCTGCGCGATCTTCGCGCCGTGGGTTGCCCCGCATAACCCGAGCGAGCAATACCGCGACTTCCTGCTGACCCCGCCGTCCTGGCTGGAAGGCGGGCAGATCCAGTTCCTGCTCGGCACCGATGAACTGGGTCGCGATCTGCTGTCGCGGTTGATCAACGGTTCGCGCCTGTCCTTGCTGATCGGCTTGTCGTCGGTGGTGATGTCGCTGATTCCGGGCATTCTGCTGGGTCTGTTCGCCGGGTTCTTCCCGCGCGTGCTCGGCCCGACCATCATGCGTCTGATGGACATCATGCTGGCCCTGCCGTCCCTGCTGCTGGCCGTGGCGATTGTCGCCATCCTCGGCCCTGGCCTGATCAACACCATCATTGCCATCGCCGTGGTTTCGTTGCCGTCCTACGTTCGTCTGACCCGCGCCGCGGTGATGGGCGAATTGAACCGCGACTACGTGACCGCCGCGCGCCTGGCCGGTGCCGGTCTGCCACGCCTGATGTTCGTCACCGTGCTGCCCAACTGCATGGCGCCGCTGATCGTTCAGGCGACCTTGAGCTTCTCCTCGGCGATTCTCGATGCCGCGGCACTGGGCTTCCTCGGCCTTGGCGTACAACCGCCAACCCCTGAGTGGGGCACCATGCTGGCTTCGGCTCGCGACTACATCGAACGCGCCTGGTGGGTGGTAAGTCTGCCTGGTTTGACCATTTTGCTCAGCGTGCTGGCAATCAACTTGATGGGCGACGGCCTGCGCGATGCGCTGGACCCGAAACTCAAGAACGCCGCCTGAGGAGATTCAAATGTCACTGTTAGAAATCAAGAATCTCAACGTTCGCTTCGGCGACAAGAACGCCGTTCCGGTGGTCGACGGGCTCGACATTTCCGTGGACAAGGGCGAAGTGCTGGCCATCGTTGGCGAGTCGGGCTCCGGTAAATCCGTGACCATGATGGCGCTGATGGGCCTGATCGAGCATCCGGGGATCGTCACCGCCGACGCCCTGAATTTCGACGGCAAGAACATGCTCAAGCTCAGCAACCGTCAGCGCCGGCAAATCGTCGGCAAAGACCTGGCCATGGTCTTCCAGGACCCGATGACTGCGCTGAACCCGAGCTACACCGTCGGTTTCCAGATCGAGGAAGTGCTGCGCCTGCACCTGAAAATGTCCGGCAAGCAAGCCCGCGCACGCGCCATCGAGCTGCTGGAAAAAGTGGAAATCCCGGGCGCCGCCAGCCGTATGGACGCCTACCCGCATCAACTGTCCGGTGGCATGAGCCAGCGTGTTGCGATCGCCATGGCGATTGCCGGCGAACCGAAACTGCTGATCGCCGACGAACCGACCACTGCCCTCGACGTAACGATTCAGGCGCAGATCATGGACCTGCTGCTGGCGTTGCAGAAAGAACAGAACATGGGCCTGGTGCTGATCACTCACGACCTCGCGGTCGTGGCCGAAACCGCCCAGCGTGTGTGCGTGATGTACGCCGGCCAAGCGGTCGAAGTCGGTCAGGTGCCGCAACTGTTCGACATTCCGGCGCACCCGTACAGCGAAGCGCTGCTCAAGGCGATTCCGGAACACAGCCTCGGCGCCACGCGCCTGGCCACGCTGCCGGGTATCGTTCCCGGTCGTTACGACCGCCCGCAAGGCTGCCTGCTGTCGCCGCGCTGCCCGTATGTGCAGGACAACTGCCGTGCGCAACGTCCGGCCCTTGACCCGAAAAGCAACAGCCTCGCCCGCTGCTTCTACCCGCTGAACCAGGAGGTGGCGTAATGGCCGTCGTACTTACCGCCCGCGACCTCACCCGTCACTACGAAGTGTCCCGCGGCCTGTTCAAGGGCCATGCGACCGTACGTGCCCTGAACGGTGTGTCGTTCGAACTGGAAGCCGGCAAGACCCTCGCCGTCGTAGGCGAATCCGGTTGCGGCAAATCCACCCTGGCCCGCGCCCTGACGCTGATCGAAGAGCCGTCCTCCGGTTCCTTGAAAATCGCCGGGCAGGAAGTTGCCGGCGCCGACAAGGCTCAACGCAAACAACTGCGCAAAGACGTGCAGATGGTATTCCAGAGCCCGTACGCCTCGTTGAACCCACGGCAGAAAGTCGGGGATCAACTGGCCGAGCCATTGCTGATCAACACCAGCCTCAGCGCCACTGAACGTCGCGAGAAAGTGCAGGCGATGATGAAGCAGGTCGGTTTGCGCCCTGAGCATTATCAGCGTTATCCACACATGTTCTCCGGCGGCCAGCGCCAGCGGATCGCCCTCGCCCGCGCGATGATGCTGCAACCGAAAGTGCTGGTGGCGGACGAACCGACTTCGGCGCTGGACGTGTCGATCCAGGCGCAGGTGCTGAACCTGTTCATGGATTTGCAGCAAGAGTTCAACACCGCCTACGTGTTCATCTCGCACAACCTGGCGGTGGTGCAGCACGTTGCCGATGACGTGATGGTGATGTACCTCGGCCGCCCGGTGGAAATGGGCCCGAAGAACGACATTTATGAGCGTCCGCTGCACCCGTACACCCAGGCGTTGCTGTCGGCCACCCCGACCATTCACCCGGACCCGAACAAGCCGAAAATCAAGATCGTCGGCGAGTTGCCCAACCCGTTGAACCCGCCGTCGGGCTGCGCTTTCCACAAGCGCTGCCCGTACGCGACCGAGCGCTGCAAAACCGAAGAGCCAGCCTTGCGCCCTCTCGATAACCGGCAGGTGGCTTGCCACTACGCCGAGCAGTTCCTCGACGGCGCGGCATAAACGGGGAATAAAAACCTGTGGGAGCGGGCTTGCCCGCGAAGGCGGTGTGTCAGTCATTATTTTTGCCACTGACCTACCGCATTCGCGAGCAAGCTCGCTCCCACAAGGTATAGGTGATCTGTTCAAAAACCTCTTCGGCTTCGATTGCGCATCAATCGGGTAGAAGGGGTTTTATTTTGCCTGTTACTCAAGCCCCTTCATTTTCATCTTCATCGGCATCGGGATCGTCGGTGGTCGAGTCATCATCGCCCTCACTGCCGCCCTGGCCTTGATCGCCCGGTTCGGACTCGGACTTGGCGACCATCAGGCCGGTATGCGTCACCTGCCCGCTCGACGCCTGCTCCCCATGCTCGGGGCAGTCCGCCCACGCCGCCGACATGCCCACCGACAGCATCACCAAAACTTTCAGCAACAACACCATGCGTTGAAAAATGCTCATAGCCGATTCCATCCTTCGCGGGTTAAGCGTGGGAGCCACGGTACTCTTTGAAATCTAGTTCCGATTGGCCCGGTTCACCTGAATAGGACCCTGACGAAGGACGGGAAATGCCGTGAACAGGGAGATTGCTTTGGAATAAACGCTATCTCGAATCGTAATCGCTCACTGTAGGAGCGAGCTCGCGATGTTCGCAAGCGCGCCGTGTTTATCCAGAAAGAACGCCTCATCGTTAACGTCCATCGCCAGCAAGCTGTCTCCTACAGGGGAGGGGAATGTGTCGGGCACAAAAAAGCCCCGGCGTTTTCGCAACCGGGGCTTTTGGTTTTGCAGCTCAGCGCTTAATGATGCTCACGCGTCGCACGGAATTTCACATCCGGCCAGCGCTCTTCCATCAGCGCCAGGTTGACGCGGGTCGGGGCCAGGTAAGTCAGGTGACCGCCGCCGTCAACCGCAAGGTTTTCCACGGCCTTGACCCGGAATTCCTCGAATTTCTTCTTATCGTCGCAATCGATCCAGCGCGCGGAATACACGGTGATCGGCTCGTAAGAGCACTCGACCTTGTATTCCTCTTTCAAGCGGCTGGCGACCACATCGAACTGCAGCACACCAACGGCGCCGAGGATGATGTCGTTGCTGCGCTCGGGGAAGAACACCTGGGTCGCGCCCTCTTCCGCCAATTGCTGCAAACCCTGGCGCAGTTGCTTGGATTTCAGCGGATCACGCAGACGCACACGACGGAACAGTTCCGGGGCGAAGTGCGGAATACCGGTAAAACCTAGCACTTCGCCTTCGGTGAAGGTGTCGCCGATCTGGATGGTGCCGTGGTTGTGCAGGCCGATGATGTCGCCGGCAAACGCTTCTTCCAGTTGCTCACGCTCGGAGGAGAAGAACGTCAGGGCGTCGCCGATGCGCACGTCCTTGCCGGTGCGCACGTGGCGCATCTTCATGCCCTTTTCGTACTTGCCGGAGCAGATACGCATGAAGGCGATACGGTCGCGGTGTTTCGGGTCCATGTTCGCCTGGATCTTGAACACGAAGCCGCTGAATTTTTCTTCGACCGGTTCTACGGTGCGTTCGTTGGCGACACGGGCCAGCGGTTTCGGTGCCCAGTCGACCACGGCGTCGAGCACGTGATCGACACCGAAGTTGCCCAGTGCGGTACCGAAGAACACCGGCGTCAGTTGGCCGTCGAGGAATTCCTGCTGGTTGAATTCGTGGCAGGCGCCTTGCACCAGTTCCAGTTGGTCAACGAAGCGATCGTATTCATCACCCAAGTGCGCGCGAGCTTCATCGGAGTCGAGCTTCTCGATGATTTTCACATCGGTGCGCTCGTGGCCGTGACCGGCGGTGTACACGATGATGTAGTCGTCGGCGAGGTGATAAACGCCCTTGAAGTCGCGGTAGCAACCGATCGGCCAGGTGATCGGCGCCGCCTTGATCTTCAGGACCGCTTCGATTTCGTCGAGCAGTTCGATCGGGTCGCGAATGTCACGGTCGAGTTTGTTGATGAAGCTGACGATCGGCGTGTCACGCAGACGGCAAACGTCCATCAGCGCGATGGTCCGTGGCTCAACACCCTTACCGCCGTCGAGAACCATCAAGGCCGAGTCCACCGCTGTCAGCGTGCGGTAGGTATCTTCGGAGAAGTCTTCGTGGCCCGGGGTGTCGAGCAGGTTGATCATGTGGTCGCGATACGGGAACTGCATGACCGACGTGGTAATGGAAATACCCCGT
This sequence comes from Pseudomonas migulae NBRC 103157, assembly GCF_002091715.1. GTDB lineage: Bacteria > Pseudomonadota > Gammaproteobacteria > Pseudomonadales > Pseudomonadaceae > Aquipseudomonas > Aquipseudomonas migulae_A. Next base: position 78,774 of record NZ_BDAG01000003.1, on the reverse strand, counting down.
TGTTTTTCCATTTCCATCCAGTCGGAAGTGGCATGGCGGTCGGACTTGCGAGACTTCACCGTGCCCGCAATCGCAATCGCCTTGCCCATCAGCAAGAGCTTCTCGGTGATGGTGGTTTTACCGGCATCGGGGTGGGAAATGATGGCAAACGTGCGTCTGGCGTTGACTTCATTGACAATTTTACTATCGGACATCGCTTAAAATCTCGATTGTGTACGCTGATATGTACACAGTTAAAAAAGTACCTTTGGCCGATTGCAAAGGCCAACACAGAGAACCGCGCATTGTACCAAATGGTGATGGGGAATGCCCGAGACAGCAGTCAATCGGGCGCGACGCCCCCCTCACGCCTGCCAGTAGCAAGCGCTGAGCCGCTCGGAATGCTGCCGGTAATGAGAGTGGACAGCATGATGGCAAATAGGTAGCGTCCAAGAAACGTCTGTAGCGGCACCGTACAAAGAAACTACAGACACTCTAATGCTGATTGCCCAAAAGGATAATTGTAGCGATGTACTATCATGTGATTGTGAAACCAAAGTCGGACCAATATTATGGCGAATACAAAACCGACCTTACTAAGGAACAGTTAATATCACGATTTGTTGAGCCTTATGAGCAAGGCTCGCCAATCATCATTAATGGAAAAACTGTACAACCAGACGATCTAGAAAGAATAAAAATCTCCGAAAGCGAGAAAACAATTGAGTCCTTTATCGCCCAGGTTAAATTTGATGACCAACAATCTTCTGTAGCATTCATTGGTGGCCCGTCCTATACGTACCAGGCAATCGGTCGCGCCAAAGATGTAACGGATGATTTCATTGAAGGTGCAGTTGGTTACAAAAAGACATTGAAGAAAGAAGCCACGTCAAAATCATCTAAAAACACCGGCAATCAGAAGAAGATTTTTATTGTGCATGGCCACGATGAAAGTGCTCAAAACAAAGCCGCCAGATTTATTGAAAAACTCGGGTTCGAAGCAGTCATTCTACATGAGAAGGCTAGCTCTGGACGGACTATTATTGAAAAAATAGAACACTACTCTGACGTAGGTTTTGCCGTAGTTCTTTACACCCCCGACGATGTGGGAAACGTAAAATCAGCAGCTGACAATCTAAATCTACGCGCCCGCCAGAACGTAGTGTTTGAGCACGGATATCTGATCGGAAAACTGGGACGGCAAAACGTGGCCGCACTTGTCGATGGTAAGCTGGAGCTTCCCAACGACATAAGCGGTGTCGTCTATATAAGCCTGGATGAGGCTTCAGCATGGCATTTGCAGCTTGCCAAGGAAATGAAACAGTCTGGGTATGACATCGACATGAATAAACTTATTTGACGTTTCTCTCTCTTGAAGGAATATTTTATGAGCCCTGAAATTTTAGAGTGGATCTCAAAGCAAGCTCCCGGCTTTGGCCAATTATCGTTAGAGGAACGCGACGCTATAGCCGACTTCTCTCTAATCTGGAGTTTTTTTGAGGGCACCAGATTGAATGGCTTCGGAAACATGACCACAATAAGGGCGCTTGCCGAAAGCCTTGAGATGCAGGGCGCTATCGAAAAATGCAATACAAATGCATATCTTCATTATTTAAAGCAGCGCTACATCGAAAACGGACAACTTAACTATAGATTTAATAATCTGCATATTGAACTCAGCAACAACCCGCCGGAAATCATTGCAGCACTACAAGATGATAGCGCCGATGAAAAAACAATATTGATAGGCTGCTTAGGTGTAGTATTCAGACTGAGGAATAATTTATTCCATGGCGCGAAATGGCATTACGAATTGCGCGAGCAAGAACAAAATTTCAGGAACGCAACATCATTCTTACTGAGATGCATGTAGAAAAATAAAACCGGCCACTCAAGATCTTTACCATCACACCTATTAAGCGGAGACACTAGATATGTCTGTCGATTACTTTGGAAAATACTTCAACGACGAGGGATTCGACTTCACGCGTCTTTTGAATGATGATTTCTTCCAGCCTGTACGAATTCTTTTCAACGCAAAGCATTACGTCTCTGCTTCGAAATTGCTGGTGGTGGCTATAGACTCAATAAGCTACATAGAATACGGCAACATTAAAGAGAACACTTTCATAAAATGGCTAAAAGAGTTTTCAGAAATAAAAACTCTTGGCATTACTGCGGAGGAGTTATGGGAGCACAGAAACTCGCTCCTTCACATGAGCAGTTTGAGTTCCAGAAAAGTAGTTGACGGTAAAGAAAGGGCCTTAGTTGCCTACATCGGCGAAATGCATCCAGATGTAAAATTGGATCAAGAGAAAACAGGCTACTACAATCTTTATTCATTAATTCAAGTGGTAGGTAGTGCCTGTGGGAAGTGGTGCTTAACATACGACGAGCAGCGCGAAAAAATAGATTCCTTCGTCGAGCGCTATGATCTGATTGCCTCAGACGCCCGGATGCAATGGATACATTACGACGCCAAATAAAATAACACGTTAACAAGTCACCGCTCTCGATCAGGCTCATGACCCTCGCGGTGAGGTGGTGGCGTTAGCGGTCGAGATCTCTCCGGCCCATCTCCTTCGCGCTGCTCCCGTCTATCCTTGCGGAATACAGCGGTAGCCCGCTCAAACGCCGCCATAAGATCGGGAACTTCTCTTTTTGGTTCTCGCTTTGCCTTCTCAAAAGCCGCGAGCACATCAGGGGCGGCTTTTTCGTTTTGCGCAAGATCAACATCAACGATTTCAACCAATGACGGCATAACACCATCCTCGCCACGAGCTCTGACACGCTGATCGCGCTTGTTATCCCGCATGAATGCGGCCAGCTCTCGTCTATCCACTTTTTCAAGGGATGCTGCCTTGCGTTCAATGCCGAATGCCTGAAGCTTGAGGCGGAAATCCAGAATCTTGGCATCCTGTGTTTGGCGAGCTTTCAGCTGAGCCTGCTGTTCGAGATGAGCGCGAACGCGTTTGGCATCTTGATAGTGGTGCAATTTCTGGCGCAAGAAATTGACACCGCTGACCCGGCCCAAGAACTCAGACAAGCCCGTGGGGCGGTTTTGATACCGCTCCCGGCGAACGGCTTTCATCATGGCAAGGTGGCCTGTACGCAGATTGTCCCGCTCTGCCCGGTGCTTTTCCTGCTGCGCAAGACGCAGGCAATGCTGGCGGTGCTTGAGTGCTTCTCGCTCGTGCTCTATCGCGCGCCGCCGCTCCATCTGGCCGTGCTTCAGTTCGGCGAGCCGGTCGGCGTAGTTATCTTCCTTAACGGCTCGCTCGATCAGCTTGCGGTGCGCCGCAACAAGCTTCTCAGCCTCCTGAACGGTCGGCAGTGATTCACACGGGAACTCCTTCTCAAGAAACTCACGGATGTCCTTTGTACGGATGGACTTATCATCAATGAGCTTTGGCAGCGCGTTCACGTTGCCGTAAAGATCGACGAGAACATAGGGACGGTTTCCGGTAGCCAGCATGTAGCCCCGTTCGGCGAGCGCATGCACGAACGAGCGGGCGTCGTCACTCTGTTGCCAGGCCTCCGTAACCTGCTGCTTATGGTCTTCTTTGGAGAGCCCGGTCTGCCGTAATTGCGCCTGCTCGTAAAGGGAGATCTGCCCGACCTTCCTGGATTTTTCATACCCTTCGGGAAGCGTCAGACCGTGATCACGGGCGAAACCCCGCGTCACCCGCATCAGCTTGTCCCGGTCAAAAGCCAGATGGACAGCTTTCTGATTATCAGCATCAATCCGTGACCAGACCACATGGCAGTGCTCACGACCATCCTTGATATGGAACACCACCGCGCGGGGTTGATCGCCTAACCCCAGGACATCCTCGGTACGCCGGATATAGTCCAGGTACTGATCGCGCGTCAACGGCCCCTGCGCGGGATCAGGATTGATCGACAGGCTGTAGAGATACTTCTCGCACCGGGTCAACGTATCGGCCTGCACCTGCCACTCTTTGAAAGCACCGTGCAGATCCCCGGCAATGGCTCCTCGCAGATCAGCCACCTCTGCCAGCTCGTTGTCGTAGGCATTTAGAAGGTGAGTGGCGAGGTCTTGGCCACTTCCCCGCTGCGACGCGAAAGGGATCATGGGTCCCTCCCCAAGGCCAGCATCAGATAGCTCCTGATTTCAGCGAGCTCATCCCGGCACTCCTGGAAAATCAGGCTGGGATCGCTATCAGTGGACGAGCGGCCAGCTTGCTCCAGCCGGTCGTTAATGCGGGCTGCTTGCGACAGCAGCATGGCAATCATCTTTTGATCCAGCGGCGAAACGCGTTTAGACCGGGGAGCGGCCCTGCCGAAAATAGCCTCGGTGATATAGCCGTTAATGGACTGACCTGAGTTCTGCACCCGCGCGTGAAACTCATCGCGCAACCTTTCGGGTGGGCGGTAAGAGATCGGCGCATCGCGTTTTTTCTTTGATCTGGTCATGCCGCCAACATAGCTGCTCCTAAAAAGCCGTCGCCTCCTGGTTTCCTCTCGTCTTCAGCACCGCGCAGTGGTCGATGGAATTCCAAAGGGAGAGCTGACATCTCTCTTTGGTCGGCACCGGGCCGAAACCCGGTCGTGGTTCAGGGCGCGAAAGTCCTGATCAAGGGTCGCAAGGGGCTACGAAGTGCCCCTTACTCGATGGGTTCAGGGAGAGCCGAAGTCTCCCTGATCGTGTGCAACGGCGAAACGTTGCGTCTAATCCCTTAGCAAAAATGTTCCCTAGAACATTTGCGCTTAGGGATTCCGAGGGGGGATCGCGGGGGACTGGAAGTCCCCACGCAAGGTGGGCGTGGTACTACCACGCACACCTTGTGCTCACTTCGTTCGCAACTGGCCCTTGAGTCCAGTTTAAGGCTGGGGGTATGAAGATTTTCTAAAAGAAACGACGACTGCTGATGCAGTTTCCAAATTTCTTTTGCGCTCTTCATTGCCTGATAGCATTTGTTTTTGTGGATGTGAATATAAAAATCAGAGGAGCCCGCATGACTGCATTGCGGCAATCGAAAATGCATGCAGGAGATTTATGCAGATCATGACGGATTCATATGGATTGAAAAAAAGGCGGACCTTGCGGCCCGCCTTTTCTTCAATCAGCGATGGCTATTCGCCTGACTGGTCGGTGCTTTCGATTTCGTAAAGCATGAAGTCGGAGACGACCTGCGTACCGGCTAACTTTATGTAGAACGATCCATCAGCATTTTTCCAGGCGACGCCGATGCGTTCGTACACGGCATTTTCGCCTGAGCCTTTGCGCACCTTCGCGACGAAGCCGGGTTTCTTGGATTCAGTTGCGGTTGTTTTGGTATTCATGTTGAGTCTCCTTTTTCGCTTGAGGCTGGGTTATTCCAGCGACGGAGCCCCCAGCAGCCAGCGAGCGACGACGTGTCATGGGCAACACGGGCCTGCACAGGGCGATAGCCCGAACAGGTGCAGGCTTGGTGCGGGCCGCCCATTGATACGCCGCCAGGGCATCGGCGAACGATGGCTAGAGGGTAAAGGCTAATAGCTGGGATAAAGACAGCCCCAGAAAAGGGAGTATCTGGATACCGCACTCGCATGCCGAATGAGCCAGAAGACGCAAATGAAGGAGCTTTCAGGCGATCGAATCCAACTCGACGAATAACCGAAGAAAACGGGTTCCACTGATCGGTCCGGACGCCCGCTCTATGATTACGCGCGGCACTTGAATCGTCGGCTAACAATGCGATCAACTACGCTCGATGGAATTTTGTATTTAGGCACGGACCAATATGAGTTAAAAACAGAGACAAAAAGCCGAAAGCACAAATGAACTGAATTTCAATCATCACCTTTGAATATTAGTTTTTATGGGTCAAATGCTAAACTTAACTACGCTACGGCATCTGAAGCAGACCAATACAGCAGCGGTAAACTTCACTGTATTTGCGCTGCAGATACGACTTCTAAAATACGGCATATTTAGACACTTTCCAGGCAAACTTATCTAACGCATCTCGACAATCGCACAAATCGAGTTATAGTTGAGATCTTTCTCAGCTAAGGGCCATTTTAAAAATGGATTATTTCGCTGCTTTGAAGAGCTTTGTCCGTGCAGCAGAGCTAAAAAGTTTCACTCGTGTCGCTCTGGACTTATCCATTCAGACGTCTACGGCATCCCGGCACATTTCAGATCTTGAGACTGATCTGCGGATCGCCCTCTTCAATCGCACGACACGCGGCTTGTCATTGACTGAAGGTGGGACCGTATTTTACGAAAAAGCATCTCAGCTACTACTCCAGTTAGACGAGGCGCGGGAGGCTGCGTCCTCCCTGAATCGAAATCCTGCGGGAGTATTGAGAGTGACGTTACCAGGCGCATTTGGTCGCCGACATATTATGCCATGGATTAATGAATTTTTAGCAAAGTATCCCGATATTGAGATAGAGGCTATTTTTACAGATGAAACTCTAAACCTAATCGAGTCCCGTATTGATCTAGGAATACGTATAGGCTCTTTAAAAGACTCGTCCTTGATTGCGCGACGCTTGGCACCCCAACAGAGAATTGCATGTGCAAGCCGAGACTATATTAAGTCTCATGGAGCCCCTTCAAAACCATCAGAACTTAACACTCACTCGTGCCTTGCATTTTCGCGAACGCCAGATAAATGCTGGTACGCTGAAAGAAAAACTTTGAAAAATCTCCACCCCGTCGGTAAAGACGTTGCAGATTGTTTGGTTGAAGAGACTACAGATTCGTCCAATGCACAAATCGAAGCATTAGAGCAGATTACTATCAGCGGTGCTTTCGCCGCTAATGATAGCGAAGCGTTATTAGAGGCAACACTAGGAGGACTAGGAATTGCTCTACTTCCCTCTTGGCTCATCCAGGCTCAATTGTCCGCAGGCAGGCTTATTGACGTGCTCCCCGATTGGGACATGCGGATTACAGCTGAAGCCCCTTCTATATGGGCGGTATATCCGTATAAAAAAACCGTCTCGAGCAAAGTCCGAACCTTCGTTGATTTTCTTATAGAAAAAATTGGCAATCCTCCATATTGGGATACAAATACTCCAAGACAGTGAAAAAAGTGGAAAAAAGTACGCCGCTAATACGGCGCACTATTAACAATTGCTTATTCAGCGAAGCGGATATCTAAAGCGCGAAGATAAGTCTGGAGTCCAGCATCCTGAATTGGGATAAGCCGTGCACTTTCCTTCGACTCATTGAAATGAGCATGCCAGTAACCCGGCGGCGTAATAAATGCCATACCGGCTTCCCAATCCACCCTAGTGGGATTAGCAATATTTCCTTCTTTGTCCAGAGTAGTACCCACAAGCGAATAACATCCTTTAGGGCAATCCACGATAAAGTCCAACGCTATTGATTGATGACGATGGGGCTTTTGAATAGAATTTCCGGGGAGCAAGCCAAACATAGCCCACAAGACATGAGTGACAGTCCTAGTCTGGTCAAAGTGCTCATTACCTAAGAGCACAGATACACGACTACGTTTATGCGCGCTTGGATCTTTTGAAACTTTTAACAATTCTTCTGCCGCGCGGTCTGCCGGATAAAATGTTGGAGAAAATCGCGGTTCTACAGCACTAACCCCAAGGTAGGTCATCAGTGGGGCATCGGTAACGTAGTACAGAGTAACTGTACTTTCCGCTGTCAAAATCGCTGACAACCCGCCAGGCAGCGTAAAAAACGCTCCCTCTGAAAAAGGAATATGATGCGCCCCTTGGATCGCAACACCTGCCCCGCTAATCACATAGAACACCTGTGAGGTGACAACTGGATCGATCACCAACTCCTCACCACTTACGATACGAACAAAACTGGCGAGCAAGCCGGGCCCTGTTGCCGGCGCAGCACAGTTTAGCTCCGCTGAAACATCCAATGGTATGACACGAGTCGGACCTTCTTCATATAACGACGCCGGGAACGTCTTGAAAGGCACTCTCGAAATTAACTGCGCAGCGATGGGATTAGCCGAAGTAGAGTATTCAAAGTACCGTGCATCTTCAGTAATGCCATAGTCATCCACAACGGGAACAGCTATATCTTTCAGCATATATTACTCCTTGAAAATTTCCTTAGCCCTCAAGCAGAACGCCAAGGCACGCCCACACTATAAAGCGACAAAAATGCATTCCCCTACCGGATCTATGCAAAACACTATTCAAAAAAATGCGCTTGTAGTGAAACTCAAGGCGTTAGCTCAAGCGTGCGGCATCTTTTTTTGAGGCGAAGTTTCATGACAGGGAGCCGACGCCTTGCGGCGCGGACTCACCCCCTTCAAGAGGAGGATTTAAGACTGATATTCATTTCGGAACGAAGGACTCCAGCAAAACCTGATGTTCTGCCTCCAAAAGCCGCTGTTGTAGGGCTTGCTCACTCTTCTAATTCCGGGGGGGGGGGACAAAGATCGCTGCGGACTGATCGCATACCGTGAAACTGGCCCTGCGCTGAGCGTCTCATGAAAAAATATTCACTCGCTCCATTTATCAGAACGATCCTGCTTGGTTACCCTAGTCCAATACCAAAGCACCTAAGATTCACGACGGTGAATAATCTAATCACGGGGTTATTGTCCAATCGTGGGCGAGTGAAGGTCGCGACCGAATTGAATGCGCAGTACTCATCGGGGCCCCTGGCTGCTCATTAAGCCGCGTTGGAGGCGTAGTACGCCGCAAGGATCTATGTCTTTTGCTAAAAATTCGCGCGTTTTACAGAGTATATCGATAGTTCCCAAACAACCCCGAATCATATTTTAAAGGGGATGGGGCCTCTCCCAGTAATCCGGAGAGTTATATAAAGTTTTAAGATACTCGACAAAAAGACGTACTTTGGCTGGTAAATAGCGCTGTTGGGGGTAGACCGCCTGAATATTGTAATTGGGCAAAGCAAACTCATCCAGTACTGTAACCAGTTCACCTCGCTTAAGCTCTCCTTGGATTTCCCACGTTGAGCGCCAACCAATACCGAGCCCCTGACGTATCCAGGCGAAAAGTAATTCACCATCATTGCAAGCAACGTTACCGCTGACTTTCATCGCGATCTGTCGGCCATCGCGCAAGAACGTCCAGCCCCGTTGCTGGCCACCCTGCAAATTGAAAGCCAGGCAATTGTGGTGTGCCAAATCCTCTAGCGTTTGCGGTGCACCATGCTTAGCAAAATAATCTGGCGTCCCGCAAACCACCCTCCAATTGGGGAAGAGCTTGATCGCCACGTAGTTTGGGTCAGTGACTTCTCCGATACGGATGCTCATATCGTACCCCTCGCTGACCAGGTCAATCACGCTGTCCGTAAAGTTAAAGGATAACTGGAGATCTGGAAAACGCTGCTGGAAGGCATAGACATGAGGGGCAATATGATGTCGTCCAAAAGCAGCCGGAGCGGACACCACTAAGTGGCCGCTGACTGTAGTGCTACTGTTGCTGACGCCTGATTCGACCTCGTCAAATTCGCGCATCAAATGCTTGGCCCCTTCCAGTAACTGCTCTCCCGCCTCGGTCAACTTCAAGCCTCGCGTGGAGCGATGCATCAACTTGACACCCAAGCGCTTTTCGAGCGCATCGAGTCGTCGACCAAGGATCGCCGGAGTCACCCCCTCATTCAGTGCAGCGGCGGCAAAGCTGCCCTTATGGGCGACCTGAATAAAACTGTGTAGCTCGACATAACGACCCATCGATACCTCATGTATCGGCAGAAACCGATTTTTGGCTATTCACGCCAATAATAACCTGCTCCATGCTGAGATCCGCTAATAAAAATATCGACCAGCCTGAAGGAGGCAATAATGGCCAGAATGAGAGCAATCGAGGCAGCAGTATTGGTGATGCGTCGTGAAGGCGTCGACACCGCTTTCGGCATCCCCGGCGCAGCCATCAATCCATTGTATGCCGCACTGAAAAAACTCGGCGGTGTTGACCACGTTTTGGCACGTCATGTGGAAGGTGCCTCCCACATGGCTGAAGGTTACACACGTACCAATGCCGGCAATATCGGCGTTTGCATCGGAACATCTGGCCCTGCCGGTACCGACATGGTCACCGGCTTGTACTCAGCATCCGCCGACTCCATTCCTATCCTCTGCATCACCGGTCAAGCCCCACGTGCGCGCATGCATAAGGAAGACTTTCAGGCAGTCGATATCACCAGTATCGTCAAACCCGTAACTAAGTGGGCAACCACCGTAATGGAACCCGGCCAGGTACCTTATGCCTTTCAGAAAGCGTTCTATGAGATGCGTTCTGGTCGACCAGGCCCCGTACTGATCGATCTGCCATTTGACGTACAGATGGCAGAGATCGAGTTTGATATTGATGCCTATGAACCACTGCCATTGGCGCGCCCCTTTGCTACTCGAGGGCAGGCTGAGAAGGCGCTGGCGATGCTTAACGACGCCGAGCGCCCACTAATCGTTTCTGGTGGTGGCGTAATAAATGCTGACGCCAGTGCCAAGCTTGTCGAGTTTGCCGAGCTAACCGGAGTGCCCGTGGTTCCAACCCTGATGGGCTGGGGAACAATTCCGGACGATCATAAGTTGATGGTGGGTATGGTCGGCTTGCAGACCTCGCATCGCTACGGCAACGCCACCTTACTCGCGTCCGATTTGGTATTCGGTATCGGAAATCGCTGGGCCAACCGCCACACTGGCTCGGTCGAGGTGTATACCGAAGGTCGACGATTCATTCACGTCGACATCGAACCAACCCAGATTGGCCGAGTGTTCACCCCAGACTTAGGCATCGTTTCAGATGCCGGTGCCGCTCTGGATATGTTCTTGACCGTGGCTCGTGAGTGGAAGGCCGCTGGCAAGCTGAAAGACCGTAGCGCTTGGGTGGATGCTTGCCGCGAGCGCAAGCGTACTCTCCAACGTAAGACGCATTTTGAAAACGTGCCGATCAAGCCTCAGCGTGTTTACGAAGAAATGAATGAGTTCTTCGGTAAAGACACCTGCTACGTCAGCACCATCGGCTTGTCACAGATTGCTGGCGCGCAGTTTCTTCACGTCTACAAGCCACGGCATTGGATCAATTGTGGCCAAGCTGGCCCGTTAGGCTGGACTATTCCTGCAGCATTGGGTGTGGTCAAAGCAGATCCAAGTCGCCAAGTCGTCGCATTGTCTGGCGACTATGATTTCCAGTTCATGATCGAAGAATTAGCCGTCGGTGCGCAGTTTAATTTGCCATATATCCATGTGTTGGTGAACAACTCTTATCTGGGATTGATCCGCCAAGCACAGCGTAACTTTGACATCGATTTCTGTGTCCAGTTGTCGTTCGACAACATCAACGCTCCGGAGCTGAATGGCTACGGCGTCGACCATGTGGCTGTAGTCGAAGGGCTCGGATGCAAAGCGATTCGTGTACGCGATCCAAATGACTTGCAGGCCGCCTTTGCTCACGCCAAAGAATTAATGCAGCAACATCGCGTGCCCGTGGTTGTAGAAATCATCCTTGAGCGCGTGACCAACATTTCCATGGGAACCGAGATCAATAACATCAACGAGTTCGAGGAATTGGCTCTGAGCGGTGCCGATGCACCTACCTCTATCTTGCCATTGGATTAATCTTTCCTTTCCAAGCCTTCGCCCAGACTTCAACAAAGGAGCATCACATGCCCCGATTTGCAGCCAACCTGTCTATGTTGTTCACGGAAGTGGATTTTCTGGATCGCTTCGCGGTCGCCGCAGAAGCTGGTTTCACCGGTGTTGAGTACCTATTCCCTTACGATTTTAGCGTTACCGAAATCAAGGCAAGACTCGAGAGCAACGGCCTTACCCAAGTGCTTTTCAATCTGCCAGCGGGGAATTGGGCCAAGGGGGAGCGCGGCATTGCCTGCCATCCCGACCGCATTGAAGAGTTCCGAGCTGGCGTCGATTTGGCCATCGCTTATGCCCAAGTTCTGGGCAATAAGCAACTTAACTGCTTAGCCGGTATCCGCCCTCAAAGTGTGGACCCCGAGACAATAGAACGCACCTTCGTGGCCAATCTCAAATATGCCGCCGACAAGCTGGAAGCCGCGGGCATCAAACTCGTGATCGAAGCCATTAACACCTTGGATATTCCAGACTTCTACTTGAACAACACGCACCAGGGACTCGACATCAGGGAAAAAGTAGGTAGCGCCAATCTTTTCCTGCAATACGACATTTACCACATGCAGATCATGGAAGGCGATCTGGCCAGAACTATGGCCACCTACCTGGAGGAAATTAACCACATTCAGCTCGCCGACAATCCGGGCCGTAATGAACCTGGCACCGGCGAAATTAACTTTCACTTCCTGTTCGAACACCTGGACCGAATTGGCTACCAGGGATGGGTCGGTTGTGAATACAAGCCGGCTACGACCACCCTTGCAGGCCTTAGCTGGCTGAAAACTCATAAAGTGATCTAACGGAGACTTTCCATATGGCCAAGATCGGATTTATCGGCACCGGTATCATGGGCAAGCCCATGGCTCAGAACCTGCAGAAAGCAGGTCACAAACTGTTCTTCTCTGAACACTTCGATAAAACGCCCGCCGACTTGCTGGGTGAAAATGGAGTTGGCTTAGCCAATCCAAAGGAAGTCGCTCAAGAAGCGGAATTCATCATCATCATGGTGCCGGATACTCCCCAGGTTGAAGATGTACTGCTACGCGAAAATGGTGTCGTAGAAGGCGTAGGTGCTGGCAAGGTAGTAATCGACATGAGTTCGATCTCTCCTTCCGCCACCAAAGTCTTCGCCCAGAAGATCAAAGCAACCGGGGCCACCTATCTAGACGCCCCCGTTTCCGGCGGCGAGGTCGGTGCGAAAGCCGCAACACTAAGCATCATGGTTGGTGGTGAAGATCACGCCTTTGAACGCGCGTTACCGCTATTCCAAACCATGGGCAAAAACATTACTCACGTTGGAGGCAACGGCGATGGTCAGACTGCTAAGGTTGCCAATCAAATCATCGTCGCACTGAACATTCAGGCAGTAGCCGAAGCGTTGCTTTTCGCCGCGAAAAATGGTGCCGATCCAGCCAAAGTTAGGGAAGCATTAATGGGTGGGTTTGCTTCCTCGAAAATTCTGGAAGTGCACGGTGAACGCATGATCAAAGGCACTTTCGATCCAGGCTTCCGCATCAGTCTGCATCAGAAGGATCTCAATCTGGCCCTTTCTGGAGCCCGTGAACTGGGCTTGAATTTGCCCAATACCGCGAATGCACAACAGGTATTCAGCACCTGTGCTGCGCTCGGTGGTAGTAACTGGGATCATTCGGCGCTAATTAAAGGCCTGGAACACATGGCCAACTTCTCAATTCGCGAGGAGTGATTTCTCCCCTTCAAACCCAAGACTGATTTGACCTTTCTAAAATCAAATTAGTCTTTGTCCCCCTTTTCGACCTCCCAGGCCAGTGGTGTCACGGCCCAGCAAGCATGGGAGGTCGATTTTAGTCCCGAGCCGCCGGCTTCGGCGGTTGGGGAGTGCAATCGGCTAGCAACCCAATAACAATAATTGAAGTCCGGAGCCTGATATGACCATCAATCCACTAGAGCTGATGCGCACCCTTTTCACGACTGCCATCTCCGCCTCGCATCCATATCATGTGCTGCCGCAATATTTGCCCAAAGACCGCAGCGGCCGCCTTATTGTCATCGGCGCAGGCAAGGCAGCCGCAGCTATGGCCGAAGTCGTCGAGCTTGAATGGCAAGGCGAGGTTAGCGGCTTAGTTGTCACGCGTTACGGACATGGCGCTAATTGCCACAAGATAGAGGTGGTGGAAGCAGCTCACCCAATACCTGATGTTGCCAGTCACAAAGTGGCTCAACGAGTCTTGCAACTGGTCAGTGATCTACAAGAGTCCGATCGAGTAATGTTCCTACTTTCTGGGGGCGGCTCAGCCTTGCTGGCATTACCTGGAGACGGTATCGATCTCGCGGACAAACAATCAATCAACAAAGCCTTGCTAAAATCTGGCGCCACAATCGCTGAGATGAATTGCGTACGTAAACACTTGTCAGGGATTAAGGGCGGCCGGCTGGCCAAAGCTTGCTGGCCAGCCAAAGTGTATACCTATGCGATATCGGATGTTCCTGGCGACGAAGAAACAGTAATTGCCTCCGGCCCAACAGTTGGTGATCCGACCACCTCCGCACAAGCGCTGGCGATCTTGGCTCGCTATGACATCGAGATTCCGGAAAATGTCTATGCGTGGTTACGAGACCCCCGCTCAGAAACAATTAAACCTGATGACCCGGCGCTGGAACGCAGCCAATTTCAATTGATCGCCACTCCTCAGCAATCGCTAAATGCAGCGGCCGAAAAAGCACGCGCTGCTGGCTTTACACCTTTGATTCTCGGCGATTTAGAGGGTGAGTCCCGCGAAGTTGCGAAAGTGCATGCAGGCATCGCCCGACAAATCGTTCTACACGGCCAACCAATCAAGCCACCTTGCATAATTCTGTCCGGCGGGGAAACCACCGTCACAGTACGAGGCAATGGTCGTGGCGGACGTAACGCTGAATTCCTCCTAAGCCTGACAGATTGCCTTAAGGGGCTTCCTGGTGTTTACGCACTGGCAGGAGATACCGATGGCATAGATGGTTCAGAAGACAATGCCGGAGCCATCATGACGCCCACCTCCTATGCGCGCGGCCAAGATAAAAAACTAAACGCAAGCTATGAGCTGGATAACAACAATGGCTATGGGTACTTCGCCGCTCTTGACTCATTGATCGTCACTGGGCCAACCAGAACCAATGTTAATGACTTTCGTGCCATCCTAATTCTCGAGACCCCAACAAAATGACGCCCAATAAAAAAGTTAAGATTCTTGCTACCTTAGGTCCTGCGACTAAAGGTATCGACGATATTCGTCAATTGGTGGAAGCAGGCGTCAATCTGTTCCGACTCAACTTCAGTCATGGCGAGCATGCTGATCACGCTCAGCGTTATAAGTGGATACGCGAAGTTGAGCGCCAAATGAGCCAGCCCATCGGTGTTTTGATGGACTTGCAGGGGCCGAAGTTGCGGGTAGGCAGATTTGCCGAAGGCAAGGTCAACCTGGAACGAGGGCAGGCATTGCGATTGGACCTTGACTGTACGCCAGGCGACACGCATAGGGTTAATTTGCCTCATCCGGAAATCATCGAGGCACTGAAACCAGGCATGAACCTGCTTTTGGACGATGGTCGACTTCAGTTACGGGTAACTGCCAAACACGCGGACGCCATCGACACCGTAGTCATTGCTGGTGGCGAACTGTCCGATCGAAAAGGCGTGAATGTTCCCGAGGCTGTATTGCAACTCAGCCCGCTGACTGCCAAAGATCGCTGCGATCTGGATTTCGGGCTGGAGTTGGGTGTCGACTGGGTCGCTCTATCGTTTGTACAACGTCCTCAAGACATCACCGAGGCTCGCGAGCTGATCAAAGGCAAAGCACTGCTGATGGCAAAGATTGAAAAGCCGTCTGCAGTGCTACACCTAGAGGAAATTGCTCACTTGTGTGACGCAATTATGGTCGCTCGCGGCGATCTTGGAGTTGAGGTCCCAGCGGAGAATGTGCCTCGCATACAAAAAGACATCGTACGCATTTGCCGCCAACTTGGCCGGCCGGTGGTGGTGGCTACGCAGATGCTTGAGTCGATGCGCTTTTCACCAGCGCCGACCCGCGCAGAAGTGACCGACGTTGCAAACGCTGTGGCCGAGGGAGCGGATGCCGTAATGCTCTCTGCGGAGACCGCTTCTGGTGACTATCCCTTGGAAACGGTAGAGATGATGAGCAAAATCATCCGCCAAGTGGAGTCTGGTCCAGACTTCCAAAGCCAACTGGATGTGAGCCGTCCAAAAGCTGAAGCAACAGTGTCAGACGCAATAAGCTGCGCCGTCCGCCGCATCAGTAGCATCCTGCCCGTAGCGGTGCTGGTGAACTACACTGAGTCGGGCAGTTCCAGCTTGCGCGCATCACGCGAACGACCGAAAGCGCCAATACTCAGCTTAACAACAAGCGAGAAAACGGCTCGCTATCTGACCATTGCATGGGGCGTCTACTCAGTAGTTTATCAAAACCTGAGTGAGATCGAGAATGTTACGAAGACTGCCCTAAATATCGCTCAGCATCAAAATCTCGCGAAGAAAACGGACATTGTAGTAATCACTGCGGGAACTCCATTCGGTCAACTAGGCAGTACCAATACTCTTCGGATTGAAACTATCTCATAGGGCAAATCATTACCTGCAACCTTCATCAAACCAATATGAGGGATATTGAATTATCTGCGGCCGGTCGTCTCCTAGATCTATCAGGTCGACGACCATCCGACAGAATTAGAAAGACAAAAAACCCAGAGAATTTAATTAGCGCACAGCATCGGCAGAGAACCGGAGCACTATCGAGGTCTCGAATGTGCTTAAGTCGGCTGTACGAATTTAAAAACTCAAGTAATGGCGAACGTCTTTTTCGAACAGTTCGGAATCGCGGCTGCCTCCTTATATAAACGATAGATCCGAAAAACTCACATACCCTCGCGAGTTAGCTCCCGTCGAGCGACGAAAAATAATAAAATATGTGCCTGTCTAAAGCTCGAATGATCATGAGTTAGTAACAGCTATGCCCCTAAATTAGAATCACCGCGCCGGAGACTAATCGACCGACCGCGAGTCATGTTGAGGAAGGTCATTTTCCTCGCTAAGTTCGTTGCGTTTGCACCTAATCAGTCCTTATGACCTTTTACATCCACCCTTCCAATCGCATTGTCGCACGCACCAAGCGCTGCTCTTCTTGCTCAATGTCCTTCAAATTATCTCGAATACTGTGAATATGGTCACGGGCCGCACGCAGCGCCAAGTCAGGCAGACGCTCGATCACAGCTTGGTAAATTCGTGTGTGCTGACGGTCAATTTGCCGTTTCTGCAAGGGTCGATGATAAAGATTATTAACCGAAGCAAATACGGTACTAAGCATCAAATCAGTAAGTGATCGCAGAGTATGTACCAAAACCGGATTATGCGACGCCTCACAAACAGCCAAGTGGAAGGCATGATCAAGACGAGCATGCTCGCGCGACGCAATCCCATCAGGCTGCGAATGGGAAGCAATCATCTCCTCGTAACGCCGAGTCAGCAGAACAAAATCAGCATCGGTTCCTCGTAGCGCAGCCAGTCGCGCCGACTCCCCCTCAAGCAAAGCGCGAACCTCAAGCAGGTCATAGAGAGTGCGCGGTTGCGAGCTGAACAGATGAAATAGCGGGCTTGAGTCCTCTTCTGCGGTAAGTCGAGCCACACGCGAATCGCGCCCCTGAGCTGTCTCTATGATACCGCGCCCGCGCAACACGGTAAGACCCTCGCGTAACGCAGAGCGAGAGAATCCAAGTTTTTCACACAAGCGCCGTTCGGACGGTAAGGGCTGCCCCACTTTGAGGACGCCATCCACGATCAGACGTTCAATACGCTCAGCGACTATTTCGCTGATTGGCCGCCGAGCAGCCCCTTCTTCTTCGTTCATTTTGACCTCGAGCAACTGGTAGGACCAGTTCAAACCAATCTTTCACGCTTCGAAAAATATAACGAAAACCCTATGCCATTGCTAGATATTTGCGACTGGACGATCACTGATCGCACAAAAAACTGGTAGGACCAGTTAAAAACCAATGGACTGTGGACCTCCAGGGAACAATCATGGACGACATAGAAGCAGTTCTAGGCGCCCTGGCCGACTGCAATAATAAAAACGCTACAGAGTGAATCCTTGGCATGAACATTTTGTACGATGAACGCCTCGACGGCGTATTGCCTAAAGTCGACAAAGCAGCTCTCGTCACAGAGCTAAAACAGCTGCTACCTGACCTCGAAATTCTTCACACTCAAGAAGAACTCACCCCCTACGAATGTGATGGGCTTTCTGTATACCGTACAGCGCCTTTGCTGGTTGCATTACCCGAACGACTTGAACAGGTCGAAGAACTGCTCAAGCTCTGCTATCGCCGTAAGGTACCGGTGGTCGCGCGCGGAGCGGGCACTGGATTATCCGGGGGCGCGCTTCCTCTGGAACAGGGCGTCCTCTTAGTCATGGCACGCTTCAACCGGATTATTGAGGTCGACCCTAATGGTCGTTTTGCCCGGGTACAGCCAGGTGTACGTAACTTAGCCATATCTCATGCTGCAGCCCCTTATGGGCTTTACTATGCACCCGATCCATCATCACAAATTGCTTGCACTATCGGCGGAAACGTCGCCGAGAACGCCGGTGGTGTGCACTGCTTAAAATATGGACTGACAGTACACAACTTACTCAAGCTGGACATTCTCACGGTCGAAGGCGAAAAGATGACGCTGGGAGCCGATGCTTTAGATGCTCCGGGCTTCGACTTGCTTGCACTGTTCACCGGATCGGAAGGCATGCTCGGTATCATTACCGAAGTCACGGTCAAGCTGCTGCCTAAACCTCAGGTGGCCAAAGTATTAATGGCCAGCTTTGATTCGGTCGAGAAGGCAGGCCGCGCCGTAGGAAACATCATCGCCGCAGGCATCATCCCTGGCGGTCTAGAAATGATGGACAACTTGTCCATTCGTGCCGTGGAAGACTTTATCCACGCAGGCTATCCGGTAGATGCTGAAGCAATCCTGCTCTGCGAACTGGATGGTGTTGAAGCAGACGTCCAGGACGACTGTGACCGGGTTAAAGAAGTACTAGAAACCGCCGGTGCTACCGAAGTTCGTTTGGCTCGCGACGAGGCTGAACGCGTCAAGTTCTGGGCCGGGCGCAAAAATGCGTTTCCAGCCGTCGGACGCATCTCGCCGGATTATTACTGCATGGACGGCACTATTCCGCGCCGTGAGTTACCAGGTGTTCTTAAAGGTATCGCCGATCTGTCCGAGGAATATGGTCTGCGTGTGGCCAACGTTTTCCATGCCGGTGACGGGAACATGCATCCACTGATTCTGTTCGATGCCAACCAACCTGGTGAGCTGGAGCGTGCAGAAGCCCTCGGCGGCAAAATCCTTGAACTCTGCGTCAAGGTCGGTGGAAGCATCACCGGCGAACACGGGGTGGGCCGTGAAAAGATCAACCAAATGTGCGCGCAGTTCAACAGCGACGAACTCACCTTGTTCCATGCGGTGAAGGCAGCGTTCGATCCCAGCGGCTTACTCAATCCAGGCAAAAATATTCCGACCCTGCATCGCTGCGCTGAATTTGGCGCCATGCATATTCATCACGGCCAATTGCCCTTCCCTGAATTGGAGCGCTTCTGATGCAGCATGATCAAGACAGTACTTCAACACTGCTAGAACAAGTCAACCATGCGCTCAATCATGCGATTCCACTGCGCATTCAGGGCAGCAACAGCAAGGCTTTCCTCGGTCGCCCGGTAGCAGGTGAGGTACTCGATACTCGGTGCCATAGCGGCATAGTGAGCTATGACCCAACTGAACTCGTTATCAGTGCGCGAGCTGGTACAACACTTACTGAGATTGAGGAAGTGTTGGAGGCCGCCGGGCAAATGCTGCCTTGCGAACCTCCCCATATGGGTCATGGTGCAACTTTGGGCGGCGCAGTGGCGGCTGGCCTGTCCGGACCTCGACGGCCGTGGTCTGGCTCCGTCCGTGATTTTGTTCTTGGAACCCGGGTAATAACCGGTCGAGGTAAGCATTTGCGCTTCGGCGGTGAAGTTATGAAAAACGTCGCTGGTTACGACCTTTCTCGCCTGATGGCGGGGAGCTTCGGATGCCTAGGCGTGCTCACGGAAGTTTCTTTGAAGGTCCTTCCCAAGCCTCGGGAGTGCTTAAGCCTTCGTCTCGAAATGGATGTTCATGAGGCGCTTAGTGAACTCGCGGAATGGGGTCAGCAACCGATACCAATTAGTGCCGCATGCTATGACGGTCACGCTCTGCATTTGCGTTTGGAAGGCGGTGAAGGCTCGGTTCAAGCTTCTCGTCAGCGACTTGGCGGAGAGGAAATTAATAGCGCGTTCTGGCAAGACTTACGCGAACACCGACATGCTTTCTTTGATAACACCACTCCGCTATGGCGACTATCGCTCCCAAACAATACCGCACCGTTGGATTTGCCAGGAACTCAGTTAATTGACTGGGGAGGCGCCCAACGATGGCTTAAGTCCAACGCAGAAGGCGAGCTGATTCACCGCGTGGTCATGGAGCTCGGAGGTCATGCCACTTTGTACAGCAAAGGACCGAATCCGTTTCCACCGCTGACGCAACCCCTACTTCGTTATCACCAACGACTTAAGAGCCAACTCGACCCCTTGGGAATATTTAACCCAGGTCGCATGTACGCGGAGGTTTGATCGAGCCATGCAAACGAATTTGAGCGAACAAGCCAAACTGCTGCCCCGCGCTGAAGAGGCTGAAAGCATTCTTCGGTCCTGTGTTCACTGTGGTTTTTGCACTGCAACCTGCCCCACATACCAATTGCTAGGAGACGAATTGGACGGTCCACGCGGCCGGATTTACCTGATCAAGCAAGTTTTAGAAGGCAATGAAGTTACTGCGAAAACTCAGTTGCATCTTGATCGCTGCCTAAGTTGTCGAAACTGCGAAACCACCTGTCCATCTGGTGTGCAATATCACAACCTGCTGGATATCGGTCGCGCAGTGGTTGATGCACAAGTACCACGCCCCCTCGGCCAACGGATGCTTCGCGAAAGTCTGCGCGCCGTGCTACCACGCCCAGCGCTGTTCAAGGCTTTAACACAGGCTGGTCAGATCTTCCGTCCATTCTTACCCGAGGCTTTGAAAGCCAAGCTGCCACGCCAAGCCTCTGCGGTAAAGCCTCGCCCAGTACCTCGCCACGCGCGACAGGTATTAATGCTTGAAGGTTGTGTGCAACCAACCCTATCTCCGAATACCAATGCTGCCACTGCGCGAGTATTAGATCGCCTCGGTATTAGCGTCTCACCGATTAGAGAGGCAGGCTGTTGCGGTGCGGTTGATTATCACCTGAACGCCCAAGAAAAAGGCCTTTCACGTGCACGGCAAAACATCGATGCCTGGTGGCCGGCGATTGAGGCGGGAGCAGAAGCGATAGTACAGACCGCTAGCGGTTGTGGTGCCTTCGTTAAAGATTATGGTCATCTTCTAGAAAATGATTCTCTCTACGCAGACAAGGCTGAACGTGTAAGTGCGTTAGCTAAGGATCTTGTGGAAGTACTGGGCGAAGAACCATTAGAGGATCTCCATATCAATGGCGATAAACGCTTAGCGTTCCACTGTCCTTGCACCTTGCAGCACGCTCAGAAACTCGCTGGCTCGGTCGAATCCGTGCTTAGACGTTTGGGCTTCAGCCTCACTGACGTTCCGGATGGTCATCTGTGTTGCGGCTCAGCGGGCACCTATTCAATAACCCAACCGCAACTATCCCGCCAATTGCGCGACAACAAAATGAATGCCCTCGAAAGCGGCAATCCTGAGGTGATCGTCACCGCTAATATCGGCTGTCAGACACATCTCGAGAGCGCTGGCCGCACTCCGGTGCGGCATTGGATCGAGCTAGTGGAAGAAGCCCTGAATTAGGAGATGACTCATGCAAAGCAAACCAATACTCACTCAAAAGGAAGTTACACGAATCCTCGCTGCGGGTAGAGCAGAGGCCCAACAGAATCTATGGCCAGTAACCATCGTAGTGGTAGACGACGGGGGACATCCTTTATCCCTGGAACGCCTCGATGGCTGTGCAGCAATTGGTGCCTATATAGCCACAGAAAAAGCACGCAGTGCAGCTCTCGGACGCCGCGAAACTAAAGGATACGAGGAAATGGTCAACGGCGGCCGCACAGCTTTCATTAGCGCTCCCCTACTCACCTCTCTAGAAGGTGGAGTCCCCATTGTGGTGGAAGGCCACGTAGTAGGTGCTGTCGGCGTATCGGGTGTGAAGGGCGAACAAGATGCTCAGATTGCCAAGGCGGCAGCAACAGCATTGTCATAAGCGGAACTACCCTGACGCTTTGGGGCCAGGGAGTAACAAAAACTCTCACGCCGAATGGCTGAGAAACACCATCAGGAACAACGTAGATGATCGATAGAGTGCAATGCCAGCGCCTGCAAGTGGCCCAGAATTTTAAGCGTTTCATTGACGATGAAGTACTGCCAGGTACCGGCATTGTTGCAGATACGTTCTGGAGTGGTCTCGACTCTTTAGTTCATGACTTGGCGCCTCAGAACCGAGCTCTATTGACCGAGCGAGTTCGCCTTCAAAACGAGGTAGATACGTGGCACCGCGCACATCCGGGACCTATTCGTTACATGGTCGCTTACAAGTCGTTTCTTAAAGATGTCGGCTATTTGGCACCACAGCCTGATGATGTTACGGTAACTACAGCCAATGTTGATACTGAAATCACAGTGCAAGCGGGACCGCAGTTGGTAGTGCCCGTTATGAATGCGCGTTATGCCTTGAATGCGGCCAACGCACGCTGGGGTTCCCTTTACGATGCACTTTACGGTACAGACGCGATCAGCGAAGAAAACGGTGCTCAAAAGGGATCGGACTATAACAAGATTCGTGGTGATCTAGTCATTGGCTTCGGCCGCACTTTCCTCGACCAAACTATACCTCTCGCCAATGGCACTCATGCCGACGCTTTCCGTTACCACATTGTCGACAGCCAGCTTACTGTTGAGCTTCGAGATGGCAGCTCTAGCCACCTAAGCCAACCCGAGAAATTCGTCGGCTATCAAGGCGATCCATCTGCGCCTAACGCGGTACTTCTCCAAAATAATGCTTTGCATTTTGAGATCCAGATCGATGCAAACAGCCTAATCGGAAAGTATGACCTTGCGGGGGTAAAGGATCTTTTGTTGGAAGCCGCGCTGTCAACCATCATGGACTGTGAAGACTCAGTGGCCGCAGTCGATTCTGCAGATAAAGTAGAGGTTTATCGCAACTGGCTAGGCCTCATGAAGGGTGATTTGAGCGAAACCCTGATTAAAAATGGCAAGACGATCGTTCGCCGCCTCAATCCTGATCGCGTGTACAGCAGCCCCGATAATGGAGAATTAAGCCTACCAGGTCGCTCGCTGCTGTTCGTCCGTAATGTTGGTCACCTGATGACCAACCCTGCAATTCTAGATGGCGATGACAATGAAATACCTGAAGGTATTCTAGATACTGTTTTTACGAGCCTAATCGCCGTACACGACCTCCAACGAAAAGGTAACTCCCGTACGGGTAGTGTTTACATCGTCAAACCGAAGATGCACGGTCCGACAGAGGTGGCTTTCGCTAATCAGCTATTCGGCCGCGTTGAAGAATTGCTCTCCCTTCCAGCCTACACCTTAAAGATGGGGATTATGGATGAGGAGCGTCGCACATCAGTAAATCTTAAAGCATGTATCGCTGCTGCTAGTGCAAGGGTGGCTTTTATTAACACCGGCTTTCTTGATCGGACCGGTGATGAAATGCACACGACCATGGAAGCCGGTGCGATGTTGCGTAAAGGCGACATGAAAACTACTGCGTGGATTCAAGCCTATGAACGCAACAACGTACAAGTAGGCTTATCGTGTGGTATGAGTGGCAAGGCACAAATCGGTAAGGGCATGTGGGCTATGCCAGACTTGATGGCAGATATGCTCCGTCAAAAAATTGATCATCCAAAGGCTGGCGCAAACACAGCCTGGGTACCGTCGCCGACTGCAGCAGTACTACATGCCCTCCACTATCATCAGGTAAATGTCAAAGCGGTACAGCGAGGCCTGAACACACTAAGCCTCACTGTCCAGCATGAAGAGTTGCTCAATGACTTGCTGACCGCACCAGTAGCTGCCGAGCGCAACTGGAGTGCCGAGGACATCCAACAGGAATTGGATAATAATGCGCAAAGTATATTGGGTTATGTCGTACGCTGGGTAGAACAAGGCATCGGTTGCTCCAAGGTACCCGACATACACAACGTCGCACTTATGGAAGACCGTGCAACCCTACGGATTTCTAGCCAACACATTGCTAACTGGCTGCATCATGGAGTTATCCATACAGAACAGCTTCAAACAACCATGGAACGCATGGCAAGGATTGTCGACGAGCAAAATTCTGGCGACCCAGCTTATAAACCAATGGCAGTGAACTTTGAAACTTCATACGCCTTCCGCGCGGCTTTAGACCTTGTATTCAAGGGACGCGTGCAGCCAAGTGGATACACTGAGCCTCTTTTACACGCCTGGCGTCTACGTTTCAAGAATCAAATGTGATTTTTTGATCACAATTCAAAAGTAGCATCCCCGGCCTAATAATGGACCGGGATTCGGGCGTATGCGCCTCGCCATAGGCGCAGACTCCCCGAAACTTCTACTACATGATTCCGGAGTCTTTCTGGAAAAACATGGTTCACAACAATAAAAGGAACCGCCTCATGAGTCGAACGTTACCTCTCATTAAGACATCTCAGTTTCCAGTGCACGTAACGAAAACAATTTATCGAACACCTGCATAGCAGGCAGTCAGATGATTGCTAATAAATATATTGCACAATATCGAAACCATGTAAAAACACAATAATTAGAGATTAATGAAATGAACACATGGCTACAGATGTATACGCCGCTTGGCTCTCTTGGGCTATCAGCCCTGGTTGCACTGATTCCAATCATCTTTTTCTTCCTTGCTCTTGCGGTCTTCCGCATGAAGGGGCATACGGCGGGAACCATAACTCTGATTTTGTCTATGATTATCGCTATATTCGCATTTGACATGCCTGCGAAAATGGCTTTTGCTGCCGCTGGTTATGGTTTCGCTTATGGCCTATGGCCCATTGCATGGATCATTATTACAGCAGTATTTCTCTACAAACTTACCGTCAAGAGCGGCCAGTTTGAAGTTATCCGAAGCTCAGTATTATCCATTACAGATGATAAACGTCTTCAGGTGCTCCTGATTGGCTTTTCATTCGGTGCTTTTCTTGAAGGAGCTGCGGGTTTCGGTGCGCCAGTTGCAATTACAGGTGCTTTGCTAGTCGGTTTAGGCTTCAACCCCCTTTATGCTGCAGGTCTTTGCTTGATAGCTAATACCGCACCAGTTGCTTTCGGAGCCTTGGGTGTACCCATCCTCGTTGCTGGGCAAGTAACTGGGATCGATCCGTTCAAAATTGGTGCTATGGCTGGACGACAATTACCACTGCTCTCCATCATTGTGCCATTCTGGTTAGTCGCCATTATGGACGGATGGAAAGGTATTAAAGAAACTTGGCCGGCGGCACTTGTGGCCGGTTCTAGCTTCGCTGTGACCCAGTACTTTACTTCGAACTACATCGGTCCTGAACTTCCAGATATTACCTCCGCACTTGTTAGTATTGTCTCGTTGACACTGTTCCTCAAAGTATGGCAACCAAAAGCGGCAGAGAGCAACGAAATCGTCGGCACGGTAGGAGGAGCCGCAGTCTTGGGCGGCTTCGGTGGGATACGTAACTCAACACCATCACCTTACAGCTTAGGCGAAATCATAAAGGCATGGTCACCGTTTCTAATCCTAACGGTGCTGGTTACGATCTGGACACTGAAACCTTTTAAAGCAATGTTTGCCCATGGCGGTGCCATGGAGCAATTCGTTTTTACAATTGCAATCCCTTACCTCGATCAACTGATTATCAAAGTTGCTCCAGTAGTAGCCAACCCCACCGCCATGACGGCCGTCTTTAAATTTGATCCTATTTCTGCTGGTGGTTCAGCTATTCTACTGTCCGCTGTGATTTCAGCTTTCATTTTGAAAGTTAGCTTGAAAAATGCGCTGGTGACTTTTGGCGAAACGCTAGTTTCATTAAAATGGCCGATTCTGTCCATCGGTATGGTGCTGGCATTTGCTTTCGTGACTAACTACTCAGGCATGTCTACCACACTTGCATTGGTCTTGGCGGGCACTGGCGCCGCCTTCCCCTTCTTCTCACCGTTCCTAGGCTGGTTAGGCGTTTTCCTTACAGGCTCAGATACCTCATCTAATGCATTGTTCGGTTCTCTGCAAGCTACAACTGCGCATCAGATTGGGGTCAACGACACACTGTTAGTGGCCGCCAACACCAGCGGAGGCGTGACGGGCAAAATGATTTCTCCTCAGTCCATCGCCATCGCCTGCGCGGCAACTGGGCTGGTCGGGAAAGAATCGGATCTTTTCCGCTTCACTCTTAAACATAGCCTGATCTTCGCCACATTTATCGGCTTGATCACACTGGCGCAAGCCTATGTGTTTACTGGCATGCTGGTGCACTGATTAACGCAAACCTCAACGATCACTTCCTGCGCCGGATCGTCCGGCGCTGTCTCCATGAGGCCCTCACATGACTATCGACACTTTCGACTTTAAAAAAGCCGCTTTGGATTACCACGAATTTCCAATACCAGGGAAAATTGGTACACAGCTCACAAAACCGGCGGATACGGCAGTTCACCTTGCCTTAGCTTATAGCCCGGGTGTGGCCGAACCCGTGCGCGAGATAGCAAAAAATCCGGAGAACGTTTATCGCTTTACTGGAAAAGGTAATCTTGTAGCGGTAATTACTAATGGTACGGCAATTCTTGGACTTGGTAATTTAGGCCCGCTGGCCAGCAAGCCCGTTATGGAAGGTAAGGCGCTGTTGTTCAAACGCTTTGCTGGCCTCGACGCAACCGATATCGAGGTTCAAGCAGAAGATTCGGATGCTTTCATTGATACCGTGGTTCGTATTGCCGACACTTTTGGCGGCATCAACCTAGAAGATATTAAGGCACCTGAATGCTTTGAGATCGAGAAAGCGCTCATCGAGCTTTGCAACATTCCAGTATTTCATGATGATCAACACGGCACCGCTATAGTGACAGCTGCGGGCATGCTAAACGCTTTGGAAATCCAAGGTAAAGATCTGAAAAATGCGAAAATCGTCTGCCTGGGTGCTGGCGCAGCTGCAATCGCTTGCATGCGGTTGCTAGTGAGTCTTGGAGCTCAAAAAAGTAATATGTATATGGTCGATCGGAGGGGCGTTATCCACTCTGCCCGTAAAGACCTAAATATTTACAAAGAGCAATTCATTAACGATAGTGGCCCTCTTACGTTGTTGGAGGCAATGGACGGAGCCGACGTCTTTTTGGGCCTGTCCGGTGCCAACTTACTATCACCGGAATCCTTGCTGGCAATGGCACCCAAGCCGGTTGTATTCGCCTGTTCAAACCCAGACCCAGAAATCAACCCAGAACTGGCACTCGCAACACGAGATGATTTGATCCTCGCGACCGGTCGTTCAGACTACCCAAACCAGGTAAACAATGTCCTAGGATTTCCGTTTATATTCCGCGGTGCACTTGATGTTCGCGCGAGGATAATCAATGAGGAAATGAAAATTGCAGCCGTTGAGTCGCTACGTCAACTAGCAAAAGAACCAGTTTCAGCAGAGGTCTTAAAAGCGTTTAATCTAGATCGTATGGCATTTGGGCGTAACTACATTTTACCAAAGCCGCTGGATACACGACTGCTCGCAGAAATACCTAGTGCCGTGGCAAAAGCAGCAGTCGACTCAGGTGTAGCACGATTGCCCTACCCTTCGCACTATCCTCTCTGACTTACTCAATATAGTCGCTGACTAATGTGCTAGTTAGGTCGCTATCACCACTATGGCAATGCTGACGAGATCAATGTGACAGACCTGCGCCTTTCCATTCCAGCCACGACCGCCTGCCAGTGGCTGCAGTCCCGCGCTAGACGACTAACGAAGACAATTAGTCGGATTGAAAAGGCATCCCAAGAGTAGGGGTGCTCATATATGGCCAGCGGATATAGCGGATATGCTGGCCATAGCTGCCGCTTTTTCAGTACAGGTTGGGTCGGATTGCTACCCTCCCTGAATAGCCTGAGCGCGCCTTCCGTTGCGTTTTAGCAGCTACTCTCTTGCTCATGGGCGATGACGGGACATTCATGGGTATATCAGACCGCGGAGTCAACACCTGAGAGTCGTCATCTGCGCCCCCGTCCAATGGTCGACCATTCCCGTCACCCCATCGGATGCCATAGGGATGATGGAGGGAGAGGCTGGAGACTGCTCCAAATAGGCTCTTCGTGAAATGATGTGCTGAATAAGCCCTTATAACAACTCTCATTTACATCCCTAATACGTTCTATTTGAAAAGGCCAGAAAAGATTTCTTTCAGCTTTTGAACAAACACCCCGCGAGAAGGTTCAGCCTGCTCTACTTTTTCGATTTCAGGTTTCATGGGAACCGAATTTTTTGCTTCCTGCTTCTCAAGACCCAAAATATTCACCAAATCATGCAAAACAATTTTTGGCTGTCTTACCTCACCGAACTCGAACTGAGCACCGCTATACGAATACACATTCAATACAAGCTTGTTAAATAGGTTGATGCAGCTCGAAACCCTGTGATACTCCTTAATCTGGCGCTCAATCGTATGAGGTGTGAATTTAGGATGTGCGGCAGCATGGCGTAACTTTTCCCAAGCCTTTTTCTCCGCAGTCGATATAAGTTTCTTGTCTACCAACATTCCCAGGGCTTTGGCCGCGTAAAGGTTTCCCCACCCAGCAACCTGCTTTATAATTGTATTACGTTTCGTTGGATCAATCTCAAGTGCCTTTATCTTTTCAATAATCTCGATTTTTTGCTTTTCGTATTCTTCATCCCTAGCCTCCTCTACAAGCTTCGGCATAAAAATATCTATCAAAATCCCCTCAACAGAAGTTGAGATTGTCAGATTTGATAGTGCACTCTCGGTATTAAACGCTGCAAACACACGTTTCCACTGCGAGTAGGTACTTTCAAAATACACATTGTGATTGTTTAAAACATGCCAAATATTAAAAAACAAATCATAGTGACTTTTGACGTCTATCACACCATCAATAAGAATATTTTCAGGGATTGGATGAGGAATGGACTGACTCTTAATTGAATTCCTAATGCTTCGGACATAATGCGTTAATTCCGAGCCGGACCTTTTAGACATGGCATACGCTTGTGGCAATGTGCCCGAAGTGAACCCTATATAAAATCTTAGCGCCTGAAACAGCTTATCAACATCAAAATCACCATTTGCATATACTTCAACATATTCCTTATGATCTATTATTGAAATTTCAAATTCATCACTCTTAAGAACTGTCTGATTAAAGCTCCAAGACTCACCTCCTAATGTTGAGGTGGTGGTATTGCCTTTATTCTTTGGAACCCTAGAGAGCTCATTAACTTCAAAACACAAAAAGCTTTTTCTTTGGCCCGGATAGTTGAAAGGCACCTGACTATAAATTTCCGCGAAACCAACTATAAATTTAAATGGGCGATACGTATTAAACTCTGTGATTTTTAATGAAAACCCATTAGCCTCTATTTTTTCACCATCCAAGGTAAGGCATTCAAAAAATAATTCTTGCTCAGGGTCAAAAAGATCTTTTGGGAAGTCGTTCCCGCCAAAATCAAAAGGAAAGTTTTCTGACTTTAGGCAGACAAACTCCATATAAAGAGAGCCAACACTATTAATTTTAATAATGCCATGACCTTCCAATCGCAACCCTTTGTCAATTTTTTGATAAATACAGGCCTCAATGCACTGAATGACCAGCTCACCCGAGCGAGCGATTGCAAAGCTCTTGTCTAACAACATGCGGCTTCCCTGCTGATTTTTTTTGAGCCTACGATGTCGGCACTCTACCTGTTTTAGGGAGCGTCAGTCAGTCGCTCTGCATACGTAATTCGCCTACTGGCAGCTTCTTGATGCCGAGCGAAGGCACCATCACCGCAGTCGGCAAACCAGGTGGTCGGGAAGTATGCTTCCGGTGGGCACTTGGTGGGCAATTTCACCCTGGAAGGAGGAATTCGAGAGGGAGTCTGTGCAACTAGCCGTGGAAGAATTGCAGTCAGTAGCCTTTTTAGCGGTGATTGTGATGAGCGAGCTTTTCAAAGAATTTATGCGGGACGTACCGCGGGGAGACTCTACCCGCCCCTTAAGAGAGCAGAAGGTTCCTCAGGCACGGTGGATGAAGCTCGAAGACATCGCAGCGAGCCGCACACTATCGTATGACCCTCGCCAGCCAGGGAAAAAAGTCCTGATCGGTGCACTGGGGAAGCAGCTCATTGGCATCGAGGATGACCGCCACATTCTTACCGTAGCGGGCTCCCGATCTGGTAAATCGGTTGGCTTGATCAGCAACCTGCTGTTCTATTCCGGCAGCATCCTGGCAACCGACCCCAAGGGCGAGCTGGCTGATATTACGGCAACCAGACGCGCGGGTTTGGGGCAGAAAATTTATGTCGTTGACCCCTTCGGGGTTTCCAGCAAAGCAGCCGCGAAATACCGCGCCTCGTACAACCCCATGAGCCTCCTGAAAACAGGCAGTGAAACATTCCTTGAGGATGCCGCGCTGATTGCCGAGTCGATTGTCGTGCAGTCGGCGGACCAGAAAGACCCGCACTGGGATGAGTCCGCCAAGAACTTTATCGAGGGCGTGATTATTCACGTCGTAACCTACTCTCGATACGACAAGGAGCGGCACCTCATCATGGTGAGGGAGCTGATCAAGCGGGCATTATGGGTAGAGCCGGGAGATGATGAAGAGAAGGCAAAGCCTCTCCTCTATGAGGAGATGATGGACAACGGCTACCGGCTGCAGGACCGCGCGGAAACAGAAGACATTGGCAGTGCCGTCATGGCGGCGGCGCTCGACTTTTACGGCAAGAAAGGGGCAGAGCTTTCCGGTGTTCACTCAACGGTAAACCGGCATACAAAGTTTCTCGATTACTCGGCCTTTCGCAAGGTTTTGAAAGAGCATGATTTCGACCTGTCGGAGCTGAAAAGCAAACCGTCAGGTGTCAGCATTTATCTATGCTTCCCCGCGACACGGATCGAAATTGCCAGACGCTGGATGCGGATTTTTATCAACCAACTGCTCGATACGATGGAGCGGGAAAAAACGATCCCGCCTGCCCCCGTGCTGGCATGTCTGGATGAGTTCCCGGTCCTTGGCTACATGAAGCAACTCGAAACCGCTTCAGGCCTGATCGCCTCGTTCGGCGTGAAGCTCTGGGTCATCCTTCAGGACTGGAGCCAGGGCAAAGCTCTGTACGGCGAGCGGTGGGAAACCTTTGCGGGCAACGCAGGGATCATGCAGTTCTTTGGCAACAACGATATGGCGACGACCGAATATATTTCCAAGCTGCTCGGTAAAACGCAGGTGGAAGTGGCTCGTACGGGCGAAGTCGCGCAGGACCAACAACAAAAAGGGTTATCGGGCCGGTCCGAAGCCATCGAGCTTTACGACCTGATGACGCCAGATGAAATCAGGCGGCATTTCTCCCGCAGCGATCCGTTTACACGGCAGATAATTCTTTGGGCAGGACGTCATCCGATGATGTTGCAGCGGGTGATCTGGCACCAGAAAGACGGAGTACTGGCTCCTTATCTTTAAGTACGTGGCGGGCGAGGTCGGCGCAAAGCCGACCATACCTGTTACGCAATCGCTTATCTACGACTCTTTCAAGTCGATATCCCCCCGGAGTCGCGCGAGGAACCCGAGAGGTAACGTAGGTGTAATGCTGAATTAAATTATCCCCAGCACCAACGATTGAAAACGTTGCAATGTCTGCGCGATGAAAGATCCGTTAGATGGCGAGCGTCCAACCTGACGTTGATTGCAGGAGGATATATGAGTAAGTCTATTGCAAAAAACCAAAGCGTCGCAATTACATGCGCAGTGATAGCGGCATTTCTGTTTGCTTATTTTGAAAGCATGCTGGGAGATATCGCAACCAACATTGGCATTGAAGCGTACATTGCATTCAGATTGGTTTTTACTAGCGGCGTCTACTTTCTAATTCTGTGGTTATTTTCTTTACGTAGGAATAGTGGCGGCCTGGTATTTTCACCAAAAAATATAGACATGATTTTATACGTCCGTGGTTTTATCACGGTTATTTACCTGACCTGTTTGGCTGTGGCATTTTATGGAGGAAAATCCCAAGCGTTGACATATCCATTTTTCTTTCTTCACCCTATTTGGCAATTTTTTGCAGCTCGCATGATCAACAAGAAGTGGCCATCAATCAAAAGGCAGGCTGCCCCCATAGCACTGATATTAATTGGAGCTCTGGTGTTTGCGGTTAGCCATCCAAAAAATCATACTGAGGCTCAAGGTTGGTGGCAGCAATTCTTCGAGGCTTTGCCATCATATGCGCCTGCTCTTTTGGCGGGAATTGGATTTGCGTACACTAATGAAATGTCCACTCGCATCTCAGAAAGATGCAATGAGTACCCGTATAAATTTGTCGGCGGGGTAACGATTGAGCGCATGGATGGACTTCGCATCACGGCATACACTACGTATGCATCGATACTCATACTTCCTATTATGCTGCCTATAATGACTATTATATTAAAGTATCTTGGAATGAGCACGACAACGTTAAATCTTCTTCAGTCGGAGCAGCTGCCCAGCTATGTCAGCGATCTCTCTCTGGCATGTCTGATCGTCGCAGTGGGAACTTGGGCGATAACGGAGGCTTTCGCGCGTGCAAAGCATACTACGCAAATAGCGGCTTTAGATGGACTGCTTATTCCGCTGGCCGCAGGACTGGATTATTTGCATGGGAGACTTCCGACAGATGACCCAAACTTCGTATATATGGCTGGAGCATTATTCCTGATTCTTGTCGGAGCCGTGTGGTCAGCCTTCAGACCTGAAGCAAGCTAACGCAAAGGAAACAATGCGCTATCGCATGATAGGAGCGGCTGAAAGCGCCCTTGTTTCCTGGAGGTGAACCTTGACCGGGGCTGTGTCTTGCTTGTTCTCATGCGCAATCCAAGAAACCGATGCTGCGAAGGCAACTGCTAATGCAAGCGAAACGGCAAGTCCCTGTTTCACTTCTTTGACCATTTCTGATTTCTGTTTGAGCGTAGGTTCCTGCATTTCACTGCCCTTCCAATTTTCTCTACTATCACAGCAAGAATTTAACAATATTCATTTATAAAAAAGCTGTCAAGACAAATATTATACTTGCAAATAAATGCCAAACTAACTGAGAGGACAGACAACTCTCTACCTGTAATGCCTTTAGGACTTATCCCAGCTAGGAACGCCTTGTTGAAAGGCTTGTTTAATCTGTTTTTTTGATAGAAGCACACCTACCGCGTAATCTTTTCCGCAAGAAAAAGCCAACTCGGAGGCATAGCGCCCACAATGATCTTTTATAAGGTAATCGCACTTACCGCTGCTGACCAAAATTCGGACGCACTGACGAGCACCGAAAGCTGCTGCGTAATGAAGTGCAGTCATACCAAGCTCATCCTGTTCGTTAACATTCACATCATCTTCGTCTATGCGCAACTTGGCGCTCCTAGCATATCCGCGCTTAACGCAATTGATAAGAGTCATGTGTGAGCCACCGCCCTCATACCCACTGTAGAATCTTCTCCGTGGTAAATCTCGTTGCAATTCCGCATGTTCTTTCTTTAAGTCTTTCATGATTTTCCCGAGTATCGATTAAATATTGCAGCCTTAAACTGGAAGGCCCGTCGGAATAAATTTAAATGCATTAAATAGCTGGGTCGACCCATCGGGGTGTGCCAGATAATGACGAGTAGGTAAATGTCTTAGCCCATGCCGCAGGAGGCATATATCGAGAATAGGATAGTCGCTACTGAGCCATCCAGTCTGGACATAAGCTGCACTGGGAACTGGGCTATTCTCACTTAAAAATACATGAAGACAATTATCTTCCGTAACTGCAAATCCGTAGCCGGTTCTATGCTCGCGTATTGTTGTATAGGCGTCACGCGCCTTTAGGGTATTTAATTCAAATATGTTGTGCGCACTGACCTCATACATTTCTGCTACTCGCACGAATCTTCCAGACGGATCAGCAATAATGCGAAGTGTAAAAGTCTCCCACATTCCGCCGATGCTTTCAAGGCACGCCGAATAAGTACCTTCGACATTCATGATAAAATCATTTGAGGATTCAGAACTTGCAGCCAAATATTTATGGGCGGCCAACATCCCCTTAAGATAAACGTCAACCTCTTCAAGATCACTCAGCTTTAAAAGTCCGTCATCAATTAAAAATCGCGTTACATCTTTTAATTTTGTTTGCTTTAAAACATTTGTTCCAGCCGCGAAGCGGCGTAACGACTCCGATTTAAACTCAAGCTCTTTGTCATCCAATTCGTATTTTTCGCGATTCACATCGGAATAAATTATTTCATCACGCACCTGCTCCCATGAAATTTGTTGTCCATTACTGGTCTTCGTAATCCTGTAGTAATTCAACGCGTTCCGAATTTCATCGATTTGCCACTCAGTAAATTCGATCTCTTCAACATCCATATCCCTTCCCCTTCAAACGCAATGGGCGCGAGGAACCAGCGAGGAAAGCTTCATTGACCATTGTGTCAGCGTAGCTCCTAACGCAATCAGTTGAGGACGTTGCCATGAACTCTCCGATGAAAAGCCCACTTACAGGGCGTCCCCCCACCAGGCAAACGACCGACGAAGCCGGTCTGCTGTCGTTCAAGGTTACGCCGCGCGAGCTGACCCCTATTCGGGCCAAGCTGGCGAATGGGATCAGTTCCGTCATCGGGCTGGGGCTGGCGGCGGTCAATTTCATCCCCCTGCTCCAGGAGCGTCATCTGTATCTGCAGGACCTGGTGGCGGCAATTGGGGTGACGGTGCTCGGATATTACCTGTTGCGCTGGGTGACGCTGGAAGCGTGCCGGGTAACCACCCGGATCGAACTGAGAATGGACCAGGCCAAGGTCAGACGTTTGTCGGGTTGGGAGAGCTACGACCGCCGCATCGAGCATCGTTTTGTGCTGCTGCCGCATGACGAAGCTGAACATGAACAGCGGTGTCATGACTTAGCCACCCGTAAAGCGGCAGCGAACGGCCAGGTCCTGCAACCGCCCATTTATTACGGTGATTCCTTCCATGTCGTTCTGGTGTATGCGGGTCACCGCATCGATCTCATGACCGTATATGGCAGACAGCAGGCGGCAGCCATCGTTGCCCGTTTGCAGCATTGCGACCAGATCCTTGATGCCGAGGCGAAACGCGTCGGAGCAGGAAAGAACCCCCACATCGATGGGGAATGGCCTCACTCCCCTGGAGGACTTAATGATGTTTAACCAAATCTACCCCTACTTAAAAATCGTGGCCGCCGCAGGTGGCGGGATCATCGTCGCCTGTATCGCTTTCAACTTCCTGATGTGGATGGTTGGGGCGATCTTCCGGCAGTCTTTGATCTTCATCGACTTCACGGTGCGTCTTCTCATAAAGGGCTCCAGCTGGACGGGCCGTTATCTGAAAGCTTTCGTCATCGGATTCCTGTCGCTGGTTTTCAACATCGTTTGGGGCACATGGATGTTCTTTTATCAGCCTTGCTTCCTCGCGGGCAGGAATTTGTCCCGCGCCGTTGGCCAGTACGTAAAGCTGCGTCAGTTGTTCTGGAAGTACGGACGCCAGGAATTCGCAACCTTCGGGCAATTCAAACGCCACATGCTGGGTGAAGAAGAGCCGCCACCGAAACCAGAAAAACCTGCACCAGAAAAAAGCGGTTATGCGCAGGCGCTCGAAGTGCTGGGTTTCTCGGAAAGTACGCCGCTCGACAAGACGATGCTTAAAAGCCGACATCGCGAGCTAGCGGCGATTCTGCACCCGGATAAAGCGTTTCCCAATCAGGTGTTCATGCAGCAGGTCAACGATGCCGTTGACTACATCAAGAGGGCAAGAAAATGGACATAACCAGACAGCAAAACAAGCCCCTGAGCTTGTTGGAGAAGGCCCGACAGGAACTGGCAGCGTTCAACCGCAAGCAGCTTTCTGTACCCGAGGCCGCGTCCATTCCCAATACCAGGATCACCATGCAGGAACCATCGCATGGCGAACGGATTCTCTATTGCTCCAAGGTGCCGCAAGCCTCGGCTCTTCTGATCCTGAAACTGCACGAGAAAGGCGCGGAAATCACCGACGTGATCTCGCGCCGCAATGCGCCCGCGTCCGCGCAAGGGGGCACTCAAGCCGTGCACAATGATCTGGATATGCGTGCGTTGCTGCTGGGCAACTATCAGGGCTGCCCGCACTGCGATAACCCTGAGGTGGTGCTGTGTCCCCGTTGCGGCAACCTGTCTTGCATTGGCAGTCAACCGAGGATGACCTGCCCGGTCTGTGAGCACAGCGCACGTGTGGTCAGCAGCGGGATCAGCCTGGAGGTTTCATGCGGAAAACCCGGGCAACAGGCAAGTTCACAAACGGATCAACAACTGCTGGCAAAACCGACAGGCCGACCGGCCCTGCCCCACAGGCCTGGATAGGGTCATCTAAAGTGGCAGGGCTCAGGCTGAATCGCCCGGACAGCAGTCCCTATGAGAAGTGCTCACCGCGCCCCTTCGTCCGGTACTGCGAACTTGTAGAAGAGGCCAACCGCGAGCCAGTGGTGGTAGAGCGCGACTACAACCTCACCAATGCTAAAACGACCTGGGACTATCTAACTGCACGCGAGGCTGAAATTTTCGGGATCACCCGCGCCTGCTCAATACCTTGACTTACGCCTATATGCGCTATTCTGAAGACGTGATTGGTGTGACGAACGTCGAGTACATGCCGTTCCGCGATGAAAAGCGCCCCCGCGTATTCAATGCGGATATAAAGGAGGCGAAGTGAATGCGATTTGCGTTCTGCATCTAAGCGATCTTCATTGGGGACAGGAAGGGGTCTGCACTCACTGGGAGAGTTTCGAGGATCTTTTTGTTGATAGCGTAAAGGCAGCGCTTCAGTCGTCTAAAAGTCAGAAAGTTGATCTGATTCTTTTTACTGGTGATTTGGTTTTTTCTGGCACTTCGACGCAGTATGCCGAACTTGATAAAAAAATAGAACAACTTCGAGGAAAACTAGATCTAACCTGCCCAATATTGGCAGTACCGGGAAACCACGACATGTCCCGGCCAGATAACAAAGCGCAGATTACCGAAGCGGTTTTAAAAGATTTTCGATCGGAAAGATCCAAATTTTGGAGTAATTACTCCGTAACACTGG
This sequence comes from Pseudomonas migulae NBRC 103157, assembly GCF_002091715.1. Taxonomy (GTDB): domain Bacteria; phylum Pseudomonadota; class Gammaproteobacteria; order Pseudomonadales; family Pseudomonadaceae; genus Aquipseudomonas; species Aquipseudomonas migulae_A. Next base: position 41,852 of record NZ_BDAG01000003.1, on the reverse strand, counting down.
GAGGTTGGTTTAAGAACTATGACACATGGTGGAAGCGGCAAAAACATCCGTCAAAAATCCTGTATGGCGATATACCTGGCGATTTTGCCGCAACTGTAGAAATGAACGGTCTCAAATTAGGTGTAATTGGGCTGAACACAGCTCATTTGCATTTCAAAGATTCTCTAACAGAAGGCCAGCTAGGATTAACCTCTCCACAATACCATTCAATATTCACACAAAAGGACGCTTCGGGCAATATTACGCCTCGGGAATGGTGCCGCTCGCATGATGCAGTCATATTGGCCACTCATCACCCATTAAACTGGCTTGATGCTGATTCGAAGGCATTTTTCCTGCGGGATGTTCATCGCTCTGGTGAAATTTTATTTCACGCATTTGGCCACATGCATATTCCACTATCTTCTGGAGAATCATATGGCGGAGCGCAGGAGCGATTTTCCATCCAGGCTCCATCGCTTTTTGGCATGGAGCATTTTGAAGCACCCTCAGGTGAAAAAAAAGAAAAAAGAATTAATGGTTACAGCCTAATTCGCATCGAAAAAAGCGGAGGGCTTGCAACTTTTCGGCAATGGCCGTATCTGGCAGTCATTCACCAAGGTGTAAATCCAGCCATAACTCCACACTCGGGTGATGGTGGATATAAACTACTAGAGGATGGTGGAACTAATGCACTGCCAGTTAGAAGATTAGAACCCGCCAAGACAAATAACTCCTTTGAGGACCTCTATCGAATAAAGGCTCGCTTATTTGCGGTGCAGGCTAGCGTCGAAATTAGAAACTACCAAATTCTTATGAGAAGTGAGGCGAAGAAGGGTTTTGACGGTGCTGAGCCGAGCGCCGACAGAAAAAATGTGCTTCGTGGGCTGTTAGACACTGTTTGTGATATTAGTGGGAATTGGCTGAATAGTGACCGTCCCATCGCGAGAGCAAATGTCATGAAAGCGCGCCCTTGGGAGGATAGGTATTTATCGGAAGACACCTCGCTGCGCTTCGTCTTCGGAGCAAAACAATATTCACACATACTAACTCCTTTGGAAGTCAGCAAAGACAAAGTTTATAGATGTAGTGGAAAAGGCTTTTCTTTACCAGTAGAACTTCATTCTAAAAGTGGCGCACTTTTGCGCATTCTACCTGGGGCTCCGCGTGCATTCCTCCAGAAAAAGAGGGTGACACTTGACTGCGACAGAATTGATTTTTCTAACAGCAAAATCCCAAATGCAGTTCGATCAGAGATTCTGAATGAAATTGAAAATGGAGACTACAGATTTTTAATTTGCTTTCCAGTTTTTTGCGGAGGCTATGAGTCACCGGCAGGAGTAGTTAATGTAGAGATCATGAGGGACAACGATCTAACTTCGAATCTTAATTCACATAATGTTAACACCTATTTTGCGGAGTTGGAGATTTTTCTAAGCCCCATACTAAACTTGATTGGCGGTTTAATTTAAGGTAATCATTAAAGCAACTTAAACAATGAGGATATTTAAATGCCCAAATCAAATAAGCAAGACCAAGATGAATGGGATTACAACAAATTTACTCGAGCAGATTTCGAGAAAATCGCCCGAGCTGGAACTGCTGAAATGAGCGCATATCTGCTGTCACACCCTTGCCCATCGATTAAGCGAGGCCAAGGCGAATGGGATTACAACAAGTTTACAAGATCGGATTTCGAGAAAATCGCCCGGGCAAGAACTACTGAGATGAGCGCATACCTACTGTCACATCCTTGTCCATCTTTAGAGGATACCTTGGCTAACTTGCACAGGGCCACACATAGCTCTATTAAACCTCCTGGAAATACCTAACACTATTCAGGCCGCCTGAGTTAAGAACTTGTTAATCTTATTCCCATAAACTACCTATATCCGGCCCCTGCAATCCAAGGCTGCTGGATGTTTTGATAAGTGTTATGGGAAGTGGTTCATGACAGAGCAAGAGCCAGGTTCAGGTTTTCGTGGTTCCCTTGCGGGAGCAAGGGAACCTGTGGTAGATCGGCGTAGTGATCTGCCGAATTTCGCCGATGCGGACCCCGGCGTTCCCGAAAACGATCTTCACGACATCTCGAAAACCCTATTCGGGGCGCAGGCTTCGACGGGCAAGGCCGTCTTCTCAGCCAGCCGTATGACGGTGAACCCGAACGCGCAGCAACATGCGCTACACGATCAACAAAAACGTAAAGAAGAGCGCGAAGCGCGTGAGTTGGCCAACCTCGCCCGCTGGAACACAGAGATGACCACGGTCGGCGGTGTCCAGATGACGAACGCGCAGGCACAGACTGCCCGCCAGAATGTCATCGACAACGCCGATGCCTATGCTGACTGGGCCGTTCGCAAGGGCCTTATCCGTGAGGACGAGAAGGACGAGTTCAAGGCGAGCGTCCGGCGCAAGAAAGAGCTCGAAGACAAGCGCGGGCGTGGGACGTTAACTCCAGAGGAAACTGAAGAAGAACACAAGCTGGATCGGTCGCGCGTGGGAAAGGCGATTGATGCCGCCACCGCTCAGAACCATCTTGACAAAGGCAACACGCCATCGGCCTCGGCGGATCAGGCTCGCGCAGCAGTGTCCGCAGCATCGGCCCTTGATGAGGATCGCAAATCCCCATTCCAGTCCGCGAAAGACTTGGGTACTGCCTTTGCAGCGGTCGCTCCACCCGTCGTCCGGCCAGCCTCCGCGCCTTCAGCGCCGCCAGCGCCCGAGATCACTGCTACCGGCCTCAACCTGTAGCAGAGATCATTTCAATGCAGCAAGCCCGTACTCGGTGTACCTCGGATAGGCTAAGGTCGCATTGAGGATCGTTGCCCCGTCGGGCAACGAGCTGTAGGCGATGCCGCCAACGATACCACGTGACGGATGCGCGGGATCGTCATTGATACTTCCATTGACATTGCCCGAAACCGTTACCACACCGCTGGTGGGCTGGTAGATGCCTGATGGGCCCTTCGCAACAGTGAAGCCTTGAATCATGACCCGCTCTCCAAGCGGCTCGACGCGATGAAGAACTTGATTCAGCGAAGAACAGTTTCCCTGCGGAAATTTCCCCGCTAGTTGGAGACGTTTGCAGTTCGCAACAGCGTCCTCATCTGGGGCTTTCAGAAGTGCCGCATTGGGTATTCCCGCTGAGCGGGCGTCATATAGCCGTATGTCCGCCAGTCGCTCATAAATGCAAATCTGCCCCGCCCTATCCCCCAGCGGCTGGTCTGCCTTCAGGATATAGCCGACTTTCCGGTCATCGCTCATCGTGAAGATCATTCCGAACAGGCGCTTGTCCGGCGCAATCATCTGCGCAGACGCCACCGAATGCTGGCCCTCGGTCTTGAGGCGAGCGGTCATTGCTTCAGGTGTGTCGCAATCGCCGATATCGGCGGCGTTGGCGTTACCGACGTAAACGCAAGTGGTTGCGAAAGCCAGCGAAAGAGGAAGGTATTTCAGCACTCGTGAAATAGGTGGCGCGATACCGCATCGCCGCCCTCCTGGTGAAGCCAAGCACATCGCGTCGTCACTCGAAAATGGAAGTCGTTCCTGGCTGTCCATGGAGGGAAACGCCCCCTGCCCTCGCTGCATCGCCTGAATCTTCAAAGTCGTCATATCCGGGACTCCTTGATCGAAAGAGAAGGTGATGCGTTGCATGCGCCGGTATGCACTCGGGATTCCGCCATGGGCATCACAGGGGCTCACCAGGGGAACTAAATATGACGTTCCGAAAACGAACCCTTTTGAAACCTGGTGCTGCCTGTATGTAGTTGCGTGCGGAGTCTCAGTAGCAATTGACTCTTTGAGATCTCGTGAATAGAGTCCTTAAAGGTTCCTTTGCGGAACAACAGTAAGTGCGGCTGTGTGACCCTCCTTTTGACAGCGGTGCCTGCCTGCGGGAAAGGCAGAACCATGAAGATCGGGTACGCCCGTGTATCGACAGAAGACCAGCTTCTTGACCTGCAAATCGAAGCCCTGCGACAGGCCGGGTGCGAGCGCATCTTTGAAGAGAAGAAATCCGGCGCCCTCACACGTCGCCCGGCTCTCCATGCGGCCCTGCGCACCCTGCGCGACGGTGACGTGCTGGTTGTCTGGAAGCTCGACCGCTTAGGCCGCTCGTTGCAAGACCTCATCAAGACCCTTGGGAAGCTCGAGCGGCGGGGAATTGGTTTCTGGTCAATTTCCGATCAAATCGACACCCAGACGCCAGCAGGCAAGCTTGTATTTCACATCACGGGCGCTGTGGCGGAATTTGAACGAGCATTAATTTCCGAGCGGACGAAGGCTGGGATGCTAGCCGCTCAACGAAGAGGTCGCAAACCGGGACGGCCTGCGGCCCTGACACCGAGCCAGGAATTGACCGTTCAGCGCATGGCAATTTGCGACGACATGCCTCTGGAGGTCATTGCTGCCCGCATGCAGGTCAGTAAGACCACTGTCTGGCGGGCCGTAGCGAAGATCAGGTCAGGGACAAGGCGGCCAATGCCTGAAGTTTGACCACATTTTCGGACGGCGCTCGCCTGCTCGGAAGTAGGTAACCTGATGAAATCGGTGCGGTCCGTTGATTGCCCGACAAAGACCTCAACATGCCGCGCCCCTGTGGGGATGCGGGGACGGATTATATTTCGACATTGTGATTAAGCGCCCAAGGTTAACGATTCCAAAATATATGCACCGTTTTGTATCCCTCCTCGATGATGAACACGTCGCCGTTCAACTCCATGTCACGGGCCATGGCTTCGTAGTCAATGTAATAGCGCAACACTTCGGGAATCTCCGTGGTTTCCTCAGTGAGCTCCTGCACGTAATCCGCCAGCGATTCATAGCTGCCGCAATAATCCTCCTCGGCTGCTTTCCGGGCCTCCTCAACGCTGGAAAACTGATCCAGCAGAGCCCCGCCGAACGCCGGGAATTCTTCGATAAAACAGGCGGCCTCATGCGCAGCGTCAATCCCCGCGTATTCGCCAAGGCTGTAACCATCAAAACCTTCGTAGTCGTGAATCGCGTATTCCTCCGCGTCCCCGACCGGCGATTGCGCCAGCATGGCGTTGATTTGATCCTGAATGTCTGACGCGTCCAATGTAGCGTCGATCCAAACGCCGTGAAAGTATCCGCTGTTATAGGCGGCCAGGTCTGCAACGTAAATTCTGGGTTCGGTGGTCATGGTCTTGGCTCCTTTAAGGGCTTCGGGTGCTGTGCGTGAGGTCGCACATGCACCCCTGCCCGTCGGCGAGACCGGGGAGGTAAAACGCAAGGGCTCGGTGAAGGGAGGGGGATCACCCGGCCTGCACAAACCCATGCTTTTTTATGGGTGCGGAAGGCTGGGGATACCGTTCATCGGGGCAAAGCTTCACCCTTGCGTTGCGCCAGGGGCAGCACCCCTTAGCGGCTTTTCGTTCTTGCGAAGGGATCGTCACCGGATGGCCGGGACAAGGCTTCCATTGACCCGGAGCGCATAGCGCTTAGAGCCCGGTCAGGCGGCGAACGCCGTCAGATTCGCCAATATTTTTTCCACTTCTGATGTCGCTATCAGAGAGATCACTTCTCTTTCCACCTCACGGCACGCCTCGCGTCCTTTTGTTTGACCTGTAGCACTGCCGTCGTCTCCTCCAGCAGCAAGTCATAAATGACTCCTTCTCTCGCGTTACGGCCCAGTTGGGGTGCTGCGTGGACGACGCCTGTGCTGGCACAGCGTCACAAGGCCGCGAAGGGTGGCCGAAAGACGGTGGAGACATGAAATGAAACTGATAACGATCTTTGAACTGGCCACAAAATCTGAAAGCGAACTGCGCGTGCTGTACCGGGAGGTCTTCAATGTCGCAGTACGCGGTGACCGGGAAAGCCTGGAGCATCAGAATGCTCTGGCCTCGCTGGAAAATATCCACCGCGTCATGATCTCAAGGGCATTGCGCCCTTGAGCCTTATCTACAAACGAGCTTGGCCGATCAGGCCTGGAGCCAGGATTCCACCGTGGAAGCCCCGTATTGTGCTTTCCAGTCTTTCAAAACACGGTGATTGCCGCCCTTGGTTTCCACCACTTCGCCACTGTGAGGATTTTTGTAGCGCTTCAATACGCGCGGACGCCGATGCGCGCCTGAGGACTTCTCCACCTTACGGCCAGCGGGGGCAGGATCAAGGATGGCAATCACGTCCTTTAAGCCCTTGCCATAGGACTGCATCAGGCTCGTCAGTTTTTCTTCAAACTCGATTTCCTTCTTCAACCCGGCATTGGTTTTCAATGCTTCGAGTTGAGCAAGTTGTTCTTGGAGCTCGCGTTCAGCTGCCCGAAATTCCGCCAATTTTGACACTGTACTATCTCCGTGAGGACGCACATGCGCGTGAGACGAATATAGCAAAAAACCGTTTAAAGATTCAGAGTTCAGAACAAACTCCAAAAAAACGCGAGAGTGAACTCAAGGGCCCGTCACCCCTCAAGGGCCTTCATGACAACCTTGTGGCATTATAGCCTGCACATGAGTTTTAAAATCCACCCGGCATGCTTGAATGTATTTTTTGATTTGTGATGCTTTCTAAAAACTGCTGAGGAAGAACTCTTTCAAACACATCTAGCACCATTTTCACTAACGCAAAATGCTGATCCCAGTCACCCCCTTCTACTCGCCTCCAAGCACTTGGCATATAGCGCACAAGAATTGAGAGCGCATAGAGCAACGAGAGACTGATTGCTCTGTACTCATAAACGCCCCCGAGGACAGGCAGAATCAACGCATTTCCTTGAAAAAAGGAACTATGGTGTAAAGGTAATGCTTGATACCAGTATTCGAGGCCATCATGATCGACTCTTGCTCGGTATACTTTCGACTTAGGCTCCTCCTCTACAGCTTCAATTTCTGTGAGAGCCCAACCGTTTCGTGCTAAACGCTCAGCACTGATTTTAGAGGTCTGATCAATTAGTTTTATATAGCTGCTGCCTGTCTGTTTTCCATGCAGCCTGTGACCGGCGCCCGAATCGTAGACAGCGTGAACCCATGAAGGCTCGGAATCATAGACGTCTACGAATAACTTACCCAGCTCAGGAAGAGTCGAGAATAGTTGCTCCAATGTTGCAAAGCTTCCAGAAGCAAGATTACTTAAGTCGCTGGCAGATGTCGCTTTCTTCTTGGGATAAGCGCTAACGTCATGCCCTAAAAAACTTGCCCACCGGGGGAAAAATCCTGTTGCCAATACACCTACTGTCAGCCCCCCAAAATCGTTTGTATTGGAGGCGACCGTATATAGGCCATGGCCATACTTGGTCATACCTTCCACCTCATCGAGGTCCATAGGACCGTGCGGTGCGGCCAGCATCTCCGCAAATGCTAGTGCCAAAGAGCCATAGTACAAACTGAGAATTCTTTTATTCAGGCTTTCATTTTGCGCGCTTTTGAAATAATCGGATGCGTTTCTGATAGAGAAAGCAACGCCTGCTGCCTTGCTTTCCAACTGGTGCTCTGAAAGTTCTATTCCTTCCTCTTGAGATCTTCGCAAGATTAGCTTTTTCGCCAGTGTAGTGCTGGCGAGCTGACTGAGATGAGCCCATATACCGTCTATCGGCTTTTCGGCCGTTATTTGAATGTAGCCTTTCAGAATCTTGTTTTTTATTGTGGTTTCTGTCGGTGGCGTAAGTGCCCTACTCCATTCAATCATGAGTGGAAAAAAGTCGCTTACCGGAGTTACCTTAGATTTTATTCCGTACGCAAAACTTTCAACCATATAGAGCTCGCCATTAGTAAAAATGTGTTCCACTTCGGAATCTAAAAATTTGTAGTGCCTATTATCGGTAGCGGATGAATACATTAAAGCGACTTTATGTTCCTGACTAAGCTTTGACGCGCTTACGATAAGAAACTCTCCAGGGACATGCTCTGAATCTATTTTTGCACTCCAGCCATATGATTTCAAAGGCTTTAGAATTTGCTGGTCTGCGGCCTTGCGCAAAATATCCATTCGTACAGTCGCGCCGGTGTCAATCATTAAGTTCGCCTCCAAAAATCCTTGGTGTTTAATACTTTGAGCGTGGCGACAGGACAAGCCAAGAGCATCAAAATGCCCTGGCCTCGCTGGAAAATATGCGTCGTGTAATGACCTCAAGAGCTCCGCGCCCTTGAGGTCATCCATAGGGATCACTTACTGGATGTTTTGCTTACGCCAGTTATCGACAGCAACCGAAAGGCGCTTATCTTTTACCGGTTTTTGCCATTCATCCCAGAAATTGACCGTCCCGCTATTCGGTTTGTTTTTAGGTTCATCGATTCTGATTCTACTTGGCAGCAAGCTCGCATCACCGACAACCAAGGCCTCGCCTGTATCGAGGGTCGGCAGGATGTCGCTGAACCCACCGAGGCTATCGGGAAGAAGTCTCTTGATAACGCCCTGATCCTCGGCGTTGGTCAGCCGCATAGATACGAAGTTGCTGCATTGGCTGAGCATCGTTTTATTCACCTCGGACGGACGCTGGCTTATCACCACAAGGCTGACACCGTACTTACGGCCTTCCTTGGCGATGCGCTCGAAAATATCCAGGGAAATATCGTCAGCTGATTCCGCCATGCTTCGTTGGGGCATGTAGAGGTGCGCTTCATCACACAGAAGCGCAATAGGATGGCGCAGCTCGGATGGTGTCCACTGTTGGACAGAGAATGTGACCCGCGCGACAAGGGAAACGATCAGCGGGAGAACGTCTGATGGAACCTCGGAAAAATTGATGATCTTGATACCAGCTTTACCATTTTCTCCAGAGCTTCCGAGCACGGCAGTGGTGAACTTTTCAAGCCAGGAGAAATCCAGAACATCTCCGCCGCCGTTGAACATAAAGCCAAGACGCCGATCAGAAATTTTGTTCTCAAGGCGGGAAATCATGCGTGACAGCTTTCCGTTGAAATCCCCTTGCTTTTCACCGCGAGCACCGGGAACCATCTCGACGTTGATGTCATTCAACCGGCCCATGAGGAAATCAAGGTTAAAGGGGACCGGGCTGTCGACGGTGAAGTGCTTCAGTACATCTTTCTGGCCACCATCTTCCAGGTACTTTTGTTTCGCCTGGTTGATCTCACGCGCCATAATCATGGCCTGGTTGGGCGCATTCTGGTCACTCCGGTCAACAAACATTGCCACGAGTGCTTCATACGAAAGCAGCCAGTAAGGCAGGTAAAGCACACCATCGTTAATGGTGCGCTTAGCCTCAACATCTGCTGGACCGGCCACTTTGAAGTGCTGAATGCCTTGGCCCACCAATGGCGAGTATTCACCATGAAGATCAAAAACAATGGCGTTCGCTGTAGAGAGTCCTGCCATCTGCTCAATGATCTTGGCTGTCGTCCAGGATTTACCTGATCCGGTGCTGCCGCCGATGAATGCGTGGCGCTGGAAAAACTTGTTACCGTTGAGGTAGGCAACGGCGTGTTCGTCCAGTGTGTATTTGCCCAGTGTCAGCGCATTCCCATCGGCAGAAACGCTGGAGAGCGTACGCATGAAGCCAGTAAGGTTTTCGCCCTCTAGCGAAAAGCAATTCGCGTCGATTTCCGGGACGCTTTCCAGAGTGCGGCGAAAGACGTTTTCTTTGCCGCCGTCACGATCCAGCATGGTGCCAATCAGGGCGATTTTGCACAGGTTCAGTTCTGAAGTCTGGTCGCTGATGCCATCGCCTGCGATGTCCTCGATGCCGCGCTTGCGGGTCACCTGGGTGATGAGGCCGATGAGATGCTGTCCGGGCCTGCTGCTTTGGAGCACCGCCAGATGGTTGACTTGCAACCTTTTGAGCTGGTCGACATTTTCCACGTCCACGATCACGTTTGTCGTGTCAACGGAGGCGACCTTCCCAAGTGCGTCTTTATCCTTAAAGTTAAAAATCGGCATCTCTTCTTCCTACATGATGAGTGACAGGTAACCCTCAAGACTCCAGATGTTTTTTTCAACGGTCACCGGAGTCTCATTCAAAGAGGAGTAGACGATGGACTGGTCGTCTGTTGCTCCCCGTTCTATTGCCAGGTAATTCTGCGCCTTGCCGTCAAGAATGAGCTTCCTGGCAGCGTCTGAGAGCGCATAGGTAATGATCGTGATCGGGGTATTCTGGCGCTGGCATTTAGACATGATATTCGGCTGAATATGCTCGTCGTTGAAGCCGTAGCCAATACACAGGTATGAGTTAGCAGCGGTAATGGCCAAATCGGCATTGTGAATAGTCGAGCGATATGGCTCCAAATGCGTCGTTTGATATTTCTGAGTGCCCGGGGTCACGATTGTCGGCTTGTAGTTAGCAGGTATCCCTTGAATGTTTGAAAGGGCTACGATGTCTTCAAGAGGCGATTTGAACCAGTCCAGAGAACCGTGAACCTTCCAGATATTCACCCTGCGTGCAGACTTGATTTCATTCGGTTCGGCGCGCTGCCGAAAAAACCCGTGTGAGAAGCCCGTGTAATGATGGGCCCCCTCCTGATCGCAGGCATATTCTGCCAGCCTGTCATAATTCGTAGTGACGATATTTATTTTGGTGAGGCTGCTTTTGAACATGTGGCGCAGCAGCCGACTCAGCGGAAACATCGCTTGGCTCTGAAGGCTATCGTGGAAGATTTGAATGTCTTCAGAGCTGATGAGCGACCAGGTTGCGGTGATAATCCTGGAGGTCAGCTCTTCAGTAACGGCCACCTGATGCAGTGCCGACTCCAGATCAACGCCGTCCAATAAGACCTGGCAGAATTTCTCCCAAGCCTCAATCTCGGCAGCAGACAAGCCCGAAATGTCGGTATTTTCGACCAGGTGCTTCGCAAGCGCACCCATTCCAGACATGCCATGGGCAGCAGATGCACCGCTGCCCAGGATGATGAGAGGAGCCTTACCGTAATAGTCCTGCGCTTGTTTTTCGAAATTCAGGTCAGACAAAATTCTATCCTTGTCGTTTGTGTCGATCCTAAAAACTACGCCTGACGGCCTATCAGCCTACAAGGCTCAATACCCTTGGAATCACCGAACAGAATCCTGTGCTGATTTGGATTATGGTCAGCGCTCAACATACTCCAGAGCCCGAAAGCAGACCAGCCCCGACGATTCGCCATTCTCCAGGAGAATGCTGGCCTGCGAGCCGGGCGGATTGGCCACAAATTGGCCACAAGCTCAAAAAGCCTACGGCGGACAATGGCGGATTTCTGCGGGTTTTCGCGGGTGAGTTTTTGTGGCAAAAACCACCAAAACGCTCCAATTTGAGATCAAAAACGACCGTTAAACCATTGATTTCATTATGGAGCGGGCGACCGGCTTCGAACCGGCGACCTACAGCTTGGGAAGCTATAAAAATATCAATGATTACAGATACTTAAGTGGCGCTCGCCACACACTTGCCACACGATTCTCAAGAAACATCCAAAGCCAGCAGTGACCATCAATAAAACTGGTCAAATAACTTCAACTTCGTAATGCGTATTACGACCTTCACCAGCTTGCCTAAAAATACCGAGCTCAACGAGGTTCTGGAGGTCTCGCGCCGTTGTCGCTTTTGAGGCCCCCGTCATCTTCATGTATGTCTTCGTGCGCATATGAGTGCTTTCGTCTTGGCTGTTTTCCAGCATAAAGCTGATGATACTCATCTGCCTGTCATTCAGCTTCCCGCGATAGCGGTCGAAGATTTTAGTTTTGAACAGTGCAGCATTTATTGTTTGCTCAGTATCGTTTTGAGCATCGAGAATTGTGCGCGTGAAATAAGCGATCCATTCTGTAAGGTCGTTGGAGGTTTGAGCGTCGCTCAAAGCCCCATAGTAGGCTTTTCGATTGGACTCGATGGCCTTTGACAGGCTCATGACGACAGGGCGGCCTAACCCTTGGGAAAGGGCCTTTTCCGACAAGGCACGCCCGATGCGGCCATTGCCGTCCTCAAATGGGTGGATGCTCTCAAAATAGAGATGCGCAATGGCTGAGCGGACTGCCGGGCTTTTGAGACTATTATTACCGCCAGGGGCTGTGTCGTTGAACCAGTAGATAAAGCCTGCCATTTCTTTCGGAACATCGGAGGAAGATGGCGCCTCAAAATGGACTCGCTGTTTACCAAGAGGTCCGGAGACGATTTGCATCGGGTCCTCATGACTCCGCCATTGACCGACGATGAGACGTTTGACGAAGGGAGCCATAAGCCTGCTATGCCAGTCGAACAGCATCGTCTCAGTAAGCGGGGCTGCAAAGCTTTGCCGAACGGCAACCATCAGTTCACCGACACCCTGCGCCTTTTTGTCCCCTACCTCTTCATGAGCAGGACTGAGGCCGAGATTGTTCCGGATCGAGGACATAACATCGGAGCGCTGAATGAACTCGCCCTCAATCTCGGACGTTTTAACGGCCTCCGAAACCATAAGAGAGAGAATTATTTCCTGCTGGGCATTGTCGGGCAACCCTTGCAGGAGTCCGGCGATATGGCCAGTTTTCTCTGCAAAGTCAAAAAGAAGATCTTCCACGAATGAAAGATCGTAACGAAAGTTGGGCCAATCAGGTTGTTGCCAGTTATACGTCATGAGACGAATATATCCCTTAATCGTCTCATTTCCAGCTAATTAATGAGACGGATAGCCCGATTAATCGCCTCATTAATATAGTTAATTTACTCTCTAGATGAATGAAAGGACTTATGGCCTTGGAAGCTAAATAAATATGTATAGTTATAACTACTTAGTTAGTGCTAGCCACATATTTGCCACACGCTCCTGAAGGAATATATAGGGCTAGCACAGCGCTAACGCCAACCGGCAGCGCCTCACTCATTAAGATGGACAGAGTTGCCGCACAGACAAACCTCGGGCCGTCGCGGCTCCTCCTCACCCTTGTAATGACTATATCTGCCTAACGACTTAACGTCCTGGGGTACAATTCCCGTTGGGAGGGCACTTGTGACCCGCATTTGGTCCGCAAGGCGGGCATTGCCTGGAAGGCCCGCATTCTGGAATGCACTGCTTATTATTAGGGCCACACTCCGGCTGACAGAAGGCGTCGGTAGAGCTTGTTGCCTCCGCAATTCGTTGTCTGGTTGCCCTCAACGTTTCTGAGCAGTTGATCTCCGTGAGATTGCTGAATAGTACAGAGCCTACCGGCCACTGCTTCGACATGATGCATGGGGCTACGACTCCATCAGGTCCGATGGCTAGAACCCCTTCGGCACAATGACCACAAAGCTCCGTCATCGAGCATGTATCGTTTTCTTGCGCTCGTCCAAATCCACGGATGCGATCGTACCCAATATTCATAACCCCCATCTCTGTCAGGTAGTTAAAAACAGACTGATACTCACCTGAATTCGCCTCCATCTCTATAAGCCCGACCCGCAGATCAAGGCCTGCTGCGAGAATTTTCCGCATATTCACTGTTGTGCGGCTAAAGCTTCCAACCGAACCAGTAATTCCGTCGTGCGTAAGAGCATTAGTTGAATAGAACGATGTGGCGACAGAAATCCTGTATTTTTTGAAAGTATCTATTAATACGTCGCTTACTTTAACAAGGTTTGTGAACACCTCTACAAACTCGTAACCAATTTTTGAAGCGCGCTCAATCAGCACAGGCAGGCTTTTGTTTAGTGTCGGCTCGCCACCGATAAACTGAATTTGGCGACAGCCCAAGGCATAACTTTCTTCGATCAGCCGGAGATAATCAGCCTCGGTTAGGAAGTCTCTGTCGCCACTATATGGGCTAGACCCCGAGTAACAGTGGCTGCATTGCAGGTTGCATCGATTGGTTAATTCAAGCCACAAAAAATCAAATTTCGGCTGGTTTGAAGGTACGTTACGAACAGGTTCTTCGTGCATAGCATAAAGTCTCCTTAGATCGAGAACGGTTTCAGGCATCGCCTGGTTAACGGCATTGAAACGCTGAAGCGAGCTTCAATGGCGCACAAGAAGCGTAGGTCCATCACTTCACTACTGCAAACGCAGGCTTGCATTTGGTGCTGCCAGCCTGCTTTTTTCTAGCCTAATATGTAATGTTATGCTATATCTAAAGAAAGCGAGGAGCATTGCCCCACAACACCCCTGTATTACTCGATGAAATTGTAATGAAAACGCAGGAAATCCTGCGTTACGCCACGAAATTGCATACCGACTATTTGAATCAGCGAGACTTAACGGAGTTACAAGCAGCTTTCGCTGGTTGCTGTGGCCTGGCACAGTGTGTCGCTGGATATGCATTTCAAGACCTAGGCGTGCCAGCCAAGCCGTTAGCTACTCAATCTCTTGAAGGTTACTGGATGCAGGGTCATGCCGCGCTTGTTGTCGAAGTCTCGGAAGGGCCGGATAGTGGGTGGTATCTTATCGATCCAACTTTTTGCCAATTCTGTGTAACGGAGGCATCCGAGGCTGCTCCTAGCCCTGCGAATTATCTAAAGCAAAGCGGTGCAGGCTTGGACATTATCACCTCGCTACGCAGTAGGGGTTACTTAAAATTGACGCCAGCGAACGCCGCACTTTATCTCTCCGCATTTTGCAAGGGTATAGCACCGCTCCAGTCCGACGAGGCGATGGCCTTTATGAAGAATCCGCCGCCGCATCCATATCACTTCCGCCGTGACATTGAGTGCGAGGATTACAGCCGAGAAAATCTCGCGCGATATAATCAACTAATTGATTGCAGCAGCCCGTCACTGCGTTCGATTACACGAACCCCATAACAAAAAGTCCCGTCAATCAACTTGTGACTTACTGTCTGTCATCTGGAAGATCATCCCCTGGCGACGAGTCTTTTTGTTCTCGGCCTGGCGAATGAGATGGGCATAAACATCGAACGTAGTACTGATGTTTGTGTGACCCATAAGGGTTTTGATCTTTGCAATGTCCGTCCCTTGCGCGATTAGGACGGACGCAAAGTAGTGCCGCAGCAAATACGGCGAGTACCGCGATCTGACGACTTCCTCGTCGTCAATCTTCTCAATCTTGATAACACCTGCCTTCTTACAAACCTCATCGAACCCGCGTTTGCGCCAGTTATCGAGCGATTGCCACGTCCCTGTCTCGGTCGGAAAGGCCAGATCATAGTTGTTCGGGCCTTCGTGACCTTTGATGTACTCGGACACGATGTCCAGCGTGATGGGGCTTAGCTCGATGAAACGGCGGGCTGCTGGTGTCTTGGGGACAGACAGATCGCCACTGCGATCAATGGCGCGCTCTACGTGCACACCGCCGTCGCGGAAACTGCTTCTAGCAACGGCTACATACTCCTGCGGACGCATGCCGGAATCTACGGCGAGGTACAACATTGGGCGATAGCGCTTCCAGGCATTCTTGACGCGGAGATTAGTCGAGTTGGCGAGATCGTCTGCCGCTTGCAGGAGGTCTCGTACTTCCTGCTCTGACGGAATGACTACCTCTTCGTCGTACCGTGTTTCCTGGCGCACGCCAACGCCGAGGGCAGCGTTCGACTCGACTGCGCCGCGTGTCGCCATTTCAGCAACGACTGCGTGAAAGTAGGTCAGCGTCTTGGCTGCTAGGTAGCGACCGTGTTCGTTGATCAGCCAGGATCGGAAGGCCACGACATCAGGCTTGGTGAGACCACGCAGATCTGTCTCCCACGTATAGCCCTTCATGATCCTGGCGATATAGGTGTAGTAGTCGAGGGTTGCCTTGGAGACCGGGGGCCTGCCGTCGCGCCCCTCTTTCTCACAAATGCTCAGCCACTTGTCGATGGCCTGAGGCACGCTGAGTCCGCCTCCGGCATGTGTCTCTTTCGGGGATTCCCGAAACTGCCGCGCTTCTTTGGCCGTTGCGAAAGTCTTATAGGAATAACCTGATTTCGAACCCTTGTCCGCATAGCGAACCTGGTACGTAACACCCTTCTTTCCTATCTTTTTCCTGATATCCGACATGATTCTGCATATCGCAATTAACTTTTTCGGTCAAATACACTCCGAAGACTGGCCGCATTAATATGTGCATTATTTTGAGCATTCACCTGACAACTGGTATAAATCTCCACCAAAAGGTTTTTATCAATTTTCAATCGACCATCGATGGGATCAACAAAAAATGGAAGCTTACGCTTTCCGTTTGCATCCGGGTCTGCCGCCCGCTTTATTTGCCGCTGGGTAAGCTCAACTCCGCTTTCAGCGAGTACATTTCTTGCTTGTTCAATATTCACATAGCGAGGGAATTCCATGACAATATTAATCTCCATTTTTAATTATCCAGACACAAAATTTTATTTCTAACTATATTTTAAATTCTTCAGCCGAACACCGATACGGCCCATGACTGAATAATTTATGGACTGTTTGTCCATACTTGTTTCGCAAGACAACATCCTCTCCAAACTCATTGATCGGATTAATGTACAAGGTTGCGCCCTTTAGGTGCTCAACACCAAACTCCTCCTCAAGCTCCAGGAGCTTCTCATAAAACGCCTGACGCAATTGAGGCATTGTCATGTCCCCCTTAATTATAATCTGCATTCCTAATATCTCTTTCTGTCATATACAAAAGTTCAGGATCAATATTTTAATAGTGTTACTAATTCAGTTTACAACTAATTAATTTTCACACTTTTTAGTTGTGATTCTTTCTCGATCTCTCTGCATCGATCTGCGAAAGTCCGCCACGATCCGGATAGACCTTAAGAGGAATACGAGAGGCGGCTCCCGCAACGCCCTCATGTAGCGTAGAAGCCATGATCCCGAATGGGGAAATGAGATGAACGCCTATTATTCGACGAAGGATTTATGCGAGCGTTTTCGCTGCTCAAGCCGCACGCTGTTTCGCCGCATGAAGCGAATAGCGAATCCATTTCCGGCTCCGTGCATGAAGCACGCTGGGAGCTGCAACCTCTGGGACGCCGGTGATGTTTTCGAGTGGGAGCAGCGCGAGCGCAAACGCACACTCGGTGCAATCCGGACTACAGATTCAGCATCGATTGATGGCTGGAGAATAGACGCTATGCTGGGCAGTTCTGAGGTCGGACATTAGAGAGCTTTCTCAAAACAATAGCATGAGCTGTGCCACGTTGAGATTCTGCTTCGGCAGAAACGCGACTATTGCATGTGACCATCTGAAGGCTTCTATTTGCAATCCGCATGTAAATCGCGAAATCTTCCAGCGTCACAGACTGCGACCTCGCAACCGGGCGACGAATACCAGTATTTCAGCCAGCCTCAGCGTAACCGCAAAGCGAGGAAATCAACATGTGCGCTCGCTTTTCCACTGTAGAAACGTGGCTTATTTCATATCCAGAAAGGCAGCACTGCCTCTTTTATAAGGTCCAGCTTTTTTTGTAGTGTCAGCAAGGTCAATTGCTCCTGAAGGAGCATGACCGCCTTGCTCGATCTATTGCTGGCGCGCAGTCCTACCATTCGACTTGAAGCGTAGCTCCTTAATATTTGGCACGCTTCGAGCCATTCAGCACATACACGTGGGATCGCTCAACTTTTGACCTGAAACGCGTCCATCGCAAAAGACATTTAACACCGCAGCTCACGAATATCTTTGGCAGTACAACGCGAACTGACAGAAGTTACCGCAATCTTGCTAATCCAGTCCATGTAAGCTGAAACTCCTGTATAAACACCTGGCCCCTCACCACACCCACGCCCAAAACTAACCACTCCAACTTGAGTAATTTTACTCCCTCCCCTCACATATAGCGGCCCGCCACTATCCCCCTTACAAGAATCTTTTCCGCCCCCGCCAGCACAAATAACATTTGATGGAAGCTTATCACTCAAGCCAACTGCTTTCTCGCATAACGAATTTTTTACAACCTTAATTTCCGCCTCCATGAGATAGCGAGAAACAGGATTTCCAATAGCAGTTTTCCCCCATCCAGAAATTAATAGCGCCTGCTCAGGCGCTATTAATTTAGACTCAGTCAATGCATCTGCCAGAATCACATAACCAACATCAGACACAGGCTCTTCCAACTCAATTAAAGCAATATCATCTCTGGAAGGCTTGCAACGATAATTTGGATTAATCACTGTATTTTTTGGAGCCACAAGTTTTGCGCTAACAACTAAATCAGTACTTCCATATAGTACCCAGAACCATCCCGCCCTAGGCTTCTCACAATCCAATGGATCCATCAAACAATGCGCAGCCGTTAGTACCCATTTATTATTAATCAGCGTACCACTGCAAAATATTCCATCCAAATGGGTCCTACCGGACTCAACCAACGCGACTTGCCATTGATTTCCATCCGGTTTAGCCATATGCCCGCCATGGATCAAATAATCAACTACACTTTGGGGCTCATATTCTCCGGCAGACGCGCCTTTGCAAACCATTAACAACATTATAAAAACTATAACTTTTCGAGCGATCATTACATCATTCCTCTAAGTACGAATAGAGCAATGGAAGTCCTGCACTCCTGCGACTATTGTTGGACGCTATTTTCGCCTTAATCAATTTAACCCTTGCCGCAGCTAGGTCATGCAAACTCGATTTTTCATCCTGCATTACGTCCGCCAGCTCCGCCTCCGCCTCATCTACGTCTAGATCCGAAAACACAACATCCTGGCGCCCAGTTCGTTTGGCCTCTTCCTTAGCGAGTTTATTTGCTTTAACTTTTGATGATATAACTTTATCTTGTATAGCAGTGCTCAATTCTGTCTCCGAAGCTTTTAAAGCCTCGCCCAAGTAAGCAGCAAACTTACTACCCTTACTTACTTCCGTTATAGTTGCCGACGTATTGAAAAACCCGAACCCCCGCCCCTCTAATTTTTTATCTAGCTTAAATTCCTTGCAATGTTCCTTCGTCAAGTCTGGTGTACAAAAACTGCTTGCCCACTTTTGATTACTATCATTTCTTTCGGCTTTTTCAAGCTTATGCTCGAATTCCTGGCGAGCAGCCTCCACCATGAAACCACAGCGCTCATCGTTGATGCCAAATTTTTTAGGGACTTTTGTGTTCAGTGATTGCACTTCAGCACAGTACTTTTTTACAGCATGGTCAACATCACTATCGGCATACAAGGAGGGACGAGTGGGAAGATCACTTTCAGGGCTCGGCACCAAAACGCTGTAAGCCAAAAGATAGGGAGCAATTTCTTTTTCACGCTTTTCTTTTGCTTTATTTACATCAGCCATTTCTGCTGGAAATGCAAGAGGCGAACTCTGCACCCCAAACAAACGCCAGTCCCCTTCCTTAATACCTTCTTTAATGCCGTCCCTCAGACCCACAGATTTAAAATTTATAATAGTAGAAGCAAATGGAACGCTCTCACCTAGCGCGGTTAAATTAATCGCGACTGAATAATCTCGGACAGAAGACGAAAACCACGACCTATCTTCAAATTTTTCAACCTTCAGATAAACTGGTTTAAGCTGAAAATACTTTGCCCCTTTCAATGGCACAACTTTCAGCTCTGCCCTAAAAATCGTATCGACCAATCCCTCTAGGTCTGCAATATTTGACGCCGAGGTCCCCCCAGGGGAATCATTGACATTCTTAAAGTGGCCTCGAATAACAATTAAACAACCGACATTTGATTTTACTGTCAAATCAGCATCCTGTGTCACACTATAAAAATAATCATCCACATTTCCAACACTAACTATAGACTTACTTTCCCCCGCTGCCTTCAAGGATGCTGCCGCAGCATCAATTGCGCCGGTGATAAGTTGAGGTGCAACTACTGCAATCAAGCCTCCCAGCACCAGACTGCGATTATCACCAACTTCCTTTTCGTCAATCAAAGCGGGACACTTCTGTGACCAAGCGATTCTTGTCTGCAGAGTTCTATCGCTTTCTCCAACGCTTGCACAACCGGATAACAGCAAGCAGCAAATGAGTACTGTATTTATCCGCATGGCGGCAACCCCTACGAGTAGAAGCAATACGAGCGACGCATCCTAAATGCTAGCCGTCATTCGACAAATTACAAACGGAGCATCTCAACTTTTTATCAAGCGCAAATTAAATAACAGGCTATAATTAATCGTTTTTTATTTTACCGATCTCATTTTCTTAATTTCTCCCGCCTCGAATAACAAAAGGACAGCAGCAATGCGCTGACGCCACACCTGCAGAAAAATCAGATACACCGCTCGTAAGGGGCTTCAAGTAGCGAAATAGGCCGCCATCAACGTAGCTGGCGGGCGAACGTCAATCAGGCAGTAATCTGCGCACGTCAATTAAAACGGTAGAGGAGGGACTGGGCGACGGCCGGTAATAACACGTTGAATAGGCACGAGCCGAAGAAGGCTGAATTTCCTCCCCTCCGTTCACTCCCGCGCTTGCCAATATTTCTTAACTATTGAAGTCTCGCTTCGACAGGTCGAAAAATGTACTCAATTATAATATGCACTTGATAAACTCCTCAGCCCTGGCTTACCGCCTTGCCTTGAGCATCACAGAGTGATGAGCTAAATTTAATGATCTACTGTCGCGTCGTCATGAGCGCATACTACACTCCTCAATGACACTGGAACTCCAAGGGCACCAAATGCTACGCGGCAAAAATGAGCCTCCAACCTCATCTAAATGATGCTTTATGTATTCTAAATTAGCGTCACACACTTCTATCTGGTTCTCAAAAAAGTCAACCGTGGAGGGCTCCAAGTGAAATTCCCACCCAGGATTATAGTCCACACTACTTTGAACAATGATCCCTTGCAAATGAACGCGCGTCAGTTCCTCACCGGAAATTACCCGCCTTGCGTGCAATATTTTATTAGCATCAATTAACTTAAATACGAATCGCTGGATTGACCCATCCTTGCTTAATTGCTCCATAACAAAATATGCTTCCATCATTAATCTCTCATTAGAGCGGGGACAACAAACTCCCGCATTTCCGATCAAAAATCACTAGCATTCTTATGCCGTGATAATTACGCAGTTCGCGATATACGATCAAATACACCGTCCGCTGCAGGACCACCTTCTGATGTTTGTCGAGGCTCTCGGCAATGCTGCTCCTTCTCCTTCCGTTCGTTCTCCAGCTTGCGTCTTTCTTGCTCATCCTTTTCTCTTTGTTTTTCGCGCTCCTTGTCGTATCTGTCCCATATACCCAGGGCGGCTTCCACAACAAGTGCTGCAGCCACAATCCACTCTGCAACAGCTAATGATGCTTTAACTTCAGGCAGCTGAGCAGAACTATCCAACTCACCTTTAATTTTAAGCAAATTGGCGCGATCCGCGTAAATTCTTGTGACATTAATGCCTCCTTGCAGCACCAAATATAAACCCGTTTCCGCACTACCCTCCACTCTCAAAGATTTTAGGTCTTTCGTTGAATCATTAATAGTTTTTAGCGTATCCAGCGAAAAAAAACCGTTTACAGGTTTCCACTCAGACTCCAGTCGAGGAAGTGCTCTAGCAGGAGATTCCGCGAACTCCTCGTACAAATCAAGAGTTTCTGCTAATTCCCACGCAAATCGCCCCTGATCTACCGAATTAAGTTCCTGACTTTCTTTCAACCCGGACACAACCTGCGCTATCTTATTTATACTATCCGGAGTAAGGAGCATTTCAAATTCAGTACGCAGCCTCACAATCAGGTAGGGATTTCCTGCCTCACTAATTGACCCGACCACCTTGATTTCTGCTTTCATAGTCGCCACCTATATTTCAATTTGATATTAATGAAATTCAGTCAGCACAGCTACATATAACCACTATAGTGTAGAAGGCGGAATCATAGTTTGCTGAAAAATTTTGAACGCAGATTTTGCGAAGTCTATGGTTGCTTTGGGACGAAGACTTCATAGTCCCAGATAAATTCTTATCCTGACTGAGTATTATCAGTCCAAGTATGTTGAATCGCGCTTTTTGATTAGTTCTACTGCGATGGGATTTTATAATGTTAGAGCTATGAGGCGCTGCCACCACGCGCTATAGGCGTCCTTCTGCTCCGACAGATAGTCATACTGGTCGTACACCTGCCAGCTCCCCGGAAGCTTGTGACCGAGCATGATTTCGGCGATATGGGGCTCGGTCAGGGTCGAGAAATTGGTGCGCGCGGTCTTGCGCAGGTCGTGAACCGACCAGTGCTGCATTTCGTATTTCTCATGTCGCCGCAGCCACTGCATGATGTTGTAAGGCAGCTGCAAGGGAGCCCCCGCCCCCATCGGTTTGGTTGTGCCACTGTTGGTGAACAGGAACTTGCCCTCGGCGCTGAGCGCCACGGCCTGTTTGATCAGCGCCTCAATATCCGGGGTGATCGGACGCAGAAGCGGCTTTCCTGAAGCTTTGCCCAGCTTGTGGTTTTCAGTGGGCACCGTCCAAATCTTCTTGGCAAAGTCGAAATGGCTTTTTTCGCTAAGACGCAACTCGCTGTTACGGCATCCGTAGATCAGACACAGCTTCAGGAAAATCTTGTTCTTGGTCGCCATGCGCGATTGCTCCATGGCTTTCCACACCAGCTTGATTTCATCGTCGGAAAGGGAGCGCGACCCGACGATTTTTTTGATCTGCAAGTCTTCCTTGGCGTTGATCTCCGATAGCGGGTGCGAGGGGATTAACCGGCGCTTCACACCCCATTTCAGCATCTGTTTGGCATTGACCAGGATGCGTTCGGCGATACCGGGCCTTGCTTTGGCTTGCCCCTCAAGAAGTGCTAGCCATTCGTGCAGGGTGACTTTCCCGGCAGGAAGCTTGCCGACTCTAGGGAACACATGGATCTCGAAAGAGCGCAGGATTTCGTGATGCCCCTTCTTGTTCCCTTTGCAATACGCCTCGTACCACTGGCGAAACAGCGACTCCACGGAATCTGCCTGGAGGATCGCCTGCTTCTCCAGCTGCTTCACCACCCTCGGATCGTGTCCCTGCTCAAGCTGGGAACGCAGGCGCTGCGTTTCTGCGCGCGCATCCTTGAGTGACATCAGCGGATAGGTGCCGAGATCAAGGCGGCAGGGGCGACCGTCATAGCGAAAGCGCAGCTGAAAAGTGATCTTGCCCTTCGGGGTGACGCGCACACCAAACCCGTCGCGGTCTGATTTCTCTTCACGTGTACTGCGGGGTTTGCCGTTGTTGGCCTTCAGCCATGCGTCTGAGATCGCCATAAGCTCTCCGGACTGCGTACATAATTTTCTGGGTCTTCCGAAAGGCTGTTTTGTGTACGCTGCCATGTACACAAACCCTGTGGCTCAGCTTGTCTTCGGGTGTCTCAGATTGTCGCGGTCGCGGTGATTTTCATCAATGGAATCAGTAGATAAAATCGGAATATGACGGGGCCTGTCTTCGCCTGACTCAGAGGGTAATGTCAGGGTGGGAAATAATGGCGAAAGTGCGGCGTTTCGCGACTTCGGCGGCCTGTTTGGTCATGGGAAATCGCCTGGCGGTGATTCAAAAAAGGGCGGCGAGTATAGCGCAAACCGACCGTCACGGACCACCGCCCGCCCGGACGCCCGGAACTTTGTAGGCGCCGGCTTGCTGGCGATAGCGTCGCCTCGGTGTATCTGGCAGACCGAGGCGCGCCCATCGCCAGCAAGCCGGCTCCTACAGGGACGTGGTCAGGCATCAAGGGTGGCTATCTGCTGTTAAATATGGAACCTTTTAAAAGGTGGAGGCGTCCACTCCCCTGTTACAGCACTCGTAGCAGGGTTTGAAAAATCTGCAAGTTAGCCTGACGAGGCTGCGCTTATGGCTCGATCTCATGCGGTTTTACCAGCATGAAGAGCTGCTTCTCGCGAACGCTTTTTGCCCGGCAGCCAGGAATGGCATGCCACACGGGACTGCGTTCGCCGACAAAGAAAAAAGGAGTCCGCCTGTGGCTATTCGCTATGGCAAGGGGCTGATAGGAGGTGCGGTTGTCGTCGCTCTCCTGGCCCTGCTGGTCCACTGGATTGGCATCAACACGATCGAACATTACCGCGACGATTTGTTGTTTTACCTGCAAGCTCACTTGATTCTCGTCCTCGTTTCCATGCTGGCCGCCCTCGTCGTGGGCATCCCCGCCAGCATCGTCCTCAGCCGTCCGAGCATGGTGGGACGTGCTGAACGCTTCATGCAGATCTTCAACATCGGCAACACTGTGCCGCCTCTCGCCGTACTCGCCATCGCCCTGGGCATCCTCGGCATCGGCAGCGGTCCCGCGATCTTCGCCCTGTTCCTCGCCTCGTTGTTGCCGATCGTGCGCAACACCTATGAAGGCCTGAAAAACGTACAGGGTTCACTCAAGGAAGCGGCCGTCGGCATCGGCATGACACCGACTCAAGTGCTGTGGCGTGTCGAACTGCCGAACGCCGTACCGATCATCATCGGTGGCGTGCGCGTGGCACTGGCGATCAACGTCGGGACGGCCCCCCTGGCATTCCTGATCGGCGCCAACAGTCTGGGCAGCCTGATTTTCCCCGGCATCGCCCTGAACAATCAGCCGCAACTGCTGCTCGGCGCTTCCTGCACCGCCCTGCTCGCCTTGCTGCTCGACGGTCTGGTGACACTCGTCAGCCGCCTCTGGCTCGAACGCGGCTTGCGCCCGTCTTAAGCCTCGGCAAAGGAATTTTTATGAAAAAATTAAGCTTTTTAATAGGCTGCGCTCTGCTGTTCTCGGGAATCGTCCAAGCCGCAGAAAAACCCGTGATCCGCATCGGCGCCCGGGTGTTCACCGAGCAAACCCTGCTCGCGGAAATCACCTCCCAGTACCTGCGCACTAAGGGTTACGAAACCCAGGTGACCGGCGGTCTGGGCAGCAACCTCGCTCGCAGCGCCCACGAAAGTGGCCAGCTGGATTTGATGTGGGAATACACCGGCGTATCGCTGGTGGCCTACAACCACATCACCGAGAAACTCGACAGCGCTCAGTCCTACGCCAAGGTGAAAGAACTCGACGCGAAAAAAGGCCTGATCTGGCTCACCCCGTCGAAGTTCAGCAACACCTATGCCCTGGCCCTGCCGGAAAAAACCGCAAAGGCCTACCCGCAGATTAACACCATCAGCGAACTGAACACAGTGCTGCAGGCTGAGGCGAAAACCAATCACCTGGTCGCGCTGGACACCGAGTTCGCCAACCGTTCCGACGGTCTGGACGGCATGGTCGACCTCTACGGCATGAACCTGACCCGCAAAAACATCCGCCAGATGGATGCCGGGCTGGTCTACACCGCCCTGCGCAATGGCCAGGTGTTTGCCGGTCTGGTCTACACCACCGACGGTCGCCTGAACGCCTTCAAACTCAAGTTGCTCGAAGACGACAAGCACTACTTCCCGGACTACACCGCTGCGCCGGTGGTGCGTCAGGTTTACCTCGATGCCCATCCGAAACTGGCGCAAGAGATCAAGCCGCTGGCCGAGCTGTTCGATGACGAAACCATGCGCCAGCTCAACGCACGGGTCGATGTCGATCACGAAAGCCCTTCATCCGTTGCCGCCGATTTCCTGCGCCAGCATCCAATCAACTAAGGAGGAAAAGTCATGGAATTTCTGAACGCCTTTTCCCATCTCGACTGGCCGCTGGTGCTGCACCTGACCTGGCAGCACATCACCCTGGTCGGTATCGCCGTGACCCTGGCGATTCTGGTCGGCGTGCCGCTGGGCATTCTGATGACGCGCTTCCCGACGCTGGCCGGCCCGTTGCAGGCCAGCGCCACGGTGCTGCTGACCGTGCCGTCAATTGCACTGTTCGGCCTGCTGCTGCCGTTCTACTCGACATTCGGCCAGGGCCTGGGTCCGATGCCGGCGATCACCGCGGTGTTTCTGTACTCGCTGCTGCCGATCATGCGTAACACCTACCTCGCGTTGACCGGCGTCGAACCGGGCATTCGCGAAGCCGCACGCGGCATCGGCATGACCTTCGGCCAGCGCCTGCGCATGGTCGAACTGCCAATCGCGGTGCCGGTCATCCTCGCCGGCGTGCGCACCGCCGTGGTCATGAACATTGGTGTCATGACCATCGCCGCGACCATCGGCGCCGGTGGCCTCGGTGTACTCATTCTCGCTTCCATCAGCCGCAGCGACATGTCGATGCTGATCGTCGGCGCCGTGCTGGTCAGTCTCCTGGCCATCTTCGCCGACCTGCTTCTGCAATGGCTGCAACGCACGCTGACTCCAAAAGGACTCCTGAAATGATCGAACTTCAAAACCTCAGCAAGACCTTCCAAAGCAACGGCAAAGATGTGAAAGCCGTGGACTCGGTGAGCCTGACCGTCAATGAAGGCGAAATCTGTGTGTTCCTCGGGCCATCGGGCTGCGGTAAAAGCACCACGCTGAAGATGATCAACCGTCTGATCAAACCGACCTCGGGCAAGATTCTGATCAACGGCGAAGACACCACCGACCTCGACGCGGTGACTCTGCGTCGCAACATCGGTTATGTGATCCAGCAGATCGGTCTGTTCCCGAACATGACCATCGAGGAAAACATCACCATCGTTCCGCGCCTGCTGGGCTGGGACAAACAGAAATGCCACGACCGCGCCCGCGAGTTGATGAGCATGATCAAGCTTGAGCCCAAGCAATATCTGACGCGCTACCCGCGTGAATTGTCCGGGGGCCAGCAGCAACGGATCGGCGTGATTCGCGCCCTGGCGGCGGATGCACCGCTGTTGCTGATGGACGAACCGTTCGGCGCGGTCGACCCGATCAACCGCGAGATGATCCAGAACGAATTCTTCGAGATGCAACGCGCGCTGAACAAGACCGTGATCATGGTCAGCCACGACATCGACGAGGCGATCAAGCTGGGCGACAAAATTGCGATTTTCCGTGCCGGTAAACTGTTGCAGATCGATCACCCGGACACGCTGCTGGCGCACCCGGCGGATGAATTTGTCAGCAACTTCGTCGGCCAGGACAGCACCCTCAAGCGCCTGTTGCTGGTGAAGGCCGAAGACGCGGCAGACAACGCGCCGTCCGTCAGCCCGGAAACGCCGGTGGCGCAAGCCCTGGAGTTGATGGACGAACTCGACCGTCGGTATGTGGTGGTCACGGATGGTGCGAACAAGGCGCTCGGTTATGTACGACGTCGCGACCTGCACCGTCAGGCCGGTACATGCGCGCAGTATTTGCGCGAGTTCAACGCCACCGCGGCGTACGACGAGCACTTGCGCATCCTGCTGTCACGGATGTACGAGTTCAATCGTTCGTGGTTGCCGGTGATGGATGCCGAGCGGGTGTTCCTCGGGGAAGTGACCCAGGAGTCGATTGCCGAGTATTTGAGCTCCGGCAAGTCCCGTGGGGGCAAGACCAGTATTGTTTCGCCGGCCGAGACTGCTGTCGCCTGATCCTGTGGCGAGGGGGCTTGCCCCCGTTGGGCCGCAAAGCGGCCCTGAAACCAGAGCACGCGGTTATTCTGATAACCGCATGCGCTGATTTTACGACTGCTGCGCGGTCGAACGGGGGCAAGCCCCCTCGCCCCATAAGCTATGTGTAAATCCCTCCAGAATTCCTCATCCGGGGAACATCACACTGTCATGCAGGTCGGTTACATCAGTAACTGTCGGGGACCGCACGACGGAAGCGTGCAAAAACGCGACATTTTTTGTTGATCTCAAGCCCCTCACGCCCTAAAGTTCGCGCCGAACGTCCATGCTGGAAACGATCCATCCGGCTCAAGTACTGACGACGAGACAGCAAGGCCAAGGGAAGCACCGCCTCCCGTGGCCTTTTTGCTTTCGGCGACATGCCTTGGGAAGTAGGCGAACCAAAGTGGGGATACGGAGGACGTTCATTTGCACCCATTGATAATTTCAGTTTGCCAGTAGGAGTTCCCAGCATGTCGATCAACGTCGAAGACTATTTCGCGCGCGATACCTTCCAGAAAATGAAGGCCTTCGCCGACAAACAAGAAACCCCGTTCGTGGTGATCGATACCGCGATGATCAGCCAGGCCTATGACGACCTGCGCGCCGGTTTCGAATTCGCCAAGGTCTACTACGCGGTCAAGGCCAACCCGGCCGTCGAAATCATCGACCTGCTCAAAGAGAAAGGCTCGAACTTCGACATCGCTTCGATCTACGAGCTCGACAAAGTGATGAACCAGGGCGTCGGCCCGGATCGCATCAGCTACGGCAACACCATCAAGAAATCCAAGGACATTCGCTACTTCTACGAGAAGGGCGTGCGCCTGTATGCCACCGACTCCGAAGCCGACCTGCGCAACATTGCCAAGGCTGCACCGGGTTCGAAAGTCTACGTGCGCATCCTCACCGAAGGCTCGACCACCGCTGACTGGCCGTTGTCGCGCAAATTCGGCTGCCAGACCGACATGGCCATGGACCTGCTGATCCTCGCCCGCGACCTGGGCCTGGTGCCTTACGGCATCTCGTTCCACGTTGGCTCGCAACAGCGCGATATCAGCGTCTGGGACGCGGCGATCGCCAAGGTCAAAGTGATCTTCGAGCGTCTGAAAGAGGAAGACGGCATCCACCTCAAGCTGATCAACATGGGTGGCGGCTTCCCGGCCAACTACATCACCCGTACCAACAGCCTGGAAACCTACGCCGAAGAAATCATCCGCTTCCTCAAGGAAGACTTCGGTGATGACCTGCCGGAAATCATCCTGGAACCGGGCCGTTCGTTGATCGCCAACGCCGGCATTCTGGTCAGCGAAGTGGTGTTGGTGGCGCGCAAATCCCGTACCGCCGTCGAGCGTTGGGTGTACACGGATGTGGGCAAGTTCTCCGGCCTGATCGAAACCATGGACGAAGCCATCAAGTTCCCGATCTGGACCGAGAAGAAAGGCGAAGTGGAAGAAGTGGTCATCGCCGGCCCGACCTGCGACAGCGCCGACATCATGTACGAGAACTACAAATACGGCCTGCCGCTGAACCTGGCGATTGGCGATCGTTTGTACTGGTTGTCGACCGGTGCGTACACCACCAGTTACAGCGCTGTCGAATTCAATGGCTTCCCGCCGCTGAAATCGTTCTACGTGTAAATACCGCTGGCTGAAAAACAAAAGGTCCATGACATGTCATGGACCTTTTTTTATGGCCGGGACCATTGCTGCATTCGGTCGGCCATCGACTTGACCTCCCTCAGTACATGTTCGATCTGCGCCAAGGCGCAATTCAAGTGCGAGAGTTTCATGGTCGGCTTGACGGCCAGCAACTCATTCTCTGCGACCCGCAGAAAACTGCGCATGGCAAACAGGAAGTCGTTCAGGTTGTGAACGGCTGAACAGGCGTCAGTCTTGATCGCGAACAGTTCGCGCAGATGCTCGTTGGACCGGGTCCGACGCGCCTGCACAGAACTCCCGGGACTGGCGGAGTTCCTCATACCGGGCAGGCTGGACCCACTTTCTACATACCAGGTTTCAATCCGGGAATAGTGCGAGTGGCACTCACAAGGCTTCAACGTCAACGAGCGGAAAAAGCGCTCAAACACGTTGTGGATATCAAGATTCAATTCCTTCGGCACAGCTTTGAAATCCAATAATGCGGAAGTGGTGCGGCTCAGACGAAAGTAAAGCTCGTGGGTCAGGCCTTTTACATCCTTGGGAGGAAACCAGATCCACCATTGCGACCTGGACAGACTGAATCGCTTGAAATCCACAGCGCTGATGCTCAAATGCCGACCACCATGAGACGTTTGCGCTGCTATTTTTCGACTCTCGTCGGCAAACTCTGCGATGTAGCTCAAGTTCTCATTACACACTTTGCCCAACGCCGAGATATCAGCTTCGAGCCGTTCCAGATAACCGTAACTGAATGACGCCAACACCTTGAGTCGCTCGGCATCGGGCAGTGTCGTCAGAACGTGTCCCTGACGTTGCAAGTTATCTGAATGGCGTTTCAGCTGGTCCAGCGTGGCGGGAAGTACACGAAGAAAATCAAAGTACTTTTTCAAGGCAACAAAGTGCCTCTGCGCAAGAAGAAATTCATACATGGGGAATGACCTGGTGACACTGGCGAATGCCAGAATGGAAAAACATCAGGCAGGGGTCACCACCTCAACGAAAACTCCCCCTGCCATCGGTCAATGATGTTGTTATGGCTGTGAGACAGGCGTCAGAAAGCCAATGAACTGGCCCGCTTCTTTTATGGCCCTGGCACTGCGCATCGCGACATCACCCGTCCTGTTACCCTCCACAGCCGCCAGGAATTGATTGAACGTAGCGGCTGCCTGCTTGTACTCGCCAACATAAAGCCGGCGCTGATCGTCCAGTGCATGGATCAAGTGAATAAACTCGATCTTGCCGACCGACTGATCGATCTCCTCGTCTTTCTGCGCAATCTTGCGAC
Organism: Pseudomonas migulae NBRC 103157; assembly: GCF_002091715.1. Classification (GTDB taxonomy): domain Bacteria; phylum Pseudomonadota; class Gammaproteobacteria; order Pseudomonadales; family Pseudomonadaceae; genus Aquipseudomonas; species Aquipseudomonas migulae_A. The sequence goes on along the minus strand of NZ_BDAG01000003.1, from coordinate 11,802 downwards.
CCAGCTCATCGACCTGCGCCTGAAACTTGTTGCTTGCATGAATCATGTTGATGAAAGTAATGCCTTCGTTGATATCGGCGATCGCTTTCTTCAGTTCGTCGATCGCAAACAGCACGATCTGAGCTTGTGGTGGCGCCATGCCGAGCTCTTTGAGCTTATCGATGGTCAACGCAATGTCTTTGCCGATCTTCTCGATGCCGGCTTTTTCAATCGCACTGATTGCCTCGGATAACACCTTGAACTCGCTTTGAACCTTGGCCAGGGTTTCGCCTAATGCCTGACGGGAATTCTTTAGATCGAGCTGGTCTTTTTCCAGGCCGACGATGTAGCCCGACGTGGTGCGCTGATCATATCCGTCGCTGATATTGGCCAAACGAATGCTCACCTGGCTTGCCTCGTTGCGAGTAATGGCGAGCATTTTTTTCAAGGCGGCCTCGAGATCTTCCTCGATCTCTGCAAACTCCTCGGTGCCTTGCGCCGCGTCTGCCAACTCCTGTTCAAGAGCAATCAGTTTACGAACCTTGGATTCCAGGTCCATCTTGCTGTTGAAGCTGGACTCACGCAAATTGCGGGCAGCGGCACTGACATCTCCGAGCACTCTTTTGAATCGATCGAATACGCCTGGCAAATAATTGAGACGGATAAAAAGCGCTTCAGCAGCGACGGCATCGTCGCGCATTGCGTGATGACTGTCTTTCAAGGCCTGAAGGTTAAACGCTGGATAGTCATTCTTGCCGGAGAACGTTGTCATTTTTGGCACCACCATTCCTTGAGTCTGGCCATATTCGCGATCTGCTTCTCTGAATACCTCGATCACGAGGTCTGCGTCGTTGTGGATTTGTACCCACGGGCCAACGACCTCCCGGAACGCCGACATGAAGCGCCTCAGGCTCAGCGCATCGGTGATCCCCAACATGGCTGTCGAAGACTCATCGACATACCGATGCATCACATTCCAGACATGCATGAGGTTCTGCGTGGCCAGATCGGCATCGATGGCGATAATTGTCAGGTTTTGCAGATCCTGCTCCACTCGCTTCAACGAACCGAGGGTCCGATTCATGTTTCCCAGGACTTCAATATCCTTGTCCTGCAACGCATTCAGCTCTTTACGAGCGTTACGTACGGCCTCCGCCTCTACACCGTAGTAAATGGCCATTCCCAAACCAAACACATTCAAACCGGCTGCAGAACTCAGAGACTTGTCGACCAAGGCCTGATACTGGGTGTTTTTTTCCAGAATTTCCGCGGCACGACCGGCGATGATTTCATCCAGTTTCTTTACTTCGGCAGGATAAGAGTTGGTTTTGATCAGTGCCACTCTCAACTTTATTCCCGGCAGCACTTTTTCTCGCAAGTCATAGCCAAACGAGTCCAGATCGGTTTTTATACCTCGAACATTATCCAGACTGGAGGTAACTTTTTCGAATATCCTGCCCAGATAAAACCTCATATCAGGGATCGTGTCCGAATCAAGTTCTATACCGGGAAACTTGTCGCTCAGCTCAAGCTGCAACTTCTTCAGTTCGTCCAGCGTCTTGACATTGTGCTTTTCAAGCAAAGGGCCGGACTTGAGATCCAGGTAGACCTCTTCCATATCCTTGCCGTAGCGCTGCATGCTCGCGCCAAACAACTTCAGCTCGGTACCGGTGACCATGATGCGTTCGCGCAACGGTGACCAACGCCGGGCGTGATCGCGAGTGGCCGTAAACGTCTGCAGAAAATCGGCCGCCCTGAGACCGGCACCGCCATCCTGGCCGGCACCGAAGCGCAAGTAGTCGGTGACATCCTTGAGCGAGTAAGGAAGGGCCAGCCCCGCAGCCTCGTAACGCCTCAAATCGATGACTTGTTTTTTTGTCAGTAGCAGACCGGTTTCACGCGTTACATCGTCCGCATCCGCTTTGGACACATCGGACAGGATCCTTGGAACTTCCGTGGCAAACTCGGTTAATTTCTCATAGCTGGCGCCCTGCAAGGAGCGCTCCCACAACGTATTATCGCTCATAACTATTCCATTAATTATATGCATGAATGTAATTCGAACAACATGAAGTTGATCGCTAATGCACAACTTTAATATTCAGATCAGTTGCGCCAGCGAAAAGACTAAAACACTTATAAAAGTAATGTCAAAGAAACCCCGAGGGGCATATATAAGAAAAGAATACAGAATCAAAAAACAACTAACAAAACGACCACAGAGATCATTCAGCTCGGCCGAATTTTGCTTGCTCATGTTTTTTGTAATCTTCGGCCAGCAACTTCAGCACCGGTTCGGCCGCATCCCGCAACCGTTGAGCACTCACCTGAAGGAAACGCTGATTTCCGTTGACCATCGCCAGACGCAGCCAGGCAAGTCCTTCTTCGATTCTGCCCAGCTCCACCAACACCGCACCATGACTGAACTGGCCGCGGAAATCGCCGCTTTCGGCCGAGCGTCGATACCAGTCCCGCGCAGCCTGCGGATCTGCCGGGCAAACCCGACCTTCCTCCAGATAACGCCCAAGCAGGTTCATCGACTTCGCGTGGCCCAGCTCCGCAGCGCGGCGATAAAGGTTCAGCGCTTGCGCCTGATCCTCCATTACCCCGCGCCCGGTCGCCAGCAGATTGGCGTAGTTGTACATCGCCCAATCCAGTCCGGCTTCGGCGCCGACGCGATAATGCCGTGCGGCGACCGAGGCATCCGCCACGCAACCCCAGCCGTGTTCGTGACAACGACCGAGCATGTTGCGCGCCATCAGATGCCCACGCTGGGCGGCGATTCCGAACCAGCGCACGGCCAATGGCGGGTCCTGCTCGATGCCTTGCCCGTCCAGCAGAATCTGGCCGAGCAAGGCCTGGGCGTCGAGAACCCCTTCGCGTGCAGCGATCAGGATCGCCTGAGCCGCACGCGCCGGACTTTCATTGAGCATGGCTTTGAGCTGATCGCCGTCGAGCACTTCCTCGCGGCGCAATTGATAACTCATACGTCGACCCAGCGACGCAGCAGGTTGTGATACGTGCCTGTGAGGCGGATCAGCGACGGGTGATCCGGCATGTCCTGCGTCAGCTGCTGGATCGCCCCGTCCATCTCGAACAGCAGCGCGCGCTGGCTGTCTTCGCGGACCAGGCTTTGGGTCCAGAAGAATGAGGCATAGCGAGTGCCGCGGGTGACGGCGTTGACCTTGTGCAGGCTGGTGCCGGGATACAGGACCATGTCGCCGGCGGGCAACTTCACGCGCTGGGTGCCGAAGGTGTCCTGGATTTCCAGTTCACCGCCGTCGTAATCCTCAGGCTCGCTGAAGAACAGCGTCGCCGACAGGTCGGTGCGCACGCGCTCGATGCTGCCTTTGGGCTGACGCACGGCGTTGTCGATATGAAAATCGAAACTGCCACCCGCCGTGTAACAGTTCAGCAACGGAGGAAAAACCTTGTGCGGTAATGCCGCGGACATGAACAACGGATTTTTCCACAATCGCTCCAGCATCGCCGCGCCGACTTCCTTGGCCAGCGGATGACCTTCCGGCAGTTGCAGATTGTGTTTCGCCTTGGCCGACTGGTAACCGGCCGTGATTTTTCCGTCGGCCCAATCCGCCTGTTCCAGAGCCTCGCGAATGCGCTGCACCTCTTCTTTAGCGAACACGCCGGGGATGTGCAGCAGCATGGAAAGTACCTAAAGGCAAAAGGATGGCAATGGTATTGATTCTTATTGCCTGTGTAAAACCCATACGACGAATGAAACACCAAAAACCGTAAGGGTAAATTGTAAAGATTGTAAATTCAGTGCGAATAGTAACGTTTCGCAATTGATACACAGACGCGTCTACCCTATATTCCGCGGCCTCAAATCCTTGGGGAGGGGAATTCACATGTCACGCCAACAACCACAATTACCGGTCAGTTCACCGCGTTTACTCGCTTCTGCAATTGGCGTGGCGATCACTGCCGGCTCTGCGGGCCACATGGTTTTCGCGGCTGAGAAAACCGACGAAAAAGCACCGGGCAACGTGATTTCCCTGGGCGCTACCGCCATCACCGGCGACGCCCAGGACGATACCTCCTACAAGACCGATACCTCAGCCAACAAGAAATACACCGCACCGCTGCGCGAAACACCGAAAAGCGTCACCGTGATTCCGCAGCAGGTGATCCGCGACACGGGCGCTACCAGCCTGGTCGACGCCTTGCGCACCACACCGGGCATCACCTTTGGTGCTGGCGAAGGTGGCAACCCGGCGGGCGACCGTCCGATCATTCGTGGCTTCAACGCTGAAAGCGACACGTTCGTCGACGGCATGCGCGACCCGGCGTCCCAGAGCCGCGAAATCTTCAACGTTGAATCGATCGAGGTCAGCAAAGGCCCGGGGTCTGCCTTCACCGGAGCCGGCTCTACCGGTGGCAGCCTGAACCTGGTGAGCAAGACCGCCAAACTGGGCAGCTTCTACAATGGCGGCTTCACCTGGGGCTCGGATCAGACCAAGCGCACCACGCTCGACCTGAACCAGCAGATGAACGACACCTCGGCCTTGCGCCTGAACCTGATGAAACACGAAGCCAATGTCGCCGGCCGTGACACTGTGGACGTCAGCCGCTGGGGTGTGGCGCCGACCTTCGCTTTCGGCCTGGGCACCGACACTCGCGTGACCCTTGGTTACTACCACGTCGAAACCGACGACATGCCGGATTACGGCATTCCGCTGACCCTGAACCCGGCCCGCAGCAAGTACAACGTCGACAAACCGGCGCATGTCGACCGCGACAATTTCTACGGCGTCACCCATCGCGACTATCGCGAAACGACCAATGACAGCGGCACCTTCAAGATCGAGCACGATCTGAATGAAGACCTGACCGTGTCCAACAGCTTCCGCATGTCCCGTTCGACCCTGGACTACATCGTCACCAACCCGGACGACAGCAAGGGCAACGTCGCGCGGGGCAGTGTCTACCGTGGCACCAAGAGCCGTAACTCGACGTCCAGCGGCTGGGTCAACCAGACCGACCTGAGCGCCAGGTTCGACACCGGCGCCATCGAACACAGCCTGGTCACCGGTATCGAGTTTTCTTATCAGGACACCCACAACCGCCCCTACATCCTGACTTCGGCTGCCAACGGCACGACGTGCAACCCTGCACTCTTTCGCTCCGGCGACTGCACCAGCCTGTACAACCCGACGCCTGGGGATAACTGGAACGGCAGGATCACCGACAGCGCCGCGTTCACCGATACCGACACCAAGACTGCCGCCGCCTATGTGTTCGACACGCTGAAGTTCAACGAGCAGTGGTCCCTGAACCTGGGCCTGCGTTATGACAACTACCAGGTCAAATCCAGCGGCTTCGCAAACGCTGGCCGTACCACACCGGCGGGGAGTTTTGATCGCGAGAACACCAGCGACCTGGTGAACTACCAGATCGGCGTGGTCTACAACCCGTTGCCGAACGGCAGCATCTACGCCGCCTACTCGACCTCCAGCAACCCGGCGGGCGAAACCAGCGGCAACGGCAACCTGGAACTGGCCGCCAACAACAGCGACCTCGATCCAGAAAAGAACCGCAACTACGAGATCGGCACCAAGTGGGACTTCTTCGGTGATGACCTGTCATTGACCGCCGCGTTGTTCCGCACCGAGAAAACCAACGCCCGTATCGACGATCCGGATGGCGCCACCACGCAAGTGCTGGACGGCGAGCAAACCGTCAACGGTCTGGAGCTGACGTACACCGGTAAGTTGACCCGTAACTGGAAGGTCTATGGCGGCTACACCTACATGGAAAGCGAAGTGGTCAAAACCACCCTCGCCGCCGATGAAGGCAACCATATGCCGAGCACCCCGCGGAACAACTTCACCCTGTGGTCGACCTATGATGTGGTGCCGGAAAAGTTGACCATTGGTGCGGGTGCCACGTTCGTCGATTCGCAGTTCGGCAACATCGCCAACTCGGTGGAAATTCCGTCCTACTGGCGCTACGACGCAATGGCCAGCTACCGCCTGACCAAAAACGTCGACCTGCAACTCAACGTACAGAACCTGACCGACAAACGTTACTTCGACCAGGTGTTCCAGACGCACTACGCCCATGTGGCGGCGGGTCGTACCGCCCTGCTGAGCGCCAACTTCCACTTCTGACCCGCAACACCGTAGGAGCTGCCGAAGGCTGCGATCTTTTGATCTTGATTTTGGGTGGAGCTGAAATCGCCAAAGATCAAAGGATCGCAGGCTTCGCCCGCTCCTACAGAAGGCCAGGCCCCGTTCATCCATATGAACGGGGCTTTTGTGTGTAAAAAAGAATGCTTCTCGACAGCCCACGGCATAATGCGCGCCGTGATGACAATTTTTGAACGAACAAGGCGAGCAACGTGTTGAAGAAAACCCTGTTCCAGTTGCACTGGTTTTTCGGTATCAGTGCCGGGCTGGTCCTGGCCCTGATGGGCATCACCGGGGCGACAGTGTCGTTTGAGGATGAAATCCTGCGCGCACTGAACCCGTCGGTGTTGCAGGTCGAGAAACAGGTCGCCGGCGTACTGCCACCCGCCGAACTGGTGGAAAAAATCGAAGGCGCGTCGGGCAAGAAAGTCTCGATGCTCTGGGTCGACACCGACAGCGGCAACGCCGCACGCGTGGCCTTCACACCACCGCCGGGGCAGCGACGCGGCGAAATGCGCTACTTCGACCCCTACACCGCCGAGTTCAAGGGCGACGCCATCGGCCAGGACTTCTTCGGCCTGATGCTGCAACTGCACCGCTTCCTCGCCATGGGCGATACCGGTCGGCAAATCACCGGCGCCTGTACGCTGATTCTGGTGTTTTTCTGCCTGTCCGGCCTTTACCTGCGCTGGCCGCGCCAGTGGAAAAGCTGGCGCGCCTGGCTGACCCTCGACTGGAAGAAAAAGGGCCGCAGCTTCAATTGGGATTTGCACTCGGTGGCCGGCACCTGGTGTCTGGTGTTTTACCTCCTGGCGGCGTTGACCGGGTTGTCGTGGTCCTATGAGTGGTACAACAAAGGCCTGACCCGATTGCTGTCCGATGCGCCGCAGAACGAGCGGGTTCGCAATCGCGGCCCTGCGCCTGCTGGCCCGGCACCGACCGCCGATTACGCCTTGATGTGGAGCAGCATCTACAGCGCTGCCGGTCCGGCACTGAGCGCCTACAACATCCGCATGCCGCCAGTGGCCGGGCAACCGGCCACTGTGTTTTACCTGCTGAACTCCTCGCCACACGATCGCGCGCTGAACCAGATCAGCCTCGATCCGGCCACCGGCCTCATCAAACGCCACGACCGTTACAGCGACAAGAGCCTCAAGGCGCAGCTGCTGACCAGCATTTACGCACTGCACGTCGGCAGTTACTTCGGGATTGTCGGCCGGATCATCCTGACGATCAGCGCACTGACCATGCCGCTGTTTTTCATCACGGGCTGGTTGCTGTACCTGGATCGTCGACGCAAGAAAAAGCAGATCAAGAACGCCCGCAAAGGTTTCGCGCAACCGGGCAGCGACGCACCGGCGTGGCTGATCGGTTTCGCCAGCCAGAGCGGGTTTGCCGAGCAACTGGCCTGGCAGACCGCCGGGCAATTGCAGGCTGCCGGTCTGCCGGTGAAGGTTTCACCGCTGGCGAATGTCAGCGAACAGGACCTGCATGATTCGAGCAACGCTCTGTTCGTGGTCAGTACCTTCGGCGACGGCGAAGCACCGGACAGCGCCCGCGGTTTCGAACGCAAGGTGCTGGGCCGCGCGTTGAGTCTGGAGAGACTGAATTACGCGGTGCTCGGACTCGGTGATCGCCAGTATCAGCACTTCTGCGGTTTCGCCCGCCGCTTGCACGCCTGGCTCGGCGAGCACGGTGGCAAGCACCTGTTCGCGCCCGTGGAAGTCGATTGCGGCGACCCTTACGCCTTGCGTCACTGGCAGCAGCAACTCGGGCTGCTGACCGGCCAGGCGCCCGTGGACACTTGGCAAGCACCGCGCTACGACAACTGGACACTCACCCGCCGCGAATTGATGAACCCGGACAGCAGCGGTGCGCCCGTGTACTTGCTGGGCCTCAGCGCCCCGACCACCAGCAGCTGGCTGGCCGGTGACCTGGTGGAAGTGTTGCCACGCAACTGCCCGTGGGTGATCGAACATTTCCTCGACGGTCTGGGCATTGATGGCCGGGCCACGGTGGTGCTCGATGACCTGTCGCAACCTCTGGAACAAGCCCTCGCCAGTCGACAATTGCCCGAGAACCGCGCCCACCTCGTTGGCCTGCACGCGCAAGCATTGGTTGATGCGCTGGTGCCACTGGCCATGCGCGAATACTCCATCGCCTCGATTGCCGCCGACGGCGTGCTGGAACTGATCGTGCGCCAGGAAGTGCATCCTGACGGCAGTCTGGGGGTCGGTTCCGGATGGCTGACCGAACACGCACCGGTGGGCAGTACCATCAGTTTGCGCGTACGACGCAACAGCGGTTTCCATCTGCCGGTCGAACCGGTACCGATGATCCTGCTGGGCAACGGCACCGGCCTGGCCGGACTGCGCAGTTTGCTCAAGGCGCGGATTGCCGATGGGCAGCAACGTCATTGGCTGCTGTTCGGCGAGCGCAATCGCGAACACGACTACCTGTGCCGTGCCGAGCTGGAAGAGTGGCTGATTTCCGGAGACATCGAGCGTCTGGACCTGGCGTTTTCGCGGGATCAGGCCGAGAAGATCTATGTGCAGGATCGCCTGCGTGAATCGGCCGATCTGCTCAAGCAATGGCTGGCCGACGGTGCCGTGATTTACATCTGCGGCAGCTTGCAGGGGATGGCTTCGGGGGTGGATCACGTGCTGAATCAAGTGCTCGGGATCGAAGAAGTCGACCGCCTGATCGAACAGGGCCGCTACCGCCGCGACGTTTACTGACCTACCTCCCCCTGTAGGAGCCGGCTTGCTGGCGATGGCGATATCAAAAACGCCATCGCCAGCAAGCCGGCTCCTACAGGTCATAGTGGCTGCAATTTCTGCTCAAACACCGCCACCCCATCCAGGTCCCGCAACACCACACTCATCTCCCCCGTCGTCCCCTCGATATTCACCTCGCCAAAAAACTGAAACCCGGCAAACGGCGAGGTGTTCTGCGCGGGCGGCGCCTTCTCGAACACCACTTGCGCCCCAAAGGTTTTATCCAGCGGATTCGGCCCGAAGCTCCCTGCATTCAACGGCCCGGCAACAAACTCCCAGAACGGTTCAAAGTCCTGAAACGCCGCACGATCCGGGTGGTAATGATGCGCCGCGCAGTAATGCACATCCGCCGTCAGGAACACGAAATTGCGCACCTGTTGCGCCCGCAGATAACCGAGCAATTCAGCGATTTCCAGTTCGCGTCCCTGGGCCGGTCCCGGATCACCATTGGCCACCGCTTCCCAGCGCGCCACGCCGGGGCTGACTTCGCCATCGGGCACACCGAGGCCGATCGGCATGTCGGCGGCGATGACTTTCCACTGGGCCTGAGAGCCTTTCAATTCACGCTTGAGCCAATCCAGTTGCTCACGTCCGAGAAAGGGTTTGGCGCCCCCAAGGTTGTTGTCATTGGCTTCGCGATAGCTGCGCATGTCGAGCACAAACACATCGAGCATCGGCCCGTAACCGATCTTGCGATAAATCCGCCCACCGCCATCGGCGCTCTGCAAGCGCATCGGTGCATATTCAAGCCAGGCCTGGCGCGCACGCCCCACCAGGCTGTGGATATCTTTGCTTCTGTAGCGCTCATCGAGTTGCTTGCCCGGCGACCAGTTGTTCACCACTTCATGGTCGTCCCACTGCCAGATCTGCGGCACCTCGGCGTTGAAGCGGCGGACGTTTTCGTCCATCAGGTTGTAGCGGTAATTGCCACGATACTCGTCGAGGGTTTCGGCCACTTTGCTCTTGGCTTCAGTCGTGATGTTGCGCCACACGCGGCCGCTCTCTGTGGTGAGCTGCGCAGGTATGGGACCGTCTGCGTAGATGGTGTCGCCACTGTGAATAAAGAAGTCCGGCAGGCGCAGGCGCATGGCTTCGTAGATGCGCATGCCGCCGATGTCCGGGTTGATGCCGAACCCCTGGCCGACGGTGTCGCCGCTCCAGACGAAACGGATGTCGCGCCGGGTCTGCGGCACGCTGCGCAAGTGACCGAACCAGGGTTCGCTGGCGACGCCGCTCTGGGCGTCCTCGAAATGCACGCGATAGAAAATCGCCTGGTCGGCGGGCAGACCGGTGAGCTCGACCCGCGCGGTGAAATCGCTGCGGGCATCGACGAGGGGCGAAACGAACCGGCGCGGGTTGGCGAACACGCTGCGGGTGTCCCACTCCACCACCATCCGCGCCGCACGATCGCTGCGGCTCCAGACCATCGCCCGGTCACCCAGCACGTCGCCGGACTGCACACCATCGGTGAGTTGCGGCCGATCCTTGACCGAAGCGATCACCGCCGGCGCAAGGCCGGGCAACAACAGCCCGGCGCCGACCGCCTGCATGACACGACGGCGGCCGAGGTTGAATTCGCTCATGGCGTTCTCCCTGAAAAAGGAAAACTAAAACATGGTCGTGTGACCCAACCATGACACACAAATCAGCCAACACCACAGATCCGTATGGAAGACTCTATGTTGCAGGACAACCCTGCAATTGCAGACCGGCTGGTATTCGCTCTGATTTTTCATCACGGCTCCTGTTCCTATCAAGGAATAGGAAATTTCAGCGCTGCATTTGGGAAACGTCCTCACGCCAGCGCCTGAGCGCCCCAAGTAGTTTCGAGGCTCCCCTCGGCAAGTTCAACTCGGAGACCGGGGCGCAGACACAGCCAGCAAACAGAACCAGGAAGGTTGACTCATGAAATATGATTTGAAGTTTCAGATTTACGGCAGAGAAGAAGCCACCGACTTGGCTGTATTCGAGATCGACTTGCCCCCGACCGTTACCACGGATGCCCTGATGCCGATAATGGCTTGGCATGAAGAAGAGGATGCCATGGCGAGCCATCTTCTAACCGCCAGGCAGATGACGGCAATTGAACGTCTCGCAATGATTAAATTACCCAGGAATCTAGTGCTGTATATCAGCAGCTACATGTGAGCCTTCGGCATCCCCCCGCTTGAACGGCGGTTTAACACTCAAAAACGTGACTGACAGAAAGATCGCCATCGCGAGCAAGCTCTGCTCCTACAGGGTATGCGTCGTTCTCCCACACGGGCTGAAATGAGCATCGTGAGGCACACAACTTTTCAAGACGTTTCCTACAACGTATCTTGTTGCCGCGTTTCGGGATCGACTCCATAGTTCGGGCTCGCGGAAAACACCGCGAACGACCTTGGCCGGTCGGTGCAGGAACGCTACAGCGTAGCAACACCTCCTCAGGCACTTTGTGCCTGAGGTGTTGTTTTATGGCAGCTGTGCGTGGGACACCTTCGGGTGTGCCGGTTCCTGTGCCCGGTCGGCCAACCCGCGTATGGCTGCCACCCTCTTCGTTTGGCCGCGAATGGTGGTAGCTCCCATTACAGGAGTTACTTCATGTTCCAAGTCATGCCGCGTTACCTCCCAATCGACACCTACGACGCCGAAACACCGGTGCTCTTCGTCAACACCCACAAAGAACTCAGCGAACTCACCGCCTGCGCCATGCACCGCTTCAGCGTGGTTCGCGATCTGGCAGACACGTTCACCAGCCTGAACCTGAAAAACATTTCCGACTGTGATCTGACGCGAATCACCCGCGCCGTGCATCTGCTCATGCGTGAGGGCTGTGCTGTGCTGGATGTGGTTCAGGCGCGGGCGTTGCAGCGGGAGAATGAGTACAAAACCCCTGCTTGATGGTGTTGCCACTG
>NZ_BDAG01000002.1 GCF_002091715.1 Pseudomonas migulae NBRC 103157 | reverse complement strand
AAGGTTCGCCCTTTTTGCACTGCTTTGAACTAGATCACAGCTTGGCCTGCAGCAGCGCCTCAAGCTTCTCCTGGTCGCGAGCAAACTGACGAATCCCCTCAGCCAGTTTCTGGGTCGCCATCGCATCTCTGGCCTCATCGCCAGCAAGCCGCCCCAACAATGCCTTCGCCGAACCATCACGTGTAGGAGCCGGCTTGCTGGCGATGGCGGCCTTATAGCCCCCCCCAAACTCCCAAGTGCGAAGCCAACACCAAACACACGCACACAAAAAAGGGCGAACCCATCAAGGTTCGCCCTTTTTGCACTGCTTTGAACTAGATCACAGCTTGGCCTGCAGCAGCGCCTCAAGCTTCTCCTGGTCGCGAGCAAACTGACGAATCCCCTCAGCCAGTTTCTCGGTCGCCATCGCATCTTCGTTCGACAACCAACGGAACTGCGCTTCATTCAGGCTCAAACGCGCTTCACCGGCATGCCCCGGAGCGAGTTTACGCTCCAGTTTACCCGTGTCCGCCGCCAGCTTATCGATCAAGTCCGGGCTGATGGTCAAACGGTCGCAACCAGCCAGCTGCTCGATCTGATTCAGATTACGGAAGCTCGCACCCATGACCACGGTCTTGTAGTCATTGGCCTTGTAGTAGTTGTAAATGCGTGTCACCGACTGCACGCCCGGATCATCTGCGCCGGTGTAGTCGTTGCCGTTGGCCTTCTTGTACCAGTCGTAGATCCGGCCCACGAACGGCGAAATCAGGAACACACCCGCATCGGCACACGCCGCCGCTTGCGCGAACGAGAACAGCAACGTCAGGTTGGTCTGGATGCCTTCTTTTTCCAGAATCTCGGCAGCGCGGATGCCTTCCCAGGTGGAAGCGATCTTGATCAGTACACGGTCGCGACCAATGCCGGCCTTGTCGTACAGCTCGATCAGACGGTGTGCACGCTTCAATACGGCGTCAGTGTCGAACGACAGGCGCGCATCCACTTCAGTGGAAATACGGCCCGGAATCACTTTCAGGATCTCTTGCCCTACCGCGACGCCAAAGCGGTCGCTGGCCAGGCCCACATCGCCCTTGCAGTCGCTGACGCAAGCGTTCAGCAACTCGGCATAACCAGGGATGGCCGCCGCTTTGAGCAGCAGGGAAGGGTTGGTGGTAGCGTCCACCGGTTTTACGCGAGCAATTGCTTCGAAGTCGCCGGTGTCGGCAACCACGGTGGTCATCTGTTTGAGTTGTTCCAGCTTGGAAGTCATGGGCGTGCTCTGTCCTATGGGTCTAATGACATTACCCGAGCGCTGACAGCCACTCAAGGGCGCATGTACGTATCGAAGTCCCCAGCGGCAACAACCTGAAAACGGCTGTTTGAATGGCGGGGCGCGGTGTCCGTAAATACGATGCCAAATCCGGGCGCAGGTTCAACCGGGGTGACCGTTAGCGTCCTTCAAGCAACTCCGCCGCCTGATCCAGCAACACCAAAGGCTCTTTAGCCTTATGAATATCCACCGACAACAACTGCCGAAACTTGCGCGCCCCCGGAAACCCGGTACCCAGCCCCAGCACATGCCGAGTGATGTGGTGCATCGAGCCGCCTGCATCAATATGCGCCGCTATATAAGGCCGCAGCTGCGCCAGCGCCTCGGCCCGGCTAATCACCGGCGCCGTGCTGCCGAACAGTTGCTGATCCACCTCAGCCATCACATAAGGATTGTGATACGCCTCACGACCGAGCATCACGCCATCGAACGTCTGCAAATGCTCGTGACAGGCCTCCAGCGTCTTGATCCCGCCGTTGAGAATAATCTCCAGCTCCGGAAAATCCTTCTTCAACTGCGCCGCCACGTCATAGCGAAGGGGCGGGATGTCGCGGTTCTCCTTAGGCGACAACCCCTCCAGAATCGCGATCCGCGCATGCACCGTAAAACTGGTGCACCCGGCATCGCGAACCGTGCCGACGAAATCACACAACTCCTGGTAACTGTCCCGCCCGTTGATCCCGATCCGGTGTTTCACGGTCACAGGAATTGACACCGCATCGCGCATCGCCTTCACACAATCAGCCACTAACTGCGGATGCCCCATCAACACCGCGCCAATCATATTGTTCTGCACCCGATCACTCGGGCAGCCGACATTCAGATTCACCTCGTCGTAACCATGCTCCTGCGCCATGCGCGCGCAAGCGGCCAGGTCCAGCGGGACGCTGCCGCCGAGTTGCAGGGCGAGCGGGTGTTCGGCTTCGTTGTGACGCAGGAAGCGGTCGTGATCGCCGTTGAGCAGCGCGCCGGTGGTGACCATTTCGGTGTAGAGGAGGGCGTGCTTGGAGAGCAGGCGCAGGAAGAAACGGCAGTGGCGGTCAGTCCAATCCATCATCGGGGCGACGGAGAAGCGGCGGGAGAGTGGGGCGGGTACTGCGTCGGTCACGGACATTGGGAATCTGGAATCGGTGGGGCTGGGAGGTGGGGAGTTTATCAGGATTGAGTCAGCGTGGTTGAGGCGAGTCTTGCTACGATTGGTTAATGCAATAGCTTTGAGGCATTAGAGGAGTGAGGTTGAATCGCGGTAATTAAAATTGGTCTGTTTTTCCCAAAGTGCGAGGGTGGGTTGGGACGGCTCTCTTTTAATGTGTGGGCTGATTAGGCTGGAGTGAATCGTCAGTGGGATGGCATTATGCCTGCATAGGCGATATATTTTAATTCTACGCATTAGTATGATTCTTATATTTGGACAGGATTGACAAGGAAGACGTATGAGTGAGTTTTTTGAAATTGCATATGCAGCGGCATCAAATCGGCTTTGTTTACTCACAGGAACTGGCTTCTCAAAAGCAGTATCCGACAAGAAAGCTCCAGGCTGGCAGGAGTTGTTAGAGGAGGTCTGTCAATTAACCAGAGAACCAGAAAAACTCATAAAGGCACTATTTCCGGAAAAAGACAAAGCGTTATTAAGTCTGGAGGAGGCAGCTCAAGTTATTTCAATTGAGCTGACGAGGGTGGGTAAAGATATTCACGAAGAAATTGCTGCAATTATCTCGAAGTTAAAGCTTGCAGGTAATACTGGGGAGATTTCTGCATTTCTAAAAAAATACTCACTCAGGGTAGTGACAACGAACTATGATAAGTTGATAGAGGAGCTGGTAGGGAAGAGTGAGTGTCACTCAATTACTCCAGGTTTACCTGTTCCAAGATCTCAGTCAAGAGTAAAGGTCTACCATGTGCATGGGTCTGTCGATTCTCCTCAAAATATGGTAGTGACTTCGGATGATTATTTTAAGTTTATTAATACTGAGTCGTATTTTTCAAGAAAGTTAAGTACGGTGCTGCATGAGAATACTGTTGTAATTCTAGGTTATTCTTTAGGGGATACAAACTTAAAAGCTATTTTGAGCGATTATAAGGGCTTTTCAAGAAATCATTTTATAGGGTCCAACATATTCTTTGTTTCGAGGCAAAAGGTTAGTCAGCCAGTAAAGGACTATTATGCGCACTGCTATGGTATTCGGGTGCTTGATGGGACGGAAGTGGAAAGTTTTTTTGCTAGTCTAAATAAAGCAATGCCAAATGCAGAGCTGAAAGCAAAGACTTCGGTAGAAAATATTAATAAGGTTATTTTTGAAGGAAGATCTTTCACAGATAGCTATTTACAGATTGAGAATTCTTTTTTCGAAATAATCTCATCTCTTGCAGCGATCGGTTTGAGTATCAATGATAAACGAGTTGTGATAGCACTAGAAAAAATAATAGCCACCAAAATCGAGTTAACTCAAGTGCCTAGTGCGTGGGCTCAATACGAGCACTTAGCCCGCTGGTTGATCTACTTGGGAAGTATTCTTGAACTTAAAGGGACGGCGTTAGAGGAGACTTACTTAAAGGCAGCGCTGCGGTCAATGGAAACGATGAGTAAGGAATATACTTATGGTTACTCATGGCATGCTTTTAAATCTTGGGACGCCCGCTGGCACGGGATTGTTTCACCGAATAGAGCGTTGATTCGGCAACATGTTGAGCTCAAGGGAACTAGAAGTGATGCATTGGCTATAGTGAACAAAGGGTAGCGCAGATGTCTATTTTCTAGAGTAGAAACGTAAAGGATCTTTTTTCCGTTATAAAAGTCCGTTGTGCGGGGTTATCGTTTTTGTTGGCGGTCGGAACGGAGATGCAGAAGTGTGTGTGTTCATGCAGATCAGCTAAAGTGACTGAAAGTCAGTTTTTTCTACCAGCCCTAGGGCGAAAGGGCGCTCGAGAAGGGCGCCCATTTGTCACGTCAGGACCGCTCAGCATCCATACGTCGAGCAACAACATCCAGCACATCACAACCATCACGCAACGGTATGCAGCAAAGCATTGCGAAATCGCTGAGTATCACCGAATCCGTAGTGATGTCCCCGCGCATTGCGAGGTTTTCCAGGATCTGCGTTACCGCGCCAATTCGGTAGCGTGCGGTGCTAAGCAGTGAATGCAACGGTTGGGTGGTGTTTACATACAGCGAGGGAAGGTCGTCGGCGTTGCTGGTTAAAGCCATATATTCGTTCATAAGTGAAGCTCCGTTAATTCAAGGGATCTATCACTCCAATTGCAACGAGTCGCCAAACCCGCACGCCATTTTGGCGTTGGTTGGACTATAGGCTTCATGAGAAAAACGCAGCAATGGCCAGACGTACGGACCATTCCGAGTGTTGTGTAGGACTTTGCTCTTTTGACAGTTTTTCAAGGGGCGCGCTTTTCTAGCATCAAGAAACCGCAGTAGCTGAACCAAGGCTGTCGTCCTGCGAAGTTTCATAATCCCCCGTGGCTTCCCGGCCTACGATGACGATTAGAGCTCGCATCACCACGCCCCCAGCCCACAGGGAAACCGAAAAAATGATCTCAAACCTCTACAAAGTCTTGCTGGTCGCCGGTGCGTTGCTATTGAGTGCCTGTTCGGGCGCGAGCACCCATAGCAACTATTCAGAAGACCTCGAGCCGTCTGCCGGCTTTGGTCCGGGCCCTACCAATAATCACAGTCAGTTGAATTTCCATGGCAGTGCGCTAGGTAACAGTTTCGGCGAGTACAGCTCGGGGTTGTTGCACGACGACTAAGGTGTGACGCAACGGCGCGGTATTCCTGCCGTTGCGTGTTCTCCGAGGAGGCGGGGCGACTGCTGCGCATTCAAACGCAGGATCCGCCAGCAACTACAGGAGATACGACTATTTGGTCTCAGGCGTAGCAATCCACTCACCCAAAACCTTCTGGTACTTCCCCGTCACCTTGGCCAGGTGCAGCCACTGATCCACATACAACTTCCAAGTCATGTCATCACGCGGCAACAGGTAAGCCTTCTCCCCATACTGCATGAACTGCCCCGGATTCACCGCGCACAAACCAGGCTTGAGCTTCTGCTGATACAACGCTTCCGACGCATCCGTGATCATTACGTCCGCCTTCTTGTCCAGCAGCTCCTGAAAGATGGTCACGTTGTCGTGAAGGCTCAATTGCGCTTTGGGCAGGAAGGCGTGAACAAAGGCTTCATTGGTGCCGCCGGCCGGTTCGACCAAACGAACCGAAGGCCGGTTGATTTGCTCGACGGTCTGATACAGCGCCTGATCCTCGCAGCGCACGAGGGGGACTTTGCCGTCGACATCCAGCGTGGTGCTGAAGAAGGCTTTTTTCTGCCGCTCAAGCGTGACCGAAATCCCGCCCATGCCGATGTCGCATTTGCCCGCCAGCATGTCGGGCATCAGGGTTTTCCAGGTGGTCTGCACCCATTCGACCTTGACGCCCAGGCTGTCGGCCAGTGAACGGGCCATGGTGATGTCGATGCCCGAGTATTCGCCGTCCTCGGCTTTAAACGTGTAGGGCTTGTAATCACCCGTGGTGCACACGCGCAGTTGGCCTTGCTGGATGACGCTGTCCAAATGCGATTGCTCTGCCTGAGCGGCAAACGATAGAGCGAGCAGGCCACCGAGCATCATTGCGATGTTTATGTTTTTCATTGTTATCCGGCTTCCATGATGGAGTGGGGCTGAGAGTACCTACTTTCTGCCGCACCGCTCAACTTCATCCTCGCCGGGGTGGACTCAGTGACAGCAGCAACTTGACCCGCCGCAGCCAGATTTCTTCTTTACGCCTTGATGTTTGTCTTCTGTCAGTACGCTGGCTGGATACCCTGCCTCCTTCAATGCCGATAGCAGAACTTCGCTCTCGGCATCTCCAGCCACCTTGACCCGACTGGACGCCAGATCGACAGTCACTTCACCCACCCCGGCGAGCGGCTGCAGCGCGGCGTTAATGTGTTTGACGCAGCTCCCGCAGTTCATGCCTTCGACTTGCAGTTCAGTGCTGTTCATTGTGTAAGCCTCTTTTACTGTGAGTGGCAGGTGGCGTGAGTCGATCGTTGACCTTGCCGCGATGGCAAGGCGAAGCGCGTCTTTGAGGGCGTTAGTTGCTCATCGGCATCTTCATCATGCTCGACTGCTCATCCATCATTTTCATCATCATGCCCATCATCTGGTCCGAGCGATCCTTGCCGTCGGACATGCCTTTGCCCATTCCCATTCCCATGCCTTGGCAGTGGTTGTGCATCATGCCCAGGCTATCCTTCATCGTGGCCAAGCCTTCTTGCATGGCGGCCCGGCGTTCGGCCGGGGTTTTGGCGGCGATCATTTTTTCGTGGGCCGCCTGCATTTTTTTCATCTGTTCGCTCATGGCCTTGTCTTGTGTCGCAGCGGCGGGGGCGGGGGTTGCGGCGGCGGTGGTCGGTGCGGTTGACGGTGTGTCGGGGTGATGTTCCTCGACGGCCAGAGCAACCAATGGGCTACTGATGAGCAGTGCGGCGACGAGTGCTTTGAGGTGCGTATGCATGGCAATCTCCAGTGAGTCAGGGACGTACAGGAATTGAGCTGAGCTTAAGAGGCGAAGCCACAGGGAGCGTCCGGAATTCCGGACGCTCGGAGGATTGTTTTAATTGTTGAAACGAACGAAACGCAGGCGTACTGGCGGCCAAGGTGCGAGTACTTGGCGGATCAGCAGCGGTAGGTGAGTGCGGAACCAGAGCATAGTGTGTACCCGATCCGAGGGAGTTTTTTGAGCTTAGTCCCGAGCAAGAGGCAATCGTTGATCCATATCAACTGGAGCCCCTTTACGTTATTCCGCGCTCATTTCCATCTCTGGACTCAATGTCCCCAGCCAGGCCACCAACCCTACAATCAACACCGCCGCCACCAACTCCACGACCACACTGCGTCGCAATGCATTCGCCGCTACCCGGTATTGCCTGTCCCGCAGCGACCGTTCCAAAAGTGGCCCGAGTTGAAACCGATTCAACGCGGCCAGCACCAGCATCCCGGCAAATAACACTACTTTGATAAATAGCAAAATCCCGTAGGTACTGAGAAACACCTCGTCCAGTTCAGGGCCGACGATGAACAGGTAGTTCACGATTCCCGTTACGGTGATTACGACAACAATCACCGCGCCCACCCATTCAAACCGTTTGACAGCACGGACGAGCAGCCGGATGCGCGCTTCGCTTTGCAGTGAGTTGATCCTCGCTAACAAGGCAAATGCGATCAACCCACCCAGCCACGCCCCCGCCGCCAGCAGATGCAAGATGTCGGTGATGAAATGCCAATACCGCAGGCTTCCTTCATCCATCGCGCCATGACCGTTCCAGGCCAGGCTGGCGAGGGCGATGCCTCCAGCAGCGGACGCGATCAGCAGACTGACGCCGGGGGCTCGTTGGTTGAACATAACCGCCAAGCCGCCGACAACCAGCGCGACAACGCGAACCGTCCAGGCCAGTCCCACGTCTGTCTCAAACACCATCATCTCGATATGCGGACGCAGCTCGGCAAAATCCGACTCGCCGCTCATGGCGCTGGCCATCATCACCATGCTGGCGACGGAAAACAGCACGCCCAGCAACGCTGCCCCCGTCAACATCGACCGAAACGGCAGCGCCGCCCCTGACACCCGTTCCTGTTCTTTCAGGCTATAGAGCCCAAACAGCGCCAAGCCAAACAGCAACATCAAATCCACATACAACCCAAAGCGCAGTGCAATGCTGACCGAGTCGCTCATCAATCACTTCACTTTGAACGTAACGTTGCCGGTGATCGGGTGAGTGTCCGACGACACCGCGCGCCATTCGACTTTGTAGGTGCCGGCAGGCAGTGGCGAAAGCGGTGTGATGACCATGGTTTTCGGGTCGCTGCCACCGGACACTTTGGCTTTCATGGGCATGGGGGAGTGCGCCATGCCGGGCATTTCGGTCATGACCAGTTTCGCGCCGGAAAACTGGGTCATGAGGCTTTCGGAAAAGTGCAGTTCAATTTTGCCGGGTGCTGCGCCATCCGCACCTTCTGCCGGAGTGGAGGAAAGCAGTTTTGGGTGCGCTTGAGCGAGTGCGCTCATGAGCAGTCCAATGGCAACAGCGGTCGTTTTAATCATGCGCATGCGAGGCCTCTTACCGCTTCAAGCGGTTGTTTTTTTGGTTGTTGAGTGAGTGCGTTCAGAACCACAAGCGAACACCGAGGACCAGGCGTGCTTCGCTGCGATCCTCACCTTCATCGTTGGCGTAGTCGGCGGTTTTACCGTAGGTGCGGTTCCAGGTCACGCCGATATAGGGCGCGATCTCCCGGCGAATTTCATAGCGCAGCCGCAGCCCGGCTTCGGTGTTGGACAGCCCGGAACCGATACCCCGTTGCGGATCGTTTTTGCCATAGACATTGAGCTCGGCGGTCGGCTGCAGGATCAGCCGATTGGTCAGCAGGATGTCGTAGTCACCTTCCAGCCGCACGGCGGTCTGGCCGCCTTCGCCGATGAATGCCGTGGCCTCGGTTTCAAAGTTGTACAACGCCATGCCTTGCACGCCGAACGCGGCCCATGTCTGTGGGGCGCCGGGTTTGAAATCCTGGCGCACGCCGGTTACCACGTCCCACCATGGGGAGATTGCATGCCCCCATAGGGCCTGGATTTCGGCGTCTTCGGTTTTGCCGTTGGTGCGTTCGCCTTCGGAGCGCAGCCACAGGCGGTCGATGTCGCCGCCGATCCAGCCGGAGAGATCCCAGGCCAGAGTGCTGCCGTTGTCAGCGTCCTGCCATTCGAGTTTGTCGGCGAGGAAGTAATAGTTGAGCGCGGTGTCATGCACGCCGTGGCCGGTCGGGCTGGCATACACGGCGGCCCGGTCGGCATCGGTTAGCACCGGGATCGGCGTGCGGCTTTCGGTCGGCGCGGCGGGCTGCATCTGGCCGTCGTCCATGCTTTGCATTTGGCTATGGTCCATGCCCTGCATCTGGCTGTGATCCATGTTCTGCATGTCGTCGGTGGCGGCCATCGCCGAAGAAAGGGTCAGGCTCGCGGTCACGAGTGCCAAAGAGAGGGGGGTGAGTCTGGTCATGGGTAGGCGTCTCATTCTTCCACGCGAACTTCACGGAACATGCCCATTTCCATGTGGTACAGGAGATGGCAGTGATAGGCCCAGCGGCCGAGCGCATCGGCGGTTACCCGATAGCTGCGCCGGGAGCCGGGGGGCATGTCGATGGTGTGTTTGCGCACCATGAACTGACCGTTCTCGTCTTCGAGGTCGCTCCACATGCCATGCAGATGGATCGGGTGGGTCATCATCGTGTCGTTGACCAGCACCACCCGAACCCGCTCGCCATATTTGAGGCGCAGAGGTTCGGCGTCGGAGAACTTCACACCGTTGAACGACCAGGCAAATTTTTCCATGTGGCCGGTAAGGTGCAGTTCAATCGTGCGGCTCGGGTCGCGGCCGTCCGGGTCTTCGAAGGTGCTACGAAGGTCGGAATAGGTCAGGACGCGGCGGCCGTTGTTGCGCAGGCCGAGGCCGGGATCGTCGAGTTTGGGGGCGGTGGTCATGGCTTGCATGTCCACCAGCGGGTTGTCTTTTTCTGTCTCTGGATGAGACTGCATACCGGGCATGGCCATGGCGCTGTGATCCATGCCCGCCATGCTGCCGTGGTCCATCCCGCCCATGCCCATGTCATCCATGGTCACCAGCGGTCGAGGGTCCAGCGGTGGTACCGGCGCGGATAAACCAGCCTTCGCTGCAAGCGTGCCGCGTGCAAAGCCAGTCCGATCCATTGACTGGGCGAACAAGGTGTAAGCCGCTTCGGTCGGCTCGACAATCACATCGAAGGTCTCCGCCACCGCAATGCGAAACTCATCGACACTCACCGGCTTGACGTGCAGCCCATCTGCAGCGACCACCGTCATCTTCAGCCCCGGAATGCGCACGTCGAAATACGTCATGGCGGAGCCGTTGATGAAGCGCAGGCGCAACTTTTCGCCCGGCCGGAACACGCCTGTCCAGTTCGAGTCCGGCGCCTGGCCGTTCATCAAGTAGGTGTAGGTGGCACCGCTGACGTCGGCGAGGTCTGTGGGATTCATCTTCATTTCGGCCCACATCTTTCGATCGGCGACCGTGGAAGCCCAACCTTTCTCGCTGACGTCGTGGATGAAATCGCCCACGGTGCGCTTGTTGTAGTTGTAGTAATCGGACTGCTTTTTCAGGGTGTTCATCAAGCTGGCCGCGTCTTCGTCGGTCCAGTCGGTCAGCATTACCACGTAATCGCGGTCGTACTGGAAAGGCTCCGGCTCCTTGGCGTCGATCACCAGCGGACCATAAACGCCCGACTGTTCCTGAAGACCCGAATGGCTGTGATACCAATAGGTGCCGTTCTGCCGGAGCTGGAATGTGTAAACGTACACGCCGCCGGGTTCGATGCCGTGAAAGCTCAGCCCCGGCACGCCGTCCATGTTGGCTGGCAGCAAAATGCCGTGCCAGTGAATGGAGGTGTTTTCCTTGAGTCTGTTTTTCACCCGCAGCGTGACCGTGTCGCCTTCACGCCAGCGCAGCAATGGGCCGGGGATACCGCCGTTGATGGTTATCGCGGTGCGCGGATTGCCGGTGATGTTGACCGGGGTTTCGCCGATGAACAGGTCGAAATCGGTGCCGGCCAACACCTGCGGTTCGCCAGGGCTGGTGATCGCCCACACAGGCGTGCGCCATAAACCGAGGCCGCCGAGCAGCCCGCCCGCAGCGAGCCCTTTCACGAAGGTGCGTCTTGAAGTGGTGGAGTGCATGCTGTTTTTATTCCCGGTCCGTCAGTTGGGAGACAACTTGACGACGAGTCTAGCGAGCGATGCCTTTCAGCAGACTGAGGCGCGGATTACAGTTTTGACAGGTTCATGTTGTATTCAGCGGTTGCTCGTGGATTTTGATGCCGTGGCCACGGTCCCACTGCCACAGTTGATAAACGAAGATTTCTTCAACCAGCGCTGATCCGGGTAGTACGAAAACAACAACTGCCCGCCTTTCATCGAATCAATCAGCTTGTGCGCAATCGCCGGTCGCACGGCCGGGCAGCCCAGGCTTCGACCAATCCGCCCGTTCGCCCGCGCCAGCACCGGGCTGACATAAGGCGCGCCATGAATCACGATTGCCCGGTCAAACGCATTGTCGTTGAAACCCGGCTCCAGGCCTTCCATGCGCAGCGAATAACCGTTTTGCCCGACATAGCTCTGCTGCGTGCGATACAAGCCGAGGCTGGTGGCAAAGCTTTCATTTTGATTGGAGAAGTTGACGGCCATGTTTTCGCCGCTGTTGCGACCATGGGCGACCAGTTCATGAAACAGCAACTTGCGCTTCTTTAAATCGAACACCCACAGGCGCTGTTCGGTCGAAGGCAGGGAATAATCGATCACCGCAAGTCTTTGGACAGGAGCAGCACCTTGCGCGATGCTGCATTGCGAGGCACGAACGGCGAGGTCGATGACCTTGGCGTTGGCTTTCGGGGCCGCTTTGATGAGGGCGGCCGCGAGCGAATCGGCGTAGGCTAACGGTACGGACATTGCAGTCAAAAGCAGGGCCGGCAGCAGATAGCCAATACGTAGTGGCGCCATATAGATGTCTCATCATGTTAAGTTCGAGTCTAGCAGTGCTTTGAAAGCCAGGCGTTGAATGCGGGAGATTAAGGATTATCCATGGTGCTTTTAACAAGGTTATTCGTCATAAGCCGCATATTTTTTATGGGCTTTCTGATCAGCGGCACGGCGCTAGCGGAAACTTCGCCGATTGAGCCGACAATTGCGCCTAGCTCCGTTATCGACGCTGCAGTGGAAGATAACGTCGGACAAGCGATTCAGGCATCGCTTGAGCCGCTGAAAACCGCGTTTCCACCGTTGCTGACCGCGCCGCGTCATCGTCGGGTGGATGTCAGTCGTCTGGTCATGGATTTCTATACCCATCGCGCTTATCGCGCAGCGTGGACGGATGACCGCGACGTCGCACAATTGATCGCCAGCCTGAGCGCGACTGACGCCGATGGTTTGAACCCGGCGGATTTTCATATTGATGAGCTGGTCCGATCCCAGGCCACGATGCAGACCACGCCGGTCACGCCCGAGCAACGGGCGGCCTTTGATCTGGCGACGACGCATACCTTTATTACTGCGCTGCTGCAGTTGCGGCGGGGCAAGGTCGATCCGTCGCGGCTCGATATTCATTGGAATTTTGACGCCAATGGCGTCGACCCGCGCGACGACGTCAATGCGTTCTTCGCTGCGCTCGACCAACACGATGTAGCAAAGGCTTTTGCCCTGGCTCCGCCGCAAGAAGCGGTGTACGGGGGCTTGCGTCAGGCGCTGGCGCAATTGCGCGGTATTCGCGATCGGGGCGGCTGGCCGAAGGTGGTTGTGGACCATTCGCTCAAACCTGGCATGGACGAACCGGCTGTCGCGCAGTTGCGCGCGAGGTTGGTCGCGGCAGGTTTTCTCGATCCGCGATTGATCCACGGCACAAAGTACGACGGTGCCGTCACCGCTGCGGTGAAAAAATATCAGAACGAGCAATACCTCGGTGTGGATGGCATGGCGGGGGCGACCACGCTGGCAGCGTTGAATGTGCCGGTTGACGCACGCATCGACCAGGTGCGGGTCAACATGGAGCGGGCGCGTTGGCTGCTTTATAAACTTCAAGGCACGTTCGTGATCGTCGATATCGCCGGTTATAAAGTGGCGATGTACCGCGATGGTCAGCCGATCTGGCGCTCTCGGGTGCAGGTCGGTAAAGCGGCGCGCAATACACCGATCTTCCAGGCGCAGATTACCTACATCACTTTTAATCCGACCTGGACAGTACCGCCGACGATCCTCAAGGAAGACGTGCTGCCGAAGATCAAGAGCAATCCCGGTTACCTGGCCGCCAACCATATTCGCGTGATCGACCGCGAAGGCAACGAGCTGGATCCTGCGGGTGTCGACTGGACCAACCCGCGGGGCATCAGCTTGCGACAGGATGCCGGGCCCGAGAGTTCGCTGGGTCAGGTGGTGATCCGCTTTCCCAACGACTATGCGATTTACCTGCACGACACGCCGCATCGCGAGTTGTTTGCCAAGACTGTCCGCGCAACCAGTTCGGGCTGCATCCGGGTGGAGAATCCGCTGCAACTGGTGGAGTTGTTGTTCAACGACCCGGTCAAGTGGAACAGCGCCGGTATTCAGAAACAGTTGGCCAATGGCAAGACCGAGAACATTCGGCTGCCGGTGAAAGTGCCGGTGTTGTTGGCCTATTGGACAGTCGATCTGGGCAGCGACGGGCGGGTGGCGTTCAAACCTGATGTGTATGGCTACGATGAGCCCGTGCTGCGGGCATTGAATCGACCTGCGCAAATGCCGGTGTTGAATCTGCATGCGGCGACGGCCTCGGTGGGGACTGGGCCGTAACAGGGTCGAATCCGGGAGCGGGGCGTTCATGGCGCGCCCATTCCTCCTGATCAAGCCCGGCCCAACTCCTCCCGCAAAAACTCCACCAGCCCTCGCTGCAGTCCAGTCAGTGCGCCTTCGCGACTGATCAGCGCCAATTCCGTCGGCGGTAATTCGGGCAGATCGGTGCACACGGTGTGCTCTGGCAGCACCGCCGAAACGGGCAGCACCGAGAGGCCCAATCCGGAGGCCACCGCCGCTTGAATCCCCGTCAGGCTGTGGCTGCCAAACGCAACCCGCCACGGCCGCTGAGCCACATCCAGCAGGCGGATCGCCCGTCGCCGGTAAATGCACCCCTGGGGGAACAGCGCCAATGGCAAAACGCCCTGGGCGGAGTCGACCCCCGCACCTTTGACCCACACCAGCGCTTCCGGCCACGCTGCCCAGCAGGGGCCGCTGTCCGGTTCACGCTTGACCAGTGCAATGTCGATGGCGCCCGTTGCGAGTTTCTGTTTGAGATCGGTACTCATGCCGCTGACGGTTTCCAGCCGCGCTTCAGGTCGGCTGCGGTTGAAGCCGGCGAGGATCGCGGCCATGCGCCGTGCGTCAAAGTCCTCCGGTACGCCAATACGCAGGATCTCCAGGTCGAGGTCGCTGGCGAGGGCTTCCACCGCCTCCGAAGACAGGGCCAGCAGGCGCCGGGCATAGTGAATCAGCATCTCGCCGTGCTCGGTGACGCTGATGTTCTGCCCGGTGCGATCGCGAAGCAGCAGCGCATGGCCGACCAGTTCTTCCAGTTTGCGAACCTGTTGGCTCACGGTGGACTGGGTGCGGTGTACGCGTTCGGCGGCGCGGGTGAAGCTGCCTTCGTCCACCACGCAGACGAAGGTCTTGAGCAGTTCGAGATCGAGCATGGCGGCTTCCTTGATATTCGATTTATCACTGACAAGTCGATATTAATTTAATTTCACACTATCACTGTTGGCTCGTAACCTGAAGATCACCTTTCAAAGGACACGACCATGACACTCAAAAACTCTCCACGCCCCCAGTGGCTGACCTTCGATTGCTACGGCACGCTGATTCAATGGGATGAAGGTTTGAAAGCCGTGGCCGCGCAGATCCTGCGCGACAAGGGTGATCACCCTGTCGATGTCAATCGCCTGATCGAGGTGTACGACCGGCACGAACACCGGCTGGAGCAGACTCCGCCGCATCGTTCGTTCCGTCAGTTGAGCACCCTTGGGTTGCACATGGCGCTGGAGGAGTTGGGGTTGGCGAGTTCGGCCGAAGACAGTCAACGGCTGGCGGCGGCTATCCCGAAGATGCCGCCGTTTCCCGAGGTGATCGACACGCTCGCCCGGCTCAAGACGATGGGTTTCAAGGTGTGCATCGTGTCCAACACCGATGACGACATCATCGCCGGCAACGTCGCGCAACTCGGCGGGCACATCGATCGGGTCATCACCGCCCAGCAGGCCGGCGCCTACAAGCCGAATCCGCAGCTGTTCGACTACGCTCACGCGCAACTGGGCGTCAGTCGCGATCAGGTGGTGCACATCTGCGCAAGCCCGACGCTGGACCACACCGCCGCGCGCGATATGCATTTTCGCTGTGTATGGATCGATCGCGGCACCGGTCGTCAATTGCTGCCCGACTATCAACCCGATGCGATATTGAGCACGCTGGACCAAGTCGTGCCCCTGTTCGAATCCCTTGGCTGGTAACCCCGGAGTCATTGCCATGGCACACACCCTTGAAGGCGGTTCCCGTTCTGCGCGTTACACCAACCTGAACCTGGACTCGCCGGCTGTCATCACGGCGCGCACGGAACTGGCGGCGTGCTTTCAACTGGCGGCGCTGCATGGGCTGGAGGAGGGGATCTGCAACCACTTTTCCGCCATGGTGCCGGGGCGCGATGATCTGTTTTTCGTGAACCCCTACGGCTACGCGTTTGCAGAGGTCACCGCAGACAACCTGCTGGTCTGCGACTTCCACGGCAATGTCGTGGCCGGCGAAGGCCAACCGGAGGCGACCGCGTTCTACATCCACGCGCGCCTGCATAAACAGCTGCCGAGGGTGAAAGTGGCGTTCCACACGCACATGCCCCACGCCACGGCGTTGTGTTTGCTGCAAGGCCCGCCGTTATTGTGGCTGGGGCAAACAGCGTTGAAATTCTACGGGCGTACGGCGGTGGACGAGGACTACAACGGCCTGGCTCTCGATGAGTCCGAAGGTGACCGGATTGCCCGCGTCATGGGCAATGCCGACGTCCTGTTCCTGAAAAACCACGGCGTGATCGTCGCAGGGCCGACCATCGCCGAAGCCTGGGACGATCTGTATTACCTGGAGCGCGCCGCCCAGGTGCAATTGATGGCGATGGCGACCCAGCGCGATCTCAAGCCGGTGCCCCCCGACATTGCGCAACGTGCCTACGAACAAATGCGCCTGGGCGATGCAGACAGTGCGCAAGCACATTTGCGCAGTGCGATGCGACGCCTGTCCAAAGGACAATTGCCCCGCACCATCCCGTAGACTAAGCTCGCAAACATTAAGGGTTTTGGGCCTTTGCCCATGCCTTACCCTTGCAGGACGAGCGTTTGCCTATCTCCCATGACGACCCGCGCCACGCCAGTGGCGTCACTTTGAAACGGTTACCCCTGCGCAAAGCGGCGGTGCTGTTTATTGTGGTGGTGTGTCTGTGCCTGTGTGGTTTGCTTTATCTGCAACTGGAGCAATCGCGCCGGCACGATCTGGCGGTGGCCGAAGTGGCGTCATCGAACCTCACGCGCGCCATGGCGCAGCAGGCCGAAGACACGTTCATGAAAGCCGACCTGGTACTGACCAGCCTGGCGGACTGGATTCAGGTTGATGGGTTCGTGCCGGCGCAGATCCCGCGTCTGCAAAAAACGTTTGCCCGACGGGTGCAGGCGCTCAGTCAGTTGCACGGGATTTTCCTGTTCGATCGAAAGGGGCAATGGGTTGTCACCTCATTCGAGGATTTACCCCGTGGTCCCGGCGTGGCGGACCGCGATTACTTCCTGTTTCATCAGCAGAACGTATCGTCCCTGGCGCACATCGGCCCCGCGATTCGCAGTCGCGTGAATGGCGAGTGGATCATTCCGGTTTCCAAGCGGGTGAATGACAAGGACGGCCATTTTCATGGCGTTTTGCTGGCCGGCATCAAAATGTCCTACTTCGATCAGTTTTTCAAAAGCTTCAGCATCGATGACGACGGCTCCATTTTCCTGGCGCTGACCGACGGAACGCTGCTGGCGCGACGGCCGTTTGTGGAATCACAGATTGGCCAGTCACTGGCCAAAGGGGAAATTTTCAGCAAGTACCTGTCGGGCTCAATGTCCGGCAACGCCATGATCGGTTCTTTACTCGATGGCACCGTTCGCTTGCATGGCTACCGGCAACTCGACGCCTATCCGCTGGTAGTGTCCGCGGCCTCATCCAGGGATTCGATTCTCAAGGGCTGGTATGACACAGCGTTTAAATCCAGCGTCATTGTGGCGCTGGTTGTGCTGGGCGTGGGGCTGTTCGGTTGGGTGTTCGTGCGCCAGGTGCGCCTTGGTGAACGGGTCGAGAAGGATTTGCGCAAGGCCAAGGACGCGCTGAATCTGATCGCGACCCATGACAGTCTCACCGGCCTGGCCAATCGCCGCCTATTCGAACAGGCGCTGGACCTCGAGTTTGGCCGTGGCATCCGACAGTCGAGTTCGTTGAGCCTGATCATGCTCGATATCGATTACTTCAAGCGCTACAACGATGCTTACGGCCACGTCGCGGGTGACCATTGCCTGGCCGAAGTGGCGAGAGTGGTGAAAAGTTGCTGCCATCGAGCCACTGATCTGGCTGTGCGTTATGGCGGTGAGGAGTTTGCTGTGTTACTGCCGAATACGGATATTCATGGCGCGATGGTCATTGCCGAGCAGATCCGCCGCAGCATCATGACCTGCAACATCAACCACAGCGGTGCGCCCAGCGGTTACTTGACGGTCAGCCTCGGTTGTCATGCCTTCGTACCGACGCGCCTGGACAGCACCGAAGTGTTCATCGAGCGCGCCGACGCGGCGTTGTATCAGGCCAAGCATTCCGGGCGAAACCGTTCGGCGGTGCTGTCGATGGACGGTAGTGTCGGGGAACTGATGCGCTCTGATCGTTGAGGTGGCTTGAGGTTCGGGGAAGTGACCGTTGATTTCAGGTGACGGGCCGTCCCTGCGTATTCGCCGCCAGTTTCTGTTCGAGCCTCTGCTGCACTTGCGGCCACTCATCATCGATGATGCTGAACCGCACCGAGTTGCGCTTGCGACCGTCCGGCATGATCCGTTCGTGGCGCACGATACCTTCCTGCTGCGCCCCTGGCCTGAGGATTGCGTTGCGTGATTTCTGATTGTTTTCGTCGGTGGTGAATTGCACCCGCACACAGTCCGGCACGTCGAAGGCAAAGCGCAGCATCAGGTATTTGGCTTCGGTGTTGCAGCGGGCGCAGGCTGATTCCGTGGCCTTTCAGCATGGTTTCCATGAGAGCGGTTTTCTCGGCAGATCGGGTGGGCGTCGTGCGTCTATTACGCCGTACTTGAGATAGCCGACGCAACCACCGGAATGCCAGGATGTTACACACTGAAGACACATGTCCGGAGCGCTGGCCCATGAAGAATCTGCGGATCGCAACGTTCAACGTCAATGGCATGCGCGCCCGGCTGCCTAACCTGCTGGCCTGGCTGGAGCGGGAGAAACCGGACATCGCCTGCCTGCAGGAACTCAAGTCGGTGGACAGTGCATTTCCTGCCGCAGAACTTGAGGCTGCCGGCTACGGCGCGATATGGCAGGGGCAGTCATCGTGGAACGGGGTGGCGATTCTGGCGCGGGATGCGCAACCACTGGAGAGTCGCCGTGGTTTGCCAGGCGACGACAGTGATACCCACAGTCGGTATCTGGAGGCCGCCGT
Organism: Pseudomonas migulae NBRC 103157; assembly: GCF_002091715.1. Lineage (GTDB taxonomy): Bacteria > Pseudomonadota > Gammaproteobacteria > Pseudomonadales > Pseudomonadaceae > Aquipseudomonas > Aquipseudomonas migulae_A. Next base: position 264,640 of record NZ_BDAG01000002.1, on the reverse strand, counting down.
GCACGGTGTCCTTGTGGGCTGCCTGTATCTGCCGAACGGCAATCCGCAGCCGGGGCCGAAGTTCGATTACAAGCTGGCCTGGTTCGAGCGGCTGATCGCCTACGCCAAGGATCTCCAGAGCAGCGAACACCCGGTGGTGCTGGCCGGCGACTATAACGTGGTGCCGACAGACCTGGACATCTACAACCCGAGGTCCTGGCTCAAGGATGCGCTGCTGCAACCGCAAAGCCGCGAGTGTTATCAACGATTGCTGGATCAGGGGTGGACCGATTCCCTGCGTCATCTGTATCCGGAGGCTCGGCTTTACACCTTCTGGGACTACTTCCGACAACACTGGCAGAAAAATTCCGGGTTGCGCATCGATCATCTGTTGCTCAACCCGGCACTGAGTCCTTACCTGCAAGAGGCCGGTGTCGATGCCTGGGTGCGCAACGAGCCGCATGCCAGCGACCATGCACCGGCGTGGATTCAACTGGGCTCGCGCAAGCGCCGTTGATTGTCCGTGAGTGGCGATTGGCGAAATCAATTGTCGGTCGAACCGCTTTATCCCTTATACATGGCGGCCATCGGCGGAAAGATCCGCGGCCCAGTTCATAAGGACCGAGCAATGAGCGAGCCACGCCTGAACAATCTTGCGTTGTACCTGCAACGTCTGGGTTTCGACGCGCCACCGGCGCCAACCCTGGAAACCCTGCGTCAGTTGCAGTTTCGTCACACCGGAGTGTTCCCGTTCGAGAACCTCACCACCCTGTCTGGCGAGCCGGTACTCATCGATTTACCGTCCATCGAGCAAAAAGTCCTGCACGATGGCCGCGGTGGTTACTGCTACGAACTCAACAACGTGTTCCTGGCCCTGCTTCAGGCGTTGGGCTTCGACGCCCGCGGCATCTCCGGCCGCGTGGTCATGGGCCAGCCCGAGGGCGCCTGGACCGCGCGTACGCACCGCTTGAGCCTGGTCACCCTGGAGGGCGTGCGCTACATCACCGACGTCGGCTTCGGCGGCATGGTCCCGACCGCGCCACTGCTGCTCGACACTCCGGACGAGCAACTCACCCCTCACGAACCCTATCGAATCGAACACCACGCAGACGGCTACACCCTGCGCGCCAACGTCGCCGGTGAATGGCGACCGATGTACATCTTTGACCTGCAACGCCAGGAAGACATCGATTACACCGTCGGCAACTGGTATGTCTCAACCCATCCTGAATCATCCTTTGCCAAACAGCTGATGGTGGCGCGGACGGGGGAAGGTTGGCGGCGCACGCTGAACAACGGCAGTTTTGCGATCCACCGGATCGGCAGCGAGAGCGAGCGGCGGCAGATCACGGCGGTGGCTGATCTGGTCCGGTTGCTGGAGAGCGAGTTCGGCATTCGAGTGCCTGAACACGCACATTTGAAGCAGGTGCTTGGGCGGTTGATCGAACCGGATTAGGGGCGAGCGTCAGGCTCCATCACTCGATGGATTTCGCTGACGGCGTCCAGCAACGTTTTCTCCAGGTTTTTCAGGTCGGAGGGCGTTATCCCTTTTTTGAGCTGCCCGGTCTCTGCAGTTTTGTTTTTGTCACTGAGCAGCGCGTGCCGCAGTGTGTTGTTGATCACCGTCTGGTACCCATATCCCTCGTTTTCCGCGAGCGCACGAGCGGCGTCTATGACCGCTTCATCCAGCATGATGGTAATGCGGGTTTTGCCTTTGCCGGGGGCAACTGCCCCACGCTTGGCATTGCTGAAGTCGTATTCATCTTTCATCTCTCAAGCCTCCAGATATTGGCGACGCTCGTTTTTTGTGGCGAGGCGCGCAGAAATGATTCGAACGAAATTCGGATCGCGGTAGGTGTACGCGACGACCAGCAAGCGGGCTTTGGCGTCCAGCCCCATGATGATCCATCGTTGCTCGTCATGAAGATCATCCTGGAGCGCCAGCGCTCGTTCGTCATGGAACACGGCCTCAGTCTCTGCGAGGCTGATGCCTTGATGCTTCAGTTTGTTCGCCGCGTTCTTTGCCTTGTGGTACTGAATTTCGAATGGCTTCATTATGCATACTTTATACGTATAAAAAAGAGGGCGACCACTACCGATGGTCGCCAGGAACTCAAAAGACTAGCGGGGGATACGAGGAGGGCTGGGACGGATATATTTCAGGGTTTATTGAACGATGCTGTGGGTGTGGATGGACACATGTCCATAATCTGACTGATTAGTTGTATACAACTCTATAGACATTTGTCCTGAGTCTTGCATACAGTGTGCGCATAACAAAAACCAGGGAACCCCCCAACCATGAAAACGCCCCATGTTTCACACCAACGGCCTGAGGACGAAAACCTCGGGGTCGGCGCGAATATGGCTTACGGCCTGCAACATGTTCTGACCATGTATGGCGGTATCGTCGCGGTGCCTTTGATCATCGGCCAGGCGGCCGGGCTCTCGCCAGCGGACATCGGTTTGTTGATTGCTGCTTCATTGTTTGCGGGGGGCTTGGCGACATTGCTGCAGACCCTCGGTTTACCGTTTTTCGGCTGCCAGTTGCCGCTGGTGCAAGGCGTGTCGTTCTCCGGCGTCGCGACCATGGTGGCGATTGTCAGCAGTGGTGGGGAGGGCGGGTTTCAGTCGATTCTCGGGGCGGTGATTGCCGCGTCGCTAATCGGTTTGTTGATCACACCGGTGTTCTCGCGAATCACCAAATTCTTCCCGCCGCTGGTGACGGGCATCGTGATCACGACCATTGGCCTGACGCTGATGCCGGTGGCCGCGCGCTGGGCCATGGGCGGTAACAGCCATGCGGCGGATTTCGGCAGCATGGCGAACATCGGTCTGGCGGCGGTGACGCTGGTGCTGGTGCTGTTGCTGAGCAAGGTCGGCAGCGCGACGATCTCCCGTTTGTCGATCCTGCTGGCGATGGTCATCGGCACCGTTATCGCGGTGTTTCTCGGCATGGCAGACTTCTCGTCCGTCACCCAGGGCCCGATGTTCGGCTTCCCGACGCCGTTCCACTTCGGCATGCCGACCTTCCACTTTGCTGCGATTCTGTCGATGTGCATCGTGGTCATGGTGACGCTGGTGGAAACCTCGGCGGACATCCTCGCCGTCGGTGAAATCATCGGCACCAAGGTCGACTCCAAACGCCTGGGCAACGGCTTGCGCGCCGACATGCTGTCGAGCATGATCGCGCCGATTTTCGGCTCCTTCACCCAAAGCGCGTTCGCCCAGAACGTCGGGTTGGTGGCGGTGACCGGGATCAAGAGCCGTTTCGTGGTGGCCACCGGCGGTTTGTTCCTCGTGATCCTGGGCTTGTTGCCCTTCATGGGCCGGGTCATCGCCGCCGTGCCGACTTCGGTGCTGGGTGGTGCCGGTATCGTGCTGTTCGGTACCGTGGCGGCCAGCGGTATTCGTACATTGTCCAAGGTCGACTACCGCAACAACGTCAACCTGATCATCGTCGCCACCTCCATCGGTTTCGGCATGATTCCCATCGCCGCCCCAAATTTCTACGACCAGTTCCCAAGCTGGTTCGCGACGATCTTTCACTCGGGTATCAGCTCCTCGGCGATCATGGCCATCGTGTTGAACCTGACCTTCAACCACCTCACTGCCGGCAATTCGGATCAGCAATCGGTGTTTGCGGCGGGTACTGAGCGGGTCCTGCGTTATCAGGATCTGGCCGCGTTGCGCGAGGGGGATTATTTCAGCGAAGGTAAATTGCATGACTGCGACGGGAAAGAGATCCCGGTGGTGGAGGTGGATCATGGGCATGGAGAGCCGCGGGCGATGCCTGCGAAAAGCAGTGAACATGTCTGACGGCTGGAAAGGCCGGAGCGAGTGACAGGTTGACACTCGCTCCGACGTAAATTCAAAGGGTGTCCTTCGGGGCGCCTTTTTCGTGCGGCTTTTACTGGGGCAAGGCCCACTTGGGCACGGTCCCTTGCAGGAGCCGGCTTGCTGGCGATGGTCGTTAACGATAACGCGTGAAACCAGGCTCACCGCAGCGCACTTGCGTCCATCGCCAGCAAGCCGGCTCCTACAGGCTTGCGGATCAGCCAATTTTTCATCGGCCACAAAAAAGCCCCTGAACCTTTCGATTCAGAGGCTTTTCGTTATTGCTGTCTGGCTCCACGACCTGGACTCGAACCAGGGACCCAGTGATTAACAGTCACTTGCTCTACCAACTGAGCTATCGCGGAATGGCGTGTATGTTACTGATTCAAAAAGAGAAGTCAAGCACCTGTTAACAACGCGAGGGATTCATCGGGACGGGCGGTGGTTTATCGGCGATTGGCGGTTACCAGAACAGCGCCAGAGGTCTACCATGGCCGCCCGGAAGTGGTTGCACGCGCTGCCGGCCATTCGCCGAAAAGGTACGCGCCATGAATTACCCAGCCCTCGCATTCCGACGCAACGAGGTGTTCGCATGAGCATCGCACAGATCAGCCTGCCCAAAGGGGTTGGCCCCCACGCCGAAAAACTGTTCGACGCCATCACTCAGGCCAGCACCGCTGACGAATTGAACCGCGCTGGCGGCAAGGCCGAAGGTTTTGTCCTGGGTCTGGAAAGCACCAAGGCCATCAAAAGCCAGATCGCCGAATCGCTGTACGTCGCCTATGACGATGCGGCCAGCCAGCGCGCGACCGAACTGGCTTAACCGCCGAACGTCACGGTGGCGAGCATCAGTTTGGCGTAAAGCAACGTCGCGCCCAGTTGCACCAGCCACAAGGCCAGTCCGCCGAGAAACACACCCGCAGCCACTTGCAGCACCAGGTTATTGCTGCGTTTGGCCGGGACGCGGGGGATGAAGTCATTCAGGTCATCCAAGTCATCGCGCTCAGCGCGCAGGTCATCGTTTTTCATTTGGGCTCTCGTCAGAATTCTCGGGTGTACATAAAACGTTGTAGGAGCCGGCTTGCTGGCGAAGAGGCCATCACAGTCAACATTGATGCTGGCTGGTCTACCGCTATCGCCAGCAAGCCGGCTCCTACAAGGTCGATGTGTGCAGTCTAGAGGGGTTGGGATTTATCTGAGCCAAATAAAAACGGGAAGCCTCATGGCTTCCCGTTATGTTTAGTGCTCGACGACTCAGATCACCGCAACGATGGCCTTGGTCACGACGTCGATGTTGCTCTGGTTCAGCGCGGCAACGCAGATGCGGCCGGTGTCCAGGGCGTAGATGCCGAACTCGCTGCGCAGACGGGTCACTTGCTCAACCGTGAGGCCGGAGTAAGAGAACATGCCGCGCTGACGACCCACAAAGCTGAAATCACGCTGTGGCGCGTTTTTCGCCAACAGGTCAACCATCTGGGTGCGCATGCCGCGAATCCGCAGGCGCATTTCGGCCAGCTCTTCTTCCCACTTGGCCCGCAGTTCCGGGCTGTTCAACACCGCGGCGACGATGCTTGCACCGTGGGTCGGCGGGTTGGAGTAGTTGGTGCGGATCACGCGTTTGACTTGCGACAGCACGCGCGCGCTTTCTTCTTTCGACTCGCTGACGATCGACAGGGCGCCAACGCGCTCGCCGTACAGCGAGAAGGATTTGGAGAACGAGCTGGAGACGAAGAAGGTCAGGCCCGATTCAGCGAACAGACGCACGGCGGCGGCGTCTTCGTCTATGCCATCGCCGAAACCTTGATACGCCATGTCGAGGAATGGCACGTGGTTTTTCGCTTTCACTACTTCAAGAACGTTTTTCCAGTCCGCCGGGCTGAGGTCTACGCCGGTCGGGTTGTGGCAGCACGCGTGCAGCACAACGATCGAGCCGGACGGCAGGGCGTTCAGGTCTTCCAGCAGGCCGACACGGTTAACGTCGTGGGTGGCGGCGTCGTAGTAACGATAGTTCTGCACCGGGAAACCGGCCGTTTCGAACAGCGCGCGGTGGTTTTCCCAGCTTGGGTCGCTGATCGCCACGACGGCGTTCGGCAGCAGTTGCTTGAGGAAGTCGGCACCGATTTTCAGTGCACCAGTACCGCCAACGGCTTGAGTGGTGATGACACGGCCAGCCGCGATCAGCGGCGAGTCATTGCCGAACAGCAGTTTCTGAACGGCCTGGTCGTAAGCAGCGATGCCGTCGATCGGCAAGTAGCCACGGGAAGCGTGTTGAGCGACGCGAATCGTCTCGGCTTCGACAACGGCGCGCAGGAGTGGAATTCGCCCCTCCTCGTTGCAGTAAACACCGACCCCCAGGTTGACCTTGTTGGTACGGGTATCGGCGTTGAATGCTTCGTTGAGGCCCAGGATTGGATCGCGTGGTGCCATTTCGACAGCGGAGAACAGGCTCATTTTTGCGGCGGCTCTGAATGGAGAGTGGAGGGACGTGTCGCGCTCCAGCCGAATGCACTAGAGCGGTGCACAAACGGGGAGCTAGTATAGAGGCCATCTGCGATTGATGGCGACAGTCGATTCGGCTTTTACTGTAAGTTTTTCCGATTATTTTTCGACCGTTAGTCGATTGATCCCGTCAAAGACTTCAAGGGATGTAGGACGTTTGCCTTGAAAGCGCGGGCAATCGACTCCACATTGAGCACAATCCAGTTTTTTCCTCGGGCGACGTCGGTCGTTTGTGGTCTTTTTCGTTGCTGTCCGGTTTGCCCGGACGGGCGCGACCCAGAGGGTATTTCATGTCTGAATTCCAGCTAGTCACCCGCTTCGAGCCCGCCGGCGATCAGCCGGAAGCCATTCGCCTGATGGTCGAGGGCATCGAAGCCGGGCTGGCACACCAGACGTTGCTCGGTGTGACCGGCTCGGGCAAGACATTCAGCATCGCCAACGTCATCGCCCAGGTTCAGCGCCCGACGCTGGTGCTGGCCCCGAACAAGACCCTGGCCGCGCAGTTGTACGGTGAATTCAAGGCGTTTTTTCCGAACAACGCCGTCGAGTACTTCGTTTCCTACTACGACTACTACCAGCCCGAAGCCTACGTGCCGTCCTCGGACACCTTCATCGAGAAAGATGCCTCGATCAACGATCACATCGAGCAGATGCGACTCTCGGCGACCAAAGCGTTGCTGGAGCGCAAGGACGCGATCATCGTCACCACGGTGTCGTGCATCTACGGTCTGGGCAGCCCGGAAACCTATTTGAAAATGGTGCTGCACGTGGATCGGGGCGACAAGCTCGATCAGCGCGCCTTGCTGCGTCGCCTGGCGGACCTGCAATACACCCGCAACGATATGGAATTCGCCCGCGCGACCTTCCGCGTGCGCGGTGATGTGATCGACATTCACCCGGCAGAATCCGATTTCGAAGCGATCCGCATCGAACTGTTCGATGACGAAGTCGAGAGCCTGTCCGCCTTCGACCCGCTGACCGGCGAGGTGATTCGCAAGCTGCCGCGCTTCACCTTCTACCCGAAAAGCCACTACGTAACGCCGCGAGAAACCCTGCTCGATGCCATCGAAGGGATCAAGGTCGAGTTGCAGGAGCGTCTGGAATACCTGCGCTCCAACAACAAACTGGTGGAAGCGCAACGTCTTGAGCAACGCACGCGTTTCGACCTGGAGATGATCCTCGAACTGGGCTACTGCAACGGCATCGAAAACTACTCGCGCTACCTCTCGGGCCGTGCCTCCGGTGAGGCGCCGCCGACCTTGTTCGATTACTTGCCGGCCGACGCCTTGCTGGTGATCGACGAATCCCACGTCAGCGTGCCGCAGGTCGGCGCCATGTATAAGGGCGACCGCTCACGCAAAGAAACGCTGGTGGAGTACGGCTTCCGTCTGCCCTCGGCGCTGGACAACCGGCCAATGCGCTTCGACGAGTTCGAAGGCATCAGCCCACAGACGATTTTTGTCTCGGCCACGCCGGGCAACTACGAGGCGGAACATGCTGGACGGGTGGTCGAGCAACTGGTGCGCCCGACCGGCCTGGTGGACCCGCAAATCGAAATCCGTCCGGCGCTGACCCAGGTCGACGATTTGCTGTCGGAAATCACCAAGCGCGTCGCCCTCGAAGAGCGGGTGTTGGTCACCACATTGACCAAGCGCATGTCCGAAGACTTGACCGATTACCTGGCCGACCACGGCGTGCGGGTGCGCTATCTGCACTCGGACATCGACACCGTGGAGCGCGTGGAAATCATCCGTGATTTGCGCCTCGGCACGTTCGATGTGCTGGTGGGGATCAACCTGCTGCGCGAAGGCCTGGACATGCCGGAGGTGTCGCTGGTGGCGATCCTCGATGCGGACAAGGAAGGCTTCCTGCGTTCCGAGCGTTCGCTGATCCAGACCATCGGTCGCGCGGCGCGTAACCTCAACGGCCGGGCGATTCTCTATGCAGACCGGATCACCGGCTCCATGGAGCGGGCGATCGGCGAAACCGAGCGTCGTCGCGACAAGCAGATCGCCTTCAACCTGGCCAACGGCATTACACCGAAGGGTGTGTTCAAGGACGTTGCCGACATCATGGAAGGCGCCACCGTGCCCGGCTCGCGCAGCAAGAAGCGCAAAGGCATGGCCAAGGCCGCCGAGGAGAGCGCCAAGTACGAAGCCGAATTGCGTTCGCCGGGAGAAGTCGCCAAGCGTATCAAGGCGCTGGAAGAGAAGATGTACCAATTGGCGCGCGACCTGGAATTCGAAGCGGCGGCGCAGATGCGTGATGAGATTACCAAGCTTCGGGAGCGGTTGATCGCTGTTTGATCTCTAGCGCCTGACTGGCCTCATCGCGAGCAAGCCCGCTCCCACAGTTGACCGAGTTGCTTGGGCGGACGCGGTCTAGTGTGGGAGCGGGCTTGCTCGCGATGAGGCCAGTCAGGGCGATACAAATATCAACTAGTGCGCCTCGCCAGCCTTCAACCCCGCCGGCAGCTTCCTGGTCAGCAACACCGCCAGCATGCTGATCCCCAACGCAATCCCGACAAAATGAAACGCATCGTTGTAAGCCATGATCGACGCCTGCTGATGGGCGATCTCACTGAGCTTGCCCAGCGCCGCCGTTTCGCTGCCCAACCGGTCCGTCAGCGACGCCATACGCTCGGCGACCTGCGGGTTGCTCGGCACGATGGATTCACGCAAATAATCAAAGTAGGTCTTGGTCCGGGCATCCAGCAGCGTGGCGAGGAGGGCGATGCCGATCGCGCCGCCGAGGTTGCGCAGGATGTTGAACAGGCTCGACGCCGACCCCGCATCCTGCGGCAGGATGTACGCGGTGGCGATCAGCGAGATTGTCACCATGATCAACGGCTGCCCCAGCGCGCGGATGATCTGGATCTGATTGAACTGCGGCCCGGCAAAATCCGGGTTCAGCACACCCGAGGAAAAACTCGCCAACCCGAATAGCCCGAACCCCAGCGTGCACAGCCATTTCGGCGAAATGACCTTCATCAGTTTCGGCACCAGCGGAATCAAAAACAGCTGGGGCACGCCCATCCACATGATCACTTCGCCGATCTGCAGGGCGTTGTAATTCTGGATCTGCGCCAGGTACAGCGGCAACAGATAGATCGAACCGTACAACCCGACCCCCATCCCGATGCTGGAAATGCTCGATAAGCCGAAGTTTCGATTACCGAGGATACCGAGGTTGATCAGCGGGTTGGGCTTGGAAAACTGCACGATCACAAAGGTGATCAGGCTGACCAGGGCGATACTGCCGAGCCCGACGATCAGGTCCGATTCCAGCCAGTCCTTGCGGTGGCCTTCCTCCAGAAACACCTGCAAACAACCGAGGCCGATACCAAGGGTGACAATGCCCGTGTAGTCAGTGCTTTTCAGCAGTTCCCAGTGCGCTTCTTTCTTTTCCAGGCCATACATCAGGCCGGCGATCATGATCAGGCCCGGCGGGATATTGATGTAGAAAATGTATTCCCAGCCCCAGTTTTCCGTCAGCCAGCCGCCGAGCGTCGGGCCGATGGAGGGCGCGAACGTTGCGGTCATGGCGAACATCGCCATGCCTTTGGCGCGGTGGTGTTCGGGAAGTTTGATCAGCGTCAGGGTGAACGCCAGAGGGATCAGCGCGCCGCCGGTGAAGCCCTGCAGCGCGCGGAAAATGATCATGCTTTCCAGGCTCCACGCCATGGAGCAGAGCAGGGAGGCTGCAAGAAACCCGAGTGAGACCCACACGGCCAGACGGCGTGCCGAGAGCAGTTGCACGAGCCACGCCGTCAGCGGAATCATGATGATCTCCGCGACCAGGTACGACGTGGAAATCCATGAGCCTTCTTCCAGGGTCGCCGACAGCGCGCCCTGAATATCCTTGAGCGACGAGTTGGTGATTTGAATGTCGAGCACCGCCATGAACGCGCCGAGCATCACGCTCATCACCGCGATCCAGTCCCGCCGGGTCGGTTCGCCGGCGGGGCGGATCAGTTGATCACCGGCCATCGTCAGGGGCGTCTTTGATGTTCACTTTGGCGGTGACCGACATGCCCGGACGAATCTTGCCGTGCAGCGGGCTGTCCGCGGCGAAGGTCAGTTTTACCGGAATCCGTTGTACGACTTTGGTGAAGTTGCCGGTGGCATTGTCCGGCGGCAACAGGCTGAACTGCGCGCCTGAGGCCGCGAACAGGCTGTCGACCCGCGCTTCAATCGGCGTGTCGCTGTAGGCGTCGAACGTCAGTTCGGCTTTCTGGCCGGGCTGCATGCGGCCAATCTGGGTTTCCTTGAAGTTGGCCTGAATCCAGATGTCCTGGTCGGGGACGATCGACATCAGATACGCACCGGGCTGCACATATTGGCCTTCGCGAGCGGCACGCTGGCCGATCAGGCCGCTGATGGGGGCGTGGATTTCGCTGCGGGTCAGGTTCAGTTCCGCTTGGGCCAGATCGGTTTTGGCGTTGGCGATCATAGCGTCGAGGCGTTTGATTTCCGCGCTCAGGGAATTGACTTGCTGGCGCTGACTTTGAGCGTCCGCCTGGGCCTTGGTCACCTGCGAGCGGGCGATGTGGTTGTCGGCGGAGAGGGTGGTTACCCGCTCTTCGGAAACGTAGCCCGGTTTGCGCAGGGTTTGCGCGCGGGACAAATCGATTTGCGAGCGACCGAGGCTGGCCTGGCTGGACGCCACTTGCGCTTCGCTTGCGGCAATCAGGCTGGCCTGCTGGGTCAGTTTGCTCTGGGCTTGCAGGCGTTCGGCCTGGCGGGTGGCGAGAGCGGCGTTGGCGCGGTCGACGGCGAGGTGGAAGTCATCGCCTTCGAGCTTGATCAGCAGCTGACCTTTCTCGACGTGCTGGTTGTCCTGCACCAGTACCTGATCGATGCGCGCGCCCAACTGGCTCGACACACGGGTGATCTCGCCCTGAACGTAGGCGTTGTCGGTGCTTTCATAAAACCGTCCCTTGAAGAACCATTGGGCAAAAAAGCCCCCGGCAATCAGCAGGACGATCAACAGGAAAATAAACAGGCGACGCTTGAGTTGGGCAGGCATGGGGCAAACTGTAGTCGAGAAATTGTAAGGAAAGTTATCAGCAGGCGAATTTGGCATACAGTCGATAGTGGGTAAATGCCATCGGCTGATAATCCATCATTCACCCCGGCCCGAGCCCGTTGTAGACGCAAACTTGGCTTAAATGCCCTGCTCACTGGAGCCGGGCGGGCAACGCCTGTTACCATTCGCCCTTTGTTTTATCTTCATTTCGAGACTTGCCATGACCACCGTCCGCACGCGCATCGCGCCATCGCCTACCGGGGACCCCCACGTAGGTACCGCTTACATCGCTTTGTTCAACTACTGCTTTGCCAAGCAGCACGGCGGTGAGTTCATCCTGCGGATCGAAGACACCGATCAGTTGCGTTCGACCCGCGAGTCCGAACAGCAGATTTTCGACGCCCTGCGCTGGTTGGGCATCGACTGGAGCGAAGGCCCGGACGTCGGCGGCCCGCACGGTCCGTACCGTCAAAGCGAGCGCGGTGACATCTATCAGAAGTATTGCCAGCAACTGGTCGAGATGGGTCACGCGTTCCCGTGCTTCTGCACCGCCGAAGAGCTGGATCAGATGCGCGCCGAACAAATGGCTCGCGGCGAAACCCCGCGTTACGACGGTCGTGCACTGTTGCTCTCCAAGGAAGAAGTCGCGCGCCGTCTGGCCGCTGGCGAGCCGCACGTGATCCGCATGAAAGTGCCGAGCGAAGGCGTGTGCGTGGTGCCGGACATGCTGCGTGGCGACGTCGAGATCCCGTGGGATCGCATGGACATGCAAGTGCTGATGAAGACCGACGGCCTGCCGACGTACTTCCTGGCCAACGTGGTGGATGACCACCTGATGGGCATCACCCACGTTCTGCGCGGTGAAGAATGGCTGCCTTCGGCACCGAAACTGATTCTGCTGTACGAATACTTCGGCTGGGAACAACCGGAGCTGTGCTACATGCCGCTGCTGCGTAACCCGGACAAGAGCAAGCTGTCCAAGCGCAAGAATCCGACCTCGGTGACGTTCTACGAGCGCATGGGTTTCATGCCGGAAGCGATGCTCAACTACCTCGGGCGCATGGGCTGGTCGATGCCGGACGAGCGCGAAAAGTTCTCGCTGCAGGAAATGGTCGACAACTTCGACCTGAGCCGCGTCTCCCTCGGCGGGCCGATTTTCGACATCGAGAAGCTGTCCTGGCTCAACGGCCAGTGGCTGCGTGACTTGCCGGTGGAAGAATTCGCCTCGCGCTTGCAGACCTGGGCACTGAACCCTGAATACATGATGAAGATTGCACCGCACGTGCAGGGCCGCGTTGAAACCTTCAGCCAGGTCGCACCGCTGGCCGGTTTCTTCTTCGCCGGTGGCGTGAACCCGGATGCCAAGCTGTTTGAATCGAAGAAGCTGTCGGGTGATCAGGTTCGTCAGTTGATGCAGTTGATCCTGTGGAAACTGGAAAGCCTGCGTCAGTGGGAAAAGGACAGCATCACGGCGACGATTCAAGCGGTGGTCGAATCCCTGGAGCTGAAGCTGCGTGACGCCATGCCGCTGATGTTCGCTGCGATCACTGGGCAGGCGAGCTCGGTGTCGGTGCTCGATGCGATGGAAATCCTCGGCCCGGACCTGACGCGTTTCCGTCTGCGTCAGGCTATCGACTTGCTCGGTGGCGTGTCGAAGAAGGAAAACAAGGAGTGGGAAAAACTGCTGGCGAATATCGCCTGATTCCTTGATGTCCCGAAAAGATTGCAGGCTACGCCAGCTCCTGCATTTGAAATGCAATCCCCCTGTAGGAGCTGCCGAAGGCTGCGATCTTTTGATCTTGCTTTTGGCAGCATCCCCGTTTTTCGGGGAGAGGCGGTAAGTGATTGTTATGTCGGCAAAAAACTTTGAAATATTTTAAAAATAAGTTTGACAGCCTTTCGAAGCGCCATTAAGATTCGCCCCGTCCTCAGCGATGAGGGGCTATAGCTCAGCTGGGAGAGCGCTTGCATGGCATGCAAGAGGTCGACGGTTCGATCCCGTCTAGCTCCACCAATTTACACTTCAAGGTCTGGCCACACTGGCCTTGAGGCGATCAACACTCAGTGTTGATCTGTTGTATAGAAGGGTTTGCGTCCCCTTCGTCTAGTGGCCTAGGACACCGCCCTTTCACGGCGGTAACAGGGGTTCGAGTCCCCTAGGGGACGCCAGTTTTACAGAAGCGATGTTGCAAGATGTCGCTCCGCCGCGAGGCGAAAAATCCGGGGCTATAGCTCAGCTGGGAGAGCGCTTGCATGGCATGCAAGAGGTCGACGGTTCGATCCCGTCTAGCTCCACCAATTTTACAGTTCAAGGTCTGGCCACACCGGCCTTGAATCGATCAGCTCTCAGCACTGATCAGTTGTATAGAAGGTTTTGCGTCCCCTTCGTCTAGTGGCCTAGGACACCGCCCTTTCACGGCGGTAACAGGGGTTCGAGTCCCCTAGGGGACGCCACGATTACCCGCTCTGCGGGATTTTATAAGGGTCATTCAATTATTGAATGGCCCTTTTGTTTGTCTGGCGTTTGGCCAAACCCCCTCATTTCTTTCAAACTGTGCTTCAGACCAGCGGTCACACTCACGACTTGCGTAAAATTATTATGAGAATAATATTCTAGTCGTAATATTCGGAGGCAACGATGAACGATAAAAAAGCTCAAACCCGCGAACGCATCCTCAAGGCCGCCAGCGCAGCGCTGATTCAGCGCGGCCCGGCCGAACCGAGCGTGGGCGAAGTGATGGGCGCAGCCGGCCTGACGGTTGGCGGCTTCTATGCGCACTTCGAAAGCAAGGACGCGATGATGCTGGAAGCGTTCAAGCAACTGCTCGGTCATCGCCGTGGCCTGATCGCCGACATGGACGCCGAATTGACCGGCGAAGAGCGTCGCGCCTTGGTGGCGGCGTTTTACCTGTCACGCAAACACCGTGATTCCTCTGAGTCGGCGTGCCCGATCCCGGCGTCTGTCGGCGAGCTGGGGCGTCTGCCGGACGCGTTTCGTGTGGCGTTGAATGAGCATGTGGAGATGATGGTCGCGCAGTTGGCGGCCAGCCCGGAAGACACCGACAAAGCCTTGGCCGACATGGCTTTGATGGTGGGTGGTTTGGCTCTGGCGCGGGCGTTGGGGCCAGGAGATTTGTCCGATCGATTGCTGCGTGCCGCCAAGTCGGCGGTGTTATGACCTGAAGGCAAATGGCTTGAGGAGTGAGAGCGATGAGCACGTTAAAGTGGGTTCGTGGCGTTAATGGCACCTTGGGCTGGTTTGCACCGAAACTGGTCGCGAGCAAAATGCGACTGGCCTTCATGACGCCGCGGGATCTGCCGCCGCGTGACTGGGAACTGCCGCTGCTGGCGAAATCCGAGCGCATCACTTTACGCTTTGGCCTGTCGGCGTTGCGCTGGGGACAAGGTCCTGCGGTGTTGCTGATGCACGGTTGGGAAGGGCGGCCGACGCAGTTCGCCAGCCTGATCACTGCGCTGGTTGATGCCGGTTACACCGTCGTTGCGTTGGACGGGCCTGCGCATGGTCGTTCGCCGGGCAACGAAGCAAACGTCGTGCTGTTCGCCCGAGCCATGCTCGAGGCTGCCGCCGAGCTGCCACCGCTGCAGGCGGTCATCGGACACTCGATGGGCGGTGCCAGCGCCATGCTCGCCGTCCAGTTGGGTTTGCGCACTGAAACCCTGGTGACGATTGCGGCTCCGGCGCGGATTCTCGGGGTGCTGCGTGGTTTTGCCCGCTATGTGCGACTGCCGCCCAAAGCCCGCTCGGCGTTCATTCGCCAGGTTGAAAAAGACGTTGGCATGCGTGCCGCTGCGCTGGATGTCTCGCACTATCAACTCGACATGCCTGGCCTGATCGTTCACGCCGAAGACGACTGCTTTGTTCCGGTCAAGGAATCCCAGCTGATTCACGAAGCCTGGTTCGACAGCCGTCTGTTGCGACTGAAAGAAGGCGGTCATCAGCGGGTACTGGCTGACCCTCGGGTGATTGATGGCGTGTTATCACTGCTGGCCGGCCGCAGCCTGCAATCGCGCCAATCGGCCTGAGCATCCGTTACACTGCCCCGGTCGACATAATCTGACCGGGAGTGGGGCATGGGCTGGGATCGGGCAACGCCATTTATCATTGATCTGGAAGTGGGCGCCGAGGACATCGACGGGTTGGGTCACGCGAATAATGCGGTGTACGTGACCTGGCTCGAGCGCTGCGCCTGGCGCCACTCTCAGCGGCTCGGCCTGGATCTGGTCGAGTACCGGCGGCTTGATCGGGCGATGGCGGTGGTGCGGCACGAGATCGATTACCTGGCTGCGGCCTACGAGGGCGATGAGTTGCAATTGGCGACCTGGATCGTCGATTGGGATCAGCGCCTGAAAATGACCCGGCACTTCCAGCTGAAGCGCCCGAGCGACAACACCACATTGCTGCGTGCGCAGACCACGTTTGTCTGTATCGAACTGTCCACGGGCAAACCCAAGCGCATGCCGGCGGAGTTTATCGAAGGTTACGGCCCTGCGTTGCAGCTAACGAACTGACCCGATCCCGGCAGCTCCTACAGGTGGTTATCTTTTCGATTGTGAAACCCAGTAAACTGCCGCACGTTTTTCGTCGAGTGTGTTTTTCATGCAAATTGCTTTGGCACCCATGGAGGGGTTGGTCGACAACATCCTGCGGGACGTGCTGACCCGTGTGGGCGGTATCGATTGGTGCGTGACCGAGTTCATCCGGATCAACGATCAGTTGCTCACGCCTGCCTACTTCCACAAGTTCGGTCCTGAACTGCTGACGGGTGCGCGCACCGCGTCTGGCGTGCCGTTGCGCGTGCAGCTGTTGGGTTCCGATCCGGTGTGCCTGGCGGAAAACGCCGCGCTGGCCTGCGAATTGGGTTCTGAAGTCATCGACCTGAACTTCGGTTGCCCGGCCAAAACCGTCAACAAATCGCGCGGTGGTGCGGTGCTGCTCAAAGAGCCCGAGCTGCTGAACCAGATCGTCGAGCATGTCCGTCGCGCCGTTCCAGCGCACATTCCAGTCACCGCGAAAATGCGTCTGGGCTTCGACAGCCCGGACGGTTCGCTGGTCTGCGCCACCGCCTTGGCCGAGGGCGGCGCGGCACACATCGTGGTGCATGCGCGGACCAAGATGGACGGTTACAAACCGCCGGCACATTGGGAGTGGATACCCCGCGTGCAGGAAGTGGTCAAGGTGCCGGTGTTCGCCAATGGTGATATCTGGAGCGTTGAAGACTGGCGCCGTTGCCGCGAAATCAGTGGCGTGGAAGACATCATGCTCGGCCGCGGGCTGGTGTCGCGTCCGGACCTGGCCCGGCAAATCGCTGCCGCCCGTGCCGGTGAAGAAGTGGTCGAGATGACTTGGGCGGAGCTGTTGCCGCTGATACAGGACTTCTGGCTGCAGGCCAAGGCGCAGATGACAGCGCGTCAATCGCCGGGTCGCCTGAAGCAGTGGCTGGCCATGCTGACGCGCAATTATCCCGAAGCCGTTGAGTTGTTTACCGAGCTGCGCCGTGAAACCGAACTGGATCAGGTCTCGCGATTGCTGGGTTTGCAGGTGTTGGAAGCGGCTTGAAAAAATTCTGAAAAACTCTCTTGAAAAGCAATCAGCGGTCCTTATTTATGGATTACGCGATGCCGAATTCGGGTCGCGGAGACAAAAAAACTTGCTGATATGTTTTCAGGAGATTTGAATCATGAGCACTGCATTTTCGATGGCACCACTGTTCCGTTCCTCGGTGGGTTTCGACCGTTTCAACGATCTGTTCGAAACCGCCCTGCGCAACGAGCCAGGCAGCACCTACCCACCTTACAACGTTGAAAAACACGGCGACGACCAATACCGCATCGTCATAGCGGCCGCCGGATTCCAGGAAGAAGACCTGGAGTTGCAAGTGGAAAAAGGTGTGCTGACCATCAGTGGCGGCAAACGTGACGCGAACGAAGAAGTCACTTATCTGTACCAAGGCATCGCACAGCGGGCCTTCAAACTGTCCTTCCGTCTGGCGGACCATATCGAAATCAAGGCCGCCGACCTGAGCAACGGTCTGTTGAGTATCGACCTGTTGCGGGTGGTTCCGGAAGAGGCGAAAGCCAAACGCATCCCGATCAACGGGACACAAAAACCAGCCCTGCAGCACTAAGGCAGGGCAGTGAAAAGGGCGCCAATGGCGCCCTTTTTTTGTGCCTTGTCCCGTCCCGTAGGAGCTGCCGAAGGCTGCGATCTTTTGATCTTTACGCCGGTAATCACAATGCAAGATCAAAAGATCGCAGTCTTCGGCAGCTCCTGCACCGTCCGCGTTATTTAAGAAGCTTCTGGAACGCCTCCACCGGCAGCGGCGAGCTGTGCAAATACCCCTGATAAAAATGGCAGCCCAGCCCCTGCAGGAACTCAAGCTGTTCCGGGGTCTCCACCCCTTCGGCAATCACTTTCAATTCCAGGCTGCGGGCCATGGCGACGATGGCGCGGATGATCTCGGCGTCGTTGGGGTCGGTGGTGGCGTCGCGGATGAATGACTGGTCGATTTTCAGCGTGTCGACCGGCAGTCGCTTGAGGTAGGTCAACGAGGAGTAACCGGTGCCGAAGTCATCCATGGCGAAGCTTACGCCGAGCTTTTTCAGGCGACGCATTTTGCTGATGGTGTCTTCCAGATTCTGGATGACGATGCCTTCGGTGATTTCCAGTTTCAGCAGCGAGCAGGGGAGGCCGTGGCTGACGAGGCTGTGCTCGATGCGCTCGACGAAGTCGTTCTGGCGGAATTGCCGCGGGCTGATGTTCACACAAAGGCTGAAATCCAACGGGTTGATCAGGCCCTTGGCGATCAATTGTTTGAAGGCTGAGCACACTTCGTCGACGATCCAGGTGCCGACCTCCAGAATCAACCCGCTGTCTTCCAGCACCTTGATGAATTCGGTCGGCGATTGTGCGCCGAGCTCCGGATGGCTCCAGCGCACCAGCGCTTCGGCACCGACGATGCGGTTGTTGCGAGCGTCCACCTGAGGCTGGTAATGCACCTCGAACTCACCCCGGGAAAGAGCCAGGCGCAAGTCGGTTTCCATGCGCAGGCGTTCACTGGCGGCCTTTTGCATGGTGTTGTGGTACATCTGCGTGGTGTTGCGCCCTGAATCCTTGGCCCGATAAAGCGCGATGTCGGCGCGCTTGAGCAGGTCGGTCGGGGTCGAGCCGTGATCGGGAATCAGCGCGATGCCGATACTTGGCGTCACTTGCAGGCGTTGACCATCCAGGAACATCGGTTCGGACAACAGTTCACGCAAGGTGTCCGCAAGTTCGCGGACCTGGGCGCTGACTTCATTGCGCGAACCTTCCAGGCCGCTGAGCAACACCACGAACTCATCGCCGCCCAGCCGCGCGACGGTGTCTTCCATGCGCACACTGGCTTCAAGGCGGGCGGTGATGATCTTCAGCACCGTGTCGCCCACGGGGTGGCCGAGCGAGTCGTTGATGTGCTTGAAGTGGTCGAGATCGAGAAACATCAGGGCGCCACGCAGGTTGTGGCGTTTGAGCAGGGCGATCTGCTGGCTCAGGCGGTCCATCAACAGTGCGCGGTTGGGCAGGTTGGTCAGCGGGTCGTGGTAGGCCAGGTGACGGATCTGCGCTTCGGCGTTTTTCAGCAGGCTGACGTCCCGCGCGGTCAGCAGCAGGCAAGCGGTTTCGTTGAGCGTGATCGGTTCCACCGAGACTTCGACGGTCAGCAGTTCGCCGCGCTTGTTGCGGCCGAGCATCTCCTGGTGATGCACCCGGCCCTTGATCTGTAGTTCGGCCAACAGCGCCGAGCGTTGTTTTTCTTCGGCCCAGATGCCGACCTGGTACACCGTGCGGCCGACCACCTCATCGGCGCGATAGCCGGTCAGGCGGCAGAAACCATCGTTGACCTCCAGATAGCGCCCTGTGTCGCGTTCGGTAATGGTGATAGCGTCGGGACTGGAGTGGAAAGCCTTGGCGAACTTCTCTTCGCTGGCCTTGAGCGCCGCTTCCGAGCGTTGTTGCTGGGTGATGTCGCGCAAGGTGGTAACGATGCACGGCTGGTCGCCGACGCTGATCTGGCGGCTGGAAATCACGCAGGTCAGCGATTGGCCGTCCTTGTGCTGAACGAGAATGGCGACGTTGTTCAGGCCTTGTTCGCGGATGACTTGTTCGATCCGGCGCAGGCTTTTTGCCGACGCGTCCCACAGGCCGATTTCGTCGGCGCTGCGACCAATCACCTCGGCGGTGTTCCAGCCGAAAGTCTGGGTGAAACTGGAGTTGATTTCGATGAACTGGCCGGTGTCCTGGCGGGTGACGCAAATCGGGTCCGGACTGACCTGGAACAGGGTGGCAAATTTCTCTTCGGAAGCGACCAGCATCTGCTCGCGCTCGACCTGATCGGTAATGTCGAGCAAGGTGCCGGCCATGCGCAACGGCGCGCCGTTATCATCGCGGTAGAGGCGGGCGCGGCTTTCCAGGTAGCGCGAAGTGCCATCTTCCATTTGTACGCGGTAAGTCAATTGATAGTTGCCCGCCGGACCTTCGCGCAGGCTGCGATAGGCATCGCGCATGCTGTCGCGTTCTTCGCCGGGCACGCCTTCGAAAAACTCTTCGAAGGACTCATGGAACGGCTTGGGTTCCAGCCCGTGCAACTGGGCGGCCCGGGCCGAGCCATAGAGCATGCCGCTGGGAATGTGCCAGTCCCAGGTGCCGAGTTGGGCTGAATCCAGCGCCAGATCGAGGCGCTCCTGGCTGTCTTTCAGGGCGAGTTCGGCGGCCTTGCGTTCGGTGGTGTCGAGGAAGGTGCTGAGCAGATAGGGTTGGCCTTCGAGTTCTACTTTTTGCGCGCTGAGGATGCCGTCGTGGATCTGGCCATTGCTGGCGCGGAACTGCACTTCCATGTTGATCAGCTCGCCTTTGGCCTTGGTCGCCTTGACCAGTTTATCGCGTTGTTCCGGGTGCACCCACAGGCCCAGTTCTATCGTGGTGCGGCCAATCGCGTTCTGCACCGGCCAGCCGAACAGGCTTTCGAAATACTGGTTGGCCTCGGTGATCAGGCCGTCTTCCTGGCGGGTTAGAAGTACCATGTTCGGACACAGGTGAAACAGCGTCGCGAAACGTTTTTCCGAGCTGCTCAGTGCCTGTTCACGCTGGCGCTGGTGGGTGATTTCGCGGATCACCCCGATCATGCGCGGCCGACCGTGTTTGTCCGGCAGCAAACTGCCATTGATCTCCAGCCAGTGAAGGCTGCCATCGGGCCAGCGAATGCGGTGGTGCATTGCCTGCTCCAGCGGAGCGCCGGCAATTACGGCATGGAACGCGCGAATGGTTTTGGCCCGGTCTTCAGGCGGCAGCAGGTCGAGGTATTCCAGGTCGGCGGGCAATGGCAGCCGGGGGTCGAAGCCGAACAAGGCCTGCGTACCCCGCGACCAACTGATCTGCCCGCGCTCGATGTCCCAATACCAGGCGCCCAGACGCGCTCCGTTGAGCGCGGCCAGCAACTGAGGCGCGCTTTCCCAGCTTTGCTCGGACCGTTTCGGGTCAAGCGCCTGTATACGCGGCATTGGCGGAATACGGTCAACGGATTTCGGCATTGGCAGGCCTTGGGCTGAATTGGGCGTTAGGCACAGGATTTCGCGGCTCTATAGGATTAGCACAAATTAGCCTTGAGTCCCTGGCAGATCGATTTGTGCATCCAGCAAGGCCATAAAAGCCCGTGCTGCGTTCGACAGCGTCCGTTCGGTGTGCAAGATATAGCCTAGCTGGCGAGTCAGTTGTATGCCCGGCAAAGGTATTCGTGCAACTTGATCGTCGAGCATGGTGCGCGGCAATACGCTCCAGGCCAGGCCGATCGAGACCATCATCTTGATGGTTTCCAGATAATTCGTGCTCATGGCGATATTCGGCGTCAAGCCTTGCGCTTCGAACAGTCGCTGGACGATATGGTGAGTAAAGGTGTTGCCGCCGGGAAACACGGCCGGATGCAGGGCGATGTCTGCCAGGGTTACCGCGCCATTGCTGATCAGCGAATGCTCTGGCGCGACCACGAAATCCAGCGGGTCGTCCCACACCGGCGTGGCCTTGACCAGTGCGTGGGGCTCCGGCGCCAGGGTGATGACGGCAAGCTCGGCGCGACCATGGAGGATTTCTTCGTAGGCCACTTCCGAATCGAGGAACTGAATATCCAGCGCGACTTGTGGGTAACGGCGGGTGAACTCCCTTAATAGGGGGGGCAAACGGTGCAGGCCGATGTGGTGACTGGTGGCCAGGGTCAGGCGACCGCTCACTTCGCCGGTCAGGTTGGTCAGGGCACGGCGGGTGTCGTCCAGCACGTTCAGAATCTGATAGGCCCGCGGCAGCAGGGCGCGACCGGCTTCCGTCAGCCCGACTTCGCGCCCCAGGCGGTCAAACAGGCGCACCTTCAATTGCTGCTCGAGCCCGGCAATCCGCTTGCTGATCGCCGGTTGCGTCAGGTGCAGCCGTTCACCGGCGCCGGAGAAGCTTCCGGTCTCGGCGATGGCAATAAAAGCATTGAGGTTGGCGAGGTCCATTGCTGTATTCCAGTTGGTTATCCAAAGCATAAAAAATATGAATTTGAGTTATTTAATGTAACCCCCTAGGATCGACCTCACAAGCCAAAGGGTTATTGAATTGTTCAAAGCCCAGGGCATAGAAACAAGCTGATGAGGACCGTCTGATGGCCGGCAAAACGCTTTACGACAAGCTTTGGGAATCCCATGAAGTGAAACGGCGCGACGATGGGTCGTCGCTGATCTATATCGACCGCCACATCATCCATGAAGTGACTTCGCCCCAAGCTTTCGAAGGCCTGCGCCTGGCCGGGCGCAAGCCTTGGCGCGTCGACTCGATCATTGCCACTCCGGACCACAACGTACCGACCACTCCGGATCGCAAGGGCGGCATCGAAGCGATTACCGACCAGGTCTCGCGTTTGCAGGTTCAGACCCTTGATGACTACTGCGACGAATATGGCATCACCGAATTCAAAATGAATGACGTGCGTCAGGGCATCGTTCACGTAATCGGTCCGGAGCAGGGTGCTACCTTGCCGGGCATGACCGTGGTCTGCGGCGACTCGCACACCTCGACTCACGGCGCGTTTGGCGCCCTGGCCCACGGCATCGGCACTTCCGAGGTCGAGCACGTGTTCGCCACGCAGTGCCTGGTCGCCAAGAAAATGAAGAACATGCTGGTGTCGGTCGAAGGCAAACTGCCGTTCGGTGTGACCGCCAAGGACATCGTGCTCGCGGTCATCGGCAAGATCGGCACCGCCGGCGGTAATGGCCACGCCATCGAGTTTGCCGGCAGCGCCATTCGCGACTTGTCTATCGAAGGCCGCATGACCATCTGCAACATGTCCATCGAGGCCGGCGCTCGCGTAGGTCTGGTGGCGGCGGATGAAAAAACCGTGGCGTACGTGAAAGGCCGTCCGTTTGCCCCGAAAGGCGCGGAATGGGACCTGGCTGTCGAAGCCTGGAAAGACCTGGTTTCCGACGCTGATGCGGTGTTTGACACCGTCGTCGAACTCGACGCCACTCAGATCAAACCGCAAGTCAGCTGGGGCACTTCGCCCGAGATGGTTCTGGCGGTCGATCAGAACGTGCCGGACCCGGCGAAGGAAATGGACCTGGTCAAACGCGGTTCCATCGAACGCGCCTTGAAGTACATGGGGCTGACCGCCAATCAGGCGATCACCGACATTCAACTGGACCGCGTATTCATTGGCTCCTGCACCAACTCTCGGATCGAAGACCTGCGCGCTGCAGCGGTGATTGCCAAGGGCCGCAAGGTCGCTTCGACCATCAAGCAAGCCATCGTGGTGCCGGGCTCGGGCCTGGTGAAGGCGCAAGCCGAGGCCGAAGGCCTGGACAAGATTTTCCTCGAGGCCGGTTTTGAGTGGCGCGAACCGGGTTGCTCGATGTGCCTGGCGATGAACCCGGATCGTTTGGAGTCGGGCGAACATTGCGCGTCGACGTCCAACCGCAACTTCGAAGGGCGTCAGGGCGCCGGTGGCCGTACGCACCTGGTCAGCCCGGCCATGGCCGCGGCGGCTGCCGTCAACGGTCGTTTCATCGACGTTCGCGAACTGATCTGAGGAACCGCACATGAGAGCTTTTACCCAACACACCGGTTTGGTCGCGCCATTGGATCGTGCCAACGTCGACACCGACCAGATCATTCCGAAGCAGTTTTTGAAGTCGATCAAGCGCACCGGTTTTGGCCCGAACCTGTTTGACGAATGGCGCTACCTGGACGTGGGTTATGCCTATCAGGACAACTCCAAGCGTCCGCTGAACAAGGATTTCGTCCTCAACGCCGAGCGTTACCAGGGCGCCAGCGTATTGTTGGCCCGCGAGAACTTCGGTTGCGGCTCCAGCCGCGAGCACGCGCCATGGGCGCTGGAAGAGTACGGTTTCCGCAGCATCATTGCGCCGAGCTATGCCGACATCTTCTACAACAACAGCTTCAAGAACGGCTTGCTGCCGATCATCTTGAGCGACGCTGAAGTGGATGAACTGTTCCAGCAAGTCGAGGCGAATCCAGGCTATGAATTGAAGATCGACCTGCAAGCCCAGACCGTGACCCGGCCGGACGGCAAGGTCTACAGCTTCGAGCTTGACGAGTTCCGCAAGCACTGCCTGGTCAACGGCCTCGATGACATCGGCCTGACCTTGCAGGACCACGAGGCGATTGCGACGTTCGAAGCCAAGCACCGTGCGAGCCAGCCGTGGTTGTTTCGCGACGCGTGATTGATCCGAAATTGATGTAGGTATGGCTGGCCTCTTCGCGAGCAAGTCGAAGACGGCAGATCAGACAACACAAATATCAGGACATAACTATGACCAGCACCGCCCAACACACTCAGGTTGTACAAAAGCAATTCGGTGAACAGGCCTCGGCCTATCTGAGCAGCGCCGTTCACGCTCAAGGCACCGAATTCGCACTGCTACAAGCCGAAGTGGCCGGGAAGGGCGATGCCCGGGTGCTGGACCTGGGTTGCGGCGCCGGTCATGTGAGTTTCCACGTGGCCTCGCTGGTCAAGGAAGTGGTGGCCTACGACCTCTCGCAGCAAATGCTCGACGTGGTCGCCGCCGCAGCCGTTGATCGGGGTTTGACTAATGTGACCACGGCCCTCGGCGCCGCCGAACGCCTGCCGTTCGCCGATGGTGAGTTCGATTTCGTCTTCAGCCGTTATTCGGCGCACCATTGGAGCGATCTCGGCCTGGCCCTGCGCGAAGTCCGCCGGGTGCTGAAGCCGGGTGGCGTGGCGGCGTTCGTCGACGTGTTGTCACCGGGCAGCCCGTTGTTCGACACTTACCTGCAAAGCGTCGAAGTGCTGCGCGACACCAGCCATGTGCGCGATTATTCCGCGGGTGAATGGTTGCGCCAGGTCAGCGAAGCGGGGTTGCACACTCGCAGCACCACGCGTCAACGCCTGCGTCTGGAGTACAACAGCTGGGTCGAGCGCATGCGCACACCACAAGTGATGCGCGCTGCGATCCGCGAGTTGCAGCAGTCGATGGGCAACGAAGTACGCGAATATTTTGAGATTGAGGCCGATGGTTCGTTCAGTACCGATGTGCTGGTACTGATGGCCGAGCGATAGAATTTTTCCGGGAGCGCCTCAGGGCGCTCCGACTGATGACATGAGGAAAGCATGAGCAAGCAGATTCTGATTCTCCCAGGTGACGGTATTGGCCCGGAAATCATGGCCGAAGCGGTCAAGGTGCTGGAACTGGCCAATGACAAGTACAGCCTGGGCTTCGAACTGAGCCACGACGTGATCGGTGGCGCTGCCATCGACAAGCACGGCGTGCCTCTGGCCGACGAAACCCTGGAGCGAGCCCGTGCAGCCGACGCCGTCTTGCTGGGCGCCGTGGGCGGTCCGAAATGGGACACCATCGAGCGTGACATCCGCCCTGAGCGCGGTCTGCTGAAAATCCGTGCGCAACTGGGCCTGTTCGGCAACCTGCGCCCGGCGATCCTGTACCCGCAACTGGCCGAGGCTTCCAGCCTGAAAGCCGACATCGTTTCCGGTCTGGACATCCTGATCGTTCGCGAACTGACCGGCGGTATCTACTTCGGCACGCCACGCGGCACCCGCACCCTGGAAAACGGCGAGCGTCAGTCCTACGACACGCTGCCGTATAGCGAAAGCGAAATCCGCCGCATCGCCCGTGTCGGTTTCGACATGGCCATGGTGCGTGGCAAGAAGCTGTGCTCGGTGGACAAGGCCAACGTCCTGGCTTCCAGCCAGTTGTGGCGTGAAATCGTCGAGGAAGTGGCCAAGGATTACCCTGAAGTCGAACTGAGCCACATGTACGTCGACAACGCCGCCATGCAGCTGGTGCGTGCGCCAAAGCAGTTCGACGTGATCGTCACCGACAACATGTTCGGCGACATCCTGTCCGACCAGGCGTCGATGCTTACCGGTTCCATCGGCATGCTGCCGTCGGCGTCCCTGGATACCAACAACAAGGGCATGTACGAGCCTTGCCATGGCTCTGCGCCGGACATCGCGGGCAAAGGCATTGCCAACCCGCTGGCGACCATTTTGTCGGTGTCGATGATGTTGCGTTACAGCTTCAACCAGTCGGATGCAGCGGATGCAATCGAGAAAGCCGTGAGCCTGGTGCTGGATCAGGGGCTGCGCACGGGCGACATCTGGTCGACCGGTTGCACTAAAGTCGGTACGCAGGAAATGGGTGACGCAGTAGTCGCCGCGCTGCGGAATCTGTAATCTCTCGGGCCCGCTGCCACTTTCCACTTCGAAAGCAGCGGCCCACTTTTCAAGAAGGTGTAGTTGCGATGAAACGTGTAGGTCTGATCGGTTGGCGCGGTATGGTCGGTTCCGTGCTCATGCAGCGGATGCTGGAAGAGCAGGATTTCGATCTTATCGAGCCGGTGTTTTTCACCACTTCCAATGTCGGTGGCCAAGGCCCGTCCGTGGGCAAGGACATTGCTCCGCTCAAGGACGCTTACAGCATTGAAGAGCTGAAAACCCTCGACGTGATTCTGACCTGCCAGGGTGGCGACTACACCAGCGAAGTCTTCCCGAAGCTGCGCGAAGCCGGCTGGCAGGGTTACTGGATCGACGCCGCTTCCAGCCTGCGCATGCAGGATGACGCGGTGATCGTGCTGGACCCGGTGAACCGCAAGGTCATCGACCAGCAGCTCGACGCGGGCACCAAGAACTACATCGGCGGCAACTGCACCGTCAGCCTGATGCTGATGGGCCTGGGCGGTCTGTTCGAAGCCGGTCTGGTCGAGTGGATGAGCGCCATGACTTATCAGGCGGCCTCCGGTGCCGGCGCGCAGAACATGCGTGAACTGATCAAGCAAATGGGCGCGACCCACGCCGCTGTCGCCGATCAACTGGCCGACCCGGCCAGCGCCATCCTCGACATCGACCGCCGTGTAGCCGAAGCCATGCGCAGCGACGCGTACCCGACCGAAAACTTCGGCGTACCGCTGGCCGGCAGCCTGATCCCGTGGATCGACAAGGAACTGCCGAACGGCCAGAGCCGCGAAGAGTGGAAGGCCCAGGCCGAGACCAACAAGATCCTCGGTCGCTTCAAGAGCCCGATCCCGGTGGATGGCATCTGCGTGCGCATCGGCGCCATGCGCTGCCACAGCCAGGCGTTGACCATCAAGTTGAACAAAGATGTGCCGATCGCCGACATCGAAGGGCTGATCAGCCAGCACAACCCTTGGGTCAAACTGGTGCCGAACAACCGCGACATCAGCATGCAGGAGCTGAGCCCGACGAAGGTCACCGGCACCCTGAATGTTCCGGTTGGCCGTCTGCGCAAGCTGAACATGGGTTCGCAGTTCGTCGGCGCGTTCACCGTTGGCGACCAGCTGCTGTGGGGCGCGGCCGAGCCGCTGCGTCGCATGCTGCGGATTCTGCTTGAGCGTTGATTGATTGAAGTAATCAAAGAACCCGCGCCTTGAAAGAGGTGCGGGTTTTTTTATTCCCGACAGCCTGAGAGTCTTTGGGTGCCTGGCAGGCCGCCTTCGCGAGCAAGCCCGCTCCCACATTTGATCTCCAGTGTTCACACGGTCAATGTGGGAGCGGGCTTGCTCGCGATGAGGCCGGTACAGCCACTACAAATTCCCCGTCGAATTGCCTGCACGCCACCCACCCGGTAAAGTGCCGCTCCCCCCGTTTCGCCAGAGGTAGAACCATGAGCCAGTCCTTTGATATTGCCGTGATCGGCGCCACCGGTACTGTCGGCGAAACGCTCGTGCAGATTCTCGAAGAACGCGACTTTCCGGTCGGCAACCTGCACCTGCTGGCCAGCAGTGAATCCGCCGGGCATTCGGTGCCGTTTCGCGGCAAGAACGTGCGGGTGCGGGAAGTGGACGAGTTCGACTTCAGCAAAGTGCAGTTGGTGTTTTTCGCCGCAGGCCCGGCGGTGACCTTGAGTTTTGCCTCGCGCGCCACGGCCGCCGGTTGCTCGTTGATCGATCTGTCGGGCGCCTTGCCGGCCGATCAGGCACCACAAGTGGTGCCGGAAGCCAATGCCCAGGTGTTGGCCGGTCTGAAAAAACCGTTCCAGGTCAGCAGTCCAAGCCCTTCGGCCACCACCTTGGCCGTAGTGCTCGCACCGTTGCTCGGTCTGCTCGACCTGCAGCGCGTCAATGTGACCGCCAGTCTGGCCGTCTCTGCCCAGGGCCGCGAAGCCGTCACTGAACTGGCCCGGCAAACCGCCGAACTGCTCAATGTGCGTCCTCTGGAGCCGACTTTCTTCGATCGGCAGATGGCTTTCAACCTGCTGGCGCAAGTCGGCAAGCCGGATGAACAGGGCCATACGCTGCTGGAAAAACGCCTGGTGCGTGAGCTGCGTCAGGTCATGGCTTTGCCTTTATTAAAGATTTCCGCCACTTGCATTCAAGCCCCGGTGTTTTTTGGCGATAGCTTTAGCGTGACCTTGCAGTCAGCAAGCGCTGTGGACCTGGCGAAAATCAACGAAGCGCTGGAAGACGCGCCGGGGATTGAACTGGTGGAAGCCGGCGATTATCCGACCGCGGTCGGCGACGCAGTGGGGCAGGATGTGGTCTACGTCGGTCGGGTTCGGGCTGGAATCGACGACCCGTCGGAACTTAATTTGTGGCTGACGTCAGATAACGTACGCAAAGGCGCGGCGCTCAATGCTGTGCAGGTGGCTGAATTGTTGATAAAAGACCTGCTGTAAAAGATACTTGGCAGCAATTTGCAGAATGATTCTGGCCGGGCGCCGTGCCTGGCCGGATTGCTGAAGGCGAGTCACCCTGCGGGGCTTTCCGGGGCATGAAAGAAATGATCGCGCGCGACGACCCTTCGCCGCCGCGCGCAATGCCTTACGGCAGCGACTATCAACACCTTCTCGCTGGCCGAGGAATGTTCAGACAAAGGATGAGGCTATGGTTCAAGTTCGCAAACTGGTGTTAGCAATAGCGGCCGCCTCGGCGCTGTCCTCCGGTATGGCGCATGCGCTCGGGCTCGGGGAATTGACCCTGAAATCGTCGCTGAACCAGCCGCTGGTAGCAGAAATCGAGCTGCTCGACGTCAAGGACCTCACCGCTGCCGAAGTGGTGCCGAGCCTGGCGTCGCCGGAAGATTTCGCCAAGGCCGGTGTCGATCGCCAGGCGTTTCTCAACGACCTGAGCTTCACCCCGGTGCTTAACGCCAGTGGCAAAAGCGTCCTGCGTGTGACGTCCAGCAAGCCGTTGTCCGAACCGATGGTGAAATTCCTGGTTCAGGTGATGTGGCCCAACGGTCGCCTGTTGCGCGATTACAGCGTGCTGCTCGATCCGTCCAAATTCTCGCCGCAAACCGCTGAAGCGGCTGCGCAACCGGCACCGACCCAGACGGTCACTTCTCCCGTGACCGGCGCCTCCAAGCCGACCCAATACACCACCACGCCGCGCGATACCCTGTGGGAAATCGCCGCGAAGGCGCGTAATGGCGGCTCGGTTCAGCAAACCATGCTGGCCATCCAGGCGCTGAACCCGGATGCCTTCATCAACGGCAACATCAACCTGCTGAAGACCGGTCAGGTCCTGCGCCTGCCGGATCAGACACAGGCCACCAGCGTGCCGCAACCCAAGGCCATTGCTGAAGTCGCCGCGCAGAACACCGCGTGGCGTCAGGGCCGTCGCTATGTCGCCAAGCCTGGAACAGGGCAGCAGCAACTCGACGCGACCAAACGCGCTCGCAGTGAAGGTGCTCCTGCGCAGCCTGCCAGGGACAATTTGAGCCTGGTGTCCGCCGAGTCCGGCAAAGCGGGTAGCAAAGGTGCAGCAGGCGATGCCAAAGCCTTGAGCAACAAGCTGGCCGTGACCCAGGAAAGCCTCGACACGACCCGTCGTGACAACGCTGAACTGAAAAGCCGCATGACCGATCTGCAAAGCCAGCTGGACAAGCTGCAGCGCCTGATCGAGCTGAAGAACAATCAACTGGCCAAATTGCAGGCTGAAGGTGCTGCGGGTGCGCCGGCTGCTGCGACCACGGCGCCGGCCATCTCGGCCGAATTGAGCCCTGCGCCTGTCGACGGCGCGCCGGCAACGCCAGCGCCTTCGGCTGCGGCCCCTGAAGCAACGCCGGCCCCGGCCGAGACGCCAGCCGAGCCAGCGCCTGCAACATCCGACGACCAGAAGTTCAACGAACTGCTGACCAATCCGTGGTTGCTGGGCATGGTCGGTGGCGGGGCGGTGGTTCTGCTGCTGTTGCTGCTGTTGCTGGCCCGTCGCCGCAAAGCCCAGCAGGAAGCCGAAAAACACCTGCGCATGGCCCGGGCGTTGTCCGAGGAGCAGGAATTCTCTGCTGATCTGGACTTGCCTGAAAGCAGCTTCGAAGGTCTGGAAGTGCCGCCGCCAAGCGTGAAACTCGCGACCGCGCCGGCCCCTGCACCTGCGCCGACCCCGGCTCCAGCGCCAGCTCCAGCTCCAGCTCCAGTGATTGAGCCCGTGGTGGTAACGCCGCCGATCGCTGCGCCACTGGTCGCGCCTGCCGCTGATCGCGATGACGACGTGCTGACCAAGGCGCAATCGCACATGGCCGCCGGTCGCCTGAATCAGGCTGCTGCGTTGCTGGAAGAGGGCATCAAACAAGAACCTCAGCGCAGTGACCTGCGTCTGAAGCTGATGGAAGTCTACGGTCAGCAGGGCGATCGCGATGCGTTCGTGGCTCAGGAGCGTCAGCTCGTGGCCAACGGCGAAAACTTCGCCCGTGTCGAAGAGCTGAAAAGTCGCTTCCCGGCCATGGCCGTCGTCGTGGCGGGTGGTCTGGCTGCTGCGGCTGTCGCTGCGGAACTGGACGCCCAATACGTTCAGGATCTGTTGAAGGACGAGCCCGAAGAACCGGCACCGGCCCTGGCTGATGACGACTTCGACAGCGCGTTTGATCTGAGTCTGGATGATCTGGAAAACGCTTCTCCGGCGGTGGCTGCACCTGAGCCGACGCCTTCGCCAGAAGCTTTGGCCGAACTGGACGATTTCCCGCTGGACGACGACCTGAGCTTTGAGTCGGTGCTGGCGCAGCAGACTGAAATCAAGGAAAACCTCGACGACCTGTCGGACTTCGATCTGGACATGGACCTCGGTGGGGATGCGTCGCCGGGGATCCTCGCTGAAGACGATTTCCTGTTGAGCCTGGATGATGACGTCAAGGACTTGCCTGCCGCTGAAGTGCCGGCCACTCCCGAGGTAGCGCTGGATGATCTGGAGCTGCCGGCGGATTTCGATCTGTCGCTGGCCGATGAAATGGACGCTCCGGATGCATTCGCGGCTGAACTGGATGACGTCAACGCCGAGCTGGATCGTCTGTCCCAGACCATTGGCGAACCGTCCTTTACGGCAGAAGACGCATTGGCTTCCGCCGCTGACGAGCCGGAATTCGATTTCCTCTCCGGCACCGACGAAGTCGCCACCAAACTTGACCTGGCCCAGGCCTACATCGACATGGGCGACGCCGACGGCGCACGGGACATCCTCAACGAAGTCGTGACCGAGGGTGATGCGGGTCAGAAGAGCGAAGCCAAGGAAATGCTTTCGCGTCTGGCTTGAGTGATCGAAAAAGCGTAAAAAAACGGCAGCCCTTTGAGGCTGCCGTTTTTGTTTCTGGATCACCGCAATACCCCTCTGGGAGCACGCCCGCTCCCAGATTCGATTTTCTTAAGCCAACAAATCCTCATAAAACGCACCAAACGGCCGGGTAGGGTGGGCGATCTGGATTTCCAGAATCCACAGCCCGACATTCGGGCACTCCTCAAAATTGCCCAAATCCCCGGCACGGTAAATCGCATGGGGAAAATCACTGACCCGGTGCCCCTTGATCTCCAGGTTCAGCTTCCAGCCCATCGCCGTCGCCTGCTCGTCGGCATAACGGTACAGCTCGAGGCCGGCCACCTGCCGGGTGCGCCAGTAATCGTGAACCTGATCGAACAACGTCTTGGCTGCCGCCGCGCATGCCTTCATCTCGGGATCGTCGCCGACGACAAACGTTGCGCCAGAGTCGCCTTCGTGGCGATCCCAGACTACGCCGAGATCGATAAAGAAAATGTCGTTCTCAGCCAGTACCGGATCGCCTTCAGAGCGTTGCTTGAAGGTTTTCAGGGTGTTTTCGCCAAAACGGATCTTCGAGGGGTGCCAGATGCGGTCCATCCCCAGCTCGTTCAATACGTCAAGGCTCATGGCCAGCGCCTCGGATTCGCGCATGCCGGGTTTGATGCGTCGGGCCATCTCGTCGATGGCTTCCCACGTCTTGCGTTTGGCATGCAGCATGCCTTCCAGGCTGTAAGCCAGGCCGACGGCTTCTTTGAGGAGTGCAGTCATCATCAGGTCTCGGTGGGTTTCTGTTTTTCGTTGTATAGGTATCTATATAGCGAAGTCTGCATGGGGGCTGCAACGGCACAAACATCACACGCCTCTGGCGTCCCGGTCCGACGGCCTTATAATACCCGCCTTTGCGTACATCAGCAGGCTGTCACTCCTTGGCAAATATAGATAACCCGGCCGCCGAAATGGCGGCCGACGGCTTTTTCCGCATCGCCTTGGGCGTTGAATACAAAGGCTCGCGCTTTCGCGGCTGGCAGCGTCAGGCGTCCGGTGTGCTCACGGTGCAGGAAACCCTGGAAAAGGCCTTGTCCAAAGTCGCCGACTCACCGGTGTCGCTGCTCTGCGCCGGGCGTACGGACGCGGGCGTGCATGCCTGCGGTCAGGTGGTGCATTTCGACACGCAGGTCGAGCGCTCGATGAAAGCCTGGGTCATGGGCGCCAACATCAACTTGCCCCACGACGTCAGTGTCAGCTGGGCCAAGGTCATGCCGGCGCATTTTCATGCGCGGTTCAAGGCCATCGCCCGGCGTTATCGCTACGTGATCTACAACGATCAGATCCGCCCGGCGCACCTGAACGAAGAAATCACCTGGAATCACCGTCCCCTCGACGTCGAGCGCATGGCCGAGGCCGCGCAATACCTGGTCGGCACCCACGACTTCAGCGCTTTCCGTGCGGGTCAGTGCCAGGCCAAGTCGCCGATCAAGGAACTGCATCACCTGCGCGTCACGCGCCACGGCAAGATGATCGTGCTGGACATTCGCGCCAGCGCCTTCCTGCACCACATGGTGCGCAACATTGCCGGCGTACTGATGACCATTGGCGCCGGCGAGCGTCCGGTGGAGTGGATGAAAGAAGTGCTGGAGAGCCGGGTTCGCCGTTCCGGCGGGGTGACGGCGCATCCGTTCGGCCTGTATCTGGTGCAGGTCGAGTACCGCGACGAGTTCGAATTGCCCGAGCGTTACATTGGTCCACACTTCCTGACCGGTTTCGCCGAACTTGACGGCTGACGCCCTCGAACGCATTTGTTACCATCCGGGACTTTCCCGGATTTGCCCTGAGGTTTTATCGACATGTCAGCCGTTCGCAGCAAGATTTGCGGGATTACCCGCATAGAAGATGCGTTGGCGGCGGTCGAGGCTGGCGCGGATGCGATCGGGTTTGTGTTTTACGCCAAGAGCCCGCGGGCCGTGACGTTCCAGCAGGCGCGCGACATCATCAAGGCGCTGCCGCCGTTCGTGACCACTGTGGGCTTGTTCGTCAACGTCAGCCGCTGCGAGTTGGGAGAGTTGCTCGACGCCGTACCGCTGGACCTGTTGCAGTTCCACGGCGACGAAACCGCTGCCGACTGTGAAGGCTGGCATCGACCGTACATCAAGGCGCTGCGGGTCAAGGCCGGCGACGATATCGCGGCGGCATGCGATGCGTTTCCAAGCGCCAGCGGTATCCTGCTCGACACCTACGTTGAAGGCGTACCCGGCGGAACCGGCGAAGCATTCGACTGGTCTCTGATACCGCAAGGCTTGAGCAAGCCGATCATCCTGGCGGGCGGCTTGACGCCGGATAACGTCGCCGAAGCGATTGCAAGGGTTCGGCCGTATGCCGTAGACGTCAGTGGTGGGGTGGAGGCGAGCAAGGGCATCAAGGATCACGCAAAGATTCAGGCATTCATTAACGCGGTACGCAGCAGCTTGTAGGAGCTGTCCAGTGAAACGAGGCTGCGATCTTTTGACTTTGGTTTTCGACAAGCAAGATCAAAAGATCGCAGCCTCGTTTCACTCGACAGCTCCTACGTCGATGTGACGGCTGGCAGACTGCCGCCGTCCCAAAATGCACTGCGCTGCACAAAGCAGGCACGGCTGAGGATTGATGGGTTGTACGCAGGTCACGCTTCACTGACCCGGCCATCCACCGATCATCGCCACACACATGAATTTAGCTCAAGGGCATACGCGGGGCTGCGAACCAGAGCGTTCGGGCCGCCGGTACTGGAGAAAGAAAGCATGAGCAACTGGTTAGTAGACAAACTGATCCCTTCGATCATGCGTTCCGAGGTCAAGAAGAGCTCGGTGCCTGAAGGTCTGTGGCACAAATGCCCGTCTTGCGAGGCTGTGCTGTATCGTCCGGAGCTGGAAAAGACCCTGGACGTTTGCCCCAAGTGCAACCACCACATGCGTATCGGCGCACGCGCCCGTATCGACATTTTCCTCGACGCCGAAGGCCGCAGCGAGCTGGGTGCGGACCTGGAGCCGGTCGACCGCCTGAAATTCCGTGACGGCAAGAAGTACAAGGACCGTCTGACCGCTGCGCAAAAGCAGACTGGCGAGAAAGACGCGCTGATCTCCATGAGTGGCACGCTGCTGGGTATGCCGGTGGTGGTTTCGGCCTTCGAATTCTCCTTCATGGGCGGTTCCATGGGCGCCATCGTCGGTGAGCGCTTCGTGCGCGCCGCCAACTACGCCCTGGAAAACAAATGCCCGATGATCTGCTTTGCCGCTTCCGGTGGCGCGCGGATGCAGGAAGCCCTGATTTCCCTGATGCAAATGGCCAAGACTTCCGCGGTGCTGGCGCGTCTGCGTGAAGAGGGCATTCCGTTCATCTCCGTGCTGACCGACCCGGTCTACGGCGGCGTTTCCGCCAGCCTGGCGATGCTCGGCGACGTCATCGTCGGCGAGCCGAAAGCCCTGATCGGCTTCGCCGGTCCGCGCGTGATCGAGCAAACCGTTCGCGAAAAACTGCCGGAAGGCTTCCAGCGCAGCGAATTCCTGCTGGAGCATGGTGCGATCGACATGATCATTCACCGTCAGGAACTGCGTCCACGCCTGGGCAACCTGCTGGCGCAACTGACCGGCAAGCCGACGCCGAAATTCGTCGCGGCACCCATCGAGCCGATCGTGGTTCCGCCGGTGCCTGCCAACATATGACTGAGCGTACCCTTGGCGAGTGGCTCGCCTACCTTGAGCAGTTGCACCCTTCGGCCATCGACATGGGCCTTGAGCGCTCGCAACAGGTAGCGTCCCGCATGGGGCTGGGCAAGCCGGCGCCTCGGGTGATCACGGTCACCGGCACCAACGGCAAGGGTTCTACCTGTGCATTCGTGGCTTCGTTGTTGCGGGCGCAGGGTCTGAAAGTCGGTGTCTACAATTCTCCGCACCTGCTGCGTTACAACGAACGGGTGCAGGTCAACGGCGTCGAAGCGACTGACGCCGAGCTGTGCGAAGCCTTCGCTGCGGTAGAGGCGGGTCGTGGCGAGACGTCCCTGACGTATTTCGAGATGGGCACCCTGGCGGCGTTCTGGCTGTTTCAGCGGTCTGCGCTGGATGCCGTGGTGCTTGAAGTCGGCCTGG
This sequence comes from Pseudomonas migulae NBRC 103157, assembly GCF_002091715.1. GTDB lineage: Bacteria > Pseudomonadota > Gammaproteobacteria > Pseudomonadales > Pseudomonadaceae > Aquipseudomonas > Aquipseudomonas migulae_A. Next base: position 229,120 of record NZ_BDAG01000002.1, on the reverse strand, counting down.
GTGGGCGTCTGGACACGGTCAACGTGGTGGATGCCGACATGGCGCTGGTGACCAGCATCGGCGTTGATCACGCCGATTATCTGGGCGACACTCGTGAATCCGTGGCTTTTGAGAAAGCCGGCATCTTCCGCCAGGGCGCGCCTGCGCTCTGTGGTGATCTGAATCCTCCTCAGCCTCTGCTGGACAAGGCGCGCGAGCTGGCTTGCCCGTTTTTCCTGCGTGGGCGTGATTTTGATCTCGGCGTGACCGATCACAATTGGCAATGGCGCGGTCTTGACGCTCAAGGGCGAGCAGTCGAGCTGCGGGATTTGCCGTTGCTCGATCTGCCGATGGAAAACGCCGCACTGGCGTTGCAAGCCTATCTGCTGCTCGGTTTGCCTTGGGTGGATACGCAAATCATTGAGGCCCTGAAAGCCACGAAAGTGGTCGGGCGTCTCGATCGCCGACAGTTCGACTGGCAGGGCAAGCGTCTGAACCTGTTGCTGGATGTGGGGCATAACCCTCATGCGGCCGAGTATCTGGCTCGTCGCCTGGCTGCCCGGCCACCGGTCGGCAAGCGTCTGGCGGTGTTTGGATTGCTGGCGGACAAGGACCTGGATGGTGTTGTTGGCGAATTGAATGCTAGTGTCCAGCACTGGGCTGTTGCACCGCTGGATTCACCGCGGGCGCGACCGGTTGCCGACTTGCACGGGGCGTTGCAGAACCTTGGTGCGTCGGTAGCGTCCTATGACAGTGTGGCTTCCGCCCTGGAAGGGCAGTGCGCACTGGCGACGAGCGACGACGAGATTCTGTTGTTCGGATCATTTTATTGTGTTGCCGAGGCCCTTGAATGGCTGGCCCGGCGCTCCACGGAGGAAGCGGCAAATGGCATTGCTGGATAAGGCCTACAAACAGCGCATGGTCGGCGCCCTGGTGCTGGTGGCACTGGCAGTGATTTTCCTGCCGATGCTGTTTTCCCGCCAGGATGAACAGCGTCAGGTCACAGTCGAAGCACCGGCTGCACCGCAAGCGCCTTCGGTGCCGCAGGTTCAGGTTGAGCCGGTGGTCGTGCCCGAGCCTCAAGCCTTGCCGCAAGAACCCGTGCCGAGTGATGACGATATCGCCCAGCAGGAAGAGCCATCGCTGCCGATCGCACCGACGGCGCCCGTCGCGCCTGCGCCTGCCGCGAAACCGGTAACGCCGCCTCCAGCACCGGCTCCGGTCAACAAGCCAACGACTGCGCCAAGCCAGCCGATCACTGCTGCACCGGGCAAGCCGGATACGACTCAAAGCCGCGTCGACGCCAATGGTCTGTCGGTCAGTTGGTCAGTGCAACTGGCCAGCCTGTCGAGCCGTGCCAGTGCCGAAAGCCTGCAAAAAGACCTGCGCAGTCAGGGCTATAACGCCTATATCCGCACGGCCGACGGTAAAAATCGGGTGTTCGTCGGGCCGCTGATCGAGCGTGCCGAAGCCGATCGTCTGCGCGACTTGTTGGGTCGCCAGAAGAACCTCAAGGGCTTTGTGGTGCGTTTCCAGCCTGAGCGCAATTAAAACTATCGCCCCGATTTGAAATGCACTGACAATCGCAGCTTACCGATAGCCATGGGCTCTGCTAAAATGCGCCGCCTTATCCGTCTGTAGGCTGCACTGTGCCATTTACCTGGGTTGACTGGGCGATCGTTGCAATCGTCGCCATCTCCGCATTGATCAGTCTGAGCCGCGGCTTCGTGAAAGAAGCATTGTCGCTGGTGACCTGGATCATCGCAGGAGTCGTCGCCTGGATGTTCGGTGGTGCATTGTCCGAGTACCTCGCCGGATACATCGAAACGCCATCGGCTCGTGTAATCACGGGCTGTGCCATCATGTTTGTCGCCACGTTAATCGTAGGCGCAATGATCAATTATCTTATCGGCGAGTTGGTACGCGTCACCGGGTTGTCCGGGACCGATCGATTCCTCGGCATGGCCTTCGGCGCCGCGCGTGGCGTGTTGCTGGTGGTCGTGGCGGTCGGGCTGTTGAGCCTGGGGCCGGTACAGCAGGACGGGTGGTGGCAACAGTCGCAGCTCGTGCCAAAATTTCTATTGGTCGCAGACTGGTCCAAAAACCTGATCCTTGGGTGGAGCAGTCAGTGGCTTGCCAGCGGTATCAGCGTACCCGCTGAAATACCGTTCAAGGAGCACCTCTTGCCGACGGCCAAAACGCCTCAGTGAGTTGTGTTCAGTTCAGATCCATTAAGTAGGGGTTGCGTCGCATGTGTGGCATCGTCGGTATCGTCGGTAAGTCGAACGTCAATCAGGCGCTGTATGACGCGCTAACCGTCCTCCAGCACCGCGGCCAGGACGCTGCCGGTATCGTGACCAGCCATGACGGCCGGTTATTCCTGCGCAAGGACAATGGCCTGGTGCGTGACGTGTTCCATCAGCGTCACATGCAGCGCCTGGTCGGCCACATGGGCATTGGCCATGTGCGTTATCCGACCGCGGGCAGCTCGACTTCGGCCGAAGCTCAACCGTTTTACGTCAACTCGCCTTACGGCATTACCCTGGCGCACAACGGTAACCTGACCAACGTTGAGCAGCTGGCCAAGGAGATTTACGAATCTGACCTGCGCCACGTCAACACCAACTCCGATTCGGAAGTACTGCTGAACGTGTTCGCGCACGAGCTGGCCCAGCGCGGCAAGCTGCAGCCGACCGAAGAAGACGTGTTCGCCGCCGTGACCGACGTGCACAACCGTTGCGTGGGTGGTTACGCCGTTGTTGCGATGGTGACCGGCTACGGCATCGTCGGTTTCCGCGACCCGCACGGCATTCGCCCGATCGTCTTCGGCCAGCGTCATACCGACGAAGGCGTCGAGTACATGATCGCCTCCGAAAGCGTGTCCCTGGACGTGCTCGGCTTCACCCTTATTCGCGACCTGGCGCCGGGCGAAGCGGTCTACATCACTGAAGACGGCAAGCTGCATACCCGTCAGTGCGCAACCAACCCGTCCCTGACTCCGTGCATCTTCGAACACGTCTACCTGGCGCGTCCGGACTCGATCATCGATGGCGTCTCGGTTTATAAAGCCCGTCTGCGCATGGGCGAGAAGCTCGCCGAGAAGATCCTGCGCGAGCGTCCGGATCACGACATCGACGTGGTCATCCCGATTCCGGACACCAGCCGCACCGCGGCGCTGGAGCTGGCGAACCACCTGGGCGTCAAGTTCCGCGAAGGCTTCGTGAAGAACCGCTACATCGGCCGGACCTTCATCATGCCGGGCCAGGCCGCACGGAAAAAGTCCGTACGCCAGAAGCTCAACGCCATCGAACTGGAATTCCGCGGCAAGAACGTGATGCTGGTGGACGACTCGATCGTTCGCGGCACCACTTGCAAGCAGATCATCCAGATGGCCCGCGAAGCCGGCGCGAAAAACGTCTACTTCTGCTCCGCGGCACCGGCCGTTCGCTACCCGAACGTCTACGGCATCGACATGCCGAGCGCCCATGAGCTGATCGCTCACAATCGTTCGACTCAGGATGTGGCTGATCTGATCGGCGCAGACTGGCTGATCTATCAGGACTTGCCTGACTTGATCGAAGCGGTGGGTGGCGGCAAGATCAAGATCGACAAGTTCGATTGCGCGGTGTTTGATGGCCAGTACGTCACCGGCGACGTCGACGAGGCTTACCTGAACAAGATCGAGCAGGCACGTAACGATGCCTCCAAGGTCAAGACGCAGGCAGTCAGCGCGATCATCGATCTGTACAACAACTGAGTAAACGACCGGCCTGTAGGAGCATGGCTTGCCCGCGAAGCTTTTGGCGTTCCCAAAGGCCCCTTCGCGGGCAAGGCATACTCCTACAGGCCGGTTTCGTGTCTATTACCGAGTAGGGCAAGGAGTGACAGCATGAGTCAGGATTGGGATGCCGGTCGGCTGGACAGCGACCTCGAAGGCGTAGCGTTCGATACCCTGGCCGTACGCGCCGGTCAGCACCGTACGCCGGAAGGCGAACACGGTGATCCGATGTTCTTCACTTCCAGCTACGTATTCCGTACCGCCGCCGACGCGGCCGCGCGTTTCGCCGGGGAAGTGCCGGGTAATGTTTACTCGCGCTACACCAACCCGACCGTGCGCGCGTTCGAAGAGCGCATTGCCGCGCTGGAAAGCGCTGAGCAAGCGGTGGCCACCGCCACAGGCATGGCCGCGATCATGGCGGTGGTAATGAGCCTGTGCAGCGCCGGCGACCATGTGCTGGTGTCGCGCAGCGTGTTCGGTTCGACCATCAGCCTGTTCGAGAAGTACTTCAAGCGCTTCGGCATCGAAGTCGATTACGTGCCTCTGGCGGATCTGTCCGGCTGGGATGCGGCGATCAAGGCCAACACCAAATTGCTGTTCGTCGAGTCGCCGTCCAACCCGCTGGCCGAGCTGGTGGATATCGCTGAGCTGGCGAAAATCGCTCACGCCAAAGGCGCGATGCTGGTGGTGGACAACTGCTTCTGCACGCCTGCGTTGCAGCAGCCGCTGAAGATGGGTGCGGACATCGTCGTGCACTCGGCAACAAAGTTCATCGACGGCCAGGGCCGTTGCATGGGCGGTGTTGTCGCCGGTCGTAGCGAGCAGATGAAAGAAGTGGTCGGTTTCCTGCGCACTGCCGGGCCAACCTTGAGCCCGTTCAATGCCTGGATTTTCCTCAAGGGCCTCGAAACCCTGGGCCTGCGCATGAAGGCGCATTGTGCCAACGCGCAGCAACTGGCCGAGTGGCTGGAGCAGCAGGACGGTATCGAGAAAGTCCATTACGCCGGCCTGAAAAGCCACCCGCAGCACGAGTTGGCCCAGCGTCAGCAGAAAGGCTTCGGCGCCGTGGTGAGTTTCGAGGTCAAGGGTGGCAAAGAGGGCGCCTGGCGCTTTATCGATGCGACCCGGTTGATTTCGATCACCGCCAACCTCGGTGACAGTAAAACCACCATCACCCACCCGAGCACCACCTCTCACGGCCGTCTGGCGCCACAGGAACGTGAGGCGGCGGGTATTCGTGACAGCCTGATCCGCATTGCGGTCGGTCTGGAAGACGTGGCCGACCTGCAGGCCGATCTGGCGCGCGGGTTGGCTGCCTTGTGATCGAGTTGTCCATCCCGACAACCGGTTCCAATGGCCGCGTTGCACTGGTAACCGGTGCTGCGCGGGGCATCGGTCTGGGGATCGCAGCCTGGCTGATCAGCGAAGGCTGGCAGGTGGTGTTGACGGACCTGGACCGTGTGCGTGGTTCGAAAGTGGCGAAGGTGCTGGGTGAGAACGCCTGGTTCATCGCCATGGACGTCTCGAATGAGGGGCAGGTCGCGCTGGGCGTTGCCGAAGTGCTGGGGCAGTTCGGGCGTCTGGATGCGTTGGTGTGCAACGCGGCAGTGGCCGATCCGCACAACATCACCCTGGAAAGCCTTGATCTGGCTTACTGGAATCGGGTGCTGGCGGTGAATCTCAGCGGGCCGATGTTATTGGCCAAGCACTGTGCGCCGTACCTGCGTGCTCACAGCGGGGCAATCGTCAATCTGGCCTCGACCCGTGCCGGGCAGTCAGAACCCGACACAGAGGCTTACGCGGCGAGCAAGGGCGGGCTGCTGGCCCTGACTCACGCGTTGGCGATCAGCCTGGGTCCGGAAATTCGCGTCAATGCCGTCAGTCCTGGCTGGATCGATGCGCGAGATCCTTCCGTGCGGCGTGCCGAGCCACTCACCAAAGCCGACCATGCGCAGCATCCGGCGGGCAGGGTAGGGACGGTCGAGGACGTGGCGGCGATGGTTGCCTGGCTGCTGTCGAAGAATGCGGGTTTCGTCACGGGCCAGGAGTTTGTGGTCGATGGCGGCATGACCAAGAAGATGATTTACAGCGAGTAATTCGGACAGGGGCGATTTTTTTCAGCATTTATGTTGAATGTACCGCTGCTTTCGCGAGCAAGCCCGCTCCCACAGTAGATCTCGGGCTGCCTGGAGAAATGCGGTCTACTGTGGGAGCGGGCTTGCTCGCGAAGGCGGTCTCACTGTTGCCAACGTCGCCCCGAATGACACGATTTTGTCTTTTTCAGAAAAACTTCAAGCAGGCTATTGACTTAGCTTCGTTAGATGCGTAAATTTCGCGGCCTCAGAGAAGCAAAGGGTGATTAGCTCAGCTGGGAGAGCGTCTGCCTTACAAGCAGAATGTCGGCGGTTCGATCCCGTCATCACCCACCACTTCTTGAGAGTCTTGCGAAAGCAAGATGGAAGCTGAAAAGCCTCCACCGACGCGCAGCGGTAGTTCAGTCGGTTAGAATACCGGCCTGTCACGCCGGGGGTCGCGGGTTCGAGTCCCGTCCGCTGCGCCATATTTTCCGAGTCAGGTTTATCCCTGATTCGAGATTGAAAGAGAGATTGAAAAGTCTCGAAACTTCAATCAGACGAGTTAGGACGCAAGTCCAAAGCGATACGCAGCGGTAGTTCAGTCGGTTAGAATACCGGCCTGTCACGCCGGGGGTCGCGGGTTCGAGTCCCGTCCGCTGCGCCATATCTGCCTCAAGGCCCACTGAACGCCTTGGAGCTACGAAGAAAGCCACTGGTTTATCTTCGCGTCGATAGCAAAAACCCTGGTCGAAAGACCGGGGTTTTTTGTGTCTGAAATTTGGCTTTTATGCCACTCCAGTCTTTCCAGGACCAACTTTCTGCCCGTGCGATGCATAAAGGACTTGGTTCACAGTGCTGACATTAATTAGAATCACTCTCATTTACGATAACTCCTGGCACAGGGCTTCTTGAAATGAGTGATGCAGCGCTGCCGAAGGAGCAAACCCTTCACGACCTGTACCGCGATCACCGTGGCTGGCTTGAAAGCTGGTTGAGAAGACGTATGGGCAACGGCTGTGATGCGGCGGACCTGAGCCAGGATACGTTCCTGCGTTTGCTGGCCAGCTCCCAGCGGATCGCCGACTTGAAAGAGCCCCGTGCCTATCTGCTGACCGTGGGAAAACGCCTGCTGAGCAATTTCTATCAGCGTCGCAGTCTGGAGCAGGCTTACCTGGCCGCATTGGCGTCGATGCCCGCAGCGTGCGCGCCATCACCGGAACAGCGCTGGCTGCTGCTGGAAACCCTGCAAGCGCTGGATGAGCTGCTCGATGGACTGCCGAGGGCCGTGCGACGGGCGTTTCTCTGGAGTCAGCTCGAAGGCTTGAATTACCAGCAAATTGCCGAGCGCCTGGAAGTGTCCGAGCGCACGATCAAGCGCTACATGGCGCAAGCCTACGAGCACTGCCTGTTGGTGGACCTGTGAACAGTCAAACGTCCGATGCCCATCAGGCTGTCCGTGCTGCGGCGCAGTGGCTTGCGTTGCTGGAATCTGGCGGTGCCAATGAGCAGGATCGAGTGAATTTACAGCGTTGGCTTGATACTTGTGCCACTCACCAGCATGCCTGGCAGAAGGCGCAAGCCTTGCGTCAGCGTTTCGCCGATCTGCCTTCAGGGTTGGCGTTGAGCAGTCTGGATCGTCCTGATCCGGGGCGGCGCGTGGTGCTCAAGCGCGCATTGGGCGCCGTGGCGTTGGTGCCGACGGCCTGGCTGATCAGCCGACAATTACCGCTGGATGCCTGGCGTGCCGACCTGCACACCGCCACTGGCGAGCGCAAAAAAGTGCAGCTCACCGATGGCAGTTCCTTGCAACTCAACACCGCCAGCGCCGTCGATGTGGATATGCAGAACCGCCGGGTGAAATTGATCGAGGGCGAACTGTCGCTGAAGGTGACGAGTACAACGCCGCTGACGATTCAGACTAAATTCGGAAATGTCATCGTCAGTCAAAGCGAAGTCTGCGTTCGCCAGCACGCGCAAGGCTGTCGAGTGTCGGTGTTCAATGGCTCCGTACAGTTGCAGCCCTTGCAGGGGCCAGTGCTGGCGGTGCGCGGCGGTCAGCAGGTCAGCCTTCAAGCGGTGGGTGCCGGAGCGATCACGCCATTCGATGCGCTTGCTCCCGGTTGGCGCGAAGGTGTGCTGATGGCGAAGAACCAGCCGCTGGGCGATTTCCTGCGCGAGCTCGGCACTTACCGAGCGGGCGTTCTGCGCTGGGAGCCGGAGCTGGAAACATTGCACGTCACCGGCAGTTTCCTGCTGGACGACACTGATCGCGTCCTCGCGCTGCTCGCGGCCAGTCTGCCGCTGGAGGTGCATTCCCGAACCCGTTACTGGGTCACGTTGCTGCCGCGCAAAAATAGTGTGTGAAGCCTGTCCCCTTTTTTTGGCTCGCTTGTCATTCAAGGCATGTGAACGAATCAAGAGAGCCATTTCAATGTCTGCAACCTGCCATCCACGCCCGGCTTCTTTGCGCCTGCGTCCGTTGTTGCACCTGAGCCTGCTGTTGGGCCTGAGTGCCAATCCATTGTTCATGAACGCAAGCTGGGCCGAAGACAGTGCCCGGCGCAGTTATCAGGTGCCTGCCGGCAGCCTGAGCGATGCGCTGACCCGTTTCGCCGGGTTGGCTGGTGTCAATCTCTCGGTAGACCCGGCGTTGGTGAGCGGTCGCAACAGCGCCGGTCTGTCCGGTGAATTCGCCGTGGAGGAGGGCTTTGCCCGGCTGTTGCAGGGTTCCGGTCTGCAACTGCAGCCAGTGGGCGAACAGGCTTACATCCTGACTCCAGCACCAGAAGGCAGCAGCCTGCAACTGGCCCCCACCTCGATTCTCGGTGCCACTGGCGGGGCGGACGGCGAGGTGTATGCCGGTGGTCAGGTCGCGCGCCGCGGTTCGCAAGGCTTGCTGGGGTCGAAAGACTTCATGGAAACGCCGTTCAGCATGACCACCTACACCAGCGAGGCGGTCAAGAACCTGCAGGCGCGTACCCTGGGCGAGTTGATCGCCAGTGATCCTTCGGTTCGCGCCACCAACCCGGCGGGTGGGCGTTATGAGCAGTTCACCATTCGCGGGTTCAGCCTGTTCAACAGTGATGTAGCTTACAACGGGCTCTACGGCGTCCTGCCGACCTATACGATCGACATGGAAATGGCCGACCGCGTCGACATTCTCAAAGGCCCGAGCCAGCTCATCAACGGCATCTCGCCGCGAGGTGCCGTGGGGGGCGGGATCAACGTGGTGCCCAAGCGCGCGACCGACAAGCCTATCACTTCGTTTACCGGCAACTACGCGTCCGACAGCCAGACCGGCGGTGCCGTGGATATCGGCCGGCGCTTCGGTGAAGACAACAAGTTCGGGATTCGTTTCAACGGTGTGAAGCAGTCCGGCGACACCGAATGGGATCACCAGAATGTCGACCGCGAGATGGCCGTGCTGGGCCTGGATTTTCGCGGTGAACGCCTGCGGCTCTCGACCGACCTCGGGCGCACCGAGCGTGATACCGACGCGCCGCAAGAGCGCGTGCAGGTTGGCGCCAATGCGCAGGTTCCGCATGCCAGCGATGTACGTCACAACTACGCGCAACCCTGGAGCAAGGCGAGTACCAACGACACGTTCGGCACGGTGAACGGCGAATTCGATGTCAGCGATAACGTCATGTTGTACGGCGGTGTGGGTGCGCGCGAAAGCAATCATGACTTCCTTCGTCATGCCGTTTCGGTCACCAACAACCGGGGCGACTTCGTTGTTCAACCCCGTGATTTCACCCGTGACGAAAGTGTCCGGACGGCTACCGCCGGGGTGCGCAACTGGTTCCACACCGGCCCCGTGAGCCATGAGGTCAACCTGGCCGCCAGCTATTTCTACATGGACTTCGAAAATGGCGGCGCCCGTTATGCCAATGGCAACAGCAACCTCTACAACCCCGTGGAAACACGTACGCCAGTCAGGCCCACTCGACTCGATTCGAAGGTCTACACAGAGAACCGCTCCACCGGTGTGGCGTTGTCCGACACCCTGGGTTTCTTTGATGACCGACTGCTGCTGACCCTCGGCGCCCGCTGGCAGCGCGTGAAGGTTGACGACTGGACCGATAACGTCAGAGGCGACACCGCCTACGACGAGGAAAAGGTCTCGCCGTCGGGCGGCATCCTGTTCAAGGCGACCGACAAGCTGTCGCTGTATGCCAACTACATGGAAGGCCTGAGCCAGGGCAAGATCGCCCCGTCGACCTCGATCAACGAGGACGAAATCTTCCCGCCGTTCGTCAGTCGCCAGGTCGAGGTCGGCGCCAAGTACGACGCGGGTCAGTTTGCGGTGACCGCCGCAGTGTTCCGGATCAAGCAGCCGGCCTACGAGACCAACGCCACGACTCGCGTATTCGGCCCCAATGGCAAACGTCAGAACGACGGTGTGGAACTGAGTGTGTTTGGTGAGCCGCTCAAAGGTTTCCGCTTGCTCGGCGGTGTCATGTACATCGACAGCGAGTTGACCAACACCACCAATGGCACCTTTGACGGCAATCGCGCGCCGGCCACGCCCAAGTACAACGTCAACCTGGGCGCCGAGTGGGACGTGCCGACCGTACAGGGCTTGACCCTGACCAGCCGCGGCATCTATTCCAGCTCGCAGTTCCTGGACCAGTCCAACAACAAGGAAATCGATTCGTGGGAGCGTTTCGACGTGGGTGCACGCTATGCGTTCAAGGTCGAGGACAAGAACATCACCCTGCGCGCCAATGTCGAGAACGTGGCGGACAAGCGCTACTGGAGTTCGGCCGGGGCCTCGGATGACAGCGAGCCTGGGTTGACGCTGTCGACGCCGCGCACTTACCTGCTTTCGGCTACCGTCGACTTTTAAATCGATGTGCCCGAGCTGACGCCATCGCGAGCAAGTCGGATCGCCGCACCGCCGCTCTCACATTTGATCTCTGTTGGCCACGAATTTTGTGAACGACACAGATCCAGTGTGGGAGCGGCGGTGCGGCGATCCGACTTGCTCGCGATGGCGGCATCAGCAACACCGCCAGGTTCAGCCTTGCAAATACACCGCATGCGTATGCGTGTACTCATACAACCCATGCTTGCCATCCGCCCCACCAATCCCGGATTTACGCACCCCGGCATGGAAGCCCTGCATGGCTTCAAAGTTCTCGCGATTCACGTAGGTTTCACCAAAATCCAGTTCGCGCATCGCGTGCATCGTTTTGCTCAGGTCGCGGGTGTAGATCGACGAGGTCAGGCCGTATTCACAGTCGTTGGCCAGGGCGATGGCTTCGTCGAGGTCATCGATGATCTGAATCGGCAGCACCGGGCCGAAAATCTCTTCGCGCATGATTTCCATGTCCGCCCGGCAGCCGGCCAGCACGGTGGGCTGGAAGTGGAAACCATTCGGCAGATCGGCAATCTGCCCGCCGCTGATCAAATTCGCCCCCTGACTCAACGCCGTGCGGACTTTACGGTTGACGCTGTCCAGGCCCTGGCGGTTGATCAGCGGCCCCATTTCGATATCGGGTTGGGCAATCGGGTCGCCGAAGCGGGTAGCGCTCATGGCCGCCGCAATACGTTCGATGAACTGGTCGGCGACCTTGCGCTCGACATACACCCGCTCGGCGCAGTTGCACACCTGACCGCTGTTGATAATCCGCGAATCGCGAATGGCCTTCACCGCTAGATCCAGATCGGCATCCGCCAACACAATCGCCGGCGCCTTGCCGCCCAGTTCCAGATTGAGTTTGGTGATGTTCGGCGCGGCGGCGGCCATGATGCGCGAGCCGGTATCCACGCTGCCGGTGAAACTGATCATGTCCACGCCTGTGTGCGCGCTGAGCGCCGCGCCGACTCGGCCATCGCCGCAGACCACATTGAACACGCCGGGCGGCAGATCGGTTTCCGCTACCAGTCGGGCAAATTCGAAGCAGTTGTTCGGGGTTTCTTCGCTGGGCTTGATCACGATCGTGTTGCCGGTCAGCAGCGCCGGCGCCATTTTGCGAGCGATGAGGAAGAACGGGAAATTCCACGGCAGAATCCCGGCCACCACCCCCAGTGGTTTTCGGAACAGAAAGATGTTTTCGTTCTGGCGGTCACTGGTGATGATTTCGCCTTCGATGCGCCTTGCCCATTCGGCCATGTAGTCGAGGTAATCGGCGGTGAAGTTGACTTCGACCTCCGCCAGGCCACTGATCTTGCCTTGTTCCAGAGTGATGGTGCGCGCCAGGTGCGCGACGTTTTCCCGCAGCTTGGCGGCGATGCGACGCAAATGCCCGGCGCGTTCGATCGCCGGTTTGCGTGACCAGTCTTTTTGCGCGCCGCGGGCGGCGGCAAGGGCACGATCAAGGTCTTCGGCAGTCGAGGCCGGGACTTTTGACAGCACGGCGCCGGTGGCCGGGTTGATCACGTCGATATGAGCGGCGCTGGCCACAAACTGGCCATTGATGAAGTTTTCGTAAACAGGCATGGACGACTCCTTGATCAGTAAGTTCGCGATGGCGCTTGGGCGGTGGCCGGTGTGCGATAACGCGCAAGGGTGTTTACGGCGCTCTGACGCAACAGGCTGATATCGATGGCCACCGCTATGAACTGACAACCCCACCTCTGATAGCGGCGCGCGTCTTCTTCGTTCGGCGCCAGAATGCCGCAGGCCTTGCCGGCCGCGAGCGTTGCGTTGACCGCGTGTTGAATTCGTTCCTGGACTTGCGGGTGACCGGGATTGCCGGCATGACCCAGTCCGATGGACAGATCCGCCGGGCCGATAAACACCGCATCGACGCCTTCGACGGCCGCGATCGCTTCGACGTTTTCAACACCCGTGCGCGATTCCACCTGAACGATCAGGCACAGTTGCTCATGGGCGGTGTTCAGGTAATCCGGCACGCCATCCCAACGCGTAGCTCGGGTCAGGCCGCCACCGACGCCACGAATACCGTGCGGCGGATAACGCATGGCGCGCACCAGGGCCGCCGCCTGTTCGGCGGTTTCGACCATCGGGATCATCAGCGTCTGCGCGCCGATATCCAGCAATTGCTTGATCAGGTTGGCGTCGCCCGTCACCGCACGCACCACCGGCGCGGTGGCGTAGGGCGCCACCGCCTGCAGTTGCGCGAGTACGCCGGGCACGGTGTTCGGCGCGTGTTCACCGTCGATCAGCATCCAGTCGTAACCGGTGGTGGCGACGATCTCGGCGGCGTAGCCCGTGGCGAAACCGGCCCAGATGCCGTATTGGGTCGCCGGGTTTTTCAGAGCAGACTTGAAAGCGTTGTGAGGCATGTTCATGACGGTGTCCTTTCTCAGCGGTTGTACGGCCGATGCAGTTGGCATTCCGGGTTGAGCGTCACGCCGAAGCCCGGTTGATCGAGTGCCGACAGGCGCATGCGGCCGTTCACCGGTACGGGTTCGCCGAGCAATTGCGGATGGAACATCGGCACCACTTCGTCAGCCTTCGGCGCCATCATCAGGAACTCGGCAAACGGGCTGTTATGCCGGGTGGCGACGAAGTGATAGCTGTAAACCGACGAGCCGTGAGGAATGACCAGCGCGTTGTGAGCGTCGGCCAGGGCGGAAATTTTCACCAGTTCAGTGATCCCGCCGCACCAGCCGACATCCGGCTGGATGATGTCGCAGCAACCCATCTCCAGCAGCATGCGAAAGCCCCAGCGCGTGGCTTCGTGTTCGCCTGTGGTCACCAACATGCCTTTGGGCACGTTGTTGCGCAGTGCGGCATAGCCCCAGTAATCGTCCGGCGGCAGGGCTTCTTCAATCCACTTCAGGCCATATTCGTGGGCGCCGACTGCGAGTTTGGTGGCGTAGTTGAGGTCCAGGCTCATCCAGCAATCGAGCATCAGCCAGAAGTCCGGGCCGACCCGTTCGCGCATGGTTGCCAGTTCTTCGAGGTTCTTGCGCAGGCCTTCCTCGCCTTCCGTCGGGCCGTGGTGCAACGGCATCTTGCCGCCGATGAAACCCATTTTCTGCGCCAGGTCGGGGCGAGCGCCGGTGGCGTAGAACTGCAACTCATCGCGTACCGCGCCGCCGAGCAATTGGTGCACCGGCTCCTGGCGGATCTTGCCGAGCAGGTCCCAAAGCGCCAGGTCAACGCCGGAGAGAGTGTTGATAACGATGCCTTTGCGCCCGTAATACAGAGTCGACTGGTACATCTGGTCCCAGATTTTCTCGATGTCGGTGACCCGTGCGCCTTCGAGGAAACGCGCCAGGTGTTTCTCGACGATGTAGGCAGCAGGCTCGCCGCCAGTGGTCACGGCAAAACCGACAGTGCCGTCGCTGGCTTCGATCTCCACCACCAGCGTGCCGAGTACGTTGATGCCGAAGGTGCGGCGGCTCTGGCGGTACTCTGGGTATTTGCTCATCGGTGTGGCAATGTGATCGTCGATCCAGTGGCCGTCCGCCTGATCGTGATAATCCGCGCCACCGCCTCTCAATGTAAAAGCGCGGACGTGTTTAATGGTTGGAATGCCCATGGTGTGACTCCTCAGGTTTAAACGGTGGCCGGTTTGTTCGAAGCTTTATGGCCGGGCGAACGCACGCCCAGCACCAGCAACGCGGCGATGACGGTGGTGCCGGCCAGCACGTACAAACCTGTGGCCGGTGAATGGAAGGCGCCTTCGGCCCAGTTTTTCAGCACCGGGGCGATGAAGCCGCCGAGGGCGCCGAACGAGTTGATCAGGGCGATACCGGCCGCCGCGGCACTGCCGGCGAGGTAACTGGAAGGGAAGGTCCAGAACACTGGTTGCACAGCGATGAAGCCGGAAGCGGCGAAGCACAGGGCGACGATGCCGAGGAACGGACTGCTGAAGGTCACCGAGCAGGCGATCCCGGCGGCGGCCATCAACAAGGTCAGGCAGGCGATGCGACGACGTTCGCCCGTGCGGTCGCTGTAACCGGGAATCAAGTAAGCGGCCACCAATGCACAGATCCATGGGATCGCCGTGACCAGCCCGACCATCAGCCCGACTTTGGTGCCCAGCAACCCGCCGACCTGAGTTGGCAGGTAAAACACCACGCCATAAACGCTGGCCTGAATCAGCAGATAAATCAGGCACAGGTACAGTACCGAGGGTTGGCACAGCACATTGAGCAGGCTGCGACCGTGGTTCTGTTTGTGGCTGTCTTCCTGATCGAGCAAGGTCTGCACTTGCTGGCGCTCCTCGACGGTCAGCCACTTGGCGTCGGCCGGGCGATTGTCCAGGTACCAGTAGGCCCAGACGCCCACCGCCGTGGCCATCAAGCCTTCAACGGCAAACAGCCACTGCCAGCCGTGGACGCCGGCAAAACCATCCAGCTCAAGCAACAGGCCGGACAGCGGGCTGCCAAAGATGAACGCCAGCGGCGCGCCGAAATAGAAGAAACCCATGGCCTTGCCGCGTACCGCGTTGGGGAACCAGTAGGTGAGGTAAAGGATGACGCCGGGGAAGAAACCGGCTTCGGCCACGCCCAGCAAGAAGCGCAGGACGTAGAAGCTGGTTTCGGTGTGGGCGAAGACCATCGCGGCGGAGACCAGGCCCCAGGTGACCATGATCCGGCACATCCACAGACGGGCGCCGACACGGTGCAGGATCAGGTTGCTTGGTACTTCGAGCAGTGCGTAACCGACGAAGAACACCCCGGCGCCGAAGGCGAACGCGGCATCGCTGATATTAGTGTCGGCTTGAAAGGCTTGCTTGGCGAACCCGACGTTGGCGCGGTCGAGGAAGGCCATGATGTACATCAGCAGGAGAAACGGGAGCAGCCGCCAGGAAATTTTGGCGAGCAGAGGCGCGGGTAAAGTCTTCATCGCAGTTTTCCTTTGGTAGGGCATTTGTTCTTATGGAGAAGACTGTACGGTTGCGGATCGATGCGTTACAAATCGAATCTAGCTAACAACTGATACCTTCAGGGTATCGATAAAAAAGGCTTCTCATGACTACGCCAAGCGTTTCCCGCAGCCTGCTCAACCGTTTGCGCTACAAACATCTGCACATGCTGGTGGCGCTCAGTAGCAGTCTGAACCTGCACCGCGCCTCGCAAAGCCTCAACATGTCGCAACCGGCCGCCACCCGCATGCTGCATGAGATTGAAGACATGTTCGGCTGCGACCTGTTCGAGCGCCTGCCACGCGGGATGCGGCCGACGGCATTGGGCGCCGAGTTGATTCGCTTCGCCGAGTCAGCCATCAGCGGCCTCGATCGCTGCGCCGAAGACCTGATCGCACGGCAGCAGGGCGGCTATGGCTATCTCTCCATCGGCACGATCATGGGCGCCGCGCCGGATCTGGTGATGGATTCGATTGCCGAGATCAAGGCGCTCAATCCGCAACTGCGAATCCGCATCATGGGCGACACGAGCGATCAGGTGATCCAGTTGCTGGAGCAGGGCCGTATCGACCTCGCCATCGCTCGACGCAATGCCGCCACTGACAGCGAGCACTACACGTTCGAGCAATTGGGCAATGAACGATTGCTGGTGGTGGTGCACGCCGGCCATCCACTGGCCAAACGCAAAAAACTAGAGCTGTCGGAACTGGTCAGCGGCTGGCCGTGGATTCTGCAACCGGAGACCAGTCCGGCGCGCATCGGTCTGGATCAGGCCTTGCAGCGCCTGGCCTTGCCGACACCTGCCGACATCATCGAGTGCAGCTCGGTGTATTCCATGCAGCAGCTCATCCAGCTGACCGACGCAATCATGGTGCTGTCGGAAACCGCGTTGCGCGACTACCTGAAAATGGGGCTGGTGGTGGCGCTGCCGGTAGAGCTGGATGTGCAACTGGCGCCGTTCGGGCTGCTGTTGCGCAAGGGCGGACACATCAGTCGGGAGTTGGGTTTGTTCATAGATTTGCTGCGCCGCAAAGCAGCGGTTTTTTGATTGTTTGGCCCACGCAATCGGCTCTGACACACCCCTTGCAGGAGCCGGCTTGCTGACGATAGCGCTGCGCCTGCCCAACTGTTTGTTGACTGCATAGGCGTCATCGCCAGCAAGCCGGCACCTACAAGTCCGTCAATAGCCGAGCTTATCCCGCAACCCGTAATACCACGCCCCCAACGCCGCAAACGGGGTCCGCAGCAGTTGGCCGCCGGGGAATGGGTAGTGCGGCAAGCCAGCAAACGCATCAAAACGCTCGGCTTGACCGCGCAACGCCTCGGCCAGCACCTTGCCCGCCAGATGCGTGTACGTCACACCGTGACCGCTGCAACCCTGGGAATAGTAGATGTTGTCGCCCAGGCGCCCGACCTGAGGAAGTCGCGACAGGGTCAGCAGGAAATTGCCGGTCCACGCGTAGTCGATTTTCACGTCTTTGAGTTGCGGGAACGCCTTGAGCATCTTCGGCCGGATGATCGCCTCGATGTTCGCCGGATCCCGCGCGCCGTACACCACGCCGCCACCGAAAATCAGGCGTTTGTCACCGCTCAGGCGATAGTAGTCGAGCAGGTAATTGCAGTCTTCGACGCAATAATCCTGTGGCAGCAGGCTTTTCGCCAATTCATCGTTCAAGGGTTCGGTGGTGATTACCTGAGTGCCGCAAGGCATCGACTTGGCCGCAAGCTCTGGCACCAGATTGCCGAGATAAGCGTTGCCCGCCACGATGATGAACTTGGCCCTGACCTTGCCCTGAGGGGTATGCACCACCGGGTTCGCGCCGCGCTCGATGCGCACCGCCGGCGATTGCTCATAAATAGTGCCGCCCAATGACTCGACTGCCGCCGCTTCGCCGAGCGCCAGGTTCAGCGGATGAATGTGCCCGCCGCTCATGTCGAGCATGCCGCCGATGTATTGATCGCAGTTCACCACTTCACGAATGCGTTTCTGATCCATCAGCTCAAGTTGCGTGTGACCGAAACGCTCCCACAGGCGCTTCTGCGATTCCAGATGGCCCATCTGCTTGGCGGTGATCGCGGCGAACACGCCACCGTCCTTCAGGTCGCACTGAATATTATATTTGGCGACCCGCTCACGAATGATCCGCCCGCCCTCGAACGCCATCTGCCCAAGCAACTGTGCCTGCTTGGGGCCAACGGTGCGTTCGATCACATCGATGTCGCGGCTGTAGCTGTTAACAATCTGGCCGCCGTTGCGACCAGAAGCGCCGAAGCCGACCTTGGCGGCTTCCAGCACCGTGACCTTGAAACCGTTCTCCAACAGAAACAGGGCAGAGGACAGACCGGTATAACCGGCACCGATCACACAGACATCAGTCTCTACGTCACCCTGCAAGGCCGGGCGCGGCGGAACCGCATTGGCCGATGCGGCGTAATAGGACTCTGGGTAGGGAGTGTTCGCCATCCTGCAGCCTCTGTTTAATATATTTTACGAGTGCGCCGATCCTACCCGAGTTAAAAATCGACCGCCAGCCACCGCAAAATCTTCTTTGCAGCGGCGAAATTAAATATTTTGCATATTCATAGGCTTAGCTCGAAAAAAGGTGTTGACACCCCTCCGGAATTCCGTAGAATGCCGCCTCACAGCAGGCACGTAGCTCAGTTGGTTAGAGCACCACCTTGACATGGTGGGGGTCGTTGGTTCGAGTCCAATCGCGCCTACCAAACAAAATCCGCTCTGCTGGGCGGTCTAGAAGGGCCCACCGAAAGGTGAGCCCTTTTTTGTGCTTCGGATTTCTTGCATGGCGTTCACAAAATATTGGGTTCGTTCACGCTGGGCAATGTGAACGCCGAAAAAGATGTTGTTCAACAGGATTGATGCCCACCCGAACCTTAGCGAAAACCTGCGGGTGAAGTTAAACCCCGCGACCAGGCCTCTACTGGCCCGCAGGTATAGGTACAAACAGGTGGTGGCCGCCACATGAAAACTGTAAACCCGGCGCGAGGGCCGGGTTTGGATAATCGTTACCAGTTACGCTTGCAGCGGATATCGCCCAGGCTCTTCTCCCTTTTTGGGGGGGCTTCCCGTTACCAGGGAGAGCTTGGCCTAACCAAGCGGGGGCAGGGGACGCTTACCTAGCGTAGCGAACTTCTTGATTGGTCAAATCCTAAGCCTTACTGCTGAGTTGGCATGCAGCGGTCTGTGTCGTAACGGCCATGACTCAGGTCGTATTTGGACGCACTACAATCTTACCGGTCAGTATAGTCAGCTCCGTCCCGATGCCGGAGTGCCTTAATATGGACAATACCCGCGAGCGCTTGATTGACTCAGCGCTGAAGCTGTTTCTGTCACAAGGTATATACATTACGGGTGTGATGGCCATCGCCGCGATGGCGGGTGTTACCAAGATGACGCTCTACAGCCATTTCCCCTCCAAGGATGCGCTGATAGTGGCTTGCCTTGAGGAGCGTGACCGACGCTGGCGTGAAGAGGTGGCGCGCACCTTGGCAGGGTATCCTGACCCGGTCAGCGGCATGCTCGCGTTTTTCGATTTGTATCAACGCTTTCTTTTGCAAGATAGCGAGCGCGGGTGCCTGTTCGTCAACAGTGCGGCTGAATTCCCCCAGTTTAGCCACCCTGTGCATTTGGCAGTGAGCAGGCATAAGCAAGGGATACGCGAAAACCTTGCCGCCTTGGCCATGAGCGCAGGTATAAGCGACCCTGACGCAGTTGCTGAGGGGCTGTTTATCTTGCTGGAGGGCAGTTTTGTCAGCGGCGCCTTGGGCCAGGATGTAAGGGTATTTGACACTGCCCGCCACGTAGCTCATTGCTGGATCCGCAAACAGGCCCAACAGGAGCAGAGCGTATGACGCTGGGCCTATTAGCGGCCATTGCCGCCACTTTTTCCTGGTCACTGCTCTACATCTTTCCGGGGTTGGTCGGCGACTACAGCCTTTTTGATCTGGCTGTGGTGAGCTATGCCTTTGCCGGTTTAGGTAGCCTGCTTGTGCTGTTCGTTTACCGTAGCGAAGTGCGGCAATTGCGACTCAGCGACTGGGCCAGCGCCGCATTGCTGGGTTTCTTAGGTTACATCGGCTACTTCTTCCTGATCACTACTGCGGTCTTGGCAGCTGGGCCGGTGATTCCTCCGGTAATGATGGGGTCAGTACCGATCGTGCTCGCGATTGCCGGCAACATGCGAAGCTCCAGCGTGCCCTGGCGCGCCATTGCCGGGCCGCTGTTGGTCGCGGCTTTGGGCATAAGTCTGGTCAACCTGAGTGTGTTTGATTTTAGCAGCGCAACGGTGGAGCTCCCGACCCATTCGATACTGCTTGGGCTGCTCGCATCGTTAATGGCAATTGGGTTTTGGACTGGTTTTGGATTGTTAAATGAAAGTGCTTTGGCTCAACGCCCAAGCATGTCTCCCATGTTGTGGTCAGCCATGCTGATCTTCATGTGCAGCGTGGAAATGCTGGCTTTCATCCCCGTTGGTCTGTACTTGAACCTGTCCCACTTCGCTAGCCATCCGAGCGGGTTGGCAGGTACTCAGGCGCTAATAGTCTGTGGGTTGATTCAGGGGTTAGGGGCCACCCTTGCAGGTGCCTGGGCATGGTCAATCGCAACTCGACGTCTACCTCTGGCTCTAAGCGGGCAATTGATCGCCAGCGGAACCATTTATGCAACTACGATGGGCCTGCTCATCAATCAACGCTGGCCCTCTCCTATGGAAGCGCTTGGGACAGGGTTGCTATTCGTCGGCGTGGTATGGGCTATTCACGCCTTTTATCGCAGGCAACCACGCCTCGTGACACGTGGTGGGATAACAGGCCTTGGCCAAAACTAATTCGACTGCGCCCGTATGGGCATTTGAGGTGTCCACTTTGGATTGATTTGGCATCATTGTGCTAAGTGCTGGGATCGGGAAGGTGTGTTTGGCGGACGGTTACGTTTATCCAATGTTTTGTAGCTATAAGGCACCGTGCCAAACGACCTGAATTCGAGGTTTATAAGCGTGCAGCACTTAGTCTTATATCTGGCATAAATACTCGGTTTTCAATGCGTCTGTGCCGCCGGCAACGCTCCGAGCAGTAGCGCACCTCGGCCCAGCAGCGCGCCCATTTTTTGCGCCAGGCGAAGGGCAATCCGCAGATCGCACAGGTTTTGATCGGGAGTTCACTCTTCTTCAAAACGACTCCCCGGCATCCAGTTTGGCGAGCAGTTTCTGGCCGCGATCCCATAGCGCTTGCTGCTTTGATTCAGTCATACGATCGAGGTTTTTGTAGACCATGCCCATGCGCTGATTGCCGCGCAAAAGGTCGCCGTGACGCATCAGAAAATGCCAGTAAAGCGAATTGAAAGGGCAGGCGTCGTCCGTCGTGCTTTCACCGACTTTGTACGCGCAATTACGGCAGTAGTCGGACATGCGCTTTATGTATTGGCCACTGGCGCAGTAAGGCTTGGAGCCCAGGTAACCACCATCGGCGTGCATGACCATGCCCAATGTATTGGGTAGTTCGACCCAGTCGAATGCGTCCATATAGATCGCCAGGTACCAGTCGCAAATCTGGGTCGGCGCGATGCCGGCCAGCAGTGCAAAGTTTCCGGTTACCATCAGCCGCTGGATATGGTGGGCATAGGCATGTTTCAAGCTTTGCCCGATCGCTTGGCTCATGCAATTCATCCTGGTATCGCCCGTCCAATAGAACTCTGGAAGCGGTCTGTCGTTGCCAAACAGATTGCCGTCGGCGTAGTCGGGCATCTTCAGCCAGTAGACCCCCCGAACGTATTCACGCCAGCCGATGAGTTGGCGGATAAAGCCTTCGGCTGCATTCAGCGCAATGCTGCCTGAGCAATAGGCGCCCTCCACATCGCTGCACAGCTGACGCAGATCCAGCAGGCCAATATTCAGCGCGGCGCTGATCCGCGCATGAAACAGGAAGGGTTCATCACTGGCCATCGCATCTTGGTAGTCGCCGAAGGCTGCCAGACCCCAGTCGAGGAAGTAGTCCCAAAGCGCTTGGGCATCGGCGTGGGTTACCGGGTAGTCAAAGGTGTCAACGGCACCGTAGTGGCCGGAGAAGTTTTTTGCGACCAGCGCCAGCACGTCCTGGGTTATCGCATCGGCCGAAAAGCGCATGGGCGAGGGGGCTCTTAAGCCTTTGGGAAGTGCCTTCCGGTTTTCAGCATCAAAGTTCCAGGCACCGCCGACCGGGCTACTGTCACCATTGAGCAACAAGCCACTCTTGCGTCGCATCTCTCGGTAGAAGAACTCCATACGCAGCTGTTTTTTGCCTTCGGCCCAAGACGCAAATTCTAGTCGGGTGCAGAGAAAACGAGTATCGGTATGCCACTGGATTGCCAAGCCACAATCTTTGAGCGACTGCTCCAGGCGCCAGTCACCACATTCTGTAAGGTGCAACTCATCCGGCGCTAGCAATGCGTGCCAGCGCCTCAACTCACCCGACACTGAACCGCTGTTCTGCGGATCATCGAGAGTCACGTACTGCACGCGAATGCCGCGCTGCTGCAACGCATCGGCAAAGTGGCGCATGGCGCTGAAGATGAATGTGATTTTTTGTGGGTGATGGGGCACATGGCTGGCTTCCTCCATCACCTCGACCAGCAACACCGTATCGTGCTCGGCGTCCAGGCCCTGCAAAGAGGCAAGGTCAAACGATAACTGGTCGCCCAGAACCAGACGAAGGCGGTGGGTGTTTTTCATGCGCGATGGTCCAGATGCATACGACTCACAACGGCGCCGTAAGTGAAAAGGGAATGCGCAACGAATCTATGGGGCCTTCACGTACGCCGCACATTTCATCGTGCACGCACTGCTGCACCAGCACGCAGGGAAAGGGTGGAGCCAGTTGCAGTAATTCACGCAGGTGACTGACGGAACGAAGGTGCAGTGGTTTCGCGGCATCGTTGAGCAGCGTGAACTGACCGTGATCCTGCGTGACGCGCGCGACATAAAAACCACCCTCCAGCGACAGCAACTCCAGCTCACGGATTTCGCCCTTCGAAGCTAACTCGATCAACGCTTGCAGATTCAAGGTGTACTCCTTGCCTACCAGGGTAGGCGTTCTCCGGTGTAAGCAAAGAAATGGCCGCTGTCGGCTGGCGCCAAGCGGTCAATCAGTGACAACAATTCTCGGGCCGCAGTGCTTGCAGGCCTGGCAGCAGAGGCGCCCCGAAAGGGCTGTGACAGGCTTGAAATAACAGTGCCAGGATGAAGGCTCAGCAAGCGGGTCTGAGGGCGGGTGCGTGCCAGTTCGATTGCCGCTGTTTTAATCAGCATGTTCAACGCTGCCTTGGAGGCGCGATAGGCATACCATCCGCCCAGCCGGTTATCGCCAATGCTGCCGACCTTGGCGGAGAGCACCGCCATCGCGCCTTGTGTATCAAGCAAGGGAAGGAAGTGGCGCAACACAAGAGCAGGCCCGAATGTGTTGACTTGGAAGACAGCCTGAAACGCATCCACTTCAATCGCGCAATAACTTTTTTCAGGCTTGATTTCGTCGCGGTGGAGCAGGCCAGCGGCGTGCACAATCAACTGATAGGGTGCTTCGGTCGCTAATTCGATAGCGGCTCTGGCGATACTTTCAGGCTCTTCCAGATCCAATCCAGGAACACTTTTGCGCCCCAGCTCACGAACGCCTGCACAGCTTGGATCTGCCTTTAGCCATTCACAAAAAGCGGCGCCGAGTGCTCCGCTGGCGCCGATCACCAAGGCTCGGTAGCCATCGCCAAGCGAGTTCATCGTGAAAGAATTGTTCATTAGCCTCTCCCACAGAAAAGCGCGATTGCGTTGCTAGCGGCGCCCGATCAATTGCAGAAATTCCTGACGCGTGGTGGATGACTCGCGAAAGGCGCCCAGCATCACCGAGGAGGTCATCACCGAGTTTTGCTTCTCTATGCCGCGCATCATCATGCACATGTGCTGTGCTTCGATGACCACAGCCACCCCGGCGGAATCGGTGATGTGCTGGATGGCGTCGGCAATCTGCTTTGTCAGGTTTTCCTGAATCTGTAAGCGGCGGGCGAACATTTCGACTACTCGCGCAACCTTCGACAGGCCCAGGACACGTCCGGTGGGGATGTATGCCACATGCGCCTTGCCGATGAAGGGCAGCATGTGGTGCTCGCACAATGAATACAGTTCTATGTCGCGCACGATGACCATTTCATCGTTTTGTGACTCGAACAGTGCGCCGTTGATCAGCTCTTCCAGATTCATCGTGTAGCCATTGCACAGGTACTGCATGGCTTTGGCTGCGCGTTTTGGCGTGTCCAGCAGTCCTTCTCGCTCAGGGTTCTCGCCGACGCCGACGAGAATTTCACGGTAATGCTCGGATAGAGATGGGTCCACGTTGATGTTCTCAGTGATGCTGCATTTCATGAAAGGGAAATCCCTGGCAGCAGGGGCGTGCAGGTCACTTCAGTTTTTTTCACAGCCGGCGGTTCGTGGGCTCTGGTGCTGGCGGCTTCACCGCACAGCGGTAATCGCGACAGCGGCGGCTGCCATCCGGATGAGGCAACCATGCCAAATACGGGCGTACGCGGCAGAACAGGCGATATCCGACGGTAAGTAGCGGCCGGATCGCAGGCCAGGTCAGCGGTGTGGCCCAAAAGCCCAGACCGGCTGCTCGCCAGCTCCACAGCGTGGCGTCCAGGCCCTTCATCCAGCGACCATCCGCGAATCGGGCATGCAGGGATGACTGCATTTGCTCGAACGTGAACCCTAAGGCCGTTGAGTCGAAATCAGCCTCGTTGATGTCAACAAATCGCAGGCGGGTGTCTAAGGCTCGCTGGTTGAGGAATTTGATTTCCCGGGCGCAGAGTGGGCATTCGCCGTCAAAGTAAAGTGTGAGTGGCCACTGATTTTTATTGTGCATGTCTGTCAGGCTTGTATAGGTTTTGTATAAGATAGGCCGAAAAACCCCGACTGACAATGGCCGTCATTTAGGCGCTTATTGGACACTGACTCACCCTGCAAATTGAATTGACCCAGAGTGGATCGTTGATTTATGCATCAGAAATTTTGGATAGGCACAGAAGCGGTGCCCCGGCGACAGATGCGATAAGCCTTGCCGTATACAGGCGGCAGAGGATGATCAAATCAAGGATGTGTCTTGAGTCGAGCATCCTTGCGCAGCTAGTGAAGCATCTGGAAAGCGCCAGCGTGATTAACCGTTGCCGAGATCCGAAAGATGAGCGCCAGTGCGAGTGAAGCTGTCGGATAAGGGCAGGGCGTTTAAGTCTCTAGTGCTTGATGATGGTTTGATTACGGTGGATTTTTCTGCCCATCGCGTCGACTGCAGTGAGCAACTGCGCGACGAGTGTGCGCAGCTCGTCAGGTGTCAGTTCGTCGGGATTGGGCGAGGGGTTCATGCCGCTGATTGTGCCAGAGCAGTCGGTTATCGCTTGGTGAGGAGTTTTTAGGTGCTTGGCAATTGCGTTATTTGAACGGGGCGTTGGTGTACGTTTTTGTGGGGCAGTCCCATTTGAGGCATTAGCTGTACAAGATTTGTATTTGGTATAGCTTTTAACGGCATCCTTTGAGTCTTACCGAGGTCTTTGTGTGACTATGCAGACGGACCGCTTAATCCGCCACGCAATCTGTCTTCTTCTGATGCTCCAGAGTGCAGAACTATTGGCGGATTGGCGCGAGGCTGTACCCGATGCTCGTCGGTTGGGCAGTGGGGAGATGCGCGTCCTTGGTTTTTCCATCTACAGCGCGCAGTTCTGGAGCCCACGCCTGATTGCCGGTGGGCCGCTGGATGCGGATGTTCCTTTTGCGCTGGAGTTGACTTATAGCCGCGCTGTAAGTCGCGATGATCTGGTTGAGGCCAGCATCAAAGAAATCCGTCGCCTATCGCCCAACTCCGTGAACTCAGAGCTGATGGCCCGCTGGGAGTGGGAGATGCAGCAGGCATTTGTTGATGTGCGCGCCGGTGACCGCATCACCGGAGTCTATATCCCTAAAGAGGGCGCTCGTTTTTACGTCGGCGAGAAACTGCGGCATGTAGTGAAAGGTGATGCGTTCGCCAAAGCCTTTTTCGCCATTTGGCTTGACCCCCGAACACGCAACCCGGAGCTGCGCGCTCAATTGCTGGGTGCAGCTAAACCCTGAGACCGTTGAGGAAATGCACATGTTGAGGATAGGGATATTGCTACTTTGCATTGGCCTTGCAAGTTGCAGCCGGGTGGATGTGCAGACCTACAGCCAGGAGACGCCCACGCTTGAGTTGCGCGAATTCTTCGAGGGCCGCGTCGAAGCCTGGGGTATGTTTCAAAAACGTTCAGGCGAGGTCACCAAGCGCTTTCACGTGGAGATCAATGGCCATTCCGAAGGTAGCAGGCTGATCCTCGACGAGTCATTTACGTACAGCGACGGTACTAAGCAAAAACGGGTGTGGACGCTTACCCCAGTTGGTTCTAGTCAATGGCGCGGAACCGCCGGCGACGTGGTGGGCGAGGCGCGTGGTGAGGTGGCGGGTAATGCACTGCGTTGGCGATATGTGCTGAGCCTCCCGGTGGATGGCAAAGAGTATGAGGTCGAGTTAGACGACTGGATGTACCTGATGGACAAGAACACCCTGATCAATCGCTCGTTCATGACCAAATTCGGGGTGGAAGTCGGCCAGATTACCTTGTTCTTCCGCAAGCAGCCTTGAGTCAACGTGCAGGCTGTCCGGCACATCCAGTGCAATGCCTGGCTTCAACATCGCCCATATCAATGTGTGGAGTGACAACGAAGAGCAGGTTATTGGGGGTGGACGCTTGACGGTGGCCCATAACTGGGCGGGTTCAAGAGTTTCAACGGCACGGTAGGTGAGGGGAATGGATCGTGTGCCATTCTTTCCGTCGATCACGTCTTGAGGTGCAGGCAGTCTTTTGTCAGCTTCAGGATTTCAGCGCCGTATGGCCGTCTCATACGCCAGCTCGACCACGATTTTCAGTGCATGGGCGTTCTGTGAAATCCAGGAGCAGCAGGGCTAGGCTTGACAGGTGGGGGGCGTTGGTTCGAGTCCAATCGCGCCTACCCAACAAAATCCGCTCTGCTGGGCGGTCTGGAAGGGCTCACCGAAAGGTGAGCCCTTTTTTGTTGCTTGCGATTTGGGCGTCCTACGGAACGGGATACGACTTTATAGATGATGGCAGTTTGGCATTGCCCAGATTTACGGGTATCGTAGCGCCCAATCTTTTACAAGCAATGGACGGCGGTAATGACAACAGGGACTTCAATCGTTACGAAGCAAGAGACGTTCTCTGGTTACGAAATCCTGGTGGCTACCGTCGGGCCAATCAAAACAAAACCAGACGAACCTGAAAATCTGCAAACGCATCACAAGGCAAAGATTTCGATTTGGTTCGACGGCAAAGAAGAGGCCAGTGAAGCACTTTCGATGTTTTTTGTGTCGCGCGAAGATGCCGCTGAGTTTGGTTTCGAAGTCGGTCGAATGATTGTCTCGCAGCGTCGCAAATCAATTGCTTTCCAGCTGGTTGATCGTGCGTTCGAACTCTTCAAGTTGCCGCGACTGCTGTTGCGTGATCAAGATTTCAGGTCGCGACAGCGTCGCGAAGCGGGTGGGCTCTGATCCTTTTGGCTGAGATTTCCGTGCGCGTTGAGTGCCGTAACGCTGTGAAGTAATCATTCAACTGCCGGGATGACACGCCCCATGAAGTCCCGTATAGCGCGGGCGGACTCCATCGGAGATGCCTGAAGCAGGCAATGTGGTGCGTCCAGAACGACTTCCGTAACCTTGAAATTTGCCTTCAATACTTGCATTGAGGCGCTTTCCGGTACCACCCAATCCTGGCGGGCGCGAAGGTACAGCGTCGTGATGTCGACACGGGCAAGTTGTGCCAACACATCCACTTCCACTACTGATCGAAGCCGTGAGCGCATCACCGAGGGCGTGACTTGGGTGATTGCCTCATTCAGTGCTGCGCGCAAGCTTGCGGTAGAAAATCGACCCAGCAAGATTTTACTGAGCCATTGGGTGGGGAAAAGTTCGATGGGCAGCAGGGGGATCAAGTGTTTGAGTGACTTGAATGCCGGTCGCGGGTTTTGGATAAAGGTGCTGCACAGGATCAAGCCAATCTGTTGAGGCAAATGCAGGGCCGTCAGTGAAATGGCAATGGGGCCGGAAAAGGACTCTCCGAGCAAGATAAAGGGGCGATCCGTGGGCAATGACTTTCGCGCTATCGCTTCCAGCTCTTCGTAGCTCAATGAAACGTCGTACGGGTAGTGGACAACAATCGTTTCGACATCTGGCCCTAGAGCGGAGACCAAGGGGCTGAAAAGTTGGCCGGTACCATCCATTCCTGGTAGCAGTACGAGCGTTGGCAGTTCTGAGCGATTCACGTCTTCCATCCTTGGGCGCAGGCAGACTCCTGCTTTTTGGGCTACTACTTCAGGCCACTCTGAATGTTGGCCTGACGGGAGTATATCGATGCTTGTGCACTGGTTTCTTGCTGCGATCCATCTCTTGGCGTTTGCCTTGGGTTTCTGGGCAGTCCTGTCCCGCGGTACGGCTTTTCGGCGCCTGGCCAAGGGCGTAGGGGATGCTCGCAGCGTATTGAGCGCGGATAACCTGTGGGGGATTTCTGCAGTCGTCCTGCTGGTGACTGGTGGGATGCGAGCCTTTGGCGGGTACGAAAAGGGCACTGACTACTATCTGCATCAGCCGCTGTTTCACCTCAAGATGACGCTTTTCGTTCTTATCCTGCTGCTTGAAGTTCCACCGATGGTGACGCTGATCAAATGGCGAATCGCGCAGGCGCGGGGCGCAGCCATCAATACCGGCCGTGCAACGCTGTTCGCACGGATCAGTCATGTCGAAGCGCTGCTGGTGCTGCTGATGGTCATCGCGGCTACGGGCATGGCGCGGGGTGTGACGTTTGGTTAGGCGAGTGCGATTGCGCACTTCCCCAGGATTTATCCGAAACGTCCGACAGCCATGACGTGAGACATGCCGCTAGTATCGGCTTCACGTTCTGGGAGGGGCACTGCGCTGGTGGTAGCGACACAAGAATCTTAGCCAGCCGTGGTTCCGGGGCGAACGGGCTGGCTACTGACTGCAGCAGGATTCAGGATTGTGGCTTGTCCGGAGCTGTCAGGCCGGCCTGAATGCGCTGATAAATTTCTTCGCGGTGCACCGCAACGTCTTTCGGGGCGTTGATGCCGATTCTGACTTGCTGGCCGCTTACGCCCAGAATAGTGATCGTAATGTCATCGCCAATGTTTATGCTTTCACCGACTTTGCGGGTGAGTATCAGCATGGTCTTCTCCTTGATTGCTTTATGGGGCACCTGATTCGGACAGTGCAGAGGTCGGTGGTATGTATAGATTAGTGCTAAGTCTCACGGTTTGGGTGCCTCTTTCTGACGCGCAGATGCTGCATTAATTCCCAAGGCGTAACTATACAGAGGCCGCATCCATCATTCTCGTTGTTTTGAGCCCATTTTGCGGCACTCGGGAAGTATTCATGGGTGTTAAAATCCCCGTTTTCAGCATTCAGAGGGAAGCGTTGTGCGCAAAATGGCCTTGGTAATCGCAGTACTGGCATTGGCGGGATGTGGTGAAGGCAAGCGCGTAGATGCGCAAAAGCCGCAGCCGGCTGCGACTGCCGCGCCGGTGGTGGCCTCCGCACCTCAGTGGGATCTGGAGGTGCGAGGTGAAATAACCCAGGCTGTCAGCGACCTCAGCGGCTGGCTGATCGAGCACAGTTTCGTTTCCAGCGTGGTCAAGGACAATGGCAAGACCCGCATCCTGATGGGGCCCTACAATTCGAAAGCCGAGGCTGAAGCCAAGCAGGCAGAGGTGCGTGCGGCGCTGACCCGCGCGAAAAAACAGAACATCGAATTGCTGGTCATCGAGCATTCGGTGACTCAGTAACGATGGTTGACCGCCCTGGTAAAACGAGCGCGGTTAAAACAAAAAAGGCCTTGGGCATTCAACCCAAGGCCTTTTTTGCGTTCGGTCAGCGTTTAGCCGCACGCTTTCATGTCAATCGGCCCGACAAACTCGTTACCGCGTCCCATCACGCACGCCACACTTTGGTTGCGTTGGCGTTCCCAGGCTTGCACCGGGTAGGTTTTGTCCCAGGCTTCGTACAGTTGCCGATCCTGCTTCGACAGGCGCAAACCGTACTGCTTGCTCATGTAGAAGTAAGTCCGGGCGATCATGCCGCGAATGGAAGGGCGGGGCATGACCTTCTTCGCCTTGAAATCAACCTGGGTCAGGCACGAGCCGTATTGTCCGGATTGCTCCGGCAGCCAGCCAAAACTGAAGTTGCTGCGATCACCGTTTACCTCGCCGATGCTCGGCACCAGGTTATGTAAATCGGCCTCGGCTTTCTGATAGGTCGGGTCGTAACGCGTGCAGTTCTTGCGTCCGCCTTCCTGCCAGCACTGACGCTGGTGGCCGAACTGCCAGGCAGGGACGATGTGCTCCCATTCGATGCGGGAAGCGCGCTTGGCATTTTTGCGCGGTACATAACCGCAGGCGGAGAGGTTCACCTTATTGCCGGTGTACTTGCACCCGCAGTAGAACTCGGTGGATTGCGGCGCATACAACTTCCAGGCGACTTTCTTGGCTTCGCTGAAGGTGCGCGGGGCGTCAGCCTGGGCACCCATCGCAAAGAGCAGAAACAGCAAAGCAAAACAACGGACACTCATTGACTCAATCTTCCTTCGGCACAACCCAGAAAATCTGCACACCGCCATCGTCGCGATAGGCGAGGGTAACGTTGTCGTTCTCGTCGATTTCTTCGAGCAA
Source organism: Pseudomonas migulae NBRC 103157 (assembly GCF_002091715.1). GTDB lineage: Bacteria > Pseudomonadota > Gammaproteobacteria > Pseudomonadales > Pseudomonadaceae > Aquipseudomonas > Aquipseudomonas migulae_A. The sequence goes on along the minus strand of NZ_BDAG01000002.1, from coordinate 198,711 downwards.
CTGTTCCCACTCGTCCACGGGCTCGTCCGGAAGACGAAAGATCAGCGCAGCTTTGGCTTTCTGGGCGGTGGGAGAATTGATGATTTTCTGAACGCGCATGCCCATGCGTTCATAGGCGTCAGGAGAGGAGGAGGTGGTGGCCACGGAATTATCCTTATTAAGCTGTACGTGCATACAGTATTTAACTGTAGGCATTTTCGCAACTGCTTAAAATTCAAGAAAATCCTCTGACAGCGATATTTTCCGTTTGGTGTAGGAAGAGGGAAATTTTTTTATCGGATATGAGACCACTCGCCAGAGATGGCGAGTGGTGACAGCGGTGCCCGACCGGAACCGGTCGGGCGAGGGCGAATCAGTATTCCCAGAACATCCGCTGCAGCTCTTTGCTGTCATTGGTCTTGGTCAGCGCGACCATGGCCAGGATGCGTGCTTTCTGTGGATTCAAGTCATGCGCAACGACCCAGTCGTACTTGTCGTCAGGTTGTTCAGCGTTACGCAGAACGAAACCACCGGCGTTGACGTGGGAGGACCGGATGATTTGCACGCCGTCCTTGCGCAGGGCCTGCAAAGCTGGAACCACACGCGAAGACACCGAGCCATTGCCGGTACCGGCGTGGATGATGGCTTTGGCGCCGGATTGAGCCAGCGCTTTGTAGGCGGTATCACTCACGTTGCCGTAGGAGTAGGCGATTTCGACGTCAGGCAGACTCTTGATGTTCTTGATGTCGAATTCCGAATCCATGGTGTGGCGCTTGGCTGGCAGGCGGAACCAGTAGGATTTGCCTTCGACCACCATGCCGAGTGGACCCCAGGCACTTTTAAACGCCTCGGTCTTGATGTTGATCATCTTGCTGACGTCGCGACCGGACTGGATTTCATCGTTCATGGTCACCAGCACGCCTTTGCCGCGAGCGTCTTTGCTACTGGCTACGGCGACGGCGTTGTACAGGTTCAGCATGCCGTCGGCGGACATCGCGGTGCCCGGGCGCATGGAGCCTACGACGATGATCGGCTTGTCGGTTTTTTCCACCAGGTTCAGGAAGTAGGCAGTCTCTTCCAGGGTGTCGGTGCCGTGGGTGATGACGATGCCATCGACGTCCTTGCTGTCGGCCAGTTCGGCAACGCGACGGCCCAGTTGCAGCAGGTTGTCGTTGGTGATGCTTTCTGAAGCGATTTGCATGACTTGTTCGCCGCGAACGTTAGCCAGTTGGCTCAGTTCCGGAACCCCGGCGATCAATTGTTCGATGCCGACTTTCGCCGCTTGGTACGTCGCGCTGTTGGCGGCGCTGGCGCCCGCGCCGGCAATGGTGCCGCCCGTGGCGAGGATCACCACGTTCGCCAGTTTTTGTTGGGTTTCGGCTTCTTTTGCCTGTAGGGCTGTCGGAAGGAGCAGCAAGAGGGCCAAAGCGCCCGGAACGAAAGTCTTGAAAGCAGATGTCATTATTTTTCTCTCTAGTAGTGTGCTGATGCAGGTTCATCTAGATGCGCCACAGGCTGATCTGAACGCCTGGGGTGGAGTAGAGGGAGCAGGATCTGTACCAGTCATATCCAGAATTGAAAAAATGCCTTTAACCTCATGATTTGTATCAATTATGTGGTTTTTGTCAGATGGGCCTTCAACAGCTTGTTGTCCGGGTTTCCGAATATGTTTGGCATTTACGTTCGGCTCTCCGAAAAGGACTACGGCTCCTGTCGAGCAAGTCGTCTTGCCAGATGGCAAATAGGTACTAAAGAAAATCGTTCGCAGGTCGATGGCCTTCAAAGGATCTTTTTCTCCAGGAGTTCACATGTCATTTTCGGTTGGCTTTCCCAATGCAGGCGCAATCACCATTGGTGGCAAGTCCACGGCGACGATCAACGCTTTGAACGATTCGACTTCCGAAGCGTCGGCGCTGGCGTTGGGTAACGAGGAATCGGCTGACAAAACCAAGGTTCGCACCGGTGGCGGCACCCCGGCCGAAGCCAAAGCAGAAAGCGGCAGCGACCAAAGCATCGCAGTAAAGATGTTGCTCAAACGCATGCAGGAGCTGCAGCAGCAACTGCGCGAGCAACAGCAGCAATTGGCGGCAGCCCAGACTGCAACCTACCCGACACCGGAAGCCAAGGCCGCAGTGGTCATGTCGATTCAGGGACAGGTCGCCGCCACCAACGGGGCACTGTTGGAAGTAACCGGCAATCTGGTCAAGGAGCTGGCCAAGGGTTCCAGCGCGGGTGGTATTGTCAGTACCACGGCGTAAAAAGAGACACCCGCCGTAGTACAAAACGGTTTTTTCGGTCGTTGACAAATGACGACAGGGTTCGCATAGTTCGGTCTACGCAAACGTTTGCGCGGCTCCGCCGATGGCTTGTTCCTCGGCGAATCCGGTGAAGCTTATGCCCGCGCAAGCATTGCTCAGAATAATCATAAGATCGGAGTGAACCCATGAAGCTGCCATTCGCTGGACGTCTTCTCGCTGTCGCTATGCTGGCTGCCGCATCCGCCGCGTTGCCTGTCTCCTCGGCTTTCGCCGAATCCCCTGAAAAACCTAAAGTCGCGCTGGTCATGAAATCCCTGGCCAACGAATTCTTCCTGACCATGGAAGACGGCGCCAAGGCCTACCAGAAAGACCACTCCGGCGATTTCGAACTGATCTCCAACGGCATCAAGGACGAAACGGACACGGCCAACCAGATCCGCATCGTCGAGCAGATGATCGTCTCCAAGGTCAATGCGCTGGTCATCGCGCCAGCTGACTCCAAGGCCATGGTGCCAGTGATCAAGAAAGCGGTGGATGCTGGCATCACCGTGATCAACATCGATAACCAGCTGGATCCAGCTGTCGTCAAAAGCAAGAACATCACCGTTCCGTTTGTAGGTCCGGACAACCGTAAAGGCGCGAGGCTGGTGGGCGAATACCTGGCCAAGCAACTGAAGGCCGGTGACGAAGTCGGCATCATCGAAGGCGTGTCCACCACCACCAACGCCCAGGCCCGCACTGCAGGCTTCAAGGATGCGATGGAAGCGGCCCAGATCAAGGTCGTATCCCTGCAATCCGGCGATTGGGAAATCAACAAGGGCAACCAGGTTGCCTCTTCCATGCTCAGCGAATACCCGAACATCAAAGCCCTGCTGGCCGGCAACGACAGCATGGCCGTCGGCGCCGTGTCCGCCGTGCGTGCCGCGGGCAAGGCGGGCAAGGTGCAAGTGGTCGGCTACGACAACATCAACGCCATCAAACCGATGCTCAAGGACGGCCGTGTCCTGGCCACCGCTGACCAGTTCGCCGCCAGGCAAGCCGTGTTCGGTATCGAGACGGCGCTGAAAATCATCAAGGGCGAGAAGGTCGACAGCGGCACCAACGGCGTCATCGAAACTCCGGTTGAGCTGGTTACCAAGTAGTCCTTCTGGCGACACAACGGTGCTCGTCCGTCCGGGCGAGCACATGGAGATTTTTATGTCAGTTTCCGCTCCGATCGCTGTCCTCTCGGTCAGCGGTATCGGTAAGACCTATGCGCAGCCTGTTCTTGCCGGCATCGACCTGACGTTGATGCGCGGTGAAGTGCTGGCGCTGACCGGCGAGAACGGCGCCGGCAAAAGCACGCTGTCGAAAATCATCGGCGGGCTGGTCACGCCGACCACCGGGCAGATGCAATTCCAGGGTCAGGACTATCGCCCCGGCAGCCGTACCCAGGCTGAAGATCTGGGCATTCGCATGGTCATGCAAGAGCTTAATCTGCTGCCGACCCTGTCGGTGGCGGAAAACCTGTTTCTCGACAACCTGCCCAGCAACGCGGGCTGGATCAGTCGCAAGAAACTTCGAAAGGCCGCGATCGAGGCCATGGCCCAGGTCGGGCTCGACGCGATCGACCCGGACACCCTGGTCGGCGAGCTGGGTATCGGTCACCAGCAAATGGTCGAAATCGCCCGCAACCTGATCGGCGATTGTCATGTGCTGATCCTCGATGAACCGACCGCGATGCTGACGGCCCGTGAAGTCGAAATGCTGTTCGAGCAGATCACGCGCCTGCAGGCTCGCGGTGTGTCGATCATCTATATCTCGCACCGCCTCGAAGAGTTGGCCCGTGTCGCCCAGCGCATTGCGGTGTTGCGCGACGGCAATCTGGTCTGCGTCGAGCCGATGGCCAATTACAACAGCGAGCAACTGGTGACCCTGATGGTCGGCCGTGAACTCGGTGAACACATCGACATGGGCCCTCGCAAGATTGGCGCTCCGGCGTTGACGGTAAAGGGGCTGACCCGCTCGGACAAGGTGCGCGACGTGTCCTTCGAAGTGCGCGCCGGTGAGATTTTCGGGATTTCCGGTTTGATCGGGGCAGGGCGTACCGAGTTGCTGCGCCTGATCTTCGGCGCCGACACGGCGGACAGCGGCACGGTTGCACTGGGTTCGCCAGCACAGGTCGTGAGTATTCGTTCACCGGTTGACGCCGTCGCGCACGGCATTGCCCTGATTACTGAAGACCGCAAGGGTGAAGGTTTGCTCCTGACCCAATCGATCAGCGCGAACATTGCCCTGGGCAACATGCCGGAGATTTCCAGTGGCGGTTTCGTCAACACGGGTGACGAGATGTCCCTGGCCCAGCGTCAGATCGACGCCATGCGCATCCGCAGTTCCAGCCCGACACAACGGGTGTCGGAATTGTCCGGCGGCAATCAGCAGAAAGTCGTGATCGGCCGTTGGCTGGAACGCGATTGTTCAGTATTGCTGTTCGACGAGCCGACTCGCGGCATCGACGTCGGCGCCAAATTCGACATCTATGCACTGCTCGGCGAGCTGACCCGTCAGGGCAAGGCGCTGGTGGTGGTGTCCAGCGACCTGCGCGAACTGATGCTGATCTGCGACCGCATCGGCGTGCTGTCGGCGGGGCGTCTGATCGAGACGTTCGAACGCGATAGCTGGACCCAGGATGACTTGCTTGCCGCCGCTTTTGCCGGCTACCAAAAACGTGATGCGTTGCTCAATGAAGCAGCGCCTAGGGATCCTCAATGAAAACTGCAACGTCTGCCGGTAAACGTAGTGGCAATTTTTACGGCCTCGGCACCTATCTGGGTCTGGCCGGTGCCTTGCTGGCGATGGTCGTGCTGTTCTCGGTCCTGAGCAGCCATTTCTTGTCTTACGACACCTTCAGCACCCTGGCCAACCAGATTCCGGATTTGATGGTGCTCGCGGTCGGTATGACGTTCGTGCTGATCATCGGCGGCATCGACCTGTCGGTTGGCTCGGTGCTGGCACTCGCAGCATCGACGGTCAGCGTGGCGATTCTCGGCTGGGGCTGGAGCGTATTGCCGGCGGCACTGCTCGGCATGGCGGCAGCAGCGCTGGCCGGGACCGTCACCGGTTCGATCACCGTGGCCTGGCGGATCCCGTCGTTCATCGTGTCCCTCGGTGTGCTGGAAATGGCGCGCGGCGTGGCGTATCAGATGACCGGTTCGCGCACGGCCTACATCGGTGATGCCTTTGCCTGGCTGTCCAACCCGATCGCCTTCGGCATCTCGCCATCGTTCATCATTGCCTTGCTGATCATCTTCATTGCTCAGGCGGTGTTGACCCGCACGGTGTTCGGTCGTTACCTGATCGGCATCGGCACCAACGAAGAGGCGGTACGTCTGGCAGGGATCAATCCAAAGCCCTACAAGATTCTGGTGTTCAGTCTGATGGGACTGCTGGCCGGTATCGCCGCGCTGTTCCAGATTTCTCGTCTGGAGGCGGCGGACCCGAACGCCGGGTCGGGCCTGGAACTGCAAGTGATCGCCGCCGTGGTGATCGGCGGAACCAGCCTGATGGGCGGTCGCGGTTCGGTCATCAGCACCTTTTTCGGGGTCCTGATCATTTCCGTGCTGGCGGCCGGTCTGGCGCAGATCGGCGCAACCGAGCCGACCAAACGCATCATCACCGGCGCAGTCATCGTGGTGGCGGTGGTGCTTGATACCTATCGCAGTCAGCGCGCAAGCCGGCGGACCTGAGTCATGGCAACAATCAAGGATGTGGCAGCCCTCGCGGGGATTTCCTACACCACGGTGTCCCACGTGGTGAACAAGACCCGGCCGGTCAGTGAGGAAGTGCGGATCAAGGTCGAGGCCGCGATCAAAAGTCTCGACTACGTGCCCAGCGCCGTGGCCCGCTCATTGAAGGCCAAGACCACGGCGACCATCGGTCTGCTGGTGCCCAACAGTCTGAACCCGTACTTCGCCGAACTGGCTCGCGGCATCGAGGATTACTGCGAGCGTAATGGCTATTGCGTGATCCTCTGCAACTCCGACGACAACCCGGAAAAACAGCGCAGCTACCTGCGCGTGTTGCTGGAAAAACGCATCGACGGGCTGATCGTGGCCTCGGCCGGTGGTGATGCGGGACTGGCTGAAGGCCTGGCGGGCGTGCGCACGCCGATGGTCATCGTCGACCGCGGGCTGGAAGGCGTGAATGCCGATCTGGTGCGCATCGATCATGAGTACGGCGCTTATCTGGCGACCCGGCACCTTCTGGAGCTGGGGCATCGCGACATCGCCACCATTGGCGGGCCGGCAAGTACCAGCGTGGCGCAGATGCGTATGGCCGGTTATTGCCGTGCGCTGAAAGAGGCGGGTGTCGAAGTGCCTCGCGAGCGCATGCTGGAAAGCGATTTCACCAGCACCGGTGGTTACAGCGCCGCCGCGATCCTGTTGGAGAAAAACCCGCCGAGCGCGATTTTTGCCGGCAACGACATGATCGGCATCGGCGTGCTGCGAGCCGCCGCCGAGCGCAATATTCGAGTGCCGAGCGAGCTGTCGGTGATCGGCTTCGACGATATCCAGATGAGCCGTTATGTCTATCCGGCGCTGACCACCGTGGGCCAGTCGATCCTGCAACTCGGCGAGATGGCGGCCGGCGTGCTTTTACGCAGGATCGCCACACCGGACAGGGCCACCGATCAACGGATCGTGACGCCCAGTATTGTCCTGCGGGAATCGACTGCGCCGTTGGCCGGTGTGTTTGACCACTTCCGTTGAAGATGGAAACCCGTTAAATCAAAAGCACCACTGAAACAGAATTGATGAGTAGCAATGTATGTCAGCAAAAGTAGTGGTGATAGGCAGCCTGAACATGGACCTGGTGACCCGCGCATCGCGGTTGCCCCGTGGCGGTGAAACGCTGATCGGCGAGTCGTTTGCCACGGTCTCCGGTGGCAAGGGCGCCAATCAGGCGGTTGCTGCGGCGCGGCTGGGTGCGCAGGTGTCGATGGTCGGTTGCGTAGGCAGCGACGCCTATGGCGAAGAGCTGCGCGGGGCGTTGTTGGCCGACCGCATCGATTGCCAGGCGGTCAGCACTGTCGACGGTGCCAGCGGCGTGGCATTGATCGTGGTGGATGACAACAGCCAGAACTCGATCATCATCGTCGCCGGTGCCAATGGCGCACTGACGCCAGAAGTGATCGATCGTTTCGACGCGGTATTGCAGGCGGCAGATGTGATCATCTGTCAGTTGGAAGTGCCAGATGCCACGGTTGGACATGCGCTCAAGCGCGGTCGTGAACTGGGCAAAACCGTGATTCTCAACCCGGCGCCAGCCAGTCGTCCATTGCCGGCAGACTGGTATGCCGCCATCGATTACCTGATCCCGAACGAAAGCGAAGCCTCGGCATTGAGCGGTTTGCCGGTGGACTCCCTGGCAACCGCCGAAACCGCAGCGACCCGGCTGATTGCGATGGGGGCGGGCAAGGTCATCATCACCCTGGGTGCCCAGGGCTCGCTGTTTGCCAATGGCAAAAGTTTCGAACACTTTCCGGCGCCGAAGGTAAAAGCGGTCGATACCACGGCGGCTGGCGACACCTTTGTCGGTGGTTTCGCCGCTGCATTGGCGACCGGCAAAAACGAGGGCGACGCGATCCGTTTCGGCCAGGTGGCCGCCGCGCTGTCAGTGACCCGTGCTGGCGCGCAACCCTCGATTCCCGATTTGTCCGATGTACAGGCCTTTAAAGCACCATGAAGAAAACACCACTGCTCAACGTCGCGTTGTCGCGACTGATCGCTTCCCTGGGCCACGGCGACATGGTCGTGATTGGCGATGCCGGTTTGCCGGTGCCTCCGGGCGTCGAACTGATCGATCTGGCCCTGACCCACGGCATTCCGGATTTCATCAGCACATTGAAAGTCGTGCTCAGCGAAATGCAGGTCGAAAGCCATGTGTTGGCGCGGGAGATCCTGGACAAGCAACCGTCGTCGCTGGCGACGCTCGACGAACTGAATGCCGAAGGTTCGCTGGGGCAGCGTGAGTTGCTCGGTCATGATCAATTCAAGGTCTTGAGCCGACAGGCACGGGCGATTGTTCGTACCGGCGAATGTCAGCCGTACTGCAACATCGTGCTGGTGGCCGGGGTTACGTTTTGATTCGCCATTGTCATTCTGCTTTCCCACGCACAAGGAGTGCGCTATGCACCGCTATGCCCAGAAACTGCACCACCTGCTTCGGAGTCTGCTGCTTTTGTCTCTGATTACCGCAACAAGCGCCCAAGCGGCGGAAAAGATCGACTTGATCATCGACACTGATCCGGGGGCCGATGACGTGGTGGCCTTGCTGTTTGCCCTGGCATCGCCGGAAGAATTGAACATCCGCGCGCTGACCACCGTCGCCGGTAACGTGCGTCTGGACAAGACTTCGCGTAATGCGCGGCTGGCCCGCGAGTGGGCAGGGCGCGAAGAGGTGCCGGTGTATGCCGGTGCGCCGAAGCCACTGATGCGCACGCCGATCTATGCCGAGAACATTCATGGCAAGGAGGGCCTGTCGGGCGTTGCCGTACATGAACCGAAGAAAGGCCTGGCCAGCGGCAATGCGGTCAATTACCTGATAGATACCTTGAAAACCGCCAAGCCTCACAGCATCACCATCGCCATGCTCGGTCCACAGACCAACCTGGCCCTGGCGCTGATCCAGGAACCTGAAATCGTTCAGGGCATCAAGGAAGTGGTGATCATGGGTGGTGCGCACTTCAATGGCGGCAACATCACTCCGGTGGCGGAGTTCAACCTGTTCGCTGACCCGCAAGCGGCGAAAGTGGTGTTGAACAGTGGCGTCAAACTGACCTATCTACCATTGGACGTGACCCATAAAATCCTTACCAGCGAGGCGCGTCTGAAGCAGATCGCCGCGCTGGACAACAACGCCAGCAAGCTGGTGGGCGACATTCTCAACGAATACGTCAAAGGTGACATGGAGCACTACGGTCTTCCGGGAGGTCCGGTGCATGACGCTACGGTCATTGCCTACCTGCTCAAGCCGGAGCTGTTCACCGGCCGTTCGGTCAATGTGGTGGTTGATAGCCGCGAGGGCCCGACGTTCGGTCAAACCATCGTCGACTGGTATGACGGCCTGAAAGCGCCGAAGAACGCTTTCTGGGTTGAAAGCGGCGACGCTCAGGGGTTCTTCGACCTGCTGACCCAGCGCCTGGCGCGTCTGAAGTAAGTTTCACGCCCGCAGGTGCCAGCCTGCGGGTTTCACTCCCTTTCGTTGTATTCGGCGCCCTTGTAATCGGCCGGGTACTTCTCGAACACCTGCGCGATGAAGGATTGCGCCGCTTCAGTCCCCAGCTCCTTGACCAATAGATCGATACCAATGATCGCCAACTCTTCCGGGCTGCCCGGGCTGTAAGAGCTATGACCTTGCGGCCATTTGGCTTTGATGTCGGCGTCGATGCTTACGGTGGTCATGATGGGGCTCGTGAATTCGGGAAAGTCTGGCTGTGAGTTAACCATTTTGCCGGACGTTTGGCACTCCGACTTAGGCATGAGAGGAGGGCTATGCGACACTGGGTCTTTGATGAATTTTTCAAGGACAGCGCTGTGCAGATCGATTTGAACACTCCTGACGGCTTGACCCTTGAAGCGGTGCGTCAATTGCTGGCCAGTGCCAGCGATGATGAGCACACTCAGTTGCGGGTCACCAAGGGCGGCATCGCTTACATTTCATCAGGCGTCGTGGGTGGTACCGACATCGACGGTTTGCTGTTTCGTCTGGAAACGTGGGCCAAGGGGTCCGGGTATGTGGGCTTGGTCGCGGCGAGTGACGAGGTTTGGGTCATGCAGATCTTTAATGCGCTGAAGGAGAATTGGCCTACACCACCGTTCGACTACATCGACATTTATTGAGTGCTGTTCATATTCAGTCACGATTGAGGGATGAACGGCCGGGAATGCTCAGGCAAACTCGCCGATTGTCCGGATCGAGGGTAGTGTGAGAGCGCTGCCTGTGAAACCAAATACCAGATTGGCGGTCGCACGATCTCAGCTCAACTATTGAAAAAAGGAGGCTTCATGCCTTGGAAGCTCGCGTCATTGGGTACTTTGTTGGCCGCTAGTCTGCTGGCGGGTTGCAGCAGTACGTCCACCGAATCGGCAACAGACCCCGTCACGACGACTGATACCGGTCACAGCCGTTGCGAAGCAAAGGCTGCCGAATTCACCATTGGCAAAAAGGCTTCGCCTGAACTGCTGGAACAGGCACGCATTCGCGCTGGCGCGCAAAATGCCCGTATCCTCAAGCCCAACGATATGGTGACCCTGGAGTACCGCTCCGATCGCCTGAACCTGAACACCGATAACAACCTGGTGATCACGCGCATCAACTGCGGCTGACACCGTCAGGCTTTTTCTTCACCCATAAAAAACCCCGTCACATGGACGGGGTTTTTTTAGTGCGCCTGGAAATTACTCTGGGCGAACTTGAGCAGCTTGCATACCCTTTTGGCCTTTCTCAGCCACGAAGGAAACGGTCTGGCCTTCTTTCAGGCTTTTGAAACCGTCGCTTTCGATAGCTTTGAAGTGTACGAACAGGTCGTCACCGCCACCTTGAGGAGTGATGAAGCCGAAGCCTTTTTCATCGTTGAACCATTTAACGGTGCCGGTTTGGCGATTAGACATGGTGTATCTCCAAGAAACATATATTTTCAGTAGTACTGTGCTGCTCAGGCCAACTGGGCACACCGGGGTATCATAGTCGAAATGTTCGCTTTGGGAGCCCCCCGGACGTGTTGTTTGCCCTGCAGTCACGCATTCTTTGTTGCTTGATGTGGCTGAAAGCCCCGTTTTAAAAGGCTTTCGGCCGAAAGTAAAGACGATAAAAAAAGCTGTAAAACCTGCATAAATTGTCGGAAAAAGCGGTTTTTAAGACCTTTTCACCGTCGGAAAACCGAATGCGGGGTTCGTTCGGGCTTATTTTTTGACCGGATTACTGGCCTTGCATTTAGCGATCTGGCCCAGCGCTTTCTGTTGCAGTTCCGGGCTGGCTTTGTTGTCCATCAACGATTGAAGATCGCTGGCTGGGTACGATTTGATCGCATCGGCGCCGCAAGCGCAGTGGGCTTTGGCCGCCGCTGCGCCAATCTGGGGAGTCGCTGCCTGGGTGCACTGAGCCATGTATTTCTCGCGCTCGCCCTTCGGCCAATCGGCGTGGGCGGCCAGCGGCAGCAACAGGACGATGGGGGCGACTACTGCGAACAAACGATTCAGACGCATGCTGGGATGCTCCTTTTGGGTCAATGTCTTGTTATCTGAGGGGGAAAGCAGGCTTCAAGTTCAGCACTCTGGCATAAAAACACCTGATTTGCCCTCGTAGAAAACCCGGAGCCGCGACGACCGTTCATCTGTGCTAGCATGCCCCGCTCGGGTATTTGCAAGCTTCGGATGACCTTCAGTCCCGGCGGCGGCAGATGTTCGAATAACCCTGATTTGAATCCCAGTCACTCTGGTTCGGTTTTCCGGTTGGCCGCAAGGCTCCTGCCGCTGTAAGGCAGGCGTTCGTCATTGAATGGCCTGGATCGGATCTTGTACTGGCTCATCCCAACCCACGTGACCTTTGGTAGGGGTCACCACTAGGAGAGGAGGCGCCATGCCAACTATTACTCTTCCCGACGGCAGTCAACGTTCATTCGATCACCCGGTTTCCGTAGCCGAGGTCGCCGCATCCATCGGTGCAGGTCTGGCCAAGGCCACCGTGGCCGGCAAGGTCGATGGCAAGCTGGTCGACGCCAGCGACATCATCAGCGCCGACGCTACGCTGCAAATCATTACGCCTAAGGATGAAGAGGGGCTGGAGATCATTCGCCACTCTTGCGCCCACCTGGTTGGCCATGCGGTCAAGCAGCTGTATCCGACCGCCAAAATGGTCATCGGTCCGGTCATCGACGAAGGCTTCTATTACGACATCGCCTTCGAACGTCCTTTCACTCCGGACGACCTGGCCGCCATCGAACAGCGCATGCAGCAGCTGATCGAAAAAGATTACGACGTGATCAAGAAAGTCACTCCGCGCGCCGAAGTGATCGAAGTGTTCAAGGCCCGTGGCGAAGACTACAAGCTGCGCCTGGTCGAGGACATGCCGAACGAGCAGGCCATGGGCCTGTACTATCACGAAGAATACGTCGACATGTGCCGTGGCCCGCACGTGCCGAACACGCGTTTCCTGAAATCCTTCAAGCTGACCAAGTTGTCCGGCGCCTACTGGCGTGGCGATGCGAAAAACGAGCAATTGCAGCGCGTTTATGGCACCGCCTGGGCTGACAAGAAGCAGCTGGCAGCTTACATCCAGCGCATCGAAGAAGCTGAAAAGCGCGATCACCGCAAGATCGGCAAGCGCCTGGGCCTGTTCCACACCCAGGAAGAGTCGCCGGGTATGGTGTTCTGGCACCCGAACGGCTGGACTCTGTACCAGGTGCTCGAGCAGTACATGCGCAAGGTTCAGCGCGACAACGGCTACCTGGAGATCAAGACGCCGCAAGTCGTTGACCGCAGCCTGTGGGAGAAATCCGGGCACTGGGCCAACTACGCCGACAACATGTTCACCACTCAGTCGGAAAACCGCGACTACGCCATCAAGCCGATGAACTGCCCTTGCCACGTGCAAGTGTTCAATCAGGGCTTGAAAAGCTACCGCGAGTTGCCGATGCGTCTGGCCGAATTCGGTGCCTGTCACCGTAACGAGCCATCGGGTGCGTTGCACGGCATCATGCGTGTGCGTGCATTCACTCAGGATGACGCCCACATCTTCTGCACCGAAGAGCAGATGCAGGCCGAATCCGCCGCGTTCATCAAGCTGACCATGGACGTCTATGCCGACTTCGGCTTTAAAGACGTCGAAATGAAGTTGTCCACTCGTCCGGAAAAACGCGTAGGTTCCGACGAATTGTGGGATCGCGCCGAAGCGGCACTGGCTGCAGCCCTTGACAGCGCTGGCCTGCCGTATGATCTGCAGCCGGGCGAGGGTGCGTTCTACGGTCCGAAGATCGAGTTCTCGCTGAAAGATTGCCTCGGTCGCGTCTGGCAGTGTGGTACCCTGCAGCTCGATTTTAACCTGCCTGTCCGTCTGGGAGCCGAATACGTCTCCGAAGACAACAGTCGCAAGCACCCGGTGATGTTGCACCGGGCGATCCTCGGATCCTTCGAACGTTTCGTCGGCATCCTGATCGAGCACTACGAGGGTGCATTCCCTGCGTGGCTGGCTCCGACCCAGGCAGTGATCATGAACATCACTGACAAACAGGCCGATTTTGCCGCCGAGGTTGAAAAAACTCTCAATGAAAGCGGATTTCGTGCCAAGTCTGACTTGAGAAATGAAAAGATCGGCTTTAAAATCCGCGAGCATACTTTGCTCAAGGTTCCCTATCTCTTGGTTATCGGAGATCGGGAAGTCGAGATGCAGACTGTCGCTGTGCGTACTCGTGAAGGTGCTGACCTGGGCTCGATGCCCGTCGCCCAGTTCGCTGAGTTTCTCGCGCAAGCGGTTTCCCGGCGTGGTCGCCCAGATTCGGAGTAATTATTATTAAGCGTGAAATGAGACAAGATAAACGAGCTGCACCGAAAGCCCCGATCAACGAGAATATCTCGGCACGCGAGGTTCGGTTAATTGGGGCTGAAGGTGAACAGCTTGGGATTGTGTCAATTGAAGACGCGCTTCTTAAGGCTGAAGAGGCCAAACTGGATTTGGTGGAAATTTCCGCCGATGCAGTACCCCCTGTTTGCAAACTGATGGACTACGGCAAATCGATCTTCGAGAAGAAGAAGCAGATTGCCGCGGCCAAGAAAAACCAGAAGCAGATTCAGGTTAAAGAAATCAAGTTTCGTCCAGGGACGGAGGAAGGGGATTACCAGGTAAAACTGCGCAACCTGGTACGTTTCCTGAGTGATGGGGACAGGGCCAAGGTATCCTTGCGATTCCGCGGCCGTGAGATGGCCCACCAGGAGCTGGGGATGGAACTCCTCAAGCGAGTTGAAGGTGACTTGCTCGAGTACGGTTCGGTCGAACAGCATCCTAAGATGGAAGGACGCCAGCTGATCATGGTCATCGCCCCGAAAAAGAAGAAGTAATCAACAGGGCACGGCAGGCCTTCTGATTATGTTTATCAACTGAATGCGGAGTATCCGAACATGCCAAAAATGAAAACGAAAAGTGGTGCTGCTAAGCGGTTTCTGAAAACTGCTAACGGTATCAAGCACAAGCACGCTTTCAAGAGCCACATCCTGACTAAAATGTCGACCAAGCGTAAGCGTCAACTGCGCGGTAGCAGCTTGCTGCATCCGTCTGACGTGGCAAAAGTCGAGCGCATGCTGCGCCTTCGTTAATTTTAGTCAAGAATAGAGGAAGTAACTCATGGCTCGTGTAAAGCGTGGCGTCATTGCCCGTAAACGTCACAAAAAAATTCTGAAACTTGCTAAAGGCTACTACGGCGCTCGCTCGCGCGTATTCCGTGTTGCCAAGCAAGCGGTAATCAAGGCAGGCCAATACGCCTACCGTGACCGTCGTCAGAAAAAACGTCAGTTCCGCGCTCTGTGGATCGCTCGTATCAACGCTGGTGCACGTATCAACGGTCTGTCCTACAGCCGTTTCATCGCCGGCCTGAAAAAAGCGTCCATCGAGATCGACCGTAAGGTTCTGGCTGATCTGGCAGTGAACGAAAAAGCGGCGTTTGCTGCGATTGTCGAGAAAGCTAAAGCCACCTTGGCTTAAGTACCCCCGACAGTCACCCGGCCTCACCTCTGTGGGGTCAGGTGTTAAACGTCATAAATAGGGGAAGAGCCTTCAAGCTCTTCCCCTATTTTGTATCTGGAGTCTGTACATGGAAAACCTGGATGCGCTCGTCTCTCAAGCACTAGAGGCTGTGCAAAGCGCTGAAGATATCAATGCCCTGGAGCAAATCCGGGTTCACTACCTTGGCAAAAAGGGTGAATTGACTCAGGTGATGAAGACCCTGGGGAATTTGCCGGCAGAAGAGCGTCCGCAAGTCGGCGCGCTGATCAACGTTGCCAAGGAGCGTGTCACAGAGGTTCTCAATGCCCGCAAGGCACTGTTTGAAGAGGCCGACCTGGCCGCCAAACTGTCTGCCGAGTCCATTGACGTGACCCTGCCTGGCCGTGGCCAGACCTCGGGTGGTCTGCATCCGGTTACTCGTACTCTGGAACGTATCGAACAGTTCTTCACTCACATCGGCTACGGCATCGCCGAAGGCCCTGAAGTCGAAGACGATTATCACAACTTCGAAGCGCTCAACATCCCAGGCCATCACCCGGCCCGGTCGATGCATGACACCTTCTATTTCAATGCCAACATGTTGCTGCGCACCCATACCTCGCCGGTACAGGTCCGCACCATGGAATCGAAACAACCGCCGATCCGCATCGTCTGCCCAGGCCGTGTGTACCGCAGCGACTCCGATATCACCCACTCGCCGATGTTTCACCAGGTCGAAGGCCTGCTGGTCGATCGCGATATCAACTTCGCCGACCTGAAAGGCACCATCGAAGAGTTCCTGCGCGTGTTCTTCGAAAAAGAACTGGCCGTGCGTTTCCGCCCTTCGTACTTCCCGTTCACCGAGCCATCCGCTGAAGTCGACATGGAATGCGTGATGTGCAGCGGTAAAGGCTGCCGAGTCTGCAAACAGACTGGCTGGCTGGAAGTCATGGGCTGCGGCATGGTTCACCCGAACGTGTTGCGCATGTCCGGGATCGACCCGGAAGAGTTTTCGGGCTTTGCCTTCGGCATGGGCGTTGAGCGTCTGGCCATGCTGCGTTACGGCGTGAACGACTTGCGTCTGTTCTTCGACAACGACTTGCGGTTCCTCGCGCAATTTCGCTAGTCGTAACGAATTCTTAGGAGAGCAGGATGAAATTCAGTGAACAATGGCTGCGTGGCTGGGTTAGCCCGCAGGTAAGTCGCGACGAGCTGGTTGCTCGTCTGTCGATGGCCGGCCTTGAGGTCGATAGCGTTACGCCGGCCGCCGGCGAATTCACCGGTGTGGTCGTTGGCGAGGTGTTGAGCACCGAGCAGCACCCGGACGCTGACAAGTTGCGTGTTTGCCAGGTCAGCAATGGCTCGGAGACTTTCCAGGTTGTGTGCGGTGCGCCAAACGTGCGTCCGGGCCTGAAGATCCCGTTCGCCATGATCGGTGCCGAACTGCCGGGCGACTTCAAAATCAAGAAAGCCAAGCTGCGTGGCGTTGAGTCCAACGGCATGCTGTGCTCTCAGGCCGAGCTGCAAATTGGTGAAGGCAACGACGGCCTGATGGAATTGCCGGTCGATGCGCCGGTTGGCCAGGACATTCGCGAATACCTGAGCCTGGACGACGCCAGCATCGAGGTCGACCTGACCCCGAACCGCGGCGATTGCCTGTCCCTGGCCGGTCTGGCCCGTGAAGTCGGCGCGCTGTACGCCGCTGAAGTCACCCGCCCGGTCATTGCCACCGTTCCAGCCGCGCATGATGAAGTGCGTTCGGTTGAAGTGCTGGCGCCAGCCGCTTGCCCGCGTTACCTGGGTCGTGTGATCCGTAACGTTGATCTGACCAAGCCTACGCCGCTGTGGATGGTTGAGCGTCTGCGTCGTGCCGAAGTGCGCAGCATCGATGCGGCCGTCGACATCACCAACTACGTGATGCTGGAGCTGGGTCAGCCGCTGCACGCGTTCGATCTCGCTGAAATCAATGGCGGCATCCGTGTGCGTATGGCTGAAGAAGGCGAGAAGCTTGTCTTGCTCGATGGTCAGGAAGTCAGCCTGCGTAGCGATACGCTGGTGATCGCCGACCACACCCGCGCTTTGGCAATCGCCGGCGTCATGGGGGGCGAGCACAGTGGCGTCAATACCGCGACCACTCGCGATATTTTCCTTGAAAGTGCGTTCTTCGATCAGATTGCCGTTGCTGGCAAGGCTCGTTCCTACGGCCTGCACACCGACGCCTCGCACCGCTACGAGCGTGGCGTAGACTGGCAACTGGCTCGTGAAGCCATGGAGCGTGCCACCGGCCTGCTGCTGGAAATCACAGGTGGTGAAGCTGGCCCGATCATCGAAACCGTCAGCGAACAGCACCTGCCGAAGATCGCACCGGTCACCCTGCGTGCCCAGCGCATCACCCAGATGCTGGGTATGGAAATGGATTCGGCCGAAGTCGAGCGTCTGCTCAACGCTTTGGGCCTGACCGTTTCAGCCGATGGGGCAGGGCAGTGGCGCGTTGAAGTGCCAAGCCATCGCTTCGACATCAGTCTCGAAGTCGACCTGATCGAAGAGCTGGCGCGTCTGTACGGCTACAACCGGCTGCCGGTTCGTTATCCGCAAGCCCGTCTGGCGCCGCAAGCCAAGGCTGAAGCGCGTAGCGAACTGCCTGAGTTGCGTCGTCTGCTGGTAGCCCGTGGTTATCAGGAAGCGATCACCTACAGCTTCATCGATCCGAAACAATTCGAGTTGTTTAATCCGGGTGTCGAGCCGCTGCTGTTGGCCAACCCGATTTCCAACGACATGGCAGCCATGCGCTCGTCCCTGTGGCCAGGTCTGGTCAAGGCGCTTCAGCACAACCTGAATCGTCAACAGGATCGCGTCCGACTGTTCGAAAGCGGCCTGCGTTTCGTCGGTCAGCTGGAAGGCTTGAAGCAAGAGCCGATGCTGGCGGGTGTTGTTTGCGGTAGCCGTCTGCCGGAAGGCTGGGCGCAAGGTCGCGATGTCGTCGACTTCTTCGACGTCAAGGCTGACGTGGAAGCGGTGCTGGGCTTCGCCGGTGCACTGGATTCGTTCACGTTCGTACCGGGTAAACACCCCGCGTTGCACCCGGGTCAAACCGCGCGCATCGAACGCGAAGGTCGTCTGGTAGGTTTCGTTGGTGCAATTCACCCCGAATTGTCGAAAGCCCTCGGTCTCGACCGTCCGGTCTTCGTTTTCGAGCTGGTTCTGGCTGAAGTGGCGTTGGGCAAAATGCCTGAATTCCAGGAGTTATCGCGCTTTCCTGAAGTGCGTCGTGATCTCGCGCTGATTGCCGAAAAAGGCGTCGCGGCTAGCGCCGTACTGGACGTAATCCGTGAAAATGCAGGGGAATGGCTGACGGACCTCAGGCTATTTGACGTATATCAGGGTAAAGGCATTGATCCTGATAGAAAAAGCCTTGCCGTCGGCTTGACCTGGCAGCATCCATCGCGCACTCTTAATGACGATGAGGTGAATACCACGACGCAAAACATCCTCACCTCGCTCGAACAAAGGTTGAACGCCACGTTAAGGAAGTGACGTATGGGGGCTCTGACGAAAGCTGAAATGGCGGAACGTCTGTATGAAGAGCTGGGCCTGAATAAACGGGAGGCCAAGGAATTGGTCGAACTGTTTTTTGAAGAAATCAGGCACGCTCTTGAAGACAACGAACAAGTCAAATTGTCCGGTTTCGGCAATTTCGACCTTCGGGACAAACGCCAGCGGCCTGGCCGCAATCCGAAAACGGGTGAAGAAATCCCGATCACGGCTCGCCGTGTGGTCACCTTTCGTCCAGGGCAGAAGTTGAAGGCCCGAGTTGAGGCTTATGCTGGAACCAAGTCATAACGACGAGCTACCCGTCATCCCAGGCAAACGCTACTTCACCATCGGTGAAGTCAGCGAGCTGTGTGCGGTAAAACCGCACGTGCTGCGCTATTGGGAGCAGGAGTTTCCTCAACTCAACCCCGTCAAACGGCGCGGAAACCGCCGGTATTATCAGCGACAAGACGTGCTGATGATCCGGCAGATCCGCGCGCTTCTTTACGATCAAGGGTTCACCATCGGCGGCGCACGCTTGCGTTTGTCCGGCGATGAAGCCAAAGACGACACCACTCAATACAAGCAGATGATTCGGCAGATGATTGCCGAACTGGAAGATGTGCTGGTGGTGCTCAAGAAATAAATTCATGCGTTTGAATACTTCCAGTTTTCAAAAGCTTGCGATATATTCTTGAGCGTTCTTCGAGGTGAAGAACGAGTTTCACGCCTAGTCGGGGCGTAGCGCAGTCCGGTAGCGCACTAGCATGGGGTGCTAGGGGTCGAGTGTTCGAATCACTCCGTCCCGACCATATTTTTCAAAGGGTTGCGAGATTTTATCTCGCGACCCTTTTTATTTTAAAAGGTTTTACCTCCCACAAAACCACCGGCTCTGGGTGGAATCCTCACGGCATTCGCGTGGGCGGATACAGGCTTTAGCGCTCAAGCATGCAGTAGGAAATGCTCATAGTTAGGCTCGCCGGCCATCATATGTTGGTTCAAATCAGTAGCAACTCTTGTAGACGCTCTCGGGCGAGAAAGTCCAGGCCGATAAGCTGCAGGTAGACCTCAACGTCGCCGTGGTTCTGCTCAATCACCTCAAATGCGGCGTCCAGATACGCCGGGTTGACCTGACACAGGGTTTGAATAACCTCTGGCGCCGGTTCCGTTTCACAGAGCGGCTGCAGGTAGCGGCGTATCGCAATTTCGCTGCGTTCACCTGCCCAGCGTTCGCGGCTGAGTAGGTAGTTGGCATAAATTGCCTCGCGTTCCACGCCCAGGGCACTGAGCAAAATGGCGGCGATGAAGCCGGTGCGGTCTTTGCCAGCGGCGCAGTGGAATATCAGAGGTAGCTGTCCGCCACTGAGGATACGGTCGAACAGTTGCGCCATGCGCAGGGCGAAGGCTTCCGGGAACATACGATAGGTCAACAACATCGCTTGTTCCGCGTGCTCTTTTCCCGGTGTTCCGCTTAGCAGGCGGGTGATGGCCTGATGGCTGGCGCGCAAGTCTGCAGCGATATTCAGGTTGAGAGTGCCGGCGCTGTCAGCCTGCCAGCGGTTGGGGTGTTGGACACGTTCGCTATCGCTGCGTAAATCGCAGACCAACTGCACGCCTAGGCCATCCAGCAGCACCACATCCTCATCGCTGAGGTTGGAGAAGTCTTCCGAGCGATAAAGCAGACCGTAACGCAAGGTTCTGCCGCCGCTCGCGGGCAAGCCGCCCATGTCGCGAAAATTGGGGGCGCTGGTGAGATAGGGGGGCGAGCGGTAGGCAGTCATGTGTGGTTCCTTCACTGCAGCAGTTCGGTTTACTCAGCCGTATCGGGTTTGTGAAACAGTACGGTTTCGGTGAATTCCACGACCTTTTCGCCACGCTGATTTTTGGTCACGTGCAGCAGATCGAGAATGGTAAAGCCGCTACTGCTAATGGCTTTGATCTTGGCTTCGCCTTCCACATGCAAGGTGTCACCAGGGAATGCGGCGGAATGGATGCGTGCCTGCAGCCCAGTCATGCCCGCAAAGGGGCCCACGGTATGGCCTTCGAGGACGTCGGCGACGATCTTCATCAGAATCGGTGAGACCAAGCCCATCGAGTATGAAATGATCATTGGCCCCGGGGCAAAGCGGTTCTGGTGGGCGCCGGACATGTTCGCCTTCAGGTATTCCATGTCGATGAAATAGGGCTCATGAAAGCCCGTGAGGTTGACGAAATTGACGATGTCGGTTTCGGTGATGGTGCGCCGATGGGTGACAAATTTATGGATGGGAAATTCTGCTGCGTTGGTTTCGGACATCGACGGTGCTCCTTCGCTGTTTCAAGAAAGGTCCGCAACGCCCATGCGTCGTGGCCTGGCAGCTATTGTGGAAACAGCAGGGAGCGGCGGTATCGTCGCATCCGACGAATCTGTGGGGGTGGTGTGCTGTGCGCACCAAGGCGATCATGCGAAAACCACCTCGTACGCGCAGACTACCCTACGGTCTTAGATCTTCTCGACCTGATGCACAGTCCACCACAGGGTGTTGGGCATCCAGCGCCGCAGTCGCCAAGACATGGCCGTCATCGGACCGGGGAACACCCACAACTTGTTACCCTTGAGCACACGCTCAATCTTGTTCAGCACCACCTCGGCGGTAATCGGCGGGAACACGTCGAAAATCTTCGGCCATACCGTCGATTTGGCTTGGTCCAGCAGCGGTGTGGCGACGATAGGTGGGCAAACGCAGACGATACGCACGCCGCTGTTACGAGTCTCGTGAAACAGCACTTCGGTGTAGGCGGTGACTGCATGTTTCGCGGCGTTGTAGGCGCCCATGTAGATGATCGGCCAGTGACCCGCCATGGAGGCGTAGCTGACGAACTCACCGCGACCACGGGCGATCATCTTCGGCAATGCGGCCTTCGATAGATTAACCATGCCTCCGAAGTTGATCGCCATGATTTTCTGGATAACCTCGCGGGGTTGCTCCATCAGCAGACCCAGAGGCATGATGGCAGCGGCATTGGTCAGGCGAGTGATGGGCCCCAACTCGGTTTCGCAGCGTTCGACCGCTGCTTCTACGGCGGCGGGGTCGGTGATGTCGACTACCAGTTTCAGCAACCTGTGCGAGTTGCCCAGCTGGTCGAGGCCGGCTGCGTTGACGTCCATGGCCGCTACAGCCCAGCCATCGGCCAGCGCTCGCTTGGCGCTGAGTTGGCCAAGGCCGCTACCGGCACCGGTAATGAACAGAACATTCTGATTCATGGAGCACTCCAGTTGGATGTTCCCGGTTAGCCGCTCCCGGGTTTTTGTTTTGGTTATTTTCCATCGTCACGGCTTGGGGCCTGTCGTCGTT
Organism: Pseudomonas migulae NBRC 103157; assembly: GCF_002091715.1. Taxonomy (GTDB): domain Bacteria; phylum Pseudomonadota; class Gammaproteobacteria; order Pseudomonadales; family Pseudomonadaceae; genus Aquipseudomonas; species Aquipseudomonas migulae_A. The sequence goes on along the minus strand of NZ_BDAG01000002.1, from coordinate 176,876 downwards.
TTCGACGAAATAAAACGCAAGTCCCAGCCGCCCTCCGGCTTCAGTTGTCAGCTGAGGCTACGCAATTACTGGATATTCTGTTGGCTGACAGCCTGGGCAAATGGGTTGAAAAGGCTGAATAGCAGGCACAGGCCTAGGTTGAGCCGCGAGTTGTTATAGGCTTTGCTCATGGCTTCTCGGTGTAAGGCCGGCCCGTTGTTTGGTGTTTTGCGGGTGGCCTTTCAGTCCATCAGTCCGGCTTGGGGCTGCGGTTAGAGGCGACGAAATTCATCACTGAGTTCACCAGCAACTCGCGCATTTGTTCGGGCGCTTTGGCGATAGGTGGCCGGTCCTTGAGGTGACGAATCACCGGCAGCAGGGTGATAAAGCCGAGGATCAAGGAAAAAATTGCGATCGGCGTAATTCCATCACCTATGCCGTCGGAATATTGATTGAGCAAAATCTTCAGCTCATCCATTACGTTCTGCAACGACAGGTCCACCAGAAAAGCCTGATTCTCTTCCCAGCCATCCACCAGATTGCGTTGCAGCAGCTTGAGGTAGTCCTGGTTGGACTCCAGGTGCTCGAACATCACGTGCACAAAGTTGCGCAGGCGCTCTTCGGGCGAAAGGTCGGCTTGCAGTTGCTCCAGCAGCGATTTGGCGTGGGTGGTGTACATCTCGGTTTCCACGGCTTTGAACAGCTCTTCCTTGTTGCCAAAGTGGTGGTAAATCGAGGGCAGGGTGATCTCCGAGGCAGCGGCAATATTGCGCATTGTCACTCCGTCAAAGCCGTGCTTGGCAAACAGCCTGGTGGAGATCTCAAGAATCCGCTGGCGCGAGCTGGCCGGGTTGAGTTCATTTTTTTTCACGGATGGTTTCCTGATGCTTTGTCTGTCCTGCGGTGCAGGGCGGGGCGTTCCTTGAATTCGCCCCAAGGACGCCACGGCAATAGCCAGTTTGCGCCAGGGGCGAATCATACGGGGAAGCAGCGTCTTAGCCCAGTTGGGTCATGCCGTTATCGATAATGCCGTTTAGTGCCAGCTTGGGCCGGTGCGTGCCGCGCAGGGCATTGTTGGTCACTTCGAAGTCGCAAATGCCCTCAACGCCGTTGTGCTCCACACGGCAAATGGTATCGACGCAGGCGATGCCGTGAATCCACGAAACGATGCCTTTTTGCAAGGGGATGCACTCTACCTCGATCACCTCGTCGGTGCTCAGAGTCATTACTACCCTGCCACCGCGGTGGGTCAGGCCGTCGGCTTCCAGATACACCAGGATGTCGACGTACTTGCAGTAGGTGATGGTGTTGTCTTTGATCACGCAGCCAAAGCGCACCAGATTGTCGTCCGAGCTGTGGAACGTCTGAGCGAAGAGCATGGTGCCGTCTTTCAGCGTAGCCGCCATCCAGCGGTGGCCGACAAACACATCCCACTTGCGCGTGCCCCAGCCATGGTCGCGGAAGGCCAGGCCGTTGATAGGGTAATGCTTGCCCTTGATGGTTAGTTCACCGCTGACCTTTCCTGCCACCTCCATATGATTGGGTGCCACATCATCGGCCATGGCGCCTTTTTTCGGGTAAATATCCACAGGGGCGTGGTAGTCCTGCACATGCAGTTCAGCGTGCACATCCTGGTCGTTGATTTTCCATACCGGGTGGTCGGTGTATTCGAAGATGCAGGTGTCGTCGCCGCTATTGAACGTGCGCCCGCTGCGGTCGCCTTCGCGCAGGGGAATTCGGTCGTCGCGCTTGAAAATATGCTCGGGGGAGAACACGTAATTCCATAGGGTTACCTGTGGACCGCCGGCAACATTCAGTTCATGGCCGATGCGGTGCATCCCACCGACCTGGTTTTCCAAATCCCACCAGACCAGCACCACGCTGTCTTGCCAGAACGGGTCGCTGCCTGAGGGTTGCGGGCCTTCCTGCGCTGGGCCGTACTCCAATACGCTACCGCCGCCAGTTACGTTCATTGCTGTACTCCTTGAAGTTAGGTGGTCAGGCGTTGGCCTGGGAACTGGCCAGGGCCATACTCATAAACGATCGGGTAAAACCCAGCTCGACCATTGAATAACGCAGGTCCTGGTTACGCCCGGTTTGCATATTGCTGGTACCGCGGTTGCCCGCCAGGTTGGTGCGCAGCGCCGAGTACACGAAGCCAAAGCCCATAGCCGCCGGGTTAACCGGCAGGCCGCCGTGCGCCAGGTAGTGGTTAACGAAGCGGTCCCAGTCGATGTGTTGAGAAATATGCGGCTTGATATAGGCCAGATCTTGTTCCGGCGCACCAAAGCCCGAGCATTCCCAGTCCAGTACGGCGGTCAGTTGGCCGCGGTCGAAGAGGATGTTGTGAATGTTGAAGTCACCGTGCACCAGGATCGGTCGGCGGGTGTCCTGTGGAATGTTGTTGCGCAGCCAGTGCAGCAGCCAGCGCATATAGGGGGAGGGCAGGTGGTCCTCGCGGGCCATGTATTTGTCCCAGCCTTCGAGGTTGTAGCGGTAGCAGTCCTGCACCGTGCCGGTGAGGATGCGTGGGTCTTCATAGCGCTCTATGTAGTCGCTGAACATCTCCAGAGGAAGGGCGTGTAATTGCCCCAGGCGCTCGGCCAGTTGCATAAACAGGCCTTCATCCACTTCGCCGCTCAAGCCACCGAGGAAGGTGCCCGGAGTGGAACCGGCAATGCGGTCCATTGTGTAGAAGTCGGCATCAACAGTTTTGAAGGCTTTGGCGAAATTCCTGGGTTTTGGTGCGGGGTAGTCGACCTGGCTGATGGTTTTCAGTAGCGCATATTCGCTTTCCAGGTCGCAGGCACCGTGGGTCATGATTGGCGCCGGGTCGGTTTTACGAATCACCAGTTCGGTGGGCTCGGCACCCGGCTGCTGGCGGTAGGAAACAAAGTAGGTTTGTTTGCCAAAACCGCCGGCCAGGGGTTCCAGGCGGGTGACTTCCACAGCGCCCCCGCTGCCGTCCAGGCTGTTGAGAAACGCCTGGGTCAACTGCAGATCCAGCGGCTGCTTGACGTTGCTGATGGTCGGCACCTCTGGCACCGCCAGTTGCGCCTGTTGCTCGTAGTAGGCCAGCTCCCATTCCGCCAGACGCTTGAGCAGGTCGGCGGTCTGCTCCAGCGGCGCAGGCGATTGCGCCAACAAACTGCTCAGGTGGTCGAGGTTGGCGCTGAGGCTTTCATACTGCGCCAGTAGCGCATTGAAAGAGAGGTCCGGGCGGGCGATAACCGCTTCAATTGCTTCACGCCCAGCTTCGCCGCTGGCGTGTTGCAGGTGTAGGACGTCGCTGAGGGTGTCTTGCAGGTCCAACCCTTGGCGAATCATGTTGCGCAGCAGGTCGCCGGTTACGTGTTCGCGCTTGAGCAGCTCGGCCAGTACGCCTTTGATCATGCCCAAGGAGGCCTGTGCATTGCCCGATTGCAGCTCGGGTTGAATGGTGTCAGTCAACGACTTCAGAACGATCGCCAGGTAGCGGTCATTGGAGGTGATTTTCATCGGGCAATGTCCTTGTTTTTATTGAGTAGAAAAAGTCAGGCGGCGGTAAACAACCCGCTTTCCAATACGATAAGCACACTGCCACTGAGCAAAATCCACGCCTCGCAAGGCAGGCGCAGTTGCAGCGGGGCGTGCGCCGTTTCCATAAAATGCATCAGCACCAGACGGGCTTTGATAAAGGCCAGGGCGATGATCACCACGGCCTCGATACGTACGTTTGGCAGCAATTGGCCGTGGCTCCAGGCCAGCAGCCAGGAGCAAAGGGTGATAGTCATCAGCACCAGCCAGACCAGGCTTTCACGGGAGTAGACAAGGGCTCTCATGGTCTTAGCGCACCAGATAGATCAAGGGGAAAATCACGATCCACAGCAGGTCGACCATATGCCAGAAGATCGCGCTGCTCTCGAGGTTGTTAATGGTTTTTCTGTCCAATTTACCCTCGCGTATCACCACGGCGAAGTACACGAGCAGTGGCAACCCTAGCAGCACATGCACGAAGTGCATGCCAGTGATCAGGTAGTAGAAAAGAAAAAAATCGTTGGTCAGGAAGTTGATGCCCAGAGCGGCTTTTTCCTGGTATTCGAACAGTTTGACGACCACGAACCCGCTGCCGCAAAGCACCGCTGGCAGCAAGAACCAACGGCAGGTGTTGGCCATTTGCAGGCGCGCGGCTTTGACCGCGATGACCACAAACCAGGAGCTGGCCAATAGCAGCAGAGTATTGATCGAACCGGTGTGCAGGTTGAGGGCCTGCTGGGCTTCCACGAACAGCGCTGTGTGGTTGCTCTTGGTGTAGGAGTAAAGCGCGAAAAACAGCGCGAAGCAGACCATATCGCCGAGCAGAAAGAGCCAGATCAGTTCGTCGCCGGGAATGCGCTTTTTCTGCTTTTCGGGTACAGGGTGAAGGCTTGTATCAACTGCGTTCATAGCCGCTTCCATTTTTGTCGGGTGGTCTGGGTGGGCGCGCCTGACGGCGTTTGCCCACCCAGCCACACTGGTTATGCGGTACTGCGTCTAGCGTGGAATCGCTGCTTATCGGTAGGCCACTTTCAGGTGTGGCAACGGGTCAGCAGCGTTTTTGGTGCGGGCCACCAGTGCACCGGTAAAACCCACCACGACGATGGAAATCAGTAGCGATAGCAAGGTCAGCAATCGAGTGGCGATCCACGGCATGTCCCAATTCAGCGACATGAAGTATGGCCACGACACCATGCCGTAAGCCGCGCCCATGGCCGTGATCGGCACCAGCACAATGAACCAGCGCTTGAAACCGGTGAGGTAGGGGTTAACCAGCCACAGCAGGAAACCCACCAGCAGCATCGAGGTTCCGTTCATCCAGCCCCATGCCACCGGGAAGCCGAAGATCTTGAAAGAGGCGTCGCCATAGTAGGTGTACGCGCCGGTGGCGGTGCCCGGGATTTCCATGATCACGTCGCTCATGGAAATGATCAGCCAGATCACGAACACGCCTTTTACATCCAGGCCATCCTTCATCTTCAGGTACGCCCAATAGCCGGTCATGGCGATAAAGAACACGTAGCACGGTGGAATCAGCCATGGCACGTTCAGGTCGAAGCCGACAAACGCCGGGCCGGGCAGGTTGGTCGGCCACCACAGGTGGCCAAGGTGGTCGAGCATGGGTTCCAGCAGCGAGCAGATGAAGCCGCCGATGCACATCAGCGCCGGCACATCGTCCTTTTTCTTGAAGTAGCGATACAGCGCCCACGGCAGTACCGCCAGGCCAAAGCCACCGGCCCAAATGGTGAAGATATTGCCGATTAGCTCATTGGCCATGTAGTCGGCGGGCACAGGCAAGGCCTGGCCGACGACCGTTTCCATCCATTTATCGAAGAATGACATTGTGGTTTACCCGTCTTGTTGTTGGTGAGTGGGTTAAGTGCACGCTTAGCGGCAGTCCTTGAGCAGGGTGATGGCTGCGTTGCGGCCGGGCAGGCCGCAGATGCCCGCGCTCGGATGGGTGCCCGAGCCGCTCAGGTACAGGCCCTGAACCGGGATTTTGTAGCCCGCCAGACCTTTGGCTGGGCGGTTGTGGGCGAAGCGGGTGATAAAGGGGTCGCAGTGGTAAACGCTGCCATCGATAGCGTGGAAGCGTTTTTCGATATCCGGCGGGCACAGCGGCCGACGGGCGATTTCCAGTTCTTCAATGCCGTCGTAAATACGGCTGGCATCGGTGACTAGGGTATTTGTGATCTGCTCGCGGGCTTTGTCCCAGCCAATGTGCGGATCGAATGGGATCAGGCCCGACCAGAACCAAAAGGTGTCATGGCCTGGGGGGGCCATTGCTGGGTCGAATTCGGTGGTGATCTGCGATAACCCGGCAATCACATCCGGCACCACGCCGCGAATACAGTCGGTGTAAGCCTTGCGGCCGTCTTCATAGGTCGACCACTGCAACGTGCCCAGGCGCATATTGCCGTCCCAGCCCTGCGCTTTTCGCCAGGCGGCGCTTCGGGTCGGGGTGATCTTGCCTTTGAGGGCGATGTTCAGCTTGTAGTCGGCGATGCCTCGGTTGGAGGTCGGGATGAACTTGGCCTTCACCTGGGTCGGGTGATCGAGCAGGCCTTCGGGCAACATATGGTTAAGTACCGCTTTCGGGCTGAAAGCCGTAACCACGCCTTTTTTCGAGCGGATCTCCTCGCCATCCTCCAGTACTACACCGACCACTCGTTCGTTTTCCACCAGCATTTGCTTGACCTTGGCGCTGCAGCGAACGCTGCCGCCATAGGCTTCCAGGCAACGAATCAGTGCGGCAGGGAAACCGCCGGTGCCGCCCTCGAACATGGTGACACCGTACTTTTGCAGCACGCCCAGATAAACCATCGCGAATGAACTATGGTCGGAACGGAAGTCCATGAACGGCAGGCCGGTAAGCAGACCTGCACGGACGATATCGGTCTCGAACAGTTCTTCAAGCGTACCGGCGTGGGTGCCAGTCATCAGCTTGGCGATCGGGCCGAGGTGCTTGAAGTTGCCGACTGCTTTTGTCAGCACTTTGAATACGGAGTTGAAGCTCGGTTTGGTCGGGTTTTCCATCGCCAGCGGCAAGCCGATACGCAAAGCGGCGTCGATGGTTTCCGACATCTTTAACCAGGCTTGGGCGTCTTTCTTGGAGAAGTGTGAGATCTCCTTGGCGGTGCGATTGGCGTCGCGCCACATGCCGAACGAGGCTTCACCGTTGGAGCATAGTTGGTAGTGGCACGGGTCGATCAGACGCTGACGCAGGCCGAACTTCTTTTCCAGCTCAAGCTCGTCGTTGATCGGCGACATGCGGAACATCGAGGCGTGGATCGAGGCCTCGTTGATGATGTGTTCCGGCGCTTCAGGCGCCATGGGGTTGGTGCAGGTCATCCCGCCCGGCGTTTGGTGCGCTTCGAGCACCAACACCTTAAGACCGGCTTTGGCCAGGTAGCAGGCGGAAACCAGGCCGTTATGGCCTGCACCTGCAACGATTACATCGACGTTTTGCATGAACTGTCCTCGTTCTTGGAATTGTTCTGGCGGCATTTACAGGCCACCTTTGTCGGGACTGACGAAGCTGTATGTAACGTTCGTTATAGTGCCGAGTCTAGAGTCATTAAATTCCGCCTGTCAATCGAGCGGAGTGTGTTTATTTGCTGTTTTTTTTAACGGGCCAGGCGTTACACCTGAAACTGATCGACAGCCAGACGCAGGCTGCCGGCTGCGCCGTTGAGGGCGCGGGAAACCTCGGCAGCATGGTGGCCGGTGTCGCAGTTTTCTTCGCTCATTTGCGCCACCGCTTCTATGCGCCGGCTGATGGCCTGGGCGCTGCGGTCCTGTTCGACCAAGGCGGCAGACACCTCGCCAATGGCCTCGGACACCTGGCTGGCACTGGTGAGAATGTCGTTCATGCTGGCGGCTGCGTTTTCCGATAACACACGACTTTCCCGGGTGCGTGATGCCACTCCGGCCATGTCTTCCATGGCCTGTTTCACCGAGGCCTGCATGGCGTCGACCATCTCGCGAATTTCATCGGCGGAGCTGCGCGTTCGCTCCGCTAACTGACGAACTTCATCGGCCACTACGGCGAAGCCACGGCCCTGTTCACCCGCGCGGGCGGCTTCGATAGCGGCATTCAAGGCCAGCATATTGGTTTGCTCGGCCACCTCGCGAATCACTTTGACGATGGTGGAAATGCGGTTTGATTCGGCGCCCAATGCGCTGATGGTGCTGCTGGCCTTGTTCACCTCGCGCACCACCTCATCGTTCTCCTGGGAGGTGCGGCTGATGGCGGTTGCCCCGGAGCCGGCTGCCGTCGCCGCGTCTTGTGCGCGGGCGCGCGCGTCCTGGGTGCTGGAGCTGATCTGGGCAATGGCCGCGCTCATATGTTCGATGGCGCCGGCAATCGCCGCGGCCGCTTCGTTCTGCAACGTCGCACTGCTGGCCACCCGCTGCGCCATGGCACTGGTTTGTGAGGCGGCCAGGTCGATCTTGCCGGCGCCGCCCACCACTTTCACCAGCGCGCCTTGCACCCGCTCTAGCAACAGATTAAAAGCGCTGGCGGCCTGAGCCACTTCATCGCGACCACCTTCCTGAGCGCGCAGAGCAAAGTTGTTGCTGGTGCCAATCTGTTCGATAGTGCTGCGCAAACTTTGCAGCGGTAGCACCACGCTGCGTACGATCAGCATGGCAAACAGGCACAAGGTCACGATGGCCGCGGTAAACAGACTGAGGATCAGTTGTTTGGCGGTACCGATAAACGTCTCGCCATCGCGTTGGGCATCTTCGGCATCGGCCACCGCGAGCTTGACCAACTTTTCCAGCGGCTCGCCCATCGCATGAATCGAACCGGCCCAGGATGGCGTGTTGCTCACCAGGTCGAGCGAGCGGATATGTACCTCATCCCAGGTGTTGGCGTTCACCAGGCTTGCGCAGATTTGCGTTTGGGTTTCATCGGCGCTGAGAAAGTCCTCCCAGCGCGCACTGAACTCATCCCACAACGCCTGTTCCTCCGCATTTTTAGGTTGCGTGCCGTAGGTTTTGATCGCCTTCTCGGTTTGTTTCAACGCCTCGCGATGACGCCCCAGGATGTCGCCAAACAGATCATGGGCCTCGGCCAGCCCGTCGCTTTTATCGTCATAACCATCGAAGGCTTCCGGGCGCCAGCTGGCACCTTCCTGCATCGCCGCCAGCGACACCAAACGGGCATGGCGCAGAGAGGCAAGGGCGTCGACCGCCACCAACGAACTGCTCACGCCCTCCATGGCACCGCCGGCATTGCGAATACCAAACCAACCAGCGCCACCCACCAGAGTCAGGCTGGAAACAAAACAGGCAGTGAGCACATACAGTTTTAACCGCACGCTGAGGTTGCGCATCGATCATCCTTTGGCAATAGGAGGGTTCTGTTATCAGGTGCGCAGAGGCTAGGGCGGGAGGCAGACAGTGAAGTCGTCTGTATCGACGATTTTGTCCCGCAGGGGAGGGTTGATTCCGTGTAAATAAAAGCCCGCGTACAAGGCCGTACACGGGCATGAAAAGGTGTTGCTCAGTCAGTTGTCGATTTCGAAGTAATCGGCTTTGCCCGCTCCGCAATCGGGGCACATCCAGTCATCAGGTAAATCTTCCAGGCGAGTGCCGGGCGGTACGCCGGTGTCCGGATCGCCCAGGCTTTCATCGTAAACATGCGAGCAGAAATTGCATTGCCAACGTTTCATTGTCTGCTCCCGGTCAGTGGCTCATATGCACGGTGGGCTGAATGGCGAAGTTGTGCTGAATCTGCAGATTGCGCTGCATTAACTCCGGCTTGAGCAACTGCCATGCCTTCACATGCTGGTAGGCCGGCATGGTGGGGAACAGGTGGTGAATCAGGTGGTAATTATGGAACTGGCACACCGGTGTCATCAGCCATTCCTGACCCAGGCGCATGGAGGTGGCCAGGGTCAGGTCCTGCTCAGATTCCACGTCATCCTTTACATGGGGCAGCCAGAAAAATACGAAACCCACCAGGATGAAAGTCAGCCGCGAAGGGATAAACCAGAGCAACAACACCTCCGTGCCGTAACCCATGTAGGTCAGTACGGCGACTATGGCCACGGTGATGGCCGTATTGCGCAGGGCTCCGCGCAGATGACGCATGGCGATGGGGTCTTTGCTTTTCACAATGAACAGCAGGTAGCCGATTTCCAGCAGCATCCAGCGTAGCGGCAGGCTCAATGCAGCACCGTGCATCCAGTTGTCCGGGTCTTTGGGACCATTGGTGAAACGATGATGTTGAATATGCGCCCAGCGGAAAATTCCCAAGGTGATTTGCGGCGCAAAGGTGGCGATGCCTATATGGCCGAACAGGTCATTGAGCTTCTGGTTTTTCGCCGCAGAACGGTGAATCGAGTCATGGGCCACGGTGAACTGCCAATACATCAAAAAGGTATTTAACAGGCAGGCCCACCCCAGACTGAGGTGACCGAGCACTGCCAACACGTTGGTGACAATCACGCCGCCGGTGGAGGCAATCAGCAGGCCCAGCACCATGGGCGAAACGGTGGGAACCTTGGTCAGCTCGGCGATGGCCGCGCGTTTCTCGGTGGGGACGATGAAGCGAGCCAAGGCATTGTTATTGTTAGTCACGGATCTTCTCCTTTACATCAGGCGGGCAGCCTTGGCGGCCCGAGTGTTTGCAGTGCGGTCGCGGGTTCAGTCGGTGGCCGCAGGGCTTTTACGGGGTGAGTGTTCATGGGGCTGCGGCAGGCAACCGGCACGTAAAAAGGTGTCGATCAGGGGGCCGGCCATTTCTCGCAGCGACAGGCCGTGAATCAGTTGGTTGGCGGCATGCAGCGAGAGCATTCCGTGCAGCAGGCTCCACAGCCCGTGGGAAAACATCAGCGCATCGCCCTGCAGGCGTTGCTGATCAATCGCCGCTTGCACCAGGTCCACGCAGGAGGCGAATACCTCCCAGCGTTGCGCCAGTAACGACGGGTATTCTGTGAGGTCAGGTTGGCTGTCAGAGAAAATCAGTCGGTACTTGGCCGGCTGGCTGCTACCAAACTCCAGCAAGCCCATTAATGCGGCGCGAAGGCGTTCAATCGGATCGCCTTCGCCGCTGTCTTGTGCAGGGATTGCTGCCGCCTTGAACTCCAGAATGCAGGCCCGGCGCATCTCGGCGAGCAGCGCTTCCTTGTTCTCGAAATAGCGGTAGCCCACGGTGTGGCTAAGGCCTACGCGCTTGGCGATCTGGCGCAGTGACAGGCTCTCCGGGCCTTGCTCCAGATAGAGGCTCAACGCCCCTTGAATCAGGGTTTGCTTGATGTTCTCGGTTTCGTCGGCGGAGTAGACGGGGCGTGCCATGGGATCACCAGTCAGTCGAATATGGCTTCACCCTAGCAGCGAAATATTGTTTTGTTAACGATGTAAATTTAACAGTGGTAAATGTTCGTTTCCCGGCGATTCGCTGAAAACAACGCTATCTCAATGAATCGGCTGGAAATTTCGCTTTGCGTCGTTTCGCTTGGGGTAACTCATTGGAATTGCGCGTAAGTGCCGTCCTTGAGCGGTTTCAGCCCTTTGTCGGAGATTTTTCTTCAGCAACCGCAAAACCGTCGGAACCGACGAGTTGATCCATACGGCTCGCGAAGACTCTGAGCACCGCCAGAAATCAGCACAGGGCGTGAAAAAGCATGAGCAAGGTGGAAGAAGTCAAAAGACAGGCCGTGCGCCTGATGGCGGTCAAGGGCTTCGAAGCCATGTCGTTGCGTCAACTGGCGGCGGCGCTTGGGGTGCGCCCCGGCTCGGTGTATTCCCACTACGAAAGCAAAGGGCAACTGCTCCTCGATGTGCACTGCGAATTCCTGGAAGACCTGCTTTCGACTTGGTTGGAACAACGCCAAAAGCACTTTGACAGTGTGCGGATGCTGCAACGCTTTGTGAGCGTCTACGTGAGCTTTCATTACGCAAAGCGGGCTGAAAGCCGCATCGTCCAGCTGGATTTTCGTAGCCTTGATGAGGCGGGCAGGGTGCAGGTTGGCGAGCTGAGAGCTCAGTACGATGCGGAGTTGAAAATGATCCTGCAAACGGGTGAGCAGCAAGGTGTTTTCCAGTTTGCCGACTTACATGACACGCACTTGGCATTGTTCTGCGTAATGCAGGGCGTTTGCGCCAGCGAGACGCCCGAAGCACGTGCCCTGGAGGTATGTCTGTCGAGCATTTCACGGCTTGTGGGCATCCCTCCGCAATCTCGATCCCGCCTGCATGGCGAACTGCGCGTCACGGGCCGAATAGCCGCTGCGATTAAAGCCGCCATCCCCCAGGAGCAAAAACAACAAGGCTGAAGCATTCCGCAAGGAGTGCGCTTTGTTGTGGGAAGAGGTGGCGCGGTATTGCGATTCCATCTCGACCTGCAAGTGTCTGCTAACCAGTACCTGCGAACGAAATTTCGTCCAAAACGACGATTGGTCTCGACCCCCGCATCCCTAGAGTAAGAAGCGTTGAGTCTTTTTTACTCTCGAGGTTTGCGATGACGACGGCAATCTCCGCCCATGATTGGAGCAACCTGATCCAGACCGATCGGGTGCATGGCTCGCTGTACACAGACGAGCAGGTATTTCAGCAAGAGCTGGAAAAAATCTGGTATCGCACTTGGGTCTATGTCGGCCATGTCAGCGAAGTGCCCAATGCCAATGACTTCGCCCTGAAGTCGATTGGTCCGCAATCGGTGATCATGACCCGCGATCGCGATGGGCAGATCAACCTGCTGCTCAATCGCTGCCCGCACCGGGGCAATCAGGTGTGTCTGGAGCATCGCGGTAACCGTGGCTCCTTTACCTGCCCGTACCACGGCTGGACCTTCGCCAACAACGGTAACCTGCGCGGCTTTCCTTTTGCTGCCGGTTACGAAGGCGCGGATCGAAGCCAGCTGGGCATGAGCAAAGTCGCCCGTGTCGGTATTTACCAAGGTTTTGTATTCGGCAGCATGGCTGAAGAAGGCTCGAGTTTGGAGGAGCATCTCGGCGCAGCCCGCGCTGCGCTGGATGCGTTGGTGATGACCTCACCCGAAGGCGAGGTGGAAATCACTGCCGGCTTCTTGCAGCACAAAGCCAAGTCCAACTGGAAATTCCTGGTGGAGAACGAAACTGACGGGTACCACCCGCAGTTCGTGCACGCCTCGATTTTCGACGTGGCCTCCAGTGGCATTGGCGATCTGTACAGCGCCGACTCTACCGCCGTCGCCCGCGACATGGGCGATGGGCATACCGAAATCGACCTGCGCCCCGAGTTTCGCCGGATAGGCAAACCCATGGGGTGGTTCGGGACCACGGAGGAGCGTGTGCCCGAATATGTGGCCAAGATGCGGGCCGCCTACGGTGAGGAAAAAGCCAACCAGATCATGATCGACGGCACGCCGCACATCATGATTTTCCCCAACCTGTTTATCGCCGAAATCCAGATCTTCGTGATTCAGGCTGTCGCGGTAGACGAAACCGTTCAGCACGTCACCGCTCTGCAATTCAAAGGCGCGCCGGACCTCAACCGCCGCCTGCGCCAACAAACCATGGGCTCTGTAGGGCCGGCCGGCTTCCTGCTGGCTGATGACTCGGAGATGTACGAGCGCACTCAGCGCGGCGTTAACACCCGTAGTCCGGAATGGAATTACCTCGGTCGTGGCCTGGCTCGCGAACGCCGCGATGCCGACGGTTTCCTGATTGGCGACGCCACCGACGAGGTCACCACCCGTGGTATCTGGGCCCACTACCGCTCGCTGATGGAGGCGCAATAAATGAGTGAAACAATCACTTCGGAATTGGCGCTGGTCAACGAAATCAGCCAGTTCCTGTTCCTTGAAGCGCGCCTGCAGGACACCCACGAGTACGACGAGTGGGAAGCACTGTGGACCAGCGACGGTGTGTACTGGGTGCCGGCCAATGGCGATGACATCGACCCGGAAACGCAGATGTCGATCATCTACGACAACCGCTCGCGCATTTCCCTGCGCATCAAACAATTCCACACCGGCAAGCGCCACACCCAGTCGCCGCGTTCGCGCCTGGGTCGCGTGTTGTCCAATGTGGAAATCATTGAAACCAGTGGCAACGAAATTCGCGTGGCTGCCAACGCCATGGTCTTCGAGTCCAACCTGCGCGCTGAAACCGTCTGGTGTACCCGCAATGAATACCTGCTGCGCCGTGAAGCAGTCGGCCTGCGCATGGCCCGCAAAAAGGTGGTGTTGGTCAACAACGACAAAGCCCTCTACACCCTGTCTTTCCTGATTTGAGTGCCCATTGATGAGCCAGCCTGAACTGTTGATCACCTCCGGCACCGTGCTGCTGAGCTTGCATGGCGGCGTTGCCCACTTGCACCTGAATCGTCCGGACGCCGCCAATGGTCTGGATATTCCCACTCTGCAAGACCTAATTGCCGCGCTGATGCGTTGCCATGGCGAACGGCGTGTGCGTGTGGTGTTGCTCACCGGGGCGGGCGCGAACTTCTGTGCCGGTGGCGATGTGCATACCTTTGCCGGAAAGGGTGATGAACTGCCGGAATATATCCGCCAGGCCACCGTGTATTTACAAGCCGCCATCAGCGCCATGATCCATCTGGATGCACCGGTTATTGCCGCTGTGCAGGGCTTTGCCGCGGGTGGTGGCGGCATGGGCCTGGTGTGTGCGGCGGATGTGGTCATTGCGGGTGAGTCAGCCAGGTTTCTTGCCGGTGCCACTCGCGTGGCCATGGCGCCGGACGCTGGTTTGTCGGTGACCTTGCCGCGCCTGGTGGGGCCGCGCAAGGCCACGGAAATGTTGCTGATGAACCCGGTGGTGAAAGCCCCGGAAGCGCTCTCATTGGGCTTGATCAGCCAGGTCGTTGCTGACGCTGAGTTGCAGGCTGCTGCCATGGCCTACGCCCAACAAATGGCCGAGGGTGCACCACGTGCTTTGGCTGCGACAAAACGTTTGCTGTGGACGGGCGTTGGTCTTGGCGTCGATGCCGCTATGCCGGAAGAAAGCCGTACCGTTGCCGCACTGTGCCGCACCCTTGATGTGCGTGAAGGCTTGGCGGCGGTCATCGAAAAACGCACCGCCCAGTTCGAGGGGCAATGACCATGCGTACATTGACTGGTCAGCGTGCCTTCGTCACCGGCGGTTCCAAAGGTATTGGAGAAGCCATCGTGCGGCGCCTGGCGGCCGAGGGCGCCAAGGTCGTGATTGCAGCGCAGGATATGATCAGCGCCGAGCGGCTGGCCGATGAAGTGGGCGGTCTGGCCGTTCGCCTGGATGTTACCGACCTTCTTGAAGTACAGCGCGTGGTGAGCACGCTGGGTCCTTTCGAAATATTGGTAAACAACGCCGGCTACGACCAGCACGATTTCTTCACCAAAACCACGGTGGAGCAGTGGCGCTACTTGTTGGCGGTCAACCTTGAAGGCGTATTTGCCGCTACCCACGCCGCGCTGCCGGCGATGCAGGCGGCTGGTTACGGGCGAATTATCAATGTCGGTTCCGAGGCCGGTCGTCAGGGCTCCAAAGGCGGCGCGGTGTATGCCGCTGCCAAAGGCGGCGTGATCGCCTTCAGTAAATCCATTGCCCGGGAAAATGCCCGCTACGGCATCACCGTCAACGTGGTCGCGCCAGGTCCGGTGGATACGCCGTTGCTGCGCAAAGCCCTCGACGCTGGTGGTGAAAAACTGTTGGCGGCTATGAAGGCGTCCACCCTGGTGGGGCGCTTGGGCGAGCCGGATGAAGTGGCGGCGGCTGTGGTGTTTCTCGCCAGTCGTGAAGCCAGTTTTATTACCGGCGAAACCCTTGGTGTCTCTGGCGGGATGGGTTGCTGATGAGCGGCCAAAACGAAGCGGTGGAGCGGGTAATCACCCGCATCCAGACTGTGTACGGCCGCTGGCATCGGCACACGCCGATTGAAACCCTGCGCCGCGATTGGGATGACTTGTTCTGGGCCGATGAGCTGACGTGTGAAACCCAGGACGCCAGTGCCAACGGCGTACCGGTGCGTTGGATCAAAGCGCCCGGCGCCGCTGAGCAGCAGGTATTGATTTACCTGCATGGCGGCGGATTCAAGATGGGCTCACTCATCTCCCACCATGATCTGATGGTGCGCCTCTCTGAGGCCGCGGGTTGCCGGGTGCTGGGCGTCGATTATCGCCTCTTGCCCGAGCACGGTTTTCCCGAACCCCTGCTTGATGTGCTCGCGGTCTACGATTGGCTGGTGGCCCAGGGTTTCGAGCCCAATCAACTGGCCATCGCCGGGGACTCCGCAGGTGGCGGGTTGGCTGCCGCGACCTTGCTGGCCCTGCGCGACAAAGGTCGCCCGCTGCCGGCCGCCGCTGTGTTGCTGTCGGCTTGGACCGACCTTAGCGCCAGTGGCGAAAGCTACCAGACCCGCGCCGAGGCTGACCCCATTCACCAACGCCCGATGATTGTCGCCCTGGCCGCGCAATATCTGGGGAAGGACGGCGATCCGCTCAACCCCCTGGCTTCGCCGCTGCATGGCGAGCTGACTGGTTTGCCGCCGTTGCTGCTGCAAGTCGGCGACCGCGAAACCGGTCTGGACGACAGCATTCTGTTTGCCGCCAAAGCCCGTGCAGCCGGGGTTGCGGTTGAGCTGCAGGTATGGCCGCTAATGATCCACGTCTTCCAACAATTTGCCGCCGAGCTGGTGGACGCGCGCGCGGCCATCGCCTGCATCGGCACATTTTTACGCCAGCACTGGAACCCAACATGAGGACTGCATTGTGAGCATCGGTATCACCGGATTTGGCGCCTATATCCCGCGCCTGCGTTTGAACCGGCAAGCCGTGGTGACGGCCAATGCCTGGTACGCCCCCGAGCTTAAAGGCAAAGCCCGTGGCCATCGCGCCATGGCCAACTGGGATGAAGACAGCATCACCATGGCGGTGGCGGCTGCCCGCGATGCCTTGGGTGGTCAGGATCTGCAAGGCAGAGTGCGCGAGGTGATTCTCGCCTCGTGCACACTACCGTTTGCCGAGCGCCTCAACGCGGCAGTGGTTGCCGAAGCGCTAAACCTGGATGAGTACACCGGCGCCAGCGACGTCACTGGCTCGCAGTGCGCCGCCCTGGCCGGCTTTTCCCAAGCCTTGGCCAGTGCCGCCAGCGCCCCGGGCACGGTGTTGCTGACAGCGGCCGACAATCGCCGTACCCGCGCCGCCAGCGCGCAGGAGCTGGACTACGGCGATGGCGCTGCCGCGCTGTTGTTCGGTCGTGAACAGGTGATCGCTGAAGTGCTCGGCCAAGCGGCGTTGAGCGTCGATTTTATCGACCACTTCCGCCTCACTGGCCGGGAGATCGATTACTACGGTGAAGAACGCTGGGTGCGTGATGAAGGCGTTAGCCGCTGCATGCCCCAAGTGATCAAACGTGCCCTGAGCGACAGTGGCGTAGACGCTGAAGCAGTGGCGCATTTTATCTTCCCCACCTCGCTGGCGAAGATGGATGCGCAACTGGCCCAGGCCTGCGGCATTCCTGCCGAAGCGGTAGTCGATGGCCTGGCGCTGGAAGTGGGTAACACCGGCGTCGGCCATGGCCTGTTGTTGCTGGCCAAAGTACTGGAAAGCGCCGAGCCGGGGCAGGTAATCGTGCTCGCCCAATTCGGCAGCGGTGCCCGCGCCGTAGTGCTACGGGTGACCGATGAAATCAAACACTTCGCTGTTCGCCGTGGTGTGTCTGGCTGGCTGACCCGCGGCCGTGAAGAGCTCAGCTACACGCGCTTTCTCACCTACAAAGGCCAACTGCAACTGGAACGTGGCGTGCGCGGTGAGCAAGACAAAAAAACCGCGTTGAGCACTGCCTATCGCCATCGTCGCGCCATTCTCGGCCTCGTGGCTGGACGTTGCCGTGTGAGTGGTGACGTGCATTTCCCACCCTCACGGCTGACCTATACCCCCGATGCTGCCGCCCTGGATACTCAGGACGCCCATCCCTTGGCTGACCGCCTTGGCAGGGTGCTGAGCTGGTCCGCCGAGTCGCTGTCGTCCTATATGGCGCCGCCCCATCACTACGGGCAAATCGACTTCGAGGGGGGCGGTCGCATCCTGATGGAGTTCACCGACGTCGCCAAAGGCGAAGTGCAGACCGCGCTCGAGGTGGAGATGGTCTTTCGCATCAAAGACATCGACGACCTGCGCGGTTTCAAACGCTATTTCTGGAAAGCCACCCCCGTTCACACCCCTGCGCCACAAGCGCCGTTGGAGTAAGTCGTCATGCCCATTGGTATCAAAGACAAAGTTGCAATTCTTGGCATGGGCTGCTGCCGCTTCGGCGAGCGCTGGGACGCCAGCCCGGAAGATTTGATGGTCGAGGCCTACAGTGAAGCCATGGCTGATGCCGGTATTTCTCCGGAGCAAATCGACGCGGCCTGGTTCTCCACCCATATGGAGGATGTGGGCACCGGCCGTGGTGGTACACCGATGAGCATTGCCCTGCGGTTGCCGAACATTGGCGTAACCCGGGTAGAAAACTTCTGTGCCGGCGGTTCGGAAGCCATTCGCGCGGCGGTATATGCGGTGGCATCCGGTGCCTGCGATATCGCCTTGGCCCTGGGCGTGGAAAAGCTGAAAGACACCGGCTACGGCGGCCTGCCGGTGGCAACCGTCGGGACCTATATTCCACAGTGGTATCCCGGCGCCGTGGCCCCGGCCAACTTTGCTCAACTGGCCTCGGCTTACCAGGCGCGCTTTAACGTTGATCCGCAGTTACTCAAACGTGCCATCGCTCACGTATCGGTCAAAAGCCACGCCAACGGTGCCAAAAATCCCAAGGCGCACCTGCGCAAAATCATCACTGAAGAGCAGTGCCTGAAGGCGCCGATCATTGCTGAGCCATTGGGCTTGTTTGATTGCTGTGGGGTTTCCGATGGGGCGGCGGCAGTGATCGTCACCCGGCCTGACATTGCCAGGGCCATGGGCAAGACCGACCTGGTCACCTTCAAGGCCCTGCAAGTGGCGGTGTCCAACGGATGGGAAATGCAGGGCAATGGGTGGGACGGGAGCTATGTGCATACCACCCGCATTGCCGCCAGGAAAGCCTACGCCGAAGCAGGCATCACCCGGCCACGCGAGCAGATCAGTCTGACCGAAGTGCACGACTGCTTTTCCATCACCGAACTGGTGACCATGGAGGACCTGTTCCTCTCGGAACCTGGTATGGCGGTGCGCGACGTACTGGATGGCGCCTTCGACGCCGAAGGCCGAGTGCCTTGCCAGATTGACGGCGGTCTCAAGTGCTTCGGCCACCCGGTCGGGGCCAGCGGGATCCGCATGCTCTACGAAATCTACTTGCAGCTAAAGGGGCGCGCCGGTCCGCGGCAGTTGCCAGACCCGCGCACGGGGTTGATTCACAACCTGGGCGGGCAGCCATCACAGAACGTGTGCTCGATTTCCATCATTGGTAGAGAAGAAGACTGATGGCCATCCTGATTGATGATCCCGTACCCGGCGTCCGACGGTTGCTGATTAACCGTCCCGAGAAGCGCAATGCGATAAACCATGACGTACGGCAGTCACTCATCGAAGCGTTGACTGAGGCGCGTGAGCAAGCGGCTTGTCACGCCATTGTCTTGGGCGGTGTTGGAGGGATGTTTTCCGCTGGCGGCGACATCGCGACCATGGCCAATCTGGACGAGTCTGATGCGCGTGCGCGAATGAAGCACATCCATGAGCTCTGTCGTTTGTTGGGGCAATTTCCAAAGCCTGTCATATCGGCGGTAGAAGGCATCTGCGCAGGCGCGGGGGTTGGCCTGGCGTTGCTGGGAGACGTTGTGCTCACCGGCACCAAGACTCAGTTTCTGTTTCCTTTTCTGAGGTTGGGCCTCACTCCCGATTGGGGGTTGTTGCGAACGCTCCCTGCGCGAGTGGGTGTCGCCGAAGCGAAGCGCATGCTGACCCGGGGCCAATACATATCCGCCGAGGAGGCCGTGGCCGCGGGCCTGGCAGATGAGTGTGTTGGCCTGAATGTGATGGACTCGGCAGTCAGCCTGGCGAGAAGGATGAGTCTTTTGCCGCGCAACGCGTTTTCTCGAATGAAAAATCGTCTGGATCATCCGGCGGCGAGCTTGGCTGAAGAGTTGCAGCGCGAGGAGGACGACCAAGCGGTGCTTTTGCTCGGTGCCGATTTTCGCGAAGGCTTTGCCGCCTTTGCCGAAAAGCGCGAGCCGCAGTTCACCTGCACCGTGGACTACCCGGTATGAGCACACCGGTGGTGGTAGAGCGAAATGGCGCGGTGGCCATATTGCGTCTGAACCGTGTTGAAAAGCGCAATGCTCTGGACCTCGGCATGCGTGCCGCCATCGCCAGCGCCATGCAGGAACTTGAGCGTGACAACGGTGTGGCGGTGATCGTGATTACCGGGGGTGACAGCGTGTTTGCCGCTGGTGCCGACCTCAATCTGCTGGTGGACAAAGGCGCACAACAAGTGGCGGAGCTGGACCTTGGCCAGTACTGGGCGCCTGTGGCGAAAAGTCAGAAACCGCTGATTGCGGCGGTCAGCGGTGTTGCCTTGGGAGCGGGCTGCGAGTTGGCGATGATGTGCGACGTCCTGGTCGCCGACAGTTCGGCGCGTTTCGGTCAGCCCGAGGCGCGGGTGGGCATTATGCCTGGCGCTGGTGGTACTCAGCGCTTACTGCGTGCAGTGGGTAAGCCAGTGGCCAGCCTGATGCTGATGACGGGTGAGTTGCTCAACGCCGAGCGCGCTAGTCAATTGGGGTTGGTCAGTGAGTTGGTAACGGAGGGCACAGCCCTGGCACGCGCCATCGTTCTCGCTCAAGCGGCGGCAAAGATGCCGCCCAAGGCCCTTCGAGCCATCAAGCGTGTGCTGACGCTGGGGGCCGACCAATCGCTGGATGTTGCACTGGCCTTGGAGAATCGCGAATTCCTATTGCTGTTCGACACGTCGGACAAAACCGAAGGCATGCGCGCATTCCTCGACAAACGCCCGCCGCGCTACACAGGAAACTAAGCATGAGCATCCACAGCATCGCCGTGATCGGCGCCGGCACCATGGGCCGCGGAATCGTTCAGTTATTCGCCCAGGCCGGTCACCCGGTACGTTGTTATGACGCCGCCGAGGGCGCGGCGCAGAGTGCCATTGAGTTTGTCCGTGACCTGATTGACAGGGCAGTCAGCAAAGAGCGTTACAGCCGTGAGCAAGGCGACACGATTATCGCGCGCATGTCCGCCTGCACGCAGATCGAAGACTTGGCCGGTTGCGACCTGGCCATTGAAGCGGTGGTGGAGGACCTCGGGGTCAAGCGAGAGTTGTTCCATGCATTGGAAACGGTGCTCGGCGATACGGCGATCCTGGCCAGCAATACGTCTTCGCTGATGGTCGCTGATATCGCCGCCGGTTGCCGCCACCCTGAGCGCGTGGCCGGACTGCACTTTTTCAACCCGGTCCCCCTGATGAAAGTCGCCGAAATCATCGCCGCCGTGCGTACTGCGCCCGCCACTGTCGCTGCCTTGCAGTCGGTTGTAGAGGGTGCGGGTCACCGCGCGGTGGTGGCCGAAGACCAGCCGGGATTTCTGGTTAATCATGCCGGTCGCGGGCTATACACCGAAGGCTTGCGCATTCTTGAGGAACAGGTGGCCTCGGTACAGGACATCGACACTTTGATGCGCGAAGCCGGTGGTTTTCGCATGGGGCCATTTGAACTGCTCGATCTCACCGGGCTGGACGTGTCCGGCAAGGTGATGGAGTCGATCTACCAGCAGTTTTACCAAGAGCCGCGCTTTCGTCCATCGCCTCTGGTAGCACCGCGTCTGGGGGCTGGCCTTTATGGACGCAAGACGGGTGAAGGCTGGTATCGCTACTGCGACAACCTCAAAAAGCAGCTGGAACCGCCCCGGGTTGTTCCTGCGCTCAACCACGAAATGCTGGTCTGGGTGGACCCGGCTGCCGATGAGTACGAACGCCTGCAAGGTCTGGTGCTGGAGGTTGGCATGACGCTGCACAACCAGCCCGAAGAGGCGGATTTATTGCTGGTGCAGTTCTGGGGCGATGACGTTTCGCGTTACTGCTCTGTGCACGGTCTGGACCCTACCCGAACGGTGGCCGTGGACCCCCTGCCTGGTCTGGCAAACCACCGCACCCTGATGCTCAGCAGCGTCACTCGCCCAGAGGTACGCGATGCCGCCTGGGCCATGCTGGCCGCGCAGGAATACCCGGTGACGGTGATCAACGACAGCTGCGGTTTCGTTGTCCAGCGAGTGTTGGCAACGATCGTCAATATCGCCGCGGATATTGTTCAAAGGGGTATTGCCAGTGTCGCTGACCTCGAAGATGCGGTGCGCCTTGGTCTGGGTTACCCGCAAGGACCGCTAAGCCTTGGCGATGCCATTGGCGGTAAGCGTGTGATGGACATCCTTACTCGAATGCATGAGCTCAGCGGTGACCCGCGCTATCGCCCCAGCCCCTGGTTGGCCCGGCGAGCTGCATTGGGCCTCTCGTTATTGACAGCAGAGACAGCGCGCCATGGCCGAAATTGATATCGAATACTTGCGTGGCTGGATAGGCCGCGAGCGTGTGCGTGAAGAGCTGTTGACGCCGTTCGGGGTCCAGGCACTGAGCGCTGCGTTGAACCGTGAACAGGTTTCCATGCTTGGCGAGGCGCTGCCTCCGACCTGGCAATGGCTGTACTTCAATGACTGCGCCCGGCATAGCGACTTGGGTGTTGACGGCCATGGCAAGACTGGCGGCTTCCTGCCGCCGGTACCCTTGCCTCGGCGTATGTGGGCGTCGGGTGAATTCATCTGTGAGCAACCATTGCGCATTGGCGAACTGGCCGAACAGCGCTCTGTAGTCACTTCTGTTGAGCTGAAAGAGGGAAAAACCGGGAGTCTGGTGTTTGTTGGCCTGGAGCACCAGATCAGCCAGCAGGGACAACGATGTCTGGTGGAAAAGCAACATCTGGTTTATCGGGAAATGACCGTTGGTCCCAGCTCCTTGCGGTCCGGCGAAGCAGCCCCCGGAGCAGCTGATTGCCAGCAGCCATTCCAGCCTGACCCGGTGCTGCTATTTCGGTACAGCGCGCTGACCTTCAACGGTCACCGCATTCACTACGATCGCGACTACGCCATGCAGCAGGAGCATTACCCGGCGCTGGTGGTACACGGCCCATTATTGGCTACCTTGCTGGCCGAGCAGGTGGCGGTACAAATGCCCGAGGTACGTATAACCAGTTTCGGTTTTCGCGCAGTGCGTCCGGTGTTCGATACGGACCACTTGTTGCTCTGCAGTAAACGAAGTGGCGATAGTGTTGATCTGTGGACGCAAAACCAGGATGGCTTTGTCACCATGATCGCCACCGCCAAGGTGGAGGTGCCGCAATGAGTCGTGTATTCCCAATGTGGCGCTCGCTGCTGTTCGTTCCCGCACATATTGGCAAGTTCACTGAAAAGGCCCACGAACGAGGTGCCGACGCCTGCATCCTCGACCTCGAAGACAGCGTTGCGCCTGGACAAAAAAAACAAGCCCGCGATGCTGCCGGTCGTGCTGCAAAGAACATCTCCAGCCATGGTCTGGAGGTATTGGTGCGCATCAATGCGCCCGATGGCGGTGGTCTATTGGATTTGCAGGCAATCGTCAGCCCCTCCGTTTGCGCCGTGGTGCTGCCCAAAGTGGCCTCTGCCGAGGTGGTACGCCAGGTGGCCTTGCAGCTGGACCGTTTGGAAGCCGAGCGCGGTATGGTCGTGGGGCAAACGCTGATCCTCGCGCAGATCGAAGACGTAGCGGCGTTGCCATTACTGGATGAAATTGCCACGGCCTCCCCGCGGCTGATGGGGATGAGCCTGGGCCCGGAGGACTTTTCCGTGTCCGCGGGAATGGAACCTGTGCCGGAGACTTTACTGTGGCCCAACCAGCAAGTGGCCTTTGCCTGCCGGCGTGCCGGAATTCTGCCCTTTGGTTTTCCAGGCTCGATTGCCGACTTCAGTGACATCCCACGTTTTCGTCAGACTCTCGTACTGGGGCGGCAGCTGGGAATGATCGGCGCCTTCTGCATTCATCCTGAGCAAGTGGCAGTGCTTAACGAAGTGTTTTCCCCCAGTGCAGCAGAGGTCGAGTACACCGTCGCTCTGCTGGCCGAGCATGTCTGTGCCGAAGCCGAAGGCCGGGGGGCCTTTGCCTTCCGCGGGAAGATGATTGACGCGCCGGTCGTAGCCCGTGCCCGAGAACTACTGACCCGCCACATGTCTGCCATCCACTGCCAACGACTACCAGCTAAATAATGTTTGGAGTTCGACTTATGTTGCCTATTACTGCTGCCGACGATGTGCAGGGCCTGTTGTTACAGTTGCGCGGCCTACTGGAGCAGGCCATCAGTGCCTTGGCTTCACGCTGCACCAAGGGTCGGCAACTGGATGCTGAACTGCTGGACCTGATGCAAGTACCGACGTTCGAACTGGCTTGGGCCAGTGCCGAATTGTTGGCCGCCGAGCGTTCATTGCAGGCCATTGATGCCGGCACCAGTTCGGTGGATCGGCGCCTGATTTTAGTGTTTGCTGTTGAGGCGATCACCCTGGTGCACAGCCGCCTGGAGGCTATTTATGCCGAGCTGGACCTGGCCGACGGCACCCTGCATGCCATCGCTGCCGACCAGAAGCTGCGTGCACTGCGTCGTAGTGTTTTATCTAGCACTGCTCTTCATGACAGTGCGCGGCTAATGGTCGAACGCCCCGAGCAGATCGGTCAGGTGGCGATGGGGGACGAACTGTCGATGATTGAGGATCAGTTCCGCCGCTTCGCTGCTGACACAGTGGCACCACTTGCCGAACACATTCATCGCGAGGACCTCATCATCCCCGACAGTTTGTTGGCGGCGTTGCGCGATATGGGCGTCTTCGGGCTGTCCATTCCTGAGCGGTACGGCGGCAGCGCTCCAGACGATCAGGAGGATCCGTTGACCATGATTGTGGTCACCGAAGCGCTGTCTCAGGCCTCACTGGCTGCAGCGGGCAGCCTGATCACTCGCCCGGAAATTCTCTCGCGAGCGCTGCTGAGCGGCGGCACAGAGTCCCAGAAGCAGCACTGGCTTGCGCGACTGGCTGTGGGAGATCCGTTGTGCGCAATTGCAATTACCGAACCTGATTACGGCTCCGATGTGGCCGGCCTGACCCTGCGGGGAACTCCTTGCGAGGGCGGCTGGCGCCTGAATGGAGCGAAAACCTGGTGTACCTTTGCCGGGAAGGCAGGGGTGCTGATGGTGGTCACGCGTACTAATCCCGACAAAAGCCTGGGACACCGCGGACTGAGTTTGTTGCTGGCGGAAAAACCTAGTTACGACGGTCACGAATTTGATTTTCGCCAGCCCGGGGGAGGGAGCCTTACCGGGCGGGCAATTCCCACTATCGGCTATCGGGGAATGCACTCGTTTGATCTGTCGTTCGAGGATTTCTTTGTTCCCGACGGCAATGTGATCGGCGAAGCCCAAGGCCTGGGCAAAGGCTTTTACCACACCATGGCGGGGATGACCGGGGGGCGCATGCAAACCGCCGGACGAGCCAGCGGCGTAATGCGTGCGGCACTGTTGGCAGGGCTGCGATATGCCACAGAGCGCAAGGTATTCGGTTCCCCGCTGTTGGACTATCCACTGACCGGCGCCAAGCTGACAAAAATGGCTGCACGTTACGTAGCTAGCCGCTACCTCACCTATTCGGTGGGTCGCATGTTGGCTCAGGGCGAGGGCCGTATGGAGGCCAGCCTGGTGAAATTGTTCGCCTGCCGTAGCGCAGAACTGGTGACACGCGAATCCCTGCAAATTCACGGCGGCATGGGCTATGCCGAGGAGGTCGCGGTGAGCCGCTACTTTGTTGACGCACGGGTGCTGTCGATTTTTGAGGGCGCCGAAGAAACCCTGGCGTTGAAAGTGATTGGCCGCAGCCTGTTGGAAGCAGCCCTCAAAGCCGAGGCCGCCTAATGGGCGAGGCTATTCTCAAGGGCATGCGCGTGGTCGAGGTATCGGCCTTCGTCGCCGCGCCGTCAGGTGGCATGACCCTGGCGCAGATGGGGGCCGATGTAATCCGCATCGACGGCCTCGACGGTGGCCTGGACTATCGCCGCTGGCCGGTCACCGACGACAATACCAGCCTCTTCTGGGCCGGGTTGAACAAAGGTAAACGCTCGGTGGCCATTGATATAAACAACCCTCAGGGTCGTGAATTGGCCCAGGCGCTGATCACCGCGCCGGGTATAGACGCCGGCATGCTGTTAACCAATTTTCCACCCCGAGGCTGGTTAGACTATGACTCCCTGCGTGCACAGCGTGCGGACCTGATTCAGTTGACCATTCAGGGCGATCGCCATGGCGGCTCGGCGGTTGATTACACGATTAATCCACGCATTGGCTTGCCCTATCTTACCGGCCCGCAGGACGCCAATGGCGCGGTCAACCATGTGCTGCCGGCCTGGGATCTGATCACTGGGCAAATGGCGGCCGTTGGGCTACTTGCCGCTGAGCGTCAGCGCAGCCGGCATGGCATTGGTCAGCAGGTGAAGTTGGCGCTGGAAGATGTGGCGTTGGCCGTAATGGGGCATTTGGGTTTTCTTGCCGAAGCCCAGCGCGGCGTACAGCGGCAACGCCACGGCAATGATTTGTTCGGCGCCTTTGGCCGCGATTTTGTGACCCGTGACGGGCAGCGCATTATGGTGGTTGGCCTGACCCTCAAACAGTGGCGCAGCCTCTGCGAGGTCACGGCTATCACCGAACAGGTGGCGGCCTTGGGTCGACTCCTGCAGGTCGACCTGAATCGCGAAGGTGAGCGCTTTCACGCCCGTGAGGCCTTGGCCGCATTGATCAGCCCCTGGGTGGCGGACCGCACTCTGGCAGAGATAACCGCCCTCTTGGAAAACAGCGGTGTGTGCTGGAGCCACTACCAGAGCATCAGCACCCTGCTTGAAGACGACCCGTCCTGCTCCGAGCAAAACCCGTTGTTCAAACGGTTGGAGCAGCCCGGTATCGGCCAAGTACTCACCCCCGGCATGCCCTTGCGTTTCAACGATCACTATCGCTCGCCGCAGCCGGCACCGCAATTAGGTGCTGATACTGAGGCGGTGTTGATGGATGTGCTGGGGTTGAGCAGTAGCGAGTTCGGCGCGTTGCATGACCAAGGATTGGTGCGCATCGCCCATCCGTAGGTTGAGCAAGGCGAAGTCCGAATTGGCACCTCATCTACCTCAAGGGCGGACTTCCAAGCTGGCGCGAAACAACCTGCGTCCTGAGCTACCCAGATCGTCGCAAACGACGATGTACCCGCACCAGCGACGAGCGAGCATGGCTACTGGAGAAAAAACCCACAGCCATCTCATCGGGTACCGAGCATGTCTTCAGCACGTGAAATTGCCGTTATCGTCGGCGCCGGCCATGCCGGGGCGGAAGTGGTGGCGGCATTGCGCCAGAACGCTTACGCCGGGCGCATTATTTTGATTGGTGATGAGGCAGAGCTGCCGTATCGGCGACCGCCCTTGTCGAAAAACTATCTGTCTGGCGAAGCCAGCCGCGAGTCGTTGTTGATCCGTAGCGCGGCCGCTTACGACAAATTGGAAGTCGAATGCTGGATTGGCACCCAGGTGCTGGCCATCGACCGGGTAAAGAAAAACATTCTGCTCAGTGATGGGCGCATTCAGGCTTATACCAAGCTGGTACTGGCCACGGGTGGCCGTCCACGTAAATTGCCGGACCCCGCGGCGGATAAATCTAATGTGCATTACATTCGCACCCTGGCCGATATCGATCGGCTGCAAAGCGGCTTTGCCAAGGGTAAACACCTGCTGGTGATTGGTGGTGGCTACATCGGTCTGGAAGCGGCTTCGGTGGGGATAAAAAACGGCCTGCAGGTGACGGTGCTAGAAGCCGCTCCCCGGGTGCTGGCACGGGTGGCCGCGCCGGAAATTTCCGCCTTTTACGAGCGAGCCCACCGGACCCGTGGTGTGGATGTTCGTACCGGTATCAGCGTGCAGGCCTTCCACGGTGAACAGCAGGTGGAGGCGGTACAACTCAGCGATGGCAGCGAACTCCAGGTCGACCTGGTGATCGTTGGTATTGGCATTGTGCCAAACGACGAGTTGGCGCGTTCTGCTGGCCTGGAGGTCAATAACGGCATCGTTGTTGACACCTTCGCGCGAACCAGGGACTCCGACATTCTTGCTGTGGGTGACTGCGCCAACCACGTCAACGGCTTCCTGACCCGGTTGATTCGAATCGAGTCGGTTCCCAGCGCCCAAGAGCAGGGGCGCACCGCCGCGCACTCGATCTGCGGCAAGGATATTCCCCACGTTGCTGTGCCCTGGTTCTGGTCCGATCAGTTCGACCTCAAGTTACAGATGGTTGGCCTCTCCCAGGGTTATGACCGGTTGGTACTTCGAGGTGATCTGGCGAGCGAGTCTTTCAGCGCCTTTTATCTGCGCAACGGCATCGTGCTGTCGGTGGATGCGGTTAACCGCCCGCAGGACTTTATGGTTGCCAAGCGCATGGTGGCCGAGCGCGTTCAGGTCGATCCCCAGGCACTGGCGGATGAGAGTATCAGCCTCAAGTCGTTGCTACCGGCGGCTTGAGGCAGCCGGTTGCCTTTCAAAGAAGCAGGAAGTTGAAACATGGCCAAAGTGATTTTTATCGAAAGCTCTAATGCAGAGCACTGCGTTGAGGCCGAACCCGGCCGAACCCTGATGCAAATCGCCGTCGACAATATGGTCCCTGGCATTTATGGCGAATGTGGCGGCGCCTGTAGTTGCGCCACCTGCCATGTGTATGTCGACCCCGAGTGGCAGGCGCGTTTGCCGGCCAGGAGCAGTGATGAAGCCTTCATGCTCGAAGGCGCCCAGGAGCCCAACGAGCACAGTCGCCTGTGCTGCCAAGTGAAAATGTATGAGGAACTGGATGGCCTGGTACTGAGAATTCCGCTTAGCCAGGGCTAAGCAAAAAGAGCTCCGCAACCCATGGCGGGCCTAGTGTCGGTCAGGGACTTCACGGTCGTCGAGATGCCCTCTCGACGGTCGTTTTTTTATGTGGCCGAGCAGGCATTTCAGTCCGGCACCGCCAGTGAGTCAGGGAGTTTCAAAAAGATGGCCAGGACCTCGGCAAACATGCTTGCGGTGCTGTCGCTGGGGCTGCTGCTCAGCGGTTGCGATGATACCCAGGCTGACTACGCAGGGGGCGTGCCTGTCATCTTGCCCCCTTGGGTTAAAACCGCCCGTGTCGAACTCAGCAATGTCAGTGTTTTGGGTTTGTCTGGCGTGGTGCGGGCGCAGGTGGAAGTGCCGCTGTCCTTTCAGGTGGGCGGCCGCATTATCGCGCGCAAGGTAGATGCCGGTCAGCAAGTACTGGCCGGTGAGCTGCTGTTTGAACTGGACAAACGCGATCTGCAACAGAGCGTGAAGATGGCCACGGCGACATTGCAGGCTGCCGATTTGGCATTGGCCAGTGCCATCAATGATCTGCAGCGTCACCAGCAGCTACAGTCGCGCAATTTTATCAGCACCCAGGCGCTGGAAAATTCGCGGCTGTCGGTGCGTGAAGCACAAACCCGTCGCGATGTGGCGCTTGCGCACCTGGGCCAGATGCGTAACGCCCTCAATTATGGCGAGTTGCGCGCGCCTGCCAATGGCGTGCTGATGGAAGTGGCAGCGGAAGTCGGTCAGGTTTTGGGCGTCGGGCAGACCGTAGCGGTTCTGGCTCAGGCAGGGGCACGGGATGTGGAAGTAAGTTTTCCCGAGCAGATAAAGCCCCCCGCACAGGGCGAATTGCTGCTGGCTCAAGGCGCTTCAATCATAACCCGGCGCGAGCAGGCCGGGGCGTTGGAATCCATAGGGCGTACGTTGCGCGTACGCTACAGTCTGCCGAGCACTGCCGATACGTTGTTGCTTGGCAGTGTGGTGCGCACCCGTTTTTCCATCTCGGCTATTACGGGTCGGACCTTCAGCGTGCCGCTGGCAGCGCTCAATGAGCGTGGTAGTGGGCCCTGTGTGTGGCGGTTGCATGAGGGACTCGTCAGCGCTGTGGCGGTCACGGTGCTGACACTGGACAGCGAGAAGGCGCAGATAAGCGGACCATTGAATCCTGGCGACCATATTGTCTCCGTGGGTACCCATCTGCTGGCAGAGCGGATGCGCGTGCGCGAGCTGAATCCATGAGCTTTCCGAATATCTCGGCGCTGGCAGTTCGCGAGCGCGCAGTCACTTTATTCCTGTTGGTCCTGGCGACGGTAGCCGGGATCTACGCCTTCACCCAGTTGGGGCGTGCCGAAGACCCGGCGTTTACTATTCGCGCCATGATCGTCAGCGTGAAATGGCCGGGTGCCTCCCCGCAGGAGTTACAGGCTCAGGTAGTTGATCGCCTGGAAAAGCGCATTCAGGAGGTTGAACACCTGTATCGCATCGACAGTGCCGTGGCTCAGGGCCAAGCCACCATCCAGGTAGAGTTCGAGGACTACACCACCAAGGAGCAAGTACTCGACCTGCAATACCAAGTGCGCAAAGCCATGGCCGAGGAGGCCGCCAGCCTGCCGCCAGGCGTAGTCGGACCGCTGGTCAACGATGACTTCGGCGACGTCTATTTCAGCCTGATGGCCCTGACCGCCAAGGGCATGCCATTGCGGGAGCTGACCCGTGAAGCTGAGCAGATCCGCGACCGCTTGAACAAAGTGCCCGGCGTACGCAAAGCACAGTTGTTAGGCGAGCGCAGCGAGCGGGTATATGTGGAGTTCGACACCGCACGGCTGAATAACCTCGGCCTGTCGGCAGAGGCTATTTTTGCCGCCATCGATGCCAACAACCGCCTGTTGCCGGCTGGCCAACTGGAAACCAGCGGGCCGCGCGTTTACCTGCGTCTGGACACCGATCTGGCCGATCTTGAGGCTCTGGCTGCGGTACCGCTCAGGGTTGGTAGCCGACTGTTGAAGCTATCGGATGTCGCCCGTATTGGCCGTGGGTATGAAGACCCACCCAGCTATCTGGTGCGCTCACGCGGCGAGGATGCCCTTCTACTCGGAGTGGTGATGGAAAGCGGCATGAACGGTCTGGCACTGGGCGCGCGTCTGTCCGGTTTTCTCGATCGTGAACGCGAAGCCTTGCCGCTAGGTATGGAGCTGGAAAGCCTGGTCAACCAGGCCGATGTGATTGCCGCAGCGGTCAGCCTGTTTCAGGTCAAGTTTTTGATTGCATTGATTGTGGTCGTGGCAGTCAGCGTGCTGGCAATTGGTTGGCGTGCCGGGCTGGTAGTGGGCATCGCCGTACCGCTGACCCTGGGTATCACGTTTGTGACGATGCAGGCGATGGGCATCAACCTTGACCGCATCACCCTGGGAGCCTTGATCATCGCCCTCGGTCTGCTGGTGGATGACGCGATTATCGCCGTGGAAATGATGCTGGTGAAAATGCACGCTGGCTATGAGCGTGCCCATGCTGCCGCCTATGCCTGGACCGCCACGGCGGCGCCGATGCTGTTCGGCACATTGATCACGGTAGCGGGCTTCCTGCCGATTGGTTTTGCCCATTCCTCGGTAGGCGAGTACGCCGGTAACCTGTTTTGGGTGCTACTGGTGGCGTTGACAGCATCCTGGTTGGTGGCGGTTACTTTTGTGCCCTATCTGGGAGTCAAGCTGCTGCCGGATGTTACGGGTCGCGAGCACCAGGCCAGCTATCAGAGACCTTTCTATCGGCTATTGCGCCAGGTGGTGCAAGCCTGCGTGGACTATCGCAAAAGTGTGGTGTCGGTAACCTTGGGGCTGCTGTTGGCGGCGGTGGTGGCCATGGTGTTTCTGGTGCAGAAGCAATTCTTCCCCAGCTCTGATCGCCCGGAAGTGCTGATCAGCGTATTTATGCCAGCCGGTAGCAGTGTGCTCGCCACCGACGCGGTCGTTCGTAAAATGGAAGCACTGTTGTCACCGCAGGCCGAGGTAAAAAGCTACGCCAGCTATGTGGGGGCCGGAGCTCCGCGTTTCTTCATTTCCGCCAACCCGGAAATGCCCAACCCGTCGTTTGCCAAGGTGGTGGCGTTGACCCATGACGCCGCTAGTCGTGACAGGGTGATCGCGAAAATTCAGCAGGCGGTGGCCAATGGAGAGTTTGCCGAAGCACGTATCCGCGTGGTCGAACTCGCTTACGGCCCGCCGGTGACCTGGCCGGTGGAGCTTCGCCTGATTGGCCCCGACCCGATTAAACTGCGTGCCATCGCCCATCAAGTGCGCGAAGTCATGGCCGCCAACTCGCAGGTTCGCGACGCGCATCTGGATTGGGATGAACGGGTGCCGCTGCTGCACCTGGCCATGGACACCGAGCGTTTGCGACTGTTGGGTTTGACCCCGCAGGATGTGTCGCGGCAATTGCAGTTCCAGCTCGACGGCGTGGTGGTGACCCGTGCACGCCAGGATATCCGGACCATCGATGTGGTGGCGCGCATGCAGCGCAGTCTGGATCACCTCGATATCGACAGTCTGCACGCCTTGGAAATTACCACCCCCGAGCAGCGCAAGCTGCCGCTAAGCCAGCTTGGCCAGTTGGAAATCCGTTTTGAAGACCCGCTGATTAAACGCTACAAACGTCAGCGTGAGTTGGTGGTGCAGGGCGACGTCGCGGCTGGCGCGCAACCTGCGGATGTCAGTAGCCAGCTGTGGGCCGAATTGGCCGCCATTCGCGAACAATTGCCGGCGGGCTATCAGATGCTCAATGCCGGTAACCTGGAAGCTTCGGGACGCGCCAACAGTTCGATTGAAAAGCTGCAGCCGCTGATGGTGCTCACCATGCTGTTGTTCATCATGCTGCAGATGCGCTCCTTCAGCGGCACACTCATGGTGGTGGCCACGGCACCTTTGGGGCTGATTGGTGCGGTACTGGCATTGCTGGTGTTCCATCAGCCATTTGGTTTTGTCGCGCTGCTGGGCCTGACCGGATTGGCTGGAATCATCATGCGCAACACGCTGATTCTGGCTCAGCAAGTCAGCGACAATCTGGAGGCAGGGATGGCAGCGAATGAGGGGATTGTCGAGGCCGCAGTGCAGCGCGCCAGGCCGGTGATTCTGACTGCGTTGGCGGCGGTGTTGGCGTTTATTCCGCTGACCCACGACACCTACTGGGGCCCACTGGCGTATGTGTTGATTGGTGGAGTGGCGGTAGGGACAGTGATTACGTTGCTATTGGTTCCCGCGCTATATGCAACGTGGATGAGGGTCGGGCGGGTTGAGGCTTTGCCGCAAGCTCTTTAAAGCAAAAGCTCGCGCCACATAAAGCGAAATGCACAGCAAGAACTCGAGGCGCAAACCTCGCGTTCTTGCTCTTGGGTACGGAGTCGGGAGGGGTACTTACAACGCCCGTCCAATGATCTCTTTGAGAATCTCGTTGGAACCGGCATATATCGGTTCAATCCGTGCGTCGACATACATGCGTGCAATCGGGTACTCGAGCATGTAGCCATGGCCGCCGAACAATTGGAGGCATCGACTCACAATTTCGCATTGTTGTTCGCTGATCCACCATTTGCTCATCGAGGCGATCTCGGCGGTGATGGTGCCGTCCAGGTAGCGCTCCACGGCAAAGTCGGAAAATATCCGGGCGATGGTGGCTGCGGTTTTTACTTCTGCCAGTTCAAAGCGTGCGGTTTGCAGGTCGATCAAGCGCTTGTCGAACATGGTGCGGTCGCGTGCGTAGTCGCGGGTGACGCGAAAGGCGTGCTCCATCACTGCGGCGCAGTTCACTCCGGTGAGAGTGCGCTCGTAGGTGAGGTCTTGCATCATCTGGTAAAACCCACGGCCCTCGATACCGCCGAGCAGGGTGGTTTCCGGCACCAGGCAGTCTTCGAAAAACAGCTCGCAGGTGTCGGAGCCATGCAGGCCGATTTTCTTCAGGCGTTTGCCAACGCGAAAACCGGGGTTGTTTGTTTCGAAAATGAACAACGACACGCCTTTGGCTTTTTCCTTGGGATCGGTTTTCACCGCCAGCACCAGGATGTCGGCAGTAGAACCGTTGGTGATGAAGGTTTTTGCGCCATTGATAAGGTAGTGGTCGCCCTGCTTGATGGCGCGGGTACGCATGTTTTGCAGGTCGGTGCCACCATTGGGTTCAGTCATGCCCATGCCGGCGATCAGTTCGCCGCTGGCCAGGCCGGGCAGGTATTTGTGTTTCTGATCTTCAGTGCCGTAGCGCTCGATGTAATGGGCAGCGATCACGTGGATCTGTTTCCCGCAGCGCCAACTGGAGTCGCCGGCCAGGCACAGTTCCTGGGCCAGCACCGCTTCATGGGCAAAGGTGCCGTCAGAACCGCCATATTCGCTGCCAATGTCCGGCAGCAAGATGCCCGCCGCACCGGCTTTTAGCCATACTTCACGGTCAGTGGCGCCTTGCTCGTACCAGCGCTCCTGATGGGGCGTGACCTCTTCTGCGGTAAAACGCCGGGCCAGGTCTTGCAACGCCAGCAGCTCTTCATTCATCCAGCGTGGTTGGTAACTGTCGATCATAGGAATATCCATGCGTTGCGTTTGGGCTGATGCCTTCATGCTAGGCAGGGGAGGATTCTTCAGTGTCGTCGTTTACGACGATTTCCATCATCGACAGGTTGGTGATGATGAGCTCCAGTCAGTCCCTGCAGAGAACTACCTATGTCTGTCGCTCAGCTACCGATCTTCCCTCCAGCGTCCCTGACGCCGCAGTTGGCGGCGGATATCCAGCGGGTTTTTGCCGCGCAGCAGCACACTGCGTTAACCCTGCGCAGCTCCAGTATCGAGCAACGAGTCGCCAAATTGAAAAGCTTGCGCGCGGTGCTTATGGAGCATCGCGATGCAGTGGTAGAGGCGGCGGCCAAGGATTTCAAACGGCCGGCAGTGGAAGTGGATTTTACCGAGCTGATGCCGGTGATCATGGATATTTCCGACTACTGCAAGCGCCTGCACAAATGGCTGAAACCGCGCCGTGTACGGCCGTCAATGATGATGCTCGGCACCCGTGCCTGGGTGCGTTATGAGCCACGCGGACGCTGCCTGATCATTGCGCCCTGGAACTATCCGGTGACCCTGACCCTCGGCCCGCTCATTCCGGCTATCGCCAGCGGCAATACGGTGATGATCAAAACCTCGGAAATCGCCCCGAACTTGTCCGCTGTGCTGGTGAAGATCATTCGTCAGGTATTCGATGAAACCGAGGTGGCGGTATTCGAAGGGGATGCCACGGTGGCGCAAGCGTTGTTAGAGCTGCCCTTCGACCACTGCTTCTTCACCGGCGCGCCATCGATTGGCAAGGTAGTAATGACGGCCGCTGCCAAGCATCTCACCAGCGTTACCCTGGAACTGGGAGGCAAGTCGCCGGTGGTCGTCGACCGTAGTGCCAATATCGAACTGGCGGCAAAAACCATTGCCTGGGGCAAGTTCATCAATGCCGGGCAAACCTGCATCGCCCCTGACCATATCTATGTGCACAGCAGCGTCAAGGACCCATTCGTCCAGCGCGTCAGTGCGTACCTGACCGAGTGGTACGGCGAGGGTATGGCCGCCAAGGGCGCCGAACTGTCACGCGTCATCAATGCACGTCACAGCCAGCGGGTGGCCAGTCTGATTGACGATGCCAAGGAACGCGGTGCGCGGGTGATTTATGGCGGCGCGGTGGATATCGACGCACACTTCGTCTCGCCGACCCTGCTGGATAATATCCCCGATGATGCGCGGATCATGCACGAGGAGATCTTTGGACCGCTGTTGCCGATCATCAGCTTTGAAACCGTCGATGAGGTAATCGGGCGCATCAATGCCGCACCTAAACCCTTGGCCCTGTATATCTGGAGTAATGACAGCGCCAACACCGACAGCATCATCGCCCGTACCAGTGCCGGCGGCACTTGCGTCAATCATATCGCCGCGCATTTCCTCCATCACAACCTGCCCTTTGGCGGGGTGAACAACTCCGGCATTGGCAGCTACCACGGTGAGTGGGGGATTCGCGCCTTTTCCCATGAACGCGCCATTGTCAAAACCCAGGTGCTGACGGCCAGGTTGTTCTTCCCGCCGTACAAACCCCGGGTACGCAAAATTCTCGGCTGGATGCTCAAGCATCTGTAAGCCAGCGAACAACAACCACAAGCGTGTGTAGCTGCACCCACGCAAGCAATACCCACTGTTATGAGGCCGCTGAGATGAGCGACAAACACCCCCTGCTGTACCCTGGCGCACACGCTACGCGTACGCCGGAAAAACCGGCCGTGATCATGGCCGAAAGCGGCGAGACGCTGACCTACGCCGCCCTGGATACCTATGCCAATCGCTTGGGCCGCCTTTACCAATGGCTCGGTTTGAAGCCTGGCGATCATGTTGCGTACTGCCTTGAAAACCGTTTGGAATGTCCAGCGGTGCAATGGGGCGCCCACTATGTGGGGCTGTATTACACCTTTATCAGCACTCGCCTGACTGGCGCGGAAGCGGCGTATATCGTCGCCGACTGCGAAGCGCAGGTGCTGCTGGTCAGCGCCAAGACCGCGCCGGCTATTCTCGATGCCGTGCGCGCCTTGCCGCGCCCGCCACAAATCTACAGCCTGGACCCGGTGCCAGGGGTGAAGCTGTTTGACGACGCCCTGTCGGCCTTTGATGGCAGCCCGATCCGCGATGCGGTGGAGGGCAGCGAAATGCTCTATTCCTCTGGCACTACCGGCCGGCCGAAAGGGGTCAAACCCAACCTCACAGGGTTACCGCTAGGTAGCACGGCGGTAATCGCCGGTCTGATGCAACGGGGGTTTGGCGTGAACGAGGAGTCGCTGTACTACTCACCATCGCCGTACTACCACGCCGCGCCGATGAAGTGGGGGCAGGGTATGACCATCCTTGGCGGCACCCTGGTAATGGCGGAAAAATTCGACGCGGAAAATACGCTAAAGGCCATCGAGCGTTATCGGGTCACCCATAGCCAGTGGGTACCGACCATGTTCCATCGACTGCTCGCATTGCCGCAGGAGGTCAGCCGACGTTATGACCTGTCCAGCCAAAGGGTTGCGGTGCACGCCGGGGCGCCATGCCCGGTACCGACCAAGCAAGCGATGATCGCGTGGTGGGGGCCGATCCTTGCCGAGTTCTACTCCTGCACCGAAAGTATCGGCTCGACCATGGTCGACAGCAAAACAGCACTGGAGCGTCCCGGTACCGTGGGCCGTGCCATTCTGGGCGAGCTGCATATTATCGGTGGCGACGGCGAGGAAGTGCCGGTGGGTGAAGACGGTCTGGTGTATTTCGCCAACGGCCCGAAATTCAGCTATCACAAAGATCCGGAGAAAACTGCGGAAGCATTGAACGACAAGGGCTGGGCGACCGTGGGCGATATCGGTCATCTGGATGCCGACGGTTTCCTGTACCTGACCGACCGCAAGAACAACATGATCATTTCCGGTGGTGTGAACGTGTACCCGCAGGAAACGGAAAATGTGCTGGTAACGCATCCGAAAGTTTTTGATGTTGCAGTAATCGGCACGCCCCACAGCGACTTTGGCGAAGAAGTGCGTGCAGTCGTGCAATTGGAGCCTGGGGTGGAGGTGTGTGCGTCGTTGACTGAGGAGCTGATTGCTTTCTGCCGTGAACAATTGTCACCGATCAAATGCCCACGGGTGATCGACTTTGTCGACACCTTGCCTCGTGAGCCGAACGGAAAGCTGCTCAAACGCTTGCTGCGTGACGAGTACCGAGCGCGGATGTCGTAGCGGTTTAACAGCATGAGAAAAGCCGCCTTCGGGCGGCTTTTTTGCTGATGGCCAATCCAGGCTTCAAGGTGCAGATCAAAAGGTCGTCGCGAGTCGGTACTTTACGTTAGTTGCAAAGCCCCATCTTCCGCGCGATGGCGATGGCCTGGGTGCGGCTGCTGGCGTGAAGTTTGAGATTGATGTTGCGCAGATGGGTGCGCACAGTGGAGTCAGAGACGAAGAGTTTTTCCGCCATTGCAGCGTTGGATAAACCCTGGTCCAGCAAGCTGAGCACTTTCAGCTCTTTTTGTGTCAGCGGATCTACCAATCCACTGCTGCCGATGGGCGCTGCGGGGGGCGAGGC
The DNA here is from genome assembly GCF_002091715.1 of Pseudomonas migulae NBRC 103157. GTDB lineage: Bacteria > Pseudomonadota > Gammaproteobacteria > Pseudomonadales > Pseudomonadaceae > Aquipseudomonas > Aquipseudomonas migulae_A. The sequence continues at coordinate 139,417 of NZ_BDAG01000002.1, read as the reverse complement.
GCTTTTACGCAGCCAGCGATCGAGGTGGTACTCGCTGTTTGTATCACTTTCGTCCAGATCGCGGTGTAGCTCGCCGAGCATGGCCTGAATCACTGCACCTTCTTCCAGAAAGCTACGAATATAGCCTTCGTTCTGGGCAAACTTCAGGGCCCGGTCAAGCGTGCGCAGCGCCATTTTTTCTTGCCCGTCGGTGTACAGGGCCTCGGCCAGCAGGATGCGCAGTTTCAACGCGCGGCGCCCGCGCATCAGGCGTTCGGCTTCGGCCAGCTCGGTGCGCAGCGGGGCGATGGCCTGGTGCGCCGAGTCGGTACGGAGCATCAGCCGGAGACGGGCGATGGTCGGGGTCAGGGTGTCGTTGGCGATAAACCAGTAGTTACTGGCATCGGCCCAGTGGAAGCTTTGTTCGGCCAGCGTCAATTGTTCCCGCGCGCCAACCTGGTCGCCGTGAGCGAGATTTTGCATGGCGCGCTCCAGGCGCGCACTGGCTGCCACCCTGGGCTGCCCCAGGCGGTGGCCGACAGCTTCAAGCTCAGTGAGAAGTTGCAGGGCGCGATCACGGTCACCTTTTTCATCGGCGATACGTGCCAGCAGGGTGTGGGCGGTAATCAGTGCGTCGGATAAACCGAGGTCTTGCACCAGCGGAGCGTAGACCAGCAGCAGGCGCTGGGCTTCTTCGCATTGATCGCTTTCGTACAGCGCTTCGCCCAATTGAATGGCTGCCAGGGCATTGCCATTGCGGTCGCGGCGGCGTTCAGCCTTGAGCATGGTGGTGGCCAAGCGCAAGCGTGCGGTGGTTTGTTTCAGGCGGCCGGCCATCATGTCCAGCAGGGCCTCCGCCGATTCGGCGAGGACAAAACCAAAAGCACCGGACGAGTCGCTTTGTGCGCGGCGTGCTTGGTCGACGAAGTGGTGGGCCTCTTGGTGCAGGCCCAGAATGATGCTTGTCTGGGTCAGTGCCTGATTGAGCATGGCCCAGGCAAATGGGTAGTCCATCGACACCTCGGTTAGCGCTTGCATACCCAGCTCATGGGCCTCAGCGATGCGATCCATCATTACCAGCAGCATCGGTCGCAGCGCTTTCAAGTAGGCGGCGGACTCCCCGGAAAGGGTGTCTGTGGCGATATCGGCGACCCGCATCAGCGCTTCTTTCGGCCCCCAGGTAAACGCTGTGCACCAGGCATGGATCAGGCGCAGCCGTGGGTGGCCTTGCAACTCGGTCTTTGGTAACTGGCCGATGCATTCGGCCAACAGGCGCAGGCGTCCTTGGCTCAGCAGGTTGTCGACGTGGGTGTAGATCAGCTTGATGGCCATGGCAGTATCGCCGGACAGCAAGGCGTGGCGAATCGCTGGAATGGCCCGCTCTTGCGCCAGGTAGGCGGCGCAGGCGGCCAGGTGCAGCCCGCGCAGCTCTTCGCGGTGACGGCGATGCAATTGGTGGCGGAGAAAGTCCAGAAACAGGCTGTGGTAGCGGTACAGGTCGCGCTGTTCGTCGATGGGCACGAGAAACAGTTGATGACGCTCCAGCTCGTGGATCAACTCCAGGCTATCGCTACATCCGCACACGGCGTTGCATAGGTCCGGACTGAGTTCATCGAGCATGCTGCTGCGCAGCAGAAACAAGCGCAGCGGTTCGGGCAGGGCGGCCAGAACGTCCTCGGCCAGGTAGGCGGCGATGGCTGCGTTGGAACCGGAGAACGAGTCAAGGAATTTGTCCGTATCGCCGTGGTTTTCCAGGGCTAGCGAGGCCAGCCACAGGGCAGTCACCCAACCTTCGGTACTGGCTTGCAGGCGTTCAACTTGACGGGTGTTGAGACCCACGCCGCGGCGCTGGGTAAGGAAGTTCTGAGTTTCGTCGGCGCTGAAGCGCAGGCCTGCAGCATCGATTTCGGTCAGGGTGCCCCGGACGCGTAAACGGGCCAGGCCTATGTCCGGCAGAGTGCGGCTGCCAATCACCAGGCAGGCTTTGTTGGGGATGGCCTCAATGCCACGAGCTACCAGTCCCAGTATTACCGGATTGCGGATGGCTTCGAAATCGTCGAAGAAAATCGCCACCGGAGTAGGATTGGCGGCCAAATGTTCAAGAATCCATTCCACCAGGTCGGCATTGCGCAGTTGTACCAATGCCTGTTGCGCTCCGTCGCGCTGCAGCGTGGCAACGGCGCAGGAAAAGCCATTCAGAAAGCGTGATACGTCATTGTCGCCATCGTCCAGGGTCAACCAGATGGTGGCAATGCCTTGCTGGCGATAGCGCGCGAGCAATTGGGTCATAAAAGTGGTTTTGCCAAATCCGGCAGGCGCATGAACCAGCACGGCGCGGCTGGTTTCGGCTTGCCCGGCACGTTCGAGCATGGCCTGACGAGGGACTTCGTAGCGCGAGGTAGCAGGGGCGGTCACCTTTGTTTGCGAAATATAGGGTGACTGGCGTGGACTCGAAGGCATCGGAAATCCTTTGCGGGCTTGTCGGAGTCCGCGTGTTTTTATTGGATTTTTAAACTACGAGCTAGCGGCTTTTGGCGCAAGCGCTATTACCTGTCGTCGAACTACACCGGAAAATCTGCGACAGCGCTGGCCAATCCCGCAACTGACGGTGTACGCGGGCTCGTAATCCGGTGGTCCGCGTGACGGCTGAGTGCATGATCTGACCGCAGCTGCGTTTGGTGATCGTCGCTTCCGACGATGTGGGCTCAGGGTGTTGTTCTTAGGCTGCGGTCATACAACCGTAATCGCCAAGAGGAACCTCCAATGTCACAGGCAGTATTCATTTACGACGCCGTCCGAACGCCGCGTGGTAAGGGCAAAAAAGACGGTTCACTGTTCACCGTCAAACCTGTGCACCTGGCTGCCGGGCTGCTCACCGAGCTGCAACATCGGCATGATCTGGACACTGCACGCGTCGACGATGTGGTGCTGGGTTGCGGCCAGCCCGTGGGGGAGCAGGGCGGTGATGTGGCCAAGTGCACAGTGCAATACGCCGGCTGGGACGAAAGCGTGCCGGGTGTGCAGATCGACCGATTCTGTGCCTCGGGTCTGGAGGCGGTCAACCAGGCGGCCAGCCGTATTGCCAGTGGTTGGGAAGACTTGATCGTGGCCGGTGGCGTCGAGTCGATGTCACGCCTGCCCATGGGAGTTGCCGGTGGCGCCTGGATTCAGGATCCGGAAATCGCCTTCAAGCTGCAATCGGTGCCGCAAGGTATTGGTGCCGATCTGCTGGCCATGCTCGACGGCTACTCCCGGGAAGACGTCGACCGCTTTGCCTTGCAGTCGCAGCAGCGCGCCGCCCATGCCCGCGACAGTGGTTACTTTGATCGCTCGGTGGTGCCAGTGCGTGACGTTAACGGCCTGGTGGTTCTGAAGCGCGATGAGTTCATTAAGCCGGCCACCACCATGGACGCCCTGGGCCAACTGAACCCGTCATTCGCCGCCATGGGCAAGGTGGGCTATGCCGATATCGCTCTGCGCAAATACCCGCAGGTGGCGCGTATCGAACATGTCCATACCGCCGGTAACTCTTCCGGGATTGTCGACGGTGCCAGCGCGACCCTGCTGGGTAGCGAGAAAGTGGGCAAGGAACTGGGCCTGATCCCGCGTGGACGGATAATCGCTACGGCTGTGCTCTCCACTGAACCCACGCTGATGCTCGCCGGTCCTGGTCCTGCGGCTAAAAAAGCCTTGGCCAAAGCAGGGCTGACCGTAGCGGATATCGACCTTTTCGAGATCAACGAGGCTTTTGCCTCGGTGGCCCTGCGCTTTATGCGCGACCTGGGCATTTCCGCCGAGATCACCAACGTCAACGGCGGCGCCATTGCCCTGGGACACCCGATTGGCGCGACCGGCGCGATGCTGGTGGGTACCGTGCTGGATGAGCTGGAGCGGCGCAATCTCAAACGCGGTCTGATCGCCCTGTGTGTCGGCGGCGGGATGGGCATCGCCACCATTATCGAGCGCGTTTAATCCCTTTTTTTCGCGCAGCCCGTACCGGTTGCGCCGGACCTATTGGCACGAGATACCCGACTATGAACGCATTCAATTACGAAAAGGACGTTGACGGCATTGTCACCATTACTATGGACATGCCAGGCCCAGTTAACGCCATGAACCAGTTGTACCGCGACACTATGAACGCCACCTTGCAACGTCTGGAGCAGGAAAGCGGTTTGATCGGCGTGGTGATTGCCTCGGCGAAAAGCACCTTCTTTGCTGGCGGCGATCTTAATGAACTGACCGACTTCAAACCGGGCGATGAGGCGGATTTTCAGGCCAAGATCGAACTGACCAAAAACGACCTGCGCCGCCTGGAACGGTTGCCCGTTCCGGTGGTGGCTGCCATCAATGGCGCGGCGCTGGGCGGCGGTTTTGAGATCGTGCTGGCCTGTAACTACCGTGTACTGCTTAACCAGTCAGGCACGGTGGTGGGCTTGCCGGAAGTGTCGCTCGGCCTATTGCCGGGAGCGGGCGGTATTGTGCGCCTGGTCAACACTTTGGGCCTGGAAAAAACCCTGCCGTTGTTGCTGGAGGGCAAGCGCCTGAAGCCAGTCGAAGCACTGGGTCTGGGTTTGGTCAACGAACTGGTAGAGCGGGGTGATGCCCTGGTGCCCGCGGCGAAAGCCTGGATAAAGGCTCAGGTCAGCAATGAGCTGGCGTCCGTGCAGCCGTGGGACCGCAAAGGCCACAAGATTCCCGGTGGCACCGTCCAGCAACCGAATGTAGCGCAAATGCTCTCCGGCGCCCTGGCGATGACGGCGAAAAATACCCGGGGACTGCTGCCCGCACCGGAACGCATTCTGGCGGTGGCGGCGGAAAGTACCTTACTGGATTTTGACGCCGCGCTGATCGTCGAAACCCGTGGCCTGACCTTTCTGGCGGGTAGCGTGCAAGCGAAGAACATCATCAATACGATGTTCTTCCAGATGAATGAAGTGAACGGTGGCTCCAGTCGACCGAAGGGTTTTGAAAAGACAACGGTCAACAAGCTCGGGGTGCTGGGCGCTGGCATGATGGGCAATGGCATCGCCCATGTGGCGGCCAAGGTTGGCATTGAAGTGGTGCTGCTGGATGTCAGTATGGAGGCGGCCGAGCGCGGCAAGGCAAATGTGGAAAAACTGCTGAACAAGCTGGTCAGCCAAGGGCGGCTGAGCGAAGGCAAACAAACAGAAATTCTTCGCCTGATCACCCCGACTACCGATTATGCTGACCTGGAGGGTGCAGATTTTATCGTCGAAGCCGTGTTCGAAAGCGTGGAGCTAAAAGCTCAGGTCACCGCCAAGGCCGAAGCCTGCCTGCCAGCAACATCTGTGTTTGGTACCAATACCTCAACCCTGCCTATTTCAATGCTGGCCAAGGCCTCGCAGCGCCCGACTAATTTCATTGGCATTCACTTCTTTTCTCCAGTGGAAAAAATGCCCCTGGTGGAAATTATCTGCGGCGAGCAAACCAGCGATGAAGCGCTGGCCAAGGCTTTCGACTTCGCTCGGCAGATTGGTAAGACTGCCATCGTGGTCAACGATTCCTTGGGCTTTTTCACCTCTCGCACGTTCGGCAGCTACTTCGATGAAGGCTGCAAACTGCTACTTGAAGGGGTGGACCCGATCCTGATCGACAACCTCGGCAAGCAGGTTGGTATGCCGGTAGGCCCGCTGACCGTCCTGGATGAGGTAAGCCTGGAGCTGATGCGTAAGGTCAACGAAACCCAGAAAGCCATGGGCGTATTTGCCACGGTGTTCGATAACAGTCATAGCGACGAAGTCGGCAATATCTTGATCAATGACCACAAGCGTCCAGGCCGGCATTACGGCGGCGGTTTCTACGACTACCCCGAGGGCGGCGAAAAGACCATCTGGCCGGGCCTGTACCAGCTGTTCTACAAGGCGGAAGTGCAGGTGCCAGTTGCCGATATCAAGGAGCGCTTGCTGTTCCGTCAGGTGATCGAAGCGGCCAAATGCCTGGACGAGGGCGTGTTGCGCTCGGTGGCGGACGGCAACGTCGGCTCTATTCTTGGCATCGGTGCGCCGGTATGGACGGGCGGGTTTCTGCAGTTCATCAATGGCTATGGATTACAGCGATTTATTGCCCGTTCCCGTGAGTTGGCCGAGATTTACGGTGAGCGTTTTGCCCCGCCGGCGTTGCTGCTGAGTAAGGCTGAGGCGGGCGAAACGTTGCACTGATAAGCAAGCCCGTCACTCCTGTGGAGCGATCATACTCAGCGTAAAAAAAGCCTCGATGCAGTGATGCACCGGGGCTTTTTGTTGGGCTTAGCGGTTCGGAATGTCGGCCACGGCCATCAGCGTTCCTACAGTCAGGACCGCCAGCGCGACAGTGGCGGCGCTGCACAGGTAGAGCGCCAACGCTGGCAGCTGACTGGTGTCGGTGCCCAGCAGGTTGTACATCGGCCAGCCTGCAGCGGCATGGCCCATAAACGCGCCGGAGGGCATCAGGCCAACCACCAGCAGTTGCCGCCATCCCTGGAGGCGCGGGTACAGCTTGTAGATCAGGATAAAAGGCACCAGCACTGCGCTGGTATTGGCGAACATCCACCAGATGGGCATGTAGCCGATTTTCGGAAGTTGCTCGCCGTAGTACAGCCAGACCCCGAAGTGCAGGGGGATCTGTTCCACCAATGCCGCGCTGAGCACCACGCTGCCGAAAATGCCCCAGACAAACCGCTGGGTCAGATTTCGCTGCTTGAGCATGCTGTAGCAAAGCAGCGGCGCGCCGGCAAAATACCACAGGTAACCAATCAGCACGGCCCAGGGCACAGGGTGGCCATTGGTAGTGATCAGATTGAACTGACCGATTTGAGGGTGCAGTGCATTGCCCAGCAAATCAACCACGGGTTCCAGGTAAAGGGTGAGCGCTGCACCGGCGAGTAACAGCAGTGGCAACAGCGAGCGCTCGCGAAACGCCAGGCGCAAGGCGAGCAACACAAAAAGCAGGGCGCCGACACCATACAGGATCGTGGTCCATAGCTGAGCGGTAGCGGGCATCAGCAGATCGGAGGGCGGGTGAGTGAAGGTGGGATCGAGCATGGCGGTTCAACCTGTTGTTATAGGAGGAGGTCGAGACTAACTACCATTGATAGTGGGTTATTCGTCTGGAGCGACGATTCAGTTTTTTGTCGTCGAGCAGTTGAAAGTGGGCAGGTGGATGTGCTCTTTTATATCGTCGATGTAACGTTCGTTATGGTATGTCGGCTGCGACCCGCTGCGGCCTGAGTTGTTTTCGTCGTTTCCGACGACACCAACGAGTGGAGGGAGGCGTAACGTAAATTCAGCAATCGGTGGTACGGCGCTAAGCGGCTTCTGCCACCTGGTTCCTGCTTGATAGCTGCAGTGGTTGCATGACGGAGAGATTCCGCCTTGCAGATCTCGACGACTATGAGTCTGGCGTTGTAATGGCGGCGCCACCCGATAATAAAACAAGAGAGGGAAGCATGAAGCGTAGCAACTACTTAGTAGGCGCGTGGGCCTTGAGTGCACTGGTCGGCGCCATTCAGACTGCCGCGGCAGACGACGCTGCCAAGTTGGGCGGGCCGGAACTGACTGCCTTCGGCGCGCAGAAAACGGCGAATGCCGACGGCACTATTCCAGCCTATACAGGCGAAGCAATCAAAATTCCCTCCTGCTACGACAAAAGCGCGCCGAATAACTACTGCGACCCTTGGAACGACAAGGTTCTTTACACCGTTACCGCGCAAAACCTCAATCAGTACGCGGCGCATTTGACCGAAGGGCAGAAGGCCCTGTTCAAACAGTACCCCGAGTTCAAAATGCAGGTGTACCCAACACGGCGTACCGCGCGTTTCCCTGAGTACTATCTGGCCAACACTGCCAAGAACGTTGACGCCTGCAAAACCGGTAATGCCGGGATCACCATCGAAGGCTGCTATGGCGGTGTGCCGTTCCCATTCCCTAAGACGGGTAACGAGGTCATCTGGAACCACCAGATGCAGTACAACCCCAATCTGCTCGGCAACCTTCGCTCGTACTTTGTCGATGGCAGTGGCCGGCGCATTCTGGTTAACGCGGAGAAACTCTGGTTCGCCAATGACTTTGTCTCCGAAGCCAAAAGCGGGCCCCGTGACAGCAGCGTGGAATACTTCCGCGTGCGTATCGCGCTGTACGATCCGCCCCGTCGTAACGGTGAACAGACTCTTGTGCGTACCAACCTCGACGGCGAGCAGCGCGCCTGGCAATACTTGCCTGGGCAGCGCCGTGTGAAGATGGCTCCTGACCTGTCTTACGACACGCCGTCGCCAGTAGCGGGCGGGATCACCACCATGGACCAGCAGCGTCTGTTCCTGGGGCGCCAGGATCGCTACGACTTCAAGTACATTGGCGTGGAAGAGAAGTTGATCAACTACAACAACTTCGCCATCTACGATTACAACGCGTGCGGCGAGGACAAGCTGTTTACCAAAAACTTCCCCAATCCGGAGTGCATGCGCTGGGAACTGCACCGTGTGCGGGTAGTGGAGGCCACCCTGAAGCCCGGCTTCCGCCACCTGTTGCCCAAGCGTCGTTTCTATCTGGATGAAGATATCTCCAGCGCTGGCACTGCCGATAGCTACGATGCCGCTGGCAAGCTGATCCGCGTCGACACCATGCCCACCATTCCAAACTATGTGTTTGGTTATGGGATGATCCCGGACCAGACCGTGACCCTCGACCTTGAGCGCGGTGCCTATATGGTTCCGTCCTTCACTGCCTTCAAAGGAGGCGGCTACGGAGAGGTCAAGGAACACCCTGGAACTACCTACTCGTCTGAAGACATGGCGCAAAGCGGTATTCGCTAAGCGTTCAACGTAGTCGGGAATGAGAGCCTGCAAACAGGGCTGCAACCTGTGATGGGTTGCGGCCTTTTTGAGCACCTCAGTTCGGGAAGATACCAATGCAACGGAATATCACCGCGCAATTAATCTGCGTGCATGCCGCCCTGGCGATGGCGGTATTGATGGGCGTCGCCTTGCTGCTGGCTGGTTGGGTGCCGCCACCGTCGCCGGCGATGAGTGCGTTGGAAACGGCGCAGATGTACACCGGAGGCGGCAATAAAATCCGTTTTGCGGCGCTGCTGATGATGCTCGGCGCCACCCTGTTCTGGCCGTTCGCCGTGGCCATTTCAATCCAGATGAAACGCATTGAAGGGCCCGTGTCGCAACCGCTGGCCGGTGTGCAGATGGCTTGTGCCACCGGTACGGTGATGGCGATCATCATCCCCTCGGCGCTGTGGCTGGTGTGTGCATTTCGCCCGGAACGCTCGGCGGAGGTTGTCCAGGCGCTGAATGACCTGAGCTGGATGTTTTTTATCGGTGCGGTACCGCCGGCATTGATCCAGGTATTGGTCGTAGGCTTGTGTGCCCTGTATCGCCAAGGCGCGGAGGAGGTGTTTCCACGCTGGTATGGGTTCTTCTGTTTGTGGACCGCCACCGGGTTTGTCGGCGGCGAAACCGTTGGTTTTTTTCACACCGGCCCATTTGCCTGGAACGGCATTTTCGCGTTCTGGATGGCAGCGGTGTTTTTCTTTGGCTGGATTCTGGTGACCTGGTGGGTGGTGATGCACGCCATCCGCAGTCCGGCAGCTGAAACCTCTGGAGCCGTGAGCCTATGAATATGCACGCAACTGATGCTGAGGCCATAGCCGCACGCGGTACTGCGGCGCCCCGTGTGCCCGGTGAAAACAGCCTGTGGCTGCTGATTCTCGGCGACATGGTGATCTACGCCATCATGTTTCTGGTGTTTGCCTACAGCTATCAGCAACAGCCCGATACCTTCGCGGCCGGGCAGGCGCTGCTGAACAAAAGCTTTGGCTTTATCAACACGCTATTACTGCTGACCAGCTCCTGGTTTGTCGCCAAGGGTGTGCGCAGTATTCGCCGCCAACCCCGCCTGGATGCCTCACACTGGTTGCTGCTGGCGCTGGTGTGCGGTGGTGCGTTTGTGGTCAGCAAAGTGGTGGAGTACAGCCTGAAGATCAATGCCGGAATGGTGCTGACCAGCAATGACTTCTTTATGTATTACTACATGATCACCGCCTTTCACTTGATCCATGTGCTGATCGGCATGACCGTGTTGGTGTTCATGTGGCGCACCGCGCGACAGCCGCAAGTGTCCGCCGATGACGTGCGCTTTCTTGAAAGTGGGGCGACGTTCTGGCACCTGGTTGACCTGTTGTGGATCATGATTTTTCCGCTTATCTACCTGCTGGGGAGAACCTAGAATGCAGACGCCTGCTCGTGATTCGGTCACCTGGGTGTGGCTGTTGCTGATGCTGATTACCGCGGGTAGTTGGGCGGTGGGTTCCCATGTGTTGCTGGCGGCAAACCATCTGCTGGCAGTAGGCGCCATCTTGCTGTTCACCTGTATCAAGATGCACTTGGTCATCCGTCACTTTATGGAAGTGAACCACGCCCCTGGCTGGCTCAAGCTGTTTTGCAGCGGCTGGTTGGCGGTGCTGTTTTTTAGCCTGTTGGGGTTGTACCGCTAAGCCTGTTCACACTAATAAGGACGTCTTCATGTCAGCGTTAAGGCCCGCTGTTTCATTGGCCAGCCCGGTTCTGCTGTGGGCGGTTTTTGGTGCGCTGTTCAGTTGTTTTTCCATCACTGTGTTCGGTGCCTGGCTGTTTTCGGCCGAGGCTTTTGTCGCCGTGCCCATCTCAGTTACGGACACGATGCCCGGCCACACGCTGCTGCTGTTACGTGGCCTGGAAGGGCTTAGCATGATGGTGGCAGCGCTGGGTTTGTATGCTTACTTGATCAAGCCCTGGCTGCGCACCGGCCATGTGCCACTGGCCGGGTTGTTACTGGTGGGCGCGCTGATCACCTATGTGCTCGACACCACGGTGAACTTCAGTGACTACCACATGGCCTGGAACAAACATTCATTCAATCGCGGTACCTGGGCGAGTTTCTTTCCGGGGCATACCGGCCCGACTCAATACGCTGAAGCGTGGTTGTGGGGGCCGCCGATGTATATGTATTTCGGCGTGGTGTTGGCTGCGATTCAGCTCAAGGTGTTTGACTGGGTCAGACCACGGTTGGGATTGTTCGCCGGGCTGCTGTTGGCGTTTGTGGCGGCCTTTGCATTCGATTTTATCGCCGAGTCGGCCATCATCCGATACTCGCATGCCTATGCCTGGCCTTACACCGTTGGTGCGTGGTCTGTCTGGGCAGGCACGCAGTTTCAGTTTCCTCTGTATGAGTCGCTGCTGGTGGCAGTCTACGCCTCGTTGTACAGCGTGCTATTGCACTCGGAGCGAGGGCAGAAAATGGCCTGGATTGAACGGGGCAGCGAGGTGTTTTCCGGGCCCTGGAAGGGGGTTGTTCGTCTGTTCGCCGCCACCGGTTTTGCGGCCTTGTGCACAGCGATTTACTTCGGCGGTTTTTACCTGTTTTCGCAGTTCGCCGACAGCCAGGTGACGATGCCTGCGTACCTGCAATTCGTTGACCCGGCATGGTCTGAAACGCCCGTACGGTGAGGCTTTGTTGTTTTTGTCGAACCCCTGCCAAACATCCGGGGACTCGGGTATTGGCAGGGGTTTCTGTTATCTGCGAGTGGTTTTTCTGTGGTCATGACGGCCGCAGAACTCGCATTGGGTTCGATGGTGATATGCACCGATTATCCCCACTTCAGGGATTCGTCGTTTCCGACGACGGGAAGCCGCTTTTGACAGCGTAACGTTGGCTGGAAATCTGATGTCTTATGGGCGGTTCCGGCAGCCTGGGCTCCAGGCCAGGATTCTCCCGTTGCGATGTCGATCTGTGCGAGTGCGCTAATAATAAAAAGGATCCGTACACATGAAGATGACAAGCCGATACCGGGTGGCAAGCAGCGGCTTGCTGGCTGCACCAGTGATAATGCTCTGCGCAATGGAGCCAGCAACTGCGGTTAGTTTCGACCTCAGCAACCCCGATATGTCATTGCGTTGGGACAATACCGTGCGCTACAACCTCGGCTTTCGCGCCGAGGATTGCGACAAGAATATTTGTGGTAATAATGCCGGCAAGGGCGATGTCACTGCCTACCAGTCAGACCGCAAGTTCGCCCACGCCGGTGATGTGGTCACCAACCGCATCGACATCCTCACCGAGATGGATTTCGTTTATAAAGGCCGCCATGGTGCGCGTCTCAGCGCCAACGGTTGGTATGACGCCGCCTACAGCGGTGACCTCAAAGGCGATCGTGCCCTCGATGCTTCCGGTGTGGGCCAAGGTGCTGGTCGAAGCGGTGGCGGCTACAGCAACTATACCGACCGCTGGAACAACGGGCCGTCCGGCGAGATTGCTGACGCCTTCGTGTTTACCGGTTTCGACATTGGCGATATGCCGGTGGACTTCAAAGCCGGTCAACACAATATCTACTGGGGGGAGTCGCTGTTCTCGGCGGTCAACGGGGTTTCCTATAACCAGGGGCCCATCGATATTCGTAAAGCGACGGCGACGCCGGGGACCGAAGCGAAGGAACTGTTCAAGCCACTGAGTCAAGTTTCCATGAATGCCCAGGTAACGAGTGATCTGGCTGTGGCGGCTCAGTACATGCTGGATTGGAAGCCTTCGGTTCTGCCAGATGGAGGCACCTATTTCGGCGCAGCAGACGGCGTTAGCCTGGGTAGTGGCGGCACCGTATTCGGTGCTCCATTCAACTCCGATAGTGAGCCGGACAAGAAACGGGGTGACTGGGGAGTGTCGGCACGTTGGTCGCCAGCCTGGCTGGACGGCACCATGGGTTTCTACTATCGCGAATACACCAACAAATTCCCGCAGCTGGTGCTGAACGATATCGCGATCATTCCGGGGGCGGGTGTTGTGCCTGCCGGTTTTGGTCTCGAGTATTCGGCAGACAAACGCGAGAAAATGTATGGCTTCAGCCTGTCTCAGCAACTGTTCGGTGTGGCGGTGGGTACAGACCTGACCTATCGGCCTGACGCCGTGCTGTCTGCTACCCCGTTCTCCACTTACGTGCCAATTGGCACCGATCCCGATGACTGGGTGCCACGTGGCAATCTCTGGTCGGGGGTGGTCAACGCCATTGCCTACTTCAGCAAATCACCGCTGTGGGATTCGGCGGTGCTGACCACCGAACTCAATTACTCCTACCTGGATAAAGTCACCGAAAACGAACAGAACTTTAACGGCAAGGGTTACAACTGCGCTGACGACAGCCGTGCAACCAAAATCGCTTGCCAGACCCGTGGTGCATTAGGTGGTTCGATTCTGTTCGCGCCCACTTGGTACCAGGTAATGCCAGGTGTCGAGCTGTCCATGCCGATGTTCCTCGACGTTGGGCTGCACGGTAACTCACCCGTCATGTTCGGTGCCAACGAAGGGCAGGGTACCTGGAGTGTCGGCCTGGCTGCAGACATCTTTTCTCAGTACAACGTGGCCGTGAAGTACAACGGCTTTATCGCGAGACATTCGGATGATGAGCTGGGTGCCGGCGGCAGCAGCAACGCATCGCTGGGCAAGTACTGGGACCGCGATTGGGTGTCACTAACCTTTAAAACATCGTTCTGATGAAAGCCTGGCCATGGCCTTCCAAAGCCATGGCCAGTACGAATGTGAATGCTGAGGTAGCCCGTGAAACAGATCGTCCGATTTTTTCCAAATGCGCTAAAACGAACCTACTGCGGACTCTGTGTGGCGCTGCTCAGTGCCAGCCCTGCAAGCATGCTCCTGGCCCATGCATTTGAGGCTCCACTAAATGTAGCGGCCGAACACAGCCCACGCATGCTCACCAGCCCGATGCTGGCGGTCGCCAGCACCGGTTCCCGGCTAGTGGCAGTGGGCTTGCGCGGCAGCATTATTGTCTCTAACGACCAAGGCAAAACCTGGGTCCAGGCACAGGTGCCGGTAAGTATCGATCTGGTCGCGGTGACCTTCGCCTCGGCGCAATCGTGGTGGGCCGTTGGCCACGGGGGCATTGTGCTGCACAGCAGTGACGGTGGCATGACGTGGGAGAAACAACTGGATGGTTTGCAGGCGTCTAAATTGGCCATCGATTTCTACACCCGCAACCCCGAGCAGATCGCCGATGCTGATGCTTTCCTGACAAATGAAAACAAACTCGCTGTGGAAGAGGAAACCCAACCCTTTCTCGATGTGTATTTCGCCGATGAACAACACGGCTACGTGGTCGGCACCTTTAACCGGATTTTTTCCACTCGCGATGGTGGCAAAACCTGGGCACCGCTGATGCACCGCAGCGGCAACCCACAGGAATGGCATTTCTATTCCGTGTCGGGCAACAACGGGCAGGTTTATCTCACGGGTGAACAGGGCCGGGTATGGCGCCTGGATCAAACCAGCCAGGAGTTTGTGGCTATTAACACCCCCTACAACGGCACCTTGTTTGGCATCACCGCACAAACCAACGGCCAGTTGTATGCCTATGGCATGCGCGGCAGCTTTTTCCACAGCAGCGACCAAGGGCAAAACTGGCAACGTAGCACGCTGCCCTTTACCAGTAATGTCATGCGCGTAATCGCCTCAGGCAACAAACGCCTGCTGGTTGTCGCTCAAAGCGGCGAAATTGTGCAAAGCCAGGATGATGGGCAGACCTTCAGTCCCGTGCCATTGGCCAACTCCATGCCGTATTTCGGTGCGGCCTTGCTGGATACCGGCCACCTGGCATTGGCAGGTGCTTCAGGGGTTCGCATCGAAGCCCTTTAAGTGTTTGAGTCTGGATGCGGAAACTAAAAATAATGAGAGCAGAGTGATGAATGTCGATAGCAAGCATGAAGTCAAAGGCCTGATGAACGTCATTCGTGACCCCGCACTATTCAACAAGCTGTCCGGCAATTTTTTCGAGCGTTTGATCTTCAACAATCGCTTGATGATTATTGCCATGTGCCTGATCGTCACCCTGTTTTCACTGTTTCAGATGCGCAACCTGACGGTGACCACCAGCTTCGACAAGATGCTGCCCCACAGCCACCCTTACATTAAGGCTTTCCTGGAAAACCGCGAGCAACTGCGCGGCTTGGGGGACTCGGTGCGTTTTGTGGTGGAGAACCGAAAGGGTGATATTTTTCAGCCCGACTACCTCAAGCAGCTCTCGGTCATCAACGACGAGATTTTCCGCATCAATGGCGTGGACCGTTCATGGATGAAGTCGATCTGGACGCCCGTGGTGCGCTGGACAGAAGTGACCGAAGAGGGCTTTGTCGGCGGCCCGGTGATGCCCAGCGACTTCGATGGTTCACCCGCATCCATCGATAAGTTGCGCCTGAACATTGCCCGTGCCGGCGTAGTTGGCAGCCTGGTGTCCAACGACATGCGTTCGAGCATGATCGAGATTCCGCTGATTCTGCACGGTGGCGATGGCAAGGCCTTGAACTACGAGGAACTGTCCACGGCACTGGAGCAGGTGCGTAGCAAATACGAGAACGAAAACATCGGCATTTACATCACCGGCTTTGCGAAGATTTCCGGTGACATGATCGATGGCCTGTTTAAGGTGATGTTGTTTTTCATCGTCGCTGCCGTGGTGGCGGCGCTGATCATTTACCTTTACTCACGCTGTGTACGCAGCACCTGTCTGGTGCTTGTCTGTTCCCTGGCAGCAGTGATTTGGCAGCAAGGTCTGGTGATCGCCATGGGCGGTGTGCTGGATGCGTTCACCATCCTGATTCCCTTCCTCATCTTTGCCATCGGCGTGTCCCATGGCTGCCAAAAGATGAATGGGATTTCCCAGGATATCGCCCGTGGCACTCACCCCTGGGTGGCCGCGCGCTACACCTTCCGCCGCCTGTTTATGCCTGGTCTGATCGCCTTGATCGCCGACGGAGTGGGTTTTGCCGTTCTGGTGTTGGTGGACATTCCGATCATCCGCGAACTGGCCCTTTCCGCCAGCCTCGGTTTCGCCATGCTGGTGGTCACCAACTTGATCTTGCTGCCGGTGTTATTGTCCTTTACCGGCATCAGCCAGGAGTCGGCGCGCCGGCACCTGATCGAACAAAACCATGCCATCGAAAAACTCGGCATCGGCCGCCTGTGGGGTGCCCTCGACCGCTTCACCGAGAAACGCTGGGCCATTAGCGCGGTTGTCGTGGCCATCGTTCTCACGGGTCTGGCCCTCCATGAGCGCGAGAAACTGCAAGTGGGCGACCTGCACGCCGGCAGCCCGGAACTGCGCCCAGACTCACGCTACAACCAGGACAACGCCTTCATCACCTCCAAGTTCGGCGTTTCCAGCGATGTATTTGCGGTGATGATCAAGACTGCTCCCGATCAATGTGGCGCCTACCAGACGCTGGTGGAAGCCGATCGTCTGGCCTGGGAACTGTCCCAAGTCGAAGGCGTGCAGCGCACCACCTCCCTGGCCGATACCGTGCGCGCATACACCGCTGGTGGTTTCGAGGGCAGCCCCAAATGGCTGACAATCAGCGACAACAAGGGCGTGGTTTGGCCTCAAGTCAACAATGCGCTGGCGTGGAATTCGGAGCTGCTCAATAGCGAGTGCTCCCTGATTCCCGTACTGGCCTATCTCTCTGATCACAAGGCCGCCACCCTGCAGCGTGTCGTCGCAGTGGCCAGCGCGTTTGCCGAGAAAAATAGCACCCCGGATCGGCAAATCATTCTTGCCGCCGGCAGCGCCGGTATCGAAGCCGCCACCAATATCGTGGTGAAAAGCGTGCAGATGGAGATGTTGTTGGCGGTATACGCCGCCGTAGCGCTGCTTTGTCTGATCACTTTCCGTAGCTGGCGCGCAACGGTGGTAGCGATTCTACCGCTGGTGCTCACCTCACTGCTGGCCGAAGCGCTCATGGTACAGCTGAATATGGGGCTGAAAGTCGCCACCTTGCCCGTGGTGGCACTTGGGGTTGGGGTGGGGGTGGATTACGCTCTGTATCTCCTCAGCGTACAGTTGGAAGGCCAACGCATGGGCATGACCCTTCAACACGCCTACCGCCGCGCCATTCAATTCACCGGCAAGATGGTCGCTCTGGTGGGGGTAACGCTGGCTGTGGGGGTAGTGACCTGGATGTGGTCGCCGATCAAATTCCAGGCGGATATGGGCATCCTGCTGGCCTTTATGTTCATCTGGAACATGCTGGCGGCGTTGGTGCTGATTCCTGCTTTGTCCTACTTCCTGTTGAACAGCGAAGGTGCAAAAGCGCGTAAAAGTGCGGAGGTAGTGGGCATCAGCAAATGTGCGAAAAAAGGCGATGATACGAGAGCATCGTGTACTGGGATTGCAGCGCAGGGAGGGGAGTGAACGATATATCACCGGCCGTTGAAGTCGGACACTGCATCACTCAACGCATTGACGTAAGTGAATTCGTTGGTGTCACTGCGCTAGTCTGAGGCGACGTTGAGTTTCTGTAGTACGGGCTCATTCAAGACGTCGTCTTTCATCTTCAGCCCATTCACGATCTCTTGCTCATCGCGAATTTAAGGTCCCAACATGGGTTGTCGCGGATCTTAAGTTCCGGAGAATTCTGGGTGCAACAACCCTATGAGGGTGTCCGCGTCTCTGGCGCCACGTACCCTGGAAAAGATAGCATCGACTCGTTCGGCGTGTGCTCGTAGGTCGAGGACAGCACGGCACTGAGTCGCTCGCCCAACAGGTTCCAGGCACACTTCTTCTCTTCGGCATAGTCGTGATGCCGGTAATGGCGCCTGACCCGGGAGCCGGCCAGTACATGGTTTTGGCAGCGGTCGATGACGTCCAGGCTGACCCCCAACGCCGGCATCATGGTCGCGCCCGTGCGGCGCAGGTCATACGGCGTCCAGTCGCCGCTTTGGCCGTTGGCCAGGACCAGCGTATCGTCATGTCGCCGTCTGGAGAGAGCCTTGCTGTTTTTGAAGCGGGCCTGGCGATCGCCGACCTGTTTACTCACCACCTTTACGTCCACATGCCCATCATCCTGCTTGTTGGGAAAAAACCACTGGGAGTCTCCGGTCAGGGTCTTGAGTTCCTGGAAGAAATGCAGGGCGAAGGGCGAGAGGAAGACATGGTGGTCCTGTTTCTTGCCGCGGGTGCCGTTGACGTTTTCGCAGGGGAGGAACCAGGTTTGCTGGTCCAGATCGACATTTTTCCATTCGGCCTGGAGCAACTCGCCAATCCGGCACAGCGTGCCCAGGCTGATCCAGAGCGCGAGCTGCGTTTCCTTTTTTAGCGGTCGAATGCCGTCGTATTTTTGGCCGGCGGGGAGGGCGTTGTAATCGGCGGTCATTTGCTGGAAGCGGTTGTGCAGTTCCAACAGCTCCGCCGGTGAAAGGATGCGACTTCGTTCCGCTTCGTACTCGGCAGGGATCAAGGGGGAGATGTCGACCAGTTCCGTCGGATCACCCTCAACCAGTAACGCCCGCCAAGGTTGGCGCTTTCTCGCCCAACTGAACATCTGGGTGAGGTCGGAAAAGAAGCTGATGGCTTGCCGGTGAGCGCCGCGGTTGACCACGGTGCGGATCAGCGCCCGAGCATCGTGTTCGGAAACATTGTTCACCGCTGTCCTGCCGAGTGCTGGCAACAGGTCCTTGTTAAAACGTCGTTGCAACTCGGCATTGCCATCTTTGCGTGCGACGCCATTCAGCAGCCAGGCCTTGGCCAGATCCTGGACGGTCAGCGTTTGCACCTTCGACGTTTTTACTTGTTCGGCCTCTACGTTAGCCGCGGTATAGGCCTGTGCCTTGGCGGTTTTTTTGTGTTCGTTGGGATTGACCTGCTCATCGATAAGCGCACGGGCCTGGTTACGAGCCTTGCGGATGTCGGTCAGGGATTTGCGCGGTCAGGTGCCGCAGGCGTACTCTTTGTTCTGCTCGCCCCACCGATAGCGATAGAAAAAGCTGAGCGACACGCCGTCCTTACGCACGGAGATTCGGCCGGCGAGATTGCCATCTTCCCGGAGGATGCGGCCGGCATCTTCAGCGGTCAGCGACTCGAGTTCTTTGATGGTGATTTTGGCCATGAAATGGGCTCCCCCTACTTTTACCCCCACAAAAACGTCGGCTCTTGATGGACGTTACTGGACTCGTGTAGAGCAGAGCATCGCTGGAACTCAAGTAAATACTGGCTTAGAAAAATCCAGAGTGAAATTTTGGAAGCTTTCAAGAAGTATGAAAAAGGAGATGGGGTGCTAGGGGTCGAGTGTTCGAATCACTCCGTCCCGACCATATTTTTCAAAGGGTTGCGAGATTGTATCTCGCGACCCTTTTTTATTTCTCTTCGTTTTTACCCCTACAAAACAACTGGCTCTGGGTGGAATCCTCAGCTGATACAAACGCCAGAGTTTGTCCCGGAAGGCACAAGCAGCACGTCAATGCGTCCAGTCAGACCTTCAGGCCGAACGCACGTTTACGCAGAGCTGTCCGTTCTTGATCAGTTAATCGGTGCTCTGAAATCGCCAACAAGACCCTTGCTTGGACTGATAGGGCTAAGTGCGCAGACAGAAGTGTTCGAAAGATGTTGAATAGGGTGTAAGTTCGACTTCGGGTGGTCGCGTGATTCGCGCCTCGGGCATGAGGATCCTCAGAGTCGGATTTTCGTTTTCATGTGCTTATAGGCGACACGCTTGGTCGGCTGACGTTCGCATATGGCTTTGCCGTACGGAGGGATGAAGCGTATCGTGCTGGCAAAAGGACATGGATGGATATTTGCCTCGCAAGGATGACGTTTCTTCTCTGAGCGCCCATCTCTTCGCTGCATATTCTTAGCATTCTGCTTAAGGATCAGGCATCCAGACATCCCTGAAAAACACCGTTGGAACAAGCGTGCCGCGACGTCCCGCGTTTCTTCCTGCGTAAGCGCTCGTTAGCGCATAAAAGATAATTTGAAGGCTGAAGTGTGGACTTTTCGACATTATTAAAATTGTGGGGCGACGCCAGCACTGCTCAGCTAATGGCTCCGCGTGTAGTCATGGTGGCCGTGGCGGTTTTGTGCCTTTGGTATATCGGAAGATATTTCATCCCATCGTTCGTGTTGAGCAGAAGGCTCAAGTCGCTTACAAGTAGCATTACTACTATCAAGGCAAAGTCGCCTGATCAGCTTCAAGCAGAGCTGTCGAAAGTATTCAGTGCGACAAAACTGAAGCATCTTTGGAAAGAGTATTCAGAGACCCTTCACAATCAGTTCGAATATCACGAAGGCGAGGAGCGCCTGGTGCGCTCCCGTGCGACCACTGTCGCGGCCAATTTTTTTACCGGTCAGAGTGTTGTCGATACACCGCTGGCTACTGAATTCTTCAAGCACCTGCCGGGCATCCTGACGGGTGTCGGCATTGTCGGAACCTTCTTTGGCCTGATGCTAGGGTTGCAGCACTTTGATCCAAGCACACCGGAGCTGGTCAACTCGAGCGTCGACAAACTCCTGAAGGACGTGCTCTTTGCCTTCATCGGTTCATTCCTTTCCATCATGGCGTCGATCATCGTCACTGTCTCGGAAAAGTGGCGATTGGGGCGCTGTTACAAGCATCTGGAATCGCTGAATGAGACGATCGATAGCCTATTCGACAGTGGTGTTGGCGAGGAATATCTTGCTGCGCTCGTAAGGTCCAGTGCTGAAAACTCGGTCCAATCTCGCCAGCTGAAAGATAGTCTGGTTACAGACCTTCGGGAAATGCTGCAAAACCTGGTCGATACACAGGTCCGCGAAAGCCTCAAGTTGGCAGACACGTTATCTACGACCTATCGTGACTCCGGGCAGCTGTTGGCGGATCAGGTCAGCAGTGCCATTGAAAACAGCTTGAAGTCGCCATTGGAAGCGATTGCTGGGGCGGTACAGGCTGCGAGTGGCGATCAATCCGGACAAGTGAAAAATCTGCTACAGGATGTTCTGGTTGCTTTCATGAACAAGTTGGAAGGCACTTTCGGCCAGCAGTTCAATGGCCTGAACGAAATGATGGGCCAGTCCGTTGCTGCCATGCAGTCAATGCAGCAGGGATTCTCCAGCCTCATTCAAGACATGCGCTCGGCCAGTGAAAGCTCGAATCAGAGCAGCTCAGCAATGATTGCACAGCTGCTGACCGACATGCAGACCGGCCAAAGTGCCATGCAGGCTGGCATGAACGAAATGCTGACAAATCTGCAGTCGTCCATTGTCCGCATCGGCAGTGAGGGCGAAGACGCTGGCGCGCGCATGGCACAGCAGTTGGAAAAAATGTTCTCCGACAGCGAGGCTCGTCAGCTGGCGATGGCCGAGAGCCTTCAGTCGTTTGTCGAGTCAATCCAAAAAAACATGGGTCAAGGCCAACAAGAAACCATGGCCAAGATTGCAGCCTCTGTAGAGGTGCTCGGCGAGCAGCTTTCTACTGTTTTCAAAAAACTGGAAAGTGGGCGCGAACAAATGGATCAGTCCACTCGCGTTGCACAAGCAGAGCTTCATCAAGGCACTCGCGAGTTGGTGGGCGGGTTGGACGAGCAGGTCAAAACGCTGCTGCAGTCTGTCGCTGAGCAAAATAAAGCCTCGCAAGACAACGTCAAGGTATTAAGCGCGCAAACCGAACAGCATCTGCAAAGCATGCAACTAGGTGCAGACAAAATGAGAGCCGCAGCTGAGCGCTTTGAAAATGCCGGACTGAGTGTATCGAGGGCGAGTGAATCGACGGCTGGTTTGCTAGGCACTGTTCAAGGGGCTGGGACCGAGCTTGCTCAGGCCTCTCGAGAGTTGAACAGCGTCGTCGCGGACTATCGCAACAACCGTGAAGCGTTGAGCAAAACACTAATCGTCATCGAGGGTGTGGTGGCCAGCGCGCAAGTTGAGGCCAGCGGACGTGCTCAATACCTCCAGGATCTGAAGCAACAATCGGAACGCATGCAGTCGCTCAATCGCGAGGTTCATGAGTACCTGGAAAACATCAGCGGTGTTTTGGGCGATGGTTTCAAAGAGTTTGGGGACGGAATGGACAGGGTACTCCGGCAGACGTTGGGTAGTCTGGATACGGAGCTGGATAAAGCTGTTAAAAGTCTGGCTGGCGGCGTCGACGGAGTGAAGGAAAGCATTGAAGACTTCGGCGACATCATGGAACGAATCAAGCAGTAACGGAGGCTGACATATGTTTGGTAAGCAAATGCCTTCGGTGGCTCGCGCCAAGGATGATGCGGAGAAACCGTTCTGGATCTCTTTTGCAGACTTGATGACCGCCATGATGATCCTGTTTCTCGTCGTGATGGTTGCAGCTTTGAGCTCGGTCACCCAGAGGATCAATCAGTCAGAGCAGGGCGAGAAACAGCGCCGTCGCGACATTAGCCAGCTCTGCGAGCATTTGCAGCTCAAGGCTAAGCACTCGAATGCAACCATCGTCGTCGATTGCAAAGACAATCGCATCAGCTTCGGTGAGGCGGGACGTTTTGGGCATAACCAGTACTCATTGAGCGACGAGGGTCAAAGCGCCCTTCAGGGCGTAGTGCCACTCATTCTTGATGCTGCCGATAGCGAAGAGGGACGTAAGTGGTTCAAACAGGTCGTTATCGAGGGGTTTACCGATACCGTCGGCTCGTATTTGTACAACCTGCACCTGTCCTTACAACGGTCCGAGTGGGTGATGTGTAGCCTGCTTGATAGTCGCAGCCCTCTGCAAATCGACCTTTCAGCTGAAAGACAACAGCAGATCAGATCGATGTTCCTGGCGGGTGGTGTTTCTTTCAACAACGCAAAGGACACCAACGAGGCAAGCCGCCGAGTTGAACTGAGAATGCAGTTCTACGGCTTGAAGGAGAAGGAGGAAAACCTCAAACCAGAAGTTCCGGTATTCGCCAGCACAGTGTCCGAGAAATGCCAGTTGGCGATGACGCGATGACTAGTGCATTAGCCAAGCTGTCGTCAGCTATAGCGCTCGGGCTCGCTGCCCGTAGAAGTGCGATCAGTTCTGAACCGTTGGCTCGCTTTCCTAGAATGGAAGCTGCCAGTGCTGATTTATATGACCGGTTTGAGCGGGCAGAGAAAGCGTTGCCACCGCCTCAGGAAAAACGTAGAGCCGCCATCAATAAGTTCAGGAATGTCCTGCCTCTGACGTCTTCCGAGTGGCGCATGGTCTTCGCCGGTCTCGCAGATAAAAGCGAGCGTGTAGGACCCATTCTTGAGGACGAGCAACTTTATGGCCGAATCCATATCGAGGTCAGTCAGCGGATCGAAAAACGGCGCCTGAGCCGCCGCGATTGGCTGGCGCTTTGTTTCAGCTACTTCGGTTACGAGTCCGATAAGCCCGACACGAATCCCGTCTGGTGCTTGTTGCAAGGCGACATCCGCAAGGGTTTCGCTTGTGTAAAGGCTCAACAAACTCGTGAAAAAGAATGGATGCGCATCGTCCAGCATCATAAGGAGCTGTTTTCCGAGCGGGCGGGAGAGACGCTTGGCGAGCAGATGTTCAATGGCGAAATCAGTGATCTCTCAGTGCTGCAAACGATCGCGCAGATCCCTAACAACAGTTGGTTATGGCACCGGATATTTAGCGTATTGCTGTCTCGAATCTTCAATTTGGACGACGAAGAGTTCTCGAAACGATTCCCCGACTTCATTGAGATCGGACGTCAGCATCCGACATACATGAATGCGCTCCTCAGCGCTTGCCTGACGCGTTATCACGCAGCGACGTATCGGGAAAAACCGTCGTCCCTTCTCAAACAGACTGCTTTGGATAACTGGGGCAGCCCACAGATTCGTTCCAAACAAAACAGCTGGCTTCAGTACGTGGAGAAAGACGTTTGTGCGATGGTGGTCGCGTGGTTTGCGAAAGAAGACCTTGAGCACTTCTTCAATCTGTTGAAAGGTGATGCCGACGTTGACCATTCGCGTCTTTACTACTGGCTTCGTTTTGCAAATCAGATGAGCTACACCCGCATTGTCATGGGATTAGACGCTTGGGGTGATCGAAGTAAAGACTTCGTCCATTTTCGTGAAAAAAATAAGGGGCGTTTCAGTCGCTTGGGAGGCGCTCCTAGCCACAACAATGCCGTGGTCATGCAGATAGGGAATTATTTTTTTGTAGAGTTTTCCGGCACAGGTAACGCCTGCTATGTGTATGAGGCAATTAAATCACCGTTCAATCCGGACAAATCTCAATTAGAACTTGGGGAGCTTAAACAACCGCCCAGGGCTTTGGCGCGCATGCGCCACTCACCGGCTCCCAGCAGTCCAACTCGAATCGAGGGTTGGTTGAGCAAATTTGATGATGAACTTCAGCGACTAGGGATCTCGATTCAAACGCAGTCTGGGTTTGGGCCGTACTCATCCTCAAAGCAACAGTTGACGAGCTTGGACGAACAAGTCCGAGATGCCGTGAAAACGGTTAGATACAAAATCCACGACTCCCGCGGCAAGGGTGGTGCCTTCCAAGTCCACTTGGACAGCCATGACCCCCCCGCTATAGCCGCCCTTCAACGCCTAGGCTTCAAGCCCGTCAACAATCAGCCACTGAGATTCTGGAGGCAGTAATGCTCAAGCGTTTTCTATCTGGAAAAGGCCTGCTGCCGAAGTCCGGTGAGCTCAATAATTTGCCGACGTACTCGATAGAGGAGCAGGGATTGTGTTTCCCGCTGAGCCTTGCCGAGAGTACTGAGTTTTGGCCACTGGCAAGTTACCTCGATCAGCTCGAAGAGGAAGAGTTCGTATCCCAACTCAGTGATCGATGGCTACTGCCGTGGGACGAGCTTTATCGACTATTGAATGACGAAGGACACGTCAGCAGCGTACCATTGCTCGGATTGCCAAAGCAGTCGAACTTTACCCCGCAGCTCACTAGCCAAGGCAGTCTTGCTTCGAACGATTTCAAGGTATCGATAGGTGCTTGGCGCGATAACGAATCCGCCGCTACAGTGCAAACCAAACGCACGGGCGCAGTCCTCACGCATGGCGATAAAATCGAGCTGCTGCCTGAGGCAACTTATCAATTGGTGAGTGCTGTTCGGCAGCTCCATTTATCGCAACAAGAAAGCCCTGGCGAACTTACCAACCAGATTGGTTGGGCCAGCGTCCGCAAGCTGGCCCGCAAGGCTGGCGCAGGTATGGATGGTTTTCTCGAAAAAACCGTTGTGGTCAGGCCCGATAATCTTCGTCTCAATCCACGTAAATCGAGCGTAGGCAATACGCCAGTCATCGAGCTGGAACCTACTTTCGACGGGCAGCCGGAAAATTGGCTGGAAAGTTTCGATGCCCACAAACAAGTGCAAGATCGTTACCGAGTCACCGGGGCTGACGGATCATTGACCCATGTGCTGATCGAGCCGGAAGTTAAATCGGTGCTCGATTATGTGCGTTCACTGCACGGACGCCGGGTGGCGGGCGACCATGCGCTTTCATTTATCCGGAACCCCTATAGTGCCTTGGGTGATAGTGCCAGTCAGGTGCTAGACGCTGATACCTATGAAAGCGACCTGGCGAACGCTGGTATCTTCTTTCACCGTTTTCATCTTGAACCCGAGCTCAACGACGATACCGGTCTGCGCATTCAGCGCATTAACCTGACCCTTGAGCCCATTTCACCAACGCCGCAAGCATCGATAGAGCTGCCGTTCAACGAAGCCCATGAGTTTGCTCCCTTCGTGCATGAGCTTCAGTTGAAGCTGGCTGCAGGCATGCCGGCGGGCTTCTGGCAGGGTTACGAGCTTGAATTAAGCGACTTCGATTTACGCCAATTGGCAGGCATCAGTGAGTTGCTTAGACGCTGGCAGAACGAAGCGGCTGGCGCGGAGTTCGACGCAGTGTTGGATTTGTCGCTGTATGGCGATCGTGTCACTGGCATCGGCGAAGCAGAGCGCATCACGTCACCTTTTCTGGTCAAGGAGGCGACAGAAAACTGGTTGCCTAAAGACCTCGCGGATTTAGGCATCGACGCCGAAATCCTCGGGCGCTGGGATCCGTCGGATCGGGCTCAGTTTGATGAGTTCGAGCAACGGCTGGACGAGGCTCGCGCGGCAGGTGATGAGACGGTGCTGATGCCACTCTCCGACACGCCGCTTTCCATCTCGGCGGCAGAGCAGCTATTTGATGCCTGGTCCAAAAAGATATCCATACCCGAGACCCGGATTTCGAGTCTTGACGAAAAAGTAGGCCGTGCGGTACTCCAAATAGGTCATAACATCGACGAGCCAACGTACGTTCAAGTACGTCAGCAAGCCCTACGAGCAGCACTCGATGCTCGGCCTGAGCTGCCGAGCCTGCTAAGACCCGACGTCATCTTGAGAGAACATCAGTTACAGGGCGTTGCATGGCTTCAACATCTCTTCCGGCTTTCGCCAACAGACGTCTCAGGTTGCTTGCTCGCCGATGACATGGGCCTGGGCAAAACCATACAACTGCTGACGTTTCTGGTCTGGTATCTGGAGCAATATCCTCAAGACAAGCCGACCTTGATCGTTGCGCCGGTTTCATTGCTCGATAACTGGGAGCGAGAGCTGCACCGGTTCTTCTTTGCTGACGCACTCCCAGTCCTGAAGCTCTACGGCTCGACTTTGAGCGCGGTGAAGTTCAAGAAAGACGAGATTCCCGCCGACTTGAAGGCGAAGGGTATCAAGAACCTGCTTCGCCCGGGCTGGGTTGGCGGTGCACGTATCGTACTGACCACCTATGAAACGCTTCGTGACCAAGAGTTTTCCCTAGCTCGCCAGCAATGGTCGATCGTCGTGTGCGACGAAGCTCAGAAACTGAAGAACCCTGCCGCTCTGGTGACTCAGGCAATCAAGGCTGTTCCGGCTCGATTCCGGGTCGCTTGCACCGGGACGCCAGTGGAAAACTCCCTGATTGATCTTTGGTGCCTGTTCGACTTCATCCAGCCAGGCTTCCTTGGCGGGTTGAACCAGTTTGGTCGGGAGTACCAGCGACCCATCGAAGCTGCACTTGAGCGAGACACCGTTGCCTTGGAACGCTTGCGTGAGCTGATTGAGCCGCAAACCCTGCGCCGCACCAAACAAGACATCGCCAAAGACCTGCCCGCGAAAATCGAAGACAAGGGTTGCCGTTCACTGTCGATGCACACCCTACAGCGAAATCTTTACCTCTCGGAAATTTCTGCCTATAGCCAGAAGCAACAGATCGAAGAACAGCTTGATCAGAAAACCTCCGGAATGCTCGGCCTGCTGCACAAGCTCAAACTCATCTGTGCTCACCCCTATAGTGTTCAGCCGGACAAACGCCTGCGTGACAACTCGCCGAAACTGCGCTGGCTGATCGATACCCTGGAGTCCATCAAAAAGGCCGGGAAGGGTGACAAAGTCATTCTCTTTACCGAACTGCGTGATATCCAGCGTGAACTTCAACACGCTATTCAGGAGCATTTCGGATTCCGCGCCACCGTGATCAACGGCGACACAAGCACCAGCAGCCAGAGCGCGAACAGCCGACAAAAACTGATCGACCAGTTCCAGGCTCAGGCGGGGTTCTCTGTGATCATCCTCTCGACTATTGCCGTTGGCTTTGGTGTCAACGTTCAGGCTGCCAACCACGTCATCCACTTCACCCGATGCTGGAACCCGGCCAAAGAAGATCAAGCCACCGACCGTGCGTATCGGATCGGGCAGGAGAAGGATGTTTACGTGTATTACCCAACAGTGCGCGATGCAGCGATGCCGACGTTTGAAGCGACGCTGGATGAGCTGTTGAGCAAGAGACGGGCGTTGGCGAGGGATATGTTGAGCGGCTCCGGGGATATTCAAGCCAGTGACTTTGAACGAGTGCTCGGGGTCAGTTGAGGCAAAATGAGCGGCAAGGGCCGCCGCTCACTGTTCAGATCAGGTATTGGCCGCACTTTCCACTGGCAGTGTAGCCAACTCGCTTTCCATCTCTTCATCATCTCCCACCGCTGAAGCGGGTAGACGCTTGGACACTGTAACGCCTAAGGCGACGAACTTGTCCACGGTTTTGGTCAGGCTTCCGTGATCTCCTTTCAGTGTATTGACGCTTTCTGTGAAGCTTTTCTGCACCGTTGCGATCTGATTGCCGAGCTTGTCCATTTTTTCCACAAAGATTCGCAACTTGTCGTAGACCTTGCTCGCCATCGTGGCAAGTTGCAGCGTGCTGCTGTTTTGACGTTGGATACTCCACAGATTCGATACGACCCTTAATACCGGGAGCAAGGTGGTGGCGGTAATTATCGCAATACGTTTTTCATAGGCTGCCTGGAATA
Source organism: Pseudomonas migulae NBRC 103157 (assembly GCF_002091715.1). GTDB lineage: Bacteria > Pseudomonadota > Gammaproteobacteria > Pseudomonadales > Pseudomonadaceae > Aquipseudomonas > Aquipseudomonas migulae_A. The sequence continues at coordinate 111,375 of NZ_BDAG01000002.1, read as the reverse complement.
CCCCCGGACTGTGCTCAGCCGCTACTAGGTACGCGGGCTCAACCGGCATGAATAAAAACACAAAGTCGGGAGAGTTGATTCCGTTAAGGTCGGTGTATTTCTTATCGGACAACCCGTTGATGTGGTTCTTCAACGCCAAAACGTGAGCGGACAGGGCTTTGGTGCGATCTTCGTCGGTTTCGGCGGCGACGTACTCCGTATAGGCCACCAGCGACATTTTGCTGTCAATGATGATGTGTTTGCCTTCAGGTAAATTGACCACGAAGTCTGGTCGATTGTTTCCTGCATCGTCGTCCTTGAAGTTCGCCTCGCGGTGGTACTCGAACCCTTTGCGCAGTCCTGCTTGCTCGAGCAGCATTTCTACCTTTTGCTCGCCCCAGGTGCCTTGAAGTTTTTTGTCGCCTTTGAGCGCCTTGGTAAGGTTTGACGCCTCGGTTGTGATTTGGACGTTCAACTCCATCAGCTTGACCAGCTCGCTTTTCATCGAGCTTTGGCCTTGGACGGTATCGGAGTGAACCTGATCCACCCGCTGACGGAATGATTCGAGCTGGTCCTTGAACGGTTTTAGCAGAGTGTCCAGCCCTTGGCGGCTTTGTTCCGAGAAGCTCTGCTGTTTGCTGTCGAAAATCTGATTTGCAAGGTTCTGAAACTCCTGCTTGAGTTGGACCTTGTTATCTTCCAACAGCTGCAGTTTCTCTGCAGCTGAGTGCTGGTCGCGCTGGTGGCGCATATTTATTTCGGCAAGACTCTGCTTCGCAAGGCTGAGTTCATCTCGCGTATCGGCTAGTTCTTTGTCTCGTTGGGCCAATGTGTTGCGCAGCGTGTCCAATTGGTCCTTTTGTTCTGCTGCCTGCCCCAATTGTTCGCGCTGCTTTTTGAATTCTTCCTGGGCATTGTCGAGACGACTTTGGAGGTCCTTATTGGCGGTTTTTACTTCCATTAGCTGATGCGCTTGTTCCGCGCTTTGACCTAGATGCTCACCTTGTTTTTGCAGTTGTAGTTGAGCTGCGTCAAAACGCGCTTGCTGCTGCGTCAGCGCCTGCTTCAACTCATCCAACTGCCGAGTCTGCTCCTGGCCTTGGCCAAGCTCTTGTTTTAATTCGCCGAGCTGTAGCCGGAGTAGGTTCGTTTCCACACTGTGTTTTTCAATGAGAGCGGCGGCCTCTGCGAGTTGCTGCGCTTTATCGAGCGTGCGTTGCTTCTCGGCCTCCAGCGAAGTCTTGAACTCGCTGAGCTGAATGCTGAGCTGCTTCTCGATTTCTCGATGGTTCACCAATGCTTCACTGGCCAGTTTCAGCTCATTTTGATGTTCCGATTGCTCATGGAGCATTTGCTGCTCACGTTGCCGAGAAAGCGCAACATCGTTCAGCAATTGCTGGTGTTCAGCTTGATGACTGGATTGTATTTCGGAGAATTGTTGAGCCAGCTTGCCTGCCGCGATACGGCTATTGATCCAGAAACCGATCCCCAGAAACAGCAAGCTGAAGAGTCCGATCAGGGCCGGAATGAGATATTGTTGTGCCATCGGTACGTCCTTTTATCGCTGGGGTGGATTGCAAAATGATGGCACGGAGCTGGTCGACTGAGAACTGTTAAATATCGACCTAGTTTTCATCGAAGGTAAGCTTCTCGGAGATTTCGATGTTTAAGTGTTAGCCGGTGGGCCACGATACTCGATTAAAAACAAATCATTCCGTGCCGGCCGGTAAATAGGCCCAGGTTAAGCAAAGCGGAGCCGGCGGTGATTACTCATCATCAGCCCAGCGGGGAAGCATCGCAGTGTTTTCTGCGTCTAGTATCGGATCAATGCAGCGCAGTTTCTTCCGCTTATTTTTCCACGGAATGACTCTGTGCAAAAAGAATTGCGGTCGAGATATCGAGCGATATGGAAGCAAACGACTTCATCAGCAAGGAATGCGGCAGTGCCCAATCCCACTTTTCGCGCAGCATGTTTTCCACTTCCGAAAGTATCGAATCTAGATCAGCAGCATCCAGGCTTCCGACTTCCTTCAGTGCCATTTGGGTTCGACCGATGTCGGCGTCAACCTCAATGGCAAGGCCTGCGTTATCACAAGAAAGGCCGACATGATTGAGTAACAAGCGCAGTGCATCGTTGGCATGATCACCTAGCCAGCTCATCAGATAACACTTACCGCCCGACTCAACTATGTAGCGCTTACCAAGTCCCAGCGAAACAAATGTCTTTCGAGCCTCGTCGAGAAGCTCTTGAGCCCCTTGATCAATAAAGGGGCAGGGGAGTGTGTCTGCCAAGACGGCTCGCATTTCTTGGCGTACGTTGTCATGCACCATCGCACCCAGGCCATCGAACTGAGGAGGGGCGCCACCGCGTGCTGCTGAAACGATGATGACTTTGGCCTGGAGATCAACATCACGAACCTGCCACCTCCGACCTCCGAAAATAATGCGCTGATCCTTGGTCAGTGGACGGCTTACCGGCACAGATCCCAGTGCCCTACCATCGCATACAAGGCGAAATTCTTCGTCGCTGGTGAATGCGCTGTAGAACTCATAGTGGTTGATCAATCGCTCTCCAACCGTCCCAGGGAGAAGCAATCCTGAGCTGTCCTGAACAATGAGCTCGTGCTCGCCGAGCGCCTTGAGCAACTTCACAAAGTCTGGTTTCTCAACTTTTGGAAATGCTCCCTCAGCAATCAAGCTTTTCCAGAGATCTGCAGCAGATGCACCGCCGCACTGGGCAATCACTGAAAGACATTGTTGAACGAGGGTGGACGCGTGAATGCCTTGAGCCCTGGGAGGTTCAAACCACCCCTTGGCCAGCAGTCGAATCATGGCAATGGTTTGAACCAAGCCTTGGCGCAGTTGATCCGAGAGGCTCGATCCATCTTTGAGTGGCGATTCCTTGCAGTAAACGCGCAGCGTTGCTTTTTCTCCTGGGCGCCTTCCCGATCGCCCTAGACGTTGTCGCAGACTCGCCACCGATGGTGGGGCACCAATCTGCACGACTGTTTTGATGCTGCCGATGTCTATGCCGAGCTCAAGCGTCGTGGTGCAAATCGCGGATGCTGCTTGAGTCCCTGCCTTGAGAGCATGCTCTGCTTGCTCACGTAAGTCCTTCGAAAGGCTACCGTGATGAGGCCAGAATTCGTTAGGCACGCCGTCTTTCTCGCAGCGCCGTCGCAGTTGATCTGCGTACCATTCAACCTGAGACCGGCTGTTTGGGAAAATCAGGTTGTTACTGCCGCGTAACACCTTGTAAAGATGATCAGCGATCGCGAAGTCTGGGCTTGCCTCGTTCTCTGTCTCGTCTTCATTTTCCGCCTGGTCAGAGAGCTTTACGGGCTTCTTCTTGAGCTCGCTCATGGGTGGCTGAATGTAACCACGAACTTGCACCTGGAGAGTCTGGTTGGAGCTTTTTGATTCAATGACGGTAACGCCATCGGCATTTCCCGGACGCAAAAACTCCGACGCCATCTTCATATCGCCGAGGGTGGCTGAGAGCCCGACTCTAGGGAGACGGTGGCAGGCAACAAGTTCTACCCGATGCATTAGCGACTGAAGTTGCTTGCCTCGTTCGCTACCGATGAACGCATGCAGCTCATCCACGACGATATAACGCAGGTGCTGGAACACCCCGCCAAGACTTGAACCGCGGTTGACGAACAGGGCTTCAAGGGATTCAGGAGTGATCAGAAGCACCCCCTCAGGGGACTTCAAAAAGCGATGCTTTTTGCTTGAGGAGATGTCCCCGTGCCAAGCCACTACGGGAATCTCAAGCTGCTCACAAAGACGGCTTAACCTGTCCCACTGGTCGTTGATCAGGGCCTTGAGCGGGCTGATATACAGCACCGAACCGGGTGGATCATCACGATTCAGCAAATTGGTGAGTATGGGAAGAAAAGCAGCCTCGGTTTTGCCTGCCGCTGTTGCTGCGGCGATGATGACATCCTGATCGGCGTCCACCAGAACAGGTACCGCCCATTCCTGGGCGTCGCGCAAGGAAGTCCAGCCTTCCGCCCAAACCCATCGCTGGATTCGGTACTCAAGTTGATCGAAACCCGATGACTCAGAGTGTGAAGGTGGCAAGTTCATCGTCCGCATCGACTTTGGTATCGTCTTCGCCGCCTGAGTCCCTGGCGACCTCGACGGCTCCAAGCAGCATTCGCCAATCGGCGCCCGGGTTTTGCTCCAAGATGGCGAGCAGGTTGATGAACGCTGTGATCGTGGTACGTGGCGTGCGGAAGTAAGCTTCTCCCAGGCGCTGATTACAATGCGCCATGAACAAGGGGAGCGCTTCGTCAGGTAGTAAGTATTTTTCGACATCCCCGCCAGCGTATACGTGACGAAGCTTCTGAAGCAGCACGTAGAAGTCTTCCGGGGTCAGGCTGGTCAGGCGAATGACCGGCCCCGACAGATCCACCAATCCTGATTTTGCAAACGAGTTCTCGGCCAATCGAGATTGCAGGGCAGGGTAGCTGAATAGCCCCCGACGAGTGTCCATCAAAAACTCAGGAGTGCCACCTAAAACGAAACCAAGCCCTTCGGACGATCCCTGCAGAGAGTCGTTGAGAATACGGAGGATCTGTTCGTAATTGGCATTACGAGCTTGGGTATTGGCCAGTTTGTAGAGGTTGACCAGTTCGTCGAGGCAGATCATCAGACCGCCAAAACCTGCAAGTCTGACGAATCTCGACAGGAGCTTGAGCTGATCGTAGACGGAGGCATCATCAATGATGGTTCGTACACCCAAGGCTGCTCGGGCATCAGTCTTAGTGGTGAACTCTCCACGCAACCAACGGATGGCGTCGGCCTTGAGCTGCTCGTTGCCTTCTTCGAAACCTCGGCAATAGGCGGCAATCACCTCCGCAAAATCATACCCGTTGACCATCTCGGTCAGCTCGGCCAAGTGAGCACGAATAACAGTCTCGCTGTCCGTACCCGCCGCCTTGGCTTCGGTTTTGGCCTGAGAGATGAACTTCTCAACAATGCCTTGCATAGCCCCTCCGTCGGGCTTCGTACGAGTCGACATGTTTTTAGCCAACTCGGAGTAAAGCGAACGTGCTTGTCCACCCGTGGCATGTAATCTGCGATCTGGGTTCAAGTCGGCATGCATGGTGACAAGCTTGCGCTCCATGGCAATGGCTCGTACCAGGTTCAGAAAGAACGTCTTGCCCGCACCGTACTCGCCAATGACGACTCGAAATACAGATCCACTTTCAACCAGGCGATTGACGTCCTTAATCAGTGCATCTAGTTCGCCTACCCGGCCAACCTGAATCAGGTGTTGGCCCACGCGAGGAACGACGCCTGCGCGTAGCGACTGGATGACCGCATCGCGATCCTTGGCTCTGATAGTGCTCATAGGGCTAACTCTTCCAGAATGTCTGTATTGATCTCGACAGGGTCATCACCCTCAGTGACGGGCATGTCGAAACGTTCAAAAGCCATGTCGTTAATTTGTTCCAGGGCACCATCGAGCATCAGCTCCATGTCGCTGGCGGCAGCTTCAAGTTCGGAGCGGCTCCACTCAGGGCGTGAGATCAGCAACCGAAGGAATGCAGAGTGTTCCAAATCGAGACCATCAATGTCTGCACTCGATTCTTGTATTGATTCTGCCACATCGATCAACTGTTCCGGTTCGTCAACCTGGTCATCAGTGAAGACTTTGGCAAGGAGGGCGGAGACCTCTGCGGTTTCTCGTTGCAGTTCTGCAATGCGCTCGTGATCAAGCACGAACCCTTGATTCGCAGTGGCGGTGATCGGGGTACCAGGCTCGGAACGAGGAATGCCGGCTTTTGGTTTTACGGAGGCAATACTTGCTCCAGATGCAGCACCGTGGAGATCGCTGTACAGCATCTGACTGTCCAGCTGCAGGGCTTTGTAAACGCGCTCAAGAAGTTTCACTTCCAATGGGCTGACGATGCCATCAGCTTGCGCCAGATGGGCCAGAAAGCTGGCAATCGTGCGTTTGGCTTCGATCGTTAGTGGGTCGAGTTTTTTCTTCAGGCTGGCCAGCGTTGGTGGTTGCTGGATCTGGATTCGCAGGTGTGCTTTAAGGCGTTTGCGATGGGCCACACTCAGGTGATTCCAGGAGTCGATGTGTTGAGCAAGAAGCGTAACTTCCTCAGTGGAGGTATCACCATCGGCAGAAGCCACAGCACTAGCAAGGTCGAGCGTCACCGAAGCAGCATTGTAGGCTGCAGAAGCTCGCAGTGACCCGTCTTCTGGTTGAGTCACGAACAGCGCGATTTGATCTTCTGCTTTCGGTGTCTTACTGCCAGCCAGTACGTCGGGTTCAATACCGATGTGAAGCGATTCCAGCGCGCGGGCAAGTGCAAGTACTTTGTCGCGGGACAGGGCGCCGGCGCTCTTGAACCGGCCTGCGAGTTCGCCAAAGCTCATGACAATCAGGTCGTCGCCAATTCTGAATTGAAGCTCGTCCAATTCTGTACGGGCTGCCGTCGGCCAGAGAGCGACGGGAAGTTGCAAAAGACCTTCGAGAGCTTCTGCGCTATCAGGGTTGCGGCCCAAATATCGGCTGTAGGGTTCAAGCTCGGTAGTGCATAGCTCAACCAGCAACTGCAGGTTTTTTCGTGTACCTGACGTGGCCAGGACATCAGGAAGGTCACCCAAGCTAAGCGTGGGGGCCATTAAGACCGCGGAGGCCGGCCGATAGCTGGTTTTAAGTTTTGTCTTGTTCTGCGCCAGGACAAGACCCTTAGGATGGGCGCTTGTGTACTTAAGCTTGAACAGTCTCGAAAAGACATCCTTGCAGCGAGTCACGGGCGTGCGTTTGCTGATGTTGGGGTCAGCTAGCGCCCAGGCTAATGCCCAATCGGCATCAAGGGGGCGCTTGTTGGAAGCGAATTGCCCCAGGCCTACGCGCAGTGGCAGTGGCATCTCGTAGCTATACGCGACAACGTTGGGAGGTGGGCCAAGGTAAAGGTCTGGATCGATCTTGGTGTTGCTCAGGTAATCCAGAAAACCTTCCGCATATCCCCTGAACGACCTATTTTCCCCGTAGATACTCAATAGGCGCTGGACTTCTTCTACGATCAAAGGAAGCTCAGCCTTAACGCCCGGGTCACTCACTGCGTCAACGAGTGCTCGACGCTCTAGACCATAGAAATACAAAAATACGTAGCCGGTGTCTGCCAGTGGGTAACGACGGCCGCCCTCCAGCCATTGAAGGTATCCACGGCGAGCCTCTGACGTGATGGAGTGAAAACTAGGCCAATAGGACATCAGCCGTTCTTCTAGATCGACGTGTGTCTTTGCGATACGGAGTTTGGGGTTTATCAGTGAAGGTTCTTCGGCATCGTGCCGGCCACCTAGCACGCTGCCCATATAGAACATGCCACCCGGAATTAAAAAACCGGAAACGGTGACAGATTCACTCGCGGGCACCCAGCGAACATCAGGTTTTTGCGTGCTCGCATTTGGAATTTTGAAGGACTTTGAAGATGCTGAGCCGAGTTGGACAGTGTAAAAATCAGAGGTTTCCTCTGTGCCCATATGGCTCCCTGAAACCTCTCGTATAGAGAAAGTGAGGCCTGACCGTTGATGCTCTCGCAGACGTTCCGTCTCCGAAACGGCCACTGAAAATTTCTCGGCCTGTCGCCTTGAGCGACGAACCAGCAGCCAAAAAACCGCGGCAATGCAAGCAATAACACCAATGGCGATCCAAGCATTTTTCGGGATCGATGCGACTGCGCCGAAGGCCAGAGCGAAAATGATCAGGATGCCATTACCTGTGGAGTTTTTTACCTTCTTCCTTGCCATGAGTCGTTTCAACCTTGAAAAATGGGTGCTGGCGCAATGGCAGTATCCGATAATTGCCCTACGAGAACCATGGGGTGAGGAACGCTATTGATCGGAAAATTTCGCTTGCGCACGAATAGCTACAATCATCAGAAGTAGCTTTTCAGCAGTAAGCGCGCACGCTCCATTGGCCGATTGAGAGCGATGCGCATTTGAATGACTTTTTCAATGGATATCCCGGCAATTTGGCGCATTCGCTATACCTCAGTAGCGGAACCACTGGCCGAACGAGTCCATATTTGAGTTCAGCCAAATTGCGTACCTCTGCGAAAGTGGCTGAACAAGCAATAGCTTGATGACGTCCTCGCACTGGTCGCCGGAGCTGGCATACGGCGCCCTCGAAAAAGTCGTAGATTGTGTTGTAGCTTGCGCTGGCAAGTAGCCTGAGGGCCATCAAGCTGTGTTTTGGATCGGGTGCCTGAAACTGAGTCTTAAAAGTAAGAGCAGTCGCTGAATGCCCCTGAGGTTTAAGTATTCAAGCGGCCAGCCGATAGGTTCCTAAAGGGAAGTTGACTAACAGCGGTCACGTAGCCGCGCTAGGTGAACCCAGAGCAAAAGGGATTCGTGTGATGCAAGTCTGCAGTTTTTCGCCAGCGGTGACCTGGCCACCCTCGTGTACCCCCCCAGCATCCGTTCCCATACTCAGCACTCTACTGGTCATCTGTATTCAGAGTTCTCTTGGCCCTACCTGAGTCTCCAGTAAAAAGTGGCTTGCTTTCAGGGCCGCCAAGCGGCGGCAACATCGACGATCGAAAAAGGAAACGATAGTGACCCTGCAGTCCCCCGAAGTCCTGCTTGAAAGCCTGAACAATGCACTGCGCCACCTCCGCGGTGCCTGCACTGATCTGGGCAATGAAGAAATCGACGATAAGCTACTGGAAGTCATGCGCCGGCTTTTGCTTGCTCAGGTGCTAGGCGACACTTGGGTAGTTGCAGTTGGCGGCTCTCAAGGGGCGGGCAAGACGACGTTGATGGCATGTTTGTATGGCTTGCTCGAAGCCGAAGATAAATGGCTTGAGGGCAACGAGGGCCGGGGTGAGAAAATGCCTGTGTTGGTTCTGGAGCAGGAAGGCTTGCAACAGGTACAGGGTTTTGTGCGCCGTTTGTTGAAAGACGAGGGAGCTAGCAGTTTCACGCTTCAGGATGTTCCGGTCGAGGTCGCCGAATTTCATAGAGTAATCAGTGATCCCGCCACCGGTGATTTACTGCCCGTGGTACGTGTGCCGCGTCGGTATTTCAAGCGCGACAACCAAGCTTGGTTGCTACTGCCCGGTTATGAGAAACAGGACCGTGATAACCGTGCCTGGCAGGAACTGATGCGTCAGGCCATGGTGGCGGCAGGTGGCTGTATTGTGGTAACCGATAAAACTCGAATGGCTAATCAACAACAAGTCGAGATCGTCAAAGACATGCTTGACGGCGAACTGTCGGGTGTTCGGCCCTATGTGGCGATTACCAAAACTGAAGACAGCCGCGATGACTTAGCCGAGCGCCAGCAGCTACGCAACAGTGCGCAAACAATGTTTCAGGTATCGGCCGAGGCCGCTGAGCGTCACATCATCCTGACTGGTACCGACGACCCCGCATATATCGAGCACTGGATGCCTCACATGGAGCGCGCGATCAACGACCTAAACTTCACCGGTCAGGCCAACCGTCATTTGCAAATGAGCGATCTCTCCAATCTGGTCGGTAAGGACCTGACACGGGTGTTAAGCCTGATCCGTAGTAAGTCGCAATTGTATTTTAGCGCCGACGAAAGCACAGAAGGTGCGCAGGTGTTGCAAGCAGTACTGGAAGAGTTCGATGACGCAGCGCAGGACCTGCGGGATACTCATCTGAAACTGGTAAGTGAGTTGGTAAGCCAGGCGCTTTCAAAGGCCAGTGATGCGCTAGATAAGGTGTTGAAGGAAGAACACGAAGGTTTCGGCAACTGGATCTCCAACGTTTTCGATACCACCAGTGAAACCAAGATGAAAATGAGGGCCGTAGTAAAGCAGGCGTGGGAACACGGCGCCTCGCAACTTTTCACTCGATACTCGGAAGAGCTGGCGAAGCTGACAGGTAGTAAGTTGGGACGAGAAGATAAGGCTCCAGACGCCAACGGACCTCAACTGTTGCTGACACAGGAGCAGTCGCGCTCGCTGAAACAGGTTGGCTATATGCATCCTTCTGGACAGATGGTCACTTTTAAAGCGCTGACCCCTGACATCGCCAGCGATGTACGCCTGCTACTTGGTCACCGTTCACACGAGAACGTCAGCACTCTTCAGGCATCCAGTAAGTCGCTGAGCAAAAGCGTTAAAATAGTGCCTGCGATTGCACTCGAGTACACGCGTCTGGTCTACGCCTTGCCGGAGGTTATCCAGATCCACGATGTCGCGGTAACGACAGAGGCAGCGCAGGGAAGTAACCTCGTGGAGGACGGCGTCAAGAGCCTCAGCGCGGGTGTAGATCTCGGCAAAACGGCTATTAAATCGCTGGCGACGGTAATGGCGGTTGATGTCCTCAGTGATGGCAAAGCAGATATCCTGGCGACGATTATTGGTGATACTTCGTCGGAAGAAGCGAACCTACCTGCAGTGCCAATGACGCTTCACCCAGCCGCCGTCGCAGTCGCTGCAGCAGTTGCGGCAGGCTACTTGACTGCTGTGGCGGTGACACGGCTACGTACGTTTGAAAAGGCCGCTAGCGCGCAAGCACACTCCATGCTCCATAGCGTACATGACGCCCACGTCGGCCACTTGCGCAAACAGTTCGATGACACCATGGCTGTGGCGCGGGGCAGGATCGTTGAGGCACTGCGAACACGCTATAAAATGGATGAAGGTCTGATGCGCAAAGACCGTCTGGCCCGTGCTATGGCCGATGTGAAGTCGCTGACCAGTGACCTCCGTCATGATCTCGACGCTTCTGCCGCCGGCCTTCACGTGTTTGCTGATGGACGCGGGGTCTGAAATGACATCGAACCAGGCGGTAGAGTACTGGCACGCCTTACAGGTGCGACAGCCACAATGGGCTCTGCGTGCTTACGCGCGTCTGGTTCAGACATTGAGTCGGGACGTACAGCAGCGTCTGCAACTCAGAGAGACGGTGACTGAACCGTACGTGGTGGTTTTCGGTAAAACGCAAGTAGGTAAAACCACGCTGCTGCTGGACCTAATGGGGGTTGTACCGGCCCAAATGGGCAGAATCTCAAAGGTACTGCGCGGTGGGCGCGAGGCTGGTCAGTCGGCCACCGCAACAACCATGGAGTATTGCCGCTCGACTAGCGAACGCTGGGGATTGACCCGTAAGGGCGAGACTCGTTGGCTGGTTGAGGACAGAGATATGACCCTGGCCTTGGGTGCGCTGCGTACGGAGATGGAACGGGGCCAATTAAAAGCTGAAGTATCTCCCTGTGTCGTTCACCTTCCTGAGAGCTGCTTCTTGGGCGGTGCCCAAGGCTCTAGCGTGCGGATACTCGACCTGCCCGGTGATAACCCTGCCAATGAAGAGGAACAGCGACACGTTAACCTGATGGCCAAAACCTACTTGCCCTTTGCAGACCTGATCCTGTTGGTAGGCAAAGGCGATGACCTTGGTTTCTTGTGCCCCGGGGCGATCACGCTCCCGGGCATTGAAGACTGGCAATCCATGCCTTATCGATTTCGGGTTGTCACCACTTACTCGTACTTCTCGAGGTCAGTGAAAGACATACTGCGTAAAGAGCATGAAATCGATGCGGCTCAGGTGCGCCAGCGACTGATTGAGCAGGTTGAGCGGTTTGGTAAACTCAGCGAGCCTGCCCGTGAACCGCGGTTGTTCTTCCCGCTCGAGTTCGGTAACAGCTGGCATCAAGCGGAAAAGGATGACCCGCTGCTGCATTCGCGTATGGCGCCCATTATCACCGCCTTACGCAACGAATTGCTTGAGCAGATTACTAGCAGCACCACGCCCATGGGGCGCCTGAGAAGTACGCTCGATACCCATATCAGCGTGCGCTACATCCTGCATAAGAAAACTTGCGCTGTTGAAGAGACACTCCAGGCGCTTAAGTTGCGCAGAGTAGCCTTGACCACTGAGGTTCAGAATTGGGCGGTAATAGTTGAGGGATCGCACCGGCGCTTCAAAGACGTCTCCGAACTGTTGTCCAAAAAGCCTTATGAGCAGGCCGAGGCCGCTATAGCTCAGGCCACTCAGGCTTTGCTGGCTGATCCTAATGAGCGGTACAGGCCAAAGGAGGGGGGCGTAAAGGACGACCGGGAGACCCTTTACACGCTGATCAGGGAATACGCTCGTACATTAGGCGCTATTCGTCTTGACGTTCAGCCCGGCAATTGCCCGCTCCCATACTGGCGACAGGTTCGTAGACTTTTCGAGGAGCCCGAGCAGAAAAGTGTGGATGATATTCTGAGCGCCGAGTTCTGGTCGATACGCTGCGCACTCAGCGACTATTGGATAGACACCTACTGGTCATCTAGTAACTACCAAGAAGACCGCGCTCGCGTGCGCCGGGCCGGCACCGCAGCATTAACGAATCTGGCGGGCCTGTGGCGAGACCAATGGCTGAAGGCCCTTACGGGCACCCAGCGAGCAACGAGTCAAGAGCTCCAGCAGGTTAAGAACCAGGTGGCGCTGCATGAGGAAGAGACGCGGCTTGCCCAAGCCCGCCTTGGTGTGATTGAACAAAGTATCGTTGAGCAGGACGCAGAGCGCACTCGTATCACACTGGACTCCAAAGAGGACCTTGAACGCTGCGAACGCTTCATCTGCCTGCTTGAGCAAGAATATAGTGCCGCGCTGGATCAACAATACGCCGCTGCGCTTGCACAGAGTGACCCCAGCGACGCCTTGCTTGGGCTGTTTTCCTGCGTTGCTCTGAGTCAGCAGTACTACGAATTTCTAGCGTTCAACCAGCAGGCAGCGGGCTAAACAAAGCCTGCGAGGTATACGCGCTTAATCCAATGTTCTAGAGAATCCATTGTGAGTGATCAAATCCAGGAAAAAGAGAAAAGCCTAGCTGAATTGATGGTGAGAATTCTCAAGGAGCCGCTTAAGCCGCTGGGTGAGTCGGTTAAAGGTTTGGAGGGCGATCTTACCGACATCAAGGCAGAGATCGAACTGGTCGGTGTCCCCCTAGCTGATTGCCTAACGCAGAGTACCCTTGCAGCTAAACGTAGCAAGGACGCTGTTGAACTGCTGGGCACTTTACGCGATGAGCAGGCTGCATGGAGCCCTCAACTTCAGGCTCAACTCGCCGAGCACGCTCAGGCTGGGGCGCATTCCCTAGACGCAAGTCTGAGAGAAAGCCTCACGGCGCTCGCGCAAAGCGAGCACCGTGTGCTCAAGGCCTTAGCCGACGTGGGTGAGGCACAACGGAGCGCTACAGATCTAATCGCGGCGCTGCCCATGCAGCTCAGTGAGAGCCGGACAACGTTGGATAATGCCCTCGTACAATGGGCGTCAGGGTTGAATGCTATCAATTCCACTATGGCCTCTGGTTTGAAAGCAGCTGTAGCAGAGATTAGCCAGCGCTTGGAGCACCAACACCAGGCCACTCTTGCTGTGCATCAAGTCCTGTTCAATAGCATGAAAGACGCCTCACTACAGTCACAAGCGCAGTCAGACCAAAAACTGCAGGCCAGTAAGGTGCTGGTTGACACACTGTCCGACGGGCAGGCCAGAATCATCGGGGCGTTGAATCAGCATACTGGCGCCCTGACCGCCCGCCTTGATCAGAGCCAAGCCAAGCTACGTCAGCTGACGATCACTTTGGCCGTGTTTTTCGGATCGATGATGGCCTACGTGGGGTATGAGCTGCTGAGTCGGTTTAGCTGATGCCTTGAGGGGGAGCCATAAAATCTATGGTCGCCCCAGCACAATGAGCCCCAAGAACCCCTCTGTTACTGAGATCTGGTCAAGCATTCAAAGCGCAGCTCGTTCAACTGGCTCCAACTTTATCGCTCCCGCCCAAGTCTCCATTTGGGCTTCTGTATCCCGGCGCGAACATTGAGCTTTCTACCCCATAGAGAGCCAAGGGATCACTGAGCCATAGGCGGTATGCATTGTCTTCAATGCTGTGGTCGGGTGAGCAGTCCACGTGGTATTGCTGTAGGACGTACCCAGCCATCGCTGCGCGCACTCGAAGTCTGAGCACACCGCCAGGCATCTCGTAGTCGAGCATCACAATCTGCGCATAATTCTTATCAGGGTGCGGCACGAGCGGGAGATCCAGCATTCTATTCCACTGATCATCGTGCTTTTGGTTTTCGTCGTTCTTGGGTTTAGCCCCCCACTGAGTCTGAGCCGTACCGATTCGAGCCAAAACGAAGTCCACAAATTTCTGGCGTTTCCGATCGTACGCTCGGACGTGCCAGCGCAAGCCATCGCAGCTGACCGCGAACGGCACGATTTCCCGCTCAGACTCGCCCGACCCCGAGGTATAGCTGATTTTTACCACCTGGTTGAGGCTGATCGCGCGCGAGATCGGCGCCAAAACCTCTACCTTTGGCTTGCTGAGCAGCGAAATGGATTCGTTCAGAATGAGTGGCTTCTCTCCATCTAGACCGTATCCGTACCCTTGGGAAAGCGCCGTGAGCACGCGCTCAGGCGAGTGCACGATTAGAGGCGAGAACGTCTCGCGTATCGCATAATGCTTGGTCACAGTGTCCAGCTCAGTGTTCTCAGGAGCAATCTCCCGATACTGCGCGAAGTCGCGGGTGGCAGCCGCCGCGCCCACCCCGAAACGATCCATGAGATCAGTTCGTGAAACGGCCCCCGTGAAGTACAGGCGAAAATCTATGTACACCAGGCGCTCCCGTTGCGCTTGGCTGTATTCGCTCAAATCAATCATTTGCTCTCCGTCTTGCCTTCTTACCTGTCCTGCTGAATATCCAATATCTGATCGGGCGCATCTAGCAACAATGATAACACACGAGTGCTTGACGTCATCAAAATGATGATGATATGGTTTGTTTATGGTTGTGATACATATCTATCCATAGCACCTTAGGCGATTCAAAAAGGACGCTTGGATGGGATGTCAGAACGCCAGAAACAGAAAGGCCGGTCAAGGTACGAACTTGACCGGCCTTTGGGAAAAGACGTCTGAATTGGTTCCAGATGTCTCTCGCGCTTTGTGGAAAAAGCTTGTGGATGGTAGCCCCTATGGGCTCCCTCCGCAAGGGAGCGAGTTCTGTGTTCGAGCCACCTCATAGGAGACATTTTATGTCCCAGCTTGAGATGTTCGAAAAGCCCGAGGCGGAAGGCGAGGTCATTTATCGCATGACGATCACCACCAAATCGGGGAAGGTGATTCGACGTGCTAACGGCCAACCGTTCCGCATTGTCATTCGACCAAAAACGAGCAGTTGATTTAGTCGCTTAACAGAGCTCAGGGCACGTTTTGTGCCCTGGGGCTAGTCGCTCCCCATATAAAAGGATTACGACATGTCTAGATGTACAGCACCAGTACGTGGACATAACTCAGCGGCCGCTGCCGCTGCCTGTCCTGCATGCCGCTATCGCACCAGTTCCCGCAGTAGTTCTCGCTATGACGGTTATGGCTCGTCCTACTCCTCCTCGGTCGGCAATGGAGGTAGCCATGCTAACAGTGGCGGCGGTGGTGGTGGCGGGTCCAGCAGCAGTTCAAAGCCGCGCTGGTCGAGACCAGGTTCATCCGTATCGTACTCACCGGCCCAGGTGCAGTCCCTCACTCCAATTCGCGAAACCGTTGAGACGCGAGCAGCGGAGCAACCTGACCTTCGTGACG
Organism: Pseudomonas migulae NBRC 103157; assembly: GCF_002091715.1. Taxonomy (GTDB): domain Bacteria; phylum Pseudomonadota; class Gammaproteobacteria; order Pseudomonadales; family Pseudomonadaceae; genus Aquipseudomonas; species Aquipseudomonas migulae_A. The sequence continues at coordinate 95,822 of NZ_BDAG01000002.1, read as the reverse complement.
TCTTCCTGTGCCACGCATGGGACGATCGGCACGGACCTGCCAAAGAGCTGCACGAGTTGCTCGTGGCGGCTGGTGTCAAAGTTTGGTTTAGCGAGAGGGACCTAGGTCTCGGTGTTCCAATGATGCGCACAATCGACAAGGGCTTAGCGAATTCGCGAATTGGGCTTGTGCTGGTCACTCCCGCGTTGCTGACGCGCCTTCCCAAAGAGAGTGTTGCTGACAAAGAACTTTCGGCACTCCTGGCGGGTAACCAGCTCGTTCCCATTGTGCACAACACGACGTATGAAGCTCTCCGCAATGTAAGTCCCTTGCTCGCCTCCCGAAGCGGCTTGGACACTGCAGAAGATTCAATGGCGGTGGTTGCGGCAAAAATCGCCGAGCTGGTAGCGCTCTAGCTCTTTTGCTCACACAGTTTCGGCATTCAGATGCGGATGCTCGTACATTTTATCCTCTACGGTTTAACAGACCTGCCTTCGGCAGGGCTGTTAGCTCCGACTAAGAGACCGATTCGGGCCTATTGCTGCCTGTTGTCAAAAGCTGAAGGCAGTCTGAGGATGCCGTCAACGGTCGAGTTGCAGCAGCAATTTTTAGGCAGTCACCCAACGGTATTGTTTGGATACTTTTACCCGCGAAGGCGTTACACGAGACGGCTATCCATGGTGGAAAAGTAGTGCAGGCGATTCTCCATGGAGGGGGAGTGATTTCAATATGCCTTTATGGTGATGGTCCGAATGGAATTTCTAAGGAGGTGTGGGTTGATGGTAAAGGAATACGCTGAGTATGAAGTCCAACGGGCATTGCATCAGGTGTGTTCTGCGAATAACCCAAAGGATGCGTTGGAATGCTTTCAGAGAAATAGAGCTGCTCGGTGACTGGCGCATCATGTATGCGGCAGCTCAATCGGGTGGGCCGTTTAGCTCGGTAGCCGCGACGAGCGGTATATGCTTCAGCCAAGAAACCTTATGGTTTCACTTGTTTCGCAGAGCGCAAGGGATGCAATGTCGAGGATCTACACCTATCTGAACTCAATCAGCTCTGGTCAGCCGATCAACTTTGAGGCTTTTGCTAAGGAATTGAAGAAGCATGGCAAAGGTGCTGGCTATCTGTTCGATACGTTTTCAACGTCGAAAATTGGAAAGAGCAGCTATCAGGTGGCTGTCTTGCGTGAGGATCGCTTTGCGGAGCTGATTCGTGAACACGCTCCATCAGAAGTTGCGGGTCGTATTGGTGCTGCTTTGGACGGAAGTAGCCACGCAGCAGCAGTAAGCGGCTCGCTTTTGATAACACGAAGCATGGTCCATCCTCATCCAAGCGTAGTTCTTCTGAGCAAGCATGGATGGGAAGCACCTAACACTCTCCGGCCAGCGGCGTTGCTGGTGGAAAATCTCGAGAATTTCCTAGCTCTCAAACAGACCGTCGACATCCTGGCCGACTGTGGCGTAGCTGAGCAAAGTGAAAGTTTCGATGTCATTTTCAGCGCCGGTAATCAGATCACCAACAGACTGAATATGCCATTTCTCAGCCAATACCAGAGGCTGTACTGCCTTTTTGATGTCGACTTAGGTGGACTGACAATGTATCGAACCCTTCTCAAAGGGCTGCCAGACGGGCACCGGGTCGTGTTTGTGTACCCTGATGATATCGCACACCGGTTAAGCGCTTCCAAATACTCACTAAATCAGCAAACGAGACAAGATCTCCTTGAGTTCGTTGGTCTATCCAAGGAAACCAATGAGCTGATCGGACTTATGCGAGACAGCCAAAAAGCGCTAGAGCAGGAAACCTATTTGATGTCGACAACGACAAGGGACTGATGATGTTGAGCGATTCCTCTGCGTTCCAGGATGTATACAAATTCCACAGGCTGATTTTTGTTAACAGTGCTGCCTATGCCTACACCGTAATCCGCGTGGACAAGCACACCGCTTTGTGTGGCCAGAACAACCTCGGAAAGACCTCGATGCTGAATGCATTGAAGCTTTTTTTGCTGCCACACGAGAACTTCAAGAGCTGCGCTAAGAAATTCGCCTTCAAGGGGCCGGCCGGGACGTACTACTCGACTGATGCTAGCTACAGCTACTATTTCCCGGAAAACCACTCCTTCATCATCCTCGAAGCAGAGAACATGCACGGCCCGTTCTGTTTGGTCCTGCACCGAGGGAATCGACCATTCTCATACGGCCGTATGGCAGTACCTTGCATGTATGCCGATATCCAGCACATGTTTTGGGACCTTGAGTCGCCCATCAATGGAGGCATGGGGGCTCCGATAGAAGGCATCTCACTTTCTGGTGTGCTTTCGGATCTCCGAGCTCGGGGCGGGGAGGCAATGAACGACGGTGCTGTCATTCGCCAGCGGCTCTTCGGTCAACAGGCTCTTAATCGTGAGGAGGGCCGATTCTGCTTGCTGCCTCTTAGGAATGGCGGTACAGCACGCGAGATCGAAGCGTGGAAGATGCTAATCCACCTGGCCTTCGACATTGGGGCGAAGGACAGCCGCACTCTGCCGGATACTATTGCTACGATCATCGAGGGGGATAAGGACCGTAAGAATGCAGAGCTGAGTGTCAGCCTGAGCGAGATCCTCGATGACTATGAGAACCTGAAAAAAGAAGGCGATCGCCTGGCGGACATAGAAAGCGCGCGGAGGTCTTGGGAGAGCTTTGATAACCAGTTCCAACTGTTTGAGACGAAATCCGAACTGATCGTTCAGAGTATCGTCGATGTTGAGCATGCCTTGGCTGAAAGGCAGTCCAGCATTCTTGATGATGTTAAGGCAGCATCCGAGAGATATCAGGCTCTTGATGTGGCTCACTCAGCTAAGAGACAGCACCACGGTCTGGTCAAGGCTGAGTATCTGAAGCTGGCTGGAGCACTGAGTCTCCGGCATAAGGATCTGGACGGTGTCCAAAAGCAGCTATTCAAGGTCAGCGAGATTCTTCGGCGTTACCCTGGCACAACAGAGCATGAGGTCCGCGAGCTTTTATCCGATCTCTCCGCAGAGTTGACCGCAGAGATCGAGACCCTGACAAACAAGGTTCAGAGCGCTGAACAACTAGCCCAGGCGATCAGGAATAAGAACAGTCTTTTCCATCAGCGCGACCAACTCCGAAAAATTCTTGATGAACATGTGGAAACTGTTCTCGAGCAGGTCGATCGTCACAGTGCGTCGGTTCTGAGTAGCTTGAACTCTACGCTGTTCACCAAGTTGACTCCTCGACTCAACTCTGACCAGAAGCAAGCCATCAAAGAGTTTGGCTGCCTATTCCAGGAGCGAGGTTCTTTCATCAGCTTCCTGAGCCAGGAGACCTCATTTGGTTTCATGTCTTTCGACCCGACCAGAGCAAGGAAGCAGCACGAGCAAGACCTGATCAAACTGGATGACGATATCAAGGACTGTGATGACCTCATTCAGCGCCTAAACGATGACAGTAAGTTGACTGCTGAGCAGGCCAAGGAGAAAGCTAAGAAGCTGACCCGCGAGCGGATTGAAATTGATGAAGAGGTTCAACTACTCAGTCGGCATGGCTACATGCGCGAGCAGCAGAAAGCATTGGAACTTGAGGTGGGGGAACAGACGGTAGAGTTGGCCAAGCTACATGAGAGTGTGGCGGATGCCGCCGGCGAGCTGGAGGACCTAGCGGTACAGGTTGAGCGCGCAAAAGAAGTGCTCGCCAGGGTCAGGAAGGAAAACGAAGATCTGCGCAATTACCTTGAGCAGATCCGGAACGTAGCTGAGATCACTTTAGGATTCCTTTCGATCCGCGAAATGAAGCTGAAAGCTCGCGATACTTTCTTTCACCCTAGCCAGATCAAGGAGATTTCCCAGTTCGCTTCTGAGGTAGCCAAGAGCAGAGAAGCTCTGCAAGTGGCCTTGGATGAACTGCTGAAACGTAACTTGCTGGGCGAAGAGGGCAGAGACTTTGGCTACCATGCTTTCCATGACTTGAGTCGGATGCGTAGCTGTCGGAGAGCTTTCGCGGCGATGTTTGGCACCTTGGAAGGTGAGCAGCAGACCTACCAGGCCAAGGTCACCGCGCATAACTCGAATACCTCTATTCAAATCGACGAAATCAAACACGCCAGAAGGATGATCAAGGAGTTCGAGAAAGAGGTAGATGACCAGCTCTCGGAGTTCAGTGTGTCTGACCTCGAGGCGATCGAGATTTACTGCGTATTGAATCCCCATTTCGAAGAGCTGTTGGTCGATATTGACTCCATAAACCTCATGACAACCGGGCTCCACGAGAAGCGCTTGTATGAACGATTACGAGCTTTCTGTACCGAGTTCTTTGTTAACGGTGGCCGTCGGGGGACCACCCTGGATATGAGCCTACTGATTGATCGGGTTGGATATCGGTACCGCAAGCGTGGGCATGACAAGTACACCGAAGAGGATCAATCCAACGGTACTACGGCAATGATTAACTGCCGCCTGCTATCGATTCTTCTGCGTAGGCTGCTGGTTGCGAATACACAGATCTGTTTGCCATTGGTAATGGATGAGCTGTCGAATCTGAGCCACTTGAATCTGAAGGCTGCGCGTGGCATCGCTGAGTCAGAAGGGTTCGTGCTGTTCGGGGCAACGCCGGAGCCGACGTCTACTATCGCGAAAGTAATCGAAAACTACATCGACCTTTCGCATTTTCTCGCCACCGACAGGGCATACAGCCACTTACGTCGAGTGATCTACACAGGTGAAAGCGAGTCGCTGAGAACAAAGAAAGATCCCGCCGATGCTGTTGCGGAGATCACTGCCGGATGATCGTTGCAGCAGACAAAACGGTCATGCTCATGATCGAGCATAAGCACATTTTTCTTGATCTTATCGACATCATGGATGAAGGCTCGGCTGGCGAAGAAGTGTCAACTCGCCTGTACGAGTCCCAAGTGATGAAGCTGCTTGATTCGCTGGGAGACAGTAAGTCCGATCGGCAAAAAATTGAAGCGGCCTTCGACGTGCGTAACCTCGTCCGAGCAAGCCTGATATTGCACCATGACACCAAGCGAGGAGTCATTGCCTTCGCCCCGTTTTTGATCGAGTTATTTCGCCACTTTGATAGATCGCGTCTTCGACAGCTGAGTAGCGCCGATCTTGAGGCGCTGTGCGACAGCTTCAATGATAGTCTTGAAAAGCTTCGCGATTTGACAGTGATTGAGCAGGGGAACGACACGTTCGAGGATGAGCTTAAGCTACTCCGGGAACGCATCCGCTACGCTCAAGGGAAGATCAAGGAGAACGTGGACAGTCTTCAGGGGCAGACTCTTCGCCTGGCGGAGATCGTCGAAGTGATGAGCCTTGAGAACCTCGACGAGGTGAAGCAGGCTCGCGGTGCTTTGCAGGCGATCACCCGAATCTACGGTAGGCATGTTCTCCCCACATTGCAGTTCCTCAACGAGAGGGAACCTCTGAAGAAAGGCCTGCCGGCACTCACTGCCTTGCTGCGGATATCCGAGATGTTCCGCGATGCCAAGTTGCCAAAATTGGGTCAGCAGGTTCTCTATGCAGTGGCATCCATTCGCTCCTATCGCTACGACGTGGAGGTCATCAGCAAGTCTCTGCAGCGCTACGTGCATCAGAATGAACGTCAGCGTCGTGAGTACGACCAGGTTGAGAGTGTTTTCAACGATCTACTGGCTGCCTGTCGGGAGCTCCATGACGGGAAACTAAGGGGCAACCTCATCCCTAAAGATCATGAGGTACTGGAGCGTTTCTCTACCTTCAAAGGCATGAAGAGGCAGAGAGCCGATAGCAAGATTGAATGGCACAACGTAGACCATTGGCTTCACATTCAGGAGCATCTGCGGAGTAGCCTGGATTCACTTAAAAATACCCAAGTAACAACAACGTCTGTTGAGCCAGTGGGAGAGGACGTGCTCAAAGCCAGGCGTGCTTTAGACGTGCGCAGAAAACTAATTGGAAGGCTGATAGATGAGTGGCATGTTCAGGTTGGGCCTGACGCCCATGCGTCGCTTCACGCACATCTGGCCCAGCAGATCAGCGACTACGAAATTGCTGACCTAGTGGAAGGCGTGTCTTGGCTAAAGCACCGAGAGGACATTGTGCTAACCCCTCGATTCCAGTTAGGGGTGATTGAGGATGACAGGCAGAAGTTGACCTATTACAAATTGAGGATCGAGGAGCAGGGCAGTGAGACAACAGCTTAGCCAAGCCATCTACAAAGAGTTGATGTCGGGGAAGGTGATCAACAAAGACACCTACGAGAATGGTGAAATAAAACCCAACCCGCTCTTCGAAGAGATGCTCAATAACTACGATCAGAGCTACAAGCCCTTGTACTTGAACATCGGGTTTGAGTTGGTGATGCGGAATGGCTTTATCTACATCCGTTCAGTCGAGCGCGATGAGGAGTACAGCGAGGTGGTCAGGAAAATACAGGTTCTGCTGTTGATCCTTGCTCGCGGACTGCATGAACAGGGCTACCAGCTTGATATTCTGCGCGACGGGGAAGCTGGTGTGTCTGATGGGATCATGGAGGAGATCGGGAAGGGAGAAGACAAACAAGATGTCATGTCTGCCAGCAACATGAAAGGGGAGGCTCTTGCATCTGCAGTTAGGAAAAATCTCGAGCAGCGTGGGATCGCCTACAGGAATGCAAAAGGCAATCTGGTATTGACTCATGCTGGATTAGCGTTCTTTGACGACGTATTTAAGTACAGTAATGCTGAACCAGGTGCAGTTATGGTGGCTTGAGTTTCCGGCTTTATCAATTGGTAGATGGTTTCTTTACCCTCCATCACATCCTCGACATAGATACCACCAATGCCTGGAGCTGCTCAGAATTCAGCTCCATTAGGTCGCCATGCCGATTACTCGGCCAGGAAAACCTCCTCTGATGCAGACACCGTGCCGCCAACCAAACGCCTAGTCCGTCGTGCACCAACACCTTCATGCGATTGCCTCGGCGGTTGGCAAAGAGATAAGCACAGTGCGGCTGCGCCGCACCGAAGACAGCCACGACCCGGGCGAGCGCTTACTCGGTGCCGGAGCGAATATCCATCGGTTCGGTGGCCAGCCAAATTGCGTCGATGCGGATCACGAAGCAAGTCCACGGACAAAACTGACACATCCTTCGGGATCGGAAGATGGCCATTTCACCGTGATGGTGTGCTCGCCAAATGGCAGCTCGATGATCACCGATGACTCGGCCTGCCTTTTCGGGGCGACCTTTACCGGAACAAACGCCGACAGGGTTGCGGGTAGTTGATCTCGGAAAAGTGGTAGCCAGTTACGGATCACGTTGGCATTGATGCCATGACTGATGGCCACGCTGGAAATGGAGGCGCCGGGCTGCAGGCATTCCTGGACAACCTGGGCTTTGAACGACTTGGAGTAAGAGCTTCGTTGGCGCATTTAAGGGCTATCGCGTCCGCTTAAAAATAAGCGGACACCATCGCCCTTAATTTGGGAGATCGGTAGGCGTGTTCACCGTTCGCTTACACCTCAGCGCAAGGTGGGATGCCCGGATGGTTACCCCAAGTCGTCGTCAGCGAACGGTCAATCCGTTAATCGTGTTGATTGCGCCGCTCGCCAAGCGGCGCAATCAGATGATTGTTCTGCGTGGTTTCTGAGTTTAAGCTGCCTTTTTCCTTCGGCCTTCCAAGTCATCTCGCCACTGCTTGAGCGATTCAATGTCGGCTTTCAGTTCGGGCTCTTCTGGAGCTTGTACCGGCATCTCATCAGACTGGCTGTGCTCAAAGCAGCTGTATTTGGTCATCAACTCGTCAATTTTTTGAAGATCCTCACGGGTGATCCCGAGAAGGGCAGGCAGACGACCATCTGTGGAAATGCCGCGCCTATGGCGTACGACGATTTTAAACAGAAGGTCATCTTCAACCGACCTTTCGATTAATTTCCTGAAATCGCTACAGATACCTTGAGCTAAGGCATAGTAAGCAGTTGCACCTGAATCTTCGCCCGCTTTCTTGGCGTCCCTGACGCGAGTCAGCAGGATGTTGTTTGCGGTCTTCGTCGAGCTATTCCACACTGCTTGATCAGCAGGGTGTCCTGATGCTCCACCAAAGGACTCGATGCACATTTGCTGGAAGTTATCCTTCTTCCAAGAATCACCAACTTTCTTGGCAACGTCATCCATCGCTCCGTAAAGCGAAAGCCTGTGCGTAAAAATAAGGACCTGCCGTTCTTTAGCCAATTCAGCTAATCGGCATGCGACTTTCCATTCGAAATCATGATCTAGCGACGAGATTGGGTCATCGAAAATGAAAGGGGCGACACCTGGTTTGTCGGTAACGTCCGCAAGGAAAGCTGCAAGGGATATGATCCTACGCTCACCTTCGCTCAACACTTTGTCAGGCGAGTGATCACCATTTTTGAGAGCTTTGAGTTTGAGTTGATGAAGCACTCTACCCCGAGTGGTTCTGGTCTTTATCAACTCAACCTGAATTCGGGTGGCACCTAGAGCACGCAGCTCATCATTGAAGCGCTTGACGTATAACTCGGTAACCACGCTTTCGGAGATTTCGGTTGCCTTGTTAGAGATACGACGAGAGCTTGCACTAGTCTTCAGCTTGTCGAGCAGCTTGTGGTCCTTGAGCCTCTGTTGTTCCTTCCTGACTGCTTCACTTTGCTGCGAAACCCATTGGCTAGCCTCCAATGAGGTTTTATCAGCGACAGCTTTCGGCCTGTCGAACTGAAGCGCATCTTGATCGAATTGGTCTGCTTCCAAAGTCAGCTGCTGCGCGAATTGTTCAAGTACAAGGAGATTCGCGGCTACATCGGGGACCGTACCCGCCAAGCCTGACTGCTCGTGATCCAGCAGGGCTTTCCTCGATTCTCCGACACCTCTCCAAAAGCCCCACACTGCTGCCATCCACTCAGGCGTGGTCAAAGCTGCCGCAGTGCACTGCGTCTGTACCTCGGCCTCCGTCGGGCTGTTAGGAAGCATACGGAGAGTTTCGCTGTAAGTTTGCTCGGCAGACTTTGCATCTGTTTCCAGGCGGCTTTGTACAAACAGCTCGAAATCGTTGAGTCGATCTTGGGCTTTAGCCGATAGTTCTTGATGGCAGAGCACGCAGCGCCCGTCCACGGTAACTGGATAATGCTGGTCCGGATACGGCGTTTGGGAATATGCGCGAGCCGCCTCCCACATTGCTTTCCATGTCGGCGTACCGACGCCTTCTAAAATCGCTGATTTGGCCTGCGCGCCTTCGATCGCAATACGTCGTTTGTCACGGGCGTTTGATCGCTGAGTGCGGATAGTTTGGATCTGCTCAGCGCCGAACGCCGCCACGGCTATCTTGATGCCTTTGACGATATTGGTTACTTGGACGCAGGTGTCGCGTTTCTGTTTCGCAAGCGATGAGGGATCACTGGTCTTCAGTCGTTCATTGAGCGCTTCTAAACTACCTGCGTTCTCTGGAGTCCAGCGTAAAAGATTATCGACAGCTGATGGTGCCAGCGCGCTAAGGCCTTGATAGCTCTTGCCGGCGCTCGTGTCTTTGAGGGTAGCGGGGATAGCCGGGAGCTGGCTCACAAGCTGATCTTGTTCAGCCTGCAAGGTGTCCCTAACCGAATCAGTCGCATTGGCCAGCTTCTCGAACAAACCCATGATGGGCGGGCTGTACGTGGCCGCGCTTTCGCTTTTCAGGTAATGGAGCGCCTCTTCACTATCGAAGATGTCTATCTCCCGCAATTGTTCAATCGCGGGGTGGGTGATATGCCATTCAACGCTTTCCGATGACTGATCCAGTTCAAAGCTGAGGGTGCATTTGCTGGAAGCTGGAGCCGCTTGGAAAACGTTTGGTTTGAGATCACTGGCGCGAGCTTTGCCTGTCGCTTTTTTCAGAATCCTCGTGTAACAGGACTTGCCGGACCCATTATGCCCGTAGATAACCGTTAAATTGCCGGTACCAAAGTCTAAAGGCGCCCTGGGACCAAGGCTCTCAATTCCTGTGACGTCTGCAATACTTCGCAATCGGAGCACAGAGCCAGCTGGAGCGTGTGTTAGCTCATCGAATGTTCGATGTTTCGAGACGGCCTGCCCTGACGGCGTTTTTAACAGTGCGGCAATCTGGGAAATGTCATCCTGGGTGAGATCACCGTTTTTAAGCAGCCGATCAGCAGCCTCCTGAAGCCAGTCCGGCTGCTCAAGTAGCCAGATGCGTACCTGTCCCTGCGCGTCCATACGATTCCCTTCTGATTATAAGTCAGGAGACGCTAGCAGAGTGCCATTAGCTTAGCAATTTAGCGCGCACTTTTAAAATTGCAGTCTTCGCGCTGCGTCCATGATGTGCGGCTGGCTTACACTGTTGCTGCCGCACAAGTGGGAGTTCGTTTAACTACGCAAGGTGAATCGTCCCCGGTTTAGTAGACGCGTTGAGTGCCTGCTTTTGGCTCGTTGCCAGCGGCTGAATCGCCGCTACTTTTTTAGACGTGCGACTGGCAACTGCTGGCCGACTTTTGCCGGTCATGATGGGCAGAAATCGAGCCAAATAGCGCGCTCGGCGATGTCATACGAAACTATGATTACTCAGTACTGAAGATGCCGACTTATGAAGTCGGTAGCAATCCATTCTCGGTATAGGCTGGGAAAGAAATCATCGACTCGGCCGGAGGGTGCTCGTAGGCGGAGGACAACACAGCACTGAGTCGATCGCCCAGCAGATTCCAGGCACGTTTCTTCTCTTCGGCATAGTCGTGATGCAGGTAGTGGCGTCTCACCCTAGAACCGGCCAGCACATGGTTTTGGCAGCGATCGATGACGTCCAGGCTGACCCCCAAAGCCTGCATCATGGTTGCGCCCGTACGGCGCAGGTCGTGCGGCGTCCAGTCGCCGTTCTGGCCGTCGGCCAGGACCAGGGTATTGTCATGACGCCGTCTAGAGAGGGCCTTGCGGTTTTTGAAGCGAGCCTGGCGGTCACCGACCTGCTTGCTCACCACTTTCACGTCCACATGCCCTTCATCCTGCTTGTTGGGAAAACACCACTGTGAATCTCCCGTCAGGGTTTTGAGTTCCTGAAAGAAATGCAGGGCAAAGGGGGAGAGGAAGACATGGTGGTCCTGCTTCTTGCCCCGGGTGCCCTTGACGTTTTCACTGGGGAGGAACCAGGTCTGCTGGTCCAGATCGATATTTTTCCATTCGGCCTGCAGCAATTCACCAATCCGGCACAGCGTGCCCAGGCTAATCCAGAGCGCGAGCTGCGTTTCCTTCTTTAGCGGCCGAATGCCGTCGTATTTTTGTCCCGCGGGGAGGACGTCGTAATCGGCGGTCATTTGCTGGAAACGATTGTGCAGTTCCAACAGCTCCGCCGGGGAAAGGATGCGGCTTCTTTCTGCCTCGTAGTGAGCTGGGATCAGAGGGGAGATGTCGACCAGCTCAGTTGGATCACCCTCGATCAATAAGACCCGCCAAGGTTGGCGCTTTCTAGCCCAGCTAAACATCTGGGAAAGGTCGGCGAAGAAACTGATGGCTTGCCGGTGAGCGCCGCGGTTGACCACGGTGCGGATCAGCGCCCGAACATCGTGTTCGGAGACGCTGCTCACTGCGGTCTTGCCGAGTGCTGGCAAAAGGTCCTTGTTAAAGCGTCGTTGCAACTCGGCATTGCCATCTTTACGCGCGACGCCATCCAACAGCCAGGCCTTGGCCAGATCCTGGACGGTCAGCGTTTGCACCTTCGTCGTTTTTACTTGTTCGGCCTCTACGTTAGCCGCGGCGTATGCCTGTGCCTTGGCAGTTTTCTTGTGCTCGTTGGGATTGATTTGCTCATCAATGAGTGCCCGTGCCTGGTTGCGGGCCTTGCGAATGTCCGTCAGGGATTTGCGTGGCCAGGACCCGCAGGCGTATTCTTTGTTCTGGTCGCCCCACCGATAGCGATAGAAAAAGCTGACCGACACGCCGTCCTTACGCAGGGAAATTCGACCCGCGAGATTGCCATCTTCCCGGAGGATTCGGCCTGCATCGTTGGCGGTCAGCGACTCGAGTTCTTTGATGGTGATTTTTGCCATAAAATGGGTTCCCCCTACTTTTACCCCCACAAAAACGTCGGCTCTTGATGGACGTTACTGGACTCTTGTAGAGCAGAACACCGCTGGAGCTCAAGTAAATACTAGCTTGGAAAAATCCAGAGTAAAATTCTGGAAGCTTTCAAGAAGTATGAAAAAGGAGATGGGGTGCTAGGGGTAGAGTGTTCGAATCACTCCGTCCCGACCATATAATTCAAGGGGTTGCGAGATTTTATCTCGCGACCCCTTTTTATTTTAAAGCGTTTTTACCCCTACAAAACGGCTGGTTCTGGGTGGAATCTTAGGTCGCGCGTTGTTTCTGGAAAGGCTGTACAAGGGGGGCGCTGATTGGCAAGAACCAACAACCTCCGCCTCCCCCTTTGCGTTTCGAGAGGGTACGCCTTACTAAACCACCGCTCCGAAAAGCGATCCCACCATTGCCGTAATGCCCATAGCCAGCGCACCCCAGAATGTCACCCGCCAGGCCCCGGTGATGACCTTGGCTCCGCCGGCCTTGGCGGCGATGGCGCCTAGTGTCCCGAGAAACACCAAGGACATGCCTGATATCCAGGGCACCACGCTGTGCTCCGGCGCGACAAACGTCACCGCCAGCGGTAACGCGGCACCCACCACGAAACTGGCGGCGGAGGCGAGGGCAGCTTGCAAGGGTTTGGCGGTGAGGGTGGCGCTGATGCCCAGCTCGTCCCGGGCGTGAGAGCCCAGTGCGTCATGGGCCATCAATTGATCGGCCACTTGATGGGCCAGTTCGGGTGATACGCCGCGATGCATGTAGATGTTGGCGAGCTCGATGTGCTCGGCTTTCGGGTCGCTCGACAGTTCTGCCCGTTCGCGGGACAGATCGGCCCGCTCGGTATCGGCCTGGGAATGTACGGAGATGTACTCGCCAGCGGCCATGGACATGGCTCCGGCCATCAGGCCCGCCATTCCGGTGACCAGCAATGTGGCGTGGCTGGCATTGGCGGCCGCGACGCCCATCAACAGGCTGGCGGTAGAGACAATCCCGTCGTTGGCGCCCAGGACGGCGGCGCGCAGCCAGCCGATACGATCGCTTCGGTGTGCCTCGGTGTGCCTGTGCATGAATTTCATTGTTTAACAGGACTCCCTGTCATTCGGCGGTTCACGTCGGACGGGTTCCGAGCGGGCCGGCAATCGGTGTCAGCGAGTTTCAATTTGCGCCTGCAACTGGCCGCCGACAATGGATATTTCTTTGAATTGTTCACCCTCGCGCAGCACGAACAACGCGTCCATGCCGCGTTCCTGAGCCAGACGTGGGCCCTTGGTTTCGCCCAGGACCATCAACGCCGTGGCCCAGGCATCGGCGAGCATGCACGAGGCCGCCACCACGGTGACGGCGGCGAGCGGGTTGCACAGCGGCGCGCCGGTGGCCGGGTTCATGGTATGAGCATAGGACTGACCGGCCACGTCCACCCAATGTCGATAGTCCCCGGAGGTCGCGATAGCGGCATCGCCAAGTTCCATCACGCCCATGACTTCACGCACGCCCCGGTGGGGCTTTTCCAGGGCCACGACCCAGCATTGGCCGTCAGGTTTGACGCCCCTGGCGCGCATTTCGCCATCGATGCCGACCAGGTAGCGGGTGATGCCCAAACCCTCCAGGCAACGGGCCAGTTCATCCACGCCGAAACCTTTGGCGATGCCACTCAAGTCAAGGTTCAGCGGCACGCGCTTGCGCGCCTGATTGCGTTGCGGGTCAACCACCAATGCGGCGCTGGCCAACAGCCGTGCGCGCAGCGGCATCGTGCCGATCGCCTGCTCTGTGATTGTCTGTTCCCCGGGGCCGAACCCCCAGGCGTTCACCAGGTCTCCGACAGCGATGTCGAAGGCGCCGCCCGATTGATGACTGACGCGCAGTGCAGCAGACAGCACCGTGGCCAGTTCCTTGGGCACGGACACCCATTCCTGCTCAGGGGCGGCGTTGAGGCGGTTGATGTCCGAGTCGGGTTTCCAGGTGGACATTTGCTGGTCCACTCGGGCCACGGCGCGCGCCAGGCGATGGCCAACGTCGTCGGCATCGATCCCGGCCCCGGCATAAAACAGGGCGGTGTAGCGAGTGCCCATGGTTTCGCCGTTCAGGCTATAGCGCTGCAACTCAGTAGACGTCTTCACGGTAGCGTCCTTGTGCCTTGAGGGTCAGCACACTCAGGTTGAGAGGCGCCAACACTTCATCGAAGGCCTGCATCACGCCTTTGGCCATTTCGCGGCTGCCACACACCAGCACCTGGGCACCTTTTTCAATCAGTCGGCGCAAAGCCAAGGCATCGCCGATCAGCCGGTCCTGAACGTAGCAGCGGTCCTGAGCTTGAGAGAAGGCCGCGCGCAGTGCCGTGAGGCGACGGTCTGACAAGTATTGGTTGAGCTCCGGTTCATAGAGAAAGTCCGAGGTCGGGTTGCGCCCGCCCCAATACAAGTGCATCGGGTGCCTGGCCTTATTGTTGCGGATAAAACCGGCCAGAGGACCGATGCCGGTACCGGCGCCGATCAGGATCACCGGGTGTGCGCCTGACGCCGGACGAAATTGCGGGTTGGGCTGGATAAAAGCTTCGATCTGCGCGCCGATGTTCAGGCCATGAAGGAATTCCGAGCACATGCCACCGTTGTGTTTACGCACACAGATCTCCAGCACGCCGTCCTGGGAGCCGCTGGCCAGCGAGTAGAAACGCGGGATCGGGCTGCCGGGGGGCACAATCCCGACCAGGTCACCGGCCAGAAAACCCGGCAGCTCGCCGCAGGCTTTGAAGCGCAGGATGTGGGTCGGTGCATTCACCTGTTCGCCATAGGCAATCCGATCTGTCAGCTGCAATTGATGGGTACGCGGTTGCTGCGGGGTGTGAACCAGCACCAGATCCTGCCCCAATACTTCGCCCAACGCATGACCCCAGCGGGCAAACTCCTGAGAGGACTGGCGGTTGACGGTTTCCAACCCCAGCAATGGCGAGCCACCGGCCTGCAACATCGCGTCCTGCACCTGATGGGCGTACTGACAGAACTGCGCAAACTGACGGTCGCCCAGGCCCAGCACCGCAAAAGGCAGACCGGGCTTGAGGCCGGTTTTGGCCAGCCGCGCCAGGAACTGCGAAGCCGAGGCCGGCGCATCGCCGTCACCGTGGGTCGCGGTGAGGATGAACACCCGTTGGGCTTTGCGGTAATCACCCACCCAATCATTCATCGCCGCGCTGTGCACCTGATGACCACTCTGGTGCAAGGCGTCGTGCAAGGTTTTGGCAAAGCCCCAGGTGCTGTTATTTTCACTGCCCACCAGAATCACGCTGTCGGCGGAGTGGGCAGGGCTGTTGTGGCGGATATTCGGGCCAGCCTTGCGGCGGCGCCACCACAACAGAATGCCGGTCACGCTCATCAACGGCACGCAGAGGGCGCAGAGTCCAAGCGGCAGGCCCAGCCACCAGAGGCCTTCGCCGGTGTGCAACTGATAGATCCATTCGTAGAGGTTGTGCATCGAGTCGTGGGCTTGATAGGACAACAAGGCGCCGCTGGCCTGATCCACGTAGCCGTCGCCCTGGGCCGTGCGCAGGGAAAACACATCGTTCGGGTTGCCAGGGCTCGGGTAAACCAGCTCGCGCAGATCGTTGAGGTCGGTGGCCTGCAAGGCTTGCAGCGTCGCCACCGGCAAGGCCGGGCCGGCGCTGACGTGGGCGGGGAAGGCGGGCTCACTTTGACTGCCGTCGGTGATAAAGCCGAAAGTGGTGGCTGACATGTAGAGCCCGCTCAATGCCGACAGCAGCAGCCCGAGCAGTGTCAGTCGCCCGACTTCCGCATGCCAGCGCTGGCTGAAGGTGCCCCGCAACGGCCGCAGCAGGTTACGCCAGCCGCCCAGGCGCCGGGCCAGCAATAGCGTACCGGACACCGACAGCATCAGCATGAACAGCGCGCCGACACCCGCCACCCCATGGCCCGGCGTGCCAAGAAACAGCGAGCGATGCAGGTCTTTCACCCAGCGTGTGAACGAGGAGGGTTCGTGAGGTGCGAGGCCTTTGCCGGTCAGTGGGTCGACCTGTTCCGCCCCGGCCTGGCCGTTCTGGTTGTAGTAAACGATCACCGAACCGGACGCTGTGCGCTGGATCTGCTCCACGCCCGAAAAGTGGCTGGCAACGCGCCCGGCCAGTTGACCGACGTTCAGTTGTCCGGCAGGAGTGGACGTGCTGTGCAGGCGTTCCAGGGCCGGGTCGACAGACAGGATCGCGCCGCTGATGGCCAACAACATGACCAGCAGGGCGGCGATCAGGCCAGGTAGGGAATGGAACTGACGAAGCATGTTCAGCCTCCAGAAATGGCGGGTGCTACAGATCGTAAGTAAAGGACTCGACGTAGGTACTGCCGGTCGCCGGCTTGCCGGCGCCGTTGGATGTCAACGGCACGCTGACATCGGCACGAGCGTCGCGTTTGTCCTCGACGGCGCTGTCGATGCGGATCTGATACCCGGCATCAATCAGGGTGTCTGCCAGTTCGACGCTGACTTTGAGCGTGCGCCCACTGCCGACACTGGCGCCGCTGACCCCGTCAAACTCGCTCGGGTTCATTCCGCTGCCACGGGCCCAGTCGCCCAGGTGCTTGTAGTACTTGGCTTTCTTGCCGGCCACCCAAAGGGTTTTCTGGTATTGGCCGTTGGCGTCGGTGACATAGATCGCCAGATAGGCATCATTGCCGTTGTAGTCCTTGAGCTGTGTGGTCAAGGTCACTTCACGAGCCTGGGCCAGACCCGGCAGGGCAATGGCGCCGGCTAGGCAGGTGGCTGCGATGATCTTTTTCATGAGGGTGTCCTTTTGATCGTTAGGTCGAGAGCCTGGACCTGCTTGCTGACAGCAACCTGAAGCGCAGGGAAAACTCATCGACAGGTGAGGCGTCATTCGGTGAGCGGGCTGCCGAGGTAATCCCTGGCATCGCCGTCGTCGCGGAAATGGATCTCGAGTGTGCGCAAACGCAGCGAGGCCGGTGAGTAGCTGGCTTCGATGGCGTTGCCTTTTCGATCCAGCCCCTTGAGCTCGTAACAACCGTCGTCGACCTTGATGCGTTGTACGCTCCAGCCGTATTGCCGTTCGACCTGCTGACGCAAGGTTTCCCGCGGTTGCCAGTCGCTCACCGGGTCGCTGCAATCGTCATCGGCCAGGGCGTAACCACTGAGCAGCAGGCTCAACAGCGTGGCATTGGCAATAAAACCTGTTTTCATGATCTGTCTCCTGCCGAGGTCGGCGTCTGTGGCATACCCTAAGGTGCATTCCTGACAACCAGCTGAATCTTCAGATTCACGTCAGGTAAGGCAATTAAGGTGCTGCACGACAACCATCACAGGAGCTGCCAGATGCGGGTTTTATTGGTCGAGGACGCACCCGGGTTGGGGGAGGCGGTGCGCGAGCAGATCGCCGATGACGGCCACGCCGTCGATTGGGTGCAGCGCCTGGACCATGCGCGCAACAGCGTGCGCACCACGCCTTACGACCTGATCCTGCTGGACCTGATGCTCCCGGACGGTCGGGGGCTGGATTTTCTGCGTCAGCAACGTTCGGCAGGGGACGTGACCCCGGTGATTATCCTGACCGCTCAGGATCAGATTTCCGATCGTATCGCTGGCCTCAACGCGGGCGCCGACGACTACCTGGTCAAACCGTTCGACCTGTTCGAACTCTCGGCCCGTGTGGCGGCGGTGGCCCGGCGCTACAGCGGCAACCCCAATCCACAGATCAGACTCGGCGACTTGCAGGTCGACATGAGTGCCCGCACGGTGTTGCGGGCCGGTGCGACGGTGGACCTGACCGCGCGGGAGTGGGCGCTGTTCGAAGCGTTTGTGCAGCGCCCAAGCGCGCTGCTGTCCAAGTCGCAACTAGAAGAGCGGTTGTATGCCTTCGGTGCCGAAATCGAGAGCAACACCATCGAGGTCTACATCAGTCGGCTGCGTAAAAAACTCGGGCGCGACCTGATTGAAACCGTGCGGGGCATGGGCTACCGGTTGATGTCCGCATGAAGCCGTCGTCAAGCCTTCAAAAACGCCTCGGCCTGGGGCTGACGTTGGGCACGACCTTACTGTGGCTGGCGGCCACCGTTGGCGCCTGGCTGGTGGTGCAACATGAATTGAACGAGGCGTTCGACAGCGCGCTGGAAGAGACCGCGCAGCGCATCCTGCCCCTGGCCGTGCTGGAAATCAGCAACCGGGAAAACCCCAGTGAGGCACAACATGTCGCCACCCTGAAAATGCACAAGGAATACCTGACGTATCTGGTGCGCGATGCCAAGGGCGAGATCCTGATGCAGTCCCACGACGCCAACCCGAAGATCTTCAACCAACAACCGGCCGAAGGCTTTTCAACCACAAAAAAATACCGTTTGTACGGCGCCAGTGCGCTACGTGAAACAGTGTTTATCGAGATTGCCGAACCTCTGGAACACCGCCGTGAAGCGGCACGTGAAGCGTTGCTTGCCTTGTTGTTGCCATTATTGGCGCTGATTCCCATCAGTCTGTTAGGCACGTGGTTGTTTGTGCGCATCAGCTTGCGCAGTGTATTGGCCTATCGTCGTGCCGTGGAGACTCGTGGGGTGGGTGATCTGTCGCCGATCAGCGGGGCGCGATTGCCGGCGGAAATCGCACCACTGGCGGAGGCGGTCAATCATCTGCTGGAGCGCTTGCGCAAGGCTTTGGAGAGCGAACGCAGCTTTACTGCCAACAGTGCCCATGAACTGCGTACGCCACTGGCGGCGACCCTGGCGCAAATCCAGCGACTCCACCAAGAGGCGCCCGAGGGCCCGTTGCGAGTACGTGCGGCGAAAATCGAAAACGCGTTACGCGAGCTGGCGCGGCTCTCGGAAAAACTCATGCAACTGGCCAAGGCCGAAGGCGGTGGCCTGTTGTCCGAAACGCCTCAGGACCTCATTCCGTTGCTTGCCCATGTGGTTGATGAGTGGAACAACCGTAGTGGGCACCGGATCAAGTTGCAGCTGCCAAACCAGACCTGCGTGTACTCGACCATTGATCCGGACGCCTTTGGCATCCTGTTGCGCAACCTGATCGAAAATGCGCTGAAGTACGGGGCAGCGGATCAACCGATCGATGTCAGTCTCACCGAACAGGCACAGCTACGGGTGGTCAATAGCGGCCCGGCGGTGCCGCAGTCGGTATTGCAGCACCTGACAGAGCGCTTTGTGCGCGGTCACAGTGAAATCAGTGGTTCAGGGCTGGGGTTGGCGATTACCAAAACCATCGTGCAGGGGGTCAACGCGAGAATGAAATTGTTTTCCCCTGCAACAGGTCGAAAGGAGGGGTTCGAAGTGTGCGTCTGGTTACCGCTTGCCTAGTTCCAATCAAGTCGTCAGGCGCCACTTGGCTTTTTCTCAGCGTCGAGAATAACGAGCGAAAGTTGAGTTCGGCGCTTCCACAGGCTCATTTCATTCGTGTCCTCTACTCCTGGGGGGTAGGCGCACTAGTGCACGGACGGATCGCCAAGATAGGCGGCGATCTCATTGACTGTGCTGCGTGCTGTGCGTGTTACACCGATCAGCGTGGCGGAAGCCGAACCTGTCCACTCGCCATAGCCCACCAGCCATAGTCTTGGTTCCTGGATCGAGTGAGTGCCGTCGACCTTAACGCGACCTTCAGTGTCGATCACCCCCAACGTATCCAGATGCTGAAGTGCGGGCCTGAACCCGGTACACCAAATGACCGCGTCCACTGCAGATTCAGATCCATCGGCCCACATCACGCCATCGCGAGTGAAACGTTCAAATGGGCGTACAGACTTGAGAGCATCACGCTCACGGGCTTCTACAACGGGTGGCACCATGACGATGTCTCCCAACCCGCCGACCGGCTGGTCAATGACACGCCCCTCTTGCTGGGCCTTCAAGCGCTGAGTGGCGCGCTCGAACAGCACCCGTCCATCCACATCGTCAGGCAAAAAGACCGGTTCAGTGGCGGTTACCCAAGTGGTCTCGGCGACCTTGGATACTTCTGCCAGAATCTGCGCTCCTGAATTGCCACCACCCACCACCAAAACCTTCTTGCCAGCAAACGCTTGTGCATCGACATAGTTCGCGGAATGCAATTGCCGACCGGCGAATAACTCGACATCAGGGTAGTGAGGGATATACGGATTGCTCCAAGTGCCGGTAGCGCTGATTACAACCTTGGCATCCCAATACTTGCCGTCAGAACGTACTCGTAAGCCAGACTCTAAGCGTTCCACGGAAACGACCCGAACCGGGCGCTCCACCGGAAATTGGTAGCGCTGCTCATATTGGTTGAGATAGTCGATTACATGATTTCGTGTGGGATAGCCTTCTTGCGCGGGCGGCATCATCCAGCCGGGTATTGAACTCCAGGTGGCCGGAGAGAATAAGCGCAGCGAGTTCCAGCCATGCCGCCAGGCACCACCGGGCTCTTCCTCTGCGTCGAGGATGACGAACGAAAGTCGAGTTCGGCGCAGGAAATACGCTACCGCCAAGGCTGACTGACCTCCACCGATAATGACTACATCTCGTTGGTCGCTGGGTGAAGGAGTCATGGTGGAAACCTAAAGTCGATGCTGGGCGGTAGCCAGTATAGCGACCCAACTTTGAATCCAACTGATCTAGCTCATAGGTTGAGGAGGCTGATCGACATTGATTAAATGCTTCGAATGACTGCCGGCGAGGACGCTCCCGCTACCAGCAGTCCCCAGGACAGGCCGCCCACCACACGGGTGATGGGCCATCCTGTCTCTTTGGCTATCGGAGACGCAAGTACTGTTGTCACCTACAACAATCTGGAGCTTTCGTTTGACTGACGTCAACCGGAGGTCGGTGTTGACGATTCTTGGATGTCGGGATTATTGTTGCAGCTAACAACTAAATTGTGACGGTTATGGCAAAGGGTAAAAACGAGCAGTTAACTCAGGATTCTGAAGACTTGTACGAGGCGTTGAACCAGCTCGTTCGCGTCCATCAGTTCCGTGATCGAGATCGGATCTGCTGTTACGACGTATCGGTAACCCAGTGCTATGCGGTCGAAACACTGGTCAAAAGGGGAGCATTACGCCTTCAGCTCTTGGCGGAAGAAATGTTCTTGGACAAGAGCACGGCGAGTCGCGTGATCGATACCCTGGAACGCAAAGGGTATGTGTCCCGCGTTGAGGATGATGAGGATCGGCGAGCGGTGCGAATTCAGGCAACGGATGCTGGACGTGAGCTATACGCGAAAATCAGGGCTGATCTGATTGCCGAGGAGCGAGCGATGATCGAGAACCTCTCGGCCGAGGCCAGGCAGGGAGCGTTGAGTTTGCTCAGGCAGATTACGCGGGCCACAGAGATTCGCTGCGGGCTTGTGAGCGAGTGCTGCCCAGCCGTGAAGAACAAGGATTGAAAAGGGAAGAAGTTCCCTTTTTTTGCCAATAATGTTGTTACTACCAACGTAGTGGAGCTCCAATAATGCGAGTTCGTTTAGCTGGGCCCAGGGATGCCGTTTCAATAGCGGCCATCTACAACCAAGGGATCGAGGAACGTAGCTCTACGTTTGAAACGCACCCTCGAACTTCGGCAGATATGCTTGATCGCATCCGCTCAATGGAGCGTTATCCAGTGTTGGTCTTGGTCGATGAGGCGGATCAGGTTGTTGGATGGGCAGGACTCAGTAGTTATCGCGCTCGTGCCTGTTACGACGGTATTGCGGATTTTTCCATTTACCTGGACCGCAGTGTTCGCGGCCAGGGGCTCGGCAAGCTGTTGCTTCAATCGCTGCTGGAGGAAGCCGAAGCTCGCGGATTCTGGAAAGTCCTTTCACGCATTTTTACCTTCAATCACGCCAGCATTGCATTGTGCAAAGCCTGCGGTTTCCGCCAAGTGGGTGTGTATGAAAAACACGCCTGCCTGGAAGGACGCTGGCTCGACTGCGCGATTGTCGAGCATCTGTTTCCGAACAATCAGCCAGCCTGAAAAAGGAGTCGATCATGGAAAGCACTCGCCTACCAGTTGCCATCATTGGAGCGGGTCCGGTGGGCCTCGCCAGCGCTGCCCACCTGCTGGCCCGAGGGCTCACTCCGCTGATTCTGGAAGCGGGTCCGGAAGCTGGGGCGAGCATTGAAGAATGGGCGCATGTGAAGATGTTCTCTCCGTGGCAGTTCAATGTGGACAAGGAGGCGGCCAAACTTCTGCTGGCCGATGGTTGGACTCCACCACCGGAGAACGAGTACCCAACGGGTCGTGAACTGCTGGACCGGTTTGTTCGACCTCTCGCGGACCTCGAACAGATCAAGCGTCACTTGCAGCTTGATTCCCGTGTTCTGGCAGTCACCCGCGTCGGACAGGATGTGATGAAGACCCAAGGCAGATCGACAGCTCCTTTTTTGCTGCGTGTCGCAGGGCCATCGGGTGAACGGGATGTGTTGGCCAGCGCTGTCATTGATGCCTCGGGCACCTACCGGACACCAAACTGGATGGGTGCCCATGGCATCCCGGCCTTGGGCGAGATCGAACATGCAGCGCACATTGCGTACGGCATTCCGCAGGTGCTGGGTCGTGCCCGGAATCGTTATGCCAACAAAAGAGTGTTGGTGGTAGGTGGTGGTCACTCCGCGTTCAATACTCTCCAGGACCTGGTGCGCCTGACCCGAGAGGCGCCGCAAACCAAAGTGTTCTGGGTGATCCGAGGTAATTCCCTTGAGCGCATTCTGGGTGGTGGTGCAAATGATCAGTTGGAAGAGCGCGGAAAGCTCGGTCTGAAGATTCGCCAGTTGCTGAATGACGGCGTGATCGAGTTGTTCAAAAACGTCGCTATCGATCAGGTTGTTGGCGATGGCGAAGGACTGGCCGTGAAGGCGGGAGAGCAGTTACTTCCACCGGTGGACGAAATCATTGTGGCGACTGGATTTCGCCCTGACATGAGCCTTCTCGCCGAGCTGCGTATCGCACTTGATCCAGCGACCCAAAGCGCAGTGCAGCTGGCTCCAATGATTGACCCCAACGAGCACAGTTGCGGTACGGTCAGACCCCACGGCGCGATAGAGTTGGCCCATCCCGAGCAAGGCTTGTTCGTTGTGGGGATGAAGAGCTATGGCCGGGCGCCTACGTTCTTGTTGATGACGGGGTATGAGCAGGTTCGGTCTGTGGTTGCGGCATTGGCGGGCGATTGGGATGCCGCCAAAAGGGTGGATCTGGTCCTCCCGGAGACCGGCGTATGCAACTCGGATTTCGATGAAGCCGATGATCGCTCGAAGGCTTCTGCCAGTCAGGCGTCCTGTTGCGGCGCGGGAGGAGCAATCCCTGAGGTCGTACCTCGTAGCTCGCCGGGTTGTTGCAAACCCTAGTGCCCAACCACCGAACTCGTTCTAGACGACAGGGACGGGTTCGGAGGGGGCTTCCTGTTTCTTCTGCATGTCCAGGTCGTCCTTGAACCCAGGAGCGACCTATTTCTGCGTAAGTGACAGATTCATTACAAAAACCATATATGCACCGCCGGGGTTATCCGAAAAGACCCGGCAAGCGATTGACGTGGCTGGCGCCTAAATACAGAGCTTTCATTGAAGGTGGTCGGCGGAATCCAATCGTTTTGACGGATTAATCCGTCGTTGACTCTTTACCTCGTATACGGAAAAACATATATTCGCTAAGCCATATATCAGCCAAGGCTTCACAATGACCAGCAAAGCCCGTGTCCTGTTCGTCTGCACCGCCAACGCTGCTCGCTCCCAGTTGGCCCAAGCGTTGTTGAGACATACCGACTCAGAGCATTTTGAGGCATTCAGTGCCGGCACAACTCCGACTCAGGTAGATCCGCGTACCTTTGAGGCGCTCTCACACATCGGTGTGAGCGGCGAAGGGTTACGCAGCAAGTCGATAGACGAATTCCGTGGTGAGCGTTTCGATTACGTCATTGCCTTGTGTGATAAATCCGCAGCCGAATGCCTGTCTTTACCTGGATCAGGTGAAGCATTGGCCTGGAGTTTTGAGGACCCGGTGACCAGCACCAAACCCGATGCCTTCCGCCACACCCTCCACGAGATTCATGAGCGCATCAAAATGTTCGTCTTGGTCAAAAACAAACATTGAGAACCGATATGGCTGACCATCTGACACCGACCACTGTTTTCAAATGCCTGGCTGACGACACTCGGGTGCGCACGATGTTGCTCATCACCCGCGAAGGAGAGCTGTGTGTTTGCGAGCTGACCTGCGCATTGAACGAGAGTCAGCCCAAAATCTCCAGGCACCTCGCACAACTGCGAACTTGTGGCCTGTTGTCAGACCGTCGGCAAGGCCAATGGGTTTATTACCGGCTGCACCCGAATCTTCCTGACTGGGTTCATCAAGTGCTGACCACCGTGCTTCAAAGCAACAAGCACTGGTTGAGTCCCGATGCCAAACGGCTTGATGAAATGGGTGACCGTCCTGAACGTGCAGCCGTGTGCTGTTAACGCTGGATCGTCTGATTCCGCCTTCGACTACGAGATCGTTCGATGAAAATCTTGTTCCTCTGCACTGCCAACAGCTGTCGCAGCATCCTTTGTGAGGCAGCCTTCAATCACTTGGCACCGCAAGGCATGAAAGCCTGCAGCGCTGGCAGTCAGCCTAAAGGCGAGGTGCATCCACTGAGTCTCAAGACGTTGGAGAAAGCTGGTATTTCTACGGCCGGGCTGTTCAGTAAGTCCAGTGATGTCCATGTGAATCTGGCTCCCGATTTCGTCATCACGGTGTGCGACAAGGCGGCCGGTGAAGCTTGCCCGGTATTTTTTGGACCTGCCACCAAAGCCCACTGGGGGCTGGCTGATCCTTCGGAATACCGCGGGACTCAAGCCGCGATCGAGGCGGCTTTCGAAGCCACTTTGGAGCAGATCAAAACCCGTATTGAAGCCTTCCTTGCCTTACCGCTTTCCCAACTGGGCGCCGAACAGCTCAAGGCAGAGCTGGCCCTGATTGGTACGTTGTAATCACAGGAGCAATGATCATGAGTCAAAGCCGCTGACCCTGTGGATTTTTCTCGCCATGACCTTGGGCATTGGATTAGGGAGCCTGTTCGAAGGCTGGCCGCGGTGGCTCAACAGTCTTTCTGTGGGTACAGCCAACATCCCGATTGCTATCGGCTTGATCGTGATGATGTATCCGCCGTGGCTATTGCCACCTTCGGCCTGGCATCCCCGGTCGCCTTTGCCACGGTGATTGGTCCGCTGGTGGAAGTACCGGTACTGATTTCTCTGGTTGGTGTGACCCTTTGGTTGAAACGCCGCTGGTTTGATGAATCCAAGAGCGCCGTTGCGCAGGACAAAGACTATGTTTGATGATCATCTTCCCCAACTCGAAACCGAACTGGTTGATCTCCCATCGACTGACAAGCTCGGTATCGAAAAGACCTCGACCCATAAGCCGCGCATTTTGCTGTTGTACGGATCGACCCGGGAGCGCTCCTTCAGCCGTCTGCTGGTAGAGGAAGCCGCTCGACTGCTGGAACACTTCGGTGCCGAGACGCGGATTTTTAATCCGTCCGGTTTGCCGCTGCCAGATGATGCACCCGACGATCATCCACGCGTGAAGGCGCTGCGCGACTTGGTATTGTGGTCCGAGGGACAGGTCTGGTGCTCTCCAGAGCGTCACGGAAATATGAGTGCAGTGTTCAAGGCGCAGATCGATTGGGTGCCATTGGCGATGGGCGCGGTACGCCCGACCCAGGGCAAAACCCTCGCGGTCATGCAGGTGTGCGGCGGTTCCCAGTCATTCAACGTGGTCAATCAGCTGCGAGTGCTGGGACGTTGGATGCGCATGTTCACCATCCCCAATCAATCCTCCGTGCCGAAGGCCTATATGGAATTCGATGATAACGGCCGGATGAAACCTTCTCCTTTCTACGACCGCGTCGTTGATGTGATGGAAGAGTTGGTGAAATTCACGCTGCTGCTTCGCGACCGTCAGGACTATCTGGTGGATCGTTATTCCGAACGCAAGGAGTCGGCGGAAGAACTCATGAAACGTGTCAATCAGCGCTCCATCTGAGGATTTTTCACCGTGCAACAACATCAGCTGCCGATCGAAGGGAAAGCCATTGCCATCCATTGCAAGGGCGGCTCAGGGCGTACTGGTTTGGTCGCCGCTCAACTGTTGATCGAGAGCGGTGTGCCATTCAGCGATGCCCTCCGCGATGTTCAGTCGTTGCGACCACGCGCCATTCAACATCCCGCACATATCGAATACATCGGCCAGTTCGACACCCCGTCGAACTCCCACTGACAACAGACACAGAGCACAACAACATGACTATCAAAGTTGGCATCAATGGTTTCGGTCGGATCGGTCGCCTCGCTCTGCGAGCATCCTGGAACTGGCCAGAGTTTGAATTCGTGCAGATCAATGATCCAGCAGGTGATGCAGTAACCCATGCGCACCTGATCAACTTCGACTCTGTGCATGGTCGTTGGCACAACGAAGCCAGCGCAGAAGGCAATCAAGTGGTGATTGGCGGCAAGCGCATCAAGGTGACCGCGAACAAAGCGATTGCCGACACCGACTGGTCGGGTTGCGATCTGGTGATCGAGGCCAGCGGCAAGATGAAAACCGTGGCGGTGTTGCAGGCTTACCTGGATCAGGGCGTTAAGCGTGTAGTGGTCTGCGCCCCCGTGAAGGAAAAAGGCGCGTTGAACGTCGTCATGGGCGTCAACCATCAGTTGTTCAAACCGGCTGAACATCGCATCGTCACCGCGGCTTCTTGCACCACCAACTGTCTGGCGCCAGTGGTGAAAGTCATCCACGAAAAGCTGGGCATTCGTCACGGTTCGATCACCACCATCCACGACCTGACCAACACCCAAAGCATCCTCGATCAGCCGCACAAGGATCTGCGCCGTGCGCGTGCTTGCGGGATGAGTTTGATTCCGACCAGCACAGGCTCAGCCACTGCTATTGCTGAAATCTTCCCGGAACTGCGTGGACGCCTGAATGGTCACGCGGTACGCGTGCCGCTGGCCAACGCTTCGCTGACCGATTGTGTCTTCGAGGTCGAGCGGGCCACCACTGTTGAAGAAGTGAATCAGTTCCTCAAGGAAGCCTCAGAGAACGAGCTGAAAGACATCCTGGGTTTCGAGGAACGTCCACTGGTGTCCATCGACTACCGTACCGACCCGCGCTCATCGATTATCGACGCGCTGTCGACCATGGTCATTAATGGCACCCAGGTCAAACTCTATGCTTGGTACGACAATGAGTGGGGCTATGCCAACCGCACCGTCGAACTGGCCAAAATGGTCGGTCTGGCAGACTAGGGAGCGGTCATGAAAGCGTTGTCAGCCCTTGCGCCGGAAGTGCGGCAGTACCTGCTCGTCACGGGCAATTACTGGGCCTTCACCCTCACCGACGGCGCCTTGCGCATGTTGGTGGTGTTGCACTTTCACGCGTTGGGCTACAGCCCACTGCAAATCGCGGCATTATTTCTGTTCTACGAACTCTTTGGCGTGATCACTAACCTGGTGGGGGGCTACCTCGGCGCTCGGCTGGGTCTGAACCGAACCATGAACATCGGGTTGGGCCTCCAGGTCGCGGCACTGCTGATGCTGACGGTTCCGGTAGCCTGGCTAACCATCCCGTGGGTGATGGGCGCCCAGGCGCTGTCGGGGATTGCCAAAGACCTGAACAAGATGAGTGCCAAAAGCTCCATCAAGCTTCTGGTGCCAGGTGGGCAGCAAGGCAAGCTCTACCAGTGGGTGGCTATCCTCACCGGCTCGAAGAATGCACTCAAGGGTGTCGGCTTCTTTCTTGGCGGGGCCTTGTTGGCACTGATCGGATTCAAAGGCGCCTTGCTGGCCATGGCGGGAGTCCTGGCGCTGATCTGGATCAGCAGCTTGATCCTGTTGAAGAGGGACCTGGGCAAGGCCAAAGCCAAGCCAAAATTTCGCGACATCCTCTCCAAGAGTCGGGCGATCAATATCCTCTCAGCGGCCCGAATGTTCCTGTTCGGCGCCCGAGATGTCTGGTTTGTGGTGGCCTTGCCGGTGTACCTGAGCAGCGTGTTCGGCTGGGACTTCTGGGAGGTTGGCGGCTTCCTTGCAGCCTGGGTGATTGGCTACGGCATCGTGCAGTCCTTCGCGCCTAACATCACCGGAAAGAAACGTGGGCACGTACCGGATGGTCGTGCGGCATTTCTGTGGGCACTTGCACTGGCAGGGCTGCCTGCGGCCATTGCTCTTGGACTGAACACCGGGCTGTCACAACAGGTGGTATTGCTCGGAGGATTAATGGTCTTTGGCGCGTTGTTCGCAGTGAATTCGTCGCTGCACAGTTACTTGATCGTGTCCTATGCCAAGGAAGACGGCGTGTCGCTGGACGTAGGGTTCTATTACATGTCGAATGCCATGGGGCGGCTGATCGGCACGGTGCTTTCCGGTTGGGTTTATCAGGTGTTTGGGCTGGGCGCGTGCTTGTGGATATCGAGTGCATTCGTTCTGCTGGCAGCTTTGATTTCAATCGCATTGCCTCGTCATGCGTCTTGTGAATGACCGCTTCAGCCGATTGCTGCCTCTCACTCGGGGCGACAAACGACCTCACAGCAGGCATTGGCTGGCAGCGGTCAACGGATGAGATTTTCCCAAAACCAGCGCAAAAGCCCACACTCATTCGATATCGGTCGACTAAATATCGTAGGCCGTAGATTCTGCGTGGTTTTGTGCCGCTTGCACGTGTGCCGTCACTGATGGCTGTACTGCATTGGCGTCGCGTTTCAGCCACTCAGCAGGAGGGTAACCAATCACGTTCAGAAAGCTCTTTGAAAAAGACGCCTGGGAACTGTAGCCGACTGACTCAGCAATCACCTTGATCTGAACTCCCTCACGAAGCATGTCCTGCGCCACCTTCATCCTCCATGCGGTGACGTACCCCATTGGCGATATCCCCATAATCTGGGTGAAACAGGCAGAAAACTTCGACCTGGACATGTTCGCCAGGCCGGCCAGTTTCTCGACGCTCCAAAGCGCATCCGGTCGTAAATGGATTTGGTTGAACACCGCGCCGAGGCGCCCGTCCTGAAGGGCAAAGAGCAATCCACTGGATATCAGCCCGTCTGCAACGGCACGCCTCACGATCAGGACAAATATGTATTCCAGCAGCAGGTTCAGCGCTTTGGCTCTTCCTGCACTGCAGTCCTGGAATTCTGCGAGTAGCGCGCCAATCACCGGGCTTAGATTCACTAGCTCCCTGATTGGAAAAATGAGTGTTTCTTTGAGCCCGAGAGGGAAGGGTTGCAGTGTGTTTCGTCCAAATTGAAACGAGGCGCAAATTAACTCAGATCCCTCAACCGTATTGGAGCGCAGTTGATAGCGACAACTGCTCGGACAGAACAGCACGCTGGGCTCGGCAATGGAAATCTTTGGCAACCCAGGCTGAACCATGTCGATACCGCCCTGACTGATGACATGGATAAACGCCATACCCGGCGGCTTATCGAGGACAAGGGTGCCATCGACCCGACCAGAGAAGAAAAGCCTGCCCTGAAGGTTCGTGCGTTCGAAGAATTCGGACAGGATATCCATGATAGCGACGACCAGATAAAGACTGTGTACGTGCTGACAAAACCGGATCAGAACGTGGAGATAGGATGAAGTTCTCGCCGATGGTAAACAACGGCCCGATGGGGCGCCATGGCATAGAGCGACTTTTCTTACCTACGATCGGAGTCAATTGTCATGAGCAACGACACACCACGCCTCGCACATTACGCAGATCCAGCCAACCCTGCGCTGCCAAATCCAGGTATGAAAATTGACCTTTCCCGGACTGCTCTGGTGGTCATCGACCCACAAATCGATTTCCTGAGTCCCGAAGGTGTGAGCTGGGGGGTATTCGGCAAGAGCATCGTCGAGCACGACGTGGTCAATCACCTCGGCCAGTTGTTCGCCGCGGCTAAAGATGCGGGCATTACCGTGGCTGTTTCGCCGCATTACTACTACCCGTGCGACCACAAATGGCAATTTGGCGGGCCGCTGGAAAAGGTCATGCACAGCATCTGCATGTTCGATCGCAAGGGGCCGCTGACCCTCGACGGTTTTGAAAACTCCGGTGCCGATTTCATGCCGGAGTTCAAGCCGTACATCCTCGACGGCAAAACCATCATTGCCTCACCGCACAAGGTCTACGGACCGGAAACCAACGACCTGGCACTGCAACTGCGCAAGCACGGTGTGTCGCAGATCATTTTGGCAGGCATGGCGGCCAACCTTTGCATCGAGTCCCACCTGCGGGAATTGCTAGAGCAGGGTTTCGAAGTGGCTGTGGTCCGTGATGCTACCGCTGGCCCGACCACCCCGGAAGGGGACGGTTATCTGGCCGCTCTGATCAACTTCCGCTACATAGCCAACGCTCTGTTGACGACGGCGGAAACTGTCGAGTTGCTTCAAGCCAAGTAAGGTCCATACGAGCCGGCTGCTCGCTACTTGCGACGCAGCCGTCTGGGAGTATCGGAAATGCCCAAGCTCCATCGGCGATTTCGCCAGCGAACTTCTGCGGTCATTCAATCCGCAATTACATGCGCTATTGCTACCGCCATAGCCAGTCCATCAAACCTTTCGGCCAGCCAGTTATTTTCGTATGGATTCAAAGCCTGGTTGATTGCCTGGATAACGATCGTACCATTCGTGTTACTTGCGACACCGCTGATAGGGCGGCTGACGTCGATTGTGGTGCGAGAGGATTCTTAAGATCCACCGGCTGAATTGGGAGACGCTGTTTCGACGTATTTTACAGCGGGTCAGATTGAATTGAGACTAATAGGTGAGTGTCAGAAAATAACTGCCAGACCTAGCTAACGATATGAAAAATCAGACTTGGGTGCTTCTCTCGATCGACATTTCGATTCGTTCATAAAATTCCTTTAACGCGGAATGCCCACTTCTGGCCAATTTTTGCCTGTTTTGAGGGGCTGCAAATGGCCGAGGCTGTGTAAAAAAGTTTGGAGCATTCCCAGGCGCCTTCGTCGAGCATCTGCGTTGAAATCCCGCACCCGCGTGGCACCGTCAAAGTGAACGGCTCGACCGAAAGCGCTGCCGCCCGCGCCACCTTTCTGCGAGGCCTGTTGCGATGATTCGCATCGACGCCATTGGGCTCGCCAACGAGCCGATGGACATGCGCGCCGGTATCGAGACGGCATTAGCCCGTGTCATTGCTGTATTCGGTGCGGCTACCGCCGCAGCGACCTGTTTAATTACCTAAGGATGTTCAACGAAAGTTTACCGACATCCCGTAGATCAAATGATGGTGTGAATGCTCGCTTGATATTTCAATTTTTTCCAAAAGCGGCTCATTTTTTTGGGATGAACGCTTAGTGCTCGCCCTATACTGAAAAAGTAAAGTAATGCTGGTGAACGCATTGGTAAAACATTGAAAACTAAGGAAGTTTAACGGTATCGATATCCTTGGACGCTGCTGGTAATAATATCTTCTGTTTTGTTTGGTGTCGTGAAGAGGGTTTTTTATGAACGTCTTATTAAACGAACTTCACGCCTATCATCATGACGTGTCAAAAAAAATCAGTCAGATCAAAGAGTTGCTGAGGAAAATGAGGCATGAATCCGATGGCGCTGACGACAGTAAGCGGATGTTCGAGATGCTTGAATCCTTGCATGGTGATGCAGAGCGGCACCACCATGAAAATGAAGAACTGATCCGGCGAGCGTTGCTAGCCACTGAGGCACCGATCCACCAACGGGTCAAAGATATAGAGCGAGATCATCAGGCATTTGGGCGTATTGCTGGACAGCTGAAAATGTTGGCGGGTACAACAAAGGACACAAGCGTAATTGCTGACACCATCGATGATTTCATCCAAAAATATTACGATCATATGGAATCTGAAGAAAATATCTTCTTTCCGGCGGCAGATAAGTGGTTATCAGATAACCAATGGCAGGACATAAAGCGTCAATGGCAGTAATTGAAATTCACTGGGCGTTCCGTCTATCGACGTCGGCCCCAAGCGCGATATCGTCGCCTACAGCACGCTATGCACGCACATGGGCTGTCCGGTTGCCTATGACCCAGGGCAAAAGGTGTTCAAATCTGCATCGTGGGTTGTGGATATCACGTGTACAAATGGCCGGTAAATCAGGAGGGTGGATGTCCACCCGAGGAGAATGCACTCGGGCGGCGCGTGAACTGAAAAACCAGCGTCCCCGATTAGATAGGTCTTGCAGGCCGGTGTAGGTCCCGGTGTGTGGATGGCGTGCGCTTCGATTCCTCCGACCAAAAAGCGCTCACCGTCTGCAAGAGGTGTGGCCTGATGCGCGATCGTAGTCGAGCACCGATCACACCGGACGGACTGAGTTCGTTTTCATGGCGATCTCCCGATCAATGGCTGCGCCGGCTCTCCAGCACAGTAAACAACAACATCCCGGCCAGCATGGCCAACATGAACACGATTATTTGCCAGTGCCCTGTCAGCAGAATTGCCACTGCGGGGCCAGGACAGATGCCCGCTATTCCCCAGCCGATGCCGAACAACAGGCTCCCGCCAATCAAGCGCGGGTCCAACTCGCGTTTGACCGGTAGCTGCATTGGCCTTCCCAGCAGCGAACTGGATTGTTGTCGCGCCCAGGTTAGCGGGCCAACGGCTATGCCAATTGCCCCGACCATGACCAACGCCAAGGAAGGGTCCCAGGCGCCGGCTAAATCCAGGAAAGCGAGTACTTTGCCGGGGTTGGCCATGCCTGCCAGAAGCAGGCCCAGGCCGAACAGCAGGCCAGCAATGAATGCGGTCAGTTTGGTCATGTTCAACCCCCCAGCAGATGACGCAAGACAAACACCGTGGCAAAACCACTGAACATAAAACACGCGGTGGCGACCATCGATCGTGGCGAAAGGCGCGATATGCCGCATACCCCATGGCCACTGGTGCAACCTGATCCGTATCGGGTGCCGATGCCCACCAAGACACCGGCGACGATCAGTCCGAACCAGCCACTTTTGAACTCGATCTGTGGCAGCGTGGTGAACAAGCCCCACAGAAGCGGCGCGATGAGCAGACCCAGGAGAAAAAGCGCTTTCTCACTCACCCCCTCGCTCCCACGCTGTAAAAGACTGCCGATCAGGCCGCTGATGCCTGCGATACGCCCGTTGGCGACGACGAATAGACTGGCCGCCAGGCCAATCAATGCGCCACCGGCAAGGGATGACCAGGGAGTGAAGTTGAGCCAGTCGATACTCATGAAATTTCTCCGGCGCAAAAATGTTGATACAGGGTTTGGATGACTGCCAATGCTGCGGGACTGCTGATGCGATAGAACACTTGCTTTCCGTCACGGCGGGTCTCCACCAGTCCTTCGCGACGAAGCACTGCCAGCTGTTGAGAGAGCGTCGGTTGCTGTATCCCCAGCAGTGACTCGAGATCGCTGACATTGCGCTCGCCTTGGGATAGCTGGCACAGGAGGATCAAGCGATCCGGATTGGCCAGGGCTTTAAGGAATTGGCTGGCAGCATCGGCATTGGCGTGTAGCTGCTGGAGATCTGATTCGGGCATACGATTGATCGCTAATTCGTCAGTTTGCTAAATTATAGTATATAAAAAAGCTAAGTGTTTAGCGGCGCTGATTGGCGCTGATCACTGGCATGAGAGATCGGGAGGCAAGTCACAGGCTATAGGCGAGGCCCGGGTGTTGGCGCCGACATCGCATTGACCTGATTCCTCGCACCGATGCCTGTTCTGGATCAGTGCCGATTTTGAGATGGGTTAGTCAGGCCGGGAATCCTGATCTTCGCAAAGTCATAGCCATGGCGATCCTGCCATGTGGTTTCCCCGGCGCGCTGGAACGTGCCGATCATCGATTCAGTCATGAATAGGCGATCCCGCAGCGTTGGTCGTTGCGGGTCAGTCTTCCGGCAGGTTGTTGAATATTTTTTCCAGTGTTCCGTTCAGTTTGGTGATCTGGGCCTCGGTCAGGCCTTTGAAACTTGTGCGGAAGATATCGCTGGTGCCGTGCTGGATTTCTTCGATGGTATGGCGGCCGACATCGGTGAGTGAAACCTGAGTCACGCGCCCGTCGCTGGCGCTGGTGTTGGTCTCTACCAGGCCGTCAGCTTTCATGCGATAGACAATTTTGGTGATGGTCGAGAGCTTCGCGATGGCATGGATGGAGATTTCCGAAATGCTCGACTCGCCATTTTCCTTGAGGATGAACAGAATCCGCCAGCGCGGTATGTCCATATCGATTTTTTTCAGCGCTTTCTCCATGGCCATGGAGTAGCGGCCGTGCAGGCGAGCCAGCCAGTAGAAGGGGAACTCTTCCTTCTTGAAGTCTTCGCTGGCGGGGTTATATCGGCTCAGACGCTTTTTCGGGGTGGTCATAAAGGTTGGCGTAGTCTTTCAAGTGAGCGGGTTTGATCGCGGGCGTCATTGTCGCGCCGCCCGCGGTAAAAAACCAGCAGACACGCCGTAGCGTGCCTCAGGTAAGGACGTCAGGCCAGGCCTTCGTGTTTGAGGCTCTCGCGGAAGTGTCGGCAACCCTTGATCAGCAAGAGCAGGGTGAGTGCGACTGCGAAGGCATTGAGCAGGGAAATAGACGAGCCGACCATGGCCGGACTCTGGAATAGCCGGTCGGTGAGCAGCGCGACCAGTGTGGTACCAAGACCCAGGCCGATCAGGTTGGAAATCAGCAGGAACAGCGCGCTGATCTGCGCTCGCATCTGATTGGGCGGCAGGATCTGCATGGCGGCGGTCGAGGCTGGCATGGGGAACGAAGCGAAGAACATCGCCGGTGCCAGCAACGCCACGGACATCCACAGTTCGCTGACCTGGGTGAACGCGATGGCGGGCACGGCCATGCCGATTGCCCCGATGACCCCCGCGCGGATCGGCGCATCGCTGTACCCTTTTTTTGCCAGCCAGTCGATCAGCCAACCACCACAAAACACGCCACTGGTATTGGCCAGCAATACGACGATCCCGAGCATGTAACCAGCATCGCTGGGGGCCAGGGCGAATTTGCGTATGTAAAAGGCCGGGGTCCAGCTAAGCAGGCAGAACAGCGTCATCGCGTAGAACGAAAATCCCAGGTAGTGGCAGAAAAAGGTCTTGCGGTGCACTGCCAGGAACGTGAACGCCTGTTTCATGCCGGGCGCATGGACCTTGCCTTCGGCGTCCAGTTTCAAACCCTTGCGAGCCGGGTCGCGAATGGTCAGGGCAATCAACAGGGCAACGAGTATGCCCGGCAGTCCCACCAGGAAAAACGTCACCTGCCATGGCCGCATTTCGCCCAGTAGCGGTACGGCGACACTGTCGAGGTTCTTCAGCAAGTCGATGACGTAGCCGCCAATCAGAAAGGCCACGCCGCCGCCGATGAACGAGCCGATCGAGTAGATCGCCACGGCGCGCCCGAGTTTTTCCCGGGGGAACATATCGCTGAGCATCGAGTAAGTGGCCGGCGACAGCGCCGCTTCACCAATCCCGACACCGATGCGCGCCATAAACATCTGCAGGAAGTTTTTGCTCACTCCGCAGAGGGCCGTCGCCAGGCTCCAGAACGCGATGCCGATGGCGATGATTTTCGGTCGGGAAAATTTGTCCGCCAGCAGCGCGATGGGCATGCCCATGAAGGCATAAAACAGGGAGAAAGCCAGGCCGTGCAGCAGGCTGAACTGGGTGTCGGATAACTGCATGTCGTGTTTGATCGGTTCAATCATCAACGCCAGGATCTGACGATCGATGAACGAAAAAATATAGGCCAGCATGCAAACGGCAACGACATACCATTCGTAGGCATAGCTTTTACGGGTGACCTCGGTCGGTGTTTTGCTGGTCATGCTGTTTGGCCCCTTCAGGGTTGGCAATCAGTCAGTCGGCGGCAGCGGTTCGCAGTTGGGTGTATGGGTGACGCCGTCGTTACCCGAGCGCCTTGCCCTGGTGCGATTATTGGTTTTGTTGTGCGGCTCCAGGTTGCCAATGGCTTGGCATATGTGTGCTGCAGGACCTTTTTAAGCCCTTGTTTGCCTTGACTCTATGCCTCAGGCGCAGAGGCTGTTCCGGGCGCGCAGAAAGCATTTGCATGGTGTGAAAATTGCTTTCCATTTCCACTAAGTTATCGATGTGCCTGCGGGCAACGGTGTCATTTTCTGGAGGTGCTTCAGCATGTTCGATCAACACTCTACGCTCCGTCATCATTGCCTTTTGAGTTCCGGCGGGTTTGGCGAGGTCAAGGATCGGGTCAGTCATTACCTGTGGCCTCACCAGATGAAAATGCAGCAGGGTGGCGCCCTTCAATCGCAGCTGTACGGCGTGTTTTTCGGCAGCTCGGCATTGTTCGATCTGCACTACGGTGCACCGGTGGAAATCGACGCCGGCGATATCAGTGACTACTACCTGATTCGGGTCACCCTGGAAGGCAGCGGCATGGTCAGCCTGGGCAAGCAGAGCGCGATTTTGCGCAAGGGCGGGCTGACGATTTCGTCGCCTTCCGAGCGCAGTTTTATCCGTATCGACAAGGATTGCCGCAACCTGATTTTGCGCGTCGATCGCCAAGCCCTCGAGCGTCAGCTGCAAGTTTTGCTCAACCGGCGTTTGCGTCAGCCATTGGTGTTCGACATTCAGGTCGACGCCGAGCATCAGGGCATGGCGCCGGTAAGGACCACCCTGGATTACATCTGCCAGCTCTATGGCGACGCCAGCCAGACGCTGATGACCTCAACCATGGGCGGGAGCCTGTCGGACTATTTGCTGTCGGTGCTGCTGACTCAGTTGCCGCACAATTATTCGGTCGATCTGCTGCAAGACCAGCGCCAACCGATGCCTCACCACGTCAAGAAGGCCCGTGACTACATCGAACAGCACCTGGCCGAACCGATTGCGCTGGCGAGCCTGGCGCAGTTCTGTGACGTGTCGATCCGCACCTTGCAAAATGGCTTCACACGCTTTCTTCAGCAAACCCCCAGCGACTATGTCCGTACTCGTCGACTGGCCTTGGTTCACGTAGCCCTGCAGCAGGCCGGGCCGACCGACAGCGTGACGGATATCCTGTTGCGTCACGGGGTCGCCAGCTTCGGTCATTTCGCCATGCAGTACCGCAAGCAGTACGGCTGCCTGCCTTCCGAGACCCTGCGACGTCAGGCCTGATGCATGAGGATGAATTGCTCAGCCCTTTAGAAAACGCTGGGCCAGGTCGAGTTGGGAGTTGGCCAGTTGATGCAACTCCTCGCCGATCTGGGTACTGCGACGGGACTGATCGCTGCTGATTTGCGCCAGGTTCACGATCTGGGAAATCTGCCCATTGATCTCTTGCGCAACTTGACCTTGCTGTTCGATGGCCGAGGCCATTTGCAAACTCATGCCGGAGATCTGCCCGACTTCCTCGCAGATACGCCGCAATGCGGTTTGGACCTGCGATACGTCTTCGCGTGATTCCCGCGCAGCCGATTCGCCGCGTTGCGCGGTGGCGAGGGCCAGGGCGCTGCCGTCACGCAGTTGCTCGATCGAGCGTTGGATTTGTTCAGTGGATTCGCGGGTGCGGGTCGCGAGGCTGCGTACCTCGTCGGCGACCACTGCGAAACCGCGTCCGGTCTCGCCAGCGCGGGCCGCTTCGATGGCCGCGTTCAGCGCCAGCAAATTGGTCTGCTCGGCAATGCTGCGAATCACATGCGCGACGCCGCTGATTGATTCGATCGATTCCGCCAAGCGGCTGACGGCCTGGCCAATTTCCTCGACCGAAGTGCACAGGCCGGTCATCGAACGCTGGCTTTGACCGGACATCCGGTCACCCTCGCGAGCCAGTCGGTCGACGGCTTGTGTGGCCTCGGCCCCCTGTTGCAGGTTGCGCGACAGTTCCTGGATCGTGGTGCTCATTTGATGGACCGCCGCGGCGGACTGCTCGGCTTCTTCAAGTTGCCGTTGCAGGTGCCCGGACTGGGTCTGTACCAGTGTCGACGATTCTTGCGCACGTTGACGCACGGTCTCGCCGTTGATCCGGATACGCGCCATGACCGTGCGCATCCGTGTGTTCTGGCTATTGAGGGCCATGTCAAAACGGCTGGCGAGGCTGGCGCTGCCGTCCTGAAGCGGTGCCAGCAAGGCGTCGCTGTAGACCTGAGCATGGCGCACCATGATCCGGGAGACATCCGCGCGCTGTCTGGCGCGCCATTGCCAGATCGAAGCGAACACGCCGCCAAGCACCAGCAACCCCGGCGCCAGGTCGATCTGTCCGCCGACAATCGCGCCAGCCACCCCAAGTCCCAGCAACCAGGCGATACCCTGGCTGCTGGCATGTTCCTGCACGCGGCGGGCAAAAGTCAGCGGGCCGTGGCCGTCATTCAAGCGACGATAGAGTTTTTCCGCTCGCAGGCATTGGGAGGCGTCCATCGGGTGATACGCCGTGCCCAGCGCATTCAGTTGACCGCCCTCCAGCAGTGGCACCACATAGAGATTGCACCAGAACGTCGTGCCCTGTTTATCGCGACCCATCATGGGCGCCGTCCAGGGCACACCGCTGCGCAAGGTCTCCCACATACGTTCAATGACTCGCTTGGGCATCAGCGGATGATTGATCAGCTCATGCGGCTGGTTCAGCAGCTCCTCCCGGGCGTAACCGCTGAGCGCCACATAAGCATCGTTGCAGGCGATCAGATGGCCGTGAACATCCAGGCGCGAGATCGGTATTTCTGGCTGCGCCGCAACGATGACCGGCGGCGTGTATTCCTTTGACTTAGCCACTGAACGCTCCCGCTATTACCAGCACTGGCCGCGTTCGGCGCGCATTTTGCGAACCATGGCGTCGAAAAATTTCACAGCGAAGCCGCTGTCCCGAATGAGCATGGCCGTGAGTTCGGCACACTTCTGGCTGATCGCTTCCGGCAGCGGGTTGTCCTCACCGCCCAGAGCGCCGGCCTGGCACTGGATTTCGGCGGCGCGCTGCACTGTCCACAGCAGGAAGAAGGCCTTGGCAATGCTGCTTTCGCCAACGGCAATGCCGTGATTGCGCAGCACCAGGATGTGCTTGTCGCCAAGGCTGTCGATCATCCGTGCTTTTTCGTCATCGAACAGCGTGATGCCTTCGAAGGTGTGGTAGCCGATCCGTCCGTAGAGTTGTGCGCCGTAAAAGTCATTGTGGGCAAAACCGGCCTTTTTCATGACGATGGCCGAAATCGGCGTGGTGTGCGTGTGGATCAGGCACTGAATGTCCGAACGGGCACCGTGCACCGCGCTGTGCAGGGCGAAACCGGCGGGGTTGCCGTCGTAGGGCGAGTCCTCGAGCTTCTTGCCGTGCAGGTCGACCTTGAGCAGGTTCTCTGGTGTCACTTCGGTGTAATTGAGGCCGAACGGGTTGACCAGATAATGGTGCGCCGGGCCGGGAAGGCGTGCGGAAATATGGTTGAAGATCGTCTCGGTCCAGCCGAAGAAATCCACCAGGTGGTAACAGTGCGCAAGTTGCACGCGCAGGGCCCATTCTTCGTCGCTGTACGCGTGCGGTTTTGCCAATTGAGTGTGGTCCATGTCGGAGTCCTTGTCGTAGTGATTCAGTGACGGGCCTGTTCGCCGCGAAAGCGTGCCAGGGCAATGAGGTGTCGAGTAACGGGCATCGGGATCGCCATGCCGTCGGCCAACTCCAGCACCGCGTCGCCGATGGCGGCCAGCTCCAGTGGGCGGCCTTTCTCATAGTCCTGCAGCATTGAAGTGCGCACGGCGCCCATGCCGGCGCCGAGTTCGAGAAAGGTCCGTGGATCGATGCTCACGCGCGCGCCGTACGCGGCGGCCGTCAGCAAGGCTTCGTGCAGGCAACTGCTGACCAGGTCGCGTAACTCCGGCAGGCTGTAAAGCTGATCGAGCGTCGCGCCGGTAATCACCGAGAGGGGGTTGGAGGTGAGGTTGGCGATGATCTTGGTCCACAGATTGTCGCGGATGCGGTCGGTGGCTCGTGCTTCGATGCCGACACTTTCGATCAGTGCGCGCACACGCTCCAGGCGGGGGCTGAGGCGGTTGTCAGGCTCACCAAAAATCATCAGGTGCGGGGTGTTCGATTCAGCCAC
This sequence comes from Pseudomonas migulae NBRC 103157, assembly GCF_002091715.1. GTDB lineage: Bacteria > Pseudomonadota > Gammaproteobacteria > Pseudomonadales > Pseudomonadaceae > Aquipseudomonas > Aquipseudomonas migulae_A. Next base: position 55,855 of record NZ_BDAG01000002.1, on the reverse strand, counting down.
GGCATTGGCCGGGCAGTGCGCGGTGATGAACACCACGCAGCCGATCACGTGGCGCAGGTCCAGGGCCTGGTGGAGCGTCGACTGCGGATCAACCGCGTTCACCCGTTGCCCGTCGTAGCGTCCGCCTTCACCGTGGAAGTACCACCACGGCACACCGTTGATCACCGGGATCACTACCGTTTCGGCGCCGATCATCGGTTGCAGTTGCGGCAGCAGACTGGCCAGGGCTTGTGCCTTGGTACAGAGGAATATCAGGTCTTGCTCGCCAAGGCTGGCAGCGTCGTCGCTGGCCTCGACTCGCACATGATGATGACCGTCCAGATCGGACAGGTGGATGCCGTCACGGCGGATGGTCGTCAGGGTTTCACCTCGGGCCAGTACGTTGACCGTATGGCCGTTACCCGCAAGGCGGGCCGCCAGGGTGCAGCCGATGGCACCGGCACCGGCGATGCCGATGCGCAAGGAGGAAGCGTTCATCGTGACTCCGGATTATTCACAAGGGACGATGGGTTGTTGAACACAGCACCAGTCCCCTGTAGGAGCCGGCTTGCTGGCGATAGCTTCCGATCGGTCGATAAACCCGTCGATTGACCCATCGCAATCGCCAGCAAGCCGGCTCCTACGGGGAGGGGGGGGCGGTGTCGCGCCCACGTTGTCAGTTGGCGAGCATTTCCTGATGCTTGCTGGCCAAGCCGAGATAGGCTTCGATCACGCGTGGGTCATCAGCCAGTTGCTGCGCCGGACCCTGCATGGCGATCTGACCGGTTTCCAGCACATAGGCGTAATCGGCTACCCGCAGGGCGGCACGCGCGTTCTGCTCGACCAGCAGAATCGAAACCCCTTGCTCGCGCAGCGCGGTGATGATGCGGAAGATCTCCCGGGTAATCAGCGGCGCCAGTCCCAGGCTTGGCTCGTCGAGCATCAGCAGCTTGGGCTTGGCCATCAGCGCCCGGCCCACGGCGAGCATCTGCCGTTCACCGCCAGACAATGTCGCCGCCAATTGCTCGCGGCGTTCCCACAGGCGCGGGAACAGTTCGTAGATTTCGCCAAGCGTTTCGCTGTAGCGACGGTCGCCCCGGCGATGGCGTTGAAAAGCGCCGAGCAGCAAGTTGTCCGCCACGCTCATGCTGGTGAACAACTCGCGCCTTTCCGGCACCAGGCCCAGGCCTCGCGAGACCATCACTTCCACTTCCGGCAAGGTTTCCAGGCTGCCGTCGAAATGCACCTGACCCCGGGAGCCCAGCACACCCATGATGGCCGAAAGCAGGGTGGTCTTGCCGGCGCCGTTGGGGCCGATCACTGTCACGATCTGGCCCTTGCCGACGGTCAGGCTGGCGTCGCTCAGCGCTTCGACCTTGCCGTAGGCCACGCTCAAGCCCTTGATCTCCAGCACGGCGTCGTCAACCTGGTTGCGCGGTGCGAGGTGCGGGTCCACTTGCATGTTCATCATTCAACTCCTCCCAGATAGGCTTCCAGCACGGCCGGATCCTTCTGTACGTCTTCGGGCAGGCCTTGGGCGATCCGCTGGCCGAACTCCATGACCACCACGCGATCGACCAGGCCCATGACGAAGTCCATGTCGTGCTCGACCAGCAGAATCGCCATGCCTTCGCTGCGCAGGCGGCTGAGCAGGATGCCAAGGGCTTCCTTTTCTTTCAGGCGCAGGCCGGCTGCGGGTTCGTCGAGCAGCAGCAGGCACGGATCGGCGCACAAGGCGCGGGCGATTTCCAGAATCCGCTGTTGGCCGAGTGCCAGGCTCCCGGCCTCTTCATACAAGTAATCGCCCAGGCCTACGCGCTCCAGCTGACGTCTGGCTTCGCCGAGCAGTTCGGCTTCCTCGCGACGATCCAGGTGCAGCGCCGCCGACAGCACGCCTTGCTGGCCACGCAAATGCGCGCCGATGGCGACGTTCTCCAACACGCTCATGTTGCCCAGCAGTTTCACGTGCTGAAACGTGCGGCTCATGCCCATGCTCGCCACTTGCCGCGAGTTCAGGCCGTTGATCTTTTGACCCATGAACAGCACATCGCCGCTGCTCGGTGTATCGACGCCGGAGAGCTGGTTGAACATGGTGCTTTTGCCGGCACCGTTGGGGCCGATCAGTGCGAGGATTTCACCCGAACGGATTTCCAGGCTCATGTCGTTGTTGGCCACCAGTCCGCCGAAGCGCTTGGTCACATTCCGCGCTTCAAGGATCAGTTCGCCATGTTTGGGCAGTTGCCGGCGGGGCAGGGGTGCAGCCTTGGCGTCGACATTCCGGACCTTGGCGCGGACCCTGAACCGGGCCGGTATCAGACGTGTCAGCAAGGGCCACAGGCCACCCGGTGCACGCTGCATAAGCACCACGATCAAGATGCCGAATACGATGATTTCGTAGTTGCCGGTGTTACCCAGCAGATGCGGCAACCAGTCCTGCAACCATTGCTTTAGCAGAGTCAGGATGCCCGCGCCGAGCAGGGCGCCCCACACGCTGCCGACCCCACCGATCAGGGCCATGAACAGGTAATCGATGCCCATGTTCAGGCCGAACGGTGTCGGGTTGACGAAGCGTTGGGTGTGCGCATAGAGCCAGCCGGAAATGGCTGCGAACACCGCAGAGATGACGAAGATCACCATCTTCGAGCGGAAGGTGTTGACCCCCATCGACTCGGCCATGACCTGGCCGCCCTTGAGTGCGCGAATGGCGCGGCCTTCGCGAGAGTTCAGGAGGTTCTGCGTGATGACGATCGCTAATAACAGCAGGGCCCAGATCAGGTAGAAAATGTTTTCGCCCTTATCCAGTTTCAGGCCGAACAAGGAAATCGATGGCAGGCCGCCGACGCCGGTATGGCCGCCCAGGGATTCCAGCGTGCCGAACAGGTAGTACAGCGAAAGGCCCCAGGCAATCGTTCCCAGCGGCAGGTAATGTCCCGACAGCTTGAGCGTCAAGGCGCCGAGAATCAGTGCCACTGAGGCGGTGAGCACCACGCCCACCAGCAGCGTCAGCCACGGAGACGTTCCGGCCCACGCCAGCCAGGCCGGCAATTGCTCGGTCGTGGTCAGGTAGGCAGAGGTGTAGGCGCCCAGCCCGACGAACGCGGCCTGACCGAAACTGGTCATGCCGCCGACACCTGTAAGCAGCACCAGCCCCAATACGACCATGGCGTACATGCCGATGTAATTGAGCAGGGTGACGTAGTACGGCGGCAACAGCAGCGGCACAACGCCCACCACCAGCAACAGGGCAAGTAACAGATAGCGCGAATTCATTCTTCTTCCTCCACATGACGACTGGTGAGCGAACGCCACAGCAGGAACGGAATAATCAGCGTGAACACGATGATCTCTTTGTAGGTACTGGCCCAGAACATCGAGAATGCTTCGATCAGGCCCACCGCCAGGGCGCCGAGCGCGGCGACCGGATAGCTCACCAGCCCGCCGATGATCGCGCCGACAAAGCCTTTGAGGCTGATGACAAAACCAGAATCGAAATACAGCGTGGTGATCGGGGCGATCAGGATCCCCGACAGCGTGCCAATCAGCGCCGCGAGCAGGAAGGTCGACTTGCCCGCGAGGGTCGGCGAGATCCCCATCAGCCTGGCACCCATGCGGTTGACCGCGGTGGCACGCAGGGCTTTGCCATAGAGCGTGCGCTCGAAGAACAGATACAGACCGACGATCAATCCCAGGGAGACGGCCAGCACCCAGAGCGTCTGGCTGTTGAACGTGACCGGACCCAGTTCAAGGCCGGCTTCGGAGAACGGTTGCGTGCGGGCGCCTTCGGGGCCGAAGAGCAACAGGGCGATACCGACCATGCTCACGTGCACGGCGATCGACACAATCAGCAAGACCAGTGAGCTGGCCGAGGCGATCGGCTGGAACACCAGTCGGTAGATCTGCGGCCCCAGCGGAACCACCAGCGCCAGCGTCAGCAATGCCTGGACGGCCATCGGCAACTCGGCCAGCGGCAAGGTGTTGATCAGCACCGCCAACAGGCCTGCATAGCCGAGCTTGAAGAGAATGCGCACGGGAAACCGAAAAGCCTGACTGGAGCGTGCCGCGCCCCAAACATCGAGTGCACAGTCGATCAGCGTCAGGCCGAGCAGCAGCCAGACCAGTGCGGTCGGGTGACCACTTTGCAAAGTGGCCATGGTCAAGGCGCCGTAGGTCACGAATTCACCCTGGGGGATCAACAGGATCCGGGTCACGGTGAACACCAGGAGGATCGACAAGGCCAGCAGCGCATAGATTGCGCCGTTGGTCATGCCGTCCTGGCCCAGCAGCATGGCTATCTGGAAATTCATAATGAGAGCTCTTTTCTACAGATTGAATATCAGGCTCGCGTGCCGGCGCAGGTTGGTTCGCCGGCAATCGGGCAGGGCGCACAGTGGGCTGTGCGCCCGGGTTCCGATCAGTTGTCGTGCAACAACATCCAGTTGCCATTCTTCACCACGATCAGTTCGCGACCGCGCTCGTCGAAGCCGCTGTGGTCCTGCGGCGTCATGTTGTAAACGCCTTGGGTGCCGGCCAGTTCGTGGCTTTGCTCAAGCGCATCACGCAGGGCTGCACGAAATTCGGGAGTCCCTGGTGCTGCTTTCTTGGCTGCTATCGGGATCGCCTGCTGTAACAGCAGGCCGGCATCGAAGGTGTTCCCGCCGAAGGTCGCCGGCTTGCTGCCGTTGAGCTTTTCGTAAGCCGCGGTGTAGTCGCTGGCAATTTTCTTCGAAGGATGGCTGTCCGGGATTTCATCGAGTACCAGCATCAGGCTGGCCGCCAGAATGGTGCCCTCGACCTTCTTGCCGCCCAACTTGAGGAAGTCTTGCAATGCCGCGCCGTGGGTCTGGTAGACCTGGCCGCGATAGCCCTGATCGAACAGGGTGGTCTGCGGCATCACCGCCGAGCTGCCCGGCGCTGCGACCAGCACTGCATCGGGGCGAGTGGCGAGAATTTTCAGGCTTTGCCCGGTGACCGAAGTGTCCTGGCGCTGGAAGCGCTCGTTGGCCACGACCTTTATGTTCTGCTGCGCTGCCAGGCCGGTCATGACCTTGGCCCAGTTTTCGCCATAAGGGTCGCCGGTGCCGATGAAGCCGAGGGTCTTCACGCCTTTTTTGGCCATGTGCTCGAACAGCGCCTTGGCGATCAGGTCATCGTTCTGCGTGGTTTTGAATACCCATTTCTTCTGCTCGGTCATCGGCAGCACTACCGCCGCGGTACCGACCGGTGCCAGCAATGGCACGCCTGCCTCGGCGACGAACTGGATCACGCCCATGGCGTTGGGCGAACCGCTCGGGCCGATGATGGCATCGACCTTTTCTTCGTCGATCAGCTTCTTCAGCGCCTTCACCGTAGCGGTCGGGTCGCTCGCATCATCCAGAGAAATGTACTTCACCACTTGGTCGCCGGCCTGGGTCGGCAGCAACGGTATGGTGTTTTTCTGGGGTATCCCGACCAGTGCGATCGGTCCGGTGGAGGAGGTGATGACACCGACTTTCACATCCGCCTGCGCAGCGGCGGCGCAGGCGGCACTCAACAACAACGTGGACACGGCTTTTCTGAAAAGCATGACTTTCTCCGAAGAGTTGCAACGCTGCAAAAGGCTAATGGCCAGCCGCCTCGACCACGACGTGGTGCGAGTTCGGCCCAAGGTACGGCCCTGTTTTAGTTATCGAACTGCGGCGACACCCATGCTCGGTTACCGAGTCATCAGGGTGCCGCTCGACCATGAGCGATCGGTCGAAGGCGAAGAGGGCAAAAGCAGATTGCATGCCAGAAATTTTTTGGTGCATGGCAGAAAGCCGTTACTGCGATGCCTGATGCACGCGCTTCGAGGCGGGCCGACCAAGGTGCTCCCAAGGACCGGCAGAAGGGCGTGTGAAGGACGGGAAAAACCTGCAGCACGCCATATCAAACAAGGCTTTGATCTGGATCAAGGATGCCCTCGAATGACTAAAAACAGTTGACAAAAAAACTCAAAAAACAGTGATTTTTTGCCCTGTTTTTGCCAGCCATTTTTGGGCCGATTTATTTTTCGTGTTTGTCTTTTCAGAGAGGCAATCGCTCAACATTTTTCTAAATGTTTCGTTGTTTTCTGCTGGGTATTTGTAAATAAAACGTTGATTTGTATGAAGAAAATATCAATTTTTCAGAATTTGACGTTTTTTCAGCAGTGTTACCAAACTGCACGTCGTTGGTGCGAAAAAGGAAAATCTGCACCGAAAATACACACTCTTTTATTTGGTAAAATTCAATTGACATTTCACGTAAATATTACGATTTTAGATTTAAGCGTTTTCCCCGGCCCTCATGCCGAGGTCATTCGTTCTGGTGACACATAACGAGCAGGTAAAGAGCATGTCGATCGTTGTTGAGGATTTAGCCTTGGGAGGAAATGGCCTTTCGGTCATGGTGAAAGACACCATCGATATCGCCGGCTATCCGACCCGCGCTTCAAGCCGCGCGCTGGCCGATGCGCCGGCAGCCGCTGAACATGCACAGGTGGTTCAGTCCGTTTTGGAGGCGGGCTGCCGGATCACCGGTAAAACCAGCCTGCATGAATTGGCATTCGGCACCACCGGCCTCAACGCATGGACCGGCACGGCATCCAACCCGCGCTACCCCGGCTATATACCGGGAGGCTCTTCCAGTGGTTCGGCGGCAGCGGTTGCGGCGGGCCTTTGCGACTTTGCGTTGGGCACCGATACCGGCGGTTCGGTACGGATTCCCGCGGCGTGCTGTGGTGTATTCGGTCTCAAGCCAACCTTCGGTCGCGTCAGTCGTCAGGGCGTCATGCCAGCGCGCAGCACTCTCGATTGCGTGGGGCCCCTGGCGCTGGACATGAATCGCTTGATCGCAGCGATGCGCGTGATCGATCCCACATTCACTTCCCTCCCTGCAACTGAGCATCTGTCTATCGGCGTCGTCGCGGTAGAGGCTAATGAACAGGTGCACGCGGTGGTGAACCAGGCGCTGGCCCGTTCGCGTTTCAGATTGCTTGAACAGACACTGCCCGGCATGGCCGCCGCGTATGGCGCCGGCATGGTGGTCATCAACGCCGAAACCTGGGCCGCGTGTGGCCATCTTCTGCAAACCGGTCGGGTGGGCAGCGATGTCGCCGACCGCCTGCGCGCAGCCAGTCTGACCTCGGTCGAAGCCCTTGAAGGGGCCGAAGCCATCCGGCGCGCGTTTATCGCAGAAGTGGATGCAGCCCTGGCCATCACTCCGATTCTGGCCATGCCGACCATGCCCGACTTTCCATTGCTGGTCGCGGATGCGGCCGACACTCGCGCCGCCCTGGGCATGACCTCCTTGGTGCGCGCTTTCAACCTTTCCGGTCATCCGGCTCTGAGCATTCCTCTGGAAAGCGCTTCGGGACTCCCGGTAGGCCTTCAACTCATTGCCGCCCATGGCGCGGACGAACTGCTGTGTGCAGTCGCCCGCGAACTGGTCCGGCGCCTGGAAGAGTAATCGTCATGCTTACTATGGAGAAACCCATGACTGCGCCAAGCGAGCTGAATCACCAGCGCCGCGTGCCGATCACGGCGAATGAAGCGTTTCAGAAACTGCTGGTCGAGATTCGTGCGCGTGCTCGAAACGAAGAATTCGACCAACAAAAATTCATCTCGCAGGACGTTATCGAGCAGTTCCGCAAGCTCGGTGTCTATCGGGCTCTGGTGCCAAAACGCTTCGGCGGCGACGAGCGTTCGCCGGGCGAGTTTTGCCAGATGGTGGAAGATATCTCGATCGCCGATGGCTCCGCCGGTTGGGTCGCCAGCTTTGGCATGAGCCCGGTTTACCTGGCGGCGCTGCCGCTGGAAACCATTAAAAAAATCTATGCAGACTCGCCTGACGTGGTCTTCGCCGGTGGGATCTTCCCGCCGCAGCCTGCGTCCTTTGTTGAAGGTGGCCTGGAGGTCAACGGGCGCTGGAAATTTTCCAGCGGTTGCATGGGCGCGTCGCTCATCGGCGTGGGCATCAGCCCGAAAAACGGTGAGATGCTCGGCCTGCCACGACTGGCGGTGATGCCCCGGGAAAAGGTCAGAATCGAGGAAACCTGGAACGTCGTCGGCCTGGTCGGCACCGGCAGCCATGATGTGGTCGTCGAAGGCGTGGTGGTGCCGGAGGAATGGACCTTCGTACGCGGCGGCCCATCGAATCTAGACGAGCCATTCTTCCGCTATCCGTCGCTGTCGTTCGCCACGCAGGTGTTGTCGGTGGTCGGTCTGGGCGTTGCTCGTGCGGCACTCGATGAGTTGAGCGGAATGGCCAGCGGCCGGATCTCCGTGACCGGTGCGCCGTCGTTGTCCGACCGGCCCCTGGCCCAAGTCGAGATGGCCAAGGCCGAAGCGTCGCTGCGCGCTGCACGTTCGTGGTTCTACCAATCCATCGACGATGCCTGGGCCAGCGTGTTGGCCGGCGACCCGGTGAGCGTCGAGCAGACCAACATGCTGCGCTTGTCCTCGACCCACGCCACCCGCGTCGCGGCCGATGTCGCGCGCACAGCGCAAATGCTCTCGGGCATGAGCGGGGTGTACCGCACCAGTCCTCTGTCGCGTTTCGTCAACGACACCCAAGTCATTACCCAGCACGCCTTCATGGGCGACATGACCTACCAGAACGCCGGCGCGATCTTCTTCGGCAATAAGCCGCTGCCTGGCTACCTGTAATTTTTCCCTACTGATTGGTGAACCCCATGACCGATAAAAAAGCCCTGCGTGTTCTGTTCTGCATCGGCATCAACCAAAACTTTTTCGATGCTCCGCGTCCTGAAGCGCTGGAAGTCTGGGCCGCGTTCGGCGCCATGTGGAACGGCATCGCCGACCTGCCAGGCGTCACCGTGCTGGGCAACATGGACGACGATCAGAGCATGGTCGGCCCGTCTGCAGGCTGGCCCTGGACGACTTACTTGCTGGCCGATGTACCCGACATCGAAACCGTCCACGCCGCCTGCAATCTGTTTCGCACCACGGATGTCGGCAACGGCCCTTACAAGCTCTGGAAGTATTGCAAGGTCGAGGCCCGTACCGGTCGCGAACTGATCATCCAGCGCTGAGTCGAGAGAAGTCGCCATGTCATCACAAGAGCATTTGCGCGCACTGGAACAGCGGCTCGAGCAGTTGGAAAGCGAGAACGCGATCCGCGGCTGCATGAATCGCTACATGTTTCTGTGCGACGAGCTGGGCGTGGGGTCTCCGCTCGAGGAACTGGCCGGGTTGTTCACCGAGCAGGCGATCTGGGAAGGCAAGGGTGCCAAGTACCAGAGCAGCTTCGGCGGTTACCACGGGCGTGAGGCGATCAAAGCGATGTTCGCAACCTACATGGTCGAGCCGGCGCACTTTTCGCTGAACGTGCACTTCCTGACCTCGGAACTGATCCGGGTCAGCGGTGAGACCGCAGATGCCAGCTGGGTGATGTTGCAGACGTCGACCTTTGCCTCGGGGGCCTCGCACCTCAATAGCGCCCGCCTGACTGTGCGGTTCGCCCAGGAACAAGGGCAGTGGCGCATGGCGCATTTTCAGACCGAGAACCTGTTCAGCCGACCGGTCGACACCTGGAACAGCGCCGCGCACCTGCCCGTACCCGGCAAGTCCGGCCAGTCCTGAAAGTAACACCCAGAATTCTTAGAGTCGGCGAACAATGCCGACGAGGAGTGATCGTGAGTAACCTGATAAATACCGTAACGCTCGACGCCAGTCCTTCCGACCTGGTCTTGCATGATCGCGTTCACACGTCGCTGTACACCGACGGCAAGATCTTCGATCAGGAGCTGGACAAGATTTTCTACAGCACCTGGATCTGGGTCGCTCACGCCAGCGAAATCCCGGAGTCCGGCAGCTACAAGAGCACCTATATCGGCAAGCAGCCGGTGATCGTCGTGCGCGACCGCAAGAAAGACGTGCATGTGTTGCTCAACCGCTGCCGCCATCGTGGCGCAACGGTGTGTGAACACAAGAAGGGCAAGACCAACAGTTTTGTCTGTCCTTATCACGGCTGGAGCTACGCCCTGGATGGCAGCCTGCGCGGTGTGCCTCACCCGGAAAGCTACGCCGATTGCCTGGACAAGGGCGAACTGCCTTTGGTCAGCCTGCGTGTCGAACAATACAACGGCATGATCTTCGCCACCTTCAAGGATGACATCGAACCCCTCGCCGATTTCCTCGGTCCGGCCAAAAAGTGGATCGACCTGTTCATGAAGCAGGGCGCCGGCTACCCGGTCAAAGTGGGAGGCGAGCATCGCTTCCGCTTCCCCGGCAACTGGAAGATCCAGCTGGAAAACACCACCGACGCCTATCACTTCCCGCTGGTGCACAAGTCGTTCCTGTCGTCCGTGGATGAACAGACCCTGGAGCTGTTCGACTTCGTCGAAGGGCCGGGCTATGTCGAAGACCTCGGCAACGGCCACAGCGTGATGGTGATGATCCCGGACCTGGTCGACCTGGAAGCCAACCTTGAATTGCCGATTCCCGAGCGTTTCGAGGACCTGGCCGCGCAGTTGCGCGCTGAAGGCCAGGACGAAGCGTCGGTCCGTCGCATCGTGCGTGCGGTCGGCGGTTCGGGCTTCAACCTCAACCTGTTCCCGAACATCGCCTGTTCCATGGCGTTCTTCCGGGTGCTGCAACCGATCGCGGTGAACGAAACCGAAATCCATCACGCCGTCATCACCATGGACGGTGGCCCGGCCGTGGCCAACCGTTATCGTCTGCGGCTGCATGAGCACTTCCAGGGGCCGATGGGTTTTGGTACTCCGGACGATTCCGAAGCCTGGGAGCGCGTACAGCGCGGCGCCAGTGCCGGCACCGATCTGTGGATCATGCTCAACCGCGGCTTGCCGGGTGAAAAGCAATCCGAAGACGGGCTGGTGAGCGATGTGAGTGCCGAGACCGGCATGCGCGCTGGTTACCAGCAGTGGAAAAAGATGATGTCGGCCTGAGTGACGGAGAACCCCATGAACAACCTGCAATTGCTCAACCAAGTCAGCGCTTTCATCTGGCAGGAAGCGGACATGCTCGACCATGGCGATTTCGTCGAATGGCTCGATCTGTGGACCGAGAAAGCGACCTACATCATCCCGATCGATCCACTGGAAACCGACTTCGAGAACACCCTGAACTACGCCTACGACGACCACCACATGCGTCAGTTGCGTGTCACCCGTCTGACCAGCGGCGAGTCGATCTCGACCACTCCGCGGGCGCGCACCGTGCGCAGTCAGTCGCGCTTTCGCGTGCTGTCGGATGAAGACGGAGTTGTCACTGTGCGCTGTGCGCAGAACCTGCGCGAGTTCCGCAAGGATGTACTCAAGCAGTACACCGCCGATGTCACGTTTGAACTGGTGCGCAGCGGTGACAGTTTCAAGATTCAGCGCAAGCTGATCCAGCTGATCAATTCCACCGATACCCTCGCCGGTATCGGCTACATCCTCTGAGGACGCTGCCATGACACAGGTTGCATTGGTCACCGGCGCGGCCCAGGGGCTGGGTAAAAGCATTGCCGAGCAACTGCTGAACGCCGGTTATCGGGTCGTGATCAGCGACCGTTCACTGGAGTCGGCACAGGTCACCGCCACTGAACTCGATGCCACGGGCGAGCGGGTCCTGGCGCTCAAGCTCGATGTATCGAGCAAGGCCGATTTCGAAGACGCCCTGGCGGCCGTCGTGGCGCATTGGGGTGAATTGCAGGTGGTGGTGAACAACGCCGCGATGACCATGACCACACCGGTGATGCAGATCAGCCCGGAAGAGTTCGACCGTGTCGTGAGCGTCAATCAGCGCGGTACTTTTGTCGGCTGCCAGGTGTTCGGCAGCTATCTGGCGGCCCGGGGTTACGGGCGGATCATCAACATGGCCTCCCTGGCCGGGCAGAACGGCGGCACCGCGACCGGCGCGCATTACGCTGCGTCCAAGGGCGCCATCATTACCTTGACCAAGATCTTCGCCAAGGAGCTGGCGGCGTCAGGGGTCACGGTCAACGCTATCGCCCCGGGCCCTATCGAGTCGCCGGCGGTGCGCGCCGCCGTGCCGCCCGAGCGCCTGGAAAAACTGATAGAGGCGATCCCGGTCAAGCAATTGGGCAACGCCGCGTTCATTGGCAAGCTGATCGTGCAACTGGCCAGCGAAGACGCCTACTTCACCACCGGGGCGACCTGGGATGTGAACGGCGGGATCTTCATGCGCTGAGTCCACGGTTACAGGGTTTGAAAAAGCAGTCGGGGGCGCTCAGATGCGCCCCCTTACAACGAAATCGGGATGGTCCTGTATGAGCGATCAATTATTGAAAGTCGTCGTGCGCAAGCGCGAAGAACAGGGCGAAGGTGTTGTCGTACTGGATCTGAGTGATCCGACGGGACAGCCTTTGCCCGCCTTCGAGGCGGGCGCGCATGTCGATATCCACCTCAAGGCCGGTCTGGTTCGCCAGTATTCGCTGTGCGGTGATCCGGCCAACGCTGGCGCCTATCGCTTGGGCGTACTCAAGGACCCCGCCTCGCGTGGCGGTTCGGTGGCGGTGCATGAACTGCTGCAGGAAGGTCGTGAAATCGAGATCAGCCTGCCGCGCAATCACTTTCCGCTGGCCAGCGATGCCAGGCGTTCGATCCTGATCGGTGGCGGTATCGGTATCACCCCCATGGTGGCCATGGCCTACGCGCTGAATGCTCGCGACAGTGATTTCGAACTGCATTATTGCGGTCGTTCGCGCAACCGCAGCGCCTTTCTCGAGGAGCTGGGTAACGCGGCGTTTGCGTCGCGGTTGAACACCCATTTTGACGACGAGGCCGCCGAACAGAAACTCGACCTGCCAAAAGTGCTGGGCACTCCACAAGCCGGCGTACACGTGTATGTCTGCGGACCGGCCGGTTTCATGGACTGGGTCATTGCTCAGGCCCTGAAGGCGGGGTACGCCGACGATCATGTGCACCGCGAATACTTCCAGGTCGAAGTCGACGCTTCGGGCGCCGGTTTTGAAGTGGTCGCTCAGCGCAGCGGCAAGACCGTACAGGTTGCCGAGGGCCAGAGCATCGTCGATGCGCTGACCGCCGTGGGCATCAAGATTGAAGTGTCGTGTGAACAGGGCGTTTGCGGTACGTGTTTGTGCGACGTCATCGAAGGCGAACCGGATCATCGCGACGTCTATCTCACGGATGACGAAAAATCTGCCAATGACCAGATTCTGGTGTGCTGTTCCCGGGCCAAGTCCAAGAAACTGGTGCTGGATATCTGATAGACCGGAGGGTAAGACCATGGTCGATACAACTGGATTTCGTAACTCAATGGCAATGCTCGGTGGCGCGGTTTCGGTCATCACCACCGATGGTCCTGCGGGTCGTTTCGGGTTTACCGCTTCGGCGGTATGCAGCGTGACCGACCAGCCACCGACGCTATTGGTGTGCATGAATCGCTCGTCGTTTTCCAACGTGCATTTCAAGAGCAACGGTGTGCTGAGCGTCAACGTACTGACCCCTGGGCATCAGGAAGTGTCGGGGGCGTTCTCCAACCGCAATCTGGATACCGAGCAGCGCTTTTCCTGCGCATCGTGGAGCACGCTGGAAAGCGGTGCGCCGCTGCTGGACGAGGCGCTGGTCAGTTTCGATTGCCGTATCGCTCAGGCCCATGAAGTGGGGTCGCATACGATTTTCTATTGCGAGGTGTTGGGTATCCGCAATAGCGACAGCCAGGAAGGCCTGGTGTATTTCAACCGCGCCTACCACCGTTTGGGAGATGCGTCCAAAGCAACTTCCTGACAGGCTTTTATTCCAGGAACAGCGATAAGACTTTCCACGATCGTCAAGTTTTTAAAATAACTATAAAGCGGTTTTCGCTGTTCTGGCGAACGGCTGCGTTACGACTTTTTTGCAGTAAGTGGTTATAAAAACAATACTGCGGATTGACTGCCAAAGTTGCACTTTTGCTGAATTGATCTGCTTCCACTCGTCGTGCCTTCGTGCATGTAAAAAAGAAGGAAAGTTTGATGTTCGAGAAGAGCTGGGTAAGCCGTGGCGTCACCACTGCGGCCGTAATGGGGATCTTCACGCCTGTGGTTGCTCAGGCTGACTTCGTAGACGACAGTCAAGTCAGTCTGGGGATGCGCAACTTCTATATCGACCGCGATTTCAAACAGCATGATGCGCCGCAATCGCGGATCGGCAGTTGGACTCAAGGCTTCGATTTTCGCGCGATTTCGGGTTACACCGAAGGCACGCTGCAGTTTGGCCTGGACCTCTCGGCGCAATACGCCTATCGCCTGGACGGCGGCGGTGGCCGTGGTCCGGACAGCATTATTCCGTACGACACGAGCAAGGGCGAACAAGTGCGCGACTACGGCCGTGCGGCGCTGACCGGCAAGGTTCGTTACAACAAAACCGAACTCAAGATAGGTGAACTTCGCCCGACGTTGCCAGTGGCGTACATCGACGACTCGCGGCAATTGATCACCACCTATCACGGTGTGCAGCTCGAATCGAAAGAAGTGGACAACCTGACACTGACGGGTGGTCGTTTTACCGAAATCAGTTCCCGGGAGTCTTCCAATACCGAGAAGATGTACTTGTTCAATGGGCCCAACGTTAAACGTCGCAGTGACGGTTTGAACTTTGGGGGCGCCACGTATGCGTTTACGCCGAACTTGTCCGGTACTTACTTCTTTGGCCAGTTGGAAGATATCTACAAACAACACTATCTCGGTTTGACTTATAACCATGATCTGGGGGCCGGTTACGGCTTGAAGACCGACCTCCGTTACTTCAATAACAGCGAAGACGGCAAGGCTTTGTACGGCGACATCGACAACAAGTCCTACGGGATCATGACGACCCTGAAGAAGGGCGCCCATGCATTCGGTGTCGGCTATCAGCGCATGCTTGGCGAGTCGACATTCCCGACGCTCAACGGCTATGCACCGCAGCCTTACCTGGTGAACTGGTCGACGGTGGCGTTCGTCAAGCCGAACGAAAGCTCCTGGCAATTGCGTTATGACTACAACTTCGCGGGCATGGGTTTGCCGGGTCTGAAATTGATGACGCGTTACATGCGCGGTACGGGTATCGACCGGGGCAACAATGCCCTCGACCAAAACGTCGAAAGCGAACGCAACATCGTGCTTGGCTATGTGGTGCAAAGCGGTCCGCTCAAAGATGTGGGTTTCGAATGGCGCCGCATTGACGTCAAGACGCGTTATGGCAATGGCAGGGCATCGGGTGCGGACTATCAGGAGAACCGTCTGATCACCACCTACACCTGGAAGTTCTGAAATCCCTCGGGAGCCGTTCGCGGCTTCCGGGTTTGCCCGCGCATCGGGCAAAGGTTTTCAACACAGGTTTTCCTTCGCCCGGATCGCTCCTTCCGGGCTTTTTTTTCGCAGCGGTTTTATCCGCCCTACGAGGATGACCTATGCGTCGCTTCTATACCGGTTCCGACTTGAGTCGTGTGCACAGCATTGCCGAACTGGCCGACATGGCCCGGCGACGCGTGCCTTACTTCGTCTGGGAATACCTCAGCGGTGGCGCTGAAGCCGAGCTGACGCTCAAGGATAATCTCGACGCGTTCAGTGCCTATGGCCTGCACGCCAGAGCCTTGGTGCCCTGCCATGCGCCCGACACGTCCCGCGCGTTGTTCGGCAAGGTGCTGTCAATGCCCATGCTGATCGGGCCGACGGGCTACAACGGTCTGTTGCACCGCGATGCCGACATTCACTTGGCCCGGGCTGCAACGGCACGTGGTTTGCCGTTCAGCCTGAGCACCGCGTCCAACACTTCTCTTGAAGACCTTGTTGCGGCGGCGCCTGGCGTCGACCTGTGGTTCCAGCTGTACGCCATGCGCGATCCGGCGGTGCAAAAAAGCCTGTTGCAGCGCGCCGCCGCTGTCGGTTGCCGGACTCTGGTGTTGACCTGTGATGCGATGGTGCTGGGCAATCGCGAGTGGGACCGACGCAGCTTCGCCAGGCCGCGACAGCTGACATGGCGCAACAAGTTTGACGTTGTCCGTCACCCGCGTTGGCTCAAGCAAGTGATGTGGCCATCGGGGCTGCCTGGCATGGGCAATCTTGAACCTTACTTGCCGCCGAGCGAGCGCAACCCCTTGGGCTCGATGGCGTTCATTGGCAAGCAGATGGACACCTTGCTCGACTGGGACATGCTCGCACGTCTGCGTGAGCGATGGGGCGAGCGGTTGTTGCTCAAGGGTGTGTTGCATCCGGCCGATGTGGAGCGAGCGATCGCCCTCGGGCTAGACGGTGTGGTGGTGTCCAATCACGGCGGCCGCCAACTGGACGGAGCCCTCGGTAGCCTCGATGCACTGGCGGCCATCGCGCCCCAGGCGAAAGGCAAACTCAGCCTGCTGCTGGATGGCGGGATCCGGCGTGGCAGCGACATCGTCAAAGCGCTCGCGCTTGGGGCCGATGCCGTGTTGCTGGGACGGTCCACCCTTTACGGCGTGGCGGTGGCAGGTGAGGACGGTGCTGGCCGGGCGCTGGACGTATTGACGCAAGAACTGGCGCGGACCATGAACCTGATGGGCTGCACCCACCTCAACCACCTTGACGGCGACAGCGTGTTCGAGCGTCGCCGCGCTTGAGCATTTGTGGTCGCACTCGACCCGTTTATTGCGTTGCAGAATCGGAATGACGCTTGCGCGTTTCGGGCAGTGAGTCGCCGGGGCCGTTGCTAGGATCGAGGCTCTTCTACAGGAGTGCATTCATGAATATCAGTGTTATCGGCGGTGGTCACGGTTGCTACGCGGCAGCGATAGAGTTGGCGGAAAAAGGCCATTCGGTGCGCTTGTGGCGCCGAGACAGTGCCGCGCTGGAAAAACTGCAAGGCCTCGGTCATCTACTCGTGCGCGACTTCCGTGGCGAACGCCGGTTGAGCTTGGGGCAGGTCGGGGATGCCCTGACCTTGACGGCCGATCTGGCACAGGCCGTGGCCGATGCAGAGCTGTTGGTCATTGCCTTGCCGTCGACCTCTCACTCAGCCCTTGCCAGCGAACTGGCTCCCTTGTTGCGCGACGGGCAAGTGGTATTCCTGCCGCCGGGGACGTTCGGCAGCATGGTGTTCGCCGAGGCAATGGCGAAGGTGGGGAATCACAGCGATGTGGCGTTTGCCGAGACCGGCACATTGCCCTACCTGGCGCGCAAGCATGGCGATAACCAGGTGGTGATCAGCGGCTACGCGACCCGTTTGCCGACCGGGGTTTTTCCGAGTCGGTTGAGCGAGTCGGCGTTCGCCGTATTGCGCGAGGCGTACCCCAGCGTCGAACCGATCGAGGATGCACTCAGCGGCGCGCTGATGAATGCCGGGCCGATCATTCATCCGCCGTTGATCCTGATGAACGCGGGTCCACTTGAGCATTTCGAAACCTGGGACATTCACAACGAAGGGACCGTGCCTTCGATTCGTCGCGTGACCAATGCCCTCGACGCCGAGCGTATCGCCGTTCGTGAAGCACTGGGCTATGGCGCGCCGCATTTCCCGCTGGCCGATCATTACGCCACCGACGGCGATGAGTGGATGTACGGGCGCGGCGCTCACGGCAAACTGACCGACAGCGGTGACTGGCGTGAAGACATCGACCTGCAAAAGCACCGCTACATGCTCGAAGACACACGGCTGGGCTTGTCGTTTCTGGTGTCGGTCGGGCGGTGGGCCGGCGTGTCGACGCCGGTCGCCCAAGGCCTGTTGAGCCTGGCCACGGTGGTCAGTGGCATCGACCTGTATGCCGAGGGTCGAACCCTGGAAAACCTCGGGCTGGATCAACTGAGTCGCAGCGAAATGGCGCAGTGCCTGAGCCAGGGATTGCAGGCATGAGCGCCGATCCGCAACGCATCTGTATCGTCGGCGCGGGGCGCATGGGCGAGGGCATTGCCTTGGCGTTCATGTTCGCCGGACTGCCGGTGACCCTGATCGATATCAAGCAACGCGAGCCCGTGGAGCAGGACCGCTACTTCCGCCAGATCGAGGGCCACTTGCGCGGCGAACTGGCAACGCTTGCACGTCTGGGATCACTCGATCCGGCGCAAGTCGAACAGGCGATGAGCCATTTACGCTTGAGCGATCGCGAGGGCAGTGACGGCGATTTGCACAGTGCTGCTGTCGTGTTCGAAGCCGTGCCTGAAGTGCTTGAGCTCAAGGCCCTGACGTTCGCTTGGCTGAGTGCCGCGTGTGGCGATGAAACGGTCATTGCATCAACGACGTCGACTTTTCTGGTGACGCAGTTGGCGGCACTGGTCACGCACCCGCAACGCTTCGTCAATGCCCATTGGCTGAACCCGGCATTTCTGATGCCGCTGGTCGAAGTCAGCCGCAGCGAAGACACCTGCCCGCAGGTGGTGCAACGCCTGATGGCATTGCTCAAACGCATCGGCAAAGTGCCCGTGCAATGCTCCCCGGCAGCCGGTTACATCGTGCCGAGGATCCAGGCATTGGCGATGAATGAAGCGGCACGAATGGTCGAGGAGGGGGTGGCCAGCGCCGAAGACATCGACACCGCGATTCGCGTCGGTTTCGGTCTGCGTTTCTCCGTGCTGGGGATGCTTGAGTTTATCGACTGGGGCGGCGGCGACATTCTGTTCTATGCCTCGCATTACCTGGCTGAAGCCATCGATCCGCGTTTCCTGCCACCCAAAGTCATTGCCGAGAACATGGCGCAAGGGCGCAACGGGTTGCGCGAAGGTCAGGGTTTTTATGATTACCAGGACGTTGATCTGGAGGCCTACAAACTGCAGAGGCTGGGTGAGTTCACCCGCAAGCTCGAGTTGATGGGGCTGTCGCCGGTGTTCAACGGTGGTGTGGCAACGTCCTGAGCGTGGCGCTGACGTGTGATCGCGACAGCTTCACGACCGGGTTGCGCAACCGGCGCGCCGTTATGGCTGCGTCGGCTTTTTTCGTGATGGATGCAGGTCATCCACGCATTTGTCTGGTCCTGAATCGAGGTTGTCATGAAGCTGTACGAATTGATTACGTTCACCGTGCGAGTGCGCACCGTCGCCACTGCCATGGCTTGTCTGGAGCAGCGCCTGGCCGTCGATGACGCCGCAGTCAAACTGGTCGGCTGCTGGGCGTCGGAAATCGGCCCGCTGAATCAGATCGCGGTGTTGCGTGGTTTTGTCGACGAAGCGTCTCGCCAGGCTGAGCGCGAACGGTATCTGTCGAGTGCCGATGCGTTTGGCATCGAGGCGTATCTGACAGACATGCGCGTGGAAAACTATACGTTGTTCCCCTTTATCGAACCGTTGCCTGCCGGGCGACATGGGCCGTTCTACGAACTTCGCGTCTATGACCTCGTGCCATCGGGGTTGGCACCCACGCTCAAAGGCTGGGAAAAAGCCGTGGGGCCGCGAACTGGCGCGCAATACTCGACGGTGTATGCCGCCTTCTATGCCACCGACGGTCAGTTGCCGCGCTACTTGCACATCTGGCCCTATGCCTCGCTCGAACAACGTCTGGACGTGCGTACCCGTGCTGTGCAGGACGGCGTCTGGCCGCCGGAAAACTCAGGTCCGCAACTGCGCGACATGCATTCGACGATCTACCTGCCGGCGAGCTTTTCACCGCTGCAATGAGCCCCGTTAACGGACACTCACGCGATCCCCCGTAGGAGCGGGCTTGCCGGCGATGGCGTCCGGTCAGGCGATAAACCTATCGACTGACCGGACGCCATCGCCAGCAAGCCTGCTCCTGCAGGTCGATGTGGTGATCAGATATCGGGCTTGCTGACGTTGTGTTCAAACACCCAGGTAACGCTGGGACAATTCCGGTGTGTCGGCCAGTTGCAGCGGCGTACCGTGCCAAACCTGTCGGCCCTTTTCGATGATGTGATGGCAGTCGACCACCCGCGCCATTTCCTTGAGGTTCTTGTCGATGACCAGAATCGTCTCGCCTTCGGCTTTCAAGCTCGCCAGGCAACTCCAGATGGTTTCGCGAATGATCGGTGCCAGGCCTTCGGTCGCCTCGTCGAGAATCAACAACTGCGGGTTGGTCAGCAGGGCGCGGGCGACCACCATCATCTGCTGTTCGCCACCGGAGAGGGTTTTCGACAACTGATCCTGGCGCTCCTGCAACCGTGGAAACAACTGGTAGATCCGCGCCAGGTCCCACTTGCCCCGGGTCGCGGTGGCCAGCAGGTTTTCCCGCACGCTCAGGCTGCCAAATCCGCGCCGGCCTTCGGGCACCAGTCCCAGGCCGGCCTGGGCGATGCGGTAGGGTGGAGCGCCGCGCATTTCCCGACCGTGAATCAAGACACTGCCAGCGGTGGGCTTGAGCAGACCCATGATCGACTTGACCGTGGTGGTCTTGCCCATGCCATTACGCCCGATCAACGACACGACCTGGCCCTGTTCGATCTTCAAGTGCATGTCGAACAGCACTTGGCTCAGGCCATAGCCGGCCTGTAATCCAGACACTTCAAGCATGTTCTTCTCCCAGGTAGGCGGCACGGACTTGCGGGTCGTTGCGAATCTGCTCGACGCTGCCGGTCAGGATGGTCTGGCCGTAGACCAATACGGTAATGCGGTCCGCCAGGGCGAACACGGCGTCCATGTCGTGCTCCACCAGCAGGATCGCGTAGCGGCCCTTGAGTTCGAGCAACAATTGCGTCATGCGTGCCGATTCCTCGGCGCCCATGCCTGCCATCGGTTCGTCGAGCAACAGCACTGAGGCTTCCTGAGCCAGGGCCAGGGCAATTTCCAGTTGCCGTCGTTCGCCGTGGGACAACTCGCTGACCAGCGCCTGGCCCCGTGCCGCGAGGCCGACACGATGCAGATAGTCCGCCGCCGGTCCCAGCAGGCGACTGTCACTACCCAAGGGTTTCCACATGCCGAAGGTCTGGCCTTCCCGGGCAGCGATGGCGATGGCAACGTTTTCCAGCAGGGTGAACTCCGGATACAACTGACTGACCTGGAAAGCGCGCGCCAGGCCGAGGCGAGGGCGTTGATGGGCGGGCACGTCGGTAATGTCCTGGCCGTTGAGGAAGATCCGCCCCTTGTCCGGGCGGATCTCCCCGGCGATCTGCGAAATCAGTGTCGACTTGCCGGCGCCGTTGGGGCCGATGATGGCGTGCAGTTCCCCCGGGGCAATATTGAAGCTTGCGCCGTTGGTGGCCTTGACCGCGCCAAAGGTCTTTTCCAGATCCTGGATCGACAGTTGCGGGATCATGAGCGCACCTCGCTGTTGGCAATGGCGGGTGGAGCGTTCGGCACCGGGGGCTTGCGCCAGCGGGGCCACGGGCTGAGTAGCAAGCCGTACAAACCTTTTTTGCCGAACAGCACCACCACCAGCAGCAGCGGGCCGAAGATCAGCAGCCAGTGCTCGGTCCACAGGCTCAACACCTGCTCCAGTCCCAGGTACACCGCAGCGCCGAGTACCGGTCCGATCAGGGTGCCGACGCCGCCAAGAATGACCATCGCCATCAACTCACCGGACTTGTGCCAAGCGCCCATGTCCGGGCTGACGAACATTGCGTAATTCGCCCACAAGATACCGGCCAGGCCACCGCCAACCCCGGCGATGACGAAGGCGCTCAGCCGGTAGCGCAGCGGGTGCAAGCCCAGGCTGATGCTGCGCCGTTCGCTTTGCTTCAGGCCCCGCAGGACATAACCGAAGCGCGAGTTGACCAGTCGCCGGCAGAACAGCAGCCACGCCACCAACAACCCCAGGCACAGGTAGTAAAACTGCACCGGATTTTCCAGATCGAGGCCCGGCAGCGTGTTGCGTTCGTTGAGCAGGATGCCGTCGTCGCCGCCATACAGTGACAGCGAGCTGAGGACGAAATACAGCATCTGGCCGAACGCCAGGGTAATCATGATGAACTGCACGCCGCTGGTGCGCAGTGACAGATAGCCGACCACCAGTGCAAACAGCGCGCAGACCAGCAGCGACAGCGGCCAGACGATCAGCGCGCTGCTTGAGCCTTCCCAGCCCCACAACGGCATGGCCTGGGAGGTGTGAAAACCGATGACGCCGACTACGTAGCCACCCAGGCCAAAGAACGCTGCATGACCAAAACTGATCATCGCGCCATAGCCGATCAACAGGTCCAGGCTGGCGGCGGCCATGCCGTAGATCGCCAGACGCGTGAACAGGCTGACCAGAAAGGGTTCGTGCAACCACGACGCAAGCAGCGGCAGGAGGGCGAATGTCGCCAGGCAGAGCAGATCGATAAGGACTCGACGAGACATGTAGTTTTCCTCAGGCGCGGGCGGGCAACAGGCCGCGTGGACGGACCAGCAGGACGACGGCCATGACGATGTAGGCACTGGCGGAAATCAACCCGCCACTCAAGGTGCCGCTGACTTCGGCGGGCAACAGTTGGTCGAGTAATTGCGGGATGTACGCTCGCCCGAGGCCGTCGACCATGCCGATCAGCAAGGCACCGGCGAGCGCGCCGCGCACCGAGCCGACACCGCCGACGACGATCACGACAAACGTGGTGATCAGGACTTTTTCGCCCATGCCGATTTCCACCGACAGCAGCGGCGCGGCCATGAAACCGGCGAGCCCGCAGAGCACACAGCCGAAGACGAACACGAGGGTGTAGAGGCGGGCGATGTTCACACCCAATGCCCCGACCATCTCGTGATCGTCGGCCCCGGCGCGAATCAGCATCCCCAGACGGGTATGGTTGATCAGCAGCCACATGGCAATCGCCACCAATGCTCCGGCGGCGATGAACAGCAGGCGGCTGACCGGGTACATCAACCCCGGCAGGACCTCGACGAAGGTGCCGTACCACTCGGGTGTCGGCATGGCCGGCGGGCTGCGGCCGAACAGCACGGTGATCAACTCGTTGGTGAAAAACACCACGGCCAGGGTGGCCAGCACCTGGTCGAGGTGATCGCGGGCGTAGAGGCGGCGCATGATGCTGGTTTCAATCAGCAGCCCGTACAGTGCAGAGCCAATCACCGCCGCCAGCCCGGCGAGCCAGAACGAGCCGCTGAGCGAAGCGGTGTAGGCGGCGCAGAATGCCCCGACCATGTAGAAGGCGCCATGGGCCAGATTGATGACGCCCATGATGCCGAAGATCAGCGTCAGGCCGGAGGCGAGCAAAAACAGCAAGGCGCTGTATTGCAAGCCATTCAGAATTTGTTCAAGTAACAGCATGCTGGGGAATCCTACGAAAAGTGCCGGCAGTCGAAGCCGCCGGGCACGAGACCGAAAGGTCGGATCACAGGGCGCATTCGGCGGCGAAGCTGTCCACTTGCGACTTGGCGATGGTCTGCACCGGCACCTGGACCAGCTTGCCGTTGGCGTCGGCTTCTACGCGCAGCAAGTACCAGTCGATGACCGCATGCTGGTTTTTGCCGAAGGCGAAATCGCCGCGGATCGAGTCGAACTTGACGTCGCGCAGCGCCTGGCGAAAAGCCGCGGGGTCTTTGGTGTTGCCGCCCACGCTCTTCAGGGCAGCGCCGATCAGTCGCGCCGTGTCATAGGTCTGAGCGGCATACACCGTTGGTACGCGGTTGTATTTTTCGCTGAACGCTTTGACGAACGCCTGGTTGGCCGGGTTTTCAGATCCAGGGTTCCACAAGGTCACGATGTTCATGCCTTTGGCCACATCGCCGGTGGCGGCGAGCATGCGTTCGTCCATGGAGAACACGGGCACTACCATCGGGATGGTTTTGCTCAGGCCCGAGCTGCCGTATTGCTTGGCGAAGTTGATGCCGGCACCGCCGGGGTGAAACTCGAAAATCGCATCCGGCGCCAGCGAACGCACCCGAGCCAGTTCAACCGAGAAATCCAGCTGGTTGAGCTTGGTGTAGATCTCGGTGACCTCACCTTTGTACGTGCGCTTGAAGCCTTCCAGCGCATCGCGTCCGCCCTGGTAGTTGGGGGCCAGGATGACCATCTTTTTGTAGCCCAGCTCATTGGCCGCGACACCGGCCATTTCATGGATCGTGTCGTTCTGGTACGAGGCCACGAAGTAGTGGGGCTTGCACTGTTTGCCGGCCAGGCTCGAAGGGCCGGTGTTGTTGCTGATGTAGAAGCCGTCCTTGGTTGCCGTGTTGACCACTGCCGCCAGCACATTGGAAAAAATCACGCCGGTGTACAGCGAAATGCCGTCCAGGCTCATGCGGTCGATGATTTGTTTGGCGCGCGCCGGTTGCAGCCCGTCGTCCTCGACCAGGAGGCTCACTGGCACACCGCCGAGCTTGCCGTTTTCCTGATCGATGGCCAGCTGGAATCCATCGCGGGAGTCTTCGCCCAGGTAACCGGCGGGGGTCGAGAGGGTGGTGATAAAACCGATACGCACCGGGTCTTGCGCCTGTGCCAGCAGACTGGTCACGCAGCTGGCCGCCAGCAGTGTACCCACGAGTAGTTTTTTCATAGTGCCGCCTTTAATGAAGTCCGCATCGCGCGTGACATAGTTGTTAGTTGAGGGCAGTAAAAAATGTCCGGGTGCCTGGAAATTTGTTTTGGCTGTGGGTTCCAGTGTCAGGTGTTGCTTTCGGTGAATTTCTCGTAGTACAGGCGGGTCTGATCCAGGGCCTGGACGGCCAGCCATTGCTTGATCGACTCGACCATCGGCGGCGGGCCGCAGAGGTACATGTCCAGGTCCTGATCACGGAACTCGGCAAGGTCGAAATGCTCGGTGATGTAACCGCGTCTGCCGCTCCAGTCCGGGGTCGGATCGCTGATGACCGGGGTGAAGCGAAAACCGGGAATCCGCTCTGCGTAGGCCGCGATGCGCGCGGTTTCGCAAAGGTCGGCGGCATTGCGCACGCCGTAGTACAGATGCACCGGATGCCCGCACCCACCACGCTCCGCGAGTTGATCGAGCATGCCCAGGAACGCCGAAAGCCCGGTGCCGCCGGCGACAAACACTAACGGCTTGTCGACGTGGCGCAGGTAAAAGGCGCCGAGGGGGGCTTCGAGCATGATCTCGTCGCCGATCAGGCTGCGCTCGCGGATGTAATTGCTCATCAGCCCGTCGGGCAGCAGCCGGATCAGGAACTGCAACTGGTTGCTGCCATTGGGGCGGTTGGCGAATGAGTAGGAGCGCTGGCCGTCTGTGCCAGGCACTTGCAGTCGCGCGTACTGGCCGGGCAAAAAGTCCAGTTGCTGGCCATCGGCACCGGCGTCCAGATGGAGGATCGCGGTGTTCGGCGATACCTGCTCGACGGCCCGCACGATGCCCTTGAGCCGCTCCGGGCCTGGCGCATTGCACAGGCTGGAGGCGAAGTCGAAGTAGAACGCAGCATCGGATTGGACGCGTGTCTGGCAGGTCAGCATTTTGCGCTGGCGCAGGTCGTCGGCCGACAACGCTTCATCGTCGACATAGTCCTGACTGTACTGGCCCGACTCGCAGCGCCCCTGACATGTCCCGCACACACCTTCCCGGCAATCGAGCGGGATATTGATGCCGTTGCGCAGCGCCGCATCGAGCAGGATTTCATTGTTCTGTACCGGGAAGAACAAGGTTTTGCCATCGGCAAAACTGAACGCGACCTTGTGACTCATGATCCAGATTTCCGCCAGTCAGAGGTGATAAAAATCGAGCACCGAATTGATCGTGTCGTTGAGTAGCACCACGTGCTTGCGGCTGATTTTCCAGCTCTCGCCATCAGGCCGCAGGCGGTAGGTGGCGCGACCGAAGAACTGCTCGGCGGTTTGCAGGCGGTAGTAGAGGGTGTGCCAGTTGACCCGCACCTCCAGCTCATCGTTGTCCAGTGGCGCAATCCGCACATTGCTGATCAGGTGCAGGGTGCGCGGCATCGGGATGGTCGAAGCCGCCTTGCCGGTGCGAATACGGAACACCCGGTCTTCGAGGCCGCCACGATTGGGGTAGTAAATCAGCGACATGCCTTTTTTCGGGTCGGTGGTGTAGATATGTTCCGAGTCCCATTGCGGCAGATGGAACTCGCTGTCGTCGCTGAACATCGACAGGTAGGTATCCCAGTCCTGGCCGTCGCAGGCTTCAGCGTTGCGGTAGAAGAATTGTTCGACGCGGTATTGCAGTTGCGAATTCATGTTCACACCTCACGCAGTTTCAACGGTTGCTCTTCGGCGGCTTTGCGCGCCAGACCTTCGAGCATGAAGCGCTGCCAGTTGCCATGTTGATTGACGTAGAGGCCTTCATGGGTGAACTCGGTGCCGGTCAGCGCCGGTGAGATGCCGATGGTTTCGCTATTGGGCGTCGCCCCCTCGACCCACTTGCCCACGCCGCGGGAAATGTCGCTCCAGCGTTCCAGGCGTGCCTGGAAACCGCGCTGGGCTTCGCGGAATTCCACCAGGTCGTCGGGGGTGCCCATGCCGGACACGTTGAAGAAGTCTTCGAACTGACGAATGCGGTTTTCCCGATCGGCATCCGACTCGCCGACCACACCCAGGCAGAAGCTGTTGATCTCGGTCTTGTTCCAGGCGATCGGACGAATAATGCGCAGCTGCGAGCTGATCTGGTCGAGGAAGAACATGCTCGGGTAGATGTTCAGGTTGCGCAGCCGGTGCATCATCCATTCGGCTTTGCCCTGGCCGTACTCTTCGAGCAGGCGCGGCATGATCGTGCTGTATCCGGGACGTACTGCCGGGTTGGGCATATCGCTGAACAGCACGCTGTGGCCGTTGTGGAAGGCAAACCAGCCATCGTCGGTTTCCTTGTCGCCAGCGCCGAGCTTGCTGTAGTCCAGGGTATCGGCCCCGACCAGGCCTTTCTCGGTATTGACCTGCTGGCGATGCTGCACGGTGGCCACGTAGTTGTAGTGCACGGTGCTGACGTGATAACCGTCCAGACCGTTTTCATTCTGCAGTTTCCAGTTGCCGTCGTAGGTGTAGACGGACTTGCCCGGCAGCACTTCCAGCTCACCGGTGGGCGACTGGGCGACCATCATGTCGAAGAACACCTTGGCGTCACCGAGGAAATCTTGCAGCGAGTCAGTGCCCTCGACATTGAGGCTGACAAACACAAACCCTTTGTAGCTTTCGATGCGGGCTTTTTTCAGGCCGCGGGTGGCTTTGTCGAAACCTTCCGGGTATTCACCGGGGGCCTTGACCTTGACCAGGCGACCATCGCTTTTGTAGCACCATGCGTGGAACGGGCAGGTGAAGGTCGACTGGTTGCCCTTGCCGACGCGGGTCAGGGTCGTGCCCCGGTGCTGGCAGGCGTTGATCAGTGCGTTGAGTTGGCCGTCACCATCGCGGGTGATGATCATTGGCTGGCGCCCGGCGCGCAGGGTCATGAAATCATGCTTGTTGGCGATTTCGCTTTCGTGGCAGGCGTAGATCCAGTTTTTCTCGAAGATCAGTTCCATTTCCAGATCAAACAAATCCGGCTCGGTAAACATATCCCGGGCAATTCGGAAGATGCCTTCCGCTGGCCGGAAGTCCAGGCAGCCCTCAATAAAGCTTTTCCACTGTTCGACGCTTTTTGCACTGCTCATTAATCGATACCTCTTTGCATCGGGCTAATTCGTGCATTCAATAAGTTGTTTGTGTCCGCATTAAATAAGTTGCCCGCACCTGGGTCTATCCGCTTTGTCGGCAAACACAGTCCATAAAATTGGCCAATCTGCGTTGGCCTAGATATAGCTGGCTGGAAGCGGCACGGCGAACGAGGGGGAATTGATAATTCGAAGTAAACGGATATGAGTCTCGAATTAACAGGATAGAGACTCTGGCGCCAATGCTGCCTAATCCTTCTCGATGCGTATCGGCTGTCTCGCCGGAGCGACATCAACCATAACGACTCATGCTGAATATTTTAATAAAGAAACAACTGCCAACGATTGGAGTGATCACTTTGGTCACGCCGCTACTTGATGTGTTCGCACATTGAATAAGAGGGGATAAGTTATGTTTCAAGCGAGTTGGTTTACCCGTTGCGTGCAGACGGCCAGCCTGGCCGGAATGATTACACCGATGATGGCCCAGGCGGACTTCGTTGAAGACAGCCACCTGGGGCTGGGCTTGCGCAACTTTTACATCGATCGCGATTTCAAGGGCGAAAACCCGAAGAACTCCCGCGTTGGCAGCTGGACCCAAGGCTTCGACCTGCGCTTCATCTCGGGCTATACCGAGGGGCCGCTGCAGTTTGGCCTGGATGCTTCGATGCAGTACGCCTACCGGCTCGACGGCGGTGGTGGCCGGGGGCCTGACAGCATCATTCCCTATAGCGTCAGCAAGCAAGAACAAGCGACCGATTACGGCCGTGGCGGCTACACCGCGAAGGTGCGTTACTCCAAGACCGAGTTGAAATACGGTGAGCATCGGCCAACGCTGCCGGTGGCCTACACCGACGATTCGCGGCAACTGGTCACCACGTATCACGGCACCCTGATCGAGTCCAAAGAGGTGGATAAGCTGACGCTGACAGGCGGGCGCTTTACCGAAATCAGCGGTCGCGAATCCTCCAACAGCGAAAAAATGTACTTGTTCAACGGGCCTGACGTGCAGCGCCGCAGCGACGGTTTGAACTTTGGCGGCGCCAGTTACGCGTTCACGCCGGCGCTGACCGGGACCTATTTCTACGGGCAACTGGAAGACATCTACCGTCAGCATTACCTGGGTGCCACCTACCTGGCAGACCTGGGTGGCGGCTACGCTCTGAAAACCGATTTGCGCTATTTCAACAACAAGGAAGATGGCGACGCCCTGTACGGCCGCATTGATAACCGCTCCTATGGCGCCATGACTACCCTGCGCAAAGGTGCCCACTCCTTTGGCCTGGGTTATCAACGGATGCTCGGCGACAGCACGTTCCCGACCCTTAACGGCTACGCGCCGCAGCCCTACCTCGTGAACTGGTCCGCCATCGCCTTCGTCAAACCCAACGAAAAATCCTGGCAGGCGCGGTATGACTTCGATTTCGCTGGCGTGGGTATGCCTGGCTTGAAACTGATGACGCGTTACATGCGCGGCACCGACATCGATCGCGGCGCCCTCAGCGACAACAGCGAGTCGGAGCGCAATATCTATCTGTCCTATGTGGTTCAAGAAGGTCCGCTGAAGAACCTTGGCGTCGAACTGCGCAACATCAACGTCAAATTCCGCCATGGTAATGACTTCGACGAAAACCGTCTTATCACCACCTACACCTGGAAATTCTGGTAAGCGACCCGCACCCTCCGAACGAGATTTCGGTCTCCTGCGCGTCAACAATTCCAGGGGGTAACACCTGCCTGCTCATCTGGGCAGGTAATACCCAATCACGCCTGGTGTTCAATGCATGCCTATTGTGCCGACCGGTGGGTGCCTGCTCTTTTTTGCAGCGCCCTACTTGTGTTTACGGCGTGAGAAAGACGTTCACGGGGATTGACGGCTCTGGCGATGCACTGTCCTTATCCGATTAATCGGTGAATGTTATCCGCATATTTCGGCCGGCCCCCGGAGGGAGGCACGCGGCATGAAGATTGCTCTTTCTATCAGAGGCGTGCCGTCAGAGCGCGTTCATAAAACAGCCGTGGGTGCCCCGTGATGAGTACAAGTCCTGATGTACATGTTCGTGACATTCGTATCGAGCGTTATGACCTCAATGGTGCCCGGCAGTGGATGGCCGGAATCTGTGGGCCGCATCTGCTCAAGACCAGCTACCCCAACCGCATTCAGTTCCATCACAGTGGCAATGTGCTCAAATCCATGTCCACGACACTGGGGGTGATCGGGTACGGCACCGACGTCACGGTCGGCATCGAAGACGCCGAACACCTGAACAGCTACAGCCTCAGTCTGCCCCTCGTCGGCGAACAACACTTAAGCAAGCAGGGCTGTCAGGTGACGTCCGATCGCGACAGCGCAGTCATCGTGTCGCCCCACGAAAACCAGGAGCTGTCGATCAACGGCGATTGCCGCAAGATCCAGGTCGTCATCACCCGTGCGGCCATGCGCAAGTCCCTTGAAGACATGCTGCAGCGGCCATTGGAAACCCCCTTGCGTTTCGAGCCGGTGATGGACGCCGTCAACGGGTCCTCCGCGTCGTGGTGGCGCATGGCTCGCTACTTTATCGGCGAGCTGGAGCGCAGCCGCGAGTTGTATGACCAGACGTTTTTCACTCGCGACATCGAGAGCTCGCTGATCAAGGGCTTGATCCTCGCCCAGCCGAACAACTACTCCGATGAGTTGCGCAATGTGCTCGGCGTCAAACTGCCGCACTACCTGATTCGAGCCAAGCAGTACATCCACGAAAATGCCCGCGAAGCGCTGCACCTGGAAGACATTGAGGCGATTTCCGGTGTGTCGCGGTTCAAGCTGTTCGAAGGTTTCAAGAAATACTTTGGCATGTCGCCGATGGCGTATCTGAAGAAGCACCGGCTGGGTGCCGTGCGCCAGGAAATCCTCGAGGACAATTCGGCGCGCAATATCTCGGTGATTGCCATGGGGTGGGGGTTTACCCACCTGGGCCGGTTCTCCAGCGAGTATCGCAAGCTGTTCGATGAAACACCGAGTACCACCCTGCAACGTAACGAAGCTCGCCGAAACCGGTCGCTTTGAGCCATGGCTGCGCTATCGGTTCACCCTATGCCTGGCGCTGGTGCGGGGCTTGATCTGTCGAGGCTGTGCCAGACGCCGGTCTTCACCAGCCGCTCGCGGCAGGAAAGTCATCGGCTGCTCGCGCGTGAGTTGGTCGAACACGACTTGAGCTGGCGCACTGGCAATGTCGACACCGCGTTTTTCCGCGCTGAAGTGGGACGTTGCCAATTGTTTGTCCTGCGTTACGGTGCCGAGGTTGAGGTGCGGCCACGGCCTTTTACCGATTTCGTATTGATGCAGATGCCATTGCGCGGGCGGGCCAGCATCGAGTGCGACGGGCTGGCGCTGGAGTTGGAGGAGGGGCAAGTGGCGGTGCTCGCGCCCAATCGCCAGGCCCGACTGGTCTGGCACCGTGGCTGCGAACAATTGCTGCTCAAGGTGCCGCGCTCCTTGTTGAGGCTGATGCAGGAACGGCTGGTGGACGAAGGAGGGCTGGCCGCCGATTTCAGCTTGCCACCCGCCTACCGGCTCGACACCGGTCAGGCGCGTGGCTGGTTGCGCCTGGTCGATGATTTGCTTGAGCAGCTGGGGGCCAGCGAGGGCGAGCCGGTGCATGCTCACTGGTTGCGACATCTGGAAGAAAGCCTGCCGCTATTCCTGCTGACCCACCCACCGAAAGTCGACGGGGCACCGATAGCGGTCGTTGAGACGCCAGCACAGCGTCAGGCCTTGCGACAGTTGCACAAGATCGAAGACTTGATGCGCAGTCGCCTGGGGGACGCACTTTCCCTGGGCGAACTGGCCGCTGCGGCGGGCATGAGCGAGCGCAGCCTCAACACCCTGTGCCAGCGCTGTTACGGACAAACACCCATGGAACGGTTGCGCAACCTGCGGCTTGAAGCGGTGCGCGATCGTTTGCTCGGTCGTTGCGACGTGAGCATTACTGAAGTCGCCCTGGAACATGGCTTTGGTCATCTCGGGCGTTTCGCCCGTTATTACCGTGAACGCTTTGGCGAACTGCCGCATCAGACGGCTGCGAATGCTGACCCTTGCAGGAGCGAGCTTGCTCGCGATGGACGTTAACGTTAACGCGTGTTGTCGGGTTAAACGCGTCGCCCTCAAGTCCATCGCGAGCTCGCTCTACAGGGTGCAGTGTTCGATTACTGTTCGGCGCTGTCCGCCCATTTGCCCATCAGCGTATTGGACGGCCGTTGTTCGTCGAGCAGTTTCTTCGCCGTTTCAATACCGGCCACGGGCAACCCGGTGGGGTCGAGCAGGCCGATCTGCACCAGAACGCTGGCCTGGTCCCAGTAAATATGTTCGTGACACAGCTTGTCGCCCCGGAACTTGATGACCCCGAGCATCGGTATTTCGACGTATTGACCGGTCGGCGCGACGTTGGGCAGCATCCAGTCGATTTCACTGGTGTGGGTGAAACACATCACGAACTCGTCGACGATCTGCGAGGCCCCGACAGTGCGCGAGATGGGCACCAGCTTCATGTCCGGCGGATTGGCGTGGACGAAATGGTTCTGGTAGAAGCGGCTCAGTTCGCGGTAGCCCACGCCACCGGTCAT
The DNA here is from genome assembly GCF_002091715.1 of Pseudomonas migulae NBRC 103157. Classification (GTDB taxonomy): domain Bacteria; phylum Pseudomonadota; class Gammaproteobacteria; order Pseudomonadales; family Pseudomonadaceae; genus Aquipseudomonas; species Aquipseudomonas migulae_A. Next base: position 23,923 of record NZ_BDAG01000002.1, on the reverse strand, counting down.
GGTCGGAATGTGGTTGACGTACGGTTCGGCAACCATGGTCGCCATGGTCGCCGGGACATCGCGGACGGCAAACTCGAATTCGATGTGCTTTTCCCACAGTTCGGACAGGTTGTAGTTCGGGCCGATGGCTTGTTTGAGTGCGGCGATGCTGCGTTGATGGGCCATCAACGCAGCCGGCTTGTTGTAGTGCATGCCACCGTTGCGGGCGAAGGCATGGTCGACGTCGGGGTAGGTGTAAATCTCGACGTTGCTGCGGCCGCCCAGGCGCTGACTGATCAGCGTTCGGGCATTGGCATCGCAGTAGCCATCCTGTTCGGCGAAGTGCAGCACCAGGCGGCCTTTGATGTTGTCGGCTTCGTCGAGCAACTGTTCAATGCCCATGCCGTAATAGCCCACCGAGCAGGCGGCGTCGGTTCTCGTCGCCGTCAGGTAGGCCAGCTTGCCGCCCATGCAGAAACCCACATAGCCGAAACCGACGTCCTCGACTTCGGGCAAATCGCTGAGTGCCCTGAAACTGGCGTCGATGTCATCGACAGCCTTGTCCACGTCCATGCGCTGGAACAGCTCGATGGCACGGGCGAAGTCGGCCTCGGTGTACCCCAGGTCTACGCCCGGTTCCAGGCGCCAGAACAGGTCCGGCACCAAGGCGACATACCCTTCCTCGGCGTAAAAATCGGCCACTTCGCGCATGTTGGCGTTGATGCCGAAGATTTCCTGGCCTATTACCACGCCGGGACCTTTGCCGCTGGCGGGCAGCGCCAGGTAACCGGCGAAACTGCCGCTGCCGTCGCTGGCTTTTACGGTGATTATCTTGCCCATGGTATTACCTCGTTATCGACTCTTCATCAGGTTTTGTTGGCGGTGCTCAATAGGCGAAGCGATTCAGACCGGGTCACGCAAGCGCTCGAACCACACCCGGGGCGAGAGCCCCTGATCGGGGCCGAGGATCGAAAAACCGCCGTCCACCGGAATGTCTACCCCGGTAATCCAGGACGCCCCATGGCTGCACAGGAAGGCGACCACATGGCCGATCTCCTCGCCGCGCCCGACGCGCCCAAGCGGGTGAAAGGTGGCCCCCACGCGGTCGGCCACGGCAAGGTCGCCGCCGCTCAGGTTCGCCACCGACGGCGACCAGGTCCAGGCCGGCGAGACGCTGATGACCCGGATCGAAGCCGGTGCCAGGCTCACCGCAAGGTTTCGGGTCAGTTGCAGCAAACCGGCCTTGGACGCCGGGTACAGGGCTCGCCCGGCTGCGCCAAACTTGCCGCCGGTGCTGCCGATGTTGATCACGGTGCCGCCTTCACTCATGTGCGGCGTGGCTTTCTGTACGAAAATGGCCGCCGACACCAGGTTGATGTTGAGGGTGTTCAACCATTGCGCGCGGTCTGACTGTAGCCCCTGATCGTCGTAGACACAGGCGTTGTTGACCAGAATGTCGAGACGGCCGAAGGCGGCCAGCGTGGTGTCGATACAGTCATCGATATCCTCGTCCAGCTCTACATTGCAGGCGACAAAGCGACAGCGTTCACCCAACTCGCTGGCCAGTGCCGCCCCCATGTCGCGGTTGCGGCCGACCAGCATGACGCAGGCACCGGCGTTTAGCAGTTGACGAGCAATGTCAGTCCCCAGGCCCTGGGTGCTGCCCGTGACGATCGCCACCTGACCTTGCAGGTTGGCAGTGGGAATGGACTTCATGGCATTGACTCCAGGGTGCTTGCAACATCCGTGACGGTGGCGATCAACCGCATGCTGTCCAGCGCCGCCAGATGAGTCGCGGGGCGGGCGGCGGCGCAGGCGTCGGCCAGCACCGTCACCTCGAAGCCGCAATCGACGGCATGCCGTACCGTGCTTTCCACCACCGAGTGGGTGGCGACGCCGGCGATCAGCAACTGTCGTGTTTCAAGCTGGCGCAACAGGGTGCCCAGCGGTGTGCCGTAAAATGCGTTGATGCGGGTATGAGTGATGACGAATTCGTCCGGGCCTTCCAGCGGTTGCAACGCGTCATGGAACTGCGCGCCCCAGGTGCCTTCCTGGACGGCACCGCTGGCCGCGACGGCGCGCAGGATCGGCGCGTTCTGTACCAGGTCGGCATAGTCCGGGCGATACGCCACGCGCACATGAATGATCGGCCAGCCCCGTGCGCGGGCGCCTTGCTGCAGCCTGATGGCGGCGTCCAGCACGGCGTCACGTGCCGGATCATCGGCTGCGAGCCCGACCCGGATGCGGCCGTCAGGATGCAACACGTCATTCTGATAATGCAGGGCCAATACGGTCGGGCGCCCCATCAGACAAAGACCTCAAGGTTGGCGAACACATCGTTGCAATTGATCAGGTCAACCCGCTTGAGCTGGATTTTCCAGCCGCCGCTGTCCTGACTGGCCAGCTTGTAGGTGTAGCGCCCGGCCAACTGGCGTTGTTCAAGACGCCATTCGCTGACCTGGAACGTCGCGCTCACCACCAGCAGCCCTTGGCTGTCGAGTCCTTCGACCATCACATTGCCCACCAGGTGAGCCGTGCGGGTCGGTGGTTGTTGCGACCAGTTACGCACGTTCTCTACCCGGCGGATGCGCACTTCGCGCAACATGCGGTTTTCCCAGAACAGCGAAATGTGTTCGAAAGGGTCGACCTGCCCATGCTGGTGCGGCACCCAATACATGCCCGCATCGGTAAACAGTTGGTCCCACTCCCAGAAGCGGCGCTCATCCAGCAGGCGTGCTTCGCGATAGAGAAACTGCTCGATCTCGCGCAAGGTTTCGCTGGGTACCTGGGCCGGGATCAGGGCGTGAGTCGAGACGTCGAAAGTGCGATCAAGCAGCATGGGTGCTCTCCTTGGCGATCAGGGTGGCGGTCATGTAGTGCTTCCAGGCGGCGAACTGGTTGCGCATCGGCAGCTCGCTCGTGCCATTGGTCGAGACCGCGCCATCGGGCAGCAACCGGTCGGTGCCGACATAACGATGCATGCTGATCCATTCACCACCGCGGGTCATGTTGCCCTCCTGGCAGCGGGCATAGACTTCGACGTCGTCGGGCATGACGTTGGAGGAGGGTGAGTTGATGACGTTGGCGTACGTCAGCGCCCGATCAAATACGGCATCCGGAGCGCCTTTGCAGCGGAACGTCTGGATTTCCACCAGGGTGCGGTCGACGGCCATCGGCCGGATCACCCGGAACTGCATGAACACGGTGTGGGGCGAGCCGCTGCCGTAGATCACAGTGTTGTGACGATTCATTCCCATGATGGCTCGGGCGCGTTCTTCGCCATAGGCATCGCTCAGGCATTCGAAGTGGGCCTTGGACACATCGTCGCGCTCGGCGGCTGCCGGATCGAAGATCGCTTCCATGTAGCCATGTCCATTGTTGTAGGCACGCAGTTCGAGCTTTTCCCAGAAATCGTAGGGCTCGCCGTTGCCGTCCATGATCAGCAGTTCGAAAGGCATTTCTCCCAAGGACTCGGCTTCGCTGCGGGCCGCGTCCACCGAGGACTCATGCGTGACGCGAGCGTGCATGGTGTCGTGGAGATTTTCGTAGAAGACTTTCCAGTTGGAGCGCTGCATGACTCGAAAAATGCCGCCGGCCACTTCGACTTCACCCACCGGCGAGCGATCGCAGAGATTGTCGATGGAGGTGATCACGCCGCCGAGAAAGCTTTTCAGGTCTGGACCATGATCGATCTGGCTGGCGAACACGAAGCCTCGATAGCTGTCGACCCGCGCCAGGCTCACCATTGAAAAGTCCGGGTGCCGGGGGTTGAAACAGGTGCCTTCGAAGCCGTTCTTCAACGGTGCCGAAAGGTGCTGGCCGTCAAGTTTGAAGGTCCAGGCGTGGTAAGGGCAGCGGAAGAACTTGCCGACATTGCCGTCGCCTTCGGCCACCAGCTTGGCGCCTTTGTGCGGGCAACGGTTGTAGAGCACATTGACGTTTTTATCGGCACCGCGAACCAGAATCACGTCCTGATCGCCGATACGTGTGGTGTGGTAGTCACCGACGTTTTTGACCTGGCTTTCATGGCCGACGTAGATCCATGCCTGACCATAGATTCGCTGCATTTCCAGATCAAACAGTTGAGGGTCGGTGTAAACGCTTTTGTGCACGCTGTCGTCGCGGATCAGGGCCGCGATCTGTTCGTTCGAGGGAATCATGATGTCTCCTTTTAACCAGCCATAAAGAGGTGCGTGGTACGACAACGCACTTACAAATCGAGCACCAGGCGAGCGCTGGAGGCGCGGGATACACAGGTGCAGAAGCTGCCGTCAGCCCGTTCGCGCTCCGACAGACAAATATCGCGGTGGTCAGCGGTGCCTTCGAGCACTTGGGCCACGCACACCCCACAGTCACCCCGACGGCAATCGAACATCGGGTCCAGCTCAGCTTCTATCATTGCGTCCAGTACGCTTTTGCCCGCGGGCACCTGGAGCGTTACGCCACTGGCGCGCAGTTCCACTTCAAAACCGGCTTCGGTCTCGGCGTCGAGGCTGCCGATGAACAATTCGCTGTGCAGTTGGCTGTCGTCCCAGCCCAGTGCGCGAGCCGTTTGCAGCACGTTGCTGATCAATGACTTGGGGCCGCACACATAAAGCTGGCGTCCGTTGATAGGCGAATCCAGCAGGCTGTTCAGGGGCAGGCGTCGCGCCGGGTCGCCGCCGCTGATCCAGCATCGGGCGGTGCCGAGCGCCTGGACCTCTTCCAGATACGCCATGCGGCCTGCGTCGCGACCGGCATAGTGCAAAGTGAACGGCTGCTGACTGGCCGCGAGCGAGCGGGCCATGCCAAGCATTGGGGTGATGCCTATTCCTCCCGCGATCAGCAGGTAGTCACTGGCATTAGCCACCAAAGGAAAATGGTTGTTGGGCGCGCGGACCACCAGTTGCTGACCGACTTGCACCTCGTGCATCCAGCGCGAACCACCGCTGCTCTGGTCTTCCAGTTGCACCGCGATCTCGTAGTGAGGGTGTTCAGGCAGGCTGACCAGCGAGTAAGCACGCCACTTGGGTTTGCTGCCTGGTATCTGCACTTCGATATGAGCACCCGGGGTGAAACCGGGCAGGGTGTGGCCGGCGTCATCGACCAGGATCATGCGACGAATGTGAGGCGTGAGCAGGTCGATCCTTTCGATACGCAAAGACAGGCTGGGCATGCACGGTTCCTGAACGGGGCGAGCACTGCTCGCCGTTGAAGTCGTACACACTGTAGGGAGGGGGGCTAGGGTGAAAAAGCCGATACCGGCAAGTCGATAGCCACATTTTGCGTAAATACGCGGGACCGGGCATCACAGTCCATTTAAAAGACAAGCGCTTACGTTGCCGCTGTTTGGAGCGACAAATGAGTATCGAGCGACATCTTTGGTGTTGCTCTATGCGTCATCCATTCTGGTTCGGTATCGTCCACGCCATGGCAGATACAGGAAGGGGAGCTTGATCATTTCAGGTCACTGATCGAGACGTTCCTTTCGGCGGTTGAACGCATTCTTCCGGGGCAGTTTCTGTGGGCGTACGCTGGACCAGGTTTGCTGGTCCGCCAGAATGCGTAGGTAAGCGTTTTAAGATTTACACCTGGTTGCGGTGGTCTTTTGAGTGACAAGTCACTGATACCAAATCCTTTGGTGGAATGTTTAGTCCTTTGCGGCGAAATCTGCCCCGATCTTGCCAAGTCGCTGCACAAAAACCTTCGGCGAACACCCGGTCCGCTGCTTGAAGCACCGATAAAAAGTCGACAGCGAATTAAACCCCGCAGCCCCCGCAATCTCATCAACTCGTGACGCATGCCGTTGCGCATTCAAACGTTCAAGCGCCTCATCAAGCCGCAACTGATTGAGAAACGCATAAAACGTCTGCCCCCGAACCTGATTGAGAAAAAACGAAATCTGGTTACGCGTATACCCCGTCGATGCCGCTACGTGAGACAAGTCCAGCCGAGGATCCAGATAAGGCTTGGACTGCTCAAAGTACTGCTGCAAATCATTGGAAAGCGCACCGACCTGACGGGCAGACAATCCCAGTCGACTGACGGCATCGGCACTGTATGCCGGACGAATCACAGTGGGCGCCTGGCTGACCAACACCGCATGTTCATTGACTTTGACAATCAATCCATCCTTCACCGACAGCGCCTCGACAGTGCGAAATGAAACCAGGCCGTCGCTGCCATTGAGTGTCACCCGGTATTGCAGGAACGCGGTGTCGCCGTCGATGCGCAAGCGATCGGTGTAGGTCTGCAACTCTTCTGATCCTATCGGCATGCTCGCCGCGAGGTAGTCGCGCAACTGCGAGTATTCGATGGTCCGGTTCTGGAAAAAATCGTTGTACTCGATAGCCGGGTGATAGAGCGCCATCACGCCGTCCAGGTCGCGTCGTTTCCAGGCCTGGTGGTAACGCACGGCGACTTCATGAGTCTGCACACTCGAAGGGTCCGCCAGGAAGGTGGGGGTGGTGTGTAAATCGGGTGCTTCCACGACGAGCTCCATGGCGCAGATCAGGGCGAAGCCAAGAGTATTCCAGAAGCCGTGGTTTTCCGCCCGTGTCCGCTGCGAGGTTTGCCGCACCGTTGTGTCTGTGAAAGCACCGGCGATTGCTTTAGCGTCAGCCCATGATTTTTTCGGAGCATGCGTGCATGACGCTTCACACCGCGAACCGATCCCTGGCAGATGCCCGGCCTTATCCTGTCTGGCAGGAGGCGCGATTTTCTGCGCCTGCCGCACCGAGGCTCACCAGCGAAGTGCTGTGTGATGTTGCGATAGTGGGCGGCGGGTTTGTCGGGTTGTGGACGGCGCTGATGGCGCGTCAGCGTTGGCCTGACGCAACGATCGTTGTGCTTGAAGCCGGGCAATGCGGCGGTGAAGCCAGTGGGCGCAATGGCGGGTTCTGCGCGCCGAGCATCTCTCACGGTGTTTCCAACGCGCTGAAGCGATGGCCCGGGGAAGCGGAGCAACTGGTTCGTTTGGGCAGGGAAAACCTGGTGGCATTTGAAGAGGACCTTCAGCGCTATGGCATGGACGTAGCATACGAGCGCTCCGGAAAATTGAATGTCGCGAGCCAGCCCTGGCAGGTTGAAGGGCTGAAGTCGATGCAGCGCAACTACGAGCGCTTTGGGATCGATTGCGACTATCTGGAAGGAGAGGCGCTCAAGTCCCGCCTCGATTCACCGGCCTATGTCGCCGGTGTTTTCGAGCCCAACTATGCGTTGCTGAACCCGGTCAAGATGGTCGCGCAGTTGCGCCGCGTGTGCCTTGCGCAAGGTGTGCAGCTGTTCGAGCATTCTCCGGTAACCGGCCTGCGCCAGGATGGAATTCATCAGGTGCTGGAGACCGGACTGGGCATCGTCAAAGCGGCGAAAGTCGCCCTCGGCACCAACATTGCGCCGCCGTTGCTGGCGACACTGAAGTCCAAGGTCATTCCCATTTATGACTATGCCCTGGCGACCCGGCCGCTCGACGATGCGCAACTGCGGGCCATCGGGTGGGTCGGTCGCTACGGTATCGCCGACAGTGGCAACCAGTTTCATTACCTGCGCAAGACCGAGGACAACCGCATTCTCTGGGGCGGCTACGACGCCATCTATCACTTTGGCAGCCGACGCGACGAGGCGTTGACCCAGCGTCCCGACAGCTTCGTGACACTGGCCCGGCAATTTCAATCAACCTTCCCGGCATTGGCGGACGTCACCTTCAGTCATGCCTGGGGCGGCATCATCGATACCTCTGCACGCACCACCATGTTCTGCGGCACTTCGTCTGACGGGCGCGTGGCCTATGCCCAAGGGTTTACGGGGCAGGGCGTGTCTGCCAGTCGCTTCGCAGCGTTGACCCTGCTCGATTTGCTCGAAGGTCAATCGACCGAACGCACGAAGTTGGCGATGACCTCGACGGCACCTTTCCCGTTTCCACCCGAGCCCTTGCGTTACGCGGGCGTCTCGCTGGCGCAGCGTTCGCTGGCCCGCGAAGACCTTACCGGGCACCGCGACTGGCTGCTCAAGGGGTTTGATGCGTTGGGCATTGGCTTTGATTCTTGAACTGACGTGAGCATGAACATGAACAACCCCGATCACATCATCGATTTTGCCAACCCGGAGTTGCCCGTCGTCGAACTGGAAACCAGCGATCCGGCGTTGGTCGACTCCCCGTATCGCAGTCGCAGTTGGCGGCACTTTGTGGCACCGCAGAAAAATGCTGTCGGAGGAATCTGGGAAGCCCCCGAGCACCTTGAGCGCTGTGAATGTGATTACGACGAGCTTTGCCATTTGCTCGAAGGGCACGTTCGGTTGACCGACAGCAAGGGCGTCAGCCAGGAGTTCAAGGCGGGCGCCACGTTTGTGGTCGCCGCCGGATTCAAAGGGACCTGGGAGAACCTGACACCGGTGCGCAAGGTGTTCATGATCCTCAAGAGCTGATGCCTGTAGGAGCGAAGCTTGCTCGCGAAAGCGGTGATCAGTGAATAAATCGGCGACTGACCTACCGCTTTCGCGAGCAAGCTTTGCTCCTACGGGGTGGCGTTTGCTTCAGTGTTGGGTAGTGCCATGATCGCCTTTGCGGCAATGTCAGTGCCACGGGTAGCCTGCATGTTCTCGCTTAACGATTCGAGACGTTGCTTCATTGCCTGATCCGCCAGCAGCTGTTCGAGCGCCGCAGGTAACGCGGACAGCGGATCGGCAAACCGCGGCAAGTACCGACCAACGCCGACTTCCTCGGCGCGTGCGGCGTTGTCGTGACCGTCCCAGCAGTACGGAATGATCAAGGACGGCAAGCCGAAGTACAGCGCTTCGCAGAAGCTGTTGTTGCCGCCGTGGTGGATGAACAGCTGACATTCCTTGAGCACGGCCGGCTGTGGAAACCAGCTGTCCAGGTACACGTTGTCCGGGACGGTGGTGTACATGTCCCGATAAGCGCCAACGTTGATGAGGAAGCGGTAGGGTAGATGTTCGATGGTGCCGATCAGGCGCTTCATCATGTCGGTGTCGGCGGCCCCGAGGCTGCCGAAACTGATGTAAATCAGCGGCGCGTCGTTGTGCCTTGGGAAGTCGGGAACGATGTAAGGCGCTTCGCGGCGTACGCAGCCGTCGAGGTACACATAGCGTTTTGGGTCCAGCGGTGGCTGGCGTTCATAACGCACCGGTGTGGGCGACAGCAGCAGGTTGAGCCACGGTGAATCGACGAGGAACTGGCCGGGCGGGCAGGGCGCGGTGCCGTTGTTCGCGAGAAACTGCGAAAAGCGTTCATGGGCCGGGGCGACGGCTTTGCGGTAGTGCTCGGCAAAACGCTCACGGGCCTCTGTGTCGCCGGCCAGGCAGCCTGACAAGTACGGCGGAACGGCGGCATCCGGCAATTCGGTTTCGGCGCAGGAAACCATCCGCACCCACGGGCATCCGGCGTTGGCGATGGCGGGGAACATGACCACGTTGTCGAGGACGATGACGTCCGGTTTAAGGCGGCCGAGCAACTGTTGCAGCGGCTTTTCCGCTTCGATCGCTGTGTCGATGATCGCTTCCCAGGCCGGCGCCACATAACTGTCGATCTGTGCCAGCGGGGTCTGGTCGAAGTAAGGAATATTGCGCTCGATAAAGCGCTCCCAGTAATGCTGGTGTTCCGCTGCGGACAGTGGGCTGGCTTGCGGAATCGGATACTCGTCGAAGCCGTATTCGGCGAAGAGTCCCTGGAAATGTTCGTGGCAGATAAAGACCGGTTTTGCTCCCAGCTCACGCAGTGACTGGGCGATACCAATGCAGTTCAAGGCCGCGCCGAAACTGGCTTCCGGAAACAAGGCGATCAGTTTGTGTGGGTGCATGGCGAAGAAAGTCCATGGCGGGTAAAGCCCGCCGTGCCTGAGATGACTGGATGCTGTCTTATTTTATAAAAAAAATCATCCTGTTTTTTGAAGTGTTCAGCGACGCCCGAACAAATGGCCCTGCGGAATCCCGCGATTGGCGGTTTGCGGGCGCTGGGCGGCGCTCAGGCGCAGGTGCAGGCGCAGCAGGTCGGCAGCGATCTCCAGTTGTCCGCGCTCGATGTGCGCAATGATTTGCAGGTGCTCGCGCAGAGCCTCCTGCAGACGATGCACGCTGACGGTCGGCAACAGATTCGGCAGGCGCCGCAGGCTCTGATGCTGCAGCAGGGCGTCGCCGATAAAGCGGTTGCCGCAGCTCTGGCCGATCAGTTCATGGAAGCTGATGTCCAGTTCGCGAAATTGCTGGGTGTCGAAGTGTTCGACCGGGCTTGAGAGCAGGGTTTGCATGGCGCTGCGCAGCAGTGCCAGGCGGTGTGGGTCGGCGTTGAAGTGCGGGCTGAGCAGCGCTTCCGGCTCCAGGATCAGGCGGAATTTGAGGCTTTCTTCGAGGGCGGCGAGGCTGTTCAGCGAGGGGCGAAACAGCCAGGACTGGCCGGGGCCGCGCTCTATCGCCTGGCTTTCGCTGAGTTGCTGCAGGGCTTTCTGCGCCGCGGGCCGGCCGATGTCGTAACGACGCATCAGCTCGCTGATGCTGATGCTGTCCCCGAGGCGCCCGGCCATGCGGTCGCGCAATACCGAGGTCGCCAGTTCTTCTTCCTCGGCTTGTGGCAAGGTCGCGTTGAAGGCCTGGCCACTCGGCGCGGCAAGCAGTCGATAGCCTTTGCCGGCTTCATGGCTCAGCAGGTTTTCTTCCAGCAGCACTTTCAGTGCGCCACGAATCAGGGTGCGAGACACCTGGAAGGTGCGCGACAGCGCTTGCTCGGCAACCGGGTCGCCGGCCACCAGCCCGGTTTCCTGGGTGTGTTCCAGAATACGCCGGGCGAGTTCCAGATGATTGGTGCGAGGTTTTTTCTCGGGTGTTGTGCTCAAGCGTCTTATCTCTTTTGGTCGCTTTGGACTCAGGTGCTCATCTTATGCCATGCGCCGCTGAGTCGTCAGGCACGAAAAAAGCGTTGACAACTTTTATTGCTGGTCCTAATTTCTAAAAAAAAACACGTGCAACCGTTTCTCTTTTCGCCGTACTGCCTTCGAACACAACAATAATCAATCGTCGGGTGAGTATTATGAGAAAGCTGAAAGGCCTTATGTGTCTGGGATTGAGCGTTTCCCTGGCGATCGCTTCACAGGCCGCAAGTGCAAAAGACATGGTGATTTCCATCTGGGACGGCTACATGGCCCCGGATGCGCTGGACAAGTTCAAAGCGGCCAGCGGCGTTGACGTCGACAAGGCGTTGCACGCGACCAATGAAGAAATCATGGGCAAGCTCATGGCGTCTGGCGGTGAAGGCTATGACGTTGTGTTTGTCTCCTCTCCCTTTGCCGAAGTCCTGCACAAGCAAGGTCTGCTGGCCGACATCGATCCCGTCAAAGTCCCCAACCTGAAAAACCTCTACCCTGAAGCCACTCAGCTGGAATATGACCCGGGCAACCATTTTTCGGTGCCATACACCTGGGGCACCACCGGGATCTGCTACCGCTCCGACAAGGTCACGCCGGCGCCGGTGAGCTGGAATGAATTGCTCAACCCGAGCGATGCGCTCAAAGGCAAAGTGACGATGCTCGCCACCGACCGCTGGATGCTCGGCGCCGGGTTCCTGGCCAAGGGCTGGTCGGTCAACGACAACGATCCCAAGCAGATCGCCGCAGTGCGCGATCAGTTGATCGCTACCAAGAAACGCATCCTCGCGTTCGACGACACCACCTTCTACTCCAAGCTCGCGTCCGGCGAATCGATGATGGCGCACGCGTGGGATGGCTGGTGCAACTACGGCACCCAAGCCAATGCGGCGATTAAATTTGTCGTGCCCAAGGAAGGTTCCGATCTATGGGTGGACACCATGGTCGTGCTGAAAAGCTCGAAGCATCAGGAGGAGGCGTTCAAGTTCGTCAACTTCATGCTCGCCAGGGAAAACCATGCCTGGGTGGCGGAAAACATCCTCTACAAAGTCCCGAACCAGGCCGCAATGGCCGGTTTGTCCGCTGACCTGCTCAAGCAATACCCCAACCTGACGATCGCCCCGAGCGAACTGTTGAAGATGGAGCAATTGCGCGATCTGGGCGGCACCACGCAAAAGGCCTACACCCGGGCTGTCACCGAAATCATGGCGGCACAGAACTAAGTCCCGCCAAACGTAAGCCGCATCGATCCGGGGCATGCCCGTCATGCCTCGCCACGCTCGCAAGCCGCCTTCGTTCCGGGGCGGGAGGATATGGGTAATGAGTGCTTTGCATGCTGACAGGCGTCTGTCGGCCTGGCTTCTTGCGCCCGGCTTTGGCTGGCTGCTGATATTTCTGGTGGTGCCGTGCGTTCTGGTATTGGTCTACAGCTTCGTCGAGCGCGGTGCTTACGGCGGCATCGACTGGCTGTTTACCTGGGAAAACTACCAGCGCGCATTCGATCCGCTGTACCTCGGCATCCTGCTCAAATCGGCAAAAATCGCCGGGCTGGCGACGCTGTTTGCGGTGCTGATCGGCTACCCGGCGGCCTACGCGATTGCCCGTGCACCACGGCGCCACCAAGCGGTGTTCCTGTTTTTGGTGATGCTGCCGTTCTGGAGCAACTACCTGATCCGTACTTATGCCTGGATCGTCCTGCTCAATCGCGAAGGCCTGATCAACCGGATGCTGCAGATGTTCGGCTACAGCGGCGAACCGATCAGCCTGCTGTACACCGAGGCGTCGGTAGTGCTTGGGCTGGTCTACAACTACATCCCGTTTGTGATCCTGGCGATTTTCTCTTCGCTGTCACGCATCAACAACGAACTCTGGGACGCCTCGAAAGACCTCGGCGCTTCGGGCTGGATGACCTTTCGCCGGATCATCCTGCCGCTGAGCGTGCCCGGTGTCGCCGCCGGTGCCGTGTTTGTCTTCGTCCTGAGCATCGGCAACTTCATCACGGCCGACCTGTTGGGCGGCAAACAAGTGCAGATGGTCGGCAACCTGATCTACTCGCAATTCCTCACGGCGCGGGACTGGCCGTTCGGTGCCGCACTGAGTTTCTTCCTGATCGCCATCATGCTGATCCTGTTGTTCGTCCAGGCTTTGGTGGCCCGTCGTGCAGAAGGGGGCCGCGCATGAGCCAGTCTCGTTCGCTGGGCGGCACCGCACTCAATACGCACCTGTGGCTGGTGTATGCCTTCCTTTATGTGCCGATCCTGGTGTTGATCCTGCTGTCGTTCAACAAGTCCGGATTGCCGACGGCCTGGGGCGGCGTATCGCTGAAATGGTACGTGTCGCTGGCGCATAACTCGGCGATTTTGTCGGCGGCGCTCAACACCCTGATCGTCGCGCTGTCGGCGACCTTCATTGCCTGCGTGCTCGGGACATTCCTCGCGCTGGGCATCGAATTGCGTCGCAAGGACAACGACAAGGGGCAGGTGGTCGACACCTTGTTGATGGCGCCGATGATCATTCCCGACATCGTCCTGGCGATTGCGCTGCTGAGCTTTTTCAACCTGCTCAAGGTCGGGCTCGGCTTGCACTCGATCATCATCAGCCATGCCGTGTTCAACATCGCCTTCGTCTGCGCGGTGGTGCGCACGCGGCTCAAACACTTCGACTATTCGATTCTCGAAGCCTCGATCGACCTCGGTGCGAGTTGGTTCACCACGTTTCGCCGGGTGCTGTTGCCGGCGATTTTTCCCGGCGTGCTGGCGGGTGGTTTGCTCTCGTTCACGCTGTCGGTGGACGAATTCATCATCGCGTTTTTCAACTCCGGTTCCGGCCGGGCTTCCACGACGTTGCCGATGCAGATCTACGCCATGATCCGTTTTGGCGTCACCCCGGAAATCAATGCCCTGGCGACGCTGGTGATGCTGGTCAGCATCACCGCGCTGCTGGCTTCGCAGCGTCTCAACAAGGCTCCTCGCACCCATGAATAATTCATCTGCGGTACTGATCCTGGACAAGGTCAGCAAGTCTTATGGCAACGGTCTGGCGGTCGACGAGGTGTCGCTGAACATCCGCGAGAACGAGTTCTTTGCGCTGCTGGGGCCGTCCGGCTGCGGCAAGACCACGCTGTTGCGCATGCTCGCCGGTTTCGAAACCCCCAGCGCCGGCTGCATTTATCTGGATGGCAAAGACATCTCGCCGCTGCCGGCCAACAAGCGTCCGTTGAACCTGATGTTCCAGTCTTATGCGCTGTTTCCCAACATGACCGTGCGCAAGAACATTGCTTACGGGTTGGAAATGGAGCGCTTGCCCGAGGCAGAAATCCGTCGCCGGGTCGATGAAGTGCTGAGCACCGCACAGCTCGGTGAACTGGCCGAGCGCAAGCCGGATCAGCTCTCCGGTGGTCAGCGCCAACGTGTTGCGCTGGCGCGGGCGCTGGTCAAGCGTCCGCGGGTGTTGCTGCTCGATGAGCCGTTGGGGGCACTCGACAAAAAGCTCCGGGAAAAGATGCAGCTCGAACTCAAGCGCCTGCAACTGGAGAGCGGCATCACCTTCATCATCGTCACCCACGACCAGGAAGAAGCGTTGGTGATGTCGGACCGCATGGCGGTGCTCGACGGCGGCAAGGTCTGTCAGTGCGGCAGCCCCACCGAACTTTACGAAAACCCCAACAGCCGCTTTGTCGCCAACTTCATCGGCGTCAGCAATCTGTTTGAAGGCGTGCGTTCGGGTCAGCACACAGTGCGCGTCAACGGTCAGGAGCTGGCTGTCGAGACCGACGCGCCGCTGGTGCCGGGTCAAAAGGTCGCCGTCGTCGTGCGCCCGGAACGTCTACAGGTGCTCACGGAGGAGCACGAGACGTGTGCCAATCAGGTTACCGGAAACATCGTCGAAATCGCCTATCACGGTCTCGACACCAACCTGCATGTACAGACGGCGCTCAGCGACAAGGCGTTGATCGTCCGGGTGCCGTCCTCGCAATTCGAATTTGCGCATTTTGCTATCGGTATGAGCGTCCGTCTCGGCTGGCAGGCTCGCCACGCCCGTGTATTGACGCGTTGAACAATAAAAAGAGACCAGGCAGGAGTACCGCTCGATGAAACAGAAAGTGATCGCCTTCTTTCCGGAAGCCGCTTATGGCCCGGCACTGAACTCAGTCGGCATCGCCCAGGCGTGCGAAGCCCTCGGCCACAAGGCGGTTTTCCTCACCGACCCCGGCATGAGCGGCGTGTATGCCGGCTACGGTTTTGAAGAACACATGGTCAACATGTCGGCGCCGATGCCCGCTGAGGAAATGGCCCGCTACTGGGTCGATTTCATCAACGGCCACATTCCCAACTTTCGCAAAACCCCGCTGGATCAAATCGACAACTACGTGAAGGAATGCTGGGCCGCCATCGTCGACACGGCCAAGTGGGCGCAGAAGGATTTGCCGGCGGTGCTGGACAAGGTCAAACCCGACCTGATCTGCGTCGACAACGTGATCCTGTTTCCTGCGATCAAGCAATACGGCAAGCCTTGGGTGCGGATCATTTCCTGCTCGGAAAACGAGATCGAAGACCCGGATATCCCGCCGCACCTGTCGGGGATGAGCGTTCACGACAAGGCCGGTCACGCGCAATTTCGCCAACGTTTTGAAGAAGTGGTCGGGCCGATTCATGAAGACTTCAACCAGTTCCTGCAAGCCCATGGCGAGCAACCGTATCCGCTCGGCACCTTCTTCGAAGCCTCACCGTACATGAACCTGCTGCTGTACCCGGACGCGGTCAAGTTCGAGCGCCGCCACCCGTTGCCGGCCGAGCGCTTTCACTACCTGCAAGGTTGCGTTCGCCACGATACGGCCTACGACATTCCCGAGTTTCGCGCCAACAACGACAAACCGTTGCTCTACGTCAGTTTCGGTAGCCTCGGTTCGGGCGACGTCGATCTGCTCCAGCGTCTGATCACCGCCGTTGGCAAGTTGCCTTACCGCGCATTGTTCAATGTCGGCGAGCACCTCGATGAATACCCGGACCTGCCCGACAACGTGCTGATCTCCAACTGGTTCCCGCAGCCGTCGGTGATTGCCCAGGTCGATGCGGTGATCCATCACGGCGGCAACAACAGCTTCACCGAGTGCCTGTTTTTCGGTAAGCCGGCGATCGTCATGTCCTACGTCTGGGACGGTCACGACAACGCCATGCGCGCCGAAGAAAGCGGTCACGGGTTCAAGCTCGATCGCTACGAGTGGAGCGAAGCACAGCTCGCGGAAAAGCTCGCGGCGTGCCTCAACGACGAGGCGATGCGCCAACGTCTGCAACGCACCAGCGCGCAGATGCAATCACGCAAAGGTCCGGCGGACGCGGCCGCCATTCTCGACAAGGTGCTGAACAATGCCTGAGCAAAACACCACGGCGGGTATCACGCCGTACCTCGAAGCCGTCAGCAGTCGCACCGATCTGGTGGACTGGGGCGTGCAGAGCGACGCCGTCGAAGGCGCCTCGCATTCCAGCGGCCGGTTGCTGTTCAAAGGTCCGAATAACAGTCCGGAAACCGGGCTCTGGGTCTGCACGCCTGGGCGCTGGCGACTGTCGATTCCCCGTGACGAGCTGTGTCACTTCATTGCCGGCATCGCCACTTACCGCAATGACAACGGCGAGGTGATCGAGATTCGTCCGAACACCCTGGTGCTGTTCCCGGCCGGCTGGACCGGCGAATGCCACGTCCGGGAAACCCTGCGCAACGTTTACATGCTGGCCTGAACCCGATGCCGATCAACTGAAAAAACGACAATTACTGTAGGAGCCGGCTTGCTGGCGATAGCGGTGTAACAGTCGACACAAGTGTCACCTGAACCACTACCTGTAGGAGCGAGCTTGCTCGCGAAAAACGTCAATACAACGCGGTCATCCAGACAGTACGCGTCATCGTTGACGTCCATCGCGAGCAAGCTCGCTCCTACAGAATCTCAATTTTTTGGAGAGCAACAATGACTACCCCGTTTCTGTACGACCCGCTGAGCATCACTGACGTCAAGGATTGGGGCGTGATCCCGACCATGCTGGAAGGTGAATCCCGTGTTTCCGGCGTGGTGCTGCACAAAGGCCCCGAAGGCCAGTCCGAGTGTGGTGTATGGATCTGCACGCCGGGCAAATGGTTCTGCCACGTCACCAGCGACGAGTTCTGCCATTTCCTCGAAGGCCGCTGCACCTACGTCCACGAATCCGGCGAAGTGATCGAGATCAAGCCCGACACCGCAGCCTTTTTTCGCAAGGACTGGAAAGGCGTGTGCACCGTCCATGAGACGGTGAAAAAGGTCTACATGATCCGGTGAATGCCATGACTGAGACACGTGCGTCAACGCCAACCCGCGAGGACCAGCGCGCAGCCTTTCTGGCGCGTGCCGGCTTCGCCGAGGCACAACTGATCGCGCTGCCGGCGGATGCCTCGACCCGGCGCTATTTCCGCTTGGACGGTGAAGGCCTGTTGCTGATGGATTCGCCCCCGCACAGCGAGCCGATCGGTCCGTTTGTCCACGTTGCCCGGCACTTGCACGGACTGGGGCTTTCCGCGCCGGCCTTACTGCAGGTCGACGAGGCGGCGGGGCTGGCGTTGATCGAGGATTTCGGTCACGACACCTACACCCGACTACTCGCAGCCGGGTATCCGGAAGCGGCGCTGTATCGCTTGGCGATCGACGCGCTGGTGGCGTTGCACCGTGCGCCATCGACGACGGAAATGGCGCCTTACGACGCCCGGCAACTGAGTGACGAGTGTGCGCTGTTTATCGATTGGTACGTGCCGTTGCTGATTGGCAAGGAGGCGGCGCTGGAGCTGCGTGAGTCCTACCTGGCGCTGTTCGCCGAGGCTTGCCGCGATGTCGCGCAACGTCGCGAAGCGCTGGTGTTGCGTGACTTCCACGTCGACAACCTGATGCTGCTCGAAGGCCGCGAAGGCGTTGCGGCCTGCGGCCTGCTGGATTTTCAGGACGCACTGATCGGTGCGGCGGCGTACGACTTGATGTCGTTGCTCGAAGACGCACGCCGTGACGTGTCCGAAGCGTTGCGCGTGGCGCTGCTGACGCACTACCTGATGCAGCGCCCGGAGCTTGATGCACCGCGTTTTCTCGAGGATTACCGGCGGCTGGCCGCTCAGCGTCACGCCAAGGTGCTGGGGATTTTTGTGCGCCTGGCGGGCCGCGATGGCAAGCACGGTTACCTGGCGCATTTGCCGCGCACCCTGGGTTTGTTTGTCCGGGCGCTGGAGGCCGAGGCCTTTGCACCGCTGCGCGCCTGGCTCAACGGGCATGTGCCGGGCTGGCGCGATGAGCTGCCGCCCGCGACTCTCGCAGCTTTGCGCGAGACCCCTTATCGATTGGTTCAAGGATCACCCCATGGCCACGTTCAACACTGACACTGCACTGCGTTTTATCAACTCTGAATACCTGCCGCTGACGAATGCCCGCGCGCGCGAAGTGCTCGACCCTGCAACGCTGCAACCTGTCGGGCAGGTCGGCCTGTGCGGCGAAGCGGACGTGCAGGCCGCCGTCGATGCCGCCACTGCCGCGCAGAAACAGTGGCGGCTGATCGACGCGAAAAGCCGCGCCGCACTTTTGCACGCGCTGGCCAACGCCATTGAACAAGACGTCGCCTGCAACCGTGAAGTAGCACGGTTGATGACCCTGGAAATGGGCAAGCCGTTTCCCGAAGCCATGGGCGAACTGGCCAACTGCGCGCCGATCTTTCGCTACTACGCGGAAATGGCCCGTGACGATGCCGGCAAGGTTGCCGGCACCACGCAGATCGGCTCGTTCCAGCATGTGCGCTATGAGCCGTATGGCGTCAGCGTGCACATCATGCCGTTCAACTTTCCGATCCTGTTGATGTGCTGGACGGTCGCTGCCTCGTTGGCCGCGGGCAATGCCTGCATCGTCAAACCGGCGGAAGCCACGACCCTGTGCACGCTCAAATTCATGGAGCATTTCACCTCGTTGCTGCCGGGGCTGGTGTCTTGTGTGCCGGGCGATGCGGTGACGGCGCAGTTGCTGGTGAAGTCGACCGGCACTCACGCGGTCGCCTTTACCGGCAGCGTGGCGGCCGGCAAAGCGGTGGCAGTGGCGTGTGCCGAACAGATGAAACCGTGCGTGATCGAGGCCGGTGGCAGTGACCCGCTGATCATCTCCAGACATGCGCCGCTGGACGTCGCGGCGGCAGGGGCGGTGACCGCCGCATTTCACCTGAGCGGGCAGATTTGCACCTCGGCTGAGCGCTTCTACGTGGTCGATGAGATCCACGATGAGTTCGTCGCTAAGTTCGCCGAACGCACCCGTGCCTTGCGCATCGGTCATGGTCTGGAGCGTACGGAAATCGGGCCGATGGTCAGCGAAGCCGCGCGCAATAAAGTCATGCGCCTGGTCGACGACGCCCTGGCCAAAGGCGCGACGCTGGTCTGCGGTGGGCGGATTCCGCCACAGCACAGCGTGGGCTGGTTCTATGAGCCGACCATCCTCACCGGTGTGACCGCTGACATGGCGATTCTCCAGGAAGAGTGTTTCGGCCCCGTCGCGGCGATCTGCCGTGTCAGTGATTTCGACGAAGCGGTGCGGCTGGCCAATGATTCACCGTTCGGTCTGGGCGCCTCACTGTTTTCCACCGACCTTGCCGAAGCCATGGAGGCTGCCGAGCGTCTCGAAGCCGGAATGGTCTGGGTCAACAACCCACTGATCGACAACGATGCGTTGCCGTTTGGCGGCTGGAAGATGTCCGGCCTGGGACGCGAACTCGGACGTCAGGGCCTTGAAGCGTTCCGGCGCTCGAAAATGGTCATCATCGATCACCAGCCGAAAATTCAGGACTGGTGGTATCCGTATGCCGACGACGTGTTCTATCGCGATCAGGCTTGACTCATTGGGAGGGTCGCAATGAGCGACAACATTTCCTGGCCGACCCTGGCGGTGATTCTCGCTGCCGGGCAGGGCACCCGCATGCGTTCGCAGCTGCCGAAAGTCATGCACCCGGTGGGTAATCGGCCGCTGCTCGGCCATGTACTGGCGGCGGTCGAGGCGGCGGCTATCGATCAATGTGCGGTGGTGTTGGGCGCAGGCAGTCGGGTGGTTGCCGATTACTTGAAACAGGCAGCGCCGGCTGCGCGGACGTTTACCCAGCAAGCGCAGTTGGGCACGGCCCATGCGCTGCTTGCCGCCCGGCCCGCGTTGCAGGCCCATGAACAGGGTTGCGTGCTGGTGCTGTTTGGCGATTCACCCTTGATCAGCGCGCAGACCTTGTTACGACTGCGTCAGGCACTGATCGACGGTGCCGCCGTGGCGGTCGCGGGATTTCACACCGCACAGCCGGGGCCTTACGGACGATTGCTGGTGGAGGAGGGCCGCTTGCTGGCCATTCGCGAAGCCAGGGACGCCAGCCCGCAAGAGCTTGAGGTCAACTTCTGCAATGGTGGCGTCATGGGTTTGCGTGCCGACACTTGTCTGTGGCTGCTGGACCGGATCGGCAACCAGAATGCGCAAGGCGAGTTTTACCTCACCGATGCCGTGGCAGTGGCCAACAGCGCCAGCCTGCCGGTCACGGCGGTGGAAGTGGATGAAGACGACGTGCTCGGGGTCAATGATCGCGAGCAATTGCATGAGGCCGAGCAGCGTTTCCAGCAGCGTCGACGCCGTTCAGTCATGCAGTCCGGTGTCAGCCTGGTGGCGGCGGACACGGTGTTTTTCAGTGCCGATACGCAACTGGCCACGGACGTGCACATTGAGCCTTGCGTGGTGTTCGGGCCGGGGGGTGAGCGTGGGCAGCGGGGTGCGGGTGGATGCGTTCAGTCGCCTGGAAAATGTTCGGCTGGAGCAGCCGGTGAATGAAGGAGTTTGTCATGCGTGACTATCAACGGCTGTACATCGGCGGCGAGTGGATCGCGCCAGTGCAGCGTGGTGTTTTCCAGACGTTTGACCCGAGCGATGAATCGGTGCTGGCACAGGTCGCTGCCGCCACGGTGGAGGACATCGACCTGGCCGTCGCCGCCGCGCGCAAGGCGTTCGACGAAGGTGACTGGCCGCGCTGGACGGGGGCGCAGCGAGCGCAGGTCCTGCGGCGAATCGCTGACGGCATTCGTGCGCGTCAGGACGAACTGGCCGCCATCGAAGTGCGCGACAACGGCAAGCCCCTGCCGGAAGCGCAGTGGGACATCGCCGACACCGCGGGTTGTTTCGATTTCTATGCCGGGCTCGCCGAAGGCGCGGACCAGCACAGCGAGCGGTCGATCAGCGTGCCCGATGAGCGCTTCCATTCTTCGGTGATCAAGGAACCGGTCGGCGTGGTCGCCGCGATCATCCCCTGGAATTTCCCGATGCTGATGGCGTCGTGGAAAGTCGCTCCGGCGCTGGCGGCGGGCTGCACGGTGGTGCTCAAACCGTCGGAACTGACGCCGCTGACTGCTCTTGAATTGGCAACGATTGCCGATCAGGCCGGCTTGCCCGCCGGGGTGTTGAACGTGGTCAGCGGACTGGGGCGTGAGGCCGGTGCGCCGCTGGCCGAGCACCCGGACGTCGACAAGATCGCCTTCACCGGCAGCGTGCCGACCGGGCGCAAGATCATGCAAGCGGCGGCGGCCGAGATCAAAAACATCAGCCTGGAACTGGGCGGTAAATCGCCGTTCGTGATCTTCGCCGACAGTGACCTCGACGCGGCGGTGGAGTGGATTCTGTTCGGGATTTTCTGGAACCAGGGCCAGGTCTGTTCAGCCACGTCTCGAGTATTGGTGGAGCGTGCCTTGTATCCGGCACTGTTGGAGCGTCTGATCGAAGCCACCGAGCAAATCCATATTGGCCAAGGCTTTACCGAGGGTGTGAAACTCGGGCCACTGGTCAGTCAGGGGCAATTGGACAAGGTGCTCGACGCCATTGCGACCGGTCAGCAAGAGGGCGCGCGGCTGGTGTCCGGCGGAACACGTCCGGCCCATCTGCAGAAGGGTTATTACCTGACCCCGGCGATATTCGCCGATGTGCCGGAGCACAGTACGGTGTGGCGCGAGGAGATCTTCGGCCCGGTGGTCTGCCTGCGTGCCTTCGACAGCGAAGCCGAAGCGATTCGCCTGGCCAACGATTCGCCCTTTGGTCTGGCGGCCGCGGTCATGTCCCGCGATATCCCGCGTTGTGAACGCGTGGCCCGACGCTTTCGCGCCGGGATCGTCTGGGTCAACTGCTCGCAACCGACTTTTGTCGAGGCCCCTTGGGGCGGCTACAAGCAGAGTGGTATCGGGCGTGAACTGGGCGAGTGGGGCTACAACAATTACCTCGAGACCAAGCAAATCACCCGATACAACGGCGGACCCTGGGGGTGGTATTTGAACTGAAGCTTCGCAATGTCCTGCACAAAAGGCTGACGCCAACACTGTTCGATACGCTGGAGTCTGTTGCCTCAGACTGGCAGATCAATCACGTAGGCGTCAGCAAAGTCCGGGTTCTCATTGAGGCCATTTTTCGCATACCCCCGAGCGTTGCAAATGACGCGAGTGTTGCCCACCCGATAGTCAAAGCTCCCGTGGGTATGGCCATGCAGCCAAAGTGCCGGCTGCCAGATTTTGATCCGGTCTTCGAGGTCTGACACAAAGCTCGAGTTGATCGCAGAATGCGTGAAAAGCGGACTTATGCTCAGCCGTGTCGGTGCGAAATGGGAAACCACCACCGTGGGAGTGGTGTTGTCGCGGGCGAAGCAGTCGTCCAGCCAGGCGACTGTCTGTAAAAAAACAAGTTGGGAAATGGCAGGAGTGAACAGGTCTGGAAAATCCGGCGAGACTTTTATGTGGGTGAAGTCCCGGATGCTCTTCGTCGCCAGATCGATACCCAGTGCCCGATCCTCTGCGCATTCGAACAGGCGATAATCAGACCACAGGGTGCAACCGAGGAACCGCACGCCGTTGTGGACATACGCTGAACGTTCCAAAACGTGGATCTGTGTGCCTTGCGACAACCTGTTCAGGTTTTCGTAGGTGGAGATCAGGTCGCTGCCATAAAACTCGTGATTGCCTGCCACATACACGACCGGAGCAGGGCAGGATCTGGCCCACTCAATGGCCTGTGCCGGTCGGGAGATGTCCCCGGCGAGCACTACAACGTCGGCATTCACATCGGGAAAAGGCAGTACGTTGACGGACAAATGGATGTCGGACAGCAAGGCGATGCGCATTAATCAACTCCTGTCTGATTGGAATGGCGCCCATTCAACTTACCTGTTGATGGCCTCCTGCGACAAGCCTGGGGAAACCTCCCGACATCACGATAACGCCGGAAGGGAGCCGGCGCGTTTGCGAAGAAAACGCGCTTTCAATGACCAGGCGTTGTTGCTCAAGATGCATCGTATTATTGCCAGGTGCCGTGGATGCACCCCAGTGGTGGTCCTGCGTAACCACCGCGGCGGTTGGCCTTGGCCCTTTCAGTCAGAGCGTGTAGCCACCAGCGTGGACGAGGTGGTTGTCCTGTCCGGCAACGATGAGATGCATGGGCACCTTGGGTTGCTCATCCACGGAAGTGACCTCAAACCCACCCACCACCAGCGGCTGTCGCTCACACACTTCGGTCGACTCTCCCGCCAGTTTTTTCGCCATTTTCGCGTGGTTCGCTGCGATTTCATTGAGAGTTGACACGGTTACATCTCCGGTGACGGACCCAGCGTATCGCTGGCGTCCATAAGTATTGATTGATTGGCCGTCACGTCAGAATTCCGTCGTTCCGGGGCGGCTACGGCCAGCGTTTGCAAAGCTTGAGCCAGAGGTTGTTACAATTTCTTGACGGACGTTTTCAGGCGACGAATGGTGGTCGGTTGCTGGTTATGAATCGGGCGTAAACTGGCAGGGCTACTTCATCAAAAGGAGCCGCACCATGATTGCCGACCGAACGACCGCACAGACGTCTGCGGACAAAGCTGTCTGGGATCAATATTTCTGCGCTGCGCTGATTGCGGAAAGCCATCTGACGGCGCCCGTAGTAGGAGGGGCCACTCATGAGGACAGGCAGAATCTGTTGATTGAAAGAGCCAAGGCGCTCGCTGACAAAATGATGGATACCCGCCAATAAATGAAAAAGCCCGGCCTTTTGAGGTTGGGCTTTTTCATGCCTG
>NZ_BDAG01000001.1 GCF_002091715.1 Pseudomonas migulae NBRC 103157 | reverse complement strand
GGATAGTGTGAATGAAATTACTAACCTTGCCCTCGCAAAATTCAAGTGCTGGCATATGGCTGCGTATGAAGTAAAGAGACATTTTGAATCATAGCGTAAACGTATCGCGCAGCCACTGGACAAAGCACTTTTTCTCGTTCGACCCATACGAATGCAATTGGCCGATCAAGTCATATGCAAATCAAAAGCAGATCTCATATTTGCTCATAAAGATCTGCTAATCTTGGAATGCCGAAATCAGCAAGCGGCTTATGAAATGGAAACTTTCTGGAAAGGCTCAAGATTTCTTGCCCACTACGACTGACCCACATATGAATTCCTCTGGCGGTTCGATCATACTTGAATTTGAACTGGATCCCTGACGCCTTGAAAAACTGGTTCAATTCCAAACGACCTTGCTCGGTGCGAAAACGCTCAACCACGTCCTCATAAGTGGTCAACTTGATATCTGTGACACTCGAACCATATTCACTACTAAGCTTATCTACCAGAACAATCTGTTCATCAATCGCTGCTTCCAAATTCCCCATGTTTTTAATAATAAACATTGGGATTTTTCCTTCATAACCATCAATCGATTTTTCAAAATTCTCATACTTCGCCCGCAACCCAGCCAGCACTTCCGTTGCGGCAGCCAATTCGCCCCCTAAGGCCTCTTGTGAGGTCTTATCATCAGATAAAAACGAATTCAAATCATTGCCGAACACAGCCATACCGTTCCGACGCTTCGAAAGCTCGTCCGGATTAACTTTGAACCGCCGGAAAATGTAACCGTCAAAAGATGACGCCTGTTGTTTTATCTCCGCCCACCTTTTTATCTCTTCCTTGTTCAACTCAATCCGGCCCCGTCTAATACCTGACGGTACGTTTGACTGCATAACTAGCATAGCTTGCAAAAGCATACCAAAGGCCAAGTCAAACCTAAACCGTTGATCACACTGCCCCTTCAATTCCTTCCGAGTGAAGCAATGAAAATAAGGGTACATCACACCCTTCTGATTCTTTTGCTTTTCGAACATCATTGTTTCGCCACAAACAGCGCACTTTATTACGTGCCTAAAAATATTCGTACTTCCAATAGTCGTATTTCCGTAATACTTTCTGTCTTTACGACTTCTCATTGAGCTGACAGCATCATTGAATGATGTCTGACTTATTATTTTTGGATAATATTCTTCAATATACTCAATAAAAACCTTTTCTTTCTTTTCATTACGCTTCTGCGACATCAACATACCCAAAGGATATTTGTTTTCTATCATCAAAGCGACGTGACGACTGGTCCACTTTCTTTTGGAGTTTAAATTTACCTGTCTCGTTGCATTCGACACACCCATTGTCTTCAGTAACTTAAAGATCTCGCGTATCTCGGACGCCTCATCTTCAACAATAACGAATTGATCAGTCACACCATCATATCGATAGCCGTATGGTGGATTATGGGCATTGAACTTTTTACCATTTTCAGCAGCAGCCAATTTAGCTTTATTCCAAGCAGACTTGCGTCGTCTTGATTTTATCTCCGATTCTTCATTTGCCCGCTTAGCAATCAGACTAATCATGATTAGAGTTTCAAAATCGCGATCAGGATCATCATAGGAATAGCACCGCGAGTCCGTTGTAGTATAAATTCTGACTCCTTTCTTCAGAATAGACTGCAACAACTCCACACCATCAAGTACTCGCTGGCGCGTAATCCTGTCAATCGACTCAACTACTAGGTAATCACCGTGTCGAATAATCCCACGATCTATCCGAGATAAAACTTCTTTAAACTTCCCTTTGTTTGCATTATCCCCACGAAACGATGAAACGCCCTCATCAATGATCGTTTCAACAACATCTACGCCGGTCTCATGAGTGAACGCTTTCAACGGGCTGGTCTGCCTATCGACGGAATCACCCGAGGACTGAACGGTGGACGAATAACGAACATATGCGTAGGCGCTTGGCATACCAACAACTCGGTCATTAAATTATGTGAGAATTATACATCCATTGGAGTCCGGGCACATCGTGATTTCCCGCGCCAAGGATCGCGTGAGGTTTCCGGCCCGTTTTCAATTGGTGGCGGCGATGAACCCGTGCCCCTGTGGATATCTTGGCGAGCCCAGCGGCAAATGCAGCTGCACACCGGACATGGTCCAGCGCTACCGCAACAAACTGTCGGGGCCACTGCTGGACCGCATCGACCTGCACCTGACGGTCGCCCGGGAAGCCACGGCGCTGAATCCTGCACTCAAACCCGGCGATGACACCGCCACCGCCGCTTTGCTGGTCGCCGACGCCAGAGAGCGGCAACACAAACGCCAGGGCTGTGCGAACGCTTTCCTTGATCTGCCGGGCCTGCGCAAACACTGCACGTTATCCACAATCGACGAAACCTGGCTGGAAACAGCGTGCGAACGACTGACCCTGTCATTGAGGTCTGCGCATCGATTGCTCAAGGTCGCTCGAACCCTCGCAGACCTTGAGCAGGTCGATGGCATCACCCGTGGTCATCTGGCTGAAGCGCTGCAGTACCGGCCAACCTCCAGCTGATGAAATCACTCCTTCGTCAGATCCACCAACGGCGTCTGCCGAACCTCGGTTTCCCGCCCGTCCTGAATGTCACTCACCCGCTTCAGCGCCTGGTCCACAGCGCCCTTGTCCGCCAACAAGCTGTAACTGATCTGAAACTGCTTGTGCTCCTTCGGCGCAATCGTCGGCACCAGCCCCAGCGGCCGCTGATAGCGCCGGTTATAGGAAAAGCTGGTCCCCGGCTCGAGACCGGTGACATAGCCCTGGCCTTGGGTATCGGTGTTTTTCCACAGCGAAAACACGGGCAGCGTTTGAGTGTTAAAGCCGACCGAAACGCCCAGGCTACCTGCTTTGTTATGCAACACCGTCAACGTGTCCCCCTTGGCGTCGCCATACGGCACCACGTTGTAAACCGTTTCGTCGTAGTCCTTGGTCGGCGCGCGGTAAGTCTGCCAGTCCGGCAGATCGCCTTTGGCTTTGTCGTTGAACGGCGACACCTGCTTGACCGGTGCAACGAAACGCGCGCCCTGCTCCAGGAATGGCGTGCTGAAGTTACTGTGGTACAGCGCCTGATATTCCTTCGGATAGTCGCCATTGTTGATCAGGGTATCGTTGAGAGCGAACGCTGCGCTGCCGGGCTCGGTGACCAGCTCGGTGATCACCGAGAAGTCGACTTTCTTGAAGGCCTGTTCCTTCAATTCGCCGCGCAGGCTGATGGCATAAGGCGGTTTTTCGTCGATGTGCAGCGTGACTGTGCTGGCCGGAATGTTGGCAGCACGGCCATGCAAGGTCAGCAGTTCGCCGTTATCGACGCCAGGGTGGCCGACCCATTCGTAGCCGCAACGGGTGACCAGCTCATTGAAACCTTCGAGCCAGCCGAGTCCGCCGCGACCGTTAAGCTCAATGAAGGACGGATTGACCACATCCTTGACCGGCGAATCCCAGCCCATGCGCACATTGCCGACCGATGCCTGCAAAACGTTCATCCCGCGAGTCGGCACCACCGAGAGTTTCATTGTGCCGTTATCGATGTCGACGATGCTGACACCCTCCTGCCGACCACCGTGCAAGGTGCGCAAGGTCACGGAGAAAGGTTTGTCGGTTTTCACGCCGAGTTGCTGGCTGGTGATCTGCCAGTTCTGCGCCGCCTTGTCGGTGTCGAGCAGCACGTAATCCCAAGCCATGGCGTGGGAGGCAGCAGTGAGGACGCCGAGAGTCACGACGAATTTGAGCGGGGTCATGGGGTAAGCCTTTCTTGGAGTTGTGCATTTTTTATAGCGCTGATGAAACGATTCAGCAAGATTAAAAATGCACTCACCCGAGCGTTCGTCGGCCAATACACATTGACCTCAAGCAACACCCGCTCTCTTACGCTAATCTCATGCGGTTTTGGCTGGCCGCCAGATTGACGGCGACATCATTATGACATTAAGGTCACCAGCTAATTGCAGGAGCAAGCACGGGCATTTCCGCCCGTCATTTGCGCGAAGAATCATATGGAGTTTGGATGCGCGGGGCACTATTACGCAGCGGTAAGAGCGGGTCATTCACAGCCCTGGGCGAAACAGGTCAACCGGTCTACCGGGCGGCTCTGCAATTGCGCGAAGCGATTCGCCGCAAGAACCCCGAGATGGTCGATCACCTGGCCATTCCTCAAAGCGATGAACTCGGTAATCAGATCGATTGGTACAGCGGCCTCGACGGCGATGTGATCCCGTGGAGCAGTGCGACCGAAGAAGAACGCGCTCCTGCCCGCCGCCAACTTGAAGCGCTGAAAACCGCGCTCGAGGAATTGAGCCAGCGTTTCCTGGGCACTGAATCCGGCGAACAGCAGCAAGGCGACAAAGCCGTGTTCGGCAAGCTGCTCAAGCGCGTGATTCATTTCCCCGATGAGAACTTCGTCTACCTGGTGCAAGGCAAGCCGGTGCTGACCTTTTGGGGTTTCGAGCATGCCGGTACCGGCAATCGCGATCCCCTGCACTGCCTCTATCAGGTTCCGCCCGCGTTTACGCTGCCCCCGGTGGTCGAAGCCGCGCCTGTCGTTGCACCCGTCGTGCCGGTGGTTGCTCGTCCGTGGTGGCGTCGCTGGTGGTGGCTGTTGCTGCTGCCGTTCCTGCTACTGCTTTTGTGGCTGTTGCTTGGTCTGCGTGGTTGCGTGCCGATTCCGTTGGTGGCGGTAGACCTGCTGCCTGAGGGCATCGTGCCGGTGGAAAAACAGCTGGAAGAACCGCAACTGACCGGCAATGCCACGACGCTGAACGGCGTTCCGGTGACGGGCACCGTTGTAGGCTCTACCACTGGAACCGGCACCGGTACCGCCGTGACCGGAACCCATGGAGTGGAAGCGCCGGCGGTCGAGGGCAACGAGGCAGATGCAGCGCCGGCCGACCTGGCCAAAGACTCAGCCACAGACCCGGCAGCCGAATCGCCCGCCACCCCGCCTGAAAACAAAACCGCGCCGCCGGATATCACATCGCCCGAGGCCGAAAAATCCGCCGCCGCAAAACCCGGCCCTCCCCTGAGCATTCCACCAGACGCCGCTGACGGTGCCGCCAAGTTCCTCGACGGTCAGTTCCGCGCCGGCGCCGGTATTCAGGACCGCCGGACCGGCAAACCGCTGCGTCTGGAATACCAACTCAAGGACGGTAAGGGCGAAGTCACCGTACACCAGGCCGACGGCACGAAATGCACCGGGCCGGTGAGCGCTACTATGAAGGGCGGCAGCCTGGCCATCGACAGCCAGGGCCAGGCCGTGTGCGCCGATGGCAGCACTTACGACATGCCCAAGGTCAATTGCCGCAAAGGAGCGACCACAGTCGCGGACTGCACCGGCGGTTACGGAAAAGATCAATTCCCCATGTCCATGCGGCAAATGGGCGAATAAGAACGGAATAACCCGACATGTTGCCTGAAGTCACCCAATTCGAAGACACCGTCACGCTCGTCAGCGACACCGGTATCCAGTTCATGGATTTCGCCCTGCGCCTGGACCCTCGCAAAGAACCGGCGGGCGAGTTCGCGCCGATGATCAGCGGGTTGATCTGCCGCCTGTCATACAACGAAGAGAAAGACTTCTTTTTCTACGAGCCGGAGCCAGAAAAGGTCGAAAAGGCCAAACCGGCGTTCAGCGTCGACATGAAAAGCAGCCTCGAACTGCTGGACGGTGTCTGGCTGCCGACGCCGTTTTTCCGCTTCATGCCGCCACATCGTTTCGACGAAGGCCCGAGCAACTGGTCGCGCATGCGCCTGGTGAGACTGGCGACGCCCGACATCGACGGCAACACCCATCGCCTGACGATGGCGTTCGACAGCCGCGTGATGCCCAAGCGTGACGGCACTGCTTACCTGGCGCCGAACGAAGAAGACATCAGCTCCGGCGTGTCCTTCAAATTGGCGACCAAGGCCAGCGAAACCCGCTGGTTCCTGGCCCAGCCGTGGGTCAACGAATGGCTGCTCGAAGTGTTCAACGAGGGCAATGCCCACCGCTCGCGCGCAGAGCTGGACACCGACATCCGCGCCAACTATCACCTGGCGCACTACCTCAACTTGCTGAGTCTGCTAAGCAAGCCATCGGCGGCGGAACAGTCGACTGCCCGGCCGAAAGTCGAGATTCCTGAACTCAAAGTGGTGGCCAACGACAGCAATGGCCTGGTCAAACCGATCCCGGTGGATCTGGTGCTGGACGTCGGCAACTCGCGCACCTGCGGCATTCTGATCGAGAACCACGGCCAGGCCGGCTCGGGGCTGAAGCAGAATTACGTGCTGGAACTGCGTGACCTGATCACCCCAGAGCACACCTACAATCAGCCGTTCGAAAGTCGTGTGGAATTCGCTCAGGCGTATTTCGGCAAGGACCACTGTTCGGTCAAAAGCGGCCGGCATGATGCGTTCCAGTGGGCGACGATTGCCCGCGTCGGCAATGAGGCCAGCCGCCTGGCCAGCCGTCGCCGCGGCACCGAAGGCTCGACCGGGCTGTCCAGCCCGAAACGTTACCTGTGGGACGAAAATGCCTACGGCCACGGCTGGCGCTTCAACTGTTCGTACATCAAGACCGACAGCGAGCCGTACGCCACTGCCGCACCGTTCTCGCACCTGATCAATGAAACCGGCGAAGCGCTTTACAGTCTTGAAGAAGACGATCGTCTGCCAGTGTTCATGCCGCGTTATTCGCGCAGCTCGCTGATGACGTTCATGCTCGCCGAGGTCCTGGCCCAGGCGCTGTCGCAAATCAACAGCCCGGCCCAGCGCTCGCGCCAGGGTCACACCCGTGTGCCGCGCCAGCTCAACAGCATCACCCTGACCGTGCCGCCGGGCATGCCGCAGGCCGAGCGCAGCATCCTCAACGAACGCATGCAGCAAGCCATCGGCCTGGTGTGGAAAAGCCTCGGCTGGCATGCCGGCGAGGAAGACCCGCATCAGGACCAGGCCGTCAGCCCGCGCACGCCGATCCCGAGCATCCGCGTCGAATGGGACGAAGCCTCCTGCGGCCAGTTGGTGTACCTGTACACCGAGGTCAACGAGAACTTCGCCGGGCACCCGGAAGAGTTTTTCGACACCCTCGCCCGGCCGGACAAAACCGACCGTGAACGCATCACCCTGGCGACCATCGACATCGGCGGTGGCACCACCGACCTGGTGATCACCGACTATCGCCTCGACCGCGCTGGCAACACCGGCAGCGGCAGCAACGTGCACATCGTGCCCGAGCAGCGTTTTCGCGATGGCTTCAAAGTGGCCGGCGACGACATTCTGCTGGACGTGATTCAGGACTTCGTCCTGCCGAGCTTCGAAAAAGCCTTGCAGATCTCAGGCGTCAAATCGCCCGTCTCGCTGATGTCGCGGCTGTGTGGCGATGAATCGGTCAGCGCCCAGGACATGATCCTGCGCCAGCAACTGAACCTTCAGGTATTCGCCCCGCTGGGCCTGGCGCTGCTCAAGGCCTACGAGCATTACGACCCGCAAGACCAGCAGGAAGTGAGCACCCGGACGTACCGTCAATTGCTGGGCGACAACGCGATCAGCCAGACCGTGCTCGACTACGTCAACGCCGCCGTGCGTCGTGATGTCGGCGGCCAAAGCGCCTTCGACCTGTACGAATCGTTGATCAGCTTCGACCTGCAAAAGCTCCATGCCGCATTCCTCAACGATCAGATCAACATCACCAAGATCCTCGGTGCGCTGTGTGAAGTGGTCGCGCACTACCCGTGCGACGTCCTGCTGCTGACCGGCCGCCCTTCGCGCCTGCCCGGCATCCAGGCGTTCATCCG
The DNA here is from genome assembly GCF_002091715.1 of Pseudomonas migulae NBRC 103157. Lineage (GTDB taxonomy): Bacteria > Pseudomonadota > Gammaproteobacteria > Pseudomonadales > Pseudomonadaceae > Aquipseudomonas > Aquipseudomonas migulae_A. The sequence goes on along the minus strand of NZ_BDAG01000001.1, from coordinate 455,514 downwards.
CAAGGTCTTGCCGCTGCCACCGGGGCGCATCCTGGCGTTGCAGAATTACCGCACCGGCGGCTGGTACCCGTTCCACAAGAACGGCCGCATCGACGACCCGAAAAGCACCGCTTCGGTCGGCGCGATGCTGTGCCTGTTGTGCGCCAACCACAGTGTGCCGAACTTCTACTTCCGCTCTTCGGCACTCAAACCGTATTCGACGGTCAAAAACATCGGCGTTATCGACCTGAACAACGTGATCAAGGATGCCGACGTGCTGTACCGCGACATTCAGTCCGAAGACTACAAGATCAAACTGCCGGAAATCGGCACGGGCGACGACGCCGACACGCCTCAGCTGGAAATGCGCGGCGATCTGCGCCTCGGTTTCCGTCAGTTGGCCGCCGACCGCTGGGCCGCTTCGCCGCTGTACACCTTGCGTTTCACCAAGGCCGGTCGGGAGAAGTTCTCCCGTGCGATCGGTGAAAACGGCAGCGCGCCGCTGCTCAAGGTGCGCTTCGAGGTCAAACCGGCGGACAAGTACACACGCAAGCAGGATCTGGTCAGCGACCGCCTCTCGGTACGCGACATCGAATCCAACTGCAGCAACGTCAACTTCAACCCGCGCAGCGACCTCGAGCTGGAACTCAACACCATGCTCGACGCCGGCCTGAGCGAGACCAAGTACTGGCTCGACAGTGGAAGTGTGAAACGCAAATGAATGACCTGACCCCCGATCAACATCAGCTCTCTACCCGTTGGGCCGCTGTTTATGAAGGTGCCGGTCAGGCGCTGGAATGGATTGGCCAGACCCGTGTCAACGCGCCACGTCTGGACAGCGAAGCCGACAACCTGAACATCCGCCTGCATCGCGCCCGCAACCTGGCCCACAGCCTCGGTCGCGTGGCCTGCACGCCGATGACCATCGGCTTTTTCGGTTTGTCCCAGGCGGGCAAGTCCTACCTGATCTCGGCCCTCGCGGCCGGGAAGAACGGCAAACTGGAAACCGATTTCGGCGGCCAGCGCCTGGACTTCATCAAGCACATCAACCCGGTGGGTGGCGGCAAGGAAGCCACCGGCCTGGTGACGCGCTTCAGCCGGCGGGCCACACCGAGCCAGGACCCGGATTTCCCGGTGGAACTGACGCTGTTCAAGGAAATCGAGCTGGCGAAGATTCTCGCCAACTCCTGGTTCAAGGATTTCGACCTTGAACGGATCTCCTACGAGATTGACGAAGAACGCATCCAGCGAGCCCTCAAGCCGTTCGAAGGCCGCGAGACCGGGCCGATGCAGCCGGGTGTCAGCGCCGACGACCTGGTGTCGCTGTGGGACTACCTGCGTGACAACTTCCGTAATTCGGTGAAAAAACTCGAGCACCTGTATTGGCCGAAAGCCTTGCAGCTCGCGCCACGCCTGAACTTCCAGGAACGTGCCGAGCTGTTCGCCATTCTTTGGGGTGAGCAAAGCGAGCTGACGCGCGTGTATCAACAATTGGCCGGCGCGCTGCACAAGCTGGGACTGCCCGAAACTGTATTCGCGCCATTGACGGCCTTGGTGAGTTTCGAAAACGACACTTACAGCCAGCGCGACAGCATCATGAACGTCGACATCCTCGAGCGCTTCGGCAGCCCGCGGGACTTGCCGATCGACGTGCGGCCATGGGTCGACGGACGCCTGCAAAACAGCCAGGGGATTCCCGTCGCGCAACTGGCGGCACTCACGGCTGAAATGACGTTCTGCCTGATCGAGGCCCCGGCGGACGATATCGTCAACCAGGTCGACCTGCTCGATTTCCCCGGCTATCGCGGACGCAAGAAGCTGCACGAGATCGCCAACTCCAGCGACCCAGAGTCCGCCACCAAGGACAACTCCGTCTCGCAGCTGATTCTGCGCGGCAAGGTTGCGTACCTGTTTGAACGCTACACCGACAACCAGGAAATGAACGCGCTGGTGGTGTGCACCGGCTCGACCAAACAAAGCGACGTCAACGACGTTGGCCCGGTGCTGACGCGCTGGATCGAAAAAACCCAGGGTGCCGACGCGGCCGCTCGCAGCAAACGCGACACCGGTCTGATCTGGGCATTGACCATGCTCGACTTGCGCATCACCAACTCCCTGAGCCTGACGCCCGATCAGTACGACGAGAGCTGGAACGGCATGGTCAAGCTGACCATGCTGGAGCGTTTCGGCAGCCTGAGCTGGATGAACGACTGGGCCGGCACGCCGTTCCAGAACACCTTCCTGGTGCGCAAACCGCGCATGGACGCGGCGTTCATCGTCCAGGACGCCAGCGGCGCCGAAACCGGGATCAACGCCAGTTACCAGGAACGCGTCGATGCCCTGGGCACCAGCTTTGCGAGCAACGCGCTGGTGTGCAAACACGTCAACAATCCCGCCAATACCTGGAAAGAAATGCTGCGCAACGATGACGGTGGCATCAGTCACTTCAGCGGCAGTTTCAAGGGCGTGGCCAATATCGAATTCAAACTGCAGCGCATCCGCGAGCAGTTGGACGAATGCCTTGAAGGCCTGACCACGCATGGTCTGAGCACCTGGTATCACGCCGACGGTGACGGCGCCGCCGCTGCCAAGAAAGCCCAGGCGCAGATGATTCTGACGGGGCTGGGCCGACGTCCGGCGGTGCTGGGCGAACTCATCGATCAGCTCGACATGCCGAGCGAAGAGGTGCGTGACCTGTACCTCAGCGGCGTGTACGAAACCGATGACGAGCCAGCGATCAGCGATGAACCGGTCGCCCTGACACCGAGCCAGAGCCTGTACGGCAACGACGCCGGTTTTGATTTCGATTTCGGCGATGACGCCAGCCCCGACAGCACACCGGCCAGCAGCAAGCCCCACACGCCGGTCCCGGAACTGCAAAGCAACGAACACCGTTTTGCCAAAGCGGCCTTCAAGGCCTGGGTCGCGCACTTGCGCGAACTGACCACCCGGCAAAGCCTGCTCAACCTGCTGGGGCTTGAAAAAGCCTTGCTCGAAGCGGTGGTCGACGAGCTGATCACTGCCGGTTATCGCCAGGACTTGCCGGGGCAACTGAGCCGCGCCGTCCTCAAGCGTGCCCAGAGCGGTGCCCGTCGCGATCAACTGGTCGAGCGCCAAGTACTGGAAGTACAACGCGTGCTGCGCGATTTCGTGTCCTGGTTCGGCTACCTCCAGAAACCCGTGAGCGAGCGCCCACCTAGCCGGACCGGTGCCAAAGCGCCCTTGTTCTCGTTCTATACCGACATCGGTCCGGGACAGGTGCCGGAGGTGCCGGAGCTGCCGCCGCAGCCGGCGAACCAGGCGCAACGGTATCTCGGCGACTGGCTTTCGGGCCTGGCCTGTATCACGCAGGACAACGCCGGCCATGGTGCCGGTCGCGAAATCACCCCTGAACAGAACGAACGGCTGGGCCACGTGCTCACAGCCTTCGCAGCGAGATAAGCAATGCCAATTCGTGTCGACCTGCTCGCCTTAGAGCCCAATGTGCCTGGCCGGGCCTGCCTTACCGTGAAGAAATGGCAGGGTGGTGAAGAACAGCTGGAATTCTCCATTCAACGTAACCAGGACGGTTTCTACCTCCAGGACCAACAGGCCTGGAGCAACAACCCGTTCTGGTTCAAGGTTTCGCGCTTCAATCTCGCCGCCAGTGGCGATGCCCTTGAAGCCCAGGTAGGCCCGGAAGTGGTCGACCCGCTGCTGGAAGGCAGCGCCAACTCGCAATTCCAGATCGAACTGCGCGAACAAAGCCTGGGACATGCCGACAAAGGCGTGGTCCGGCCAGGCGTCGGGCTGTTGCCGTCCACGGCGGGTGGCCAGACGCGCTCGACGTATGGCGGCGCAGATTTGACCGCACCAGCTGCACCGGCACCTGAGATCCCGGAAATCCCGGAACTGCCGGAATTGACCTTGCCCACCGCCGAGCCAGAAATCGAACTGGAATCGGTGCCCAACGAACGCGAATACACACCTGCTCCGCCACCGGCGAAGAAGAGCAACAAAGGCCTGCTGGGTCTCGCACTTGTGCTGGTATTGCTACTGGCGGCAGCGGCCGGGTTCTGGTTCTACAAACGCACGCCGGCGCCTGCCCCGACGGTCGCGGCGGCCGCACCGGCCGGTGCCGACGCACAAGCCTGCACTCTGGAAAGCATGAACAGCCTGCCCGAGCTGACCTTCGTCCAGACCTGCATCAAGGCGGCACCCGACAGCGCCAAGCTGCTGGAAATCATCAACGAAGCCAAGGCCGGCGAACACTGCGGCGTCGCCCAGCGTCTGTACGCCAACCGTGCCCAGGCCGGTGACGCGCTGATTGCCAATGCCTATGCCCGCGAATACGACCCGAAATACCTGAAGGCCAGCAAGTGCTTCCCGGTCGCGGACAACGCCACCGCCGCCTACTGGTACGAAACGATCCTCACCCAGGACCCGAACAACGCCGAAGCCAAGCAGCGTTTCGAGGAGTTGCAGAAGTGATGCGTTCGCCCGTGAGTCGTTTCCTGCTGAGCAGCGCCGCGCTGTTGGCGCTGTGCATCAGCCCGTTGTCCCAGGCTGATGACAAACCGCTGATCCAGGCCGGTAAAAAGACCTTGTTCCAACGCGTGCTGACCACCCCGGGCTGCAAGATCAGCTCGACGGCGGGTGGTGCGGCAGGCGAGGAGCAACCGGTGTTCAGCCGTTTCTACGTGTACGAACGCGCCCAGGCGGCGAACGCCGAGTGGCTGAAAGTCGGCCCCGACAGTTACGGCAAAACCATTGGCTGGCTGCCTGCGAGCTGCACCACCGACTGGAAAATGCAGCTGACCCTGGCGTTCACCAACCCAGCCAACCGTGACCGACTGCTGTTCTTCAAGGAACGCGCCACGGTCGAAGGCATTCTCGATGCGCCGGACCCGGTGAGCAAAGTCGCCCCACTGCGCGCCACGCTGAAAAAGGGCAAGCCAGCACCCGGCGTACTGGCCGAAGAACCGGAATACTTCGTCGACCTGCAAAAGCAGTTCTACCTGCTGCCCGTGCTCAGCGGCGAAGAAGTCATGACCGAAGCCGGTTTCCGCACGCGCCTGCTCAATGTCGCATCGGTCAGCAAGCCCGACGAAAAAGACACCAAGGGCGCGACCGGCAAAAATGCGTCTGGCGGCAAAGAGGCCGAAGACAAGGCCGCCAGCCAACTGAAGGAATTCAGCGCGGCGGTGGTGTTTGTCATTGACTCGACGATTTCGATGGACCCGTACATCGACCGTACCCGCGAAGCGATCCGCAAGGTTTATCAGCAGATCGAATCGCAGAACCTTGGCAAGCAGGTCAAGTTCGGCATGGTGGCTTTCCGTTCCAATACCCAGGCGGTACCGGGCCTGGAATACACCACCAAGATGTACGCCGACCCTACCAAGGTGAAAGACAGCGCCGACTTTTTCGCCAAGATTGCCGACCTCAAACAGGCCAAAGTGTCGAGCAGCAGCTTCGATGAGGATGCCTTTGCCGGCGTCATGGAGAGCATCGACAAGGTCGACTGGAGCCAGTTCGGGGCGCGCTACGTGGTGTTGATCACCGACGCCGGCGCCATCGAAGGTGACGACAAACTGTCGAAGACCGGTTTGAGCGCTGCACAGGTGCGCATTGAAGCGGCCAACCCGGGCGTGGCGATTTACACCTTGCACCTGAAGACCCCGGCCGGCATCAAGGATCACGCCAAGGCCGAGGCGCAGTACCAGAACCTGTCGACTTACCCGGGCACCAACACCTCGCTGTACTACCCGGTGAATGCGGGTGATGTGCAGGAGTTCGGGCGCAAGGTCGACACACTGGCCGCCGCGATCACGACGCAGGTGAAAGCCGCCTACATGGGTGAAGACGCCATCGGCAGCGCGGTGAACGCCAAGCAGGACCCGGCCGAGAAGAAAATGCTCGAGGACGCCGCACTGATCGGCCACGCCATGCAACTGGCCTACCTGGGCGAGAAGACCAACAGCAAGGCCCCGCCGGTGTTCAAGGCGTGGATCACCGACCGTGACCTGATCAAGCAGAACATCCCGACCACCGACGTGCGGGTGCTGCTGACCAAATCCCAGCTCAGCGACTTGAGCGACGTGATGAAGAAGATTCTCGACGCCGCCAACGAAGGCCTGATTTCGCCGACGGAAATGTTCGACCGCTTGCGCTCGGTGGCCGCGACCATGGGCGCCGATCCGAACCAGCTCAAGCAGAACGGCAACGCGAAACTGGCAGACATGGGTGTGCTCGGCGAGTACATCGAAGACCTGCCGTACCAGAGCGAAGTGCTGAACCTGGATGAAGAGACCTGGAAGAGTTGGGACGGCCTGGCGCAGGAGAAATTCATCCGTACGCTCAACACCAAACTGCGGCACTACCAGCGTTACAACGCTGACGTCGACCGCTGGGTGGCGTTAGCCAAGGACAGCGATGCGCGGGACAACGTGTACCCGGTGCCTCTGGAAATGATGCCTTAACGAGACGCCCATGCTCGATATCAGGAACCTGCTGGTGCGCCGTGGTGAAGGCGCGCTGGCCCATCACGTGCGCCTGCCGCACTTGCAGGTCGGCGGCGGGGAAATCCTCGCCATTACCGGCGAGAGCGGTAGCGGCAAAAGCACATTGCTTGAGGCCATCGGCCTGCTGCTGGCGCCGGTCGAGCTTGGACGCTTTCGCCTGGGCGCAGCACAGGGTCAAGACATCGCCCAATTGCTAGCCACGGATAATCAACCAGCCTTGGCTGCAGTCCGCTCGCGGCACCTGGGGTTCATTTTGCAAAACGGCGGCCTGCTGCCGTTTCTCAGTGTGCGCGACAACATCAGCCTGCCACGCCGCTTGCTCGGCATGCCGGCGCACAGTGCGCACGTCGACCACGCGGTTGAAGTCTTACGGCTGCAAGGATTGCTGGATAAACACCCGCAGGCGTTGTCGATCGGTGAGCGTCAGCGCGTGGCCTGCGTTCGCGCCATTGCCCATGAACCGCTGCTGCTGTTGGCTGACGAACCGACCGCCGCGCTCGACCCGCACAGCGCCCGGCGCCTGTTTGAATTGCTGCTGAGCCTGGTGTCGAGCATGGGCCTGAGTGCGCTCGTGGTGTCCCATGACTGGGCCTTGTTGAAGGATTTCGGCTTGCCGCGACTCGGCGCTATCAGCCGTCAGGGGGAGACTCTGTTTGAACCGATGGACTGATCGACTGCACTTGCTGGGCACGCTGGCCCTGCAAGACCTGTGGCATGACCGCAAGGTGTCACTGTGCATCGCCGCGTCATTGGTGGCGGTGATCGCGCCGTTGCTGCTGCTGTTCGGCCTCAAGCACGGGGTGGTCAGCCAGTTGCAGGACGAACTGCTGCGCGACCCGCGTAACCTCGAAGTGAAGATGCTCAGCAATGGTAACTACGACAGTGCCTGGATCGAGCGTCTGCGCCAGCGTCCCGAGACCGGTTTTGCCCTCGGCCAGACCCGCTCGCTCAACACCCAGGCGGATTTGCTGATCGGCATGCAACGCTTCGTCGAAGGCGCGGAAATCATCGCCACCGAACCCGGCGACCCGCAACTGAACCTGCCACAACTCAACCCCACCGGCGATCAAGTGATCCTCAGTGCCCGCGCCGCGCAACGCTTGCAGGCCAAGGTCGGCGATCGCGTGCAACTGCGCGTGCTGCGCCGTCTGGAAGGCGTGAATGAGCGCGGCGAAATGACATTGACCGTGCTGGCGATTCTCGATGGCGCCCGTTTCGGCCGCGCCGCCGGGTTTGTCGCCCCGCCGTTGCTGCTGGACCTGGAGCGCTTTCGCGATGGCTATCAGGTCAGTGCGTTCGGCATCACCACCGGCAAGCCTCTGGGTGATCTGCAACCGCTGTATGCCCGCGCTCGCGTCTATGCACACGACATCGACCAAGTGGCGCCGCTGGAGCGCTGGCTCAACGAACAACACATCGAAACCTCGAGCCGTCTAGCGGACATCGACAACGTCAAAGCCATCAACCATGTGCTGGGACTGATTTTCGGGGTGATCGCCCTGGCGGCATTGATCGGTTGCGTGGCGTCGATGGTCGGCGCCTTCCTGGCCAACATCGACCGCAAGCGCAAAAGCCTTGCGGTCTTGCGCCTGCTGGGTTTCAAGCGCACGGCGGTCGGCGGTTTCGTGGTCCTGCAAGCACTGCTGCTGAGCCTCGCCGGGTACCTCGGCGGATTGGGGTTTTATGCGGTCGGCAGTCATCTGTTCGATTACTTGCTCGGCAGCAGCCAGGCCACCGGCACCTTTGTTTGCCACATCACAATCTGGCATGGCCTCGCCGCCCTGCTCCTGACCTTTCTGGTCGCTGCACTGGTGGCCGTGATCGGCGCCGTGCGCGCCATCAGCATCCAACCTGCGGAGAGTCTGCGTGAGCTATAAACGTTTTGGCTTGCTGTTGCCCCTGAGCCTGGGCTACTTGCTCGACGCCTCGGCGGCGGGCTGGGAAGAGAAGTATTACAACCCGATGCCCGAAGCCAGCGACGTCGTGTTGCCGATGCCGTGCGAAGGCTCGATGGTGTTTCGCAAAGTGTTCATCCCGGTCGCCGGGCCGCTCGACGACTACCCGATCAACATCGGTCAGGACGGCGCGGAATACGGCTATGTCGAACAGACTCGACCGACGTTTATCGCCGGCAGTTTCACCGGCGCCAAGAACGACAAATCCCGCTACTACCTGATGGCCAAGTACGAGATGAGTCAGTTGCAGTATGCCGCCCTGACCGACGAAACCTGCCCCACCGCCGCGACCAAGATGCGCCTCCCGCAAGTGTCCGTGAGCTGGGTGCAAGCGGTCGAAGCGGCTGACAAATACAACTTGTGGCTGCGCAAGAATGCCGCCGGCAAGCTGCCGAAAGAAGACGGCGCCCTGGGCTTCCTGCGTTTGCCGACGGAAGTCGAGTGGGAGTTCGCCGCACGCGGTGGCCTGGAAGTCGGTGCGGCGGAATTCCGCGATACACGCTACCCGATGCCCGACGGCATCAACGCTTACGAGTGGTTCGCCGGGGCGCAGTCGTCCAACGGCAAACTGCAATTGTCCGGCCTGCAAAAACCCAACCCGCTGGGCCTGCACGACATGCTTGGCAACGTCGACGAGATGATGTTCGAGCCGTTTCGCCTGAATAAGCTCGATCGCCAGCACGGCCAGGCCGGCGGCTATGTCGTACGCGGTGGCAACTACCTGACGGCCCAGGCCGACCTGCGTACCGCGTTGCGCAAGGAAGAGCCGTACTACAACGCCGAAGGCCAGGTAAAAAACAAAACCACCGGCCTGCGCCTGGTATTGGTCTCGCCGACCCTGACCTCTCGCGAACGCGTAGCCAGCATCGAAAACAGCTGGAAGAAACTCGGCACCGGCAGCAAGGAAACCGAATCCGCCGACAAAGGCACGGTTCAGTCGCTGAACACGCTGGCCTCGGGTGTTGAAGACAAAGCGCTGAAGGAAAAGCTCCAGGCCCTGGAAAACCAGCTGCGCGCCAGCAACCAGCAGCAGGAAGAAACCCGCGACCAGGCGATTCGCGCCAGCCTCAATCTGGGTGCGTTCCTGTGCACCAAGATGCTCGACGACGGCCAGTACGTGGATTTCCTGCAGAAAAACTACAAGCTCAATTGCGAAGCCGCCGACAAAGATGCCAGTTGCGACATGCGCAAGGGCAAACTCGACGAGCAGAAGGATCGCCTGCACAAACTCAGCCGTTACTACGCCAGCAGCCTGGTGGAGTCGGCGACGTTGTACGGTCAGCCGCTGCTCGAGGCACAGGTTCCGGTGATGGAAGAAATCATTACCCGCAACAAACAGCTTCAAGACCTCAAACCCTACTTGCGCACGCACTGGGCGAATCAGAAGACCTTCCTGCAAAAACAGAAGATCGACACTGACGCCTGGCTGACCAGTTGCAAGACCGTCACTCAATAACAACACGTCAACACCGTCATCGAGGAGTTTCACCATGTCGCGCAGCCTTTGGACTCGCTTCAAGCTACAGATCGCATTCGTCGTTGCCGGCAGCCTGTTGCTGACCGGTTGCGCCAACACCGGCAGTTCGATGTTGGGTGGCAGCGACGGAGCAGACCCGCGCCTGACCCAGGGCAATGACGCGGAGTTCTTCAGCAAGTCCGGTTACCAGGCCTGCGCCGTCGGCGCTGGTGTCGGCATCCTCGGCTGCGCGCTGTCCAACAGCAGCAACAAGGCCGTCTGCGCCATCGCCGCTGGTATTACCGCGTGTGGCGTGGCCATGGGCGCGAACTACTATCTGGATCAACGTCGCAGCGAATACGCCGACACTTCCACCCGTCTGGCGAAGATGAACAGCGACGTCGAGCAAGACACACGCAACGTGATTGCCCGCACCGAGACCGCTCAGCAAGTGATCAAGGATGACCAGGCACGTATCGCCAAGATCAAACAGGACATCGCCAGCAAAAAGGTCGACAAGACCAAAGCCCAGATGCAAATCGCCGAGATCGACAACAACATCGCAATCTTGCGCAAAGACCTCAGCAACATGCGCAACAAAGTCACCGAGTACAGCAAAGTGGCCGATGCCGAACGCGCCCAAGGCTCCAGCGCCGAGATGAAGCAGGTGGATGTGAGCATCCTGAAAATGAACCAGAAAGTCGCTGCCTTGCAGAAGGAAGTCGACGGTCTCTACAGCCAGCGCTCCGCAATCACTCTGGGTTAATCACATGACGCTACGACAGCTGGCGGTCCTGACCGCCGTCCTCGCCTTGAGCGGTTGCGCAACTCAGCCGGGCGAATGCGACGCGACCAATCGCGACAGCAGCATGCTGACCAAGATGAACTGCGACTACTCTGGTGGTTACAGCGATCAGGTCAAACAAAAGGAACAGGCCCTGGCCGAGTCCCGTCAGCAAAACGCGATGTTCCGTCAGGTGTACGAGAACATTCAGGCCCAGCAGCTGAGCACCAAAACCGATTTGGCCAGCCAGCAGAAATCCCAGGCTGAACTGAACCAGTCGCTGGGCAAGTTGCTGACCTCGCTGAAGGCGCGCCGTGGCAACGAAAGCCAGGTGCAGAAGCAGATCGCCGGGCTCGAACAGCAGCTCAAGGACTCGCAGACTGCACCGGTGGCCAAGCCTTCAAAGGCGGCCCTGGCCGCCAAGCAGGAACAACTGAAGGCGCTGCAGAAAAAGGTCAATCAACTGCAATTCAGCCTCGGTTACGAAGAGTAACTTTTCACCCGCAGGCCTCCCGCCGGAGGCCTGCAGCCTTTTCAGGAATCGACGTCATGCAGCGGGTCATCAGGGATGCGCAAGCCACACCAGAGGGGATGAGTGCGCTGCAAGCCAAAGTCGCCCTCATCCAGAAACACTTTCCGCCGACCGTCTCCAGCCTCTTCGCCATACCGCGAATGGGCAGCGGCGAGGTGCTGGAATGGTGGACCGAACTAGGTGGCCAACCCACGCCCTATGCCGACCTCGACGAGGACGCTCAACGGCGATTGCTGGAAACCTATGAAGTGCGTCAGACGTCCCTTGGACAGTTGGCGGACGAACTGCAAAAACGCGGTCAGCCCACGGAAGCGGATGACCTGCGCAGCCTGCTCGGCGCTCCCGAGCTGGACAAACTCTACAGCCTCAACGGTGAGCCTTTGGTGGTGCGCTGGAACCAGCGTCCGCCAAAACCGGTGGTGCCGCCAGTGGTTCCGCTGGCGCCGGTGGCCGCCGTGGCGCCTTCGCGCCGTGGATGGTGGATCGCCGCCGCGTTGCTGGCACTGCTGTTGTTGCTCCTGGCGCTCTGGGCTTACTGGTGGTTTATGCACCGGGAAAAAGTTGTCCCGGTCGAACCGGTCGCCCCGGTGGTGACACCGATCGAGAAACCGGTTGAGCCCGTTCCCGAGCCTGTAGTGGAGCCGGAGCCTGTAGTGGAACCAAAACCGGAACCCGTACCGGTTCCGGAGCCAGAACCAGTGCCCGCCCCCAAACCGGTCCCGCCGCCAAAACCTGTGGTGGCCGCCCCGCCGCCACCGCCACCGCCACCGCCGGCACCGACGCTGGACAACTTCGCGTGCCGCAAAAAAGCGCCCAACGCAGAGATACCGCAGTTCGTGGTGGTGCTCGACACCTCGGGTTCAATGGATTTGAACATCAAGTCCGTGAAAGCCGATGAGGACTGGTTCTTCGGCAATGAGATGAACAAGTATCTGGACCCGAACCGCACCATGCAGATTTTCGCCAAACCCAGCCGCATGGACGTCGCCAAGGACTCGCTGGCCGGCATGATCAACGGGCTGGACCCGAAAATCGACACGCGCCTCATCACCTTCGCCGGCTGCGAACGCACACCGGACCAGGGCGTGTTCAAGTTTGGCGACCGGCCACGGCTGATCAACGGGATTCAGGGCCTGGTGCCCAACGACGGCACACCGCTGGCCGACAGCCTGGCTTACGCTGCAAGCACCGTCGACGGGCGTAATAATGATGCCGTGATCGTGATGTTTGTCGACGGTGAGGACGGTTGCCAGAAAGACGCTTGCGCGGTGTCCCGCCAAATCGCCAGGGAACAACCACGCCTTCGGGTCAACGTGGTGAAAATCGGTGCCGGTGGCCCGTCACGCTGCATTGCTGAAAACACCGGTGGCCGGGTTTACAACAGCACCAACGCGGCAGAACTGGCCAAGCAGTTGAAACTGGCGAGCAAGGAAGTGTCGAGCAACGCCAAGTGTGATTGATTGGCTGATCTGAATATTGCGGTGAGGCTATCGCGAGCAAGCTTGCTCCTACAGGAGATGTGGCGTTCCACGTTTTTGTGAACGACGCCAAACCTGTCGGAGCAAGCCTGCTCGCGATAGCTATTTCAAAGGCACCTCAACGAAAGCGGTCAACCTCCTGGCGCAAATCCGCCGCCAGGCTCTCCAGCTCTTTGGCCGTCACCGCCAGGTTCGACACCACTTCCCGCTGCTCACTGTTCGCCAGCGCAATGCTCTGCAAATTGCTGCTGAGCAATGTCGCAGTGCTGCTCTGCTCCTGGGTCGCCGTGGTGATCGCTGCGAACTGCTCGCCAGCAGAACGGCTTTGCTCATCGATCCGCGCCAGCGCGGAAGCGACGTTGGCGTTACGCGACAGGCCTTCCTGCATCAGCACATTGCCCTGCTCCATGGTGCTGATGGCGTTGCCGGTTTCTTGCTGGATGCTTTGGATCATCCCGGAAATCTCGTCGGTCGCCTGGCGAGTACGCGAAGCCAGGTTGCGCACCTCGTCAGCCACCACCGCAAACCCACGACCCTGCTCACCGGCACGCGCCGCTTCGATGGCGGCGTTGAGCGCCAGCAAGTTGGTCTGCTCGGCAATCGAAGTGATCACCCCGACAATCCCGCCGATTTCCTGAGAACGCTGACCCAAGGTGTTGATCACCGTGGCAGTGCTGTTCAGTGCACCGGCAATCTGCTCCAGGGACGAGGACGCTTCGTCCATCGATGTACGACCGATCTGGGTTTGTTGTGCATTTTCCTGAGCCAGGCGTTGGGTGTTGCCCATGTTGTCGGCAATATTCAGCGACGTGGCGCTGAACTCTTCCACGGCGCCGGCCATGCTGGTGATTTCGCCGGACTGCTGCTCCATGCCTTCATAGGCGCCACCCGACAGACCCGACAGCGCCTGGGCACGGCTGTTGACCTCTTGCGAGGCCTTGCGGATGTGCTCGACCATTGTCGACAGCGCCTGGCTCATCTGGTTGAAAGCGCGGGCCAGCTGACCGATTTCGTCGTTGCTCGACACGTCCAGACGCACGCTCAGATCACCAGCCCCCAGGGCTTCGGCCTGACGCACCAGATCGCCCAGCGGCGCGAGCTTACTGCGAAGCAACCAGACAGCGGAGCCCACAGCGATCAACATCGCCAGCAGGCTGCCAATGGCCAATTGAATGCCGACAGCCCAGGTTACAGCACGGATTTCGCTTTTCGGCATGCTCGCCACGACCGACCACGGCCCGCCTTCAAATGGCACGGCAATGCTGTAGAAATCTTCGGACTTGTCGCTCCAGAATTCACCTTTACCCGGCGTCTTGACCAGGCTGTTGATCGGCTTGACCGCTTGCTCCGGTGCTTGCACCCCCGCAATGGGTACCAGCCATTTGTTCTGCTCATCGAGCAATGCCAAAGAACCGGTCTGCCCGATGCGGAAGCGTGTGAGGTTGGCAAACTGTGCGTTCTGAGCGTCGGTGTAATCGAATCCTACGTACAACACGGCAATGACCTTACCGCTGCTGTCACGTACAGGCGTGTACTGCGACATGTAGAAGCGTTCGAACAGCAAAGCTCGGCCCACGTAGTTTTGCCCCGCCAACAGGCGCGCGTAAGCCGGGTTCGCGTGATCGAGCAACGTGCCAATGGCGCGGCTGCCGTCTTGTTTAGTTACGTTCGTACTGACTCGAATGAACTCATCACCACTGCGCACGAACACCGTCGCAACGCCTGCGGTCATTTGCTTGAACTCGTCCACTTCCTTGAAGTTGTTGTTCAGCACTTCACTGCCCAGGTGCAAGCCCGGGGTCTGCGTGCCCGCCACGGCCACCGGCTCGTCCGGGTGCACGCTCAGACCCGCGCTGAAGCGCTTCTCGAACAGGCCGGCCAGACGCTGGGTACTTTCACGCAACGTGCCGTGAAACGTACTCAACTGGTCGGCCAGCAAACGAGCTTCGCTGGCCAGGTGCTCCTCGCGGGTAGCGAGGTTGGCCGAGTCCAGCGAGCGCAAGGCAAACACGGTGCTGCCGCTGATGACAATCGCCAGAATGACGGCGAGTGCAAGACCAAGCTGTGAGGCAATCCGGGCACGAGGTTGAGACATGACAGCTCCTGGCCAAGTGACCGGATCTTCATTGATCGGCTGCTCGGCAAATTTTCTAATAATGGGAATTGCGTCGAACCTGCACGAAGGTTCCATCTGCAGATTTTCGGCGGCAAACCTGAATACTTGAGTAATCAACCGGGATATAGCACAAAGCCTCTATCCCGATGGCTCTAACGATTCAGCTCAGGTGCTCGACATCCGGCAATTTCATCGCAAGGGCTTCGCCCTGGAGGAAATCGCTGAGGCGGCGCAAACGTTCACCTCCGGGGCGTGTTTTCGGCCAGACGAGGTAATAATTCTCACCGCTGGCGACGGCAGTCGGCCACGGCAAACTCAGACGGCCCTGCGCCACATCCTCGGCCACCATCAAAAGATCGCCCATCGACACGCCATAACCCCGGGCGGCAGCAATCATCCCCAGTTCAAGCGTATCGAACACCTGCCCGCCCTTGAGCGACACCTGATCGGTCAACCCCATGCGCTCCAGCCAGTTGCGCCAGTCACGCCGGTCCGGCGTCGGGTGCAGGAGCTCGGCATTGGCCAGGCGTGCGACATCCCACGGTTGATCCTTCAGAAGATTCGGCGCGCCCACCGGAATCAGCTCCTCGGGGAAAAGGAAACTCGCCTCCCAGTCCGGCGGAAAATGCCCGTTGCTGAGGATTACGGCGCAGTCGAACGGCTCATGGTTGAAGTCCACCGAGTCGACGTCCATCCAGGCGCTGGTCAGTTGCACTTCGTTGCCCGGTTGCAAATGGCGGAAACGGCTGAGCCGCGCCAGCAACCAGCGCATGGTCAGGGTCGACGGGGCTTTCATGCGCAGGATGTCATCTTCGGCGCGCAAGGTATTGCAGGCGCGTTCAAGTGCCGTGAAGCCTTCGCGGATGCCCGGCAGGATCAGGCGCGCCGACTCGGTCAGTTGCAGATTGCGCCCGCTGCGATGAAACAGCCGACAGGCAAAGTGCTCTTCGAGCGTACGAATGTGTCGACTGACCGCACTCTGCGTAATCGACAACTCTTCGGCCGCACGGGTGAACGAGCTATGCCGCGCCGCCGCTTCGAATGCACGAAGGGCATACAGGGGAGGAAGACGACGAGACATGCGGAAAGCTCCTATAGCGCAATGGCGTCAACTTATCAGAATCTCCCCAGGATGAGTTTTAATCATGCTACCCATCCTTTTTATCCCTTTGTGCAAACCCCGCAGAGCGCCGAGAATCGACGCTTTCCTGTTCTCTTTGACCATCGAGCGTGATGACCATGCAGCATCCAGCGCGTATTGAACTCTGGGCCATCCTGCGGCTGGCGGGGCCGTTGATTGCCTCGCAGTTGGCGCACATGCTGATGGTTCTCACCGACACCTTGATGATGGCGCGCCTGAGTCCCGAAGCATTGGCTGGCGGCGGTCTCGGCGCGGCGACCTATTCATTCGTGTCGATCTTTTGCATCGGCGTCATCGCGGCGGTCGGCACACTGGTGGCGATCCGTCAGGGCGCGGGCGATATCGTCGGCGCGGCGCGGCTGACCCAGGCCGGATTGTGGCTGGCGTGGCTGATGGCGCTGGTCGCCGGTTTGCTGCTGTGGAACCTCAAACCGGTATTGTTGCTGTTCGGCCAGACCGAAACCAACGTCCAGGCGGCCGGTCAGTTCCTGTTGATCCTGCCGTTCGCCCTGCCCGGCTACCTGAGCTTCATGGCCCTGCGCGGTTTCACCAGCGCCATCGGCCGTGCGACGCCGGTGATGGTCATCAGTCTCGGCGGTACGGTGGCCAACTTCGTACTCAACTATGCGTTGATTACCGGAATGTTCGGCCTGCCGAAAATGGGCCTGGTGGGCATCGGTCTGGTCACGGCGATTGTCGCTAATCTCATGGCTCTGGCGTTGGCGCTGCACATTCGGCGGCATCCGGCGTACGACGCGTATCCGCTGCGCCAGGGCCTGTCGCGGCCTAACCGGCAGTATCTGAAAGAGTTGTGGCGCCTGGGCCTGCCAATTGGCGGCACCTATGCCGTGGAAGTCGGACTGTTTGCCTTCGCCGCGTTGTGCATGGGCACCATGGGCAGTACGCAACTGGGCGCGCACCAGATTGCGCTGCAGATCGTCTCGGTGGCGTTCATGATTCCGGCGGGGCTTTCCTACGCGATCACCATGCGCATCGGCCAGCATTACGGCGCCGGGCAGCTGTTGGATGCACGACTGGCCGGACGGGTCGGGATCGCGTTCGGCGCGGCGGCGATGCTCGGGTTCGCGATGGTCTTCTGGCTGCTACCCAATCAGTTGATCGGCCTGTTCCTGGACCACAACGACCCGGCCTTCCGGCCCGTCATCGAACTGGCTGTGAGCCTGCTGGCGGTGGCGGCGTGGTTCGAACTGTTCGACGGTACACAAACCATCGCCATGGGCTGCATTCGCGGACTCAAGGACGCCAAGACCACGTTTCTGGTCGGTCTGGGCTGCTACTGGCTGATTGGCGCGCCTGCCGCATGGTGGATGGCCTTCCATTTGAACTGGGGGCCGACGGGCGTCTGGTGGGGGTTGGCGCTGGGACTGGCATGCGCGGCGGTAAGCCTGACACTGGCGTTTGAGTGGAAGATGAAGCGGATGATTCGGCGGGAGCCATCTTCACAGCGTTTCGAGGTCGCCCAGCCAGACTGAAGATCCCTGTAGGAGCGGGCTTGCTCGTGAAGGGGCCGCGTCAGTTGATATCAACGTTGACTGACACACCGTCTTCGCGAGCAAGCCCGCTCCCACATTTGTGCGGGGTCAGCTCACGATTTCCATCATCGGCTGCTGGCTGCTGCCAAACGTCAGATAATCCACCAGTTCCACCAACGGCAACGGCTTGCTGATCAGATACCCTTGCACCTGATCACATCCAAACCCGCGCAACAGATCCAGCTGCTCGGGCGTTTCCACGCCCTCGGCGACCACTTCAAGGTTGAGGTTGTGCGCCAGGTTGATCATGGCGTGGACCAGCTTGCGGTTCTCTTCGCGCCCTTCCATCCCGCCGACGAAGCTCTTGTCGACCTTCAGCAAGGCAATCGGCAGGCTGTTGAGGTGCACGAACGAAGAAAAACCGGTGCCAAAGTCGTCGAGGGAGAAGCGCACGCCCAGACGCCCGAGGGCATCCATGGTTTGCTTCACCAGATCGCTGCGACGCATGACGGCGGTTTCGGTCAGTTCGAATTCCAGCCATTGCGCCTCGACGCCCCGTTCGGCAATCAGCCGGCTCAGGGTCGAGAGCAACTGGCTGTCCTGAAACTGCCGGAATGACAGGTTGATCGCCATGTGCAACGCCGGCAAACCGCGCTCACGCAGCGCCTGCATGTCGCGCAACGCGCGGGAAATAACCCAGTAACCGAGCGGTACGATCAAACCGCTTTGCTCGGCCAGTGGCACAAACTCGCTCGGCGGCAGCAAGCCACGCTCGGCATGACGCCAGCGCACCAGGGCTTCGAGGCCGACAATCTGGCCGTCTTCGAGATTCAGGCGTGGCTGGTAATGCAGCTCCAGCTCATCGCGACGCAACGCCCGGCGCAGCTCGCTTTCGAGATCGGCCATGCTGCGGGCATTACGGTTGATGCGTTCGTTGAAGATGTGAAAGGTGCAGCCTTGAGTGCTCTTGGCCTGCTGCATGGCGATGTGCGCATGCCACATCAACGGATCGGCGCCGGCCTGGGCGCGGGCGTGGGCGATGCCCAGACTGGAACCGATCAACAGGCTTTCGCCGTCGACCCAATAGGGTTCGGCCAGCGCCTCGGTGATTCTTTCGGCCATCCACTCGGCGCGTTGTGGCGCACGGCGGGTGTCGATCAGCAGGGCGAACTCATCGCTGCCCAGCCGCGCCAATTGATCGCCAGCCTCGAGCTGGCTTTTCAGCCGCGCAACCACTTGCAGTATCAACCGGTCGCCAGCCTGATGGCCGAGGGCGTCGTTGGCGTGGCGGAAGTTGTCGAGGTCAAGGTGACCGAGGGCCAGGCCGCGCCCTTCGTTTTCTGCCAGTCGCGCAGCCAGCAGGGTCTGGAAACCCTGGCGGTTGGCGATGCCGGTCAGCGGGTCTTGCTCGGCCAGGCGCTGCAGAGTGTTCTCCAGCACGCCGCGCTCACGCACATGCCGCAGGCAACGGCGCAGCATGCCCGGGTCGAGATGCTCGCGCACCAACCAGTCGCTCACGCCATCGGGCGGCAACAGCGGCTCGTGTTCGAGCAGCAACACTGTCGGCAAATTGCAACGGCCCGGCGCCGGCTGAAGGGCCGGGATCGTCAACAACACCGCGCTGCGGTTGTCATCGAACAGAGTGCTGACCGATTCCCAGCTCGGAGCGCTGATGAGCACGGCCGAGCTCCCCATCGGAGCCAGACACTCGCGCAACAACGCTGCCCAATCTGGCTCATTGGCCAATAGCAGCAAACGCAAGGGTTCGACAGGCGTAGACAAGCTAGCTCCCTAGACTCTGCAATGATGTAGGCGGCGGGCATTATGCCGTGCCGATAACCAATGACCAAATGACATCAGTTATCAAACGAGGTCTTTGTATCCGGAATTACGAACATTAGACGCAAATTCATCGCGCATCCTGCGTGAAAGTAACAAAACCGGCAAATATAGATAGCGTGTTGCGTCACAAGTCGGAGAGAGCAGCACAATTCGCTGAGCCTGTTAAAATGCCGGCCCATTTCGTGACTGACTCCTGAATTTACGTATGTCCCGACTCAATCCCCGGCAGCAAGAAGCCGTGAGCTACGTCGGCGGCCCTCTTTTGGTGCTCGCCGGCGCAGGCTCCGGCAAGACCAGCGTGATCACGCGCAAGATCGCGCACTTGATCCAGAACTGCGGCATCCGCGCCCAGTACATCGTCGCCATGACCTTTACCAACAAGGCCGCGCGCGAGATGAAGGAACGCGTCGGCACCCTGCTCAAGGGCGGCGAAGGCCGTGGCCTGACAGTGTGCACCTTCCACAACCTGGGCCTGAACATCATCCGCAAGGAACACGTGCGGCTGGGCTACAAACCGGGCTTCTCGATCTTCGACGAGACCGACGTCAAAGCCCTGATGACCGACATCATGCAGAAGGAATACGCCGGCGACGACGGCGTCGACGAGATCAAGAACATGATCGGCTCGTGGAAAAACGACCTGATCCTGCCGGCCGAAGCCCTGGAAAACGCGCGCAACCCCAAGGAGCAGACCGCCGCCATCGTCTACACCCACTATCAGCGCACGCTCAAGGCGTTCAACGCGGTGGACTTCGACGACCTGATCCTGCTGCCGGTGAAGCTGTTCCAGGAACACGCCGACATTCTTGAAAAGTGGCAGAACAAAGTCCGCTACCTGCTGGTGGACGAATACCAGGACACCAACGCCAGCCAGTATTTGCTGGTGAAGTTGCTGATCGGCACGCGCAACCAGTTCACCGTGGTGGGCGACGATGACCAGTCGATCTACGCCTGGCGCGGCGCCCGTCCGGAAAACCTGATGCTGCTCAAGGACGATTACCCGTCCCTGAAAGTCGTCATGCTGGAGCAGAACTACCGCTCCACCAGCCGCATCCTGCGTTGCGCCAACGTGCTGATCTCGAACAACCCGCACGAATTCGAAAAGCAGCTGTGGAGCGAGATGGGCCATGGCGACGAGATCCGCGTCATCCGTTGCCGCAACGAAGACGCCGAAGCCGAGCGCGTGGCCGTGGAACTGCTGACCCTGCACTTGCGCACCGACCGGCCATACAGCGATTTCGCGATCCTGTATCGCGGTAACTACCAGGCCAAGCTGATCGAGCTGAAGCTGCAGCACCACCAGATTCCGTATCGCCTGTCCGGCGGCAACAGCTTTTTCGGACGTCAGGAAGTGAAAGACCTGATGGCCTACTTCCGCCTGATCGTTAACCCGGATGACGACAACGCCTTCCTGCGAGTGATCAACGTCCCACGCCGGGAGATCGGTTCGACCACCCTGGAAAAGCTCGGCAACTACGCCACCGAACGCAAAATCTCGATGTACGCCGCCACCGACGAGATCGGCCTGGGCGAGCATCTGGACACGCGCTTCACCGATCGCCTGTCGCGCTTCAAGCGTTTCATGGACAAGGTCCGCGAGCAGTGTGCCGGTGAAGATCCGATCTCGGCGCTGCGCAGCATGGTCATGGACATCGACTACGAGAACTGGCTGCGCACCAACAGCTCCAGCGACAAGGCCGCCGACTACCGCATGGGTAACGTCTGGTTCCTGATCGAGGCGTTGAAAAACACCCTGGAGAAAGACGAAGAAGGCGAGATGACCGTCGAGGACGCCATCGGCAAACTCGTCCTGCGCGACATGCTGGAACGTCAGCAGGAAGAGGAAGACGGTGCCGAAGGCGTGCAGATGATGACCTTGCACGCCTCCAAGGGACTGGAATTTCCTTACGTGTTCATCATGGGCATGGAAGAGGAAATCCTCCCGCACCGCTCCAGCATCGAAGCCGACACCATCGAAGAAGAACGCCGTCTGGCCTACGTCGGAATTACCCGCGCACGTCAGACGCTGGCCTTCACCTTCGCGGCCAAGCGCAAGCAATACGGTGAGATCATCGATTGCGCGCCGAGCCGCTTCCTCGATGAATTGCCGCCGGACGACCTGGCCTGGGAAGGCACCGACGACACACCCGTCGAAGTCAAAGCCGTTCGCGGCAATACCGCATTGGCTGATATACGGGCGATGTTAAAGCGCTAGAATTGAGCACTTTTTAACCGAATACTTTTTAATCAAGCATTTTTGACAAGCTAGGCGCACACGGCGCCAGTAGAGGAACGCTTCATGGAAGCACTGCACCAGAAAATTCGCGAACAAGGCATCGTGCTTTCCGATCAGGTCCTGAAGGTCGACGCCTTTTTGAACCACCAGATCGACCCGGCCCTGATGAAGCTGATCGGCGACGAGTTCGCTGCACTGTTCAAGGACTCGGGCATCACCAAGATCGTCACCATCGAAGCCTCGGGCATCGCCCCGGCGATCATGACGGGTCTGAATCTGGGCGTGCCGGTGATTTTCGCCCGCAAGCACCAGTCCCTGACCCTGACCGAAAACCTGCTGTCGGCGACCGTCTACTCGTTCACCAAACAGACCGAAAGCACCGTGGCGATCTCCCCGCGCCACCTGACCAGCAGCGACCGCGTGCTGATCATCGATGACTTTCTGGCCAACGGTAAGGCGTCGCAAGCGCTGATCTCGATCATCAAACAGGCCGGCGCGACCGTGGCCGGTTTGGGGATTGTGATCGAGAAGTCGTTCCAGGGCGGACGTGCGGAACTGGATGCGCAGGGTTATCGGGTTGAGTCGTTGGCTCGCGTCAAGTCGCTGGCCGATGGCGTTGTGACCTTTATCGAATAATTTGCTGACACAACTTCCTACTGCAGGAGCCGGCTTGCTGGCGATAGCGGTATCAGCCAACATCGATATTGACTGATCCCCCGCTATCGCCAGCAAGCCGACTCCTACAGTTGTTTTGGGCTGGCTGTTATTGCGCGGTGGCCTTGAGGCCGGTGAGCAGCAGTCGCTGAAACAGGTCCTCTTTCAACCCTTCCGGGTTGGTCAGCTGCATGCGCTCCAGATGCTCGGGAAACGCTGCCGGTTCCGGCGCATCCAGCGCCGCCTTGCCCAACTCCAGAATCTCCGTCAGCTTGAACTTGCTCTTCAGCCAGTTCAGCGCCCGCAACAAGTCCCGCTCTTGCGCCGTGAAATCACACCCCAGCGGATACTCCGGAAACAACTGCGGATGCCGCGCCTGAATCGCCTGCAATCGCTGCGGACTGTTGTCCGCAAAACGCGGATCGAGGCGGAAATTCTTCGGCAATTTGCCCACGCTCTGCGCTTGCTCGATCAACCCCGACTGGAACCGAGAGTCGCTGATGTTCAGCAACGCCTCGATCACTGCCGCATCGGTCTTGCCGCGCAAATCGGCGATGCCGTACTCAGTGACCACGATATCCCGCAGATGCCGCGGGATCGTGCAATGACCGTATTCCCAGACGATGTTGGAACTGACCTCCCCGCCCGCCTCGCGCCAGCTGCGCAGCAACAGAATCGAACGCGCGCCCTCCAGCGCATGGCCCTGTGCGACGAAGTTGTACTGCCCGCCAACCCCGCTGAGCACCCGCCCGTTTTCGAGCTGATCGGCCACGCCGGCACCGAGCAACGTCATGGTGAACACGGTGTTGATAAAGCGCGCATCCAGTCGTTGCAAGCGTTTGAGCTCTTCCTGACCGTAGAGCTCGTTGATGTAGCTGATACGGGTCATGTTGAATTCGAGCCGCTTGCTCTGGGGCAGCTCTCGAAGACGTTCGTAAAAGCTGCGTGGCCCGAGAAAAAATCCGCCATGCACTGAAATGCCGTCAGTCTGCGCGGCCTCATCCAGCATGCCAGCATTCGCCTGTTGCTGGGTTGGCACGTCCGGGTAGACCTTGCGCCGCACGATCCCGGCGTCGGCCAGCACCAACAAGCCGTTGACGAACATTTCGCTGCAACCGTAAAGGCCCTTGGCGAAGGGTTCGATTCCGCCTTCACGGTCGATCAACTGTGCCCACTGGCTGAGATTCACGTCCGCCAGCAGTGCTTTGTAACCCTCGTTGTCAGCCTGCCGCGCCAGCAACGCCGACGTCAGCGCGTCACCCATGGCACCGATGCCGATCTGCAACGTGCCGCCATCGCGCACCAGCGTGCTGGCGTGCAGGCCGATGAAGTGGTCCTGGAAACCCACGGGCATATTCGGGGTGGAGAACAATGTGGTGTTGTCTTTCTCGTCGATCAGCAGGTCGAAGGCGTCGATGCCGACTTCGGCGTCGCCGGGCATGTACGGCAAGTCGTTGTGCACCTGGCCCACGAGCAGGATCGTCTCCCCCGCTGCCCGGCGTTTCTCGATCATCGGGAACAGGTCGAGGGTGATGTCCGGGTTACAGCTCAGGCTTAGCCGATCGGGATGCTCGCTGTGGCTGGCCACCAGCTGCGCGACCAGGTTCAAACCGGCGGCATTGATGTCCCGCGCGGCGTGGCTGTAGTTGCTGCTGACGTAATCCTGCTGAGCGGATGCGCTATGCAGCAGGCTGCCTGGCTGCATGAAAAACTGATGAACGTGGATGTTGGGCGGCAGGTTGTCCTTGTGCAGGCCCGCGAGAAAATCCAGTTCCGGATAGTCGCCAAAAACCCGTTCGATGAAGGGTTCAAGGAAGCGCTTTTGCAAACCGTCACCCAGAGAAGGACGACCCAGGCACAGCGCTGTGTAGATCGTCAGCTGCCGCTCGGGCAGTTGCGCAACGCGTTGATACAGCGCGTTGACGAAGTGGTTGGGTTTGCCCAGGCCGAGGGGCAGGCCCATGTGGATGTGCGCCGGCAACCGCGCCAACACATCATCGACCGCCTGTTCGATAGAACACAGCTGCACCATCTGATCCTCCCTTACGTTCCGTGAATTGGGGTTGGACCGAGCTTGCCGGGTCTTTGCTGCAATGAACAGCCTCGGGCGGTGATTTGCCCAAAACCTGTAGGAGCCGGCTTGCTGGCGATCCAGGCGCCGCGGTTAACCAGCTAAACCGTGTGATCGTTCATCGCCAGCAAGCCGGCGCCGACAGGTCCGTGAACGACAGGCACAAAAAAGCCGCTCGAAAGCGGCTTTTCGCGAAAGATGCGGGCGTGTTACAGGCCGGACATCTCTTTGATCGCGCCTTTCAGCTCATCGTCGGAGCAGTCGGCGCAGGTACCTTTAGGCGGCATCGCATTGATACCGGTAATGGCCTTGGCCAGGATGCCGTCGAGGCCGCCCTGATGATCGGCGCGCTCTTTCCAGGCAGCCTTGTCGCCGATTTTCGGCGCGCCCAGCAAGCCAGTGCCGTGGCAAGCATTGCAATGTTTTGCAATCACATCTTTAGGTGCCTTGGCACCACCACCGCCAGTAGCGGCAGCGACTTCCATCCCCTTGCACTCTTGACCCGTCACACAGACTTGGCCAACTGGCTCAAGGCGTTTGGCAATATCGTCGTTAGTCGCAGCTTGAGCGCTGACAGCCCATAGGGCCAATACGGTTGCTGGTGCAGCCAGCATTTTCATAATTAGGTTCACGCGTTCACCCTCAATGGTGGCTAGTCACGCCTACGGCCACGGTTCGCAGGCGGGCGCAAGTATAGCGGTAAGCCCGCCGCACTGAAACAACCCCAAAGTCGAAGGGGTCTTGTTGCGCCGCGGAAAAACCCTTCGAGTGTCGCTGCCGTGCTGGCAGGACGCCTCGTCTCTTAGAAATTCGCTGGCGTGGCTGCGCTGATTAGTCGCGCCGGCGCATCGAACGGATTACGGAAACGGTGTGGCTTGGTACTTTCAAAGTAGTAGCTATCACCCGCTTCAAGCACAAAAGTTTCCAGCCCGACCACCAGCTCCAGCCGACCTTCCACCAGAATCCCGGTTTCCTCGCCCTCATGGGTGAGCATCTCGTCACCGGTGTCGGCGCCTGGCGGGTAGATTTCATTGAGGAAGGCAATGGCGCGGCTCGGGTGCGCCCGACCGACCAGTTTCATGGTCACTGCGCCATCGGAAATATCGATCAGCTCGTTAGCCTTGTAGACGATCTGAGTCGGTTTTTCCTGCAGGATCTCTTCGGAAAAGAACTCGACCATGGACATGGGAATCCCGCCCAGAACCTTGCGCAGCGAGCTGATCGAGGGACTGACGCTGTTCTTCTCGATCATCGAAATGGTGCTGTTGGTGACGCCCGCGCGTTTGGCGAGCTCACGCTGCGAAAGACCTTTGAGCTTACGGATGGATTGCAGTCGTTCACCGACGTCCAAGCTTGCGCCTCCAGGATTCAGGTTGTAGGAATATTGAGCGTTATCATGGCGACAGCGTTCAGTATTTACAACACTTTGGCCTGAATCCTGTTCGGCGAGCCGACTTCCGGTGCGCAGTGCCTGGGCCTAAGCCCCGGAATAGAGCAGCGGCACCCGGCGCAGGTTGCAGAAGATCTGGTAAGGAATAGTGTCAGCCGCTTCCGCAACCGTACTGGCGAGCACATTTTTGCCCCACAACTCGACGGTCGAGCCGAGGCCCGCTTGCGGCACATCGGTCAAATCAACACAAAGCATGTCCATCGACACCCGGCCAATCAATTGGCTGCGCTGCCCGGCAACCAGCACCGGCGTACCGGTCGGCGCGTGACGCGGATAGCCATCGGCATAACCCATCGCCACCACGCCAACGCGCATTGGCTTCTGGGTGATGAATTTCGCGCCGTAACCGATCGGCTCGCCAGCCGGCAGCTCACGCACGCAGATCACTTTCGATTCCAGGGTCATCACCGGTTGCAGGCGGGATGCTACGGCGTTGGCTTCTTCGAACGGCGTGGCACCGTAGAGCATGATGCCCGGGCGAACCCAGTCGCTTGGAATCTGCGGCCAACCGAGCACTGCCGGTGAGTTGCGCAGGCTGATCTCGGCGGACAGGCCCTGGCGTGCCGCTTCAAAAACCGCCACCTGCTCGGTGCTGGCCTGGCTGTGCAGCTCGTCGGCACGGGCGAAGTGGCTCATCAGCACGATCTTCGCCACCTTGCCGCTGGCCAGCAGCCGTTGATAGGCCGCTTGGTAATCCTTTGGATGCAGACCAACCCGGTGCATGCCTGAGTCAAGTTTGAGCCACACCGTGATCGGCTTGCTCAGCGCGGCTTTCTCGATGGCTTCAAGCTGCCACAGCGAATGCACCACGCACCAGAAGTCATGCTCGACGATCAGCGCCAACTCATCAGCTTCGAAAAAGCCTTCCAGCAACAACACCGGCGCACGAATGCCCGCAGCCCGAAGCTCCAGTGCTTCTTCAATGCACGCCACGGCGAAACCATCCGCCTGGGCTTCCAGCGCCTGGGCGCAACGCACCGCGCCGTGCCCGTAGGCATCGGCCTTGATCACCGCGAGGGCCTTGGCACCCGTGACTTCACGGGCGATTTGGTAGTTGTGGCGCAGGGCTTGAAGGTCGATCAGGGCACGGGCTGGACGCATGGCGGCAGGCTTCTAGACAGTCATGGGAATAAAAACCGGCGCTGGCTGACGGCGTTGACCGCCAACGGCACCGGGAGAGGGATCTTTCTGACAGGCTTATGGCAGAGCGGCTACAACTGACAGCTCCACCAGGATTTCCGGTTCACACAGCTTCGATTCAACCGTCGCACGGGCCGGGGCGACGCCTTTTGGCAGCCACTTGTCCCACACCGCGTTCATGCCTTCGAAGTGCGCATCAATGTCTTTCAGGTAAATTGTCACCGACAGCAAGTGATGCTTGTCGGTGCCCGCCAGATCCAGCAAACGCTCGATGTTGGCAAGGGTTTCACGGGTCTGCTGTTCAATCCCGGCACTCATGTCGTCGCCGACTTGCCCTGCCAGATAGACGGTGCCGCTGTGGGCAACGATCTGGCTCATGCGCTCATTGGTGAGCTGGCGCTGGATTGACATGTTTTGCGGACTCCTGGGTTTTACTTCCATAACGAGAGATATCGAGGCCTTCGGCGCTGATCTGCGGCGTTTTCTTCGCCATCAGGTCAGCCAGCAAGCGACCGGAACCGCATGCCATGGTCCAGCCGAGCGTGCCGTGACCGGTGTTCAGGAACAGATTCTTGAACGGGGTGGCACCCACGATTGGCGTGCCATCCGGGGTAGTCGGACGCAGACCGGTCCAGAAACTGGCCTGGGCCAGATCGCCGCCCTGAGGATAGAGGTCGTTGACGATCATCTCCAGGGTTTCGCGCCGACGCGGGTTCAGCGACAGGTCAAAACCGGCTATTTCCGCCATGCCGCCGACGCGGATGCGGTTGTCGAAACGGGTGATCGCGACCTTGTAGGTCTCGTCGAGAATGGTCGAGGTCGGAGCCATCGCCGGGTTTGTGATCGGCACAGTCAGGGAATAACCCTTGAGCGGATAAACCGGCGCCTTGATGCCCAGCGGCTTGAGCAGTTGCGGCGAGTAGCTACCGAGTGCCAGAACGTAGCGGTCTGCGGTTTCCAGCTTGCCGTCGATCCATACGCCGTTGATGCGGTCACCGGCGAAGTCGAGCTTCTGAATGTCTTGGCCAAAACGGAACTCCACGCCCAGCTTCACGGCCATTTCTGCAAGCTTGGTGGTGAACATCTGGCAGTCGCCCGTCTGGTCGTTCGGCAGACGCAAGGCACCGGCAAGGATGTCGGTGACGCTGGCCAGGGCCGGCTCAACGCGGGCAATGCCGGCGCGGTCGAGCAGTTCGAACGGCACGCCGGACTCTTTCAGCACGGCGATGTCTTTCGCGGCGCCATCCAGTTGAGCCTGGGTGCGGAACAATTGGGTCGTGCCGAGACTACGGCCTTCGTAGGCAATACCGGTTTCAGCGCGCAATTCGTCGAGGCAGTCACGGCTGTACTCGGACAGACGGACCATGCGCTCCTTGTTCACCGCATAACGGCTGGCGGTGCAGTTGCGCAGCATCTGCGCCATCCACAGGTATTGGTCGATGTCGGCGGTGGCCTTGATCGCCAGCGGTGCGTGGCGCTGCAGCAGCCACTTGATGGCCTTGAGCGGCACACCCGGCGCGGCCCACGGCGAGGCATAACCCGGCGATACCTGCCCGGCGTTGGCGAAACTGGTCTCCATGGCCGCAGCCGGCTGACGGTCCACCACCACCACTTCGAACCCGGCACGCGCCAGATAATAAGCACTGGTGGTACCGATGACGCCGCTACCCAAGACCATAACGCGCATTTTCATATCCCTCATCGCGGCGTGCCGCTGACGTTTGTAGTTCAGACCGTAGATGTGGGCAGTTTAAAAAAGATTAGCCAGTGCTTTTCACTATATAAGCACCTATATTTGGCGACAATTCTCGGCAAAAACGCTTTTCACGGAGGCGCATCCCCTATGCGTACCAACACTCAGACCAAACGTGAGCTGGACAAGATCGACCGCAACATCCTGCGGATCCTGCAAGCAGACGGGCGTATATCCTTCACCGAGCTTGGGGAAAAGGTCGGGCTCTCGACCACGCCCTGCACTGAGCGGGTTCGGCGCCTGGAGCGCGAAGGGATCATCATGGGCTACAACGCCCGACTGAATCC
This sequence comes from Pseudomonas migulae NBRC 103157, assembly GCF_002091715.1. GTDB lineage: Bacteria > Pseudomonadota > Gammaproteobacteria > Pseudomonadales > Pseudomonadaceae > Aquipseudomonas > Aquipseudomonas migulae_A. The sequence continues at coordinate 426,644 of NZ_BDAG01000001.1, read as the reverse complement.
GCAGCACCTCAAGGGTAGTCTGCTGGTGTTCGTCGAGATCAGCCTCGACTACAAATCCGGCGATACTTTCGAAGAGTTCCGACGTGCGGTGCTGAAACTGCCCCATGTGCTGGAATGTCATTTGGTATCAGGGGATTTCGACTATCTGGTGAAGGCACGGATTTCCGAGATGGCCTCGTACCGCAAGTTGCTGGGCGACATCCTGCTCAAGCTGCCGCATGTGCGCGAATCCAAGAGCTATATCGTGATGGAAGAGGTGAAGGAGAGTTTGAGTTTGCCGATTCCGGATTGAAACAGTTGCCGTCTGTTCGTACGCCTTCGCGAGCAAGCCCGCTCCCACAGGTTGAAATGCTTTCCAATGTGGGAACGGGCTTGCTCGCGAATGAAAGCGACTCGGTCTCGACTTAGACGAGGACCTGCCGTGTAGAAGCCATGTACTCATGAATCTGCTTCTCCACCCGCGGATGAATCAGCTCCACCGGCCCCCGCCCATTCGGGCAAGGCAGCGTCTTGGTCGTGCCAAACAACCGGCAAATCAGCGGCCGCTCGTCATACACCGTGCAGCCGTTCGGCCCAAGGTGCACACAGTTGAGCTCATCCATCGCCGCATCCTGCTCGGCGCGGGTCTTGCGCGGCAGGCGGGACATTTCTTCGGGTGAGGTGGTCACCGGCCCACAGCAGTCGTGGCAGCCGGGCACGCACTCGAACGAGGGAATCTGCTGTCGCAGCGTGCGGATTTTCTGACTGTTGCAGCTCATCGAAACGGTGACCCAAAGCGGAATAAAGCGGGATTCTGCAGCAAAAACGCCGATCCAGACAGCCACAACCGACCAGTGTTGCCCGCGCCGAAAGGTCCGGCTTATGCTCCGTCAAATTTTCCAGACACAAAAATCAGGATGATGCGCATGAATGCCCGCGCCCAACACATTGCCTCCTATTACGCGGCCAGCAGCCTGCCGCAGCCTGATCATCCGGTGCTTACTGAGGATCTGGCGGCCGATGTGTGCGTGGTCGGCGGCGGGTTTTCCGGGCTGAACACGGCGCTTGAGCTGGCCGAACGCGGCTTCAGCGTGGTGCTGCTCGAGGCGCACAAGATGGGTTGGGGTGCCAGTGGCCGAAATGGCGGGCAGCTGATTCGTGGCGTCGGCCATGGTCTCGATCAGTTCGCCAGCGTGATCGGTGCAGACGGTGTGCGTCAGATGAAACTCATGGGCCTGGAAGCGGTGGAAATCGTCCGACAGCGCGTCGAGCGTTTTCAGATCCCTTGCGACCTGACGTGGGGCTACTGCGATCTCGCCAACAAACCCCGCGACCTGGAAGGCTTCGCCGAAGACGCCGAAGAACTGCGCAGCCTCGGCTACCGATACGAAACCCGCTTGTTGCAAGCCCACGAAATGCACTCAGTGGTGGGTTCCGACCGCTACGTCGGCGGCCTGATCGACATGGGTTCGGGCCATTTGCACCCACTGAATCTGGCACTGGGCGAAGCCGCCGCTGCGCAGCAATTGGGCGTCAAGCTGTTCGAACAGTCGGCAGTGACCCGCATCGACTACGGCCCGGAGGTGAAGGTCCATACGTCTCAGGGTTCGGTGCGCGCAAAGACTTTGGTGCTCGGTTGCAATGCCTACCTCAACCAGCTCAACCCGGAGCTCAGCGGCAAGGTGTTGCCCGCCGGCAGCTATATCATTGCTACCGAACCCTTGAGCGAAGAACAGGCGCACGAACTGCTGCCGCAGAACATGGCGGTGTGTGATCAACGAGTGGCGCTGGATTACTACCGGCTCTCGGCGGATCGACGCTTGCTGTTCGGTGGCGCTTGCCACTATTCGGGTCGCGACCCGAAGGACATCGCTGCGTACATGCGGCCGAAAATGCTGGATGTTTTTCCGCAACTGAGTGGGGTGAAAATCGATTATCAATGGGGCGGGATGATTGGCATTGGTGCTAACCGCCTGCCGCAGATCGGCCGGCTCAAGGATCAGCCGAACGTGTATTACGCCCAGGCTTATTCAGGTCACGGGGTGAATGCCACGCACCTGGCGGGCAAGTTGCTGGCCGAGGCGATCACTGGGCAGCAGAGTGGTGGGTTCGATCTGTTTGCCAAAGTGCCGCATATCACCTTCCCCGGCGGGAAGCATTTGCGCTCGCCGTTGTTGGCGTTGGGGATGTTGTGGCATCGGATGAAAGAGTTGGTCTGAAGAATTTTTGGCGCTCTTGCGGACGCCTTCGCGAGCAAGCCCGCTCCCACATTAGGTCTTCAGCGAACACAGATTGGGTGTTCGACGACGATCAAATGTGGGAGCGGGCTTGCTCGCGAATGGATCTAAAGAACACCCCAAAACTCAGACCCGCCAGAAAGGCTTAAGCCCCTCCTCCCGCGCCTGGTCAAGACTCAACCCGACATCCTTCAACTGCTCCGGCGTCAGCTCCAGTAACGCCTTGCGCGTGTGCAGACGATGCCAGAACAGATCCCAACGACCCAGGCCGGACGGCGCATTGCGCATGACCGCTTCCCGCGCACCGTTTTTTTGCCCTGCCGCCAGTTCCTGACTGCGTAACGTCAGCCGCACATCGCTCAAGCCGTTCATTTTGATTGCTCCTGTTTACTTGGGTAGCCAGAGCTTTCATGATGCGTGGGCGGCGAAAAGCATTACAGATTCAACTTGTCAGTATTAATTCCATACAGATTTCGCATTTTAACCTCTGAATCACAATTTTTTGCCTCATCTGTACTGGTCAACCGAATCATCCACATCGAGACTGCGCCATGACCCTCTACGTCAACCTCGCCGAATTGCTCGGTACGCGGATTGAACAGGGCTTCTATCGCCCCGGCGACCGGCTGCCGTCAGTGCGGGCATTGAGCGTCGAGCACGGCGTCAGTCTGAGTACGGTTCAACAAGCCTATCGGGTGCTTGAAGACAGCGGCCTGGCCATGCCGAAACCCAAGTCCGGCTACTTCGTTCCGGTCAGTCGTGAACTGCCGGAATTGCCCGCGATCGGTCGCCCGGCCCAACGTCCGGTGGATATTTCGCAGTGGGACCAGGTGCTGGAGCTGATTCGCGCTGTGCCGCGCAAGGACGTGGTGCAACTGGGCCGCGGCATGCCGGACATCACCACGCCGACCATGAAACCGTTGCTGCGCAACCTCGCCCGCATCAGCCGGCGGCAGGACATGCCCGGTCTGTATTACGACAACATTCATGGCACCCTGGAACTGCGTGAGCAGGTCGCGCGCTTGATGCTGGATTCCGGATGCCAACTGACCGCCAACGACCTGGTGATCACCACCGGCTGCCACGAAGCGCTCTCCACCAGCATTCGCTCGATCTGCGAGCCGGGCGACATCGTCGCCGTGGACTCGCCGAGCTTTCACGGCGCGATGCAGACGCTCAAGGGCCTGAACATGAAGGCTCTGGAAATCCCCACCGACCCGCTGACCGGGATCAGCCTCGATGCGCTGGAACTGGCCCTGGAACAATGGCCAATCAAGGCCATACAGTTGACGCCCAACTGCAACAACCCGCTGGGCTACATCATGCCGGAATCGCGCAAGCGTGCGTTGTTGACGCTCGCACAGCGTTTTGACGTGGCGATCATCGAAGACGATGTGTATGGCGAACTGGCCTACAACTACCCGCGACCACGCACGATAAAATCCTTCGACGAAGACGGCCGCGTCCTGCTCTGCAGTTCATTTTCCAAGACGCTCGCGCCGGGTTTGCGCATCGGTTGGGTTGCACCGGGCCGGTACCTGGAGCGGGTGCTGCACATGAAATACATCAGCACCGGCTCCACTGCGCCGCAACCGCAGATTGCCATCGCCGAATTCCTCAAGGCCGGTCACTTCGAGCCGCATTTGCGGCGGGTGCGTACGCAATACCAGCGCAATCGCGACCTGATGATCGATTGGGTCACCCGCTATTTCCCCGCCGGCACCCGCGCCAGTCGGCCGCAAGGCAGTTTCATGCTTTGGGTCGAACTGCCGGATGGTTTCGACACCCTGAAACTGAATCGCGCCTTACACGACCAAGGCGTACAGATTGCCGTCGGCAGCATCTTTTCTCCCTCAGGCAAGTACCGCAATTGCCTGCGAATGAACTACGCTGCCAAGCCAACACCACAGATCGAAGACGCGGTGCGCAAGGTCGGCGCCGCGGCAATCAAACTGCTGGCGGAAAATGACAGCCTCTGCGACTGACTTTTAACGGGATTTCAGCGTCCATATGCCGACACCTGCCGCCAATCGGAACGATCCTACGTGAGAGTCAGACAGCCCCTGCTCGTTCTTCTGCTACTCTCCTCGCTCCTGGGTGGTTGCGCCGGCTTCGACGTTCGGCGCGAACCGAGCCAGGCGCTGCCCGCCAGTGATTCGGCATTCGGTCGCTCGATCCAGGCCCAGGCCGCGCCCCATGAGGGCAAGTCCGGTTTTCGCCTGCTGTCCAATAGCGGCGAAGCCTTCATGGCCCGCGCCGAGTTGATCCGCAACGCCCAGAGCAGCCTCGACTTGCAGTACTACATCGTCCATGACGGCATCAGCACGCGCATGCTGGTGGACGAACTGCTCAAGGCGGCCGACCGTGGCGTGCGCGTAAGAATCCTGCTCGACGACACCACCAGCGACGGCCTCGACTGGATCATCGCCACGCTGGCGGCACACCCGCAGATCCAGATCCGCCTGTTCAACCCGTTGCACCTGGGTCGCAGCACTGGCGCGACCCGGACCATGGGCCGACTGTTGAACCTGTCGCTGCAACACCGACGCATGCACAACAAATTGTGGCTGGCCGACAATAGCGCTGCCATCGTCGGCGGCCGCAACCTGGGGGACGAATATTTCGATGCCGAGCCCAACCTGAATTTCACCGACATCGACATGCTCGGCGTCGGGCCGGTCGCCGAGCAGCTTGGCCACAGTTTCGACCAGTACTGGAACAGTGCGCTGAGCAAGCCGATCGATGAATTTCTGTCGAGCAAACCGTCGCAAAAGGACCTGCAAAATACCCGCACGCGCCTGGAAGAATCGCTGGAAGACACGCGAAAACAGAATCACGCGCTGTATCAACAATTGATGACGTACACCACAAACCCGCGCATGGACATCTGGCGCCGGGAGCTGATCTGGGCCTGGAACCAGGCCTTGTGGGACGCACCGAGCAAGGTCTTGTCGGACGGCGAGCCAGATCCGCAATTGCTGCTGACCACGCAATTGGCGCCTGAGCTCTCCGGGGTCAGCAAAGAGCTGATCATGATCTCGGCGTACTTCGTGCCGGGGCAGCCGGGGCTGGTTTACCTCACCGGCCGCGCCGATGCCGGGGTCTCCGTCAGCCTGCTGACCAACTCGCTGGAAGCCACCGACGTCCCGGCGGTGCATGGCGGTTACGCGCCCTATCGCCGGGCGCTACTGGAACATGGCGTGAAGTTGTACGAATTACGCCGCCAACCCGGTGAAGGCGGCGGCAGCGGACCGCATATTTTCTACAGCAAGTCCTATCGAGGCTCCGATTCGAGCCTGCACAGCAAAGCGATGATCTTCGACCAGCAGAAATCATTCATCGGCTCGTTCAACTTCGACCCGCGCTCGGTGTTGTGGAACACCGAAGTCGGGGTGCTGGTGGACAGTCCGGAACTCGCTGTCTATGTGCGCAAAGCGGCGCTGGAAGGTATGGCGCCGCCCCTGAGTTATCAGGTGAAGCTGGAAAACGACCGGATCGTCTGGGTGACTGAGGACGACGGCAAAATGCACACGCTGACCGAGGAGCCGGGAAGCTGGTGGCGCCATTTCAATGCGTGGATGAGTACCGCAGTGGGCCTGGAGCGGATGCTCTGACAGACAACACCCTCCGCTGTGGGAGCGGGCTTGCTCGCGAAAGTGGTGTGTCATCCGACGATGATGGCGACTGGCACACCGCTTTCGCGAGCAAGCCCGCTCCCACAGGGGGTCTGGTTGGCTGGCCCCTCGGCGTCAAGCCGGCTCGGCGACCGTACCGAATGCACCTTGGCGTGACAGCAAAATCACCAACCCGAACGCGCCGGCCGCCATCAGCAACGGCAACGCATGCCCGCTGATCCACTGACTGCCAGCCCCGGCAGCCAACGGCCCGACCAGACAACCAATGCCCCACAGCTGCGCGATATGCGCATTGGCGCGCACCAGCGCGTCGTCGCGATAACGTTCACCGATCAGGATCAGTGACAAGGTGAACAACCCCCCGGCACTGGCGCCAAACAGTACCCACAACGGCCAGATCAGCAACGTGTCGATCAACAACGGAATCGCCAGGCTCGAAAGCATCAGCACCACAGCGCAACCGGTGAACAACGTACGTCGCGACAAGCGATCCGCCAGCGCGCCGATCGGCAGTTGCAGCAGGGCATCACCGACCACCACCGTGCTGACCATCGCCAAGGCGATTTCCGTGGTAAAGCCCTGACGCAGACAATAGACCGGCAGCAAGGTCAGGATCATCGCTTCAAACGCGGCGAACAGCGCCACGCCCCAGGCAATCGCCGGCAGTCCTCGACAGAAGCCCCACAAGTCGCTGAAGGTCACGCTGCAAGCTTCACTGGTTGGCGCGCCGCTGCGGCCCAGCAGCAGAAACGGCGCCGCCGTGAGCAGCCCGACGCCGACCCAGAACCCATAATCATGTTCAGTGCCCAGAACCCCCAGCAGCAGCGGCCCGGCCAACTGACTCAGCGCATAGCTGCTGCCATACAGCGCCACCAGGCGCCCACGCCATTGCTCGACCACCAGCTGATTGATCCAGCTTTCGCCAAGAATGAAGACCAGTGTGAGGATCACACCAATCATCAATCGCAGCACCAGCCACACCGGATAGCTCGGCAACAGCGCCAGCAACCCGATGGATACCGCCCCGGCCCACAAGCACAGGCGCATCAGATTGGCCGTGCCGAGACGCGCCGCCAGATGGCTGGAGATTTTCGCACCCAGCAACACACCAATCGCCGGCATCGCCGCCATTACGCCAATGGCAAACGAACCGTAGCCCCAGCCTTCCAGGCGAAACGATACCAGCGGCATGCTGACGCCCAGGGCCAGGCCGACACTCAAGACAGACGCCAACACGGCGAAATAAGTCGCCCAACGCATGTTCCACGCTCCTGTGGATATTATTTTTCAGACAACACAAAACAAATGTGGGAGCGGGCTTGCTCGCGAAGAGGCCATCACATCCAACATCATCGTTGGCTGTTACGGCGCCTTCGCGAGCAAGCCCGCTCCCACAAGGGATCTGCGTCGTTCAGGAGCCCGGATTACCAACGGGCTCCTTCACTGGCTTACAACTTGATCCAGGTCGCCTTCAGCTCGGTGTACTTGTCGAACGCATGCAGCGATTTGTCGCGACCGTTGCCCGACTGCTTGAAGCCACCAAACGGCGCGGTCATGTCGCCGCCGTCGTACTGGTTGACCCACACGCTACCGGCGCGCAGCGCACGGGCGGTCAGGTGAGCCTTCGAGATGTCCTTGGTCCACACCGCAGCGGCCAAGCCGTACGGCGTGTCGTTGGCAATCGCGATGGCTTCTTCGGCGGTATCGAAAGCGATGACCGACAACACTGGGCCAAAGATTTCTTCCTGGGCGATTTTCATCGCGTTGCTGACGCCGTCGAAAATCGTCGGTTCAACGTAAGTACCCCCGGTTTCCTGCAGCGTGCGCTTGCCGCCAGCGACCAGTTTGGCGCCATCGGCGTGGCCGGACTCGATGTAGGACAGCACGGTGTTCATCTGCTGGGTATCGACCAGCGCGCCGACGTTGGTCGCCGGGTCCAGCGGATTGCCCGGCTTCCAGGTTTTCAGGGCCTCGATCACCAGCGGCAGGAAGGTGTCCTTGATCGAACGCTCGACCAGCAGACGCGAACCCGCGGTGCAAACTTCACCCTGGTTGAAGGCGATGGCACCGGCTGCCGCTTCGGCTGCGGCTTGCAGGTCCGGGGCATCGGCGAACACGATGTTCGGGCTCTTGCCGCCGGCTTCGAGCCAGACGCGTTTCATGTTCGACTCACCGGAGTAGATCAGCAGTTGCTTAGCGATCTTGGTCGAACCGGTGAACACCAGGGTATCCACGTCATTGTGCAGGGCCAGCGCCTTGCCGACGGTGTGACCGTAGCCCGGTAACACGTTCAGCACGCCTTTCGGAATGCCGGCTTCAACGGCCAGCGCAGCAATGCGGATGGCGGTCAGCGGCGATTTTTCGGACGGTTTGAGGATCACCGAGTTACCGGTAGACAGCGCCGGGCCGAGTTTCCAGCAGGCCATCATCAACGGGAAGTTCCACGGCACGATGGCGCCGACAACGCCGACCGGCTCGCGGGTCACCAGACCCAGCTGATCATGCGGGGTCGCGGCCACTTCGTCGTAGATCTTGTCGATGGCTTCGCCGCTCCAGCTCAAGGCTTGCGCCGCACCGGGAACGTCGATGTACAGGGAATCGCTGATGGGCTTGCCCATGTCGAGGGTTTCAAGCAGGGCCAGCTCTTCGGCGTGCTGTTTCAGCAGGCCGGCAAAACGGATCATGGTGGCTTTGCGTTTGGTCGGCGCCAGGCGCGACCAGACGCCGGAATTGAACGTGGCGCGAGCATTTTCAACAGCGCGCTGGGCATCGGCGGCGTCACAGCTGGCGATCTTGCCCAGCAGACGGCCATCGACCGGACTGATGCACTCGAAGGTCTCGCTGGAGACGGCATCGGTGTATTCGCCATTGATGTAGGCACGGCCTTCGATCTTCAGATCGCGAGCCCGTTGTTCCCAATCGGCACGAGTCAGGGTAGTCATTCGAGTGTCCTCCTCTTATTGAATACGAGCGCCCCGCGTTCTTCGCGGACGTCCCCAGGAATTCTGCCCGGCCAGCCTGCAATTCGGCCGAAGGCAACCGCCACCCTAAACCAGTGGCCGGGGTTGTTTCAATATATTTGACATAAGGTCGGTAAACGGCCTTGCGGTGTTCATTTTAATAAACATAGACTTTGGGCTTTTCTGCACCTTTCCAGCCACTCGCGCCACAATCACGGGGGATTACAACAATGAGCATCCAGAACATCGTCGACTTCAGCCAGGCCACTACCGAGCCCGAGCGCTACAGACCGGACCAGGCGAAAATCCTGAAGGGCGACCCGGAGCAGGTGGTTTACAACCACTACAACAGCCCGTGCGGCCAATTGAATGCAGGCGTTTGGGAAGGCGCCGTCGGGCAGTGGCATGTGAATTTCACAGAGCACGAATACTGCGAAATCGTCCAGGGCGTTTCAGTGCTGCGTGATAACGATGGCAACAGCAAAACTGTGCGTGCAGGTGATCGCTTCGTGATCCCGGCCGGGTTCCGCGGCACTTGGGAAGTGCTGGAAACGTGCCGCAAGATTTATGTGGCGTTTGAACAGAAGGCTTGAGGATTTTTGTTGTCTGGGCCGACGCTTTCGCGAGCAAGCCCGCTCCCACATTAGACCGCGATCCAATGTGGGAGCGGGCTTGCTCGCGAAGGGGCACTAACAGGCAACACATAACCCGCAGGCAACAAAAAAGGCCCGTATCTCGCGATACGGGCCTTTTTCGTAAGAGGGAAAAATCAATTACTTGATTTTGCCTTCCTTGTAGATCACGTGCTTGCGAACAACCGGATCAAATTTCTTGATCTCGATTTTGTCCGGAGTAGTGCGCTTGTTCTTGTCGGTAGTGTAGAAGTGACCAGTACCGGCGCTCGAAATCAAACGAATCAATTCACGCATGATTAGCTCCCTTAGATCTTGCCAGCGGCGCGGATTTCGGCCAGCACGACAGTGATGCCACGCTTGTCGATGATACGCATGCCTTTGGCAGATACGCGCAGACGCACGAAACGTTTCTCTTCTTCAACCCAGAAGCGGTGATGCTGCAGGTTCGGCAGGAAACGACGACGGGTTTTGTTGTTTGCGTGGGAAATGTTATTCCCAGTCACCGGACCCTTACCGGTAACTTGACATACTCTCGACATGCCTCAGCCCTCTAAAACCACATGCCCAACCCGGCATGGGTTGGCCGCTTAATCTCTCAGTCATTTGGCGCCAGGCGCCGCGTTTCTTTAGAGGTCTTACCGGCTACACCTACAGTGAAGGAACCGGGCCCCTAGAAAAGAGCGCTGCTTTATACCAGAAAGACTAGAGAGCAACAACATTCCGTGTGCACAGGCTTGATAAAAACCCTGCTTTTCTGGCTCCGAGTGCCTTGGATAAAGGCTATCGTCGATAAAGACCACTCGTCGCAGAAAATCGGCCAACCGGCCAATTCAGGGTTTTCCGCAGGCAGCGTTCACCGAAAACGATCGCACATAGTCCTCTTAAATTGAAAAAGGGGATAGTCATTTGCAAAAGAGCCCACTAGGGTAAGCCTTTTCCAGACTGCACTTGCAGATGGGCCTTCGTTCTGTAAAGGAATCCGACCATGCGCCTCGCTGCCCTACCGCTGTTGCTCGCCCCGCTTCTACTGAGCCCGCTCGCCCATGCTGCCGCCCTGAGCGTCTGCACCGAGGCCAGCCCGGAAGGGTTCGACGTGGTGCAATACAACTCGCTGACCACCACCAACGCCTCGGCCGACGTGCTGATGAACCGTTTGGTGGACTTCGACACGGCCAGCGGCAAAGTGGTCGCCGGCCTCGCGGACAGCTGGGAAGTCACCCCTGACGGCCTGACCTACGTGTTCAAGCTGCATCCGCAGGTGAAATTTCACCACACCGAATATTTCAGCCCGACGCGCAACCTGACCGCCGAAGACGTGAAATTCAGCTTCGACCGCATGCTCGACCCGGCCAACCCTTGGCACAAAGTGGCGCAGAGCGGCTTCCCGCACGCGCAATCGATGCAGTTGCCGGCGCTGATCAAGAAGATCGACGCGCTCGACCCGCTGACCGTGCGCTTCACCCTCGATCACCCGGACTCGACGTTCCTGCCGACCCTGAGCATGGGCTTCGCCTCGATCTACTCCGCCGAATACACCGACAAACTGCTGAAGGCCGGCACCCCGGAGAAGCTCAACAGCCAGCCGATCGGTACCGGGCCCTTTGTGTTCACGCGATTCCAGAAAGACGCTTCGATTCGCTACAAGGCCAACCCGGACTACTTCCGCGGCAAGCCTTCGGTGGACCCGCTGATCTTCGCCATCACCCCGGACGCCAACGTGCGCTTGCAGAAACTGCGCCGCAACGAGTGTCAGATCGCTCTGTCGCCCAAGCCACTGGACGTACAAGCCGCACTGAAAGAACCGACGTTGAAAGTGGAAAAGACCGACGCGTTCATGACTGCGTTCGTCGCCATCAACAGCCAGCATCCACCGCTGGACAAGCCTGAGGTGCGGCAAGCCATCAATCTCGCGTTTGACAAGGCCAGCTATGTCAAAGCCGTGTTCGAAGACACCGCCGAACCTGCCAACGGCCCATACCCGCCTAATACCTGGAGTTACGCCAAAGGCTTGCCCGGTTATACGTACGACGTTGAAAAGGCCAAGGCACTCATGGCTAAAGCCGGACTCAAGGACGGTTTCCAGACCACTATCTGGACCCGTCCTACCGGCAGCCTGCTGAACCCGAATCCAAGCCTCGGCGCGCAGATGCTGCAATCGGATCTCGCAGAGATCGGCATTCAAGCCGAGATACGCGTGATCGAATGGGGCGAAGTGATCCGTCGCGCCAAGGCCGGTGAACATGACCTGCTGTTCATGGGCTGGGCCGGCGACAATGGCGATCCGGACAACTTCCTCACACCGCAGTTTTCCTGTGCCGCGGTCAAGCCGGGCACCAACTTCGCCCGTTACTGCAACCAGGATCTGGACAAGCTGATCAGCGCCGGCAAGACCACGTCCGAGCAGGGTGTACGCACCAAGCTTTATGAACAGGCTCAGGCGCAGATTCAGCAGCAGGCGCTGTGGTTGCCGCTGGCCCACCCGACCGCCTTCGCGCTGATGCGCAAAGAAGTCGAGGGCTACGCGGTGAGCCCCTTCGGTCGTCAGGACTATTCCAAGGTCAACCTCAAGTAGCTGCCTCACCACAAAACCCTGTAGGAGCCGGCTTGCTGGCGATGGCGTCACCGCGGTTAATCAGCCACACCGCGTTGTCCGGATCGCCAGCAAGCCGGCTCCTACAGAGTGAGCGTTTATCCCGTCACATCCACCCATATTCAGCCATCGACAGCGGATCTCCGTCGCCGATGATGAAGTGGTCGAGTATTCGCACATCGATCAGGTCCAGCGCATCCTGGAGGCGTTTGGTCAATTTTCGATCAGCTTGGCTGGGGTCGGGATTGCCTGACGGATGATTATGGCAAAGGATCAAAGCTGCGGCGTTATGGGCCAAAGCGCGCTTGACCACCTGACGCGGATAAACGCTGGTGCAGTCGATAGATCCACGAAACAGTGATTCAAACGCCAGAACTCGATGCTTCGAGTCCAGAAACAGGCAGCCAAATACCTCATGAGGCTCGTGTCGCAGCATCGACTTGAGGTAATCACGCACAACCAGCGGATTCTCCAACACTGAACTGTGGCGCAAGCGTTCAGCCAGATGCCGACGGGCCATTTCCAACACCGCCTGCAACTGAGCGAATTTCGCCGGGCCGAGCCCTAATTGCCTGCTGAATGTTGCTTGATCGGCTTCCAGCAGCGAGCGCAGGCTGCCAAATTGACTCAATAAATGCCGCGCCAGATCCACCGCACTTTTGCCGGCCACCCCGGTGCGTAAAAATATCGCCAGCAGCTCTGCGTCCGAAAGGCTGGCCGAGCCCAACTCCAATAACCTCTCCCGCGGCCGCTCGGCCGCCGGCCAATCCCGAATACTCATAACACCTCCCTGGTCTGTGGGCGCCGCTGTTCCGTAGCGGTCGCTGTGATATCGTAGCCCATCTTTTTTGCGGGCGATTTCACTCCTGGGGAGGGGGGTTCGCTACGCAGTCATCAACGAAATGAAAGGCAGACCTATGCAGCGGCTGTATCGGAAACGCATCGTTCTGGGCGTCGGCGGCGGCATTGCTGCCTACAAGAGCGCCGATCTGGTTCGCCGCCTGATCGACCAGGGCGCCGAAGTGCGCGTGGTCATGACCCGTGGCGGCGCAGAGTTCATCACCCCGCTGACCATGCAGGCGTTGTCCGGCCACCCGGTTCATCTGGACCTGCTGGACCCGGCAGCCGAAGCCGCAATGGGCCACATCGAACTGGCCAAGTGGGCCGACATGGTGCTGATCGCCCCCGCCACTGCGGACCTGATCGCTCGTCTGGCCCAAGGCATTGCCGACGATCTGCTGACCACGCTGGTGCTGGCCACCGACGCCGTGGTTGCCGTTGCCCCGGCAATGAACCAGGCCATGTGGCGCGATCCGGCGACCCAAGCCAACCTGCAAACCCTTGAAAGCCGCGGCATCAAAGCCTTTGGCCCGGCCTCCGGCAGCCAGGCCTGCGGTGACGTTGGCCTGGGCCGCATGCTCGAAGCCGTCGAACTGGCCCAGTGCGCGGCAGACTGCTTCCAGCGTAAGGCACTGACCGGCAAACACGTGCTGATCACCGCCGGCCCGACCCAGGAAAACATCGACCCGGTGCGCTACATCACCAACCACAGCTCCGGAAAAATGGGCTTTGCCCTGGCCGAAGCGGCGGTTGAAGCCGGCGCCCGTGTCACCCTGATCACCGGCCCGGTGCACCTGCCGACCCCGGATCGCGTCACGCGCATCGACGTGGTCAGCGCCCGCGACATGCTGGCTGCCTGCGAAGCCGCGATCCCTTGCGACCTGTTCATTGCCTCCGCAGCGGTCGCGGACTACCGCCCGGAAGTCGTTGCCCCACAGAAACTCAAGAAAGACCCTACGAACGGCGACGGCTTGTTGCTACAAATGGTGCGCAACCCAGACATCCTGGCCACCATTGCCACACGCCCCGACCGTCCGTTCAGTGTCGGTTTCGCCGCCGAAACCGAACACCTGCTCGACTACGCTGCGCGCAAGTTGAAAGACAAGAACCTCGATTTGATCGTCGCCAACGACGTCGCCAACCCGAGCATTGGCTTCAACAGCGAAGAAAACGCCTGCAGCGTGATCGATCGCGAGCTACACGCCACACTTTTCGCCCAGACCAGCAAGAGCAAGATTGCTCGCCAGCTGATCACTTTTATCGCCGAACGTCTGAACCAGGTTTAATTTACATGCACGCTTTGCAAGCCAAGATCCTCGACCCCCGCATCGGTACCGAATTTCCGCTGCCGCAGTACGCCACGCCAGGCTCCGCCGGCCTCGACCTGCGCGCCATGCTGGAAAAAGACACCGTGATCAAGCCGGGTGAAACCGTGCTGATCCCGACCGGTCTGTCCGTTTACATCGGCGATCCAGGTTTGGCCGCGCTGATTCTGCCGCGCTCCGGCCTGGGTCATAAGCACGGCATCGTGCTGGGCAACCTGGTCGGCCTGATCGACTCCGATTACCAGGGTCCGCTGATGGTGTCGTGCTGGAACCGTGGCCAGACCGATTTCAACATGGTGGTCGGCGAGCGTTTGGCCCAACTGATTTTGGTTCCCGTGGTTCAAGCGCACTTCGAGATGGTCGAAGAATTCGTTGAAACCCAACGCGGCACGGGCGGTTTCGGCCACTCCGGCAGCCATTGATCCGATAGATGTCCTCCCTGCAGGAGCTGCCGAAGGCTGCGATCTTTTGATCTTGGAATCGAAAATCAAAAGATCGCAGCCTTCGGCAGCTCCTGCAGGGAAAGCGGGAGCCAAGCGCTCTCGCGACAAATTGCACAGCCGTCATCTGGAAGGTTTACTACTGGAAAACAAGGCATTGGCCCGTCAAATGCTAAGTGAAACCGGTGTCATGGCCTTTTCGCACCACGAACTCTCTGTGGAAAACGCCGTCATACCCTTCAGTTCGAACCCGCCGAAGCGTTCTTCGCGTGCAGGTCCAGCCACTTTCGAGATGGAGCATTCCTACAGATGAACACCCCAGCCCAAGTCGCACCCACGTTTCCCGACAGCATTTTCCGCGCCTATGACATTCGCGGTACCGTCCCGGAATTTCTGAACGCTGAGACCGCTTACTGGCTCGGTCGCGCCATCGGCGCCCAAAGCCTGGCCCAGGACGAACCCAACGTCTCTGTTGGCCGCGACGGCCGCCTGTCCGGCCCGGAGCTGGTCGAGCAACTGATCAAAGGCTTGGCCGACGCCGGTTGCCATGTCAGTGATGTGGGCCTGGTGCCAACGCCGGCGCTGTATTACGCCGCGAACGTACTGGCCGGCAAATCGGGCGTGATGCTGACCGGCAGCCACAACCCGTCGAACTACAACGGTTTCAAGATCGTCATCGCCGGCGATACCTTGGCCAACGAACAAATCCAGGCCTTGCACGACCGCCTCAAGACCAACGACCTGAGCAGTGGCAAGGGCAGCATCACCAAAGTAGAAATCCTTGACCGCTACAACACAGAAATCGTCCAGGACATCAAACTCGCTCGTCGCCTCAAAGTCGTGGTCGACTGCGGCAACGGCGCGGCCGGCGTGATCGCCCCACAACTGATCGAAGCGCTGAACTGCGAAGTCATCCCGCTGTTCTGCGACGTCGACGGCAACTTCCCGAACCACCACCCGGACCCGGGCAAGCCTGAAAACCTTGTCGACCTGATCGCCAAGGTCAAGGAAACCAACGCCGACATCGGCCTGGCCTTTGACGGCGACGGCGACCGCGTTGGCGTGGTGACCAACACCGGCAGCATCGTCTATCCGGACCGCCTGCTGATGCTGTTCGCCCGTGACGTGGTGGCGCGCAACCCGGACGCGGAAATCATCTTCGACGTCAAATGCACCCGTCGCCTGACACCGCTGATCAAGGAATACGGCGGTCGCCCGTTAATGTGGAAGACCGGTCACTCGCTGATCAAAAAGAAAATGAAACAGACCGGCGCGCTGTTGGCCGGCGAAATGAGTGGGCACATTTTCTTCAAGGAACGCTGGTTCGGTTTCGACGATGGCATTTACAGCGCCGCACGGCTGCTGGAAATCCTCAGCAAGGAAAAATCCACCGCGGAAGAGCTGTTTGCGACCTTCCCGAATGATATTTCTACGCCGGAAATCAATATCCATGTGACCGAAGAGAGCAAATTCAGCATCATTGATGCATTGCACGACGCGAAGTGGGGCGAAGGCGCCGACCTGACCACCATCGACGGCGTGCGAGTCGACTATGCCAAAGGCTGGGGCCTGGTGCGCGCGTCCAACACCACACCGGTGCTGGTGCTGCGCTTCGAGGCCGATGACGAGGCTGAATTGCAGCGCATCAAGGACGTTTTCAAAGTCCAGTTGAAACGTGTTGCACCTGATCTCCAACTACCGTTCTGATTCACCCGGAGCCCTGAATGACCCTCGAACGCGAAGCCGCCGCCAACACCGCCAAGGTCCTGTCCGAAGCGCTGCCTTACATCCGCCGCTATGTCGGCAAGACGCTGGTGATCAAATACGGCGGCAACGCGATGGAAAGCGAGGAGCTGAAAACCGGCTTCGCCCGCGACATCGTGCTGATGAAAGCCGTCGGGATTAACCCGGTGGTGGTTCACGGCGGCGGCCCGCAAATCGGCGACTTGCTCAAACGACTGTCGATCGAGAGTCACTTCATCGATGGCATGCGCGTGACTGACGCACAGACCATGGACGTGGTGGAAATGGTCCTCGGCGGCCAGGTGAACAAGGACATCGTCAACCTGATCAACCGTCATGGCGGCAGCGCCATCGGCCTGACCGGTAAAGACGCCGGGCTGATTCGTGCGAAAAAACTGACCGTCACCCGCCAGACCCCGGAGATGACCCAACCGGAAATCATCGACATCGGTCAGGTGGGCGAAGTGGTCGGGATCAACACCGAGCTGCTGAACCTGCTGGTCAAAGGCAACTTCATCCCGGTGATCGCGCCAATCGGCGTCGGCGAGAACGGCGAGTCGTACAACATCAATGCTGACCTGGTGGCCGGCAAGGTCGCCGAAGCGCTGAAAGCCGAGAAGCTGATGCTGCTGACCAACATCGCCGGCCTGATGGACAAGTCGGGCACGGTCCTGACCGGCCTGAGTACCCAGCAAGTCGACGACCTGATTGCCGACGGTACGATCTACGGCGGCATGCTGCCCAAGATCCGTTGCGCGCTGGAGGCGGTTCAGGGCGGCGTGGGCAGCTCGTTGATCATCGATGGTCGGGTGCCGAATGCGATTCTGCTGGAAATCTTCACCGACACCGGCGTTGGTACTTTGATCAGTAACCGCAAGCGTCACTGATTCAAGAACGTCAAAGATCGCAGCCTTCAGCAGCACCTACGGATGTAAGAATATTCCGTAGGAGCTGACGAAGCCTGCGATCTTTTTTATGCGCGAAGGAAATGCCTGACCTGATTAAGCGAAACTTCCGACATCCCGCCAGCATCCATCCGCTTAGGATCTTCCGTGAATCCACTGGAGATCATCCCCATGCAAAAAGACCACGTCCCCTACGGCAGCGATGTATCAGCAGGCACTTACGAGTGCGCAGACTGCGGACGCGAATACACCAATCAGTCGAAGACTTCACTTCCGCCGTGCCCGGACTTCAAACCAGACACCCACACCCTCAATGGCTGGAAAATCCTGACAGGCCAAGGTGACGCCGTCGAAGATCCGTACCCGAACGAGCCTTCCAAGTAACCACGGGGGAAAAAGTCAGGCGTACTGGCCAGGAAACGCAGCCGCAAAACCGTACGGAACGTATTGTTCGGCTGCGCCCTGCCGCTGACGAGTGCATTCATGACGCTCTTTTACGTCAACTTGCCTGCCTCGGTGAACAGGCGTCAGAAATAAAAAAGCCCCGCCCGGATGATCCGGACGGGGCTTTTTTATTTATACGCAACTCGTTGTGCCTGACATGCCGTGTGGCATTGATCGCCAGCAAGCCGGCTCCTACAGGGTCATACGCCGAATTGGGCGCGGTAGGCTTCTACGGCTGGCAGGTGTTGCTTGAGCTGCGGATCGTCAGCCAGGAATTCCAGCACCTGATTCAGCGAAACAATGCTGATCACCGGAATGCCGAAGTCACGCTCCACTTCCTGGATCGCCGACAACTCGCCGTTGCCACGCTCTTGACGGTTCAGGGCGATCAGCACGCCCGCCGCCTTGGCGCCTTCCTGGGAAGCGATAATCTGCATCACTTCGCGGATCGCAGTGCCAGCGGTGATCACGTCATCGATGATCAGCACTTCGCCGGTCAATGGCGCGCCAACCAGGCTGCCGCCTTCGCCATGGGCCTTGGCCTCTTTACGGTTGAAGCACCATGGCAAATCACGGTTGTGATGTTCAGCCAAAGCCACTGCTGTCGTCGCCGCCAACGGAATGCCTTTGTAGGCCGGGCCGAACAGAACGTCGAACGAAATGCCGCTTTCGACGATGGCCGCCGCATAGAATCGACCCAGCTGCGCCAGGGCGGAACCCGAGTTGAACAGGCCGGCATTGAAGAAGTATGGACTGGTGCGCCCGGACTTCAGGGTGAACTCACCGAAGCGCAAAACGCCGCGATCGATGGCAAAACGAATGAAATCGCGCTGATACGCTTGCATGAAAAAAACCCCAAATACCACGGATTTAGCTAATTAGGTTGACGCCGTGTATCATACACGCACGCGATTTTTGGGGCCATTTATGCGGATCATCAGTGTGAACGTCAATGGTATTCAGGCTGCAGTGGAGCGAGGTTTGCTCAGTTGGCTGCAAGCACAGAATGCCGACGTCATCTGCCTGCAGGACACCCGCGCCTCCGCCTTTGAACTGGACGATCCAGCTTTCCAACTGGATGGCTACTTCCTTTATGCCTGCGAAGCCGAAGTTCCCGCCCAAGGTGGCGTGGCTTTGTATTCGCGGCTGCAACCGAAGGCAGTCATCAGCGGTCTCGGCTTCGAGACAGCCGACCGCTACGGGCGCTACCTGCAAGCCGATTTCGACAAGGTCAGCATCGCGACCTTGCTGCTCCCTTCGGGGCAGAACGGCGATGAAGACTTGAACCAGAAGTTCAAGCTAATGGACGACTTCGCCCGTTATCTGGATAAACAGCGGCGCAAACGTCGCGAGTACATTTACTGTGGCTCGCTGTACGTGGCGCAACAGAAGCTGGATATCAAGAACTGGCGCGACAGCCAGCAATCCCCGGGCTTCCTGGCACCTGAGCGTGCCTGGATGGACGAGATTGTCGGTAACATGGGTTATGTCGATGCCCTGCGCGAAGTGAGCCGTGAAGGTGACCAGTACAGCTGGTGGCCGGACAACGAACAGGCTGAGATGCTCAACCTGGGCTGGCGCTTCGATTACCAGATACTGACCCCG
Source organism: Pseudomonas migulae NBRC 103157 (assembly GCF_002091715.1). Lineage (GTDB taxonomy): Bacteria > Pseudomonadota > Gammaproteobacteria > Pseudomonadales > Pseudomonadaceae > Aquipseudomonas > Aquipseudomonas migulae_A. The sequence goes on along the minus strand of NZ_BDAG01000001.1, from coordinate 407,306 downwards.
GGCCTGCGCCGCTTTGTACGCAGTGCGCGCTTGCCACGTCAGCCACGGTTCTCGCAGCATGCTCCGCTGATCGTGGATTATGACTGGACGCTGACCATTTAATTTGTACTGGTCAGTTAAAGAAAATGCCCGTATCGCAAGATACGGGCATTTTTCTTATGGACTATCCCCTCAAGCAGCTGCGAAAAACGGTAGTGCAAGGTACAACTTGATCACGACGACATTAATGATGTCGATGAAGAAAGCACCCACCATTGGCACCACCAGGAACGCTATCTGCGAAGGTCCGTAACGTTGTGTCACCGCTTGCATGTTGGCAATGGCAGTTGGTGTTGCACCTAGTCCGAAACCGCAGTGCCCTGCCGCCAGAACCGCCGCGTCGTAGTTGCTGCCCATCATTCTGAAGGTCACGAAAATCGCGAATAGCGCCATGACCAACGCTTGCGCAGCCAGGATGATGAAGATCGGCAAAGCCAGAGCTGCCAGATCCCACAGCTTGAGCGACATCAGGGCGATCGCCAGAAACAGCGATAAGCTGACATTCCCCAACACGGAAACTTCACGCTCAAACACCTGATACAAGCCAAGCGCTGAAAGCCCGTTCCGTAAAATCACCCCCACGAACAAGACGCAAACGAACGTCGGCAGCTCAAGTGCAGTTCCGTGAAGCTGGCCATTCAAGAGGGAGCCAGCCATCAGACTGACGGCGATCAGGGCGAGTGTCTCGATAAACGAAAATGGCGTGATCGAGCGCTCTTTGTTGGGCTGTTCAAAGCCCTTCGGCAGCCTCGGCTTGTCTTGCTCAAGGCCGGGCGCCTGGACGCGTTTGATTAGCAAGCGAGCGACCGGACCACCAATCAAACCACCCAGCACCAAGCCAAAGGTCGCAGAGGCCAGAGCGAGTTCAGAGGCGGAAGCCAGACCGTACTTTTCACTGAACGTCGATCCCCACGCAGCGCCTGTACCGTGACCGCCAGACAATGTAATCGAACCCGTCAACAAGCCCATCAACGGATCAAGCCCCAACGCCGTCGCCAGCCCAATGCCCATGGCATTCTGAACCACCAAAAGCCCGATGACCGCCAGCAGGAAAATCCCGACTACGCGTCCGCCCTTCTTCAGACTTGCGAAATCTGCACTCAAGCCAATGGTGGCAAAAAAAGCCAGCATCAAGGGCGTCTGCAGGGAAGTATCAAAGCGGACTTCAATATCCAGCCCCCGCAACGCCAAGAGAACCAGGGCGACGACAAGACCACCGGCTACTGGCTCAGGGATATTGTAGGCACGTAAAAAACCAACTCGTGCAACCAGCCCGCGCCCCAGTAACAGCACTAACGAGGCGGCCACAAGTGTTCCGTAAAAATCGAGCTGAATCATAGGCATTGTTCTTTGATATGTATTCAGGGGCGAACTTTTTACCTGGACACGCCACTTGAACAGGTTGATCTTCTCAACACTGACTTGCTTTAAATTCAAGGACCTTCAATGGTCTGAATATATCGAAATATTTCTGAAGGAATATTACTTGGGGCAACTTTATCAACCGCGAAGTCTCATTGCCAAGCTCATACACCGCGCTGAGGCTGTGTAGTTGTGACTAGACGTGTAGGAAAAAATTGTACAAGTGAGAATCTGAACAGTGGCTTAGGCTGTCAGGCATTCAGCTTTTAGGGCGAGGGAAAGTTCTAACTTTTAAAAAGAAAATTCCTACAAGGCAGGGTAATTAATTACAAGTTTCGGTGAACTGCGTTTTGCACAAAGCCTGATGACTGTCGATATTGTCATGCGCACTGATACTTCAATGTGGGAGCGGGCTTGCTCGCGAAAACGGTGTGTCATCCGACGACGATGTCGACTGACATACCGCTTTCGCGAGCAAGCCCGCTCCCACACGAGTTACACACTGCTCGCTACTTGATCAACCGCCACGTGAACGGATACCGGTACGGCACACCCTCATTGGCTTTCACGCCCGCAATGATCGTCAACACCAACGCACCAATCGCCACCAGACCAAACAGGAAAAACCCGATGATCACCACCATCAGCAAGAAGCAGATGGCGGAGGCAATGGCGACGGTGATCTGGAAGTTCAGCGCCTCCTTGCCCTGCGCATCGACAAACGGGTCCATCTCGCGCTTCATCTGCCAGAGAATCAGCGGGCCGATCAGCGTACCGAACGGAATCCATATCCCCAGCAAGGCGGACAGGTGACAAAACATCGCCCACTGCCGAACTTCTTTGCTCGGGACGGGAAGCAGCTCTTGCTCGTCACTCATGATGTCCTCCTTGCCTGGATTGGTTCCGGTCAGTCGGCCAGTGCAGCCTTCTGCAGTTCGAAGATTTCGCTCATGCCTTTCTTCGCCAATTCCAGCATAGCGGTCAACTCTTCAGGCTGGAACGGCGCGCCTTCGGCAGTGCCCTGGACTTCGATGAAGCCACCGGTGCTGGTCATGACCACGTTCAGGTCGGTCTCGGCAGCCGAGTCTTCCAGGTAGTCGAGGTCGAGCACAGGTTCGCCCTGATACATGCCGACCGAAACGGCCGCGATCATTTGCTTGAGCGGGTCGCCACCTTTCAGGCCGCCACGCTTCTTGATCACTTTCAAGGCGTCGACCAGCGCAACCATGGCGCCGGTGATGGACGCGGTGCGGGTGCCGCCATCTGCCTGGATCACATCGCAGTCGACGTACAGGGTGACGTCGCCCAGCTTGGACATGTCCAGCGAAGCGCGCAGCGAACGACCGATCAGACGCTGGATTTCCAGGGTCCGGCCGCCTTGCTTGCCGCGACTTGCTTCACGCTGGTTACGCTCGCCGGTGGCGCGCGGCAGCATGCCGTATTCGGCAGTCAACCAACCCTGGCCCTGGCCTTTGAGGAAACGCGGTACGCCGTTTTCGACGCTGACGGTGCAGATGACTTTGGTATCACCGAACTCGACCAGTACGGATCCCTCGGCGTGTTTGGTGTAGTTGCGGGTAATGCGGATCGAGCGGAGCTGATCGGCAGCGCGACCACTTGGACGTTTCATAGGGAATACCTGTACGGGGGACGGAAAACTGCCGAGCATTATAGAGCCGCGCGTCGAGCCTGGGCACTTCTAAAAAATCCGCCCGACGATTGAAGGCCCTGGCTTGAGCCTGGAACAGCGCCTAACCGACGGCCTGCAGCCCTTTGTCACACCGTGTGTTTGGGCGCATCCGCCCCACTGCGCTACAATCCTGCGCCTTTGCTGCCTCTTGGCTTTAATTCATATAGATCGGGTCTGCGAAACCTTTGGTAACGCATGAACCTGCATTGCGAGGTACCTCCATGGTGCACAGCATGACCGCCTTCGCCCGCGTCGAAAAAGCCGGCGCCCAAGGCACCCTGAGCTGGGAATTGCGCTCGGTCAACAGCCGCTACCTGGAACCGCACTTGCGCCTGCCCGAGTCGTTTCGCGACCTCGAAGGCGCGGTCCGCGAGGCACTGCGTCAGGGCATCTCCCGAGGCAAACTCGAGTGCACCCTGCGCTTCACCGAAGAAAACACCGACAAACCCCTGCAAGTGGATCGCGAGCGCGCCGCGCAACTGGTTGCAGCCGCCGAGACCATCGCCAGCCTGATCAAGAATCCGGCGGCGCTGAACCCGCTGGAAGTGTTGGCCTGGCCCGGCGTACTGGTCGGCGACGCCACCGACCCGCAAGCCTTGAATGCCGAAGCTCTGTCACTGTTCAACGAAGGCCTGAAAGAACTCAAGGCCGGTCGCGAGCGCGAAGGCGCGGAGCTGGCACGGTTGATCGATGATCGCCTGACCTCCATTGAAGAAGACGTGGTGACCCTGCGCGAACTGGTCCCGCAGATGCTTGCCACCCAGCGCCAGAAAGTCCTCGACCGCTTCGCCGACATGAAAGCCGAGATGGACCCGCAACGCCTGGAACAGGAAATGGTCATGCTCGCTCAGAAGAGCGACGTCGCCGAAGAACTGGATCGCCTGAGCACTCACATCATCGAAGTTCGCCGGGTGCTCAAGTCCGGTGGCGCTGCCGGTCGGCGCCTGGACTTCCTGATGCAGGAACTCAACCGCGAAGCCAACACACTGGGCTCCAAAGCCTTCGACCCGCGCAGCACACAGGCAGCGGTCAACCTCAAAGTGTTGATCGAGCAGATGCGCGAACAAGTGCAGAATATTGAGTAAGGCAAACCCGACATGACCCACAGCACCGGCACCCTGTACATCATTTCCGCCCCTTCGGGCGCGGGCAAGAGCAGCCTGGTCAAGGCCTTGACCGACACCAACCCGGAGATCCGCGTATCGATTTCCCACACCACCCGTGCCATGCGCCCGGGTGAAGTAGACGGCGTGAACTACCACTTCGTGAGCCGCGAAGCCTTTGTGAAGATGGGCGAACACGGCGATTTTCTGGAACGCGCCGAAGTATTCGGCAACTTCTACGGCACCTCGCAAAGCCATCTGCAGCAAACGCTGGACGAAGGTCACGACCTGATTCTGGAAATCGATTGGCAAGGCGCCGAACAAGTGCGAAAGCTGATGCCTCAGGCGCGTTCGATCTTCATTCTGCCGCCATCGCTGCAAGCCTTGCACCAGCGCCTGACCCACCGTGGCCAGGACAGCGACGAGATCATTGCTGGCCGGATGCGTGAAGCCGTCAACGAAATGAGCCACTATGTCGAGTACGACTACCTGATCATCAATGACGATTTCTCCCACGCACTGGATGACCTGAAGGCGATTTTCCGTGCCAATCAATTGCAACAGAAGCGCCAACAGGTGCGTTTCGGCATGTTGCTGGCTGAATTGCTGGGCTGAAACAGCTCTTCCCAAAACCGCTGCAAGGGCTTTACATTGGTACTTGCAGCGCGTTGAAGGGCCTGGTCAAAAAATCAGCGCTTCCCTAATCGCTGGTGATTTTTTAAACTGTTGAGTCCGCTCGCCCAACCGGGCAGCGCGCATATTGCATTCGCTCCGAGGAATACCATGGCCCGCGTAACCGTTGAAGATTGCCTAGAACACGTGGAAAACCGCTTTGAGCTGGTCATGCTCTCTACCAAGCGTGCCCGTCAACTGGCCACCGGCGGCAAAGAGCCCCTGGTTCAGTGGGAAAACGACAAGCCTACCGTCGTAGCGCTGCGTGAAATCGCTGAAGGCCTGATGAGCTACGAGTTCATCGCCAATGCTGAAATCGTCGAAGACGAACCGCTGTTCGCAGCGTTCGAGGACGAGTCCAACGAGGCCGTCTAAGCCATGCCTGGTCGACGTAGCACGGCGCGGGGTCACAGCGAACGGCAGGTTTCATCATGCCGAGCATAGACGCCCTCGCCGATCGCTTATCGACCTACCTCGGCAAGGACCAGGTCAATCTGGTCCGCCGAGCGTACTTCTACGCCGAACAAGCTCACGACGGCCAACGCCGCCGTAGCGGTGAGGCGTACGTCACGCATCCTCTTGCGGTGGCGAATATTCTTGCCGACATGCACATGGACCATCAGAGCTTGATGGCTGCGATGCTGCATGACGTGATCGAAGACACCGGTATCGCCAAGGAAGCGCTGCAAGCGCAGTTCGGCGAAACCGTGGCCGAACTGGTCGATGGCGTCAGCAAGCTGACCCAGATGAACTTCGAGACCAAAGCCGAAGCCCAGGCCGAAAACTTCCAGAAAATGGCCATGGCCATGGCGCGCGATATTCGCGTGATCCTGGTCAAGCTCGCCGACCGCCTGCACAACATGCGCACGCTGGAAGTCCTGTCTGGCGAAAAACGCCGACGGATCGCCAAAGAAACCCTGGAAATCTATGCGCCCATCGCCAACCGGCTGGGCATGCACGCCATCCGCATAGAATTCGAAGACCTCGGCTTCAAGGCGATGCACCCGATGCGCTCCGCGCGGATCAACCAGGCGGTCAAGCGCGCCCGGGGCAACCGCAAGGAAATCGTCAACAAGATCGAAGAGTCCCTCAGCCACTGCCTGGCCATCGACGGCATTCAGGGCGAGGTCAGCGGTCGTCAGAAACACCTCTACGGCATCTACAAGAAAATGCGCGGCAAGCGTCGGGCCTTCAACGAGATCATGGACGTCTACGCGTTCCGGATCATCGTCGACAAGGTCGATACCTGCTATCGCGTGCTGGGTGCTGTGCATAATTTGTACAAACCGTTGCCGGGTCGCTTCAAGGATTACATCGCGATCCCCAAGGCCAACGGCTATCAGTCGCTGCACACCACGCTGTTCGGCATGCACGGTGTTCCGATCGAAATCCAGATCCGCACCCGCGAAATGGAAGAGATGGCCAACAACGGCATCGCCGCCCATTGGCTGTACAAATCCAGCGGTGACGAGCAGCCCAAAGGCACTCACGCCCGCGCCCGCCAGTGGGTCAAAGGCGTGCTGGAGATGCAGCAACGCGCCGGCAACTCGCTGGAATTCATCGAGAGCGTGAAGATCGACCTGTTCCCGGACGAGGTCTACGTGTTCACACCCAAAGGCCGGATCATGGAGCTGCCCAAAGGCTCCACGGCGGTCGATTTCGCTTACGCGGTCCACACAGACGTCGGCAACAGCTGCATTGCCTGTCGGATCAATCGTCGCCTCGCACCGCTGTCCGAACCGCTGCAAAGCGGCTCCACGGTCGAGATCGTCAGCGCACCCGGTGCGCGGCCAAACCCGGCGTGGCTCAATTTCGTGGTCACCGGCAAGGCGCGGACCCATATCCGCCATGCGCTGAAACTGCAACGCCGCTCCGAATCCATCAGCCTGGGCGAACGCCTGCTGAACAAAGTGCTGAATGGCTTCGACAGCTCGCTGGAAAAAGTCCCGGCCGAGCGCGTCAAGGCGATGCTCACCGAGTACCGCCTCGAACTGATCGAAGACCTGCTCGAAGACATCGGCCTGGGCAATCGCATGGCTTACGTGGTCGCCCGCCGCCTGCTCGGCGAAGGGGAACAATTGCCAAGCGCGGAAGGGCCGTTGGCGATTCGCGGCACCGAAGGCCTGGTCCTCAGTTACGCCAAATGCTGCACACCGATCCCGGGCGACCCGATTGTCGGTCATTTGTCCGCGGGTAAAGGCATGGTCGTGCACCTGGACAACTGCCGCAACATCAGCGAAATCCGCCACAACCCGGAAAAATGCATCCAGCTCTCGTGGGCCAAGGATGTCACCGGCGAATTCAACGTCGAGCTGCGCGTCGAGCTGGAACATCAGCGCGGCTTGATCGCTCTGTTGGCCAGCAGCGTCAACGCGGCCGACGGCAATATCGAAAAAATCAGCATGGACGAACGCGACGGTCGCATCAGCGTGGTCCAACTGGTGGTCAGCGTGCACGACCGCGTGCATCTGGCCCGCGTGATCAAGAAACTGCGCGCACTGACCGGGGTGATTCGCATCACCCGCATGCGTGCCTAAGCCAACCTATTACAAGGAGTCATTCATGACCAAGACTGTTATCACCAGCGACAAAGCCCCGGCCGCCATCGGTACATATTCCCAGGCGATCAAGGCGGGTAACACCGTTTATATGTCCGGTCAGATTCCTCTGGACCCAAAAACCATGGAACTGGTTGAAGGCTTCGAAGCCCAGACCGTTCAGGTGTTCGAAAACCTGAAAGCCGTGGCCGAAGCCGCTGGCGGTTCGTTCAAGGACATCGTCAAACTGAACATCTTCCTCACCGACCTGAGCCACTTCGCCAAGGTCAACGAGATCATGGGCAAGTACTTTGACCAACCCTACCCTGCCCGCGCCGCCATCGGCGTAGCCGCCCTGCCAAAGGGTTCGCAGGTTGAAATGGATGCCATTCTGGTCATCGAGTAATACGTCCGGCGCAGTCCCAGGGCTGCGCCGATTCTGTCTTGAAAGGATTCCACCATGCGCCAAGCGCTAGCCCTCTCGCTGGTCGCCCTACTCTTGGGCGGATGTGCCAGCAACCCTGCCGACCGTGACATCAGCGGCACCTGGATCAATCAGGTGGCGATCGACGCTGCGTCCAAAGGCGGCCCCCTGCGTGAAGCGCTCCAGGCTTATGGCCCGAACCTGGAATGGGACGTCAACACCAAGGCCGGCCAGGCCCGCTACACCAACGGTTTTGAAAATGTCGAAGGCAAGCTGTTGGGCGAAGCGTCCGGCGCCTGGAAAGTCGACTTTTATGGCAGTTCTGCCAGCGAGCTGAAGCGTGATGGCAAGCAATTGACCCAGGCTGCCAGCGAGAATGAGCCAGAGCAGGTCTTCGACCGGGCGCTGATTCCCGTGCCGGATGGCGCACCGATGGGCGCGAGCTTCGAACGCGCGCTGTATTCGGCCTACATGGGTGGCAGCTGGAAAGTCGTCAGCGGCCCCGGTGAAGGCAGCACCGTGCAATTCCAGGCCGACGGCCAGGTGACCGGCCTGCCGGGTGCGGATCGCTATGCACTGTGCCTGGCGGGCGATTGCGCGTCGATGAGCAGTGGTAACGACAACATGTGGCTGCAACAGAACGGCCAGGGCAACACCTGGATCTTTGCTCGCAAGGGCAAGGAAATGGAGATTCTGCAAGCCGTGAACACCGCGCAGGCGGACGAAATGCCATCGTTCACGCCGGGTGAACGCAAGTGGTTGCTCGAGAAGCAGTAACCAGCTCTTAAGGCCCACACACAACTGAAGGAGCCGGCTTGCTGGCGATGGAGGCGTATCAGCCAACAAAGATGTTGGATGTTATGGCCTCATCGCCAGCAAGCCGGCTCCTACAGTGTGATGAGTGTCAGCAGCGCCCTTCAAGAATGGCGGCGTAACCTTCACGATAACTTGGGTACCTTGGGGTCCAGCCCAGGGCCTTCGCCCGCGCGTTACTGCACTGTTTGCTACCCGTGCGTCGCACGCTCGCATCCTCGGCCCATTCAGTCACGCCCAGGTATTCACGCAACCAATCCACCACTTCGGCCAGCGGTGCAGGCGCGTCGTCGACGCCGATGTAAACGTCATCCAGCGCCACACCACGCCGATCGGCTTCAAGCAGATACGCCAACAACCCCGCCGCGTCATCCGCGTGAATGCGGTTGCCGTACAGTGGTGGATCAATCGCCACCCGGTATCCGCGACGAACCTGAGTCAGCAGCCATTCACGGCCCGGGCCATAAATGCCGGTCAAACGCACGATGCTCGCCGGGATGCCGCTATTGAGGGCGATCTGCTCGGCTTCGAGCATCAGTCGACCCGAATAGCCGGCAGCGATGGTCGGCGATGTTTCGTCGACCCACTCGCCTTCCTGCTGGCCATACACACTGCTGCTGGAAACGAACAGCAGGCGATTGGGCACCTGTCCGTAGTCGTCCAGCCACTCAAGCACATGCTGCAAGCCCTCGACATATGCAGCACGGTAACCGGCTTCATCGTGATCGGTGGCGGCCGCGCAATAGACCAGGTAATCCACCGCACCAACCGGCCAGGTTTCCGGGCAGTCTTTGTTGAACAAGTCGCCGGCAACACCGATCACTCCCTTGGGCAGGCGCGAGACGTCACGCCGCAAGCCATGGACCTCCCACCCTGCAGCCAGCAATTGTGTGGCCAGACGACTGCCGACATCACCGCAGCCGGCGATCAAAACAGAAGGCGCGGACATCGAAAAACTCCTATCGGAAAGCCACAGACTAGCGCCGACAATGGACGAGCGGCTAGTAATGCAGGAAAAAAAGATACTCTATTACTTTTGTTAACAAGAATTACTTGCAATAATGCCCACCACTTTTGTTCTCGGCCTTCGAGGCCTGGAAGAACATCTACCGTCTTTTTCTCTCAGGTCCGGCCAGCATGACACGCAATCATTTCCCCGCTTCGCCAACCAATCGACCTCGCGCCTGGGGCGCGGTTGCTGCCCTGTTGCTCAGCCTGATGCTGGCGCCAACCGCCGCTTTCGCTGACGCACAAGCACCCGCCACCCCTGCCGCCACCGCGCCCGCTCCAGCCGAGCAAGCCGCACCGGCTGCTACCGAACCTACCCTGGCAGTCGACACTACCAGTGAAGACGCTCCGCAAGTCCTCGAAGCCGACAACTCCCTGGGCATGGCCCATGACCTGTCGCCGTGGGGCATGTACCAGAACGCCGACATCATCGTGAAAATCGTGATGATCGGCCTGGCCATCGCGTCGATCATCACCTGGACCATCTGGATCGCCAAGGGCTTCGAGCTGATGGGCGCCAAGCGTCGCCTGCGCAACGAAATCGCTCACCTGAAAAAAGCCACCACCCTCAAGGAAGCCAGCGCTTCTGCCGCCAAGGCCGGCACCCTCGCCAACCTGCTGGTTCATGACGCGCTGGAAGAAATGCGCCTGTCGACCAACAGCCGCGAGAAAGAAGGCATCAAGGAACGCGTAGCCTTCCGCCTCGAGCGCCTGGTTGCCGCCTGCGGTCGCAACATGAGCAGCGGCACCGGCGTACTCGCCACCATCGGCTCCACCGCGCCGTTCGTGGGTCTGTTCGGTACCGTGTGGGGCATCATGAACAGCTTCATCGGCATCGCCAAAACCCAGACCACCAACCTCGCCGTCGTCGCTCCCGGCATCGCCGAAGCCCTGCTGGCCACGGCGCTGGGCCTGGTGGCTGCAATTCCAGCCGTTGTGATCTACAACGTCTTCGCCCGCTCCATCGCCGGCTACAAGGCGCAAGTGTCCGACGCCTCGGCAGAAGTCCTGTTGCTGGTCAGCCGCGACCTCGACCACCAGCCTGAGCGCAGCTCGCAACCGCACATGGTGAAAGTGGGGTAATCGGCCATGGGCCTGCATTTGAAAGAAGGCGCAGACGACGATCTGGCCGAGAACCACGAAATCAACGTCACGCCGTTCATCGACGTGATGCTGGTGCTGTTGATCATCTTCATGGTGGCGGCGCCATTGGCCACCGTGGACATCAAGGTCGACCTGCCCGCCTCCAGCGCCAAACCGGCGCCACGGCCGGAGAAACCGGTGTTCCTCAGCGTCAAGGCTGACCAGCGCCTGTTCCTCGGCGAAGACGAAGTGAAGCCCGAAACACTCGGCGCCACTCTGGACGCCAAAACCCATGGCAAGAAAGACACGACGATCTTCTTCCAGGCCGATAAAGGCGTGGACTACGGCGACCTGATGAGCGTGATGGATAACCTGCGTTCCGCGGGCTACCTGAAGGTGGGTCTGGTAGGACTCGAGACGGCAGTCAAGAAATGATCACGACGCGCCATAAGCTGACGCGTTACAGCGGGAGCCTGGCCGTGGTGCTGGGCGTCCATGCGCTGGCCATTGCACTGGCAATGAACTGGACCGCGCAGCCACCCATCGAGCTGCCGCCGCAGGCGATGATGGTTGAGTTGGCGCCGGTTCCGGCCCCGCCACCGCCAGCCCCGCCGAAGGTGATAACGCCACGGCAGCCACCTGCGCCGGTGGAAGAACTGCCGATCCCGAAACTGGCTGAAGTGCCGAAGGCAGAAATCACCGTACCGAAGCCGGTCAAACCCAAGCCAAAGCCTCAACCGCCCAAGCCTGTGGAGAAAAAGCCGGAGCCTCCGAAGGAGAAACCGTCCGAGGAAAAACCGAGCGACGCGCAACCGACCCAGGCACCGACGGAGAAATCCGCACAACCGGCACCGGGCCCATCGCCCGCGCAGCAAGCGGCCAAGGCCAGCTGGCAAGGGGCCCTGCTTGCGCACTTGGCCAAGTACAAAAAGTACCCGGCCAGTGCTCAGGCGCGGGGCAAGGAAGGTTTGAACCGACTGCGCTTCGTGGTGGATGGCGAAGGCAACGTGTTGTCGTTCGAACTGGTGGGCCGCTCCGGCAACGCCGATCTGGACCGGGCGACCCTGGAAATGATCCGACGCGCCCAGCCGCTGCCCAAGCCCCCGGCCGACATGCTGAACAACGGCTCCATCGAAATTGTTGCACCGTTTGTTTATTCGCTGGAACGTCGCCGCTAATCCACCGCTGAACCATGGTGGAAGCGGCGGTGCGACGATTCGACTTGCTCGCGAAGGGGCCGTATCAGATGACATCAATGTTGGATGGCACACCGCTTTCGCGAGCAAGCCCGCTCCCACAGGAGATCTTCAGCGAGCGAAATACCTGCAAAAGGCACCCGAAAGGTGCCTTTCGCATATCCGCCAGCGGCAAACCGGCATTACCCGGTGTCACTCGACACACTCTCTCTGATAACGTGCGTCTATCGATTGCAGCCGGTATGCTTGGCCCGCAACTTCATGGACGCTCGCTATGACTCTTACAGAATTACGCTACATCGTTACCCTCGCCCAAGAGCAGCACTTCGGCCACGCGGCCGAGCGTTGCCACGTCAGCCAGCCGACCCTGTCGGTGGGCGTGAAAAAGCTTGAAGACGAACTCGGTGTGCTGATTTTCGAGCGCAGCAAGAGCGCCGTGCGCCTGACCCCGGTCGGCGAAGGCATCGTGGCCCAGGCACAAAAAGTCCTGGAACAGGCCCAAGGCATCCGCGAACTGGCCCAGGCCGGCAAGAACCAGCTGACCGCCCCGCTGAAAGTCGGCGCCATCTACACCGTCGGCCCGTACCTGTTTCCGCACCTGATTCCGCAACTGCATCGGGTCGCCCCGCAGATGCCGTTGTACATCGAAGAAAACTTCACCCACGTGCTGCGCGACAAACTGCGCAACGGCGAACTCGACGCGATCATCATCGCCCTGCCGTTCAACGAAGCCGACGTCCTGACCTTGCAGCTCTACGACGAGCCGTTCTACGTCCTGATGCCGGCCCAACACCCGTGGACACAAAAAGAATCCATCGACGCCGCCCTGCTCAACGACAAGAGCCTGCTGCTGCTCGGCGAGGGCCACTGCTTCCGTGATCAAGTGCTGGAAGCCTGCCCGACCCTGACCAAAGGCAACGACGGCGCCAAGCACACCACGGTGGAATCCAGCTCGCTGGAAACCATTCGCCACATGGTCGCCTCGGGGCTCGGGATTTCGATCCTGCCGCTCTCGGCAGTGGACAGCCATCATTACGCCCCCGGCGTGATCGAAGTACGCCCACTCACAGCACCGGTTCCGTTCCGCACTGTGGCCATCGCCTGGCGCGCGAGCTTCCCGCGTCCTAAGGCGATTGAAATTCTCGCTGACTCCATTCGCCTGTGCTCGGTGGCAAAACCGCCCGCGCCGGTGGTTGCGGCTTAAGCTGCTGTCATGACCGAGTTGTCGCAAGTGTCGGTCACGGCACTCAAGGGTGTCGGCGAGGCCATGGCCGAGAAACTGGCCAAGGTCGGCCTGGAAAATCTCCAGGACGTGCTGTTTCACCTGCCGTTGCGTTATCAGGACCGCACCCGCGTGGTCCCGATCGGTCATTTGCGCCCCGGGCAAGACGCCGTGATCGAAGGCACCGTCAGCGGCGCCGATGTGGTCATGGGTCGACGCCGCAGCCTGGTCGTGCGCTTGCAGGACGGCACTGGCGGGCTCAGCCTGCGCTTCTACCACTTCAGCAACGCCCAGAAAGAAGGCCTCAAACGCGGCACGCGAATTCGCTGCTACGGCGAAGCGCGGCCCGGTGCCTCGGGGCTGGAGATCTACCACCCGGAGTACCGCGCCATCACCGGCGACGAGCCGCCGCCGGTGGATGAAACCCTGACGCCGGTGTACCCGCTCACCGAAGGCCTGACCCAACAACGTTTGCGCCAACTGTGCATGCAAACCCTGACGATGCTCGGCCCGACCAGCCTGCCCGACTGGCTGCCGACAGAGTTGGCGCGGGACTATCAACTGGCGCCGCTGGCCGATGCGATTCGTTACTTGCATCACCCGCCCGCCGATGCCGACGTCGACGAACTGGCCCTCGGTCATCACTGGGCGCAGCACCGTCTGGCCTTTGAAGAACTGCTGACCCATCAACTGTCGCAGCAACGCCTGCGCGAGAGCATGCGTTCACTGCGTGCGCCGGCGATGCCGAAAGCCACGACGCTTCCGGCCAAGTATCTGGCCAACCTCGGCTTCGCACCGACCGGCGCCCAACAACGCGTCGGCAACGAAATCGCCTACGACCTCAGTCAGCACGAACCGATGCTGCGGCTGATTCAGGGCGACGTCGGCGCGGGTAAAACCGTGGTCGCCGCCCTCGCCGCGCTTCAGGCACTGGAAGCGGGTTACCAAGTCGCGTTGATGGCGCCGACCGAGATTCTCGCCGAGCAGCACTTCATCACCTTCAAGCGCTGGCTCGAACCGCTGGGCATTGAAGTCGCGTGGCTGGCCGGCAAGCTCAAAGGCAAGAACCGCGTGGCTGCGCTCGAGCAGATCGCCAGTGGCACGCCGATGGTGGTCGGCACTCACGCGTTGTTCCAGGACGAAGTGCAGTTCAAGAACCTCGCGTTGGTCATCATCGACGAACAGCACCGTTTCGGCGTGCAGCAACGGCTGGCATTGCGGCAGAAAGGCGTCGGCGGGCGGATGTGCCCGCATCAGCTGATCATGACCGCCACGCCGATTCCTCGGACGCTGGCCATGAGCGCCTACGCCGACCTCGACACTTCGATCCTCGACGAACTGCCACCCGGCCGAACCCCGGTGAACACCGTATTGGTCACCGACACCCGGCGCGTCGAAGTCATCGAACGGGTGCGCGGCGCCTGTGCCGAAGGGCGCCAGGCCTATTGGGTGTGCACGCTGATCGAAGAGTCGGAAGAGCTGACCTGCCAGGCCGCCGAAACCACCTTTGAGGACCTCACCGCCGCCCTCGGTGAGTTGAAGGTCGGCTTGATTCACGGCCGCATGAAGCCTGTCGAGAAAGCCGCCGTGATGGCCGAATTCAAGGCCGGCAACCTGCAACTGCTGGTCGCCACCACCGTGATCGAAGTCGGCGTGGACGTCCCCAACGCCAGCCTGATGATCATCGAAAACCCCGAACGCCTCGGCCTCGCGCAGCTGCACCAATTGCGCGGCCGTGTCGGTCGAGGCAGCGCCGCCAGCCATTGCGTGCTGCTCTACCATCCACCGCTGTCGCAAATCGGCCGTCAGCGTTTGGGCATCATGCGCGAGACCAACGACGGCTTTGTCATCGCAGAAAAAGACCTCGAACTGCGCGGCCCCGGCGAAATGCTCGGCACACGGCAAACCGGTCTGCTGCAATTCAAGGTCGCCGACCTGATGCGCGACGCCGATCTTCTACCCGCCGTGCGCGACGCCGCCCAGGCATTGCTGGAGCGCTGGCCGGATCACGTCAGCCCGCTGCTCGACCGCTGGCTGCGCCATGGGCAGCAATACGGCCAAGTGTGAGCACCGTCGCAGTTTCTGGACGATGCTTTTGACCAAGCTGGTTATACTCCTGCAATTGTTTGAATACGGATACAGACCATGACTGAAGCTGCCCTCGTCCCCGAAACCCCGCACGCTCCGTCTGTTATTCGGTTGCTGCTCGCCAAACTGGGCATCACCTACGAAGAAGTCCTCGACCACCACGGCCTCAACGCCTCACGCAAAGTGCAGGCGGTATTGCTCGACGACGCCGTGGGCGCACTGATGGTGCTGTTTCCGCAAAGCCAATTGCTCGACCTCAACCGCCTCACCGAACTGACTGGCCGCCGCCTCGCCGCCGTGTCGACCGAGCGCCTGGAAAAGATGCTCGGCAAACACAGCTTGAGCCTGCTGCCCGGCCTGCCAGCGCTGACAAGCTCGCCGTGCCTGTACGAAGAAAGCCTGCTGCGCGAACCAAAGTTGCTGATCAACTCGGGCGAGCCGGGCGTATTGCTGGAAATCACCAGCGAAGCCTTCAAGACCATGCTGACCAAGGCCAGCGCCGCTGGCTTCGGCGAAAACCTGACCAGCATCCGCCCG
The DNA here is from genome assembly GCF_002091715.1 of Pseudomonas migulae NBRC 103157. Lineage (GTDB taxonomy): Bacteria > Pseudomonadota > Gammaproteobacteria > Pseudomonadales > Pseudomonadaceae > Aquipseudomonas > Aquipseudomonas migulae_A. The sequence goes on along the minus strand of NZ_BDAG01000001.1, from coordinate 391,532 downwards.
AACCTCGACCGCCCCGACGATGACCGCGAGGAAATCACCCAGGCCGTTCAAGCGTTCACCGCGCGGCGCATCCAGCAACGCCTGGAATCGACCATCGAAATTCCGCCGCTGGCCGAAACCGCGCAGAAAATCATCAAACTGCGCGTCGACCCCAACGCCACCATCGACGACATCACCGGCGTCGTCGAAACAGACCCGGCCCTGGCCGCACAAGTCGTGAGCTGGGCAGCGTCGCCGTACTATGCCTCGCCGGGCAAGATTCGCTCCGTTGAAGACGCCATCGTGCGGGTGCTGGGTTTCGACCTGGTGATCAACCTCGCGCTGGGCCTGGCCCTGGGCAAAACCCTCAGCCTGCCCAAAGACCACCCGCAACACACCACGCCGTACTGGCAGCAATCGATCTACACCGCCGCCGTCATCGAAGGCCTGACCCGCGCCATGCCGCGCGCCCAGCGCCCGGAAGCCGGTCTGACCTACCTTGCCGGCCTGCTGCACAACTTCGGCTACTTGCTACTGGCCCACGTGTTCCCGCCGCACTTCTCGCTGATCTGCCGCCACCTGGAGGTCAACCCGCACCTGTGCCACAGCTACGTCGAGCAACACCTGCTCGGCATCAGCCGCGAACAGATCGGCTCATGGCTGATGCGCTACTGGGACATGCCCGATGAGTTGGCCACCGCGCTGCGCTTCCAGCACGACCCGAGCTACGACGGCGCCTACGCTGAATATCCGAACCTCGTGTGCCTGTCCGTGCGCCTGCTGCGTAGCCGCGGCATCGGCTCCGGCCCGGATGAAGACATCCCCGACGCCCTGCTGGAACGCGTCGGCCTGACCCGCGACAAAGCCAACGACGTCGTCAGCAAAGTCCTCGAAGCTGAAGTGCTGCTGCGCGAACTCGCGTCGCAATTCACCCAGGCATAAAAAACCCGCTCCCACACTCGGTCAAATGTGGGAGCGGGCTTGCTCGCGAAGAATCCACCTCGGTCTACCTGACCACCTCAAACCTTGGCAACAGCCTTCGCCTTCCGCGGCTTCAAATACTTGGTCAACCCCTGAAACCAGATCACCAACGCCGGGTTGCCCTTGATCTGAATCGACTTGTCCTGAATCCCCGCCTGCTTGTTTTTCGCTCAATCCGCGGCTATCGGCCAGCTAGGACAACGAGCAAGTGCCCTGCTATGATTTGACTGCAAATAGAGGGCTTTCTGATGACCCAAACAGCTGCTGTCAGTGTTGCAAGCCAAGTCCGCAAGCTTGCAAAAGATCACATGGTCTCTGCTGATCCTGACGGCATGAGCCTCATGGCGGTGACCATTACTCGTATGGCAGGCGATGTCGTTGAGTTGGACGGCGTCGAACAATTGCTCGTAAACCTCAAGAAGAAAGGCGTTCTGAGCAAGTCTGAAACCATGGCACTGCAAGGACGCTACCTTCAGGAAAGACGCTCAAAGAAACAAAGCGCATGACTTTTGATCCGTTCGGCGACTTCGAAACGGCTGGATATCTGCAAAATTCGCTGCAACTGAAAGACCCCACTGAAGTAAAAGAGTCAGAGCATCTTTCATTCGAATTGAGCATCGAAGATGCGCTTGCCTATTTGGCCAAGAAAAAGCCAATCGATTACAAGGCAGTACTCAACGTTCACGAGATCCTGTTCTCCGGCTTCTATCACTGGGCCGGAAAAGACCGGAACGAGCTTGTCCCTCACCTGGCAGTCTTCAAGGGCTCCCTCAACGATCCCCGAAGCACCGTGTTTGAGCGCCCGGACTCCATCAAAATGTCTGTCGACTATGCGCTCAAGCTGGCGGCAGACAAGAAACGCTTCAGAGACCATCCCGGCGGGGTGATGGGCCAACTGGCTTTCGCCCACCCCTTCCTGGACGGCAACGGGCGCACGATCCTCTTGGTCTTTATGGAACTCTGCTATCGGGCCAGGTTCGCCATCGACTGGTCCAAGACAAACAAAGACGACTACCTGCGGGCACTCAGCGACGAGATCCGAGAGCCTCGTGAGGGATATCTCGATAACTACCTGAAACCGTTCATCGTCGATATATCCAGTCGCGACGACTGGCCAGCAACGATCAGCGGCATCAGGGGCCTGGATGGTCTCGACAAGGAAGGTATCACTTACGAGAGCCTGGACAATCCGGAAGTCCAGCAGATCTACAAGACGTACCGAGCCCTGCCACTCGATACCCTCGAGCCTCCTGAGCCGGATGGCTGAAGAGGCGAGCCTACTCTCGAAGAACCCCGGCGAACTGTCTGAAGGACCTATGCCTTCGGCTTGGCCTTCTTCGGCTTCAAATACTTGGTCAACCCCTGAAACCAGATCACCAACGCCGGGTTGCCCTTGATCTGAATCGACTTGTCCTGAATCCCCGTCATAAACGCCAACTGCTTGTTCTTCGCCTGCATCGTGGCAAAGCCATACGCCGCATCTTTAAAGGCAATCGCAAACGCCGGCTCGGCATACACGCCCGACTTGCTGGTAATGCGCTGATCCTTCACAAAGAAATGCCGCGCCACTTTCCCGTCCAGGGTCTGTAGCTGGAACACCAATTCCTTGTCACCCAACTGCTGCTGAAACGCAGGATTGGTCCGACTGGCCTTACCCATCAACAAACCCAGCATCCACAGAAGAAAACGAAATTTCATGCGTGCAGCCTCAAGAGAAAAATGAACGGCCGGCGCAGTGTAGCGGCTTCGAGCGAGAACGCCACTGTTGCGTAGTGTTAGAAGAAGATGCCGGTATTTTTGACGCTGATGACTACCAAGTCATTGACTAAACGACTCTGTTTAAAAGCCGTGCTCTTTTGAGCTTTCTACGCTCGGGTCTATCGGACATTTCCTTCAACATGTGGCGCTGTTCATGAACTAGGCAGCCATAGGCTTCACCGATAGTCTCTCTTCGTCGCCGCAAAATCGGTGACACGGACGTGCAAGTCCGAACCCAGGTGCGCAATTGCTTATGGCTATTCGTCGAGCGTTTTCCTATGCTCGCGGGTCGTTATGGCGGCTGTGCGTCGGAGACCTTCGGGTCTGCCGGTTCCTGGATCGGTCTTGCACACCAACGCACAGCTGCCACCTCTTTCGAAGTGCAAAGCGAAACGGTGTCAGTCTCTTAACTCCAGGAGCTACATCAATGATCAAGCCAACTCCGAATCCCCCAGAACACGAAGCCACATCCCCCTACGAATCCTTCGACTCCAAAAAACTCCACGAAGCCGCCGAGCGCGCCCTCGACCATCACCTCGGCACACCACCGGATCAAAAATCCAAACGTCGCAACGGCGACCTCTTTAGCGTCTGCCCCGACATCAACACTGAAACCCTGCTCGCCAATGCCTCGGAAGACCTCTTGTCCATCAGCGCCATCGCCGCCAATCTAGCCGACGGCGTGGACGGCTCACGCCGCTCCGTAGCCCTGGCGCTCAGCCGCATGGCCGACGGGGTGCATTTGCTGGTTGAGCGAGCGCTGGATCATCTGGATGAACCGGAAATGGCGGCGATTTTCGCCAAGCAACAAAGCCGAGCCAGCTGACCTGTAGGAGCCGGCTTGCTGGCGATGGCGGCGCATCAATCGACGTAAAAAAGGGGACTTGGCGTCCCCTTTCTCGATAATCCCTGACTCGACAGCCTGTCTCGGGCGGCGAGTTCAGACCTGTCATTTTTTTAGCGGTTCATGGGTAACTGAAAACGCATTCGTACAGCGCAATAGGCGAGGTCTTCGCGCAACATGCGGAAACTCATGTCGCACTGCGCATCGGCGTATTGCTTCCAAACCGGATCGTCGAATTCAACTCCGCCTAGCAGGTTGATCGAGGCCTTTAGGCCGTTTTCTCGATCCTGCCCTGCCATCAACGATGCAGCTTTGTAAAAGCCATCATTCGGCAGCCCTGTCTGTAGATAAATGAGCTCACCCAACCGGGCATTGGTTGCACGCGCCAAACACGCAAGCTTCTCGATGGGCGCCTCCGCTCCCGGCAAAGCGGACTGATAGATATCCTCGCAATACGCTTCTTTAAAGCGCACCCATTTTCTTTGCACATCGATCAGTTGCTTCTTGTCTGCGGGAGACAAACTGGCCATTGCCGTCTTGTATTGCTCATTCAAGACGGCATCGACTTTCTCGAGGCTTTGCTGACCGCAAGTGATCAAATCGGGATTGGTGAAGCTGTCGTGGTTGCAGGTTTCCTGGGCATTCGCCGAGATCATCGACGCCGCTAAAACGAAGCCCGTCAACGCCATCGCAAACCTCTTAAGTGTTGTGTTCACTGCTGGGCCCCTACGCTACTGCCAAGCTCCAGTTTCTGATTCGCCACAGCCTGCTCGCCCATTACTCCACCGCTCCTTTACTACGCTCAGCCACTCGATCAGGAATCTTCGACCCCTTGCCTGCGCTGGTCATCAACGAGGCATATTGCTTGTAAGCCTGCGCCGCCCGCACCTTATCTTTCACGCCCCAGTAACTATCCGCGAGATTCAGATAGGCAACTGTTCTGCCGGGGCTTCTGGCAATAACCGCGTTCAACAACTCAATGGATTCTTCGTAATAGCCGGACTCGCCCAATAGAAAACCGACGTCGTTAGACCAGCTTGGCGATTGAGCGAAGTCATACTTTTGCGCGATGTAACTGTGCGGATAGCAGTGGCCTTCGCCCCCATCCATCAGAAAATTCGCCATCACCGTCGAAACGGCCTCTTTCTGCCCTTTTCGATACAGCACCAGCGCTTGGTCGAGCTGGTACGCGATATCCGACATCATCAGTTTTTTGTAGCCCTCGGCGGGTCGCTTAACGTGCAGGTCATGCAACTGCTCAAACACCTTGCGCCCATCGAACGACGACAACGAGGTTTCGCCGATCATGCTTTTGGGTACTTCTTCAACACTGACTACCGAGCGATCACAGGACTCGTTGTTGGTTACCTGCACTAGGCTACTCAGCTCAAACTGTTTTGAGTTTTAGTTGTAGCGGAACACCAGATTGAAGTTGTAAACGCCGTTATCTTCTTCGTTACTGACCAGTACAAGCGCGTCCCCTGCTTCAGCGGAAGACTGCTTGACTGACACGGGCTCCCCTTGCATATCGACAACCGTAAGCACACCTGCCGGACTGTTGATCACGTTGATACTGAAGCCTTCACTCATGGCCGCCGAGTATTGGCTTTTGATTAACGGTATCGCTTTGGATGTATCCAGCAGAATGTCGTCGCTGGCCCCAGGCTCAGGCGCGATCAGCAGTCGGTGATAAGCTTCATCGGTATCACCAGTCAGCACAAACACGTTTTGACGTGATGCATCACCCATTAAACTGACCGGAATCTTCTTGATAACCTGCGGAGTAGCGAGCGCAGGCGAAAGCGACAGAGTGACTTGGCACGCTAACGCGCAAACAAAGCACCAAAAAAAAAGTTTCACTGTCTTCAATTCCTTAATTCAACCAGTTCAAATCCCAGCGACAAAGGGGACAGCTACAGGAGAAAAATTTATTTATAGTCACAACTAGCCTGATAAATAAATTTTTAAGAGGTGTGAACGGGACGGACTAGAAAATAAATCCGCCCCAACTCCCTTTAACCTCACTTATCTTGACTCACCTTCATACAGCTTCGTTTCTGGATTGAAGCGCCAAAGATGAGGAGTAGTCAGCGGCTTTCCATCTCTGTGCATAATTTGATCTTGCTTATCTCTATTATAAGAATAGATTTTAATATCTTTATATGGAGTATTTTCTGGATGGCCATCTAGAACTTTTACATCTGCAAAGTAATCGCCTCCCACATTCCTCAGAAAACCTTGGCACTGGACTAAAAATCCGTAAGTAAAATCACCACTAGAACCTGCACTAGAATATGAAAGAAAAATAAAGTCCTTCACGCCATCACCATTGAAGTCTTCGTTATAGACGATTTTCCCTTCCTCGATTGAAAATTTCTCGCCCTCAACCCGTGAAAGCATATCGATTGTGCGTGAGTCCTCGGTCCATTGGGACAAAAAATGCTTAGGCCCTTCCGTGGGATAACAAACATCGATAGGGGCAGCGCGAGCAGCAGTAGCAAAGAAGGCAAGCAAGAAAAAATACTTAATATTAATTCTCCAATATAAACGAATTTCTAAAAAGGTAGCGAATGCTAAATTTCCCTCATACATAAACCCGCCCCAATTTTTATCCTTGCATGCGGATCTCAGAGAGGGCCGATGTTGGTGTTATCCATGAAAGAGATCCAGCCTAGCTATTTTCACTAAAGGCAAGCAATCTCCCGAGGAGCTGTATAAAAATAAAGCTACCTTTACTAATTCAAACGCTCCTCAACTCGCTTAGGTATTTTACTTGCTATACCTTTCTTTCTCATCGCATCGCGATATTCAGCATAGTATGGCTTCGCCTCATCATGCTTTCCAAGTGCCCAGAGAGAGTCAGCAACATTAAGCTTCAAGGGCACTCTGGCCGCCACAACAGCCAATAAGCGATTATAAATCTGCATTGCCAAAAGGTGCTCGCCACCTTGGGCAAAGTAGAATGCAATGTCATTATATTCAGATATATTTTTTTCAGGTTGATAGCACGCCATATAGGAGGGAACTCCCATGAAAATAGAGTCTCTTAATGTACTAGCGCGCGACTCATTCTCAGACACGCCAACCACGTCAGAGATTAGTTGCTTCGGAGAAATCCCCCCCTTAGAAAATTCGAAAACCCCTCCTTCCGCACTTTTCCATTTGTTGTTCAGCCATGCGCCGTCACATTGCTGAACTGAACCCACATTTTTGACACAGCCAGTTTCCAGTAAAACCATATCGCAGTATGCCTGAGAGGAAATTATTTCATTCCCTTCACCATCGACTACTTCTCCGGCATTTGTTCGCTGTATTATCACATATTTTTTATCGCCAGAGACAAGACCTATATCTGAGTTTGCAACGACGCCATCTTCAGAACCCGCCAATTTAGTTGGGAGCGAGTATATGCTGAACCTATCTGTGGCGGCTTGATATTGCACATCATTCCACCCCCCATACTTCTCTTCATAATTCTTAAAGCTTAAAGAACCGCCTTGAGAACCGACAATTTTTAACGGTTGTGTATCGGCATAACTCGTACCAGCGAGCAAAAATACCAAACACGTGACCATATAGCATTTATTAAACACTTACTGCCACCTTTAGTTTGGTGTACCGCCCCACCTAGAGTTGTCATTTCGTTACGACCGGGACCGTAAATATCAGTAATTTCGCGCTCGTAGCTAGCACGACTGTTTCCCCAAGCAGTTATATTTTCACTAACAGTAGGATTTTCAGAGAAGAACTGACAAAGGGATAAGCTTATTTTATCCCCAACTAAAAAAAATAAGTATACCCCTCTGTCTAACTGTTATTTATTAGTAGGTTCAACGTAATAAGTCTCAGCGTGCTTAAGCAACGACAGAAAGCTTCTCCTCACCTCTTTCGTGTCCTTTTCCTCGCCACATGTTTCTATAAAAAAAACATGATCCCTGCCCGCCTCAAATGATGTGGTAAAACAGACGGCACCTAAAAAATATACGCCCTCTACCCCAGACCAATTGCTACCAGAGTACAGGTTTGCTTTTGATAGCGGATGCGATCCAGTTCCAACTTTCAATCCGTCTTTCTCTTGCACATAATCGCCAGCTATTGCGTCCGCCAGAGTCATATCTTCGCAGCCGACCTTAATATCCCGCACCCTACCGTCTTTATATTTGTATTTAACAATAGTCTCGCCTTCACTTGTTTTCCCAGATGAGAAACCAGCGAAATCTTTTACCTTCATCACACAACCATTGCTTTCAACAACAAGATTCTCTCCAGCGTTCGCCAGAAAAAACGAGGACAATAAATACAAAGCGGCGACTTTAATCACTGTCTCTGCCTCTTAATAAATGAAGAAAAATGGGACAGATTTATTTATCGGCGACCGCACCACAAAGTGCCGAGCGCAACTAAACAAATCCATTCCCTTTTCCCTTTTTCGTTAAAGACTAGAAGAAGCTTCAGAGCGCTCAAATACTCGCGATGGAATTTTCGACTTTTTGTTTACCGACAGCATGAGTTTTTTATATTCAGAATATTGTTTTACGGCATCATTTTTATTGCCAACCGCCCAGTTTGAATCCGCCAAATTCAACCAAGCAACCGCTCTATTTGGCTGAGCAGTTACGATATCTTTTAGAAGCGGGATCGATTCCGCTGCTTGATTATTCTCCTGTAGAAAATAGGCATAATCATTTATCGCTGATACAACTACATCAGCCAATTCTTTGTCAGCCAGCCAAGCAGACTTATAATTTTCCGCATAAGCAGAAAGCCCGATGATCGCCTCCTCTTTTTTTCCTCTTTTAAACAACGACAGAGCATTGGCGTGAGCGAGACCAATCATTTCCGAATAAACAATTTTATGTTTCTTGTCATTGAGCAGAATCTTTCCATAGCGATTAACCAGACTATTATCTAATGCACAAATACCCACATCATCCACATCAGTTATAACTATCGCTGCGAAATCACTCTCAACGTTTATTTTTTTTCCCTGCGCTTGTTCTTCACTATAGCTGTTTATACCCGTGCTAACTGGAAAGAGGTTACCTTTAAAGCCTCCTTCTACAGCTGTTAAACTTGCTGCGATTACGCAACTACCTGACGTAGCCTGCCCATTATCGTTTCCCCCAGCAAGAACTAGCAACGAAGTACGTCCTTGCACCTCCGTTAAAGCTGCACTTCCTGAATCGGAAACGTAAAGCGCCAAACTGTTTTGAGCCATTGAAATACTGGCAAAAAGCACTGCAACAGCAAACATCAAAATATTAGTAGCCGCTTTCATCTTTCAATCGCCCCTGTGCTTTCGCTTTTTCTGAAACAAATCGGTCTGCTACGCCCTGTTGCACTGCAATGGAATTTTTCGAAAAATAGTACAACTGACCATCTGACGTACCTCCTACAATTTTTCTGCCTCGCTCATTATAGATAGCATCAATTAGTTTTTCGTCGTAAGCCTTGGTTTCTTCGTGCGGTATTCCCAGGCCATCTATCGCTTTTACAATTATTGAAGCGCCCGGTCCTTGCTGAACTGCTGTCGACCAAACCACATCATTTATAGTGTGTGAGTGATATCTCAAATCGATCCCAGCATCACTAATAATTTTTTGAATCTGAATATCAAAGTGAGAAACCTTGATGAATTCGTGCTCCACATCGACAAATTCCTGCCCTTTTGTTTCCACCAGCTCCTTCCATTTACTGGTGAATGCCGCAGAGCCAGGAGTCAATCCAGAGAATTCGCTTGTCCATGGCATGCCGCTCCAATTCACAAACTTCTTAACCGTCCCGCCGTTAGTCACAGTAAAAGAACCGTCAGGGTTCTTTATCTTGACTTGACTGGTCATCTGATAAGCACCATAGGATACTCCCCCCGCATCCCCAGCCCCGCCAGATACAGTAATTGATCCGCGCCCTCCGGTTTCGTAATGACTAGATAGGGTACCTAAATCGTAGTCTCTTCTCATCCGCGAAACATAAAAATTCCCCAATAGCCCGACTGGATGAAAATGCCACACATTACCGTCACCTGTTATGGCTTGTTTGCTTGCCAACTGGGCCCACCATGATAATTTTTCGATCCGTTTCTTCTCCACTATCCAGTCGGGATTAACAACACCCGAAGAGTCTTTCATAAGTGGATCAAGCTCTGACCATTTACCTTCATTCCAAAGCCATTCACTTTCATACTTACTAATCAATTGTGAAATCGGTTGAGCAAACCAGAATTTCGCAAGAGCCGATTTTATTTCTTCAACGGACAGCTTTGTGTCGGAGTCAGTATCGATAGTTTTATAGAGCCACTCACGTATCGGACCTCCATCAGCAATGTTCAACTGGGCGCTATAATTCGGAATTTCTTCCTCAGTCAAAGCACCCTGGGCGTCTAAATGACCAGCTAGGTTTTCTACGTTACTTACCGTCTCGGTTAGGTACTGAAAGCCAATCCATTCCCAACCACTATGCCTGGTGGTGATCAACGTCTGCTCGTGAAGCCAGCCATCTAGAGGCCGACCTGCTTCATCGGCAAATTTTTTATCAACCCGCCACCAGAGACTTTCAGCGCCTGCTGTACCGCCTCCTACTTTTATTTTTCGATCTGCCGACATTCGGCTAAGAACGTCAACCGGAATAATCGTATTAAAGCCTACTTTAGGTGAAGAGGGCGAAGCTATTGGAGGGTGCGCATTGTTAATGCCGTCAGCATGGGAGACTACCTGACTAGCTTCTTTATGGATCATAATTAGTTTTTTCTGATCCTCTGGAAATGCTGCACCTATAGGTTTACAACTTTCAATAAATGCTGGTACGTCATCACTACTAAACACCTCAAGATGTAAGACGCTCTTACTAGTGGCATCTCCATTATTCTTATACTTGCCAGCGTGCCCTATTCTCTCCCCGGCCTTAATTTTTACTGGTACGGGAAGAACACAAACCTCACCCCAAGGTTTCTGAGGCTCATTTAACTCTTCTAAAGACGCTGCAAAAATTTTCCCCAGTCCCGCGGGGTTTATATTACTCGCAAGTTTTGGAAAGGCTTCGCCAGCTACAATTTCCACCAATTTTTTATACTGCCCCGGCCCACTAACTACTTTTACCTGTGTGCCAGCGGGGAGGAACGAAATAACCTGCCCTGTAGCCAAGTCGCGAATATTGGCACCATTTTTATACTCTGGGACTGGGTCCTTCGCTTCTTTGTCAATGAGGTATTGATCACCGGAAACGTGGTGCATTTCCTTCTTGAAAACCCATCCCATATTTTGCGCTAACCCTGAAACAGGTGGGGATACACTTACAATTTCCAACCATTTTTGAGTTGCCGGAGCAGCCTTGGTCGTTACCGCGGTTCCTCTGGGCAACACGGCCAATTCGGCGGACTGAGACGATTTATCGGCGCGCACACGAAGCCCCAGCAACGCGTCAGGTGCATTGGCTTTGACTGAAGACAGACCTCCTCCCCAGTAAGCCGGCCGCTTAAGTGAAGGATTTTCTTGATATGTCTTCCAGTCCAGCAGGTGCATATAAAGGCTGTAGAAAGTAAGTCTTGGACCCGAAGCCGCATTTCCCGCTGCGGACGGCGTAGTAGCCGCATTCACGGCTGGCGGCGTTAAAACGTGTTTCACCAGAACAAAACCAGTAGAAAAAGGAGATGCCGGGCTTCCTGAATAATCTGAAGTTGGATAGATCTCATCAATACGGTATGCAACGACTTCACCATCAGCTATGCACCTGACTTCGGTTAAATCAGTTACTAAACCAGTACCTTCGTCGAAATGAATCCCCCCATGCCAAAGACCGTTGCTTCCTACAGGATAGAAACCCGCCTTAGCTTTGGCTAAAGCGTCGTAATACTGCTGCGGATCGGTCGCTTCTGCAGCCCCAACTTTCAGCGGATACGCCCATTTCTCTACTTTGCTTGTTGTTGTCTCAGTCATTACCAATTACCTGAATTCTGTCCCTGGTGGCTTGGTTGCCGTCTATATCGATTAGCCAGAAAAATTGAGCATCCGTTTTGGCTTACGCTTGATCTGCTCCTCAGGCGCATTCATCAACGCCTGATCCATCAAACTCCCCGCCTTATCCTTATCCGCCGCCCCCGGCAGCACCGGCGGTTTAATCCCGATCCCGGTCCCCGAGCCCGCCGAACCACCGGCATTGATCTTCACAATCGGCCCAACAACCGTCACACCACCGCCATCCAGCTTGATAAAGCTCCCACCGCCCAAAATGGTCAGTTCCGACCCGGCCTCGATAACAATCTTCGCCCCAGCCTTCAGGTGAATCTCTTTCCCAACGCTAGTCAGCTGCGCAGTCCCCAACTTCACATGCTGGTTCTGCCCAACCGTCAGGTGATCATCCACCCGCGTCTCAACCTTGCGATCAGCAATCGTGGTGCGATGCTCTTCAGCCTTCAGCTCGGTGTAGGTGTTCTTCACCACTGTGTCGTGCCGCTCATTGCCGACGCGAATCTTCTGGTCGTGCTCGATGTTTTCATCCCAATCCCGCTGGGCGTGGATGAAGATCTGCTCCGCGCCTTTTTTGTCTTCTATCCGCAGTTCGTTGTACCCGCCACCACCCGGTGAGCTGAGGGTTTTGAACACGCTGCGCGTCTTGTTCGCCGGCAGGTCGTAGGGAACCTGGTTTTCCTTGTGGTACAGGCAACCGGTCACCAGCGGTTGGTCGGGGTCGCCTTCGAGGAAGGTGACGAGCACTTCCATGCCGATGCGCGGGATGACGATTGCGCCGTAGCGGTCGCCGGCCCAGCTTGAGGAGACGCGCATCCAGCAGCTGGTTTTGTCGTCGGCCTGGCCTTCGCGGTCCCAGTGGAATTGCACTTTGATGCGGCCGTATTGGTCGCAGTGGATTTCTTCGCCGGCGGGGCCGGTGACTTTGGCGGTCTGGCTGCCGAGTACGCGGGGCTTGGGGTGTTGCAGCGCCGGGCGGTAGAACACGGCCCATGGGGTGGCGAGGAAGCGGTTGCGGTAGCCCTGGTGGAAGTCGTCTTTGTTGTCGGTGGTGTCGCTGGTCACGGACTCTTCGAGGACTTGCGGCTGTTTGCCTTCGTGGACGATTTCAGTGAGCAGCCAGAGGTCGTTCCACTCGGTGCGTGGGTGGTCGGACATTTCCAGGAAGTGGCCGCTGATCAAGCGGGTCTGGTCGCCGTGCCCTTCGGCTTGCTGGTAGTCGGCGCGGTGGCGTTCGAGGACGCGCTGGCTGAGGAATTTGCCGCGCGCGCGGTCGAGGAAGCGGCCGGGGTAGTCGTAGTCTTCGAGGTCGGGTTCGTCGCTTTGAACATCAGGCTTGTAGGCCGCTTCGAGTTGCAGCCGTGGTTTTTCGAAGTCGTAGTCGCGGCGGGTGGTGCGGCTGGTGCGGGTTTCCAGGCGCAGTTTGAAGCCTTTGATCACCGGTTCGTCGGCGACCATGCCGCTGCCTTGCACGTACGCGGTTGGCTGGCCGAGTTTGGGGAATACGGTCTGATCGTCACCGAATACCAGCAAGTGAGCTTTTTCGCTGTGTTGGAAGTGGTAGTGAATGCCTTCTTCTTCGCACAGGCGCTGGACGAAGTGCAGGTCGGTTTCGTCGTACTGCACGCAGTAGTCGCGGTCCGGGCATGGCTGGCTGAGCTGGAAGTTGTAGGCGTTGCCCTTGATGCCGTGTTCTTCGAGGATCAGCGCGATGATTTTCGGCGCGGACATCTGCTGGTAGATGCGCTGGTTGGTGCGGTGATGCAGGTATTGCAGGTGCGGCACCAGGGAGACTTTGTAGCGGGTCAGGCGTTTGCCGGCGTCACCTTGGGCGACGCGGTAGATCTGGCCGTGGATGCCGCTGCCCTGCGGATCGAACGCGAGGAATGCCTGTTTGTGCAGGAGTTTTTCCAGGTCCAGATCGGGGTTTTCGCTGACCAGTTCGAGGTCGAAGCGATACGGCTGGCTGATGCCTTCGGTGCCGGTGAACGACAGCACTTGCAGGTCGCCGACGTAGTCTTCGACAGTCAGGCTGAAGTGCGTTTCGTTAGCTGAGTTGAACATTGCTTGCTCCCTGTTCGGTAGTCATCCGTTACGCCCGAAGTCGCAGACGTTGCAGCAAAGACAAAGTGGCGCCCATGGCGTCACGCAGTTGTGCGGCGGTGATCGTTCGATCGGCCGCATCGAATGCCAGCGCCGTTCGCAGGGCTGGCCAGCAGTGTTTCGGTAGATTTTTCGGGGCGTGCAGCTCGTGCTCCAGGTGTTCGTCACGGGCCTGGGTCGAGGGCAAGCGGCGGAACGGGTGTTTGCCGCCCGCCAACTCGTAAAGCACGCAGGCCACGCCGTAGACGTCGGCGCTGGCGGACAGCGGCTGGCCTTCGAGCAGTTCCGGTGCGGCGTAGCCTGGGGTCCAGGCGTTGAAGCGGTCGCGGCTCAGGTGTGGCAGGCCTGGGAGGATGCCCTCCTCGGCCTGGCCCAGACCGAAGTCGAACAGGCGCACGCCTTCTTCGCTGAGCATCACGTTGCTTGGCTTCATGTCGCCGTGCAGCACGCCGCGCGCGTGGGCATAGGCCAGTGCGTCGAGCAACGGCAACGCGATGTCGCGCAGTTCGTTCCACGGCAGGCCGAGTGGCCGCTCGCAGAGCAGTTTGTCCAGGGTCAGCCCTCGCATGAGTTCCATGGTGATGAAGGCGCGCTGGCAATCGGTGTCCACTTCAAAGGTGTGCGGTCGCAGCACGTTGTTGTGGCGCAATCGTCGGGTCAGGGCAAACTCGCTGTAGAGCAAGGCGCTGGCGTCCGGCGATTCGGCAAATTCTTCGCTGAGGATCTTCAGCGCAATGTAAGGGTCGGGATCGCCGAACTGCTCGCTCAGCAAGTCCCGTGCACGGTAAACCGCGCCCATGCCGCCGGCACCGAGCAGACGCTCGATGCGGTAACGGCCTGCCAGCACGTCTGGCAGTTCACCGACACTGGCCCTTGTCGGCGCCAACGCGGGCTCAGCTTGATGCGACTTGGCGAACGCAAAGTAAGTCAGGTTACTGGCTTGCTCTTCGCTCATCAGCAGGTCGTCGAGCGGCGGCATGAGTTGGGTCATTGGCGGATCACCACGGCAGTCAGGTTGTCCCGGGCCGAGCCACGCAGCGCGCCGTCGAACAGACGCTCCAGCGCGACATGCGGCGCGGTCAGGCTCAGGGCGCTACCCAAGGCATCGGAGCTCAGTCCGTTGTACAAACCATCGCTGCACAACAGAAACGCATCGCCGGGGTAAACCTCGAGTTCGAGCACGTCCAGCGTCAGCTGCTCGGCGGCCCCGACCGCACGGGTCAAGGCATGCGCGGCGGGATGGGCGCTGGCGTCTTCGACGCTCATCTGTTGCTCGTCGATGAGTTGCTGTTGCAGCGAATGGTCCTTGGACAGCTGATACAAACGCTGGCCGCGCCACAGGTAGCAACGGCTGTCGCCGGCCCAGATGCAGGCCGCGCGATTGCCTTCCACCAGCAACGCCACGACGGTGCTGCCCATGATGCTGTCGTGGCGCCCGGCGGTGACGGTCAACTCCTGACCCAAGCGGCGGTTCAGCCAGTGCAGACACTGACGAATACCTTTGAGTCGTTCGTCGAAGTCATCCTGCGCCGGCAATTCCGCCAGGCTGGCGACGATCAACTGGCTGGCAACGTCGCCGCCCTGATGACCGCCCATGCCGTCCGCGACCACCCACAGCCCCTGCTGTGGACAGTCGAGAAAAGCATCTTCGTTGCGCGCCCGAACCTTGCCGGCATCGGTGCGCGCAGCGCTGCGCCAGGGGCTGGCAACCAGCATCAGAGCTGCACCGGCATACGGAAGGTGCGCAGCACGCCCATGTCGAACGGGTTCGGCGTGCGCTGGCTCGACAGTAAGTAGTTAGCGCGCAGGCCGCCCACGTCGGCTTTCAATACCAGCACATCACGACCGCTCAGGTACTCGGTCTGCATCAGGTCAAACAGGCGGAACAGCGACCATGGGCCGGTGTTCTTCTCGATGCCGATCGGGCGGCCGGCCATTTTGTCGAGGACCAGGCTGGTGCGCCCGTCTTCAGCATCGGTCGGCCATTTGAACGACACCGGCACGATCGGGCCGTGGCGGTATTCGATGGTCTTGTCGCCGAACTTGAACTCGGAACGGCTGACCGCCGGGTCTAGGGTGTACGGCTCCAGTTTGAACTGCACTTGCGGCTCGGCCGGGTTGATCGAGAAGAAGCTCTGGCGAATCACTTGGGCCGCGGCCATCTGGTCGAGGTAGAGCTTGGAGATCGGCATGCTGTGACCGTCGATGCTGCGCAGACGATAGTTGCCTGGGTCGCCACTCACGAACGGACGCATGTAGGTGTCGAAGAAACGATCGGCAATGCCCTGCGCCTTGAAGAACTCGCGGAAGTCGCTGATCGCCACGTCGCTGGTGCTGTGGGCGCTGAACGGATATCGCTTGTTGATCGCCTTGCCGTAGAAGCTGTACAGCTCGCTCTGATAACGCTGGTTCAGGTACTGGTAGGAATCGTTCAGCACCAGACGCCAGGTGTCTTCGGCCAGCACGTTGAACCACACGCTGACCGGGCGCGGCAGACGGTTCGACGCATTGCGCAGGTTGCTCAGCGCATCACGCTGGCCGCTCATGCGGGTCTTGGCCATTTCGAATGCAGCCTGCTCCGGCGCACTGGCACGCGCCAGGCTCGCCAGCTGCATTTGCAGGTCGTTGAGCGCATTCAGTGCCGGGGTCAAATCAGCGGCCGGGCCGTTGTTGTCATCCAGCAAACGGTGCAGCGGTTCGAAGCGGCGCTGCAGGGATTTCTTCGCGGTGTCGGGAAGGTTTTTGGTCGCAGCCATGTCCGAGGCTTTGTCCGCGGCGGCAGACGCCAGTTTGCCCAGCTTGCCCAACTTGCCTTTCTGCTCGCCCAGTGCGGCAGCAGCATCAGCCGCTTGATCGACCGCCTCGGCCTCCGCCGGGAAACGGGTGTTGTCGCGCACTTCCACCAGCAGTTGCAGCACCGGCGAGTTGGCCGAGGTCAGGCCCGCCAATTGCTCGGCGCCCTCACTGAAATCGCTGATCGGAGGCAGTGCAACCTGGCCCACGGCTTCGCTCCAGAAATTGGCGTAGTCGCGGAAGTACAGTTGCTCCAGTTCGACCATCAGGCGACGCAAGTCCATGCCGCTGATGCCCGAACCTTCGCCCAACACCCAGTTGTCACGCAGGATGTCGGTGACCAGCGCGGAGCCCTGAACCGAGAAATACTGCTGATAACCCTGTTGCGTGTAGAAGCCCGGGATCACGTAATCGGTGCCGACAAACAGCGCACCTTGTGGGCCCAGATGCTGGCTCAAACGGTATTCCGGCAGATTGCGGGCCTGCTCGCGCAGCATCCGGTAAACCACGTTGGCCAGCGACTCGCTGCGCAAGACCTGCCGCGCCTGAGCCACCAGTTGATCGTTCAGCGGGTAGATAAACGGCTGCTTCAGCAAGCGCTCGAAGTGCGTGTTCAGACCGTTCTGCACCGCGGTGTTGCCGGCGTAACGCTGGGACCATTCGGTGGCGACCCAATCCTTGAGCCATGGGCCGTCGCGGCGATCTTTCATGTTCAGCATCAGGTACGCACGCAGGCTGTTGAGCAGGCGTTCGCGGTCCTTCATGTTGGCGCGGATCTGCCCTTCCAGCAGGGTCGCAACCTTGGGCAGCAACTGCGTTTCGAGCTCGCGCTCGTAAGCCGTCCTGACCACCGGGTTGACGTCTTCACCCTGATACAGGCCGCCACGTTCGTGGTAACCCACGTCACCCTTTTTCGGGAAGACTTGGGTCGCCGCGTAGCTGGTGTCGAGGGTTTTCAGCACTGCCATGGAATCATCACGCGCGGTCAGCGCCGAGCGTTGTTGCGTCCAGGTTTGCGCCAGGTTGCGCAGGTTTTCCAGGCGTTCGTAGTTCGCCGAGAAACCGCTCGCCCACAGCAGGCCAAACAGGCCCAACGCCGCCAAGGCACCGACGTACAACGCACGCTGGCCCCAATGGATGCGGCTGCGTTCGCGCTTGTCCAGACCGGCCAGATCGGCCTCGGGGAAGATCACCCGGCTGAGCAAGTGATGAATGAACCGCGAGCGGCCACTGCGCAGAGTTGGCAACACGCCGGAGTTGATCCCCAGATTCGCGCCGATGCCGGCGGTGGTCTGGTCCATTTCCTGGGTCAGGTGCGGTGCGCTGGTCAGGTAGAAACCGCGCAACTGGCTGACACGCTGATAACGGTTGCCGGTGAACGCCATGTCGACGAACAGGCACAGGCGCTCGCCGATCTGCCCCAGTTGATGCGGGAAATCGAGAATGCGGCCACGGCGCTGGGTATCGCGCTCCTGGTGCATGCGCATGATCACTTGGCTGTTGAGGCGACGCAGCAGCTCTTCGAACTCGGCGCGCAGGACGGTGACATCGGTGCCGCTCTGCTCTTTACGGAAGCTGGTACCGAGCACCTGATCGCTTTCTTCGCGGGTCAGTTGATCGAAGAACTCGTCGAAACCGAGCAACTGGTCAGCCTTGCTGAGGACCAGATAGATCGGCACATCGACGTGCAGTTTCTGATGCACGTCTTGCAGGCGCGCACGCACCTGACGCGCCAGCGTCTCCAGATCCTGCTCGTTAGCGCCCAGCAGCAATTCCACGGGAATGGTCACCAGCACGCCGTTCAACGGACGGTTGCGGCGACGCTTGCGCAGCAGGTCGAGCAAGGTGCTCCAGGCACTGCCGTCGACTTCGGCATCCGGCTGAGTCAAGTAACGCCCGGCGGTGTCGATCAGCACGCCGTGGTCGGCGAAATACCAGTCGCAATGACGGGTGCCGAGGGTGTCGCGGGTCAGTTTGCGGTCAATCTTGTTGATCGGGAACTCAAGACCCGAGAAGTCCAGCAGGCTGGTCTTGCCGCTGCCCTGAGGGCCGATCAGCAAGTACCACGGCAAATCACTGCGCCAGCGTTCGCTACGACCGCGATACAGGCTCGAGGTCTTCAGGGTTTTCAGAGCGTCCTTGAAACGCTCCTTCAACTCCTTCTGCTCCTCGTCGATCTGCTCTTCACGGCGGATACGATCCTGACCATCCTCAGTCTCTTCATCCGCTTTCTTGCGCACACCGGCGCGCCAGCTGACGAAGACCATGGTCAGGCCCCAGATCAGGAACAGCGCACTGATGGTCAGCAGGCGGGAGGTCGAACCTTCCCAGAACTTGTAGTCATTGACCGCCAGCAGCGGCCCGACGAACCACACCAGCAGTGCGACGAACAGCACCAGCAGCAAGGTCCAGACCCAGGTCTGGCGCACGAACGCGCCGACTTTCTTGAAAAACTTTTTCATCACACGTCCCTGTTTACGGCTGCGACTGCGGCTGGACCGCGGCGGAATCCAGCGGCTGATAAGGTTGCAGAACGGTGTCGCGCTGCTCGCCCAAGACCCAGGCGAAACCCGAATACATCACCACCAGGCACACCACGGTGAACAACACCACCATCCACGCCGGCACGATGCGCACCAGGCTGCGGCGCTGATCGTTCAAGCCTTCCCAATGCGGCGACAGTTCGCGAGGCA
The DNA here is from genome assembly GCF_002091715.1 of Pseudomonas migulae NBRC 103157. GTDB lineage: Bacteria > Pseudomonadota > Gammaproteobacteria > Pseudomonadales > Pseudomonadaceae > Aquipseudomonas > Aquipseudomonas migulae_A. The sequence continues at coordinate 372,420 of NZ_BDAG01000001.1, read as the reverse complement.
CGTCGCCGCGCAGCTGGCGAATCTGGCGATACAAGGCATCGCGGATGCCTTCGAGTTCGAGCATGCCGCGCGCTTGCACGCGGTACTTGCCTTCGAAACCGAGGGACAGGCACAGGTACATCAGCTCCAGCATCGGCAGGTGCTTGACCGGGTTTTTCGACAGGCGATCCAGCAGCTGGAAGAACTTCTCGCCACCGAAGGTTTCGTTGTGGAAGCTGCTGAGCAGGCTCATCTGCGACCACTCGCTTTCGTTGCCCCACGGCGTGGTGACGACGGCTTCGTCGACCACGGTGCAGAGCACGTAACGCGCCGCCATCACCTGGCTGCTTTCGGCGCCGTTGTGCAGTGCGCGCACTTCAAACAGTTTCAACCCGGCGGTCAGGCGCTCGTTGAGCGCGTACATGTCTTCGCGGGTGTCGCTGTGTTTGAGTCGCACCACTTCCGACAACAGGTCGGAACCGGCGGCCACCAGCGAATTGAGGCTGATGTTGAACGACTCCGCCGGACGCAGGCGCGCGGCGTAGATCATCCGTTCTTCGAGCTGTTCGAAACGCGGTGGTGCGGCGAAGTCAGTCAGCGGACTTTGCGCCGGGCCGTGGCCCTGACGGTCGAGCAAGACGGTTTTATCGTCCTGATGGTGTTCCATGTCCTTGATCATGTCGGTCAGTTCCTGATGGCCCAGAATTTCAGTTCAAGCTCGGCGAATTCGCCGGACACGTGGAACGCGAAGCCGCCGGAGCGCTCGAGTTGCGCCAGGTCTTCGGAACTGAGTTCGAGGATGAAATAGGTTTTGTTGGAGTGGAACGCGATCTGTCGCGGAGCCACCGGCAACGGTTTGACCTTGATGCCCGGCAGATGCAGGTTGACCAGTTGGCGGATGCGCTCCACCGGGCCGACCTTGAGGTGCGCCGGCAAGCGGTGGCGCAGTTCTTCGGAGTCGCAGTTGGCACTGGCCGCGAGCACGAACGACGCCGAGCCCAGCAGTTTGTGGTCGTGCAACGGCGACACGATGATCCCGTACTGACGCGCTTGCAGCACCAGTTCGATGGCGTGCTGTTCGAGCACCATCGACAGCACCTGACGAATCGCTTCCATCAGTTTGCGGAAGCTCGCGCCCTGGTCGCTGTGCTGATAACGGCTGTCCAGGCGCGGACGTTTGCTGTCGCTGGAAAAGGTCGCCAGATCGCCGAGCATGGTCAGCAGCGTGCGGTACAACTCTTCCGGGTGGACCTGTTCCAGCCCGAGGTAGTGACGCAGCAACAGCTCGGTGCGGTTGATCAGTTGCAGCATCATGAAGTCGCCGACTTCCGCGCCACCGACCTTGCCGTTGGAGCGAATGCGCTCGGCGATGGTGTCGCCACGGTGACCGAGCATGCTGATCACTTCTTTCAGGCACGACAGCAGGTAGCTGGAGGAATGCGCCTGAATGTAGGTCGGCACGAAATCCGGATCGAGGCTGATCACACCGTCGGGCGTGGTGTCGAGCACGTCGCAGATCTTCAGCTTCACGTAGGCCTGATCGCTCTGCTGCTCGCCGAGCAACAGCTTGAAGTCCGGACGGCCGCAGCTGACCTGGCTGGCAGAATCGTCACCGGCGTTGGAGTCGGCCACTTCGGCTTCGTACGCGGTGTAGCGCGCCAGCACGTCGGATTGCTCCGGACGGCGCGACTCGATGTGGTTACCGGTGACCAGCGGCAACGCCAGATAAATCGGTGTGTTGCCGGTGTTCGGCGGCACGTCCAGCGCCAGCGGCTCGGTGTTGCCGCCGAGTTCGAACAGGCTGCCGTCCGGCAGGATCCCCGAGGCCTGGCTGATCACCAGTTTGCCCATGTTGAGGAACTGCAAATCGATGTCGAGATTGAGGAAACCCCAGGTGTAACTGCCCAGCAGCTGGGTGCGGGTTTTCATCTGGTGATCGTAGTAGCGATCGTTGTGCTGGAAGTGCTGCGGACGCAGCAGCATGCCTTCCTGCCAAATGACTTTATGGGAGTTCATGATCAGTCATCCGCCTTGGCGAGCGTTTCGTTGCTGTTGCGAATGCCGGCCTGGTCGAGGGTCAGGTCAGCCTCGGTGACTTCCACCGGCGTGACTTGCACCGTGTAGCGCCATTTGGTTTCCGGCAGGTCGCGGTAAGCCGCGAGGATCCCGACGTAACGGCTGCCCTCCTCCACACTGAGTTTCAGCTCAATGGTTTCGCCCGGGCGCAGTTCGAGTTCTTCGCTGGCCACCAGATCCGGGGCCAGGGATTCCTTGGCGCGCTCGTAAAGGCTGAAGAAGTCGGCGTTCTCGAAGGTCACCGGGTGCTTGAGCTCGAACAGACGCACGACGATCGGCGACGGGCGCCCGTTGAGGTCCGGGTTCAGCTGATCGCTGCCGGTGAGCTTCAGGTTGACTTTGGTCACTTTGGAGTACGGCGACAGCGACGAGCAGCCGGCCAGCAGCACCACGGCCATGAGCGCCGTCAGCGTCTTGAAAAAAGCGGTCGAGCAGCGAGACATGCGCATCATCCTTGGTGGTCGGTGTGAAGGGTGGAAATCAGGCGGATCTGTTCTTCGTACGCCTGAGCGAAGTCGCGGGCCAGCAGGCGCTCGCTCCAGTCATCGTCCTGGCGCAGTGCCTGGTGATAACGACCGTACGCCCTCCAGCGGCTGCCAGACGTGGCCAGCAACGGCTTGTTGTCGCGCTCGAAACGCAGGGTCAATTGCTGTGGCGAGAAGTGCTCCAGCGTGCCGCGAACGGCGGCGCGGCTGGCAGTCAGCAAAGCCACCTGATGCGCCTGCAAATCGCGGAACGCGCGGGAGATCGACTGCTCCGCCGGCAGTTGGCCCGGCTTGTTCGGCTGCAACAGAATGCCCAGCGCTTCACCGGCATCGACGGCGAATTTCAGCGGGTTCTTGTGAGTGCCTTGCACGGTGGTCTGGGCCAGACGCAGTTCGTTTTTCAGTTCGCTGCGGGTGCGCAGGCTCTGCTGCAAACCGCCGACGCTTTGCTTGAGCAGGCGTGCAGCGTTCAGCGCCAGGGCTTCGCGGGCGTCGTGGTCGAGGCCTTTGAGGTCCACGCCCAAGGCCGCACCGAAGTGCTCCCAGAAACCTTCGCTTTGACGCTCGAGCGCTTTCGGCACAGGGGCTGGGGTTGGTTCGGCGGGGGCGTCGATCAGCTCCGGCACCATCAGGCTTTCCATGTCGATGCGCGCGTAGTCGGCGCGCTGACGGGTGTCCTCGATGGACGAGCTCGGGGTGATCAACTCTTCGATTTCCGAGTACACGCGCTCTTGCTGATCAAGGGCGTTCAGCGGGTCGAGGTCGAGGAACGCGTCGTCCGGAATGATGCTGCCCGCCGCTTGCGGGCGACCGACTTCCACGTCGAAAGTCGCCGGGTCGCGCACCAGCCGCGCGCGGATCTCGAAATCACCCAGCACGTAGGTGCTGCCATGCTCGATGCGCATCGGTTCGCCCTTGCGCAGGCGTGCGCCGCTCCCGCCATCCTGGACACCGTTGCTGCTGGTGTCGGTCAGGAAGAACGTCCCTTCGCGAAAGCTGATGTCCACATGGTGATTGGACAGATGACGCTTGCGGTCCGGGATGATCCAGTCGCAATCCTCGCCCCGGCCGATCACGCCACCGGCCTGTTTGAAGGTCTTCTGGCACAGCTCCGTGGGCACGAACTGCTTGGTGTTGAGCATTTCGAAAACCAGTTCCATGGTGATACTCCTTGCGGTCACTTGCCGCGATTGACCGCCTGCGGATCACCCAATGGGCGATAGGTGTTGTCGTTGAATTTGTAATTGCCGCTACAGCCGCCGAGGCCGCATAGAACGACGAGGGTCAGCAGGACGGCTTGCCAGTGACGAACAGACATCAGAGGGTCTCCATGGATAGACAAAGCACAAAGCGCCGACCCGTTCGGGCGGCGCTATCAGAAGCGAATGAGGTGAGATCGACGGTCTTTTGCCTAGCCATCGAAGTCACCCAGATTGATGTTCAGGCGCCCGAGGCGGTACAGCAGCGTGCGGCGTGGCAGGCCGAGTTCGCGGGCGGCGAGGGTCTGGTTGCCGTCGTTTTTGCGCAGGCAATCGAGCAGCAGGCTGCGTTCGACCTGCTCCAGGCGTTCGCGCAGGTTCAGGCTGTTGTCTTCCGGCATCGCTTCCATGCGCAGGGAGAAATGCTCGGCCAGCAACTCGCCGCCTTCGCACAGCAGCACCGCGCGTTCGACCAGGCCTTTGAGTTCGCGCACGTTGCCGGGGAACGCATAACCCGACAGGTGATCCAGCGCCGCATCGGACCAACGCACTGCGTCGCGCTGCAAAAACGAGCAAGCCTTGTCGGCGAAATGCCGGGCCAGATCGAGGATGTCGCCTTCGCGCTGACGCAGGGCCGGCAGTTCGATCGGGAATTGTGCGAGGCGGTAATACAAGTCCTCACGGAATTTGCCTTCACTCACCAGCACCGACAAATCCCGGTGCGTCGCGGCGATGATGCGCACATCGATCTTGTGGGTGTCATTGGAACCCAGCGGACGGATCTCGCCTTCCTGCAACACGCGCAATAACTTGGCTTGCAGCGACAACGGCATGTCGCCGATTTCATCGAGCAACAAGGTGCCGCCATTGGCCGCGTCGAACAGCCCGGCGCGGTCGCGATCAGCACCGGTGAACGCGCCTTTGCGGTAGCCGAACAGCTCGCTTTCCAGCAGGTTCTCAGGGAACGCTGCGCAGTTCTGCACGATGAACGCCTGGGACCGGCGCGGGCCGCAGTCGTGAATGGCGCGAGCGACCACTTCCTTGCCGGTGCCGGTTTCACCACGCAGCAGCACGGTGTAAGGGCTGTGCAGGACTTTGCTGATCAGCGAATAAGTCTCGCGCATGGCCTTGCTCTTGCCGATCAGGCCGTAACCACTGGCACTCGGAACGCTGACTTTCATCGGTCGCGCATCACCGGTCGGCTGGCGCAGACGGTGCAGCAAATGCAGTTGGCCGAGCACAAACGAACCCAGTTGACCGAGGGAATCGGCGAAACCTTGCAGGTCGAGGTGCCGGCGACTCGCACACAGCAACAAGCCTTCGACAGCCTTCTGCTGATTGACCAGCGGCACGCACAACAGCGACTGCCAGGGCGTGGCCTGCGGTGGCAGGAAGCTGGTTTCGTGCAGGCTGCCGCTCAGTTCGCCGAGGCTCACCACACGGTTCTGGCACAGGGCGAATTGCAGCAGTTGTTCACCGTTGTAATCCGCCGGCAGGCTCGCCGATTCACGCGGCTGCAGAATGCCGTTCAGGCACTCCGCGTTCATCCCCAGGCACGTGTGGGTCGCGTCCAGCAGATACAGCTGCGTCAACTCGCACCCGCTAAGCTCCGCCACCCCGCGCACGAAATCACCCAGCAGCGCAGCGCCGTCCGCCGCCCGCGACAGGCTGGCGAACTGCGCCAGCAAGGCTTCGGCATACACCAGCGGCTGCGGCACTTGAGTGAACATCACACCCACCTCAGGCGAACTCGCAAGTCACGCTGGCGCCGCCGTCGAGCGTCGCGTGGACACGCTTGAGGCTTTCCCCTGTGGCCATCGCGTCGAGCAAACGGTCGGCCACCAGCGGCAGCACGTGCAAGTCAAGCAAGTGGTCGATCAAACGCGCACCGCTGTCGCTTTGGGTGCAGCGCTCGGCCAGGTGATCGACGAGGTCTTGCGAGTAGGTGAAATCGAGCTGACGACGGTTCAGGCGCTCGCCCAGACGACCGAGTTTGATTTCGATCAGCTCGCGCAACACAGGGCCGCCAACCGGGTAGTAAGGCACCACGCGCATGCGCGCCAGCAGCGCCGGTTTGAAGTGTTTGCTCAGCACCGGGCGAATGGTTTCTTCGAGCACTTCGGCGGTCGGCCGCGCGCCGTTTTCGCAAAGCTCGCTGATGCGGTCGCTGCCCAGGTTCGAGGTCATCAGGATCAGCGTGTTGCGGAAGTCGATCTCGCGCCCTTCGCCATCGTTGGCCACGCCTTTGTCGAAGATTTGGTAGAACAGGTTGAGCACGTCAGGGTCGGCCTTCTCGACTTCATCGAGCAGCACGACCGAGTACGGCTTTTGACGTACGGCCTCGGTGAGCATGCCGCCCTCGCCGTAACCGACGTAGCCCGGCGGCGCACCGATCAGGCGCGAGACGGTGTGCTTTTCCTGGAACTCGGACATGTTGATGGTGGTGATGAAACGATCGCCGCCGTACAACAAGTCGGCGAGGGCCAGCGCGGTTTCGGTCTTGCCGACGCCGCTCGGGCCGACCAGCAGGAACACGCCGACCGGTGCGTCCGGTTTGTTCAGGCCGGCAGCGGTGGCGCGCATCGAGCGGTCCAGTGCGTGAACGGCTTGTTCCTGACCACGGATGCGGGTGCGCAGGTCGGTGGCGAAACTGGCGACCTTGGCGTTGTGTTCGCGGGCCAGTTGCGCCAGTGGCACGCCGGTCCAGGCGCTGATCACTTCGGCAACCAGACGCGGGCAGACTTCGAAGCTGACCAAGCGTTCTTTGACCTGAGCATCGGTCAGGGCTTTATGAGTTTCGTTGAGCGCGGCTTCCAGGGTTTCAACGCTTTGCGCTTCGTCCACCGGCAGCGTTTCGATCACGGTGCCTTCGGCGTCTTCCTCGACCGTAACGGTCGGCTCGATGGCAGCGGTTTCCCGAGCCTTGGCCAGTTGCTGACGCAGATCCAACAAACGCTCGGCGAGTTCTTTCTGCTCGGTCCACAGCGTTTCGAGGGCGACCCTTTCGTCCTCGGCCTCGGCCAGACGATCTTCCAGAGCGTCCAGTGCTTCGTGATCGATCAGCAAACCGGCTTCAGCATCACGACGCAGCGCCTGACGCTGACGGCCCCCTTCAGCCAGTTCGCCACGCAGGCGCTCAAGGCTTTCCGGCGCAGCGGCGAGGCTGATGCGTACGCGGGCACACGCGGTGTCGAGCACGTCGACCGCCTTGTCCGGCAGCTGACGACCGGCGAGGTAACGGGCGGACAATTCAGCCGCCGCCACCACCGCGTCATCGCGCAGGTAAATGCCGTGGCTCTTCTCGTAAACCTGAGCCAGGCCACGGAGGATGGTCACCGCTTCGCTGACGGTCGGTTCGTGCAGTTGCACCGGTTGGAAACGACGGGCCAGGGCCGGGTCTTTTTCGAAGTACTTCTTGTACTCCGCCCACGTGGTGGCGGCGATGGTGCGCAACTCACCACGAGCCAATGCAGGCTTGAGCAGGTTAGCCGCGTCGGAACCCCCGGCATTGCCACCCGCGCCGATCAGCGTGTGCGCTTCGTCGATGAACAGGATGATCGGTTTCGGCGAGGCTTTGACTTCGTCGATCACGCCTTTGAGACGACGTTCGAATTCACCTTTGACGCTGGCGCCGGCCTGCAACAGGCCCATGTCCAGCGACAGCAGCTCCACGCCTTTCAAGACTTGCGGCACTTCACCGGCGGCAATGCGCGAAGCCAAGCCCTCGACGATGGCGGTTTTACCGACGCCGGCTTCACCAACCACAATCGGGTTGTTTTTGCGGCGACGGGCGAGGATGTCGACCATCTGCCGGATCGCGCCATCGCGGCACAGCACCGGGTCGAGTTTGCCGTCGCGGGCCTGTTGGGTCAGGTTGTGGGTGAAGCGCTCCAGCAGTGATTCGCCGGGCACGGCAGGCTTACCGGTCGCGGGTTGTTCTTTCTGCGACAGGGCAAATTCTTTCAGGCGCTCGATGTTCAGCTTGGCCAGCAACGACTGATAGCGGCTGCCCGCGTAGCGCATCGGGTTGCGCAGCAACGCGAGGATCAACGCGGCTTGCTCGACCTGGCTCTGGCCCAGTTCAAGGTTGGCCACCAGCAACGCATCCTGCAGCCACTGCACCAGTTCCGGGGCGAACACGGGGTTGCGCGAGGCGCTGTGCTCGACCCGCGATTGCAACGCGGCGCTCAGTTCGCCGGCATCCACTTCGGCGTCTTGCAGCGCGCGTGCGAGCAAGCCTTGCGGGCGCTCCAGCAGGCCCAGCAGCAAGTCTTCGACGAGGATCTTGCTGCCGCCACGGGCGACGCAGCGCTCGGCAGAACTTTCCAGATCACGACGGGTTTCGGCGTCCAGCGCCTGGATAAGTTGTTGCAGGTCTACGTTGATCATTGGTCATCTGTCCTTAATGAATTTTGCTGCCCAGGGTCACCACGCCGTCCGCTTTTTCGCGGCCGAGCCAACTGGTCCATCCCAGGCGACAGGCGTTCTGCTCACCGATGCGCAGTTCGCGGATTTCTTCCTGGCGCAACACCAGGCGAATGTCGTAATCGAGCGGGTCACGCAGGGTGAACCGCACCAGCGCGCACAGCGGCTGGTAGCCGAAACCGATCGGCAGGAATTCGTGAAAGCGCTGCCAGTCGAGCTCGCGAATGTGAATTCGAAATTTTCCGCTGCGGTCGCGCACGTGTTCGCCCAGCACCAGGTCTTCGCCGAGCAGGCTGTTGGCGCGGCCCAGACGATTGCGCTGCTCGTCGAGAATCTCCACGCGGCGCTCGATGCACTGCTCGATGGTCAATTCGGCGTGCTTGAAGTAGTAACGCAGCACCGCTTCGATCAGCGCCGCCGAGTGCGCCCGCAAGCTGAGCAAACCGAGGTACGGCAGCAGGCGCTTCCAGTTCAGCTCCTGGGCCTTGCGGATCTCTTCGCCGCCGAGACCGATCAACGCGAATAGCTGCGCGGAGAACGGATCGAGCGCGCCGCTCTGGAAGCTGGCGCGGTAGCGATACTTGCGCCAGATCGGCAGCATCAGCCGTTGCAGGCGATGGTGGAACAGGTCGAGGAAGTGGCGGGTCGGGTTGCCGTCTTCGCTGTCGCCCAGCGCCTGCTCGCCGTAGAACGCCGGCAGCGGCGAACCGGAACCGACCAGGCCGATCAGGTTGAAACGCAGGCGCGCGCGCATCTGCCCGTGCTCTTGGAAAAACTCCACGCGATCGACGTCACTGCCAGGGAAACCCAGGCTCGGGTTGGCCTGGAATTCCAGCTGGTCGTACAGGTCGTCTTCGCTCAGGTGCGGGTGGGCCTCGCGCAGCCGGTCAACCACCAGCAGCACGGCCTGAAACAGCGAGTACTCGCGTATTCCTCGGGTCAGTCCGCTTAAAGAAGCGGCTGAAGGCCCATACGTGGTGTCCATTGGTACACCTCTCCTTGTGTACTTTTTACCCGCAGCTCGTGGTACGAATTGAGACTGGCGTAAAGCGCGAAAAACTCGTTGAGAACCGAAGCGAACACGAACAGGTCGCCTTCGCCGATATACCCTTCCGGGTCGATGGTCAGCTCGGTGCGCAACCCGCGAACCGGCAACCCTCGGTGCAGTCGATCGACATGCTGGTGCTTGATCGACTTGAGCCCGCCGAGCAGACGTTTGCTGACTTTTTCAGCGTGTTGGTCGTAATAGCGCGGCAGGTCGTAGGTTTCGAGAATTACCTTCAACGCATTGACGTCGGCCAGCGACAGATAGTTAAGCGACATGTTGCTGATCAGCTTCCAGAGGAAGTCGCGGTTCAGCGGCGGCGCAAAGCTCGAGGTGGCCGGGGTAATGTTGCGGAAACTCAGGAACTCCGGCGTGTCTTCACAAGCCTTGCTGATGTCGCCGAGCTTGAGCTTGCGCGGCAGGTTCTGGTTGGTGCACATCAGCTCGATCGACAGGGTTTCATGGGCTTCGGTGTGGCGGATGCCGAAGCTCAGGTAGGTGTCGAGGCCGTCGTGCAACAACGAGGAGCGTTGGCGAATGCTGTAATGCGGACGGCTGTTGGGCACGTCGAAACTCGGATCGTGCTCGAACGATTCGAACGGCACGTACTCCTGATAACCGAGGCCGCCGGGTTTCCAGCCGGTCACGGTTTCCACCGAGAACACGCCGCAGTTTTGCAGATCGAACTCGGCGGGCAGCAGCAGGTATTCGTCCTGCTTGCCGTCGAGGCGGATCGGCAAGGCGTCGTGCTTGAACAGGTTGACGATAGGCGTGCAGTAGAGCTTCACGTTGTCCAGAGTCGGACGCATGCGCATGATGCCGCTCTTGCGAATGTCGAAGCGCAATTCGAGGCCGCGCATCTGCTTCAGCGTGTCTTCCGGCAGGGCTTTGAGCAGGTCCAGACCGTTGATATCAACGAAGAGGAATTTGTCCTGGAAGGCGAAGTATTCCTGCAAGTAGCGGTAGCCGCGGAAGGTGTTCAGCGGATACGGGATCAACGCTTCTTCTTCGGCAAAACCCACCGGCTGCACACGGTCGCGGGGCATCTTGAACGCCATCGGCGTGCCGTTGACACCGTTGATGGGCTTACCGGCGCCGTCCAGCGGGATCAGCTCGATGCCTTCCAGATTGCGCAGCAAGCTCAGGTAAAGCATCTGGCTGATGTAGCGCTCACCGGCGAAGTGCAGACGCAGACGGCTCAATTCCAGCTCACCGAGGTGACCGTCAGCGCTCATCTCCAGACGCAGGCTCAACAGCGAGCCGTCGCCCTTCACCGAGTAATTCAGCGCAGCCAGGTCCAGCGGCAAGACCTCGGTCGGGTAGCAGGTGCGGAAGCGGCAACGCACGTCATCGATCGGCACGCTCTCCACCGGCGTATCGCGCTCGACCATCAACGCAGGACCCGAGCGTTTCAACGGGTCGAACTGCAAAATGCTGAACGCCGGCAGCGGCCGCATGTAATTGGGCCACAGCAGGTGCATCAGGGAATGGCTGAGCTCCGGCAGTTCGTCATCAAGCTTCTGACGCAGGCGCCCGGTCAGGAAAGCGAAGCCCTCAAGCAACCGCTCCACGTCCGGATCCCGCCCGGCCTGGCCAAGGAAAGGCGCCAATGCCGGGCTACGCTCGGCGAATCGACGACCTAACTGGCGAAGTGCGGTGAGTTCGCTTTGGTAGTAGTGGTTAAAGGACACGGGGTACCTTCCTGGTGTTGGATCTCATGAAAAAACTGTCCTGTAGAGCGCGACTGTCACACCGGCGCAGACGATGCGGGCCAGCATGTTTATGCGGGAGGCACCGAGGAGTAACAGCTGCCCGCGATTTCGATGGCCACCAATGAAATCAGGACCATGAAAGTCAGCGCGCGATGCAGCCATGACTGGCGCAGTCGCCTGCTGATCGCCGTGACAATCAGCAGAAAACTCAAGATCGCGATGCCGCCGAACAGATTGCTGTCGGCGATGAACATCAGATACATGCGCATCTCGTCTGATACGTCGATCATGGGCAAAAGGCTCCATCCTGAGGGTCCAGCTGCGCTGATAACCATTGCGCTCACATTTGACGGCTTGCAGGGCGTAGGAAAAATGGGGGCGGGGACAGTCCCATTTTTTTGAAAAATGAGAAACCATTCAATCCATAGGTGTCCCGCACGCCATCCGCAGAAACTACTACAAACATTTTTAGTGCCTCTCGGAAAACAGAGAAAATTTGCGCATCACCTTAAAAAGAAAAATAGTAACAAACGAAAAAAACACTCCAACAACTAAAACATAGGGGGTATAAGCCAACCACAAAAACATCATTCCAAAACCAGCAAGCCTGCCAAATATCAAACATCCAACGCCATACAAAATCCAGGGAATACCATAAAACGGAATAAAAATTACTGGGGCCCACCGCGCAAGCCGCAAAACTTCCAACTCGGTTTTTTTAGAAATCACACGTAAAGAAAAAACTGCAAACAAAACATATGCGGCGAGACCAAAACCGAGCACGTAGAGAAGAAAGAACTGCTCCACTCCACCTTGCAGGGGTTTGGAAAAATAGAAAGCATCAATCATCAACAGAATTGGCAACAAAACTGCTGGCAACCAGATTGCCACTTTGAAATAACCCCTATATGTCATTTCAATGTCGACTCGGTGTTGGAGTCCGGCATAGGCTCCTCCCAAATGCCCATCCAACGGCCATCGTTGGGGCTTAGGTTGATGAAAAAGTCGTTCCACTCCTCAACCGGCCGCATTTCCAGCTGTTCCTTTTTTAGCTTCCGCCTTCTCATCTCATTTCCCAGCTTTTCTTTGAAGTTCCCCTCATCATCAACTTCAATTCGAATAGCCGAAGAAATCATTGGATACTTCTTATCACCAAACAAGGCAACAAGTGCCGCCGCCTTTCGAACATGCACGCCGAGAAAGATAGACTTTCCAGACGAATCAGAAATAAACGCCTCACAATTGGGAAAGCCATCACCGGTGATATACGTTACGACATCCAAATGCTTAGCGACTCGATCGAGTGTCATTATAATTTTGTAACTGACATCTAGACTCGGTACGAATGTTATACCTGTGAGTTTCTTAGTTTCTGCAGAAAACGGAAAAGCGTGGTTTTCACCCGCGTAACCACCGTCTACCCACACAGTAGTAACCGCACCCTTTTCAGTTTTAATTGACGGCCAGCTTCCACCTTTCGGCTTCAACTCTGCATCATAGTGAGTATGCTCAGCACCCGCTTTTCCGGAGTCATTCGACTCCGTTTGCGTATCAATAACTTCGTTCGTTGCCAGTTTTACAAAAAACTTATGCCATACACGTGAAGTTATTAGCGTTCCCTGAACGCCAGACAGCCCACTGGGCTTTAACGAAAAGCCGCGCGCATCCCCTTCAAAATTAAAGCCGCTCCAGCCAAATGTTTTCCCTGGGTGAAACGACCTGACGTTGAACTCATAGGTTGATAGCTTCGCTAGCTTTACGGTCGCGACTTGTCCGTCACGATTAGTCGAAGGCGTTGAGGGGGCCTGAGCCAGAGGCGTTGCGTTAGACATTCGCGACACCTGCTGGGGTGAGAAGAGAAACTTTAAGTATCTGGGAAGCTTTGCCAGTACTAACAGCTTTGGTGTGACCGCTGGCGTCTGTTACCCCTTCGTAGACCTCACCGGACTCGGTCTCTAAACGGTAGCCATAATTTGCAACCGGATTCCCCTCTTCATCCCGCAAAACAAAAAAATCGTTGAAGTAACCTGGCATTGGAACAGGAGGAACAAACGGCACCGGCGAATGCGAATTCCCGATAATCACCGTCCCGGACCCGGCCGTAACCTTGTTGCCATGCGTCCCGACGGAATCCACCGTCGCAGCCGGTTTCCCGTTAATCAAAACCGTCGTCGCCAACCCGCCCGACATCGCACCACCACACGCCGAGGCATCGCCTTGGCGGGCGGCCGCGAGGCCGTCGAAGAAGACGTCGCCGGAACCGGCGGCGATCGGGTTGGTGCCGTGGCCGGGGAGCGGGCAAGCGGTGGGGTCGGATACTCGTGCTGCTGGTTTTCCTGACATTGGGCTCTCCTTAATTGACCTTGGCTTGATGACTGTTCATTGCTCAACCACACACTGGAATTTTCCAGCCCTCGTAACCCGTCGCTGTCGGATAGATCGCATGAGCGTTTACCCATTGCGCCCGTTCATCCGTCGTGAATTCGTTCTGCCAGATCAACCATTCAGACGACTTCAACAACGTGCCGTCTTTTGCGTACACCCTGAAAAAGGCTTCACTGGTGAAAAGACGGAAGATCTTTCCGGGAATACCAAGAGCCGAATACTGCGGAATGTAGGAGTTGATGTAACAAGTCCCAGACTCGTTCCAGACTGTGGAGTACATGTGAGCGAGCCTTGAAGCCGTCACTTTCATGTAGCAAGCAGCCAACACCAGAGCAGCGGCAGTCAGGGCGATCAGCAGCAAAGCGCGACGCACGATCATTGCCACGGTACTTAGCCCCCTCATTCGCATATCCCTAGCTCACCTTGACTTGACCGCTGCCATCCAGGCGCGCGGCGAAACTGACCTGGCGCTTGAAACCATCAACTTCCAGCAGGCCTTCGATGCTGAAGGACAGGCGAAGCTGATCGTGTTCACGCGGCAGTGAAATGACACGCACATCGCTCAGGCGTGGTTCGTAGGCTTCGATGAAGCTTTCGATGGCCAGGCGGGCCTGACTCAGGGAGTCGTGCAGGCTCAAGCGCATGTCATTGAGATCGGGTAGCCCGTAATCGGACAGCGTTTGCACGCTGCCCGCACGGGTGCTGAGCATCTTGGCCAGATGGGCAGCCACGGACGCCATGGCGGAGACCTCGCGGCTCCAGCCGACGCGTTTGTCCGCGTCGCCACCCAGGCGCTCGAAAAGGCTGCCGTATCCAGTCATGAGTTAGGCTCCGCTTACTCTTTGTCCAGCTTGCCAACCAGCGACAGGGTGAAATCGGCCCCCATGTACTTGAAGTGCGGACGCACGTTCAGGCTGACGCGGTACCAGCCAGGCTCGCCTTCGACATCGCTGACGATGATCTGGGCAGCGCGCAGTGGACGACGGCCACGGACTTCGGCGCTTGGGTTTTCCTGGTCGGCCACGTACTGGCGGATCCACTTGTTGAGTTCCAGCTCGAGGTCGGTGCGTTCTTTCCACGAACCGAGTTGCTCGCGCTGCAGCACTTTCAAGTAGTGAGCCAGGCGGTTGACGATCATCATGTACGGCAGTTGGGTACCGAGCTTGTAGTTCAGCTCTGCCGCCTTGCCTTCTGCGCTGATGCCGAAGAACTTCGGCTTCTGCACCGAGCTCGCGGAGAAGAACGCCGCGTTGTCGGAGCCTTTGCGCATGGTCAGGGAGATGAAGCCTTCCTCGGCCAGTTCGTATTCACGACGGTCGCTGACCAATACTTCCGTAGGAATCTTGGTTTCGATTTCGCCCATGCTTTCGAAGTGGTGCAAAGGCAGGTCTTCAACCGCGCCACCGCTCTGCGGGCCGATGATGTTCGGGCACCAGCGGAATTTGGCGAAGCTGTCGGTCAGCTTGGTGCCGAACGCGTAGGCGGTGTTGCCCCACAGGTAGTGCTCGTGGCTGTTGGCGACGGTTTCTTTGTACACGAACGATTTGACCGGGTTTTCTTCCGGGTCGTACGGGTTGCGCAGCAGGAAACGCGGCACGGTCAGACCAACGTAACGGGAGTCTTCCGACTGACGGAAGCTCTGCCATTTGGCGAATTGCGGGCCTTCGAAGTGATCCTTCAGATCCTTCAGGTCCGGCAGGCCGGTGAAGCTTTCCAGGCCGAAGAATTTCGGGCCGGCCGCAGCAATGAACGGCGCGTGGGACATGCAGGCAACGCTGGACACGTACTGCATCAGCTTCACGTCTGGCGAGCTTGGGGACATGAAGTAGTTAGCGATGATCGCGCCCACAGGCTGACCACCGAACTGACCGTATTCCGCGGTGTAGATGTGCTTGTACAGGCCAGCCTGCATCACTTCCGGCGAATCTTCGAAATCGTCCAGCAGGTCTTCTTTGGAGACATTGAGGATTTCGATCTTGATGTTTTCGCGGAAGTTGGTGCGGTCGACCAGCAACTGCAGGCCACGCCACGACGATTCCAGGGACTGGAAGTCCGGGTGGTGGAGGATCTCGTCCATCTGGCGGCTGAGCTTGGCATCGATCTCGGCGATCATGCGGTCAACCATGGCTTTCTTGACCGGCTCACCGTTGTTCTGCGGCTTGAGCAGCTCTTCGATGAAGGCCGACACACCGCGCTTGGCGATGTCGTAGGCTTCGTCGTCCGGCGTCAGGCGGGTTTCGGCGATGATGCTGTCGAGAATGCTGTATTCGCCGTTCTCGTTACTCTTTTGCTGCGCTGCACTCGTGCTCATGTTGGCTTCCTTGGCTGATGGAGACTCAGGCGTCCTGGGCGGCGGCGTTCAGGCCCAGCTCACCCAGTACGCGACCGCGGAATTCGTCGTCGGCGAGAACGCCTTCGATGGCTTTGCGGAACGCAGGCGCGTTACCCAGCGGGCCTTTGAGGGCCACCAGCGCGTCGCGCAGTTCCATCAGTTTTTTCAGCTCGGGCACTTGCTCGACCAGCGAGGCCGGGTTGAAGTCCTTCATCGAGTTGACGCGCAGTTTCACGGCCAGTTCTTCAGTGTCACCTTCTTCCTGAAGACGGTTCGGTACGCTCAGTGTCAGCTGCAGTTCTTGCTTGGCCAGCACTTCGTCGAAGGTCATTTTGTCGATGCTGATCGGCTTGCGATCTTCGACTTTGCGTTCGTCCTTGCGGTGGGTGTAGTCACCGATTGCCAGTAGTTTCAACGGCAGTTCGATCTCTTCCTGGGCACCACCGGTGGCAGGTTTGAACGTGACGTTGATGCGTTCCTTGGGGGCTACCGAGCCTTCTTTGGCCATGGCTTTTCTCCTTGCGGTTGTGGCCCTGGGGCCTATTCGAGTACCACTTCGAGATCGAGGTGGCACAGCCTGCGATAAATCTCTTCCTTGCGTTCACGTACGGCATGGTTCTGCGGCAACAACTCGCAGCAGCTATGCAGTAAATGCAGCACTTCCAGCGCAAGATCGGGCTCCCAGGCGTGCAGGCCTGAGTCCTGTAATGTTTGGTCGAGGGTTTCGAGTTGGGTCTTGGCCAGTTCGTATTTCTTGGCCATGAAGCACAGCCGCGCGAGGGCGAACTGCCAGAAGAACCGCACGCGCCCGCCATGGGCGCTTTGCAGGCCCTGCTTGAGAATTTGCACAGCAGCCTTGAGGCCGTCCTTGCGCAGAATCGGCAGAACCTCTTCGAGGGCCAGTTCCCAAGCGGGTTGGGTGTCGGCGACTTCGACCTTGCGCGGCGCACTGGCGCTTTGCAGGTGTGGCATGACGTTGGCGCTGATCCAGGCGCGGGTGGCCGGGTCGGCAAACGGAGCGCCGTCATGGAAGCGCAATTCGACGATGCCAGGCAGGCGCTGAACCAAAAGCGCGAAGTGGATTTCCACTTCGCGCATTGCCATGTCGGCGTTCAATGCCTGGAGGCATTCCCAGACCATTCGCTGGCCATCGAACCAGAACGGCGCCTTCGCCAGGCTCGCCTCCAGTTCCACCAACAGGTCAGCGTATTTGCCCTGGTCGTAACGGTCCTGATAGGCCTTGAGCTTGTCGGCGGGCAAGCCGCGCAGCACGGTGATCTGCTCGGCATTACGTTCGGGGACAGCGTCGATGGGCAACCACAACAGCGTGCGATTGAGGCGCAGGGCACGCAGGTCGGTGGCTTTCTGCTTGAGCCACCAGGCGCACAACGGCCGGGCGCTTTCTTGCTGCGCGCGCAGGGCTTTGTGGGCTTCTTTTTCGTTGTCGATCGGCGCGCCGGGCGTTAAAAGTTGCGTCGCGACTTGTTTGACCTGAGCCACGGCCGCACCGACCACGCCTGGTTCCGGCTGGTTGTCGGCGGCGCGTTGCACCATGTTTTTCAGACGGCGGGAGATTGGCAGCAGCAACGGCGCGTCGTCACCCAGGTGCTCGGTGCACGCGGCGTCGAGGCCTTCCAGGTGTTCCACCAGACGGCGGAACATCGGCAACTGCTCTTTGATCGCGACGTTTTCGGTCAGCACCTGCTCAAGACGCGGTACCAGCCAACTGATCGCAGCGGAGCGCGTGCGGGCCTTGTTCGGGTGGACTTCAGCCCAGTGGTTTTCGCACAGGTGATGCAACAAACCGAGGCCGGCGAGCAGGCCTTGAAAGGATTCGCGCTGATACAGGGCCCAGGTCAGCCAGGCGCCGACGCGTAAATCCTTGGATTGGGTGCGCAACAGGTTTTCGCTGGTTTCACGGATTTTCAGCCAGTCGATCTGACCGCTTTCGTGCATGGACGAAGCTTTCGCCAGCTCGCTTTCCAATGCCTCATATTCGCTCGAAAAGCGAACATCCTCGCCCGCGAAATTCTCTTTGGAAACAGAGGCTTTTGCGAGATCGAGGTAATGAGCAGAAAGTTTGCTTGAGTAGGACATCCATGGCCTTTAGTTTGGATTACGGTCATACGCGCATTGGAGTTTCAACGGCGAGGGACAGAATCAAAGAGCTGCGAAATTTCTCATCCAATTGAGATCGTGCTCTTTCAAAGTGGGCGCATCGTACTCACGATGATGGCCACTAGCAAGCACCCGATTAAACAATAAGACGAAGCGCGTTTATCTCTCGTAGGAGATCTCCCTATATGTAGCAAGGGGATCCCTGATGTCAGTTTAATAATTCAGCGCTCGACCCAACGTCCTGAAACCGTTGAGGTAGAGGCCTCCGCTTCTTTCACCTGAATAAACCGCATATTCATTGCCGATTGCTCCCTTTGGCAGGCGCGCAGCATGCCAAAAACTAAAAAATATAAATGTAGGAGCATTCCGAAATGTTACGGCATCGATGAATAAAACGACGAGTGACAACTGCCGATAAGAAAAGTGCCATCACTATGATGGCCACTTTGAACTTAAAACAAAGTTCCAAAATGGAACTTCGGGTATCTGGGAAATATCACACCACTCTTCAAGATCCTTCCTACATCAATACTTTGCATGCCTTGTTAGCGTGCCCGGCATTTTGGCGACTTAATCCGGGCACGTATGGCCCGGTTTCGCCGATTTTTTCTTTCAGCTTAAGGACGAGCGACTACGAAGCAAAAGGATAAGCGCATGCTTGCATCGGCCAATCTTGCCCAGTTCACCCTCCTGATCCCGACGATTCGCAACGACTTCAAAGTGCTGGCCTTCGAAGGCACGGAAACCATCAGCGCCTTGTATTCGATTCAGGTCGACCTGGTCAGCGAGCATCCGGATTTCGATCTGGAAAGCTTGCTCAACCAACCCGCCTTTCTTCAATTCGGCCTCAACGGCGAGGGCATTCATGGCCATATCGAAAATGTGGTTGGGGGCGAATCTGGAAAACGCCTGACCCGCTATCAGCTGACACTGGTCCCCACCCTCTACTACTTAAAGTTCAGCCACAACCAACGGATTTTCCAGAATCTGACCGTGCCACAAATCATCACTCAGGTTCTCCAAAAACATGGCATGCGGACGGATGTGTTTACCTTCCATGTCAGCACCAGCGTCAAGCGCGAGTTTTGCACCCAATATGGGGAAAGTGACTTCGAATTCGTCCAGCGTCTGTGCGCTGAAGACGGTATTGCCTGGCATCACCAGCATTCGCCTGAAAGTCATTTGCTGGTGTTCACCGACGACCAGGTCTTTTTACCGACCCTCGGCGCAACCCCCTATCGGCAAGGCGCCGGCATGGTCGCCGAGCATCCGGTCGTCCACCGGTTTGCCATGGGTTTCAGCACCCGCACCAGCACGGTCACACGCCGCGACTATGACCAGAAACGCCCTGGTCTGTTGCTGGAAAGTAGCTTCACCGCAGAATTCACCCCCGAGCTTGAAGACTACCGCTATCCGCTGCTGATGAAGTCTGAGAAACATGGCAAACAGCTCGTCCGCCAGGCACTGGAGCGACACCGTAGCGACTATCAGTTGGTCGAGGGAGCAAGCAATCAGCCGACGCTGCGTAGCGGTTACTTGTTCGACCTGACCGAACACCCGCGCACAACCTGCAACGGCTTGTGGTTGCTGATGAGCCTTCGTCACGAAGGGAAACAACCGCAATCTCTGGAAGAAGCGTTCGTCAGCGACGACAAACCCGCCAACGGTTTCACTCAAGGCTACCGCAACAGTTTCAGCGCTATTCCGTCAGACGTGCTCTACCGCCCTCCTCTGCCCCCCCGAAAACCTGTACTGGTCTGCCAGACCGCTCGTGTCACAGGCCCGCCCGGAGAGGAAATTTTTTGCGACGAATACGGCCGGGTTCGCGTCGAAATGCCTTGGGATCGAGCAGAACTCAACAGCGAAAAAAGCAGTTGCTGGCTACGGGTTGCCTCCAGTTGGGCCGGCGAGGGATTCGGGGCCGTGACGATCCCGCGCGTCGGGATGGAAGTGGTCGTGACTTTTCAGGAAGGCGATCCGGATCAACCGTTGATCACCGGGTGCGTGGCCAACACGGTCATGTCCGTCGCGCATCCACTGCCCGAGCACAAAACCAGAACGGTGCTGCGCAGCCAAAGTTCGCCACGCAGTGGCGGCTACAACGAACTGGCAATTGAAGACCGCACCGGGCAGGAAAAAATCTACCTGCGCGCACAACGCGACATCGAGCAACTGATCCTCAACGACAGCCACAGCCTGATCAACAACGACCGCTTCGAACAGGTGGACAACAACAGCACCAGCCTGATCAGGGGCAAGGAATTACACACCACCCAAGGCGCGCGCAGCACGGTGATCGGCGGTGACGAGTTGATCACTATCAGCGGCAACAGCAGCACGACGTCCGCGGGTTCGCTGGTGATTCAGGCTGGTCAACAGGCTCATGTCACCGCCACCAACGTAGTGATCGATGCGGGCATGAGCCTGACGCTTACGGCGGGAGGTCACCACATTGTCATCAACGCGGGCGGGATTTTCAGCAGCGTGCCCATCGTCGAGGGCGGTGCGCCACTGGCGGGTATTCAGCCGTTACAGGCGCTACAAGCTCCGGCTCGCACTGCGAATGCCGCTATCGCCAACCCAATGTCCATCGTCGCCAGCGCCCGACAGCAGGCGGCGGACTACTGCCCGCTTTGCGAGGCCTGTCTTGCTGGCCAATGCAGCATCGGAGAAGTCGCATGAATACCCTTGAACAATGGCTGTTCGATCAATCCCGGTCCGCACGGGAACTCTATCTGGTGCTCGACTCTGACGGTCAGCTCGACGAGCGCAACGCATTAACCAAGGAACTGGGCGCCGATCAGTACCGCAATCTGTATGTGGGCACGGCGGCGAATTCAATGGCGCAAGCAGGCCCAGTTCTTTTTCGGATCGGAACCGTCAACCATCCGGTCATCCAGGCGCTGCTCGCCACGCCTGAGCGTCACTGGGGTTGGCTGGCCAGTGCCGCGCCTACGGACCTTGATGCCTTGGTCACCCACTGGCGCGACCGGCTGGTGGTCGGTGAGCGCCCGAATCTGGCGCTGTATCGCTTCCACGATAATCGCGTATTGGCGCGCGCCCTCAGCTATCTGCAATCTGAGCAATACGCCGATTATCTGGGGCCGATCGCCAGCGTCTGTTACTGGCACGCCGAGCAATGGACGGTCACGGACAACCCTGACCCCGGCGAACATCCGCTGCCAGTCGATCCTGCCTGGTTGAAAACTCCGACGCCGGAGATTGTCTACGCGAATGTGCAGTTCGATAACACGCGCCGCTACTTGGTCCGTGAACACACCGAAGCCTTGGTTGCCCTTGCCACAGAGCGCGATGTGGATGACTGGTTGTGGGGCTTGATTCAATTGGCCCGTTTGTGGGGCTGGCAGCAACCTGAGCAGGTGCATTTTTTGCTGACTCAGTGCTTGAAAGCGCCGGGGTACTTGCCACCCAAGAAATGGCAACCGAAGCCGGAGGAGGACTCAGCGGCGCATTTTGAGCGGGTGTATCAGCAAGTGCTTTATTGGGAGGGAGATGCACACTTATAAAGCGCGTCGTCAGTACCTTAAAAACGTACGAAATCACCCAATCAATGCGAACGTTCAAAACGACAATATGAAAAAAATTAAATTAGTAGCAAACAGAATGATCGTAATTTTGATTACGACCTCTTTGACTGGTTGCATTGGTTACACACTAAAAACACCTGATCCTTATACACGCAGCGGAGACAAAACAACCCGTGAGTGGTGTGGGATTACGCTATGGGCTCTAATTTTACCAATCCCATTAATGCTGCCTGTATGCAAGGTGTACAAGGACCAAAAATTCAACTCTGATTTTTATGCGTGCGGCCCTCTTATGTTTCTAGGACCTTTAGTTCATAGCTACAAAGGGAACGCTTTGTGTGGAAAATTCTCCGGATAATCAAAGGTAAGCGCAGAAGGGAAGTGACCTTCTACATACCGGCTGATCGCAACACTTCCCCCGTTTACTTTGGCTGCACGGAAAACAAGGATGAAAGCCTATGAAACATCAAAAAGCGCTGGGGTGCTGTGGAGCTGCTTTGCACGTGAAACGGGTTATTCAAAGCTTAACCCTCTCCGCTGCTCTTTCCCTTACTTTGGGTTGTGCTGCTGTTGGAAAGCGGGAGAAATTTACCTTCGTTCCCGATTTCCCGCCTGACTTCAAGTACGAACTGACGGCCAACTACGTGCCCGCCAAAGGGCAGACGTGCACCGTGCCGGGTGGGAAAGGTACTCAGCTCGGTTTCAACAAGGTCTACATGGAATACGAAGCGACTTCCGAGATCCCGCTTTACAGAACCGTGAGCGGCTGTCCGCTGGCGTTGAACCGTGTGGAGGTTGAAGTGACGGGCATCTTTGGCCCGGAACGAAGTGATAGAAGCACTGACTATGCCGCAATTGCCGTGCGTCCAGAGTTGTTAGAGCGACAAATGGGCACCTTCAACACTGACGGCGTAGGTGAGTTCTTTGGTGAATGCCAGTGGGCATTTCGCACAGTCGGCCCCAAGCGCTACCTGATAAAACTGCTTACTTGCAAAAGAATGGATGAGCAGGGAAATATCGCCCGAGGTCGTCCTTTCACGGCCTACACACTGACTCAGTTACCGGGGAAAACTGTAAAGCTGAAAATCAAGCTAGCGGGTGAAGAACTGCCAGGCTGGGGTGACACTTGGGTCAAAGTCCCGGGAGGCTGGAAGCGCTGTATGGGAAAAGGCATTGAAGACCAGCGTGGCTATTGCAATGGAAATTACAAAGATTTCAGCAGTTTCAGAATGGTGGATGAACGGATCTGCACCATTTACCCGGGCTGCACGGAAGACAAGGACGAAACCAAATGAGCATTCAAACTTTAGCAGTAAGTGATGTGCCTTTTATGGGGGGAAATATCCACGCCTGCCCATTACGCGGTCACTCGACGAGCTTTCAGTTAGTAGACGAATTCGGCGACGGCAAAGCCTATGCAGGCTTGATTTATGAAGTCATCGATTACGAAGACGCTGTCTACACCGGCAAATTGGATGCTACAGGCGCCGGAAAAGTGGATAACCACTACTGCGGCCCAGTAATGCTCAAAGTCGATCAGCCCTTCCAAGGATCAGAAGAGCTTTACAAGGATCTAAGAGATAGACCGAACTACCCACTCCCCATCACTGAACTACAAGTACGCGCCGAAAAAGCCCGCTTTTTCGATATATCAGGCGTACGCACTCTCGCAAATCCAGCAAAAGACCTCGCTGATCCCGAAGCCTATTACCAGGTTGAAGTGAGCGAACTGGTCAAGCATGTTGCGCATTTGCCGCCCTTGACCTCGCGCAGCGCCCCACCCAACACGGTGCTACACACGCTGTTCCGCCAGCCCGCAAAAACCAGATCATTCACGCTTCAGAATAAAGGTGCCACGGATGGAGGAATGGGCGCTGTCATGACCCCGGCAGACATGGGCATGTCCGAACTGGGGTTCGCCCCGCCGACGCCCAAGCCAAAAGGCATCGCTTTACTGCCGAACAAACATCATGTGTTGGAAGTACGCCCGATGAGGGCGCTGCGGCCGATGTTGTCGACCAGCAACGAGTTTTGCGCACTCAACCTTTATCAACTGGCACTGATGTCGACATTGAGTTACACCGATTTTGGTCAAGAACCAAACACCCAGCCCGTAACCACCGACAGCGTGTCATTTCCATTACGGCCCAGCAGCGGCAATTGGTTCGGTCACGCTTTGCCGCAATTTGAAGAGCTGTGGCAAGTCGATGACTCACAGACTGCGAAGTTTTACCCCTTGTATGAAGAGGTGCCCTACTCCAAACGTCTGGAAGTGGTGCCGTTCGATCCGCAATTGTATCCAGAGGTCAACGCCCCTGAGTTGGGTGAGGAGCAGGAACACCCAGCGAAGCTGCACTTCCTCGATGATCGAAAACTAGCGGAAAGCTCGGACACTCAGGCCTTTATCAGCCATCACGACGAGTTGATATTGGTCAGTGTCAGAGGAACCAGTGAGAAATTGCCCGACGCCTGGCTTGATGCAGATGCCCACCAAGTTCCCTTCGAGGAAGGGGATGGCAAAGTGCACAACGGTTTTTATCGGGCTGCCAAAGTGGCCTACACGTTTGCTGTGAAGTACTTGGAAAAATTCTACAACGGGCAAAAGTTGGTGATTTGCGGGCACAGCCTTGGCGGTGCGGTAGCGCTGTTACTTGCTGAGATGCTGCGACGCAATAAACGGTATCAACCGGAAATCGTGCTTTACACCTACGGCGCCCCACGCGCCGCCGACTCAACCTTTATCGAAGCTGCAGAACCGCTAAAACACCATCGCATCGTCTTCCACAACGACCCCGTACCGAGCGTTCCTTCCACCTGGATGAACACGCCGTCCAACCGCGTTCCGGTGTATGCCACCCATGGAGCGGTACTTGCCCTCCAGCCGGTCGGTGGTTTGGCATTCTTCATCGGCGGGATCATCAACTTCACGGGTGACCCCTATGGGCATCACGGCAATTTGCGTCACTTCATGCCGGTGGACTTCGACGATGGACGTAAATCCTCCATTCTCTGGGAACCGGGTTGCAGCACGATCAACGACCATGGCTACGCCGAGGCGCTGCGACAGACTAATGGCTTGCCCAAGCGTGGTTCATTCCTGCGGCAAATAATAGACGGCGGCCATCACTCGATGGTTGGCAGTTACATTCCCGGCTGCTGGGCCACCCTGCGCCGCTGGCAGGAAGCGCAAGAAAAAAAACGTCCGCGGGTGACGTTGACGGAATTTGAACGGGTCAACGCCAATCTGGAAAACGTCAGAGGGCAACTGAGAGCATTGAGCACGAAAATCGAAAAGCAGTCTCGCGCTTATGCCAATCCTCAGCGAGATGCCCAAGACATCAGGGATCTTGAAAAAGAAGTCGAAAATCTCCGGATGACCCAGACTCGCCTGGAGGCGCCGCACAAGCACACAGTCACCGTGGCCGATGTTTATGGCAGCCATGCCGACCAGTCCGAGTGGGTGCAAGAAAGCCTGCTACGTTGGAGAGCCCATCCGAAAAATATTGACCACGATCCACTGGCGATGATTCCGTCACCCCCCGAAGACAATGACGCGGCTATTGCGGCAATTACGGGCGGGCATGCGGTGGGCAAACCGTTCCATTTGGATATCGATTCGATTGTGTAGCGCTTGCCAGAATCAAAAAAAGTGGCAGTGTCGCTGCCACTTAAACATGTCTGACCGAGCTTGTTTAAAAGCCTTGTAAGTTACTTCCTGAGAGCTACAACACCTTGCGTCGTTGCCTACGGCTACGCCAGAATCCGCCGGCTTGTGCGCCTTGGGGGCGGTCGGTAACTTGGTTCGTGTCACTGCTCATCAGTGACCGGGTTTAGTCGCTCGCTGGTAATTGAAGATGCACAAGCGTCCGTCAGGCAGGTATTTCCAACCTGCATTTGATGGTGGCTGTGCGTAGGGCACCTTCGGGTGCGCCGGCTTCTTCAATTCCCCGGTCCGACTAACCTGCGTACAGCTGCCACCCCTTCGTTTAGTCGGCGAAGTGGTGTCGGCATCACTCAAGGAATTGAAGATCATGTTCAAGGTAACTCCCAACCCGCCAGACACCGACCCAATCTCCCCATACGAAAGCCCCGACTCAAACAAACTCAACGAAGCCGCCGAACGCGCTCTCGACCATCACTTCCCGCCAACCGAACCCAAACCACCGAAACGCAGCGGCCAACTCTTCAGCGTCTGCCCCGGCATCAACACTGAAGCCCTCCTCGCCAACGCCTCGGAAGACCTGCTATCCATCAGCGCCATCGCCGCCGACCTCGCCGACGATGTGGACGGCTCACGCCGCTCCGTAGCCCTGGCGCTCAGCCGCATGGCCGACGGGGTGCATTTGTTGGTGGAGCGTGCGCTGGATCACCTCGATGATCCGGAAATGGCGGCGATTTTCGCCAGGCAACAAAGTCGAACCGGCTGATTCGCCACGCACGTAAACCTGTAGGAGCCGGCTTGCTGGCGATGGCGGTGTGTCAGGCAACATTGATGTTGATTGATCTACCGCGATCGCCAGCAAGCCGGCTCCTACAGGTGGTCGTGCGTCTTATGTGCGTTCGTCAGCCATAAAAAAATGGGCACCCAACCTGGTTGGCGTGCCCATTTTTTGTTCCGCTCACCCGCTAGGCGGGCAGTCGGTGCGTGTTACGGATTAACGCTGTCTTTCAACGATTTGCCTGGCTTGAATGCAACGGTGTTGCTGGCCTTGATTTTTACTGGCTCACCGGTTTGCGGGTTTTTGCCGGTGCGGGCGCCGCGGTGGCGTTGCAGGAAGGTGCCGAAGCCGACCAGCGTCACGCTGTCCTTGCGGTGCAGGGCGCCGGTGATTTCTTCGAGAACGGCGTTGAGAACGCGGTTGGCCTGTTCTTTGGTGAGATCTGCTTTTTCCGCGATGGCGGCGGCGAGTTCTGGTTTACGCATTTAGTGAAGCCCCTTTGACGGTTTTTTGTTGTTATGTCCGTGCTGTTCTCGTTGGAACAGCGCCCAAAGCGCCGCAGGTGCTCTACTCTGCGGCAGACGGGAGTGAGAATGGCACGCACAGAAGAGCCGCGCCAGTCTCGGCGCGACGTTTGTAGGGGCAAAAGCGGGGTGATTCCGACAGAACGACCGGTATTTACGCCAGCAGCGGTGGAAGCTCTTTGTTCAGTGCAAGTTTTTCCATCACCGCCGCGCCTGTCAGGGCATAACCGAGCAGCTTTCCGGCGGCATCGCGGCATAAAACCTTGATGTCCGCGCCCTGCCCTTCGACGGTCCAGACGCCTTCCAAACCCCGTGGCGGCGGCGAAACCACCAACGGGCAAACCGGCGTTTTGACGGTAATCGGCATCGCGCCGTAGCTCACCGCTGTCGGGTTTCCGGCGAGGGTTTGTGCCAGCGCTCTCGCACAGCTCATGAGGGGCATCACGTACAGAAGATTCAGCCCGTCGACTTCGGCGCAGTCGCCCAGTGCATAGATATTGGCGTGAGAGGTTTTCAGGTGACGGTCGACCACCACGCCACGATTGACCTGCACGCCGGCCGCGGCCGCGAGGTCGATGCGCGGTCGCAGGCCGATGGCCGACACCACCACGTCGCACGGGATGACCTGACCGTCTGACAGATGCGCTTCCAATCCATCTTCAACACGCTGCAAGCGGTTGAGCACCGGCCCGAGGTAAAAACGTGCGCCGAGGCTTTCCAGCCCGGCCTGGACCGCAGCGGCTGCCGCCGGGTGCAGCAAGGTCGGCATGACCTGTTCGCACGGTGCAACCAGTTGCACCTCGTAACCGCCGAGGATCAGATCGTTGGCGAACTCACACCCGATCAGCCCGGCACCGAGCAACAGCACCCGACGCTTGCCAGCCGCGGCCGCACGAAAGCGCGCGTAATCTTCGAGGTCGTTGATCGGAAACACGGCATCCGCCGCGTCACCCTCGATAGGCACGCGCACGGTTTCGGCGCCCCAGGCCAAGATCAGGTCGCGGTAGATCACCGATTCTTCGCCGATCCACAGGCGTTTGTGGCCAGGATCAATGCCGCTGATGCGCGTGTGGGTGCGCACTTCGGCCTTCAACTGTTCGGCCATGGCGCCGGGTTCGGCCATGCTCAGGCCGTCGGCGTCTTTGTTCTTGCCGAAGCCCGTGGAGAGCATTGGCTTGGAGTAGGAGCGCCCGTCATCGGCGGTAATCAGCAGCAGCGGGGTTTCGCTATCGAGTTTGCGAAACTCCCGGGCCAGGTTGTAGCCAGCGAGCCCGGTGCCGACGATCACGACAGGTGCGTTCATTCCTTACTCCTCTCAAATGCCTTAGTTGATTTCGATCATTTCGAAATCCATCTTGCCAACGCCGCAGTCCGGGCACAGCCAGTCTTCCGGCACGTCTTGCCAAGCGGTGCCCGGCGCAATGCCGTCATCCGGCCAGCCGTCGGCTTCGTTATAGATCAGGCCGCAGACCACACATTGCCACTTTTTCATTCAGGTACTTCCTCAGGGTTCAGGCTTATTGCCGGCGCGAACGGTCGATGGTTGCAGCGTTGCCGTCCGGCTCAGGGCGTTTTGTACTGATCGGGCCCGGCAGATGCAAGCCTGTTCGGCGCAATGGCGCGCCGGTTCAATCAAAATCGCCGAGTGACATGGTAAGCTCGCCGCCTCATTTGCTGCCAATAATGACTCACTGTGCCGCACTCAAAACCTCCATTCTGGCTCCCCCAAAGCCGACTCGCGCCCCTCCCCGACGCTTCTACCCTCGACTGGCTGTTCGACGAAGGCTCGCTGACCCGACGCCTGAGCCGTTTGTCGAATGACGGTTTCAGCGTCACGCCATTGTTCGAAGGCTGGCAGACGCTGCGCGCGGACGAGTGTGCTGCGCTGGATCTGGCCGAAGGCAGCGAAGGCTGGGTGCGCGAGGTGTATTTGCGCGGCCACGGCGAAGCCTGGGTGTTTGCCCGCAGCGTGGCGGCGCGTAGCGCGTTGCAGGGCGACGGGTTGCACATGGATGAACTGGGCAGCCGCTCGCTGGGCGAATTACTGTTCTGTGATCAGGCGTTTCAGCGCCGCGCCATCGAGGTTTGTCACTATCCTCAGCAATGGCTGCCACTGGAGTGCCGGGCAGCCGAGTTGTGGGGCCGTCGCTCGCGCTTCGACCGTGGCGCCTTGAGCGTGCTGGTGGCCGAGATTTTCCTGCCGACCTTGTGGCTCGCCGCCCGCGCCCATCCGGAGAACTGCTGATGTACCAGAGCCTGCTCAAATCTCTGAACCGCTTGAACCCTCGGGCCTGGGATTTCATTCAGCTGACGCGCATGGACAAGCCAATCGGCATTTACCTGCTGCTGTGGCCGACGCTGTGGGCGTTGTGGATTGCCGGCAAAGGTTCGCCGTCGCTGGCCAACGTGGTGATCTTCGTACTCGGCGTGGTGCTGACCCGCGCCGGCGGGTGCGTGATCAACGACTGGGCGGACCGCAAGGTCGATGGCCATGTGAAGCGTACCGAACAGCGCCCGCTGCCGAGCGGCAAGATCAGCTCCAAAGAAGCACTGGTGTTCTTTGCACTGCTGATGAGCGTGAGTTTCCTGCTGGTGTTGTGCACCAATGCGGCAACGGTGTGGTTATCGTTCGGCGGTTTGGCGCTGGCCTTCACTTACCCGTTCATGAAGCGCTACACCTATTACCCGCAAGTGGTACTGGGCGCGGCGTTTTCCTGGGGGATGCCGATGGCGTTCACCGCCGAAACCGGCGAACTGCCGGCGGCGGCGTGGCTGCTGTGGATCGCCAATTTGCTGTGGACGGTGGGTTACGACACGTATTACGCGATGACCGACCGCGACGATGACTTGAAGATCGGCGTTAAATCCACAGCGATTCTGTTTGGCGACGCAGACCGGGTGATCATCCTGACGCTGCAAGGGTTGGCGCTGGGTTGCCTGTTGCTGGCCGGGTCGAAATTCGAGCTCGGTGGCTGGTTCCACCTGGGATTGCTGGCGGCGGCGGGCTGTTTTGCGTGGGAGTTCTGGTACACCCGTGGCAAGGACCGGATGCGGTGCTTCAACGCGTTTTTGCACAATCACTGGGCGGGGTTGGCGATTTTTGTGGGGATTGTGCTGGATTACGGATTGCGTTGAGGCAGCAGATGCCTTCGCGGGCAAGCCTCGCCTCTGCAGTTGACCGTATTTTTGGGAGCCAGCTTGCTCGCGATGAGTTTGAAGCCGACGCGTTTCTGCTGACAACCCGCGTCATCGTTCACGCTCATCGCGAGTAAGCTCGCTCCTACATGAGAGGTCTTACATCTTGGGCCCTTGGAGGATGTGCCACTTGTCCATCTTCTTGTCGCCTGTCATGTCTCCTGGCTTCTTGTCTTGAACGAAGTAGTACAACGGCTTGCCGTCGAACGCCCACTGCTTCGTGCCATCATCACGCATGATGATGGTCCACTTGCCTTCATCCTTGTCGGCCGCGGTGGCTTTCAGCGGCGGCCAGTTTTCTGCGCATTTGCCGGTGCACGCCGACTTGCCGCCAGTGTCGTTGTCGAAGGTGTACAACGTCATGCCCTTGTGGTCGACCAACATGCCATTTTTAACCATGCCGGGGTCTTCGGCGAAGGCCATTGTCGGCAGCGTCAGCGCAGCAGTGACCAGCAGAGCCTGCCAGGATTGAGCAATGTGCTTCATGGAAACCTTCCTTTTGTGGTTGTCAGGGTTCGGACTTAGAGAATAGTTCAGGATCATGACAATCGCAGGGCGACTAAAATACTGTCACACGACTGCAATAATTCCGTTATCTAATGCGGCGCAAGACAGTTAAATGACAAGAGGATTAATGGCATGGTTGGCAGGAGCATTCTGATCGTCGACGACGAAGCGCCCATTCGCGAAATGATCGCCGTTGCGTTGGAAATGGCCGGCTATGACTGCCTGGAGGCCGAGAACTCGCAGCAGGCCCACGCCATCATTGTCGACCGCAAACCGGACCTGATCCTGCTCGACTGGATGCTGCCCGGCACCTCCGGCATCGAATTGGCCCGCCGCTTGAAGCGTGACGAGCTGACCGGGGACATCCCGATCATCATGCTCACCGCCAAGGGCGAAGAGGACAACAAGATCCAGGGCCTGGAAGTCGGCGCCGACGACTACATCACCAAACCGTTTTCCCCCCGTGAGCTGGTGGCGCGCCTGAAGGCTGTGCTGCGCCGTGCCGGCCCGACCGATGGCGAAGCACCAATCGAAGTCGGCGGCCTGCTGCTGGACCCGATCAGCCACCGCGTGACCATCGACGGCAAACCCGCCGAGATGGGCCCGACCGAATACCGCTTGCTGCAATTCTTCATGACCCACCAGGAACGCGCCTACACCCGTGGCCAGTTGCTGGATCAGGTCTGGGGCGGCAATGTGTATGTCGAGGAACGCACCGTCGACGTGCACATCCGTCGCCTGCGCAAAGCCCTCGGCGATGCCTACGAAAATCTGGTACAAACCGTGCGCGGCACCGGCTACCGCTTTTCTACCAAAGCCTGATACGGACCTTTCCCGCCCGACAAGCTGACAAGGACGCGCGTTCAAGTGAACCAAAACTGGCATGGCACCCTGATTCGCCACATGCTGCTACTGGTCACCGCCTGCCTGGTGATCGGACTGATCACCGGCTACTACGGCTGGAGCCTCGCCGCGGGCCTGGGTCTTTACCTGGCCTGGACCCTCAAGCAATTGCTGCGTCTGCACGAGTGGCTGCGCCTGCACAAACCCGATGAAGCACCGCCCGACGGCTATGGCCTGTGGGGCGAAGTGTTCGACAGCATCTATCACCTGCAACGCCGCGACCAACGCGTGCGCGGACGCCTGCAAGCGGTGATCGACCGGGTCCAGGAGTCCACCGCCGCATTGAAAGACGCGGTGATCATGCTCGACACCGACGGCAACCTCGAATGGTGGAACCGCGCGGCGGAAACCCTGCTCGGCCTCAAGACCCCGCAGGACAGCGGCCAGCCGGTGACCAACCTGGTGCGCCATCCGCGCTTCAAGGAATACTTCGAGCAGGACAGCTACGCCGAGCCGCTGGAAATCCCTTCGCCGATCAACGATCGTCTGCGCATTCAGCTGTACATCACCCGCTACGGCAACAACGAGCATTTGATGCTGGTGCGCGACGTGACACGTATCCATCAGCTGGAACAGATGCGTAAGGACTTCATCGCCAACGTCTCCCACGAATTGCGCACGCCGTTGACGGTTATCTGCGGGTATCTGGAAACTCTGCTCGACAATGTCGAGGACGTGAACCCGCGCTGGAGCCGTGCCCTGCAACAAATGCAGCAGCAAGGCGGGCGCATGCAAACGTTGCTCAACGACTTGCTGCTGCTGGCCAAACTGGAAGCCACCGATTACCCGTCGGACAACCAGCCCGTGGCCATCGACGGCTTGCTGCAATCGATCAAGAGCGACGCCCAGCAACTGTCGGGGCAAAAGAATCAGCACATCACCCTGGAAGCCGACCCGGCGATTCAGCTCAAGGGCAGCGAAGCCGAACTGCGCAGCGCGTTTTCCAACCTGGTGTTCAACGCGGTGAAATACACCCCGGCCGAAGGCAATATCCGCATTCGCTGGTGGGGCGACGAGCAAGGCGCGCACCTGAGCGTGCAGGACTCCGGCATCGGCATCGATAGCAAACACCTGCCGCGTCTGACCGAACGGTTCTATCGCGTCGACTCCAGCCGCAACTCCAACACCGGCGGCACCGGGCTTGGGCTGGCAATCGTCAAACATGTGCTGCTGCGCCACCGCGCACGGATGGAAATCAACAGCGTACCGGGCCACGGCAGTACATTTACCTGCCATTTCGCGCCCGCCCAGGTCACCAAATCCCGGGCCATCAGCACGGCCGACTGATACCGGCCAGCATTCGCCACTAGGCAAGCACCCGGTCAGCCGCTACATTGGCTGACTTGTGCCTGCCTTTCAGGCACCGCATTGACCCCCTTTTCGAATACACGGAACCCGCAAAACTCCATCATGGACCCTTCCCCTGGCTTGACCCTCGCGACACTCTTCGCCGATTTCGGCATGATTCTTTTTGCTCTGATCCTGGTATTGCTCAACGGATTCTTCGTTGCGGCAGAATTCGCCATGGTCAAACTGCGCTCGACCCGGGTCGAGGCCATCGCTGATAAAAACGGCTGGCGCGGGCATATCCTGCGCACCGTGCACAGTCAGCTCGATGCCTACCTGTCGGCGTGCCAACTGGGTATTACCCTCGCCTCCCTCGGTCTCGGCTGGGTCGGTGAACCGGCGTTCGCACACATCCTCGAGCCGATGCTGGAAGCCGTCGGCGTACAGTCGGCCGAAGTGATCAAAGGCGTGTCGTTCTTCGCCGCGTTCTTTGTGATCTCGTACCTGCACATTGTGGTCGGCGAACTGGCCCCGAAATCCTGGGCCATCCGCAAACCCGAGCTGTTGTCGCTGTGGACCGCCGTGCCGCTGTACCTGTTCTATTGGGCGATGTACCCGGCGATTTACCTGCTCAACGCCAGCGCCAACACCATCCTGCGGATCGCCGGCCAGGGTGAACCCGGCCCGCATCACGAACACCACTACAGCCGTGAAGAACTGAAACTGATCCTGCACTCCAGCCGTGGCCAGGACCCGAGCGACCAAGGCATGCGCGTGTTGGCCTCGGCCGTGGAAATGGGCGAACTGGAAGTGGTCGACTGGGCCAACTCCCGCGAAGACCTGGTGACGCTGGAGTTCAATGCGCCGCTCAAGGAAATCCTGGCGATGTTCCGTCGCCACAAATTCAGCCGTTATCCGGTGTACGACAGTGATCGTCAGGAGTTCGTCGGCCTGTTGCACATCAAGGACCTGCTGCTGGAACTGGCCGCGCTGGACCACATTCCCGAGTCGTTCAACCTCGCTGAGCTGACCCGACCACTGGAACGCGTATCGCGCCACATGCCGCTGTCGCAGTTGCTGGAACAGTTCCGCAAAGGCGGCTCGCATTTCGCGCTGGTCGAAGAGGCCGATGGCAACGTCATCGGTTACCTGACCATGGAAGACGTGCTGGAGGTGCTGGTCGGCGACATTCAGGACGAACATCGCAAGGCCGAGCGCGGGATTCTCGCGTATCAGCCGGGCAAGCTGCTGGTGCGCGGCGATACGCCTCTGTTCAAGGTCGAACGCCTGCTGGGCATCGACCTGGATCACATCGAAGCCGAAACCCTCGCCGGGCTGGTCTACGAAACCCTGAAACGGGTGCCGGAAGAGGAAGAAGTGCTGGAAGTCGAAGGTTTGCGGATCATCATCAAGAAGATGAAAGGGCCGAAGATCATCCTGGCCAAGGTGTTGATGCTGGATTGAGCCCTCCCCCTGTAGGAGCCGGCTTGCTGGCGATAAACGATAACGCGGTTTCACAAGACACCGCGGCGGCGCCATCGCCAGCAAGCCGGCTCCTACAAGGAAGGCGTCAGTCCGGACCACACATCATTGTTTGCCCAACGCAAAGTTGGGCAACGCCCCCACCGGTTGATTGAACTGGTACGGAATCGACACCAGCCCCAACCCTGTATTGCGCTGTACCACGAAATGCAGGTGCGGCCCGCTGCTGTTGCCGGTATTGCCTGAAAGCGCCAGCGGGCGCCCCACCGACACTCGCTGCCCTTCGCGAACACTCACCGACCCTTGCTTGAGGTGCAGATAAACGCCCATCGTCCCGTCATCGTGCAGCACTCGCACGAAATTGCCCGACGGATCGTTGCCGCGCCCGGTCTGGGCATTCTCGGTTTTCACCACCACCCCGCCTCGTGCCGCGACGATCGGCGTGCCTACAGGCATGGCGATGTCCATGGCATAGCGATTCTTCGGACCGAAGTGGCTGTATTGACCGTTGGCGCCTTGACTGAGCCGAAACGGTCCGCCACGCCAGGGGAAGGGGTATCGATAGGCCATGGCAGCCCCTGAGGGATCACCCAGGGAGTATTCGAATTTTGGGGTATACGCCAGCGGCATCTGCGCTTTCGTGGGCGTGAGCAGCGCCAGACGAATGCTGCTGCGCGCCGGCATGACCCGGCGAATCGGCCGGCTCGGCGCACCGCTGACGTTTTTCAGACCGGCGAAACTCAACTCGATCTCTACCGGCGCGTACAGGTCATTGCGCACGTACACGCTGTCCACGCCTTTTTTCTTGGTGATGACGAGGTACACCTGACGTTCAAGGTGCTCGACCATGCGATCACGAAAAGTGAACACCTGGGAGCCCTTCGTGGGGCGGTCGCTGTAGGAGATCACGCCATTGGCATCGGTGGACTTGTAGATGGTCATGGCCATGGCCGAGGTGGACGCCATGAACAGACCACAGCAAAACAGCAGGCGCGCGAGCATGGGCAGGATTCTGTCGAGTAAGGCCTGGGGATGAGCCTAGCAGCTGCAATGGACCCGGGTAGTCGGCAGATGTTTCAAAATGGGCAGTTCCGCAGATGTGCGGCAAATTTGAGGGCCCCTTCGCGAGCAAGCCCGCTCCTACAGGATTCACTCGGTACCTGTGGGAGCGGGCTTGCTCGCGAAGACGGACTGTCAGGCGACGAAGATCACGCGCCGGGTACGAAATGCTTCTGCGCCGTACCACGTGCTATCAAACGGGAGATGTAATCCAGTTTCTGCGCATCCTGGTCGACAAAGCGGAACGTCAGCTGCAGCCATTCGCTGTCGGGTTTCTGTTCATGAGCGACGATGGCGTGCAGGTAACCGTTCAGGCGGGCGACTTCGGCGTTGTCACCTTGCTCCAGATCGAGCACAGCGCTGTCGAGCACTTGCGGCAGGGCTTCGGTGCGTTTGACCACCAGCAGCGCTTCCTTGAGGCTCAAAGCCTTGATCACGCATTGCTGAATGCCATTGGGCAGGCGCAATTGACCCTGGCCACGACCGCCGGATGGTGCGGCAGACGCTGCTGGCGCCTTCACCGGCGGGCTGTTGAGCAAACCGCGGGACGGTGCAGCAGCCGCAGGGGCCGGGGCAGGTGCGGCGACAGGCTTGGCAAACGGGTTGGCCGCGACCGGCGCTGTTGCGGGCGCGACCACAGCAGCCTTGCCGCCGGTCAATGCGCTCAAGGAATCATTACCGAACGCCGAGTTCATTTTGGTCGGCGCGCTGTTCATCAAGGTATCGAGCTTGCCGACCTTGTTCAGCGCCTGCTTGACCTTGGTCAGCAGTTGTTCGTTGGTGAACGGTTTGCTGACGTAACCGGAAACCCCAGCCTGGATCGCCTGGACGACGTTCTCTTTGTCGCCACGGCTGGTCACCATCACGAAGGGCATGGTCTTGAGGTTGTCCTGCTCGCGACACCAGGTCAGCAATTCCAGGCCGGACATTTCCGGCATTTCCCAGTCGCACAGGACCAGGTCGAACGCCTCCCGTGCCAGCAAGGCCTGAGCCTTCCTGCCGTTGACCGCGTCTTCGATCCGGATCCCCGGGAAGTAGTTGCGCAGGCACTTCTTCACCAGGTCACGAATGAACGACGCATCGTCCACGACCAACACACTGACCTTACTCATCCATCACCCCTTTAAAAAATCCCGGCAAGCATACCGCTTTGCTGATGGCACATTGCCAAAAACCTTCAGTCACGCCGGGACTTTTCGTTCGCGGGTGCTGCTTTCGACTTCGTAAACCCGCAAACAAAAACGCCCGGCCAAAAGGCCGGGCGCTTTACTTGGGCAATCTTACTTATCGTCAACTTTGCCCGGAACATTAGCGGTTTCACCACTTGTGCCTTCAACTTCTTCCTTCATGCGCTTGAGGCCCAGATGACGCACGTCGGTACCACGCACCAGGTAAATCACCAGCTCGGAAATATTGCGCGCATGGTCGCCGATCCGCTCCAGCGAACGCAGCACCCAGATAATGCTCAGAACCCGCGAGATAGAGCGCGGGTCTTCCATCATGTAGGTGGCGAGCTCACGCAGGGCGGTCTTGTATTCGCGGTCGATGATCTTGTCGTACTGCGCCACCGACAACGCCAGGTCGGCGTCGAAGCGGGCAAATGCGTCCAGGGCGTCGCGAACCATGTTGCGCACCTGGTCGCCGATATGACGCACTTCGACGTAGCCGCGCGGGGCTTCGCCTTCTTCACACAACTGGATGGCGCGGCGGGCAATCTTGGTCGCTTCGTCGCCGATACGCTCAAGGTCGATTACCGACTTGGAAATGCTGATGATCAAACGCAAGTCGGACGCCGCCGGCTGACGACGGGCCAGAATGCGCAGGCATTCTTCGTCGATGTTGCGTTCCATCTGGTTGATCTGGTCATCGATCTCACGAACCTGCTGGGCCAGGCCCGAGTCGGCTTCGATCAGCGCGGTGACCGCGTCGTTGACCTGCTTTTCCACCAGCCCGCCCATGGCCAGGAGGTGGCTGCGCACTTCCTCCAGCTCGGCGTTGAACTGCGCGGAAATGTGGTGAGTAAGGCCTTCTTTACTAATCATGTTGGCGTCCTTGGAGCGTCCGGTGAGGTGCGGTGGGCCGCAGCGTCAGTTCAGTGAGCAACAACCGCTTCCTAGCCGTAGCGACCGGTAATGTAGTCTTCGGTCTGCTTCTTCGCCGGATTGGTGAACAGGGTATCGGTGTCGCCGAATTCCACCAGTTTGCCCATGTACATGAACGCCGTGTAGTCGGAAACCCGCGCGGCCTGTTGCATGTTGTGGGTCACGATGACGATGGTGAATTTCGATTTCAGTTCGTAGATCAGTTCTTCGACTTTCAGCGTCGAGATCGGATCGAGTGCCGAGCACGGTTCGTCGAGCAGCAGCACTTCCGGCTCCACGGCGATGGTGCGCGCGATCACCAGACGTTGTTGCTGACCACCCGACAGGCCCAGCGCCGACTCGTGCAGACGGTCTTTGACTTCATCCCACAGCGCCGCACCTTTCAATGCCCACTCGACAGCTTCGTCGAGGACGCGCTTTTTGTTGATGCCCTGGATGCGCAGGCCGTAGACCACGTTTTCGTAGATGGTTTTCGGGAACGGGTTCGGCTTCTGGAACACCATGCCGACGCGACGACGCAGCTCGGCCACGTCTTCGCCCTTGCGGTAGATGTTATTGCCGTAGAGGTTGATTTCGCCTTCTACGCGGCAACCGTCGACCAGGTCGTTCATGCGGTTGAAGGTGCGCAGCAGCGTGGACTTGCCGCAGCCGGACGGGCCGATGAAGGCAGTCACGCGCTGTTTCGGGATGTTCATGCTGACGTCGAACAGCGCTTGTTTGTCGCCGTAGAACAGGCTCAGGCCCGGCACTTCGATGGCCACGGTTTCCTGTGCAAGGCTCAGGCTCTGTTTGTCGCGGCCCAAGGCAGACATGTTGATGCCGTGGGTATGTGCTTCGTGCTGCATGGGAGGCTCCCTGTGCTGACAAATTCGGTTCGTTTAACCGCGGCGGAGCCAGCGGGTTACTCAAATTCTGTATCTATCGCGGTCCCTGTGGGAGCTGGCTTGCCAGCGATGCAGGCGATGCGGTGTTTCAGTAACACCGCGGTGATGCCATCGCTGGCAAGCCAGCTCCCACAGGATTTGTATTAGCTGTCCAGCGCTTTGTATTTCTCGCGCAGATGGTTACGGATATAAACGGCCGACAGGTTCAATGTCGCGATCACCAGTACCAGCAGCAGCGCCGTGGCGTACACCAGCGGTCGGGCGGCTTCGACGTTCGGGCTCTGGAAGCCGACGTCATAAATATGGAAGCCCAGGTGCATGATCTTCTGGTCGAGGTGAAGGTACGGGTAGTTGCCATCCAGCGGCAGCGACGGCGCCAGTTTCACCACACCCACCAGCATCAACGGCGCCACTTCACCGGCGGCGCGAGCCACAGCGAGGATCATGCCGGTCATCATCGCCGGGCTGGCCATCGGCAGCACGATCTTCCACAAGGTTTCGGCCTTGGTCGCGCCGAGGGCCAACGAGCCTTCACGAACGGTGCGAGGGATCCGCGCCAGGCCTTCTTCGGTGGCCACGATCACCACCGGCACCGCCAGCAGCGCCAGGGTCAGCGACGCCCAGAGCAGACCCGGCGTACCGAAGGTCGGTGCCGGCAGCGCTTCCGGGAAGAACAACCGGTCGACCGAGCCGCCCAGCACGTAAACGAAGAAGCCCAGACCGAACACGCCGTAAACGATGGCCGGAACGCCCGCCAGGTTGTTCACGGCGATACGGATAATCCGCGTCAGCGCGTTCTGCTTGGCGTATTCACGCAGGTAAACCGCCGCCAGCACGCCGAACGGCGTCACGATCATCGCCATGATCAGGGTCATCATCACGGTGCCGAAGATGGCCGGGAAAATCCCGCCTTCGGTGTTCGCTTCACGCGGGTCGTCGCTGAGGAATTCCCAGACCTTGCTGAAGTAGAAACCGATTTTGGTCATCGTGCCCATGGCGTTCGGCTGGTAGGCGTGAACCACTTTGCCGATGCCGATTTCAACCTCTTTGCCGTTGGCGTCGCGAGCAGTCAGGCTGTCGCGATTGAACTGGGCGTGCAGGTCGTTCAGGCGTGCTTCGATGTCCTGATAACGTGCGTTCAGCTCGGCGCGCTCGGATTCCATGTCCGCTTGCGCGGTGGCATCGAGCTTGCCGGCCAGTTCCAGTTTGCGACCGTGCAGACGGATGCGCTCGAGGCCGGCGTTGATCGCGCCGATGTCGACTTTTTCCAGGGTCTTGAGCTGGGCGGCGAGCTTGTTCACGCGATCCACCCGTGCCTGCAACTCAGGCCATGCGGCTTCGCCTTCAGCGATGACTTTGCCATCCTGTTTGACGTTGACCAGGTAGCCGTAGAAATTGCCCCACTCGCGACGCTCGATAGCCATCAGCTCAGGCGGGGTTTTCTGGTTGGTCAGCCACTCACCGACAATCCAGGTGAAGTCGTTGCCGTTCAAGTCACGGTTGCCGACCTTGATCAGCTCGCGGGTCATGAACTCCGGGCCTTCGTCAGGCACCGGCAGCCCGGCGCTTTTCAGGCGCGCGCGCGGCACTTCTTCTTTCTGCACCACTTCGCCGATGACCAGGTGATTGGCCTGGCCCGGCACGTCGTAGCTGGCGTGAATCAAGTCCGCCGGCCAGAAGTGACCCAGACCGCGCACGGCAATCACCGCCAGCAGGCCAATGGTCATGATGACCGCGATGGACACCGCGCCACCGCTGATCCAGACGCCCGGGGCGCCGCTCTTGAACCATCCATTCAGGGAGTTCTGTTTCACAGACTTCTACCTTTCTTAAAGCGACGAGTATTTCTTGCGCAGACGCTGACGAATCAGTTCTGCGAGGGTGTTCATGACGAAGGTGAACAACAGCAGCACCAGCGCCGAGAGGAACAGCACGCGGTAGTGGCTGCCGCCGACTTCCGATTCGGGCATTTCCACCGCGACGTTGGCGGCCAGCGTTCGCAGACCTTCGAACAGGTTCATTTCCATGACCGGGGTGTTGCCGGTGGCCATCAGCACGATCATGGTTTCACCGACCGCGCGGCCCATGCCGATCATCAGCGCCGAGAAGATGCCCGGGCTGGCGGTGAGGATCACCACGCGAGTCATGGTCTGCCACGGCGTGGCACCGAGGGCCAGGGAACCGAGGGTCAGGCCGCGAGGCACGCTGAACACGGCGTCTTCGGCGATGGAGTAGATGTTCGGGATGACCGCGAAGCCCATGGCCAGACCGACCACCAGTGCGTTGCGCTGGTCGTAGGTGATGCCCAGGTCGTGGGAGATCCACATGCGCATGTCGCCGCCGAAGAACCAGTTCTCCATGAACGGGCTCATGTACAGCGAGAGCCAGCCCACGAACAGGATCACCGGAATCAGAATCGCGCTTTCCCAACCGTCCGGCACTTTCAGGCGGATCGATTCAGGCAGGCGGCTGAAGACGAAGCCGGCCACCAGAATGCCAATCGGCAAGAGCATCAACAGGCTGAAGATGCCCGGCAAATGCCCTTCTACATACGGTGCGAGGAACAGGCCGGCGAAGAAACCGAGGATCACCGTCGGCATCGCCTCCATCAGCTCGATCACCGGCTTGACCTTGCGGCGCATGCCCGGGGCCATGAAATACGCGGTGTAGATCGCCGCGGCAACGGCCAGTGGAGCGGCCAGCAGCATGGCGTAGAACGCGGCTTTCAGGGTGCCGAAGGTCAGCGGAGACAAGCTCAGCTTCGGTTCGAAATCGGTGTTGGCGGCGGTCGATTGCCAGACGTATTTAGGCTCGTCGTAGTTCTCGTACCAGACCTTGCTCCACAGCGCGCTCCAGGATACTTCCGGGTGCGGGTTGTCGAGCAGCAGTGGTTGAATCTTGCCGCCGGCTTCCACGATCACGCGGTTGGCCCGTGGCGACAGACCGAACAGGCCCTGGCCTTCCACGACCTGATCCACCAGCAAGGTGCGGTGCGCGGTGCTGTGGAACACGCCGAGCTTGCCGGAGGCGTCGAGGGCGATGAAGCCTTTGCGACGTTCTTCGGCGGTGATTTCAACGATCGGCGTGGTGCCCATCTGGAAGGTGCGGATCTGCTTCAGGCGCAGCTCACCATCCGGGTCGCGGGCCATGAACCACTGGGCCAGACCACCTTTGGAGTCGCCGAGGATCAACGAGATACCGCCCACCAGTTGGGTGCTGGCGGTGATTTCGGCCTCGCCGTTTTCGAGCAACTTGTAGCGACCGTTGAGGCTCTTGTCGCGCAGGCTGAACACGTCGGCTTGCGCACGACCGTTAATCACATACAGCCATTGCTGACGCGGGTCGACGAAGATGTTCTTCACCGGCTCGGTCATCTGCGGCAGCTCGATCCGCTTCTGCTCGTTGGTGATTTCGCCGGTCATCATGTTTTCTTCGCTGGTCAGCGAGAGCACATTGAGTTGCGAACCGGTGGAACCGACCAGCATCAGGGTCGAATCCGTAGCGTTGAGGCTGACGTGCTCCAGGGCACCGCCCGCCTCGTTCAGCGCAATCGGGGTTTCACCGTACGGGTATTCGATAGCTGGCGAGATGGTTTTCTTGCCATCCGGGTAGCTGACTTTATAGGTGTGACGGAACACCAACGCCTGGCCGTTGGAGAAGCCCACCGCCACCAATGGATGGCCCGGTTGGTCTTCGCCGATGGAGGTCACGGTAGCGCCGGCCGGAACCGGCAGATCGACGCGCTTGAGTTCAGCGCCACTGTCGATATCAAAGAACAGCGCCTGCCCTTTGTCGGAAACCCGCATGGCGACCTGGTTCTGCTCTTCCAGGGAGATCATCAGCGGCTTGCCGGCGTCCTGCATCCAGGCGGGCGTGATGGATTCCTTGGCGGTCAGGTCGGCCCCCTGGAACAGGGGCAGGACGACGTAGGCAAGGAAGAAAAAGATCAGCGTGATCGCGCCGAGAACGGCGAGGCCGCCCACGAGGACGTACCAGCGGGTCAGGCGATCCTTGAGCGCGCGGATGCGGCGCTTGCGTTGTAACTCAGGCGTATTGAAATCAATTCGCTTGGGGGGATTTGTAGTCATGGTGGAATTGGCCAGATCATTCATGCGCACACCCTAGCGATCCTGTATGACAGAAAGATGACAATGCAGTGACGCAACAAATCCGCCGCCAGCGGGAACTGGCAGTGGATCAAAAATTGGGGGGTGTAGGAGCCGGCTTGCTGGCGATTGCATCACCGTGGTGTCCTGTCAGACCGAGTCGTCAGGATCGCCAGCAAGCCGGCTCCTACAGGTCCGGGGCGTGCCCCGGGCCTAGGGTTTTACTTTTTTGCGACTTCAGCGCCGCCTTCCTTCAAACCCAGGTCAGCCAGTGCTTTGGCAGCAACCTTGGCTGGCAGCGGGATGTAGCCATCTTTCACAACCACTTCCTGACCCTGTTTGGACAGGATCAGTTTCACGAACTCGGCTTCCAGCGGGGCCAGAGGCTTGTTCGGGGCTTTGTTGACGTAAACGTAGAGGAAGCGCGACAGCGGATACTTGCCGTTCAGGGCGTTTTCTTCGGAGTCTTCGATGAAGTCAGTGCTGCCTTTCTTGGCCAGTGCAACAGTCTTCACGCTAGCGGTCTTGTAGCCGATGCCCGAGTAACCGATGCCGTTCAGCGAGGAGCTGATCGACTGCACGACCGAAGCCGAACCTGGTTGTTCGTTGACGTTTGGCTTGTAGTCGCCTTTGCACAGGGCTTCTTCTTTGAAGTAGCCGTAAGTGCCGGATACCGAGTTACGACCGAACAGCTGAACCGGCTTGTTGGCCAGGTCGCCGGTCACGCCCAGGTCGCCCCAGGTTTTCACTTCGGTTTTAGCGCCGCACAGACGAGTGGACGAGAAGATCGCGTCGACTTGTTCCATGGTCAGGTGCTGGATCGGGTTGTCTTTGTGCACGAACACAGCCAGGGCGTCCACGGCAACCGGGATCGCGGTTGGCTTGTAACCGTACTTCTGCTCGAAGGCAGCCAGTTCGGTGTCTTTCATCTTGCGGCTCATCGGGCCCAGGTTGGAGGTGCCTTCAGTCAGCGCAGGTGGCGCAGTGGCGGAGCCAGCGGCCTGAATCTGGATGTTTACGTTCGGGTATTCTTTTTTGTAGTTCTCAGCCCACAGGGTCATGAGGTTGGCCAGGGTATCGGAGCCGACGCTGGACAGGTTGCCCGACACACCAGTGGTCTTGGTGTAGCTCGGGATAGCAGGGTCAACAGCGGCAACCGCGTTGGCAGTCGCAACGCCAGCAGCGACAAAAGTCATTGCCGCCATCAAACGCTTCAGTTTCATGCCTTACTCCTAGCAGATAGGGTGTGTTAGTCGGGGCCAAGTATCAGCAGGCCGTGTGAACACTCTATGGCTGAAATATGACAATTGGATGAAAGGCCAGCATTCAGTGTTTCGAAGTAATACCGCGTGATCATTCATCGCCAGCAAGCCGGCTCCTACAGGAATTTCGTGTCAGGCACGAATCATGTGAACGACAGTGATCAACTGCAGGAGCCGGCTTGCTGGCGAAGGCGTGCGGACTAACGCCCCTTCTTCCACAGATAAGCACCCACCAGAATCCCGACCCCGCACAGCACCGCGACGTAATACGCCGGGCCCATCGGGCTTTCCTTGAGCAGCAGGCTGACGATCATCGGCGTCAGGCCACCGAAAATGGCGTAAGCCACGTTGTAGGAGAACGACAGGCCGCTGAAGCGCACCACAGGCGGGAATGCCTTGACCATGACGTACGGAACCGCGCCGATGGTGCCCACCAGCAAGCCAGTCAATGCGTACATCGGGAACAACCAGTCAGGATGCTCGGCCAGGCTGTGGTAGAAGGTCCAGGAGCTGGCCAGCAACGCGGCACAGCCGAACACGAACACCCGCCCCGCACCGAAGCGATCCGCGAGGGCGCCGGCAACGATGCAACCAATGCTCAGGAACACGATCGCCACACTGTTGGACTGCAGGGCGGTGGTTGGCGAGAAGTGATGGACCGTCTGCAACACAGTCGGGGTCATCAAAATCAACACCACGATGGCGGCAGACAGCAACCAGGTCAGCAGCATGGAAATCAGAATAGCCCCGCGATGGTCGCGCAACACTGCGCGCAGCGGCACTTCTTCGGCCAGCGCCTTGCGCAGTTGCAGCTCCGCGAAAACAGGGGTCTCGTGCAACCAGCGGCGCAGATAAACCGAGAACAGCCCGAACACACCGCCCAGCAGGAACGGGATCCGCCAGGCGTAATCCGCCACTTCCACCGGGGTGTAGATGCTGTTGATCGCGGTGGCGACCAGCGAACCGAGGAGGATGCCCGCCGTCAGACCACTCGTCAGGGTGCCGCAGGCGTAGCCGATGTGCCGCTGCGGCACGTGTTCGGAAACGAAGACCCATGCGCCCGGCACTTCACCGCCAATTGCCGCGCCCTGGATCACCCGCATCAGCAGCAACAGGATGGGCGCCCACATGCCGATTTGCGCGTATGTCGGCAGCAAACCCATGATCAGGGTCGGCACCGCCATCATGAAAATACTCAGGGTGAACATCTTCTTGCGACCCAGCAGGTCGCCGAAGTGCGCCATCACGATGCCGCCCAGCGGTCGCGCCAGGTAGCCAGCGGCGAAGATGCCGAAGGTTTGCATCAGGCGCAGCCACTCCGGCATGTCGGCCGGGAAGAATAGCTTGCCGACCACCGTGGCGAAGAACACGAAAATGATGAAGTCGTAGAACTCCAGCGCGCCGCCCAGGGCGGACAGCGATAAAGTCTTGTAGTCATTGCGGGTCAACGGACGTGCGGATTGTGTTGGCTGCGCAGTGCTCGAAGGCGCTGTGGTCATGGCAAGGCTTCTCTTATAGTCGGATCTGCAACCCCAACAACGCTGGCGGAGGCTTGGGCAGGTTCGGCACGATAGCAAATTGTTCGAAAAAGCACATAGAGGTGCGTATTTGACGGTCAAAATGAGAACCGGACGGTCGTCTCGGAGTCTACCGATCGATATACTCGTGATCTT
This sequence comes from Pseudomonas migulae NBRC 103157, assembly GCF_002091715.1. Lineage (GTDB taxonomy): Bacteria > Pseudomonadota > Gammaproteobacteria > Pseudomonadales > Pseudomonadaceae > Aquipseudomonas > Aquipseudomonas migulae_A. Next base: position 327,693 of record NZ_BDAG01000001.1, on the reverse strand, counting down.
GCAACAGTTTGAAAGGGTTGCTGTGCGAAGACGCTGCTGGCCTACCAGTCGATTTCGCAGAGTTTCCCTTTAGGCGCCTTACGAAAAACGTGACGAACGTAGTATGTTCGGGGCTGAATCGTTTTTTCTGAGACGGCTATTCACCTGAAGTACCAATGAAGAGTCACGGGTCAGAGGCACCCCCGGCATGATAGAGCTCGAACAAGAAGATCCAATCCCGCAAGGCGACCTGGCCCTGCAAATTACCGCGCTTCCCCGTGAAACCAACGGCTTCGGCGATATTTTCGGCGGCTGGCTGGTGGCGCAGATGGATTTGGCCGGCACCGCAATGGCCAGCAAAGTCGCTGGCGGCCGGGTGGCTACCGTGGCGATCGATCGCATGGCATTCCTGGTGCCGGTGGCGGTGGGCGCTCAGCTCTCCTTCTATACCCAGGCACTGGAAATCGGCCGCAGCTCGATCCAGATGATGGTCGAGGTCTGGAGCGACGATCCGTTGTCGAGCGAGTGGCGTAAAGTGACTGAAGCCGTGTTTGTGTTCGTGGCCATCGACGGCAGCGGTCGCACCCGTTCGGTTCCGCCGCGCGCGCGTTAAACACGGCGACCGTTTTGCGGTCCATTGCAGTCTTGTAACCGATCGAGAGTTGCCCCATGAGCACGCCCAACGTTGAAGCCGTAAAACTGGATGAACTGAACTGCTGGCGCATCCGCCACGGTCAGGCCGAATTACTGGTGGCCCAGCAAGGCGCGCACATCCTGAGTTATCAATTGGCTGGAAAACCGCCGCTGATCTGGCTCAACGACGAGGCTGTGTTCAAGACCGGCAAGAGCATCCGCGCCGGCGTGCCGGTGTGCTGGCCGTGGTTCGGCAACTTTTCGCGCAACCCGCAGAGCGTCCAGGCGATGCGCGTCAGCAACGAACCGCCGACCGCCCACGGTTTTGTACGGGCAATGGACTGGGAACTGGGCGGCATCGAAACCGAAGGTGAAAGCCTGAAAGTGGAATTCGTCCTGCCCTACCCTGAAGGCGGCTTCCCCGGTTGGCCGCATCAGGTGGATTTGAAGTTGAGCATTCGACTGGATGAACAACTGCACATCAGCCTGACCAGCCACAACCAGGGCACCGAAACAGTCACCATCAGCCAGGCACTGCACAGCTATTTCGCGGTCAGCGACGTGCGCAATGTGCATGTTGAAGGGCTGGATGGCTTGAATTACATCGAGACGCTGGATGACTGGAAAACCGTGACTCAGTCTGGTGATCTGACCTTTACCGGCGAGACTGATCGCATCTACCTCAACACCCCGGCGAAACTGACCATTGTCGATCCCGCCTGGGAACGGCGCATCGAGCTGACCAGCAGCGGTTCGCGTTCGGCGGTGATCTGGAACCCGTGGATCGATCGCGCGGCGGCGTTCAGTGACATGGCAGACGATGGCTGGCAACGCATGCTGTGTATTGAGACGGCGAATGTGATGGATGATGTGGTGACGCTGGCGCCGGGCGCGAGCCATACCCTGGGCGTGAGCATCGGCAGCACTGCGCTGTAAAACTGTAGGAGTCGGCTTGCTGGCGATAGCGATCATGAGGACGCTATCGCCAGCAAGCCGGCTCCTACAATGTTTTTACAGATCCGACTCTTTCACCACCCGCACTTTCGCCGCATCCAGCGCATACGCCGCGTCGGCCAAATCATTGTTGACCTTCTCGATCTTCAACGTGCCGGTTACCCACAGCGGCGTGTAGATATCATCCAGCTTCAACCCTTTCGGATAGCGCACCAGCACCAACTGGTTTGGTGGCGGTGGCGGCACGTGGATGCAGGCGCCCGGATACGGCACGAGGAAGAACAGCGTGCTGCGTCCCTTGGCGTCGGATTCCAGTGGCACCGGATAACCGCCGATGCGAATGTTCTTATCGTTCATCGACGGCACGGTTTTGGTCGAGTACATCACCGCCGGCAAGCCCTTGCTCTGCTTCATGCCACCCTTTTCGGTAAAGGTGCCATTGGCTTCGGGGGAGTTGTGGTCGATTTCGGGCATGGCCTCGAGGGCTTTCTGGTCCGACTTTGGCATCAGTTCGAGCCAGTCGGTTTCCGGCAGTTCGCCGGCATGGGCAAGGCCCGAACCCAGTAGAAGAAGTGTCAACAGAAGACGGCGCATGAAGGTGCTCGGCATGAGAGAGGACGGTATAACGCCGAGCATTCTAGCCCTCCCTGCGTGCGGCGCAGAGAGAGCTTTGTCGCCTGGATCAGTTTCTTTTGATCAAGCCGTAGATCACCAGCAAAATCACGGCGCCAACCAGCGCACCCAGGAAGCCTGCGCCTTGACCTGCCTGATAGAAGCCCAGGGCCTGACCGCCGTAAGTGGCCGCCAGCGAACCGCCGATACCGAGCAGGATGGTCATGATCCAGCCCATGCTGTCATCACCCGGTTTCAGGAACCGGGCCAGCAGGCCGACAATCAAGCCGATAAAGATGGTTCCAATAATTCCCATGGCATTTCCCTCTGATTGAATGGCTGTGTCCTGTCTCACCAATAATGTTCCTCTTTTGACGAGTGGCTGTTGCCGTCGGGCAAGGCGCCGCGACGAGTCATAGCCAGCTACGGCGAGGAACGGCAACGCAGCATGACGACAACAGACGCCGTCAAAAAGGAACAGTATTGGTGAGACAGGACACCTAGCGAAAGCCTAGTCAGACTTTCGCATCCTGCCATGAGAGAACGGCGGCCCCTGAATGGTTCCGCCGCTGCCACATGAAACTATTTATTCCGCGATCAGCGCTTCGACCTTGAGGATCTGTGCCGCCAGCGTCTCGCGGTCTGCACAACGCAGGTTGGCGTGACCGACCTTGCGGCCGGCCTTGAACGCTTTGCCGTAGTGATGCAGATGGCAATCGGCGATGGCCAGGACTTTTTCGGTCTCCGGCACTTTACCGATGAAGTTGAGCATGGCGCTCTCGCCCACCTTGGCTGTCGACCCCAGCGGCAGACCGGCAACGGCCCGCAGGTGGTTTTCGAACTGGCTGCATTCGGCGCCTTCGGTGGTCCAGTGCCCGGAGTTATGGACGCGCGGTGCAATCTCGTTGGCCTTCAGGCCACCGTCGACTTCAAAGAACTCGAACGCCATCACGCCAACGTAGTTCAACTGCTTGAGCACGCGGCTGGAGTAGTCTTCGGCCAAGGCTTGCAGCGGGTGGTCGGTGCTGGCCACGGACAGTTTGAGGATGCCGCTGTCGTGGGTGTTGTGAACCAGCGGGTAGAACCTGGTTTCGCCATCGCGGGCGCGCACGGCGATCAGCGACACTTCGCCGGTGAACGGCACGAAGCCTTCCAGCAAGCAGGCAACGCTGCCCAGCTCCGCGAAGGTGCCAACCACGTCTTCAGCGGTGCGCAGGACTTTCTGGCCCTTGCCGTCGTAACCCAGGGTGCGGGTTTTCAGCACGGCTGGCAGACCGATGGAGGCCACGGCGGCGTCCAGATCGGCTTGCGACTGGATGTCGGCGAACGCCGGGGTCGGAATCCCCAGGTCCTTGAACATGCTCTTCTCGAACCAGCGGTCACGGGCGATGCGCAGGGCTTCGGCGCTCGGGTAGACCGGCACGAATTGCGACAGGAACGCCACGGTTTCAGCCGGGACGCTCTCGAACTCGAAGGTCACCAGATCGACTTCATCGGCCAATTGGCGCAGGTGGTCCTGATCGCCGTAATCGGCCCGCAAGTGTTCGCCCAACGCGGCTGCGCAAGCATCCGGCGCGGGGTCCAGGAAAGCGAAGTTCATGCCCAGCGGAGTGCCCGCCAGCGCCAACATGCGACCCAACTGGCCGCCACCGATTACACCAATCTTCATCGTCAACAACCTCAGGCGATGCGTGGGTCTGGATTTTCCAGGACGCTGTCTGTCTGCTCAGCACGGAAGGTTTTCAGCACCGCGTGGAACTTCGGGTGCTTGGCGCCAAGGATACTCGCTGACAGCAGCGCGGCGTTGATGGCGCCAGCCTTGCCGATGGCCAGGGTGGCGACCGGAATGCCCGCAGGCATCTGCACGATGGAAAGCAGCGAGTCGACGCCCGAGAGCATCGACGACTGCACCGGCACGCCCAGCACCGGCAGGTGGGTCTTGGCCGCACACATGCCTGGCAAGTGGGCCGCGCCACCGGCACCGGCGATGATCACCTCGATGCCACGCGCCTCGGCCTCTTCGGCGTACTGGAACAGCAGGTCCGGGGTGCGGTGGGCAGAGACCACTTTCACCTCGTAAGGGATGCCGAGCTTTTCCAGCATATCGGCGGTGTGGCTAAGGGTGGACCAATCGGACTTGGAGCCCATGATCACGCCAACCAGTGCACTCATCGTCGTGCCTCTTCTCTCTGGGCGCCCGCAGGCGCGTCAAAAAACAACAAGCCACGCAAAATGCGTGGCTTGATTGTACGAAAAATGGCCGGACGAACCGGCCGAAGGCCGCGCAGTATACCTCAATGAAGCAGATAAACAGCCCCCGAAACGACCATCTGTCATACGGCGCAAAAGCCCGGTTTTATTGACTCGAAGGTCAATCCGCGATCCTTGTAGGAGCCGGCTTGCTGGCGATCCCCGCAACGCGGTGTGTCAGACGGACCGCGTCGTCTGGATCGCCAGCAAGCCGGCTCCTACAGTCCGGTAGGCGTTTGGGCTGCGCCACCTTCCAGTTTTCGCCACAGCAATCGCACGTTGGCTTTGCGCACCAGTGCGCAGCGATACAAGCGAATCTCCAGCGGCACATGCCATTGCGGGCCACCGCAAACCACCAGCTCACCGCGCGCCAGTTCGGCGCGCACGCTGAGTTGCGGCACCCAGGCGATACCCAGCCCTTCCAGCGCCATGCTTTTCAGGCTATCGGCCATGGCGGTTTCATACACCGTGGTAAACCGCAGCGCACGCTGGCGCAGCAAGCCGTTCACCGAACGCCCGAGAAACGCTCCGGCGCTGTAGGCCAGCAACGGAACGCTGGCCTCGCCTTCCAGATCGAACAGTGGCTTGCCATTGGCATCCGCCGCGCACACCGGCAGCATTTCCGTGTGCCCCAGGTGCAGCGACGGAAAGATCTCCGGGTCCATCTGCATGGCGGCGTCAGGGTCGTAGAACGCCAGCATCAGATCGCAACCGCCTTCGCGCAACGCATGCACTGCGTCGCCAACGTTGGTGGCCACCAACCGCGTGGCGATGTTCAGACCTTCATTGCGCAACTGCGCGATCCAGCGCGGAAAGAAGCCCAACGCCAGGGAGTGGGCGGCGGCAACCTGCATCACTTCGCCCTGCCCGCCTTCCAGATGATGCAGGTGGCGCAGCACTTCACCGAGCTGCTCGACCACGGTCCGTGCGGTGACCAGGAACAACTGCCCCGCCGCCGTCAGCTCGACCGGCGTGCGCGAGCGGTTGACAAGTTGCAGCCCCAGCGCGGCTTCGAGGCTGCGGATCCGCCGACTGAATGCCGGCTGGGTCACGAAGCGGCGTTCTGCAGCCTGGGAGAAACTGCGGGTGGCGGCCAGGGCACTGAAATCCTCAAGCCATTTACTTTCCAGATTCATCACGTCCTCCCGGACACGCACCAATTTAGGTCACACGCTCGCCGCCTACACGGCGTCACATGGGCATTATGCCGAATGTGCATAGGCCAGTGTTTAACAGCATTGGCCGAAAATTCTCTACAAGCCTAGCATTTGCAGCGTTCCGGCACAGACCGGGTCCATATCGAGATGATTTCTATCATGTCCTCCGCTGCATCTTTCCGCACAGAAAAAGACCTGCTTGGCGTACTCGAAGTACCGGCTCAAGCGTATTACGGCATCCAGACCCTGCGAGCGGTGAACAACTTCCGTCTCTCCGGCGTTCCGATTTCGCACTACCCGAAGCTGGTTGTCGGCCTCGCAATGGTCAAGCAGGCCGCCGCTGACGCCAACCGTGAGCTGGGTCACCTGAGCGAAGCCAAGCACGCTGCCATCAGCGAAGCCTGTGCACGATTGATCCGCGGCGATTTCCACGAAGAGTTCGTGGTGGACATGATTCAAGGCGGCGCTGGCACGTCGACCAACATGAATGCCAACGAAGTCATCGCCAACATCGCGCTGGAGGCCATGGGTCACCAGAAAGGCGAATACCAATACCTGCACCCGAACAACGACGTGAACATGGCGCAGTCGACCAACGACGCCTACCCGACGGCGATCCGCCTGGGTCTGCTGCTGGGTCACGACGCCTTGCTGGCCAGCCTCGACAGCCTGATCCAGTCGTTCGCCGCCAAGGGTGAAGAATTCAGCCACGTCCTGAAGATGGGCCGTACTCAGCTGCAAGACGCTGTGCCGATGACCCTCGGCCAGGAATTCCGCGCCTTCGCCACCACCCTGGGCGAAGACCTGGCACGCCTGAAGACACTGGCACCAGAACTGCTGACCGAAGTGAACCTGGGCGGTACCGCGATTGGCACCGGCATCAACGCCGACCCGCGTTACCAGCACCTGGCCGTTCAACGTCTGGCGACCATCAGCGGTCATCCGCTGGTACCGGCGGCCGACCTGATCGAAGCCACCTCCGACATGGGCGCCTTCGTACTGTTCTCCGGCATGCTCAAGCGCACCGCGGTCAAGCTGTCGAAGATCTGCAACGACCTGCGCCTGCTGTCCAGCGGTCCACGCACCGGCATCAATGAAATCAACCTGCCAGCGCGTCAGCCAGGCAGCTCGATCATGCCTGGCAAGGTCAACCCGGTAATCCCGGAAGCGGTAAACCAGGTTGCGTTCCAGATCATCGGCAACGACTTGGCGCTGACCATCGCGGCCGAAGGCGGCCAGCTGCAACTGAACGTGATGGAGCCGCTGATCGCCTTCAAGATCTTCGACTCGATCCGCCTGCTGCAACGCGCCATGGACATGCTGCGTGAGCACTGCATCACTGGCATCACCGCCAACGAAGCCCGCTGCCGCGAACTGGTCGAGCACTCGATCGGCCTGGTCACCGCGCTGAACCCGTACATCGGCTATGAAAACGCCACCCGCATCGCCCGTATCGCCCTCGAAAGCGGCCGCGGCGTGCTGGAACTGGTGCGCGAAGAAGGCTTGCTCGACGAAGAAATGCTCGCCGACATCCTGCGCCCGGAAAACATGATTGCTCCGCGTCTGGTTCCGCTTAAAGCCTGATCCGACGTATCAGTAGCACCGCTCACCAGGTCGAGGGACTAGACACCTCTCACCTTTTGAGGGCTTGGGGTTTATTCCCCAGGCCCTTTTTTTTAACTCTTTGGCAGTAAATCAGAATGTCTGGGGGCTGAGAAATGTGGGAGCGGCGGTGCGACGATTCGACTTGCTCGCGAAAGCGATGTGTCAGTCACCATCAATAGTGGATGTCAGACCGCATTCGCGAGCAAGTCGAATCGTCGCACCGCCGCTCCCACAGAAAAGCAGATCCCGCATAAACCCGACGCCGGTAACGTCGGGCGTTTCAAAGGCTTCGTTTCGATGCTTGCACCACAACCGTGCAGACGGACGACACTCTCATAGGTATAGTGCCGCCCCTCTTCGCGTGAGCGGTCGTCGGTAACGAGGCCCAAACCCATGCGAAACCCGAACTAATAACAAACCCGCAATATGAAATCGGGACGAACCTTCGCCTCGCCTGTTTTGCCGCGCGCAAACCGGTGTAACGCGATGTTTCCGACCGCCTAGCATTTGCCTACACAAAAAACAGCGAGGAATAATCCATGCTCGAAGTCATTAACGACTTCCTCTCAGGGAAAGTACTGATCGTGCTCATTGTCGGGCTCGGTAGCTACTTCACGATCCGCTCGCGTTTCGTTCAATTGCGTCACTTCTTCCACATGTTCGCGGTGTTCCGCGACAGCCTCAAAAGCAGCGCCGGGCAACTCAGCTCGTTCCAGGCCCTGATGCTCAGCCTCGCCGGCCGCGTCGGTGCAGGCAACATCGCCGGTGTCGGCATTGCCGTGACCCTCGGTGGGCCAGGTGCAGTGTTCTGGATGTGGGTGACCGCACTGGTCGGCATGTCCAGCAGCTTCTTTGAATGCTCCCTCGGCCAGCTCTACAAACGCGCCGACGCCGACGGCACTTACCGTGGCGGCCCGTCCTACTACATCCAGCACGGCCTGCAAAAACGCTGGTTGGGCATGATCATGGCGTTCCTGTTGCTGGTGACCTTCGGGTTCGCGTTCAACGGCCTGCAATCCCACGCCGTGACCCACTCGCTGAACAATGCGTTCGGCCTCGACACCACCTGGACCGGCCTGGCCCTGGCAGTGTTGCTGGGCCTGGTGTTTATCGGTGGGATCAAGCGTATCGCCAAGGTCGCTGACCTGCTGGTACCGGTGAAAACCCTGGTGTACATCGGCGTGACCATCTACGTGATCGTGCTGCAATTCGACCACGTTCCGGGCATGTTGATGACCATCGTCAAAAGCGCTTTCGGTCTCGACCAGGCCTTCGGCGGCCTGATCGGCAGTGCCATCGTCATGGGCGTGAAGCGTGGCGTGTTCGCCAACGAAGCGGGCCTGGGCAGTGCGCCGAACGTGGCGGCCGTAGCGTCGGTCGAACACCCGGTGGCACAAGGCGTGGTTCAGGCGTTCAGCGTGTTCCTCGATACGTTCGTGATCTGCACCTGCACCGCGCTGCTAATCCTGCTCTCGGGCTTCTACACTCCGGGCTTCGAAGGCGACGGCATTGCCCTGACCCAGAACTCGCTCGCCGCTGTCGTGGGCGACTGGGGCCGGATGTTCATCTCCGTGGCACTGGCGTTGTTCGTGTTCACCTCGATTCTCTACAACTACTACCTGGGCGAGAGCAACCTGCGCTTCCTGATCGGTGAAAACCGCAAGGCGCTGATCGGCTACCGCGCGCTGGTACTGGTGTTGATCTTCTGGGGTGCGATCGAGAACCTCGGCACGGTGTTCGCGTTTGCCGACATCACCATGACCCTGCTCGCGTTCGTGAACCTGATCGCTCTGTTCCTGCTGTTCAAGGTCGGCATGCGCATCCTGCGTGACTACGATGACCAGCGCGCTGCCGGCATCAAGACCCCGGTGTTCGATTCGAGCAAATTCCCGGATCTGGATCTGGACCTGAACGCCTGGCCAGCCAACCCGCCGGCCGCCACCAAGGCTCAAGCCGAGCCTCAAGGCGTACCCGCAGCGCAACGCTGATCGGTTAAAGTGCGAAATTCCTGTGGGAGCGGGCTTGCTCGCGAAAGCGGTGTGTCAGTCGACTTCAATGTTGAATGATCAACCGCATTCGCGAGCAAGCCCGCTCCCACATAGGGAGTCATTGTTTCGGAGAACGCCATGAATTCCTCGACCTACCCTGCCGCCCAGCACGTCATGGTGCTCTACACCGGTGGCACCATCGGCATGCAAGCCAGCGAACATGGTCTGGCACCGGCATCCGGTTTTGAAGCGCGGATGCGCGACTATCTGCACAGCCAGCCAGAGCTGGTAGTACCGCAATGGCGCTTTCGCGAGATGTCGCCGCTGATCGACAGCGCCAACATGTCTGCGGCGTACTGGCAGCAACTGCGTGAAGCGGTGGTCGATGCCGTCGACGTACAGGGCTGCGACAGTGTGCTGATCCTGCACGGCACCGACACGCTGGCTTACAGTGCTGCGGCGATGAGCTTTCAATTGCTCGGTCTCCACGCCCGCGTGTGCTTTACCGGTTCGATGCTGCCGGCCGGTGTGACTGACAGCGATGCCTGGGAAAACCTCGGCGGCGCGCTGGTCGCCCTCGGCCAAGGTCTGGCGCCGGGCGTTCATCTGTACTTCCATGGCGAACTGCTGGACCCGACCCGTTGCGCGAAGGTGCGCAGTTTCGGTCGGCATCCGTTCAAACGCCTGGAGCGTCAGGGTGGCGGCGTGAAAGCGCCCTCGATACCTGCGCAACTGAACTACAACCAGCCAAAGCAGTTGGCGAAGGTCGCGGTGTTGCCGTTGTTTCCTGGCATCGGCGCCGAAATCCTTGATGGCCTGCTCGACAGCGGCATTCAGGGGCTGGTGCTGGAGTGCTACGGCAGCGGCACCGGGCCGAGCGACAACCCCGAGTTTCTTTCCAGCCTCGCGTGCGCGCGGGACAACGGCGTGGTGGTGGTTGCGGTGACGCAGTGCCATGAAGGCGGTGTCGAGCTGGATGTGTATGAGGCTGGCAGTCGGCTGCGCGGCGTCGGCGTACTTTCCGGTGGCGGCATGACGCGAGAAGCGGCGTTCGGCAAGTTGCATGCGTTGCTGGGTGCCGGCCTCGACACCGCCGAGGTTCGGCGACTGGTAGAACTCGATCTCTGCGGCGAACTCAGCTGACCTTCTAGGAGCCGGCTTGCTGGCGATCCGGCCAACGCGGTGCATCAGATACACCGCGTTATCGTTCTTCGCCAGCAAGCCGGCGCCTACAAGTGCTCGGCATGTAACTTGCTGCTTTCCAGCCATCCCAAGGCTGGAACATCCCATGCTCCACTCCCACCTCACCACCCTCAACGCCGTCTCTCTGGTGCTCAACACCTTCAAGGCCGAAGGTCTGTCGAGCGAAGCGCTACTCGCCGGAAGTGGCATCAGTGCGGCAGATCTGAACCGGGCCGACACGCGCATCACCACCAATCAGGAGATGCAGGTCTGCGCCAACGCGGTCGCGCTCAAGCGTGACATCGGCCTGGAACTGGGTCGGCGCATGCACGTTTCCTGCTACGGGATGCTCGGTTATGCACTGCTCACCAGTGCCACCTTCGGTGACGCTTTGCGCCTGGCAATGCGGTATCCGGCGCTGTTGGGAACACTTTTCGAGCTGAGCCTGGAGGAGGACGGCGAACGCGTCTGGTTCGTCGCCGCCGACTACCGGGAGAGCCCGGCGATGGCGGTGTTCAATGCCGAATTCTGCCTGGTGTCGTTGAAAGTCATCTGTGACGACCTGCTCGGTCACCCGCTGCCGTTGATCGCAGCACGTTTCGAACATGCTGCGCCGGACTATCAAGCGACCTACGCCGAACACTTCGACTGCCCGCTGCACTTCGACGCGCGGGACAACGCCTTCGCCTTCGACAGGCGCTGGCTCGACCAGCCCCTGCCGCTCGCGGATGTCATCACCCATCAGGCCATGGCCGAACGCTGCCGCAAGCAGAACATCGAGTTCACCGGGCGCCAGGCGTGGCTGGGGCGGATTCGCCAACTGCTCAGCGCTCAACTGAATGCGGCGCCAGGGCTCGAAGGGTTGGCCGAGCAGATGAATTGCTCGGCGCGAACCCTGCGCCGACACCTCAAGGATCTGGGGTGCAGCTATCAGGAATTGCTGGATGAGCTGCGGTTCGAGCAGGCCAAACACATGCTCTGCGAAGACCAGATGCCCATTTACCGGATCGCTGAAGCGCTGGGCTTCAGCGAGACCGCAAGTTTCCGCCATGCGTTTGTGCGCTGGAGTGGGGTGGCGCCGAGCCAGTTCCGCCCGTAACACAGGCCTGTAGGAGCCGGCTTGCTGGCGAAGAACGATAACGCGGTTTTCCTGATATACCGCGTTCAGCGGATCGCCAGCAAGCCGGCTCCTACAAGAGCGAACACCGTTGCGCTAACAAGGGGCGAATTTCGGTCAACTATTTTGGCCATATCAATCCCCTTTTGGCCTTTCCTGCCGTTCTCCGAATCGCCATCCGCCGCAAGACTGTAGCCAACCGAATCAGCCTGCGGAGAACAAGAAATGCTGACGATCTACTCGCACGATCACCACCTGCACCACGGCCGTTGTGAATTGATAGACGGGCAACTCAAGCCCTGCTTTGAAATGCCTTCGCGTGCTGACCACGTGCTGGCGCGGGTGCAAAACCAGAACCTGGGCCCCGTCGAAGCGCCGAAGGACTTCGGCCTCGACCCGATCGCGCGCATCCACAGCCGCGACTACCTCGACTTCTTCAAAGGCGCCTGGTCCCGCTGGACCGAATTCAACACCGACGGCGACTTGCTGCCCTACACATGGCCGGCCCGCACCTTGCGCGCCATCAAGCCCACCAGCCTGCACGGCCAGCTCGGTTATTACAGCTTCGACGGTGGCGCGCCGATTACCGCCGGCACCTGGCAAGCGGCGTACAGCGCAGCCCAAGTGGCGCTCACCGCCCAGGCAGAAATCCAGCGCGGCGCACGCAGCGCCTTCGCGTTGTGCCGCCCACCGGGACATCACGCCGCCAGCGACTTGATGGGCGGTTATTGCTACCTCAACAACGCCGCCATCGCCGCTCAAGCGTTCCTTGATCAGGGCCACAGGAAAGTGGCGATCCTCGACGTCGATTACCACCACGGCAACGGCACGCAATCGATTTTCTACGAGCGCAGCGACGTGCTGTTCACCTCGATCCACGGCCATCCGGAAGCCGAATTCCCGTTCTTCCTCGGTTATGAGGACGAGCTGGGCGAAGGCGCGGGCGAAGGCTTCAATTTCAACTACCCTTTGCCCGCCGGCAGCGGTTGGGACATCTGGAGCGCAGCACTGGAAAACGCCTGCAAAGAGATCGAAAAATACGGCGCCGACATCGTTGTCGTGTCCCTGGGCGTCGATACGTTCAAGGACGATCCGATCTCCCAATTCAAACTCGACAGCCCGGATTACCTGGCGATGGGCGAGCGCATTGCGAAGCTCGGCGTGCCGACGCTGTTCGTGATGGAAGGCGGTTACGCGGTCGAAGAAATCGGCATCAACGCCGTGAACGTTCTTGAAGGTTTTGAAAGCGCTCAATGAGGAATCAACAATAATGAACAGACTCAAGCGTCTTATCGTCCCCGCCCTGTGCGCCACAGTGCTCAGCGGGGCCGCTCACGCCGAAGAGCGAACGTTGCGCGTCTACAACTGGTTCGACTACATCACCCCCAAAGCGCTGGAAGACTTCAAGGCGCAGAACACCCAGACCAAACTGGTCTACGACATCTTCGACACCAACGAAGCGCTGGAAGCCAAACTGCTGACCGGCAACTCCGGTTACGACGTGGTGGTGCCGTCCAACGTGTTCCTCGCCAAGCAGATCGAGGCCGGTGTTTTCCAGCCGCTGGACCGCAGCAAACTGCCGAACTGGAACCACCTCGATCCCAAGTTGATGAAGCTGATCGAAGCCAACGACCCGGGCAACAAATTCGCCGTGCCGTACATGTACGGCACCATCCTGATCGGCTTCAACCCGGACAAGGTCAAAGCCGCGCTGGGCGCCAATGCGCCGGTGGACAGCTGGGACCTGATCTTCAAGGAAGAGAACATCAGCAAGCTCAAGCAGTGCGGCGTCGCCCTGCTCGACTCGCCGTCGGAGATCCTGCCGCTGGCCCTGCAACACCTGGGTCTGGACCCTAACAGCAAAAAGCCGGCGGACTACGCAAAGGCTGAAGCGCTGTTGATGAAAATCCGGCCGTACGTCACGTACTTCCACTCCTCCAAGTACATGGCCGATATCGCCAACGGCGACATCTGCGTCGCGGTCGGTTATTCCGGCAGTTTCTCCCAGGCCGCCAACCGCGCCAAGGAAGCCAAGAACGGCGTGATCGTCGACATGCGCCTGCCCAAGGAAGGCGCGCCAATCTGGTTCGACATGCTCGCCATTCCGAAGGGCGCGAAGAATACGGAAGACGCCTACACCTTCATCAACTACTTGCTGCAACCGCAGGTGATCGCCCCGGTCAGCGACTTCGTCGGTTACCCGAACCCGAACAAGGACGCCACGGAAATGGTCGACCCGGCGATCCGCAACAACCCGAACCTGTATCCGACCGAAGCGGCCATGGGCACGCTTTACACACTGCAACCGCTGCCGCGTGATGCCGAACGTGCGCGCACGCGGGCCTGGACCAAGATCAAGTCCGGGACCTGATCTCACGCAAGATCAAAGACCCGCGCAATAGCGGGTCTTTTTTTGCCTGCGATAACTATCTACCACCTTCAATCCTTCACGGCCCTCTACCTTGCCCGGACATCGCGCTGCCCCGTCAGCGCTACATCGGCAACAGGAAAAACGGCCATGCCCGACACGCCCTCCGAAATCTCTGAAGATATATTGACCCAACTGGTGACTGGCCCTTCGATCAGGGAAGTTGCTTCGAATTCACTGCGAACCGCCCTCGGTACCGCGTATCCACAGCTGCACATCGACCCGAACCTGACCATGGTGGTAACGCCCGTCTGGACCATCGCCGGCAAAGAGGTCACGCCGGGCAACAACCGGTTTGAATCCCTGACCGACGTGTTGGTGCGACTCGGTTTAGCGGGCACGACAGTGACCTACATCGACGGGGAACATTTTCTGACCCGGCCCCCCATCGTCGACCCGGCCGTTCAGCTGCCGGTAAAGATCGATGCCCTCGGGTGCCTGCTCAACAAACTGGCCCGACAGCTGTTCGTGGCCTATCAGGAACGACAGCTCGATTACTGGAACCAGCACATCGCCGGGTCGAAGACTCGCTGGCATCAACTCTCTGCGGCACTGCGCGACCTTTGGAACGTCGACGAAAAGGCTGGCTGGGACGAAGACCAGCGGGCCATGGTCCGCACCCTCCATGATCACCCGCAGCGGGCCGAGCGACTATCAAACGACCAATACGCAACCAAGGCCTGCCTGATCGATATCGACGACCTCGGCAAACAGCCCGCCCGGCACTTGAGACTGCTGGACATTGCAGTAGCGGTCGGCACCCTGGGTGAGCGCACGCTGATCGTTACCCATTCGATTGCAGAAGGCTTCAAGCATTACGACTCACTGGCGGCATTGGGTGAAACGCTGTCCGCGCGCATTGCTGCATCCGCGACCGATCGTGCGCTTCAATGGCGCCTGTATGAACCCACCGGCCATTTCTTCGATCACCAGGCCTGCGCCCTGATCGCGCTGGAAATCGATGCCATCGGCTCACTCGGTGACACGCCTGCACCGTTGGCCCCCACCCATGCCCCGCAGATCAGCGCCGCGGCAAAACATTTCACGGACTATCACGAACAGCCCGCTTCACGTTTCAGCCAGATCCAGCGTCTGTTGCCCGACTGGATGACCAGCGCCCCACCCTCCGACCTCACACGCTACAGCCGACACCTGATGGACCTGGCACTGCTGCGGGAACAGAACGCCGGTAAATCCTTCGATGAAGGCATTCCCTCTCTGCCCGATTTCACCTTGCAAGCGCTGATCGATCAGATGATCAAGGACAAAAAGATTCGGGACCAATCGGCTGCAACGGCGCTGAAACTGAACGACATCGAAGTCTGCATCACCAGCCTCGTCGTTCTCGGCGCGGTCATCGTACCGGGCAAGACCCAGACCCAGACCCTCACGCTGATGGAACTGGCACTGCAAAACCTGATCGCCGCGCCTGCGGGCAACAAGACCGTGCAATACAAAAACGGCGAAGCGGCGCCTGTGTGGATGACACCGGCTTACCTGGAGGAACTCGTCACCCGCGTTAACATCGGGGAAACCTACCCCGCCCTGATCAAAAGCAAACTGCTCACCGGTCCCGCGGAAAGTCTGCGTCGACAGAACCTCTACACCAGCCACCTGCGCATACAACTGCCGCTACAGGCGCTGCAACTCAAGATTCGCGGCGAAGCCGGCATCGACGAACAGGGTTATCGCTTCCTTGTCGCGGCCATGCAGGAAAAGCCAGCCGATCGTTATGTCGATGGGCTGGAAATCGTCATTCGCCCGCTGGCGTTCATTCCGGGAGGACGCACGGACAGCGAGGCCGACGTCGTCGCCAACATGTTCGTGATCGGACCCCGACTGGCCGACAAAGGCCCCTGCCTCCTGTTACGACCCTTGCTCGATCATCCGCTGATCCAGTATTGCGGCGAAGCCAACCTTTTGTATGCGATCAAGCACAACAAAGCGCTTCGTCAGTCAGTCCTGGCCTGGCTGCCGGAGGACGTGCAGTTCAACTATTCGCAGTATGTGTTCCCCGGTCAGTTGCCCTCTGTCTGGACGCTGTCGCAATGGCTGACCGACCCGACGTCGACACTGGGCATGATGGGAACGCTGACCTTAAGCGAGACGCCCGCCGTCGAGCCTTCTGTGCAGGCACTGTTCACCGCCAATGCCAACGCGCTGGTCACCCTGGCCGACCGGCAATCGGTCTCCAATGCGGAACGTCGCTGGGCCACGCTCAAACAGGCCGCGTGGATGCTGTTCAATGTTGCACTGCCCTTTTTCGGCCGCACGGGCGCAGCGGCGGCCTGGATCTGGCAAATCATGGACGACCTGCACGAAGCCAATGAAGCCAGCGAAGCTGGCGACAGCGATCAGGCATGGGCCGCACTGACCGATCTGTTTCTATCACTGGGCATGGTGCTCGCCCATCACGCGGCCACGCGCAGCAAACCCGCGCCACGCGCTGTAGAGAAGAGCTTGCCCCTCGCCATAAAGCCGCTGCCGGCGGCAAAAATCACCCTGACGCAACTGCCCGATCTCGCCGCAGATTATTTACCTGCCAACCATGAAACGTCCGTGCACCACCAAGGCGTGTTGATGCCGGGTCCTTTGGCCACCCTGCTGAACGGGTTGGCAATTGCGAAACCTGCTGAACTGAAAGAGCCGTTGACCCTACCCGGCCGTCACCGGTTCATGAGCCCCCTCAACCAGAAATGGTATGCCAGGGTCGGTCAGCGCTGGTTTGAAGTCATGCTTGACGACAATGATGATGTGCAGATCATCGACTCACGGCAAACGCCTGCAACAACGGGCCCGCTGCTGTTTCATTCCGCGAAGGGCGAATGGTTCATCGACACGCGCCTGAGGTTGCGTGGCGGGGGTAAGGGCCGAAAGGAAATCGAGCGCAAAAACCAACAGCATAAGGAGAACCTGAGACGGCAACTGACAACGTTCGATGCCCGCAAACGGGGTTTGCAAAACGAGCTCGAAGCCGCGGAAAAGACCGCCGACACCCATCGCCAGCCCTTGATCGATGTATTGGACTCACAGCTGACGGAATATGGCGCCTATATCGAGCAGCTCAAGACCTACAACACCCTCGAGTCCATCCCCAACTACCGCCCGGTAATGGTCAGTTGTCTGGATTATCAACTGTCACTGACCCAGAAATGGTTCGAGCGGCAAAATCACGTGTTCGGTGAGCGTATGCGCGAATCGCTCGAACTACTGGACGATGAGCCCCCGTCGGACGCTCGATCAGCGCGCCAGGCGCATCAACTCACCAGTGACATGACCCAGGGTTTTATCGACAAGATCGAGTTCGCCCACGCGCGCATCGAGGAGCTGCTGCGTCTGGGCAAAGAAGGGGCAGAAACCGCCCGTGAGTACCGGGCACAGCTGCCGACGTTCTGCCTGCACGACCTGAAACTTTTCCAGATCAGCCTTGCCCAGGAGCTATGCCTCAACGACACCGTTACAGTCACCACCCCGCTGGCTCGCCAGGCCATGCAACAAATGGTCGAAGATGCCGGGCTCACCATTCAGTCCTCGATGGACCTTGCCGCCGACCACACCACCCTGCCGCTGCTTGAACGGATCGACGGTTTCAATGATCTGGTGGAGCAGTTTGCAACCCTGGACCTGCGGATTCTCGATCTGCCCGAAGAATTCCCGCAACAGCTGCTGCAGACGCCGCTGGACCTCATGCGTCAGCGGATCGAAGCGTTCAAGGAACAGTGTATGAGTCAACTGGTGGGCTTGTTGCACGAGCGCAGACTGCTGGAGCCTGCACCGGGGCCTTCCCGCCCGGCTCCGTCGACCAAACGCCTGATCAAGACTCGCTTCAAGGGCACGGTGGTCGGCAAGCTCCGCGAGCGCACAGCCGTTGATAACACCGACCTGATCGACGTGACTTCACCGCTCACCAACAAAGTCATCGCGACCTTTCATGAGAAAACCCCCGGTGTGTGGCTCGAACATGTGCCGCTCACGGCAAAAGTGCCGACCACCCCGCGACCGGATTTGACAGCCAGCGTCCAGGCGGGCCAGTCACTGTTGGATCGATCAGGGGCATTGACCCACCGCACCGAGGCAGATGCACTACGGGCCGGGCGCATCCCGGTGGAAATCGAGGAGGTGTTTCATCAACAGGCCCGTCAGATGGAAGCCGCCGCCGACGCCATCGAAAAGGCCCTGATCGATAAAAACCTCACCGACAGCGGGCCGGGTTCTGGCGCCAGCCTTGCCAAGAGGCTCAATGAAGAAGCGACCCGCCTTTACGAAAAGGGCCGCGTGACCCGGATCGACATGATCAAGCGGCAACTCCCCATTGCGGCTCGCGTGGATTGGCTGCACGAAAGAGGCTTGGTGAATATCGTCAAGAACGCCGCTCGAAAACAGACAAAACGCAGAAAGGACTATTTCGATGAGTATGAAATTCGTGACTCTTCCACCGGGAATGTACTTTGGTACGCCCACTTTCATTATCAAAAACCCGACACCGCGGTCGGTGGATATACCGCTGCCCATCTGAAAACCGTCGCACAACGAACACTGGGCGGAGCGTTTGATTGGCGAACAGCGCGCACCAACAACGAATTGATCGCGATCGAACGCAGCGAAATCAGCCCCCAACTGGCCAGAGCGCTGTTCTTGCCCAAGGCCAGTTCCACTGCCTCAAAGGCGTGAGTCTCACGCCAGTTAAAAAGCGAACACCCGGTTAGCGCCAGACCTTTTCCAGACGCCCGAGTGCTGCGCTGATGGCCGCTTCGGGCACCGCTGCGAATCCCAGGACCAGCCCGGCGCGCTGGTCCGGCGGGGTTTGCGAATCCGGCAACCAGTAGCTGCTCAGGGCGTTGATCTCGACATCGACACTGGCGGCTTTTTCGACAAGCTCGAGCTCGCGAGCCTGGGAGTCGATGGCCACGGTCATGTGCAGCCCTGCCGCGACACTCGGCGGGCTGCCGACGCCGGGGATGTTTTGTGGCCAGCCTGCCAACAACGTATTGCGTCGACTCAAGGCGGCCCTGCGCATGCGACGGATATGCCGCTGAAAGTGCCCGGCGGCCATGAACTCGGCCATGACCGCCTGGGTGCTTACTTCGGAATGTCGAACATCAACCGCACGGCGTTGCGAGAAGGCCTGGACCAAACCGGGCGGCAGTACCAGATAACCCAGTCTTAGTGCCGGGAAGGCGACTTTGCCAAAGGTCCCGACGTACAAAACCCGGCCCTGGCGATCGAGCGCCGCCAACGGTGCCAGGGGCGCGCCGCTGTAGCGGTATTCGCCATCGTAGTCGTCCTCGACGATCCAGCCTTGGGTGCGCTCGGCCCACGCCAACAACTCAAGACGCCGCGCCAGGCTCATCACCACCCCGGTCGGGTATTGATGCGAAGGCGTGACGTAGGCCAGCCGACAATCGCCGAGCCGGGTCAGTTCGGTGCAATCTATGCCCTCGCTGTCCACCGCCACGCCATGCAATTTCGCACCGGCCACCGCGAACGCATGACCCGCCGCCCGATACCCCGGATTTTCAACCGCCACCCCATCGCCAGGTTCCACCAGCAGCTGTGCACAAAGGCTAATCCCCTGCTGGGCGCCACTGGTGATCACTATTTGCTCAGCCGTGCACTGCATGCCCCGGGAGCTGCGCAAATAAGCAGCAATCATTCCGCGCAATCGCGCATCGCCCGCCGGATCGCCGTAGCACAGCTGCTGCAAATCCGGTTTTCGCCAGAAAGCCGCATTCAGCTTGGCCCAGACCTCGAAGGGAAACAGATCGAATGCCGGAACGCCTACCCGAAATGCGCGCGGCGGACCACTCGGGGGGAGGGCCAAATGGTTGTGTTCAACGCGCCCCAGCGCCCCACTGTGGATAACTTTACTGGATGGAACCACAGGTAAATCCAGCCAATTTGTGGATAAGGCTGTGGGTAACCCTGTTGAAAACCCTGTGGATACTTTTGTGGATAGTTTTTTTGCCGGGAGCGCCGTTTGCGGTAATTGCGCGACATAGGTTCCGTCACCGACACGCCCTTCGATAAACCCTTCGGCATAGAGCTGATCGTAAGCCCGCACCACGCTGTTGCGGGAAATCGCCAGTGCTGCCGCCAGATCGCGGCTGGCCGGCAATCGCGTGCCACTGGCCAATCGACCGTCGAGCACACGCAAGCGCAAGGCCTGGTAAAGCTGACGACTCAGGCCCTGACGGCGATCAAGTTCGATACCCGCAGGGTTGAACGACAAGGAAAGCGGCGCATCCGTCATGACAATGGACCTATGAAATTCGTCATTAATGGCTCTTACAACAGACCAATAGCCTGCCTAGGATGCAGGCATTCGCCAAGGAGTTTTTCCATGTACACCCCCAGCGGCTTTGCCATCAACGATCTGGACGAACTGCAGCAACAGATACTCGGCACCCGTCTCGCGATGGTCGTTACCCACGGCGAGCAAGGCCTGCAAGCCAGCCATCTGCCGCTGCTGTTCCGCCCTGACCAAGGTCCGAACGGCACCCTCTACGGTCACTTCGCCCGAGCCAATCCACAGTGGAAAGAACTGCACAGTGGTGCCGAAGCGCTGGTGATCTTTGCTGGCGCCGACGCTTATGTCAGCCCCGGTTTTTATCCGAGCAAAGCCGAGCACGGCAAAGTCGTGCCGACCTGGAACTACGTCGCTGTGCACGCTTACGGCACGGCTGAAGTGTTCACAGACGCCGAGCGCCTGCTCAACCTGGTCAGCGCACTGACCGATCGCCACGAGGCCGGTCGCGCCCAACCGTGGACAGTTGCCGACGCACCCGCCGATTACATCGACGGAATGCTCAAGGCCATCGTCGGGTTTGCCCTGCCGATCCAGCGCCTGGAAGGCAAACGCAAACTCAGCCAGAACCGCAGCGCTGCAGATATCGCCGGTGTGCGCGAGGGGCTCGCCGCCAGCTCCGATGCGCATGATCAGGCCCTCGCCCACTTGATGCGTTAAGGAACCCCACATGAGTCAGATCGACATCCGCCAGGTCACCGCCGGCGATCACGCTGAATGGCTGCCGTTGTGGCAAGCCTACCTGCGTTTCTACAACACCGAACTGCCCGAGGCCGTGACTGACAGTACCTGGCAACGCATGCTTGACCCGACCGAACTGACCCATTCGGCCTTGGCGAGGGTCAATGGCAAAGCGGTGGGTATGGTGAACTTCATCTACCATCGCTCGAACTGGAGCATCGAAAACTCCTGCTACCTGCAAGACTTGCTGGTGACACCCGAAACCCGCGGCACTGGTGTTGGCCGCAAGCTGATCGAATTCGTCTACGCCACCGCCAAAGCGGACGGTTGCTGCAAGGTCCATTGGTTGACCCACGAAACCAACGCCACCGCGATCCAGCTCTACGAGCGCATCGCCGAACGTCCTGGTTTCATCCAGTTTCGCAAAGCCATTTAAGGTTCAAGGAGAACAGCATGTCGACTTCACTCGCGGACTGGAAAGGTGTCCCGGCACCGTCCGTTGAAACCATCGAAGGTCGTTTCATCCGTCTGGAAAAACTCGACCCGGCGCGTCACGCCGACGGCTTGTGGAAAGCCCTGCAAGGCCCCGGCTCCGACCCGAAACTTTGGGATTACTTGCCTTACGGTCCATTCCCGGAGCGCAGCGCATTCAACGACTGGCTGAACAACCACGCGGCCAACAGCGACCCGTATTTCTTCAGCGTGATCGACCGGGCTAGCGGCGACGTGCAAGGCATCCTCAGTCTGATGTCTATCGTGCCGTCTCAGGGCCGCATCGAGATCGGCCATGTGACCTTCGGCGCGCCGATGCAGCGTTCGCCGAAAAGTACTGAAGCGGTTTATCTGCTGGCCAAGGAATCCTTTGCACTGGGTTATCGACGCCTGGAGTGGAAGTGCAATAACGGCAATGCACGCTCCAAGTACGCGGCGGAGCGGCTGGGGTTCAGTTTTGAAGGGGTGTTCCGCCAGCACATGGTGGTCAAGGGTCAGAACCGGGATACGGCCTGGTATTCGATTCTGGATTCGGAATGGCCGGCGATTGGTGCGGGGTTTGAGCGCTGGTTGAGCGATGAGAATCAGGCGGGATCGGGGCAGGTGAAAACGTTGGCGGAGTGCCGCGGGTAATTTAGCAGCGCCCTTTCGGACGCCATCGCTAGCAAGCCAGCTCCTACAAGGGTTATGCGTTGATCACAACATCGTGATCCACCGAAATCCTGTAGGAGCTGGCTTGCTAGCGATGGGCATCACGCCAACTTCTGGGCCAGTACCGCAATATGCTCCGGCCCGATCCCGCAGCAACCACCCAAATGGCTGGCACCGCGCTCTTTCCAGTCCGCCGCCCAATGCAAGTATCCCGGCGGGTCCAGATCTTCGCGCAACGGGTCCAGACCGTCATTGGCCGTCGCCTCTTTCGGTTGCGGCGGGAAGGCATTGGCGTAGGCGCCGATGTGAATCTTCACCCGCAAACGCTCGAACGTTTCCCGCGCCGCATCAATCGCAGCCCCGATCACTTCCGGCTGACTGCAGTTGAACAGCAACGTCTCGACGCCCAGCTCGGCCGCTACCGCAGCGGCTTCAGCCACCGGTTCACCGGAGCGTAAACGCGGCACTTCGTCCGTGTCCTCATCCTTGAGGGTAAACGACAGCCAGAACGGCTTGCCGTCCTTCGGCAGACCGGCGTGAATCGCTCGCGCCTCAACGATCGAACTTTGGGTTTCCGCCAGCCACAGGTCGACATACGGCGCCAGCCCCTCGACCAGCGGCGAAAGCAGTTCGGTCACCCGGGTCGCGTCGAACAAATCCGGACGATAGGAGCCGAACAACGGCGGCAGTGACCCCGCCACACGAACCGGTTTACCCGCAGCCTCAACTGCACGCCGGGCCAACTCCCCGGCCAACGCCGCGAGGGCCTGGCCTTCGGCAGCAAAGCGCTCCTCGCCAATGTGAAAAGGCACCACCGCGTAACTGTTGCTGGTGATCACGTTCGCGCCGCTCTGGATATAAGCCGCGTGCACCGCTTCCACAGCCTGAGGCGCTTCACTCAAGGCCAGCGCCGACCATTCGGGCTGTCTGAACGGCGCGCCCCGGCGCTGTAACTCACGACCCATGCCGCCATCCAGAATCACTGTGCTTGCTGCGCCCATATGCTTTTCACTCATAAGCTTATGAAAATAACTCACTACCGGAGTCGTTCTTATAACTATTTAATACGCACCATCCGGTTAATAACAACCATTTTTTTATCAGGGACCGAACTGTGAAATTTCAACCGCTATTGGCCTTGGGCCTGACGATTCTGGCTGCCTCCACCCAGGCTTTTGCTGGCGCCACGCTGGACCGCATCGAGCAAAAGAAAGAACTGGTCGGCGTGTTGATGGAAAGCTATCCACCCTTCTCGTTCCTCAATGACCAGAACCAGCTCGACGGTTTCGATGTTGATGTGGCCAAAGCAGTGGCGGACAAACTCGGCGTCAAACTGCGCCTCGAAACCCCGTCCTGGGACGTGATCGCGGCCGGCCACTGGAGCGGGCGCTACGACATTTGCATTTGCTCGATGACCCCGAGCAAGGCCCGCGCCGAGGTCTTCGACTTCCCGGTCGAGTACTACGCCTCGCCAGCGGTGATCGTGGTCAACGCCAAGGACGACAGCATCCACGGCGCCAAAGACCTGAGCGGCAAGAAAGTCGGCCTTACCAGTGCTTCCAGCTACGAAAGCTACTTGAACAAAAACCTGGTGATCGAAGGCGCCGAAGACACGCAGTTGCAGTACCCGTTCGAAAACGTGCAGATCGCCCCGTACGACACCGACAACGTAGCGTTTCAGGACCTGGGACTGGGCGCGGGCGTGCGACTGGATGCGGTCCTCACCAACCTCGTCACCGCGCAGCCGCGCCTGACCGAAGACAAACGCTTCAGGCTCGCCGGCGCACCGCTTTATTCGGAACCGAACTCGGTGGCCATTGAAAAAGGCGATGCCCAATGGGACGCCAAGGTGCGTGACGTCTTCGCGCAATTGAAACAGGACGGCACCCTGACCAGGCTCTCGCAAAAATGGATCGGTGCCGATATCAGCCAATGACCTCTTTCCCAACCCCTCCTCAGCCGCCACAACCGGTGGCTGAGTCCCGGCTGCAACGGATCTTCGGTTTTCGCACGCGGCTGTACCTGACCTGGGCAGCGATGCTCGGTTTGTTCACCAGTTTCTTCCTGAGCTTCGACCTGAAGTTCTCGATCATCCTCGACAAACTGCCCAACCTGATCGGCCTGCACCTGGCGCCAAACGGCTTTTTGCAAGGCGCGGCACTGACGCTGTTTTTGTGCCTGTGCTCCATCGTCGCGTCGTCGCTGCTGGGCTTCATCACCGCTCTCGCGCGGTTGTCGAAAAGCGCCGTGGCCTTCGGGATTGCGAGTTTCTACGCCTCGTTCTTTCGCGGCACACCGCTGCTGATCCAGATCCTGCTGATCTACCTTGGCCTGCCGCAACTCGGCATCGTGCCCGGCGCCATCGCCGCCGGCATCATCGCCCTGTCGCTGAACTACGGCGCCTACCTGAGCGAAATCTTCCGCGCCGGCATCCTCGGCGTCCCCCACGGCCAACGCGAAGCCTCGCTGGCACTGGGCATGCGCGAAACCGTGATCTTCTGGCGCGTCACCCTGCCGCAAGCCATGCGCACCATCATCCCGCCAACCACCAATCAATTCATCTCGATGCTCAAAGACTCGTCACTGATCTCGGTGATGGGGGTGTGGGAAGTGATGTTCCTGGCGCAGTCGTATGGGCGATCGAGCTATCGCTATATCGAAATGCTGACGACGGCGGCGGTGATTTACTGGGTGATGTCGATCGGGTTGGAGCTGATTCAGGCGAGGATGGAGCGGCATTATGGGAAGGCGTATTTGAGTCGAAGCTAGGGAAGGATTGCAGCTTTCAAACACACGCACCCTTGTAGGAGCCGGCTTGCTGGCGATGGCGATCTCAAGGGCGCCATCGCCGGCAAGCCGGGTTCCTACAATGACTAGACGGCGGCAGCGGCATCAGCAATCAGGGGTAGATAGGCAGAGGTAAATGAGTTTTTGATTGTGTGAAATGTACTCTCGTACGGAGAGGATGTAGGGAAAACCAGCGCCGCGGCATCAGCAGAAACCTTAATTTCCCTGTAGCCAGCCTTTTTTCCACAAAACGATCCGACACTACCCGCGCTACGCGCCGGAACCGGCTGACATCCGCAAAATCAGCCGCCTTTTAGAGTTTGGCCTCCTGTCAACAGAGGCCAAATTCGATGCCCATTCAACACACGTACCGTCCCCACAATCTCGCCCTGGCGATTGCACTTGCACTGGGTTGCACTGGATTTTCCCACGCCCAAGATCCGACAACGGCTACCGCCCCCTCAGCCCTTGTCGAGGTCACCGAACAGCCAGATGTCGGGCTGAAGACCGATCCGCTTGCCAGACTTTCAGCTTTTATCGGGGCGAGCGACACCCAGACCACAGTGATCGACTCGCCACAAAGCGTTGTAAAAGGAGGAGACGACCACGACCTCATCATCGTCAAGAACGGGGGCAGCTTCAAAGGACGCGCTGAAGGTGGCGGCGGAACCAACGTCATCCATCTTGATGCCTCAGACGGTGGCACGCTGGGCGACACACGCAACTTCCACGGGCTTTACCTTTCAGAGGGCTCATGGACACTGTCCAGTAAAGGCGACTTCATAGAAGGCGTGGTGGTCCTGAATGACGGAATCCTGACCAATAATGGGAAAATCCTGGGGGACGCGGTTACAGTCGGGCAGCTCTTCAATAACGGCGAAATAAAGGGTCACGTCGACGTCGTAGAGGGTGGTACTTTCGCGGGGTCTGGCACCGTCGGCAGCCTAGGCGTGCATGGTCTTGTCGATATCAACAGATTGCACGGCGCGCCCAAGGTCAGAGGTGACTTGAGCCTATCCGAGAAAGCCGTATTGGCGTACGAGGTCAATCCTGATGGCAGCGCAGGAACGATAAAGGTCGGAGGCACTGCCAGCCTGGGCGGCGCCACTCTGAAAATCGTCGCAATGCCGGGCGAGTATCCGCAAAGCAGCCAGCACACCATCATTGAGGCTAAAAAGGTAGAAGGCGAATTCGGCAAAGTCCTCCACGACCTGGCCTATATGGAACCCTCTCTGCAATACAACAAAAAGACGGTCGGTCTGACCTACGCCCGTAACGGTGTGCCCATCGCGAGTTTCGCTACTTCCGAAAGCGGGCAGGCGTTCGGCCAAAGCATCATCGAGCCGCAAAACATTGCCCAAACTCAAACATCCTCTGAGAGCATGCCCAGCAGCATCGTCGAAAAGACAACTGAAGACTCCGCCACAACCGCGCAACCATCTGCTGCCACAAGCACTGCCGCCGTAGCTCAACAAACGTCCACCTCAACGAACGCCGCCGTTACCGCCCTTCTCGCCTCCGATAGAGCGACCGCCCCCTATGCCCTCGAAATTCTGGCCGGCGACAGCAACGCCAATCTCGCCAAGGCGACGCTGAACAGCGACGGCCCTGTCACCGCCACCCTTCTCTCGGCCATGCGCCAGCTAAACAACACCGGTGTCTCTTACCATCAGAACCGTACGCCTCGTCTGGCGGCCGGAAGCGAAGGGAGTGGCAGGGTCTGGCTTCAGGCGCTGGGACACAGCGGGAAACTCGATCGCGAATATCATCCCTTGCAGCACTCCAGCCAAGGTTTGGTATTGGGAGCCGATAGGCAAGTAGATGAACACTGGCGACTGGGGGTGATGGCAGGCCAATCCCGTACCCGTCAGAAAAGCACGGAGCTCGAGGGTGATTTGGACAGTTGGCACGTGGGGGCTTACGCCCTGCTTCAGGACGGACCGATGTCCTTGCGCATGGGTGCGACTCACAATAGCCACGACGGAAACAGCGCTCGCCGGGTCGAATTCTCCGGTTTCAAGGATCGCCCCAAAGGCCGCTACGATGCGTCTACCCAACAAGCCTTCGCGGAAGTCGGTTACAACCTGGGCCGCGCCAACTTCAGCATCGAGCCATTTGCGAGCGTTGGATACCAACGTTATCAGCGCGACAGTTTCACGGAAAAAGGTGGCGATGCAGCGCTGAACGTCCACGGGCAGTCCGAGGAAAACTTCAGCAGCGCATTCGGCCTCCGTCTGGCGAAGCTCAATACGCTGGATAACGGTGTGCAACTGTCACCGCGCGTGAGCGCTGGCTGGAAACACTCATACGGCAAGATCTACACCGAAACCAGGCAACGTCTTGTCACCGGAGGGAATGACTACAGCGTCTACAGTGCGCCATTGGATCGGAACTCGTTGATGGTCGATGCGGGCGTGGACCTCAAGCTTTCCACACGCAATACCCTCGGTTTGGGCCTCACGGGTGAAATGGGCAGCGACAGCCGCAGTCACGGTGTCACAGGTCAGTGGCGAATGACGTTCTAATCAGCAAATGACACCGCTCCCACAGTATTGGTGAGTGGCGCCACGAACTCCGGGCGAAAAAAAAGGGGAGCACATGCCCCCCCGAGGTTTAAAGCGTTATATCGAGGCTGTTAACTCAGCCTTCGATCTCGATCAGGATTTCGCCCGGATTCACTCGGTCACCCTTGGCTACGTGGATGGCGGTGACCTTGCCGGCGATGGCCGCCTGGACTTCGGTTTCCATCTTCATCGCTTCGGTGATCAGCACGGCCTGGCCGGCTTTGACGGTGTCGCCTTCCTTGACCAGCACGTCGACGATATTGCCCGGCATGGTGGTGCTGACGTGGCCCGGTGCAGTGGCTTGCTTGCGCTTGCTGCTGCCGCCGCTGACGAATTCGTTGAGCGGTTCGAACACCACTTCTTCCGGCATGCCGTCGATGGACAGGTAGAAGTGACGCTTGCCTTCAGCCTTGACGCCGACACCGGTGATGTCGACGCGGTAGGTTTCACCGTGGACGTCGATAACGAACTCGGTCGGCACGCCTTCGCCACCGGCCGAAGCCACGCCACCTGGCTCAGGAATTGGCAGCAGCACTTCTGGAGTCAGCGTGCCGGCAGCACGTTCTTCGAGGAATTTGCGGCCGATGTCCGGGAACATGGCGTAGGTCAGCACGTCTTCTTCAGACTTGGCCACGGCGCCGATTTCGGCACGCAGCTTGGTCATTTCCGGCTTGAGCAAGTCGGCAGGACGGACGTCGATCACGTCTTCGCTGCCGATCGCCTGGCGACGCAGTTTTTCGTTCACGGTGCCCGGCGCTTTGCCGTAGCCGCCTTGCAGGTAAAGCTTCACTTCGTTGGTGATGGTCTTGTAGCGCTCGCCGGCCAGCACGTTGAAAAACGCCTGGGTACCGACGATTTGCGAGGTCGGGGTCACCAGCGGAGGGAAGCCGAGGTCTTCACGAACCCGCGGGATTTCGGCCAGCACTTCCGCCATGCGGTTCAGGGCGCCCTGCTCTTTCAACTGGTTGGCCAGGTTGGAGATCATCCCGCCCGGTACCTGGTTGACTTGCACGCGGGTGTCGACGGCGGTGAATTCACTTTCGAACTGGTGGTATTTCTTGCGCACGGCGTAGAAGTACAGGCCGATCTCTTGCAGCAGTTCCAGGTTCAGGCCGGTGTCGTACTCGCTGCCTTTCAGGGCGGCAACCATCGACTCGGTGCCTGGGTGACTGGTGCCCGAGGCGAAACTGGAGATCGCAGTGTCGATGTGATCGGCACCGTTTTCGATGGCCTTGAGTTGGCACATCGTGGCCAGGCCAGCGGTGTCGTGGGAGTGGATGAAGACCGGCAGCGACTGCTCGGATTTCAACGCCTTGACCAATTCGCCGGTGGCGTATGGCGTCAGCAGGCCAGCCATGTCCTTGATTGCCACCGAGTCGCAACCCATGGCTTCCATTTGCTTGGCTTGCGCAACGAACGCGTCGATGGTGTGCACCGGGCTGGTGGTGTACGCGATGGTGCCCTGGGCGTGTTTACCGGCCGCTTTTACGGCTTCGATGGCGACGCGCAGGTTACGCACGTCGTTCATCGCATCGAAGATACGGAACACGT
Source organism: Pseudomonas migulae NBRC 103157 (assembly GCF_002091715.1). Lineage (GTDB taxonomy): Bacteria > Pseudomonadota > Gammaproteobacteria > Pseudomonadales > Pseudomonadaceae > Aquipseudomonas > Aquipseudomonas migulae_A. The sequence continues at coordinate 298,758 of NZ_BDAG01000001.1, read as the reverse complement.
CGATGCCGTTGACCGCCGCCTTGGCGACGAAAGCCTTGACCACGTCGTCGCTGTAATGGCGGTAGCCCAGCAGGTTCTGGCCACGCAAGAGCATTTGCAGGCGCGTGTTAGGCAGCGCAGCGCGCAGCTGACGCAGACGCTCCCACGGGTCTTCTTTCAGGAAACGTACGCAAGCGTCGAAGGTCGCGCCGCCCCAGCACTCCAGCGACCAGTAGCCGACTTTGTCGAGCTTGTCGCAGATCGGCAGCATGTCTTCGGTGCGCATGCGGGTGGCGAGCAGCGATTGGTGGGCGTCGCGCAGGATTGTGTCGGTAACGTGGATTTTCTTGGTCATTGGAATATTCCTCACAGGCCTGCGTGGGCGGCGATGGCGGCGGCGATGGCCAGGGCCAGCTCTTCGGGTTTGCGCTTGATCGAATAGTTGGTCAGTTCAGGGTGGCTTTCAACGAAGCTGGTATTGAACTGGCCGCTACGGAATTCCGGATTGCGCAGGATTTCCTGGTAGTACGCGGCGGTGGTCTTGACCCCCTGCAGACGCATGTCGTCGAGGGCGCGCAAGCCACGGTCCATCGCCTCTTCCCAGGTCAACGCCCACACCACCAGCTTCAGGCACATGGAGTCGTAGAAAGGCGGAATGGTGTAGCCGGTGTAGATCGCTGTGTCGGTGCGCACGCCGGGGCCGCCGGGCGCGTAGTAACGGGTGATCTTGCCGAAGCTCGGCAGGAAGTTGTTCTTCGGGTCTTCGGCGTTGATCCGGAACTGCAGCGCAAAACCGCGGTGCTGGATGTCTTCCTGTTTCACCGAAAGCGGCAGGCCGGACGCGATGCGGATCTGCTCGCGCACAATATCGATGCCGGTGATTTCTTCGGTGATGGTGTGTTCCACCTGCACCCGGGTGTTCATTTCCATGAAGTACACCTCGCCCTCGGCGAGCAGGAACTCCACGGTGCCGGCGTTTTCGTAACCCACCGCCTTGGCCGCACGCACCGACAGGTCACCGATGTAGGCGCGCTGTTCCGGGGTCAGTTGCGGGCTCGGGGCGATTTCGATGAGCTTCTGGTTGCGGCGCTGAATCGAGCAGTCACGCTCGAACAGGTGCACCACGTTGCCAAAGCTGTCGCCGAGAATCTGCGCTTCGATGTGTTTCGGATTGACGATGCATTTTTCCAGGAACACTTCCGCAGAACCAAAAGCCTTGGTGGCTTCGGAAATGACCCGAGGGAATGCTTGTTCAAGCTCTTCCCGGCTGTCGCAGCGACGGATACCGCGGCCACCACCACCGGAAGTTGCCTTGAGCATCACCGGATAACCGATACGATCGCCTTCGACCAGAGCTTCCTCGATGCCCGCGACGTTGCCTTCGGTCCCCGGGGTGACGGGTACACCCGCCTTGATCATGCTGCGACGGGCTTCAGTCTTGTCGCCCATGCGGCGAATCACTTCAGCCGATGGACCGATGAACTTGATACCGCGCTCTGCGCAGATATCTGCCAGCTCAGCGTTTTCCGAGAGGAAACCGTAGCCGGGATGCAACGCATCACAACCGGTCTCTACCGCCAGATTCACCAGCTTGCGCGCATTCAGGTAACCGGCCAGTGGCTCGGCACCGATGCTGTGGGCTTCATCCGCGCGTTTCACATGCAAGGCATGACGGTCGGCATCGGAATAGATCGCGACCGAGCGAATGCCCATTTCGGCGCAGGCACGCACGATTCGTACGGCAATCTCACCACGGTTGGCGATCAGGATCTTTGTTATCACTTGGAATTTCCCTTGAGCCGGTGGTACCCACGACCTGCTAGAGGAGGTCGACGCGTGACTAAATGTTTCGATTTAGTCGCAGCCCCACACTAGCCCCCGCAAGGGATTAACAAAAATGATTAATTATTGGGTTAGGCATAAGTAAAGACTTATAGTTGAACCGTCAGCCTGGTTCGAGAGCGTGTAGAAAATGCGTAAGTCATTGATGCGTATGACATTGCGTCAATTGCAGATCTTCAATGAAGTCTGTGATTTGCGATCCTACAGCCGCGCAGCGGACGAAATGTCGCTCACACAACCTGCCGTGAGCCTGCAGATTCGTCAACTCGAGGAGCTGATCGGCCAGCCGCTGTTCGATTACGTCGGCAAAAAACTCTACATGACGGAGGCCGCCGAAGCCCTGCAACGCGCCAGCCGGGACATTTTCGGCCGCCTGGAAAACCTCGACATGCAGCTCTCGGACATGCAGGGTTCATTGCAGGGCCAGCTGAAGCTCGCGGTGGAATCCAGCGCCAAGTATTTCGTGCCGCACCTGTTTGCCGCGTTCAAACGCCAGCATCCGGAAGTGAACCTGCAACTGACCGTGGTCAACCGTGGGCAGGTGATTCGGCGTCTCTCCGACAACCGCGATGACCTGGTGATCATGTCCATGGTGCCTCAGGACATGGGGCTGGAGTTTCTGCCGTTCCTCAACAACCCGATCGTCGCCGTGGCGCCACCGGATCATCCGCTGTGCCACATGGGGCCGCTGCGCCTGCAGGACCTCGAACCCTACACGCTGCTGCTGCGCGAGCCCGGCTCGGGAACGCGACTGGCGTGCGAAGAGTATTTCAAGGAAAAACGCGTGCACTTCAACCAGACCCAGGAGGTGGCATCGGCCGAAGCCCAACGTGAATGTGTGTTGGCGGGTCTGGGCGTCGCGCTGTTGACGCGCCACGCCCTGAACCTGGAGTTGGCGACCGGTGGATTGATCGAATTACCGGTCGAAGAGCTGCCGCTGTTTCGCAGTTGGTGCCTGGTGCAGGCCAAGGCCAAACGGCTGTCGCCGGTGGCCCACGCATTCCTTGCGTTTATCCGCAGCGAACGGGTGCAGATCAGCGCCCTGGTTGAGCGTTTCGACGGGAAGTTGCGGGCGCAGCCTGCCAGTAGTTGAGTTCCAGATCAGGAAAGTCGCCGATCTCTGCCAGCAACTGGCGGCGCTCGCAGCGATCTTCGATGGCGCGGCGAAATTCCATGCGGCGCTGGTCTTCTTGCTGACGACGGGTTTTGACGGCGCTGTTGCGTTCTTCGTAGGGCTGGGCCATTTCGAGTCTCCCAAGGCGATTACGGGAGTTACAGGATGGGCGCGGGGGATGACGGTTTGGCGGCTTGCGCGTTACAGCGATGTGAATATTGCAGAGTAGATGTGGCGCTTTTGAGGACGCCTTCGCGAGCAAGCCCGCTCCCACATTTGATCGCGGTCTCCTGTGGGAGCGGGCTTGCTCGCGAAAAGGTCGGAACGACCTTCCGGCGATGTCAGGTCAAATCAGTCGTCGAGGGCTTTCACCGATTTGGGCGACAACCGCAAGCTGCGAAGGCTGCGTTTAACGCTCTTGAGGTGGTTGACCAGGCTCGGCCCGCGCGCCATGGCCACACCCATCGCCAGCACGTCGATCACCACCAGATGGGCGATGCGCGAGGTCAACGGCGTATAGATTTCGGTGTCTTCGTGCACGTCGATCGCCAGGTTGACGGTCGACAGTTCGGCCAATGGCGTCTGGCTCGGGCACAAGGTGATCAGCGAGGCGCCGCTTTCGCGCACCAGGTTCGCGGTGATCAACAGGTCTTTGGAACGCCCGGACTGGGAAATGCAGATCGCCACGTCGGTGGGCTTCAACGTGACCGCCGACATCGCCTGCATGTGCGGGTCGGAATACGCCGCCGCTGTCAGCAGCAAACGGAAGAACTTGTGCTGGGCATCCGCAGCCACGGCACCTGAGGCACCAAAACCGTAGAACTCGACACGCTGAGCCTGGGACATGAGCGACACCGCACGCTGCAACTCCACCGGATCGAGCTTCTCGCGAACTTCCATCAGGGTGTGCAAGGTGGTGTCGAAAATTTTCAGGCTGTAGTCGGCGACCGAATCGTCTTCATGGATTGCAAACTGGCCGAAGCTCGCACCGGCCGCGAGGCTCTGCGCCAGCTTCAGTTTCAGATCCTGAAACCCTGAACAACCAATGGCGCGGCAGAACCGTACGATGGTCGGCTCGCTGATGCCTACGCTGTGGGCCAGGTCGGCCATGGAACTGTGCATCACCGCCGCTGGATCAAGCAGCACGTGGTCGGCGACCTTCAGCTCCGACTTGCGTAACAGGTGGCGTGACTGGGCGATGTGTTGCAGCAGATTCAAGGTCTGGACTCTTTGTTATTGGCAGGCGCCGGGGATGTAGCAAGTTTGTAGTTATACTACATGAATCGGCTTTTTGCCTGCTCAATGCGTAACCGAATCCCTCGTTTTCAGGCGTGCGCGCTCCATGTAGCACTCATTGTCAGCGCTTCAGCGCAACCGAAGCCTCCCCCTTGAAGCTGACAACCACCCCGGAACGACCTGATCGAAGTTCCCGGAGCTTAGTTGTTATAAGAACAAACAAATGAAACACTTGAACTTACAAATGCAACTAACAAGCCTCTTCCAAAAACAACTTCTCCTCGTTACTTTAATCGTGCAGGAAGCAATCAAACTTAATTAAAGGAGTTCCACACCATGAGCATTAAAACCAAAAACTGGACCGCACAAATTGACCGCATGCCCGGCGCAGCTTCTTTCCGCGCCTTCGGCACTGTAACCGTCGCACACACAGGCATCACCCCTAAACTGGTGATGACCGATATTCAGGACAAGTCCTTGGATCTGCGACTGGAGTTGCTTCTTGAAACTTCCAACGACGTTTCGCTGCCCGTTGAAACGGATAAAGTTGTCGAATACAAAGCACTGGGCAATTCTAATGTTTCCGGCGTGAGCATCTTCTATAAAGGTGAACAGATTCACCACATCGATGATGTCCTGATTACACACTAAGCCTGTAAACGCCTTCCCGTCACTTCACGTGGGGGGAAGGTCTGATTGTGCGACGTGGGCGGGCTGCGCTCGCAAAAGGTCCGCCAACCCACCCGCTTCTATCGGGCGACTGATCAGATAGCCCTGCACTTCATCACAGCGTTCAACCTTCAAGAACTCAAGCTGCTCCGACCGCTCCACACCTTCAGCCACAACCTTCAATGACAACCCGTGAGCCATCGCAATGATCGCCCGGGTAATCGCCGCATCCACGCTCCCCTCTCCCAGACCGCGGATAAACGCCTGATCGATCTTCACGTAATCCACCGGAATACGCTTGAGGTAGCTCAGGGACGAATACCCGGTGCCAAAATCGTCGATGGCCAGCTTCACACCCAGATCACGCAACTGCTGGAAGGTCGCGATGATGTGTTCGACGCTGTCCAGCAACTGGCTTTCCGTGAGCTCCAGTTCGAGGTAGTGCGGCGCCAGGCCGGTTTCCTCCAACACTTGGCGCACCAGGCTGACCAGCTTGCCCTGTCGCAACTGATGCACCGACAAATTGACCGACACCCGAATCGGTTCCAGCCCCTGACGCTGCCATTCACAGGCCTGCCAGCACGCCTGACGCAAAACGAACTCGCCGATCGGGCCGATCAGTCCGGTTTCTTCGGCCAGGCCGATAAAGTCTCCTGGCGGCACGCTGCCCATGGTGGGGTGATCCCAGCGCACCAAAGCCTCGGCGGCATTCAGCCGGCCCGTGGCGAGGCAGAGTTTCGGTTGGTAAAACACCTTCAGCTGCTTCTCTTCAATGGCTTTACGCAGCTGGTTTTCCAGCTGCAAGCGCTCGAGCGTGCTGGCTTGCAGGCTGTCGGTGTAGAACTGGAAGTTGTTGCCGCCCAGGTGTTTGGCATGTTGCATCGCCATGTTCGACTGGCTCACCAGCGCGGAAATTTCCCGGGCGTTATCCGGCAACATGCTGATGCCCATGGAGGCGCTGACGACCAGCTCATGCCCGTCGACGGTCACCGGCACACGCAATTTGGTCGATAGGCGCGTTGCCACTCGCGCCAGGCTTGAGAGGCTGCCGTAAGTATCGAACAGCACCGCGAACTCATCGCCGGACAATCGCGCAATGGTGTCTGCTTCCGGCAACGCATTGACCAGGCGCCGAGCCATCTTCTGCAACAGCTGGTCAGCAATTTCATGGCCAAGGCTGTCGTTGAGTAACTTGAAGCGGTCCAGGTTGATGTGCAACAACGCCAGACTACGCCCGCCCTGGCGCACGCGCTGATGGGCCTCGCGCAAGCGCTCGCGGAACAACGAACGATTGGCCAGCCCCGTCAGTTCGTCGTAGTGAGTCAGGTAACGCATGCGCTCTTCGGATTCGCGCCGCGCCGAGAGATCGGCGAAGAAACCGACGATATGGCTGACATTCCCCCGCGCATCGCGCACGGTATTGAGTTGCAGCCATTGCGGATACAGTTCGCCGTTCTTGCGGGTTTCCACCAGTTCGCCCTGCCAACTGCCGTGTTGCTCCAGCGCCTGATGAATCGCCCCGTAGTGGCGACGGGCGTCGCGACTGCATGGCAACTCCACCACATTGCGTCCGAGCATGTCGTCGGTGTCATAGCCCGTCAAGCGGCTGAACGCCTGGTTGACCGCGATGAGCGCGTAATTCGGATCGAAAATCATGATGCCTTCGCTGGCCGCCTCGAACACCGTCGCGGCCAATTGCTGCTGCGCTTCCAGGCTCTTGCTGGCACTGATGTCACGGCGGGTGCCGACCATGCGGATCACCCGGCCGCTTTCGCTACGCTCAACCGCTCGGCCGCGGTCTTCGATCCAGACCCAATGACCATCGCCATGGCGCACGCGGTATTCAATCTGATAGTCCTCGCTGCGCCCCTTCAAATGCTCGACCAGCGCGCGCTTCAGCGATGGTAAATCCTCGGGGTGCAGGCGCGGCTTGAGGTGACGCAACATGGCCGTCACGAACTCCGGCTCCAGGCCGAACAATTCCTGGATATGGGTGTGATGGACTTCGTCGGTTTGCAGGTTCCAGTCCCATAGCCCCAGCTCACTGGCCTGCAAGGCCAGCGCCAGGCGCGCTTCACTTTTGCTCAAGGCCTGGTTGGCGGCGTCCAGTTCCAGGCTGCGCTGGGCGACGCGGCTTTCAAGCCCGATCTGAATTTCGCGCAACTCGTCTTCGGCGCGACGGCGCTGGTCGATTTCCCTGGCCAGTTCGTGATTCAGCTGTTCGCTACGGCTTTGGGTCTGCTGCAGGTGTTCGATCAGTGCCTGATTCTGGAAACGTCGCAGCAACCCGCGATCAATCAGCCGATTGACCTGCCAGGCCACCACGCTCAACGCCCCCAACAAGATCAGCCCGAACCAGCCCCAGCCCTGTTCCTGCTGGTCGCCGCCCCAGAATAAATAGGCGATGGCCGGCAACAGACAAGGCAAGGTAAAGGATAGAAAGGCCGGCAGACTGACGGCGTAGGCCACGCTGGCCGAGAGCGCTGCCGCGCCGATCAGGCCGAACACCCAGGCTTGCTGGATGAAATTGTCGGCAGGCACCAGGGCGATGCCCGCGCCAGCGAGGGTCAGGCCAGTCATGGCCGAGCCCAGCAAAAACATGCGACGCCAGATCGGATGCGCCTGACGATTGGGAATGGCCGAATCGAAAGCGGCGACCTGGATCACCCGCAACGCCACCAACGACAACAACCACACCAGCCAGACGCTGACCAGGAAGTAGCGCTGCGGACTCCACAGCAATCCCGCACACACCAGGCCATTGATCAGCATGAACAGCGTAGGCAGCAGCGAGCCCTGGTAAAGCAGGCGCGTGCGCTCGACCGCCATTTCCATGGCGTACTGTTTGCGGATAACCCGGGGCTCCACAGTGGGGCCCGACAGGTCGGAGCTGAGGGTCATAGGCAATGTTCTTGTTCTTATAATGATGAGCATGAGCCCGAAACGTGAACGGAGCATACACAAGCCAATGCCCTTACCAAACTGCTCCAGATCATAAATTCAACAAAAGCACGGAGGCCCTTTGCCCCCCGAAAACGCTGGAAGCGAGCCCCGCCAATGCTTGCAGCCAGTGACCGACCGGTCGTCCTGCGCGTATCTTTCATCGGCTAAAGCAAAGCGGGGTTTGCCCGGTGTGACGCGGCCCCCTAGAATGCCCCGATGCGCGATGATCTCTCCCTTCTGCTGAACTCCCTCAACGATGCCCAACGCCAGGCCGTAGCTGCCTCCGTGGGTCGTCAGTTGGTCCTGGCCGGTGCTGGTTCCGGTAAAACCCGAGTGCTGGTGCACCGTATCGCCTGGTTGATCCAGGTCGAAAACGCCTCGCCCCACTCCATCCTGTCGGTGACCTTCACCAACAAGGCCGCTGCCGAGATGCGTCATCGCATCGAGCAGCTGATGGGCATCAACCCGGCCGGCATGTGGGTTGGCACCTTCCACGGCCTGGCGCACCGCTTGCTGCGGGCGCACTGGCAGGAAGCCGGCCTGAGCCAGACCTTCCAGATTCTCGACAGCGACGACCAGCAACGACTGGTCAAGCGAGTGATCCGCGAACTGGGCCTGGACGAGCAACGCTGGCCGGCCCGTCAGGCCCAGTGGTTCATCAACGGGCAGAAAGACGAAGGTCTGCGCCCGCAACATATTCAAGCCAGCGGCGATCTGTTCCTGGCCACGATGCGCAGCATTTATGAAGCCTATGAGGCCGCGTGCCTGCGCGCCAGCGTCATCGACTTCTCCGAACTGCTGCTGCGAGCCCTCGACCTGTGGCGCGATCACCCGGGTTTGCTGGCGCACTATCAGAAGCGCTTCCGTCACATTCTGGTGGACGAGTTCCAGGACACCAACGCCGTGCAGTACGCCTGGCTGCGACTGCTGGCCAAGGGCGGCGACAGCCTGATGGTGGTCGGCGACGACGATCAGTCGATCTACGGCTGGCGCGGCGCGAAAATCGAGAACATCTATCAGTACTCCGACGATTTCCCGGACGCCGAGACCATCCGCCTGGAGCAGAACTACCGCTCCACTGCCGGTATCCTCAAGGCCGCCAACGCCCTGATTGCCAACAACACCGGGCGCATGGGCAAAGAGCTGTGGACCGATGGCGGCGAAGGGGAAGCGATCAACCTGTACGCCGCGTTCAACGAACACGACGAAGCACGTTATGTGGTGGAAACCATCGAAAGCGCGCTGAAAACCGGCTTGGCTCGCAGCGATATCGCGATTTTGTACCGTTCGAACGCCCAATCGCGCGTTTTGGAAGAAGCGTTGCTGCGCGAGCGCATTCCGTACCGCATCTATGGCGGTCAGCGCTTCTTCGAACGGGCAGAAATCAAGAACGCCATGGCTTACCTGCGTTTGCTGGAAGGCCGCGGCAACGATGCAGCGCTGGAGCGGGTGATCAACGTTCCGGCCCGCGGCATCGGCGAGAAAACCGTTGAAGCGATTCGCGACCATGCGCGCCACAGCGATGTGTCGATGTGGGAAGCGATGCGCCTGCTGGTCGCCAATAAAGGGCTGACCGGCCGTGCCGCTGGCGCGCTTGGGGCGTTTATCGAGCTGATCGAGAACCTCGCCGCCAAGTGCATGGAAATGCCACTGCACCTGATGACCCAGACCGTCATCGAGCAGTCCGGGCTGATTGCCTATCACGAAGCGGAAAAAGGCGAGAAAGGCCAGGCACGGGTAGAAAACCTTGAGGAGCTGGTCAGCGCCGCACGCAACTTCGAAAACTCGGAAGAGGATGAAGACCTGACGCCACTCGCGGCATTCCTCGGCCACGCGTCGCTGGAGGCTGGCGATACTCAGGCCGATGAGCACGAAGACAGCATTCAGTTGATGACCTTGCACAGCGCCAAGGGCCTGGAATTCCCTTACGTGTTCCTGGTGGGCATGGAAGAAGGGCTGTTCCCGCACAAAATGAGCCTGGAAGAGCCGGGACGTCTTGAAGAGGAACGGCGTTTGGCCTATGTCGGTATCACCCGCGCCATGCAGAATCTGGTGATGACCTATGCTGAAACCCGACGCCTGTATGGCAGCGAGACCTACAACAAAGTGTCGCGTTTCGTACGTGAAGTGCCGAAAGGCCTGATCCAGGAAGTGCGGCTGTCCAACAGCGTCAGTCGTCCGTTTGGCGGCGGTCAGCAGCAGAGCTCCAGCAGCCTGTTTGGTGGCAGCGAGATCCCCGACACCGGTTTCAGCCTCGGCCAAGCCGTTCGGCACTCGGTGTTCGGCGATGGCGTGATCCTGAACTTCGAAGGCGCCGGGGCTCAGGCGCGGGTGCAGGTGAACTTCAGCGAAGGCAGCAAATGGCTGATGCTGGGTTACGCGAAACTGGAAGCGATCTAAGGACCACAGAGGTCCAATGTGGGAGCGGGCTTGCTCGCGAAAGCGATGTGCCAGTCGACATCAACGTTAACTGACCCATCGCTTTCGCGAGCAAGCCCGCTCCCACAAGGTTAGGGTTGGCTGATCTGCAAGGAAACGACCTATGGGCTCAGGCTTCTTTTCTTCCTGGACATTCTGGGCCCTGATGTCAGCCGCTTTCGCGGCAATGACCGCTATCTTCGCCAAGATCGGCATCGAAAACGTCAATTCCGATTTCGCTACCCTGCTGCGTACAGTAGTGGTGCTGGTCAGCCTGGCCTTGATTTTGTACGCCACGGGCCAATATCAGTCATTAGGATCGATCTCGGCCAGGAGCTATCTGTTCCTGCTGTTGTCGGGACTGGCCACAGGCGCTTCGTGGATTTGTTATTTCCGCGCACTGAAACTGGGGCCGGCCTCGCTGGTCGCTCCGGTGGACAAACTCAGCGTTGTGCTGGTGGCGGTGCTCGGCGTGATCTTGCTGGGTGAAAAACTTGATCTGCGCCAATGGGGCGGGATCGGCCTGATCACGGCCGGTGTCGTGATGCTGGCGCTGCGACGCTAGACACCTTTCCTACAGAACTTATCCATTCATCCTACAGACCAAAGTTAACAGGCCTTATTGCGCTGACTGAAGCTGAACGCAACCTGTCAGGCAAAAGCCCGAAACACTCTGCCGCTAGCCAGTAACACTTCAGCTGTGCAACATGGCGCGCGTGCCATCCACAAATGGGAATTCCCTTTATGAAACGTTTTCTTAGCATCGCCATGGCGTTGTGCATCGGCCTGACGATGAGCCTCGACGCCAACGCCAAGCGCTTTGGTGGCGGCAAGAGCTCCGGCGCTGCGCCGACTCACCAGACCAGCCAAATGGCTCCTTCTTCTGCTGCAGGTGGCGCTGCTGCCACTGCGGGCGCGGCGGGTGCCGCGGGCGCTGCCGCCAAGGCCGGCGGAGCTTCGCGCTGGCTCGGCCCTCTGGCCGGCATCGCTGCCGGTGGCCTGCTGGCCTCCATGTTCATGGGCGGCGGCTTCCAGGGCATGCAGATCTTCGACATCCTGATCATGGCGGTCATCGCCTTCCTGGTCTTCCGTTTCATCGCCGCTCGTCGTCGCAAGCAGCAGGAGCACCTGGCTCCGGCTGGCGCACCGATGCAGCGTGAAGTGTTCGAGCAGAAGCCAGCCGGCATGGGTTCGATCTTCGGTGGTTCGGCCGCTCCGGTTGCCGCTCGTCCGGTCATCAATGCGCCAGCCTGGTTCAATGAAAAGAACTTCATTGAAGCGGCCCGCAACCACTTCCAGTCCCTGCAGCAGCACTGGGACGCCAACGAAATGGACAAGATCGCCGAGTTCGTGACCCCGCAACTGCTCGAGTTCCTCAAGCGCGAACGTGCCGATCTGGGTGAAGGTTTCCAGTCCACCTACATTGATAACCTCAATGTTCAACTGGACGGCGTCGATGATCGTGCCGACAAGACCATTGCCACCCTGACCTTCAGCGGTGTGTCGAAAACCTCGCGTTTCGACCAGGGCGAAGTGTTCAGCGAAAGCTGGAACATGGAACGTCCACAGGGCGAAAACCAGCCTTGGCTGGTTGCCGGTATCCGCCAGAACGGCTGAACCGACCCGCGTTAAATGTGTCGCAACAAAACCCCGGCCTCTGCCGGGGTTTTCTATTTCGCGGTTGCATCTATAGCGAGCTACTGTATAAACCGCCCCAACTAAACCGCGCCATCAAGCAAGAGGATCCCGGACGTGGAAGAAATCATCGAACAACTGCGTGAAGCCAACGAACCGGTACCGGTCCCCTTGGAATTGCCTGACGAAGACCAGATCGTGGAAATCGAGGAACAACTGTTCATCGACATTCCCTTTGTCTTCAGAGAGTTTTTGCTGACCGTCAGCGACGTCGTCTACGGCAGCCTGGAGCCGGTGACTGTCACCGACCCGCAGTCCCACACCTACCTGCCGGACGTTGCCGCCAACGCATGGGATGCTGGCGTCGACCGCAGCATGATTCCAATCTGCCAGGACGGCGACAATTACTACCTGGTCGAAGAAGACGGCACTGTGGTGCTGTGGCTGGCCGAAGAAGAACTGCTTGCCGAAGAAACCTGGGAATCGGTGTGGCACTGGGCGCGGGACGTCTGGCTGGAGAGCTGATCCGTCTGACGCGCCGCGTGGTCAATGCCCGGACGATTCCTTGTGGTTGTCCAGGGTTTCCAGCAAGGCCACCTGCATCCGCGTGTGCACGCGGATAAACCAGCGCCAGAGCAACGCCGCCACGGCGGCCGCGACCACGACAATCAGCACCAGCAATTTGTTGGTCGGCAGAATACTGGCCGACAAGGCCGCCAACAGCAGGAAGATCACCAGCAGCGAGAGGATCGGGATCACTTCGGCGATCACCCGCCGCACTCGCTGCGTGTGGCGGCCGGCCATCTCCGGTTTCACGCCCATCTCCGCCAATAGCATCGACAGCGCCTTGAGCTTGCGATAGGCCGCGATCAGGAACGGTAGCGACAACAGCAACGCCCCGCCCCAGACCAACGCTTTCTGCCAACTCGGATCGCTGATCCAGTCTTGCAGGTAAGCAGACATTCGCTCGGCGAAATAAGCACCCGAGAAGAAGATCGCAATCACCAGTGCCAGGTTGACGCCCACTTGTAACAGAATTCGCCGAATCATCGACGCCAGCAGCGCGCCTTCGCCCTGAGGCTGAATGCTGCGCAGCCATTCGCCGTACATCCCCAGCACGCGGCCCAGCCGCTGCGGCATCACGCTGGCCAGTTTGATCGACAGCGGGTCAGCGGCGCGGATCAGATAAGGCGTCAGCAGCGTGGTAATCACCGACACCGCCACGGCGACCGGATAGAGGAAGTTACTGGTGACCTGCAGGGTCATACCCAGCGCCGCAATGATGAAAGAAAATTCGCCAATCTGTGAAAGTCCCATCCCCACGCGCAGTGAGGTGCGTCCGTCATTGCCGGCGATAAAGGCGCCTAGACCGCAGGACAACATCTTTCCTAGCACCACAGCCACCGTGATCACCGCAATCGGCCACGCGTATTGCAGCAAAATCATCGGATCGAGCATCAGCCCGATGGCGACGAAGAAGATTGCACTGAACAGGTCGCGAACTGGCTCGATCAAGCGTTCAATCTTAAGAAGTTGGCGGGACTCGGCCATGATCGCGCCGATCAGGAACGCGCCAAGCACCATGCTGTATTCGAGCTTCACCACCAGCAGGCAGAAGCCGAAACACAGGCCCAGCACGGTGATCAACAGCATCTCGTTGCTTTCGAACCTGGCCACATAAGCCAGCAGTCGCGGCACCAGCAGAATCCCGATCACCAGCGCAACGATCATGAACAACGACAGCTTGCCGACCGTGGAGAACACTTCACCGGAACTGACCGTGCCGCTGACCGCGATGCTCGATAGCAAGGCAATGATGCCGATGCCGAGAATGTCCTCGACGATCAGCACACCGAAGATCAGCTGCGCAAAGCGCTCGTTCTTCATCTTCAGGTCATTGAGTGCCTTGACGATGATGGTGGTCGAGGAGATCGCCAGGATCGCGCCGAGGAACAGCGAGTCCATGGTGTTCCAATCGAACCAGCGACCGATTTCATAGCCGATCCAGATCATCAGCACGATTTCCAGGAACGCCGCGATAAACGCCGTGGCGCCGACCTTGAACAGCTTGCGCAGGCTGAACTCCAGGCCAAGGCAGAACATCAGGAAAATCACCCCGAGTTCAGCGAGGGTCTTGATGGTTTCTTCGTCGTGAATCAGGCCGAACGGCGGCGTGTGCGGGCCGATGATGAAGCCGGCCACGATATAGCCCAGGACCACCGGTTGTTTGAAGCGATGAAACAGCACGGTCACCACACCCGCGACCAACATGATCACTGCCAGATCCTGAATAAAACTGATGGCATGCATGGTGTGTGGCTCCTTGGATGACATTGCTCAATCGCCAGACGCGGGAAAGTTCTGATCGAACAAAGTAAAAAATCCGCTTTCCGCGTAGGAATTGCCCTTGGGGGGGGCTTTTGAAGGGTAACACCGCGACTTCCGGCAGAAAGGCGGTGCAATATATGGAAACAGATCGATTCCGCGTGACGGCGACCACCCGCCCGGCGTCCCGATAACTGTGGTTTGAAAAAACCGAACAGGCACCCGCAGAGGTGCACTCCTCCGAAATTTGCCTTGAACCGTGAGAACGCTATGGAACCCGGAAACGCCCAGCTGTCGATGACGGTATTGATGACCCCCGACATGGCCAACTTCTCTGGCAATGTTCACGGCGGCACGTTGCTCAAGTACCTCGACGAAGTCGCCTACGCCTGCGCCAGCCGTTATGCCGGCCGCTACGTGGTGACCTTGTCGGTGGATCAGGTGATTTTTCGCGAACCGATTCATGTCGGCGAACTGGTGACCTTCCTGGCGTCGGTCAATTACACCGGCAACACCTCCATGGAGGTGGGCATCAAGGTGGTGACCGAAAACATCCGCGAGCGCTCGGTGCGCCACACCAACAGCTGTTTCTTCACCATGGTGGCAGTGGACGACGATCGCAAACCGGCCGCAGTGCCGCCGTTGCAACCGCAGAACAGCGAGGACAAACGCCGTTTCATGCAGGCCCAGCAGCGTCGTCAGATTCGTCAGGAACTGGAAAAGCGTTATCAGGAGATCAAGGGCGACGCCTGAGCTGGTCAGAGCGTTTGATGGTGTTCTTCAGATAGCTTTCGCGAGCAAGCCCGCTCCCACACTTGATCTTTGTCGGACACAAATTTTGTGTTCACTGAAGAATCAGTGTGGGAGATTCGTCAGGAACTGGAAAAGCGTTATCAGGAGATCAAGGGCGACGCCTGAGCTGGTCAGAGCGTTTGATGGTGTTCTTCAGATAGCTTTCGCGAGCAAGCCCGCTCCCACACTTGATCTTTGTCGGACACAAATTTTGTGTTCACTGAAGAATCAGTGTGGGAGCGGGCTTGCTCGCGAATGGGTTCAACGCCGAACTCAGAGACTGATCGCGGTCGCTTCAAACCGCACCCGCGGATGCGCAATCCGGTCCTGTGCCCGCACCAACTCCAGTTCATAGCTGGCGCACGCCTGGGTCTCAAGCAGCACCTCATGCACGGCCGACGCCGCAAACTCGAACGCCGCCACCAAGCTATCGCCCAACAGGATGCGAGCCAGAAACAGCCCGGACGTCAGGTCGCCTACACCCACTGGCTGACGTGGAAACGCCAACATTGGCCGTCTCAAGTGCCAGCTGCCTTCGCCCGTCACCAGCAACATCTCAAACGCATCCTCCGGTTTGCCGGGATAGGCCAGATGCTTGACCAGCACCGCTTTCGGGCCGCGCGCCAGCAACGCCCGCGCCATGGCCAGGCAATCGAACAGCGACTGCGGCTTGCGTCCCGAGAAGCTGTCCAGCTCCAGCTGGTTCGGGCACATGAAGTCCGCCATGGCAGCTGCCTCTTCCAGCAGGAAATCGCTGACTTCGGCCGGCACACTGCAGCCCTTCTCCGGATGGCCCATCACCGGGTCGCACAGATACAGCGCCTTGGGATTCATCGACTTGATCCGCGCCACGCCCGTCAGAATCGCCCGGCCTTGGGCCGCACTGCCGAGGTAACCGGACAACACGGCATCGCAATTGCCCAACTCGCCAATCGCCGCAATGCCTTCGACCAATTCAGGAATCTGGTGTGGCGTCAGCACCTCACCCGCCCACTGCCCGTATTGAGTGTGGTTGGAGAACTGTACGGTGTTGAGCGGCCAGACATTCACCCCGACCCGCTGCATCGGGAAAACCGCGGCGCTGTTGCCAGCGTGGCCGAACACCACGTGGGACTGAATGGCGAGCAGATGGGGCGTACGTTTCATGCGGTGAGTTCCGTAAAACGATTGAAATTCGAGCCGCGCAGTATGCGACTAAACGCAGCCTGTACGACAGACCGGCGACGCAGTTAAGCTGGCACTATCTTGTTGGAGCACCCTGTTGATGCTGACCCTCGGAAATATCTTCGTGCTGATGTTGCTCGCCACCGCCGGCGCTTGGCTGTGGCACAACCATGGCTTGCGCGAGCGCGCGCTGGAGCGGGTCAAGCAGCATTGCAGCAATCTCGGGATCGAGTTGCTTGATGGCAACGTGGCGCTGAAAAAAATTGCTTTCATCAAGGATGCCAATGGCCGGCGACGTCTGGCCCGTGTGTACAACTTCGAGTTCACGGTGACCGGCGAAACACGCCACAACGGCACCATCACCCAATTCGGTGCCCACAGCGCGCAGATCGAACTGGCCCCCTACCCCATGCCCTTCGACGACACGCCTTCGGTGGTCGACGTGGTGAAACCGCGTGCAGAAGTGATTGAGCTTAGTCAGTGGCGGCAAGAACACACCAAGTGGCGCCCATAAATCAAAAGATCGCAGCCTGCGGCAGCTCCTACATGGAAATACAAAATCCTGTAGGAGCTGCCGCAGGCTGCGATCTTTTGATCTTTAATTCGCCCGACAGTCGGCCAAACCTCTTTGTAGCGACTCAATATCCTGCGGCTCAGAAAAAATCAGTTCGATCCGCGAATCCCGGCGCCACTCGCTGGGCTGCCAATCGAGCGTCGAGTTATCCAAGGCATTCGCCGAAACCCAACCCTCGCCGCTGTGGATAACCAGCTTCGCCCGCCGCCATGCAAGGCTTTCGAGCCACTGGCCAACGCGCGCTGAATCGAACGTCTGGCTCGGATGCCAGCGCCAGCCGATGCTCCAGCCGTCGTCCTGTTCCTGGCTCAGGCAAATCGGCAACGCGGGGTCGGCCCAGACTGCCGGCAACTGCGCCACTCCTTGGGGTGCGATGAAGTTATCCACACCCGCCACCGCCTGCACCTCAAGACCTGGTAACGCTTCCAAAGGAAGGATGGCCTGCTGCGTCCAGTAAAACGGACGTAATGGCAACTGCGCGACGACTCGCTGTCGATCACCCTCCTCGAGATTTTCAGACTTGTTCAACAGCAACAACCCTGCGCCGCTCAACGCCTCCTGCTGCGTCACCGGCAGCGGTTTGCCTGCAGCGAGCGCCTGGGCGTCCAGCACCATCACGCAGGGCTGAACCGCCAGCACGCCGACCCACGGCGCCTCATTCAGCTGCTTGAGCAACTGCGCAGGATGGCCGAGCCCTGACGGTTCGATAAACAACCGATCCGGCCGTGCCTTGCGCAGCAAACGCCCGAGGCCGATCTGGAACGGCGCACCATTGACGCAACACAAACAGCCCCCGGCCACTTCACCCAGTGCGATACCATCGGCGTCCCGGGTCAGCAACGCAGCATCGATGCCGATCTGGCCGAACTCGTTGATCAGCACCGCCCAACGCTCATTCGCCGGCCGCTGGGCCAGCAGGTGCTTGATCAAACTGGTCTTGCCTGCGCCCAATGGGCCGGCAATGACGTGAGTGGGAATGTTCTGCAACATGGTCGGTGTTTTCTGAGGAGGAAAAGGATGCGGTTGATCGGCTGGGCGTTGCTCTTGGCTTTGGTTTGCGGCGAAGCGCTGGCCCAGGCTTGCGTGGTACATAGCACGGCTGAGCGACTGGACGTGAAAGTCTGTCAGCAGAACCGAAACATCCCGGAAAAACTCTTTGCCGATGGCTTCTGTCAGCCCAACCTTCCTGGCCAGAAAGTCGAGGTGCAATACGTCGATCAATGCCCCGGCGGCGCATTCGGTGTTTGCAGCAATGCTCAAGTCGCCAATATGCCTTACCGGCAAGATATTCACTATTACGGCGTGGCCACCGACGCGGCGTACCTGAAGCCGTTTTGCGAAGGCCAGAACCAGGGCAACTGGCTCAAGCCATGAGCCGCTAACCCAGCCAATCGAGGGTCAGAATCAAACGCCGCTCGCCCGGCCCGAGCGGCGGCGAGCGGTGAATCAGGCCAAAACCTTCGTTGCCGTGCCACTTCTCGCCCTTGAGCAAGGCGACAGCGCCACTGCCGACTTGCTGAATCAGCGAATTGTCCGTGGGTTCGGCGTCGGGCTGGCTCAACCGGCGACGATCCATCACCCCCTCTTTCAGCCACTGACTGCCAACACCGGCGTACGTGGTAATCAAGCGCACCGGTACATGATCGACGTGAAAGCGCGGGCACATGGCTTTATCCAGCCCCCGCAAACGCACGCCAATACGCTTGGCACCGAGCAGGCAGGCGAAGGCGCTGACCAGCCAGGAAACGTCGGCGATGAAACCTTCAAAGCCCTCGAGATCACTGAAGCCCGAGGCCAATCCATGGAGGTTGGGTTCAGTGTTTTCGTCAGCGATTTCCAGCGACAACGACTCGGCCAACGGCTGGTTCAAGGACAGCAACAGGCTGCCGAAATCGGCGATATGCACCGGAAGTTGGCGCTGCCAGATGGCGAGGTTCACGTCGTCATCGAGAATTCGGGCGAGGGTTTGCGGCGTATCGTCCTGAACCTGAGACATGACCGGTCGAAACTTCAAGGTCGGCTCCAACATCACGCCGCTTCCTCTTCATGCCAAGGACCGAACGGATCAGGCAACAATCGCCAGCCCTCGATGCCAGAGACCATTTCATCATCGGTCAGCAGGCAATCGTCCAGCTCTGCGGTGAGTCGGGTGAAGTCAATGTTCTGGCCGATGAACACCAGTTCCTGGCGGCAATCACCGGTGGTGGCTGTCCAGTTTTCCATGATCGCGGCGGTGCTTTCTTCGTCCTGCGGCCATTGGGCTTTCGGCACGAAACGCCACCAGCGTCCGGCAAAGCCATGGCGCATCAAACCGCCCGCCTGAGACCAACTGCCCGCGTCCATCGGCTTGCTCGCCAGCCAGAAAAACCCTTTGGAGCGCAGCAGTTTGCCGTTCACCCATGGCCGGTCGATGAAGCTGAAGAAGCGCTGCGGATGGAAAGGTCTGCGTGCTCGATAGGCCGTGGAGGCGATGCCGTACTCCTCGGTTTCCGGAATGTGCTCGCCGCGCATCTCCTGCAACCAGCCGGGCGCCTGCGCAGCTTTCTCGAAGTCGAAGCGACCGGTGTTGAGGATTTTCTCCAGGGGAATTTCACCCATGACCATCGGGATGATGTCGGCTTGTGAGTTCAATCGTTCGAGGATTGCGATCAGCTCCTGACGCTCGCGGCCACTGATCAAGTCGATCTTGCTGATCAGGATCACGTCGGCGAATTCGATCTGCTCGATCAACAAGTCAGTGATCGAGCGCTCGTCCTCCTCGCCGAGGGTTTCGCCACGAGAAGCGAGGCTTTCGGCGGCCTGATAGTCGAGCAGGAAATTCATACCGTCGACCACAGTGACCATGGTGTCGAGCCGTGCGATGTCGGCCAGGCTCTGCCCTTCTTCGTCACGGAAAGTGAAGGTTTCCGCCACAGGCAGCGGTTCGGAGATGCCGGTGGATTCGATCAGCAAATAATCGAAGCGGCCGTCCCTGGCGAGTTTGCTGACTTCTTCAAGCAGGTCTTCGCGCAAGGTGCAGCAGATGCAGCCGTTGCTCATTTCCACGAGTTTTTCTTCGGCGCGGTTCAGGGTGACATCACGCTGAACTTCGCTGCCATCGATGTTGATCTCGCTCATGTCGTTGACGATCACCGCGACTCGCAGGTTTTCACGGTTACGCAGTACATGGTTAAGCAGTGTGCTTTTGCCGGCGCCGAGAAAGCCCGACAGGACGGTCACGGGGAGACGATGGGGCATCAGGAGTTCCTCACGGGGATGCCCGGTCACAGTGTCGGGCTTAATTCAATGTTATAGTATAACAATGCAATCAAGCCACTCTCCTATTGCCCATCATCACAAAGGGCATGATGCTGGAGCCCGTTCGATTCGTGAGAAATCCCATGCGCACTGCCCTGAAACTAACGCTGATGAGCGTTTCGCTGCTGCTCGCCGTAAACACCCGGGCGCAAATCCCTAGCCTGGCCCAATGCACCCGAAGCGCCAACCTGCTGTCCTGCGTGGATGCCGACGGCAATGCCTACAGCGTCAACACCGTCGGCAACACGATCTATTTGCGGGGCTTCGAACGGGCGGGAAAACGCTATTGGGCGCAGACCAACAGCCGCTACGGACAACTGACGTTTTTCACCGGCATCGCTTCCGACGGTGAGGCCTGGGTGGGCTACAACCGTCGGGTTGGCTGGACCACCATCAACCGGTTTTCCAGCTCGGGAGGCAGCAGTGCAACGTTCACCTGCAGCAGGATCACCGGGTGCTAGACCTGAGCTTTTTTCTGTTCCAGTTGCCAGGCGAGGTAACTGTTAACCGGCGGATTCTTCTGAAAGTAGCGCTGTAATCCTTCGAACAAACCGTCTGCCACGGCCTGCTGATGCCGCGTCGTGACCAGCCGCTGACTGTCGCGAGCATTTGAAATGAAGCCGGTTTCCACCAGGATCGACGGCACGTCCGGCGACTTCAGCACTGCAAAGCCGGCCTGCTCCACCCGCTTCTGATGCAACGTGGTGATGCCCGCAAGACTGCCGAGCACTGTGCTGCCCAACTGCAAACTCGCGGCGAGGGTGGCGTTCATCGACATGTCGAGAATCACCCCGGCGAGCATCGGGTCCTTGTCCTTGAGGTTGAGCAGGCGGGAGGCTCCCAACAGGTCCGCGCCGTTCTCCCGCTGTGCCATGAAGCGCGCTGTGGCCGACGTCGCGCCACCTTCAGACAAGCAATACACCGACGCCCCCGAAGCGGTGAGCCTCGGCGCCGCATCGGCATGCACTGAGATGAACATGTCGGCGTTGTGTTTGCGGGCGATCTCCACGCGCTTGCGCAGCGGGACGAAGAAGTCGTCATTGCGCACCAGTTTTACGTCGAAGCCCTTCTCGCGCTTCAGCCGTTTGGCCAACAGTTGTGCGATGGACAGCACCACGTCTTTCTCGCGTTCACCTTTGGCACCGACCGCGCCAGGGTCTTTGCCGCCATGGCCGGGGTCGACCACCACGATGATGTCCCGCTTGGGGTGAGCCTTGTCGACAGCTACCGCAGGCGCAGCGGCGATGTGCAGCGGCGCTGCTGTCTTCAGATCGAGCACCAGCCGATGGCCTTGCCCGTCCTGCGGCGGCAACAGAAAGCTGTTGAGCTGCACCGGGCCGCTGAGGTCGAGGACGATCCGCGTATCGCCCATACCAAAATGTCCGGAGCGGATCGAACGAATGACCGTATCGCCGAGGGCCAATTGACTGAAGTCACCACTGAGGTTGGCGCCGCTCAGATCGATGATCAACCGCTCGGGCGCGCTCAGGGAAAAAGTCTTGTAGCGAACCGGCCCGCTCAGATCGAACACCAGGCGCAGTTTGTCATCCGAGCGCCAAAGCCGCGCGTTGCTAATTTGCGTGGCACCAACACCGAAGGGTAATGCGAAGGCCGCGCTGGCCAGGATCAGGTTGAGCAAGTGACGTCTGTGCATGGTGAAAGCGGCTCGTGAAAAAGGCGTAGTCGATTTTAATGTAATAACATAACATGTCGATCCGACTTCCACGATGGACCTGCTCATGAATGCGCTGACTCTGCCGGATATCGCCGCGCAGGCCTCACGCCAAGCTCTGCCACTTGAATGGGTGGGCATGTGCGGCATTGCTCTTCCAGTTTTGTTTGATGGCCAACGATTGAGCGCAAAGGCCGACGCGGGCGTGAGCCTCGACGATGGAGAAGCGCGGGGCATTCACATGTCGCGGCTGTACCTGGCGCTGGAAATGCTCGAGCAGGAAAACCTGACACCTGCCCTGTTAAGGCGTGTATTGCAGCAATTTCTCGATACGCATGAAGGTCTGTCCAATAACGCTTACCTGAACATTCACGCTGATTTACTGCTCAAACGGCCGGCGCTCATCAGTCCTTTGTCCGGTTGGAAAAGCTATCCAGTCAGCATTGAAGCGCGTTTGAAAAACGCGATGTTCCACGTGGAACTAAAAATCGACATCTCCTATTCCTCGACCTGTCCGTGCTCAGCCGCGCTGTCTCGACAGTTGATTCAACAGCAGTTCGTCGATGACTTTGCCAATAAGTCACTGCAACACGCCGACGTTTTAGCTTGGCTTGGCTCCACAAAAGGCATCGTCGCGACACCTCATAGCCAGCGCAGCAATGCGCAGCTGAAGCTTCGTCTCGACGACTATCTGGATGACCTGCCACTGATTGCGCTGATCAACGATGCCGAAGCAGCCTTGGGCACCGCCGTGCAAACCGCCGTAAAGCGCGCTGACGAACAAGCCTTCGCCCTGGCTAATGGCCAAAACCTGATGTTCTGTGAAGACGCCGTTCGACGCTTGAATCTGGCGTTGAAACGATCGCCCGGCATCAACGCCTTTCACCTGAAAGTCGTCCACGCAGAAAGCCTGCACGCCCACGATGCTGTCGCCGAAAGTCGCTGGAACTGGGAGGCCGCATGATTCGCTGCGAGGCTTTGCGCTGGGGAGCACCCGGACAACCGCTGACACCGCCTGTGGATTTCGAATTGCCCAAGGGCAGCCTGACCGCCGTCATCGGTGCCAACGGCTCGGGAAAAAGCAGCCTGCTGAAAGTCATCGCCGGCCTGCAAAAACCACTGACCGGCAAAGTCATCCTTGATGTTCCACGCAAAGGTTCACTCTCATTCCTCCCCCAGCAACAACACCTCGATCGGCAATTCCCCATCAGTCTGCAAGAGTTGGTGGCCGCCGGTTTCTGGGGCAGCAAACAATCACCCGAAGTCCGAAACCAACGTCTTAAAGCTGTGCTGGAAAAATGGTGCCTGACCGGCCTGGAACAGCGCCCGTTGATGGCCCTCTCCGGAGGTGAATTGCAGCGCGCCCTGCTCGCTCGTTTAAGCCTCGCCGAAGCCCCCTTGCTGTTACTCGACGAACCCCACGCCGCCCTCGACGAACTCGGTCAGTCACTGCTGTGGAAACACATCCACGCCTGGCACGCCGAAGGCCGAACCCTGGTCGTCGTGTGCCACGACCTGGCCGCCGTTCGCCTACACATTCCTCAAACGCTGTTGATCAAAAGCAGCGGTTGCGTCCTCGGCCCAAGCGTCGACCTGATCCGCCAACAACCCCAAACGCAGGTGGCCTGATGCTCGTCGCCACTCAACTTTGGCAACCCTTCCACGAGTTCGTGTTCATGCGCCGGGCACTGCTCGGTGGATTGGTTTTGGCATGCAGCACGGCACCGCTCGGGGTGTTTCTGATCCTGCGGCGCATGAGCCTGATCGGCGATGCGGTCGCACACGGCATCTTGCCCGGCGCTGCGCTTGGCTTCTGGTTCGCCGGACTGAATCTGCCAGCGCTGACCCTCGGTGGCCTCGGTGCAGGTCTGAGCATGGCCGGCCTCGCCGCGTGGATCACCCGTCGCACCGGGCTGCGAGAAGACGCGAGCCTCGCCGCGATCTACCCGATTTCCCTCGCCAGCGGTGTGCTGATCCTCGGCATCGCCGGCAAACGTCTTGACCTGCTGCACCTGCTCTTTGGCTCGGCGTTGGCAGTCGATGGCCCCACGTTGACCGGCATGTTGTGGGTCTCAGGGTTCAGCCTTATCGCCATGGCGCTCATCTACAAGCCGCTGCTACTGGACACCCTCGACCCTCTCTTTCTGCAAACCGTCAGCCGGCTCGGTCCCTTGGCCCACGGCGTGTTTCTGACACTGGTGGTACTGAATCTGGTCATCGGTTTCCAAGCCATCGGCGCGCTGATGGTCGTCGGCCTGATGATGTTGCCCGCCGCTGCATCACGATTCTGGAGCCGGCGCTTGCCCGTGCTGATGGGCATCGCCGCGCTGCTCGGCTGCCTTTCGGTGTGGCTGGGATTATTGCTGTCGTTCTACTACTCACTGCCCAGCGGCCCGGCCATCGTGCTGGTGGCTGGCGGTATGTATCTGCTGTCCGTGGTGTTCGGACCGGTGCACGGTTTGCTGCGCCGCCCGCCTTTGCTCACATCCCAATGAGGTGTTGCCCGATGCGCGCTTTACTCGTGCTGTTCAGTTTGATGCTGTCGATGTCGCTGTCCGCTGCGGAAAAACTGCAGGTGGTGACCAGCTTCAGCATCCTTGCCGACATGACTCATCAAGTCGGCGGCGAGCATATCCAGATCACCAACATGGTTGGCCCCGACGCCGATGCCCACACGTACGAGCCGACACCGGACGACGCCAAGGCGCTGCTCAAAGCCAGACTGATCATCAAAAACGGCCTGGGTTTCGAGCCATGGCTGGACCGCCTGGTGACCAGTACTGAAACCAAAGCCACGGTCATCAGCGCGAGCCGCGGTGTCATTCCGCGCTCGCTGGATGAAGACGGCGAGACCGTTCCCGACCCTCACGCCTGGCACAACCTGGCGAACGCCGAGCTGTACATCAGCAACATCACCAAAGCGTTGATTGCCGCCGACCCGGCGAACAAAACCGACTACGAACGCAACAGCCAGGCCTACCTGAAACAGGTTTACGCGCTGCTCGCCGAAGCTAAAGCCAAGCTCGGATCGCTGCCGCCGGGCAACCGCAAGATCGTGACGTCCCATGACGCGTTCGGCTATCTCGGTCAGGCGTACGGAATCGACTTCATGGCACCACAAGGTCTGTCCACCGAACGCGAACCGTCGGCTGCGGAAGTGGCCGCGCTGATCACCCAGATTCGTCAGGCCAAGGTCAAAGCCGTGTTCATGGAAAACATCAAGGACGCCCGTCTGCTCAAGCAGATCGCCGATGAAAGCGGCGCGCACATTGGCGGCACCTTGTACTCCGATGCGCTCGCCGCAAGCGGTCCGGCCAGCACCTTCACCGGGCTGTTCGAGTACAACCTCAACACGCTATACGAGGCGTTGAGCAAACCATGATCCGCAAGAACCCTTCCGGTGATTTGCCGCTGATTGCCGAATCTGCATACGTGGACAAGACCGCGATCATTTGCGGAAAAGTGGTGATCGGCGAGAACGTTTTCGTCGGCCCCTACGCCGTGATCCGCGCCGATGAAGTGGACGATTCGGGCGCGATGGAGCCGATCACCATTGGTGCAAATTCAAACATCCAGGATGGCGTGGTGATTCATTCCAAGTCCGGGGCGGCGGTGACCATCGGCGAGTTCAGTTCGATTGCTCACCGTTCAATCGTTCATGGTCCGTGCACGGTCGGCGACCGGGTGTTTATCGGTTTCAACAGCGTGCTGTTCAACTGCGCGGTCGGTGACGGCTGCGTGGTGCGGCACAACTCGGTGGTCGATGGGCGCGACCTGCCCACGGATTTTTACGTGCCCTCCACCACCCGCATCGGGCCTAACACCGACCTGTCGCAGTTCCCGCCGGTCAGCGTCAGCGCCTCGGAATTTTCCGAGGATGTGGCGCGCACCAATGTCGATCTGGTGCGCGGCTACAAAGCCCTGCAAAACGAGTTCTGACCATGAGCAGTGTGCTGATTCGCAATGCCCGGCTGGTGAATGAAGGTCGAGAATTTGAAGGTGATCTGTTAGTCAGCCATGGCCGCATCGTCAAGATCGCCAGCAGCATCGAAGGGGAAAATGCAGCCGTAGAAATCGATGCTGACGGCCAGTGGCTGTTACCCGGAATGATCGATGATCAGGTGCACTTCCGCGATCCCGGCTCGCCCGAGAAGGGCAGTTTCCACACCGAATCCCGGGCGGCGGTGGCCGGTGGCATCACCAGTTTCATGGACATGCCCAACACCCATCCGGCGACACTGACCCTTGCCACACTCGCCGACAAGAAGCGTCGAGCGGCGATCAGTTCGGTGGCCAACTACGGCTTTCACTTCGGTGTAAGCAACGACAATCTCGACACCGTCGCCGCACTCAATCCTTGCGAAGTAGCCGGCGTCAAAGTGTTCATGGGCGCGTCCACGGGCAACATGCTGGTGGACGATCCGAGGGTTCTCGAACGGCTGTTCGCCGAGGTGCCGACGATTCTGTTGGCTCACTGCGAACACACGCCCGGCATCGAGGCCAACGCGGCGAATCTGCGAGCGCTGCTCGGCGAACACATTCCCGCCGCGGCGCATCCCGTGATCCGCAATGCCGAGGCCTGCTTTCGCTCGTCATCAATGGCGGTGGATCTGGCCAGGCGTCACGGCACGCGACTTCACGTTCTGCACCTGACCACCGCACGGGAACTGGCGTTGTTCGAAGACAAACCGCTGTCGCAGAAACACATCAGCGCCGAAGTCTGCCTGCACCACTTGCTCTTCGATGATCGCGACTACGCGGACCTTGGTAATCAGATCAAATGCAACCCGGCGATCAAGACTCAGGCTGACCGCAATGCCTTGCGCTATGCGTTGCTGAGCCATCGACTGGACGTCATCGGCAGCGATCATGCGCCGCACACCTGGGCCGAAAAACAACGTCCCTACAGTCAGGCGCCGTCCGGTCTGCCGCTGGTGCAGCACGCCTTCCCCGCGTTGCTGGAGTTGGTGGCAGACGAGTTGTTGCCGATCACAGTGCTCGTGGACAAGACCAGTCACCGTGTCGCTGATCTGTTTGCTATTCCCGACCGAGGCTATTTGCGCGAAGGTTATTGGGCAGACCTGGTGCTGATCAAACCGGAGCCTGACGGCATTGCCGTCTCTGAGCAGCCGATTCTGTCTCAATGCGGCTGGACGCCCTTTGCCCGACGACGCTTTCGCCACAGCGTCAGCACCACGCTGGTGTCCGGACAAATCGCATGGCGAGACAAATGTCTTAATGACAACTGTCAGGGTTTACCACTACGGTTTATGCGCTAGCACCCGAGAGCACCAACATGATTCACATCACCCTGAGCGATGGTTCATTGCGTGAATTCGACCAACCATTGTCGGTGTACGAACTCGCCGCGAGTATCGGTCCCGGGCTGGCCAAGGCGGCTGTCGCGGGAAGGGTTGACGGCGTGTTGGTGGATTGTGAATTCATCCTCGCAGCCGATGCCCGGGTCAGCATCGTCACGCCGCAAGAGCCCGACGGGCTGGAGATTCTTCGCCGCTCCTGCGCCTTGGTGTTGGCGATGGCCGTGAAACAGCTTTATCCAAAAGCACATTTGCAGACGGGATCGGTGCTGGGTGATGGCTTCTTCCATGAATTCGAGTTTGAACGTCATTTAAACCTGGTCGACCTTGCTGCCATTGAAGCGCGCATGAGGACACTGGCGGCTACCAATCATTCGATACGCCGCCGCGCGATGTCTGCCGAACAGTCATCGTCCTACCATCTGGGAGACTTCGAGTGTGTGTCGACGGGGCCGCATGTTCCCGCCACCCGTGTGTTGCAGGCCTTCGCGCTCGATCACATCAGCGGCACGTCACCACAACGGATCTATGGCACCTGCTGGTCCTGCCAGGAGGAACTGGACAACTGGCGGGCACCGCCGCACGTGATGATCGTCAGCATGGATGATCGTCAGGCGGAGTACGCACAATCGGTGACTGAAGCGTTACGCCGGAGCGGCGTACGCGCTCGCGCCGATCTGCGTAACGAGAAGGTCCGTCACAAGATTCGCGAGCACAGTCAGCAAGTGCCGTATCTGGTGGTGATCGGGGAGAAAGAAAAAGAAGGCGGGTTTGTCAGTGTGCGCAGTCGCACCGGGGAGGATTTTGGCAGGATGGCGGTTGATGCAGTGTGCAATTGGCTGAGGTCCATAGGGATTGCCAGTGTTTGAAGTGACGCCTTCGCGGGCAAGCCTCGCTCCTACGGGATTTACGCCATCCCTGTAGGAGCATAGCTTGCTCGCGAAGCTTTTAGGCCCTTGGCTTAACAGTCCCGCAATCCTGCCCCAACCAGACAGCGCGAGTATCAAGGCTACCCTTCTGCTGAATGCCCGTAGCGTTGAACGTGCCATTCACCTTGGTGGTGAACTCACGATCACTCAAGAAAGTAGCCACACCCGCGCCCTGCGCTTTCGGGCAGCTGAAGCGGAATTTCCATTGGTTGCCGGTGCGCTCGGTGATTTCCTGCTTGCAGCCCGATTGCGGATCCGTCAGCGGAATGTTGTCGCTCTTCACCTGCTCCGGCGTCAGGCAAGCGCGGATCCCCTTGCCACCCATCGTGATGCCCTGCTTCTCCAGCTGCGCACGCTGTTCGGGGGTGATCTGACTTTGTATCTGGCCGAGGATCAATTGCAAATCCGGCATGTTCTGGTCATCGACCTTCATGTTGCTCGAGGTCAATTCCCACAAGCCCGGCTGCAGCATCTGCGCCTGAGCGGCCACAGGAAGAGCCAAACCAAAAGCCACGGCCAAACCCAGCAGACGAACGTTCATCGTGTAACTCCTGATCAGTAGTGGCTGTTAGACGTCAGCCACAGGCTTCGGTTCATGGACCAATTAAATAGCGACATTCTGCACGGAACATGGTCTGTTAAGCATTGAATCTTCAGGAGCAAGGCTGCCCCATGGATTATTTTGGACCGCATGTTTTCGGTTATCTGATCGCGCTGCTGCACTCGTTAGGGCTGATCGCCGCCATCCATGCCGTATTGACCGTTCGGACCGCCCAGGGCTCGATCGCCTGGGCCCTGTCGTTGCTGTTCATTCCCTACCTCACGCTTATCCCGTACCTGGTCTTCGGCCGCAGCACCTTCGATGGCTACATCAAGGCGCGGCGACAGGCCAACGAGGAAATGCGCAAGGCCATCTCCGAGTTGAACTGGCGGCCCTGGGTCGAAGAGGCGCTGACCGCACGCGCCTCCAACGCTTATGCATCATTAAGAGCGATGCCGAAGCTGGGACGCATGCCGTGCCTGGCCAACAATGAGGTCCGCCTGCTGATCAATGGCCCGGACACTTTCGAGGCGATTTTCGAAGCCATCAGCCATGCCAAGGAAGCCGTGCTGATCCAGTTCTTTATCATCCACGACGACCGCCTCGGCCGGCGCCTGCAAACCCTGCTGTTGAAAAAAGCCGCGGAAGGCGTTGCCGTTTATCTGCTGTACGATCGCATCGGCAGCCACTCCCTGCCCCACAGTTACGTGCAGCCGTTGCGCGAGGCAGGTGTCGAGGTCAAAGCGTTCGCGACGCGTAGCGGCTGGCTCAATCGCTTTCAGGTCAACTTTCGTAACCACCGCAAGATCGTCGTGGTCGACGGTGTGCTCGGCTTCGTCGGCGGACACAACGTTGGCGACGAATACATGGGCGAGAAACCACCTCTGGCGCCATGGCGCGATACCCACGTTCGCGTGCGCGGGCCGGTGGTGGCGTGCATGCAGGAATCCTTCGCCGAAGACTGGTTCTGGGCAGCGCGGTCGTTGCCGCCGTTGATACTGCCGGACGTTTATCCGGACGACGGCGTGCTCTGCCAATTGCTTGCCAGCGGCCCCGCAGACTCCTACGAAACCTGTTCACTATTCTTTGTCGAAGCCATCCACGCAGCGACGGAACGGGTGTGGATAACCAGCCCCTATTTCATCCCCGACGAAGCAGTGTTCGCGGCGTTACGGCTGGCGGTGCTGCGAGGTGTCGATGTGCGAATTCTGCTGCCGTCGAGGCCCGACCATCGGATCGTCTACGCCGCCTCCAGCCTGTACGCCTTCGAAGCGGTACGCGCCGGCGTGCGGGTGTTTCGCTACGAACCCGGTTTCCTGCATCAGAAAGTGGTGTTGATCGACAGCGAAATCAGCGCCATCGGCAGCGCCAATCTGGACAACCGTTCGTTCCGGCTGAATTTCGAAGTGATGTTACTGACGGTCGACAGCGTTTTTGCCGGCGAAGTGGAACAGATGCTCAACGACGATTTCGCACAGGCCCATGAAGTCGCCAAAGAAGAAAGCCGGGAGACCCACCGCCTGCAGCAGGTCGGCATGCGGATCGCCCGGCTTATTTCCCCGATACTTTAAGGGTTGTAGATGTCGTCACGGGTCCATGGCAGTTCATGGCTGCCATCGGGGTGCGCTTTCACCGCGAGAATCTGGTGCAGGTTGATCCAGCCCTTGGCGAACGCATAAGCGCATCCCGCCAGGTACAGCCGCCAGATGCGCAACGCCTGCTCAGGCACGAGCTTGCCGGCAGCCTCCAGATTGTCTTCCAGACGCTCACTCCAGTGATCCAGGGTACGCGCGTAATGCAGGCGCAGACTCTCGACATCGACGATCTCCAGCCCCGCTTCACTGATCTCGGCAGAAATCATCGACAGGTGCGGCAGCTCGCCGTTGGGGAACACATACTTCTCGATGAAATCACCGGCACCGCGTCCCACCGGACGGCCATCGGTGTGCTTGGCGGTGATCCCGTGGTTCATCACCAGACCGCCCTCTTTCACCGCGCCGAACAAGGTTTTGCAGTACTCGGCCAGGTTCGCGTGGCCGACGTGTTCGAACATGCCGACACTGACCACCTTGTCGAAGCGCCCGTCCTGAGGCAGATCGCGGTAGTCGAGCAGTTGCAGTTCAATCTGATCGTCCAGGCCTTCAGCGGTCACCCGTTCACGGGCCAGCGCCAGCTGCTCTTTGCTGAGCGTGATGCCGAACACTTTCGCGCCAAACTCCCGCGCCGCATAACGCGCCAGGCCGCCCCAACCACAGCCGACATCCAGCAGATATTCGCCAGGTTGCAGGCGCAACTTGCGACACAGATGACGGAATTTGGCTTGCTGGGCCTGTTCCAGGGTTTCACTGCCGGTCTCGAAATAGGCGCAGGAATACGCCATGTCACTGTCGAGCCACAGCTGATAAAACGCGTTGGAAAGGTCGTAGTGATAGGAAATCGCCTTGGCGTCGGTTTCCTTGTCGTGGACGGTGCGCACAGGCTGGTTGTCGTCGTCCTCGCTCAACAATGCCTGACTCCATTCATCGCACACGCGAATCACGTCGCTGATGGAACCTTCGAGCTCGAGTTTGCCCTCGACAAACGCCGCTCCGAGCGCGTCCAGGCTTGGATGGGTGAACTGGGTAACCATTTGTGGGTCCTTAACCACAATCGTGACGCTGGGCGTCGGCCCCAGATTGAATTCATGGCCGTCCCAGAGTCGCAGGCGTAACGGTAGCTGCAGATTCTGTAAGGCCGGTGGAAGTTGCGCGAGCATGGAATATCCCCCTTGTTTCAGACGTCTGCTGTGAGGTTAGACCATCCTTGAAAAATAGCAGGCTATCGATTTCATAGCCCCTTTCTATGACCCGCAACGTTCAAACCAACCCGTCGCAAATTCACAGAAATGATTGCCCTTACCCTAGATGACTACGAATCGGGCGCACAGTTCTCAAAAGTTCAATCCCTCAAATATCGTCCTTCAGCTTGAGCAATGGCTCCTGAAAGCGCAGCAGCCGCCCGGCGTTTCCCAGCACCAGCAAAGTACTGAGGTTATGCAGCAACGCCGCGATCATCGCCCCCGCCGCGCCGAGCCAGCCGAATGCGGCGAAGGCCACAATTGCCAACGTCCAGCCCAGACCGATGATCACGTTGACCTGCAACGTGTTCCGGCACTGGCGACTCAAACGCACGCAGGTACCGAGCCGACGCAGGTCACTGCCGATCAGCACGATGTCGGCGGACGCCAAGGCAATATCCGCACCGCCCGCCCCCATGGCAACGCCGACCACGCCGGCCTTGAGAGCCAGCGAATCATTGATGCCGTCACCGACCACCATCGGCCGAAAGCCGCTGTCGATCTCCTTGAGCACGCGATTGAGTTTGTCCTCGGGCAAGGCCTGGGCCTCGACATCGACGATCCCGACGTCTCCCGCCAAGGTATTGGCGACACTCTGGCGATCACCAGTGAGCAACAGCTGCCGGCCCAGCCCGAGCTCTCGCAACTCGTTCAAGGCAAAACGCGCTTCAGGTTTGACGCTGTCCGCCAGCAACAGCCAGGCGAGAAACGCTCCATTGAGCGCCAGCCCGGCAATCGGGCCATCGTGTTCGGGAACGGCTGATGTGGGAATACCCAATTGAGCAAACAACTCTGGCCGGCCGAGTGCCGCTTCGCCCTGCTCCGTCATCGCCACCACGCCCAGCCCTTGCCGTTCGTGAATGTTCGAGAGCAACACAAAATGTTCCTGAGTGACCAACCCGGCGAGTGCGCGACTGACCGGGTGACTGCTGGCAGAGCCGAGGCTGGCGGCGAGTTTCAATACGTGACTGCGATCTTCCAGCGGGCTGTCGATGGATTGCAGGCGCAAGGTGCCGAAGGTCAGCGTCCCGGTCTTGTCGACCACCAGCGAGGTCAGGTCTGCCAGCTCCTCAAGAAACGCCGAACTGCGAATCAGAATCCCGTGGCGAGCGGCAACCGCCACCCCGGCAATCGCCGTGGCCGGTGCCGACAACACCAACGCACACGGACAAGCCGCCACCAACACCGCAAGCATCGCCTGCGCATCGTTGGTAATGAACCAGGTGACGGCGGCGAGCAGCAACACCAACACCATGTAGCTGCCAGCGTAGCGTTCCAGCAATCGGGTGATCGGCGGTTTGGATCGTTCGGCGCTTTGCATCAGTGCGATGACTTTGCCTAGGGTCGATTCGCTGCCCGTACGCGTCACTTCGATACGCAGCAGCCCGTCGAGGTTAATCGCCCCGCCGAACACGGACATGCCAACACCCGCCTCCACCGGCACCGACTCGCCAGTGATCGAAGCCGTGTCGAGACTCGCCTGACCGGAGAGCACACGACCATCGGCCGGCACTCGGTCGCCAGCACGAACTTCTACCCGGTCGCCGGCCTTGAGCGTGCCGTTGTCGACTTCGACGATAGAGCCGTCTGCCTGAATCTTGCGCGCATGGCTGCGCGTCAGTTTGCTCAATGCGTGAATCGCTTCCTGGGAACCGATCACGCTGCGCTCTTCCAGCACGTGGCCGAAGATCATGATGATCGGCAGCAACGCAGCGGTCAGCAGATCACCGGTCGCCCAGGCACCGAGCATGGCCAGGGCAATCAATTGGTCCGTGATCCCGTGCAAGCTCGGGTAACGCAAGCTGTACCAGGCCGAGCGCATCACCGGAACGGCCACCAGCAATGAGGCAAAACCCAACAGCAATTGACTGACACCGGTCTGCTCCGGCGATACCCAGCGCCAGATCAAACCCAGCGCCAACAAACCCAATGCAAGCATGGCGAGGGTCAACTGGCGGGCGGCGCTGCGTTGTTCGGCCGAAGACAACAGACTCGGTGCAGCGGCGGTTTGCGCGGTCATTGTGCAGCTCCCTGAATGATCAGGCGGGAATCGTCTTTCGGATTGACCGTGGTCACCGAGCCGGCCTGACCGAGAATTTTCGGCATGCGCTCGCGGTAGAGGCGCAGCAGCATTTGCGGGTCGGTACCCTGTTGTTGCGCCTTGGCCAGACTCAATACGGTGGCCGTGTCGGCGGACGCTTTGGCCAGCCGTTCACTCGCTTGAGCGTGGGCAACCTGCAACGTGCGGTCGGCTTGTTCGTTGGCGGTCTGGGTGAGTTTCTCGGCTTCGGTGCGTGCGTTTGCCACGGCTTTATCGGCTTGCTGACTTGCCGTCAGCACCGCGTTGAAGGCGTTGACTGCCGGTCCCGGCAAACTCGATTGCACATCGACGCGCGCCACTTCGATTCCCAGGCCCTGCCCGGTCGCCGCGAGATCAGCCAGTCGCTGATTGATGCCCTGCACCAGATCTCCACGCAGGCGCTCACGTCTTTCGGCCGCCTGGCTACCCGCGCCGATCAGCTCCGGTCGCGCCACCAGGATGGTGTCCAGATCACGGGCAGCCGTCAGCGCCACGGCACTGCGAGTCACAAGTCGATCCAGTGCCGGCAGCACATGTTCACCTTGAAGCACGAACGCATAAGGTTCGGTGACCTTGTAAAAGACCCGCACATCCAGTTGCACCACGCCGGCGTCACCGGTCAGCAAATAACCGGACCCCGCGAGAGCATCACTGAGCGGCGTGGCGAATGTGGCGACCCGGTCCGCCTGCAACGCGGCATCACTGCGCAACAGATTTTCCACCCGCCGCTCGATCACCCGATCGGCGGCTGGCAACAAAATGACCTGCTCGAACGGTCGCGGCCACGCCAACAGCAGGCCGGCATTCTGAATGCGATCCAGCGCGCCAAAGTGCAACACCACCGCACGATTCTGCGGATCGATTTGCCGAACATTGGAAAACGCCCACGCCAAGGCGGCCAATACCGTCACCGCATACAGCGCGAGAAACGCCAATCTCCCGGCCTGAATCCAGGGGCTGCTCAACTCATTTGTTCCACGTGGAACCAAACTCATGGCTGCGACCCGGACTTGGTATCGAGCGTCGGCGGACCGTCAACCAGCACCCGAAACGGCGCAGCGTCGGTGCGCAGAATCAGCTTGGTGCCAGGCGTAACGATGGTGCCCAAGGTGTCTAGGGAGCGCAGCAAGTTATACAGCTGCGGTGATCCGGCGTAGGCACGTCCGTAAATCTGCGCGGCTTCGACCCGGGACTGGGCTTCAATGTCAGCGGATTTAACAGTGGCATCGGCCTGAACGATTCGCGCATCACGCTCGGCGGCAGAGCGGATTTGTGCCGCTTCACGCTTACCGATCGCCGTGCGTTCGGTGGCGATTGTTTCACGCTCGGCGCGCATGCGATCGACCGTGGCGGTCAGGGTTACCGACGGCAAGGTCAAACGCTCGATGCCGACTTGCAGCACGCGAACGCCATACGTGGTCAACAACTGCTGATCGATTTGCTGGCGCAGTTGCGCTTCAAAGTCAGCAATGTGCACTTGGTTGGCGTCGGTGTTTACCAGATTCGCCAGATCGAAACTGCTGGCCGTGGTTTCCAGTGCAGAGCCAACAAAAGTACGAATCTGCCGCGCCGCTTCATCCGGCTGATTCTGCACCGCGCGCATGAAGCGCTGCACATTGTCCGGATCACCTTGAACCTGCCACGCCACGTAAGCCTGAACGATGATGCGCAAGCCGTCGCGTGTGCCCACATCCTGCAACCCACTCGACGTAGTGCGAAGACGCAAATCGACAGGGATCGCCGCTTCGAAAGGTGCGGGCCAGCGCCAGCCCAGCCCCGGCTCCAGCAACACCCGAGAAGGATTGCCGAAGCGCGTGATGACCGTGGCTTCGCCGGAACGCACTTGCACCAGGCTCGCCGCCGCGATGGCAAACGCCACCAGCAACGCCCCCCAGCCCATGCGCCGCCACGGGAAGGGACCGGCTTCCTGCGGATCGCCGTGGTGATGATGGTGATGCCCGTGGTGATGCCCGCCATGGTCGTGATCGTGCCCGGCGTGATCAGCATGATCGTGTGTGTGCGACTGGCTCATTTGGCAGCTCCTGGCTGAGCAGTTTGACGCGACGGCGCGGGGTCAGCCGGCAGCGTGAACGTTCGGAGGTCGATGGTCGGCGCGTTGTTGCTGCCGCCCAGACGATGATCGAGCACCAGCAATCTGGTGTTGGCCAGCCCTTGGGAAAGCTGGCTGAAATACTGCTCCAGCACGAACGCCTGGCCGGCGCTGGCATAGGCTTTTTGCTCGGCGCTGAATTTCAGATCGGCTGCTTGCGCAGCTGCATTGATTTCACGAGCGTTGGCCGTCGCCTGATCGCGAGCGACGCTGGCCTGCAATTGCGCCTGATTGGTCGCCTCTGCGGCTGCGCCGCGTTCGCGTGAGATCAGCGTCTGGGCGCCGATCTGCGCCGCTTGCACGCCGTGATAAGCGTTGGCCGCGCCGGCCGGTGGATGAATCGCCTCGACCACGGTCGCGAGAATTTCCACGCCACTGCCGAGTGTTTGCAAGTCCGCCTGCACCGCGCGACCAATCTCTTCGGCGAGCCCTACCCTGTCCTCACCGAGCAAACCGTCGAGGGTTCGTGAGGCGAAATCGTGAACCAGAATCCGGCTGGCGGTGCTGCGGATCAGCGCCGGTACATCGGCATTGTTGTAGGTCGCGGCCAACGCGGCTTGATCCGACAGGCCGATGCGGTAAACGAACCGAACGTCCATGTTGACGATCTGGAAGCTCTGCTTGTCGGCACGGCTGCTGGCGATGACCTGGGATTTGTCATTCACATGGCTGGCGTCCCACAAACGATTGGCAACTGTCGGCGCCGGACCTTCAGCGGGCGCCGCCGCAATGGGTGCTGCCGCTTCGCCCACGCTCGTGGCCAACTCATGGACCACGCCGTTTTCGACACTCAACACTCGGCCCAGCGGCCACGGCAAACCCGCGTGCAAGCCGGGACCGAACACCTCCACCGGTTTGCCGAAACGCTCATAAATGCCCCGCCCTTGCAGGGGTATTTCGTGAATGCCGGTGAGCGACCAACCGACCATGGCGACCACCGCCAGCACCGGCACCAACGCGCGACGCATGTAGGTGAACGCCCAGATTTGCCGCAGATCGATGCCGAAGCGGTTATGCAATTCATGCTGCAACGCCAATAGGGGTTGTGGCGGCCAGCGCAGCATGTCGGCGACGAAGCTTCGGGCGAGCAACGCAGGCTCCAGTTGTTCGCGCCGGGGACTGAACAATGACAGCACTGCACGCAGCAACAGTTCGACCGCGACGAGCCCCGGCAGCAACCCGATCAGCACCGCCAGCCGCACCGGCCAGACCGACACTTCATTACCGAACAACAGACACAATGCGCTCAACACAAGACTGATGATTGCCACGCGAGTCAGCTGTGCCAACTGCCCTGCTTCAGGCCACTGGGCCACGTTTTCCTGGGCAAGCTGCCGCTCCAGCACCAGCAAACCGAAAGCCAGCAGCAACGACAATGCAGCGCCGATATTTGCCGAAAAGCCTGGCGCGGCAGGCGGTAGCGCGAGGTTCCAGATCTGGTTGATGCTGAACAGCGCCAACAACGCCCAGCCACCGAGCCACAGCGTCGGTGCGCCGATCTGCACCAGCATCCGCGTCGATCGTTGGCTGATCCGCTCCAGCAGTTGTTCATACCAGCCCACCGGAGCGTCAGCGACATCGATCTCCACCGGCAGCGCCGGGGGATTCATCGCCCGTGCGCGCCATTGCGCCACCCACCACGCCGATTGCAGCCCGGCGATCAGTACTAGCAGACCGGCGCTCTGATTGACCAGCAACGCCGGCCAAAACGACTGCGGCACAAACAGCCCCACAAAAAACGCCAGCACCAACCCTGTCGCTGCGAGCGCGCCAAGGCCGATTGCCAACTGTCGCAATCGTCGCCCTTGAAAGACTGCCTGTTGAAAGCGCGGCAACCCGGCTACCGCTGCTCCCTCAACCTCGAGATCGACTTGCATACCACCCCAGTATTTTTCTTTGCTCAAGTCGCAATTCGTTACGATATAACGAAAGTCGTGAAATTTTTGTACTAAATCGCTCTATCTAAAGATGCTCGACCTGTCGCTTGGCTGAAGCCTTGACCGAAAGACCGAGAAGCGCACATATTACGCTCGTAATTTTATCTGCGAGCTACGTTTATCCAGCCCGATTCCCATTCAATCCAGGAGCAAATACATGAGCAGCTATGACGTCGTGATTCTGGGCGGAGGCCCCGGTGGTTACAACGCAGCAATCCGCGCCGGCCAGTTGGGCCTCAAAGCCGCTTGCGTCGAAGGCCGCGCCACCCTGGGCGGCACCTGCCTGAACGTCGGATGCATGCCGTCCAAGGCGCTGTTGCATGCTTCCGAACTGTACGATGCAGCCATGGGCGCGGAATTTGCCAACCTGGGGATCGAGGTCAAACCCACGCTCAACCTTGCGCAAATGATGAAACAGAAGGATGAAAGCGTGACCGGGCTGACCAAGGGCATCGAGTTCTTGTTTCGCAAAAACAAGGTCGACTGGATCAAGGGGTGGGGGCATATCGACGGCCCGGGCAAAGTCACGGTAACGGATAGCCAGGGTGGTAAAACCGAGCTGAGCGCCAAGGACATCATCATTGCCACGGGTTCGGAACCCACTCCCCTGCCCGGCGTAGAGATCGACAACCAACGCATCCTCGATTCCACAGGTGCGCTTTCCTTGTCCGAAGTGCCCAAGCATCTGGTGGTGATTGGCGCCGGGGTCATTGGCCTGGAATTGGGTTCGGTGTGGCGACGCTTGGGCGCACAGGTGACGGTGGTCGAATTTCTCGACCGGATCTGCCCCGGTGTGGACGCTGAAGCAGGCAAAACCCTTCAACGTTCATTGAGCAAGCAAGGCATCAGTTTCAAGTTGAGTTCGAAAGTCACCAGCGCCACCACCTCGGCAAATGGCGTGCAACTCAGCGTTGAACCGGCGGCCGGCGGTACCGCCGAGTTGCTGGAAGCCGATTACGTGCTGGTGGCCATCGGGCGCCGGCCCTACACCCAGGGCCTGGGCCTGGAGAACGTCGGACTCACTACGGATAAACGCGGCATGCTCGCTAATAAGGGCCATCGCACCGAAGTGCCAGGCGTGTGGGTCATTGGTGATGTCACGTCCGGGCCGATGCTCGCACACAAGGCGGAAGATGAAGCCATGGCCTGTGTCGAGCAGATCGTAGGCAAGGCCGGCGAGGTCAATTACGACCTGATTCCCAACGTCATTTACACCCGACCGGAGCTGGCCAGCGTCGGCAAGACCGAAGAGCAACTCAAGGCTGAAGGTCGCGCGTACAAGGTCGGCAAATTCCCGTTCACCGCCAACAGCCGGGCGAAGATCAACCACGAGACTGAAGGCTTCGCCAAAGTGCTGGCCGACGAGCGCACCGATGAAATTCTCGGTGTGCACCTGGTGGGCCCGAGTGTCAGCGAAATGATTGGCGAATATTGCGTGGCCATGGAATTCAGCGCCTCCGCGGAAGACATTGCGCTGACTTGTCACCCTCATCCGACGCGTTCCGAGGCGTTGCGTCAGGCGGCGATGAATGTGGAGGGGATGGCTACGCAGATGTAAGGTTGGTGATGTGCCGGGGCCGGTCGACCGCCTTCGCGAGCAAGCCCGCTCCCACATTAGATCTGCTGTGAACACCACCGATCTAATGTGGGAGCGGGCTTGCTCGCGATGGGGGCAACTCGGTCTAAAGCGGCAAATGCTCCAAAGGCAACGCCCCCGGCGTTTTCACCGTGTGAATCGCAAAGTTGCTGCGGATGTCACTCACGCCCGGCAATTTCAGCAATCGCCCGGTGAGAAAGCGGTCGTACGCACGCAGATCCGGCACCACCACCTGCAGCAAAAAATCCGATTCCCCTGACACCAGAAACGCCGAAATCACCTCGGGTAACGCCGTCACGGCCAGACGAAAAGCCTCGGCCTGCTCATCGTTGTGGCGCTCAACCTTGACCCCGACAAACACCGTCAGCCCAAGCCCGACTTCATCGCGATCCAGATTGGCCTGATAGCCGCGAATCACCCCGGCTTCTTCAAGCATTCGTACCCGACGCAAGCAAGGCGATGCAGACAGACCGATCTCGTCCGCCAGTTGCACGTTGCTCAACCGGCCATCCCGTTGCAGGGCTGCGAGAATCTTGCGGTCGTAGGCGTCCAGTTTCATCTTTGGCAGATCCTGATGGTTCAGTGGTCATTCAATGGCAGATTATGCCAACCAAAGATTATTTAGAAGCAAACTACGCAACCACCTGCCCTGCCCTTCAGCCCTAGACTGCCCCTACAGAATCGACAACGAATGGGGGGTGCATCGTGGCAGGACTCTGGCTGTTTTTCATGGCACTGGCGGTGGTTTACCTGTTGCCGGGCCCGGACATGATTCTGCTGCTGCAGACTGGCGCACGCCAAGGCAAAGGCGCGGCGCTGGCGACGGCCGTGGGTTTGGGCATCGCACGGGGCTGTCACGTGTTACTGGCGGCATTGGGGCTGGCGGCACTGTTCAAGGCTGCGCCCTGGACCTTCGATGTGGTGCGCCTGGCGGGAGCCGCGTACCTGTTGTGGATCGGCATTCAATGCTTGCGAACTACTCTGCTGCCGAACCTGAACGGTGCAGAGGCAGCCTGTGGAAAACCACGTTGGCGCGAAGCGATCCGGCGCGGATTGCTGACCAACCTGCTTAACCCCAAGGCACTGTTGTTCTGCTCGGTGCTGTTGCCGCAGTTCATCGATCCGTACGCAGGGCCGGTGCTCGCACAATTCGCGACCCTGGGCGTGGTGCTGGTCGGTGTCGGTTTATTGTTCGACAGCGCCTACGCTTTGGCGGGCGCCGCACTTGGCCGCTGGCTGCAACGCAGTCCTTCGGCCCAGCGCTTCCAGCAATGGTTGTTTGGCAGCCTGCTGATTGGCTTCGCAGTGCGACTGACCTTTGTTCAACAGGCCTGATTACTGGCGCGCCTTACGCTTGTGACGATTGATCAACAACAGGGCGACGCCTGTAAACAGCACGACACCGCCTATTTCCAGCCATTTTTTGTAAGGGCGTAGCGTTGCCCGGATCGGACTCAACGCCTGGGTGACGTAACGTTTGTCTGCGTTCTGGAAGTCTGGATAAGGGCATCGCTCGCCGAAGAAAAGTGCCCAATCCACGTAGGGACCTTCTTTGACGTAGCGTTGATAGAAGGCACTTTTCTCCTCCTGATCAGTGTTCCACCCTGTCGCCGCACACAGCACAGCCGCAAAGGCCTGACTGGTATGAGGCAAGTGATCGGCGGCGCGACTGGCCAATGCATTGGCGACATAACGATAGTGGTAACGCTGATCGGGTTGCGCCGCGCTGGCCTGCTGACGCTTGACCTCCTCTTCAGCCACTAGTGGGCCGACCTTGAGTTCGGTGCTTTCAAGACTGTAGTTGCCACCGAAGGTGGCGTAATCCGGTGACATCTCGTAGCCCAACAGCTCCATTCCATCGAAACGGGCCAGTGTGGCGGCGTGGAAGTAAGCGAACGCCCGTTTGGTCGGCCACCATTTCGATTCGGCGTCGTGGCGCAATTCTGCGTACCACTTGGCCTTGGCTTGCAGTTCGGCGTTGTCGAAATACACAGGCGCTGCTTCGTAACGCTCTTCACGCAACAACCGTCGCCCGAGCAAATTGCGCAACTTCGCCGCCACCGGCAACGGCACATAGTTATCCCGATCCTGCTGAGTCAGCGACGGCGGTGCCGGCACCTGAGTGTCGACGTATTGCTTGAGCTCATCGACGGTCAGCACACGCTCGGCGACGGTTGCGGCGTCAAACCAGTAAATATCGTTGCTGCGATAAAGCTGATCGAACGCCTGCAGATAATCCCCGCGTTGCAACGCCAGGATTGCACTTTCGCCTTCGACCCGGCACTTGGGCTGAAGCGATTCGAAGTCCCAGTCCGGGGTTCGCCGCTCACCCCAGGATTCATTCTGGGGAAAGGCCTGGGCCGCTTTGGCGTACGCCGCGGCGGCGGCGGTTTTATCGCCCTCGCGCATCGCCAGTTTCGCCCGCAGCCACCACGCCAGGCCACCGTCGCCAGCGTGTTCGAGGAAAGCCTTGGCGCTGGCGTAGTCGCCCTGTTGATAATTCATCGCTGCCAGTCGATCGGCGTTATCCAGACTGCCGCGGGTGCTGGCCTGCAGCAACTTGATCAGTTTTTGTTCGGTGGGTGGTTGATCACCAAATGACCAACCCAATCGGCTGATCAGGGACGCCGTGACCAGTTGCTGCACGGGTTTCCCCTTCAGCAATACAGCCAGTTGCTCGTCAGGCATCGCCGCCAGATCCGCCACCAACAGTTTCAGCGAGGTGTAACCCACCGCTGAAGCGTGGAGGTTTTGCGTGGCATAAAGCTCAATGGCACGGTTCCAATCGCCCGCCGTACGCGCCACGCGCGCTTCTTCGCCGAGGCTGGCGACGCCCAGTTCCAGCGGGTCGCTGAAACCGTCAATGCTCAGCTGCCGAGTCTGCTCGAAGGCTTTGCGCGATTGCGCCAGCAGGTCAGGCGTTGCGCCCGCTTCAGCGCTCATGGCAAACAAAGCG
Source organism: Pseudomonas migulae NBRC 103157 (assembly GCF_002091715.1). Lineage (GTDB taxonomy): Bacteria > Pseudomonadota > Gammaproteobacteria > Pseudomonadales > Pseudomonadaceae > Aquipseudomonas > Aquipseudomonas migulae_A. The sequence goes on along the minus strand of NZ_BDAG01000001.1, from coordinate 256,794 downwards.
CGGCCCCGCGAATACGCGGCCCAGGTACTGCGCAGCGCGCGTTGATCCGCCGGGAGCGCCAGCACTTTCTGGAAGTACTCGGCGGCCAATCCATGGTCACCCGCGTTGAACGCCACGGCGCCCGCCAGATAGAGCACGAGCTCCGTCGGCAGAGTAGCGCCCTGTGCTTCAACCTGATGAGCATCGGTCAAACTGCGCAACTGTGTTACCTGCGCTTGCTGCTCCACGGTCAAACCGGCCTGCTCGGCCTTGTCCCGCTGCCCGGCGTAGTCGGACGCGTCCATGCTGCTGTAGACGACTTCGGTGACGTTCTTCAGACCCGCAATCGCATGCCCCAGACGATTGATCTCGAACTGGAAGTTGCCTTCCGGCAGCTCCGCCAGCGACTGCCCCCGGTTGTCGAGCAGGCGCATGGGGAAATCCGGCCCGCAGGCCAATGCCGAACCCAGCGGCAAGCTGAGGCTCAGGCAGAGCAAATGGCGGGGCCAGTTACGGGTGAACATTCGAACCTCCTTGATCAATGTGTGTGCAACGCGCCCAACCGATGGCGCGCTGCCCGCCGGCCGGTATTCGTCCGTCGCGCAGGCGGGTGAAGGTAAGCAGATCCGGGTTCCGTTGCAACGCATAACCGGCCAGGGCATCGGCGCCATCACAGCCCCGCACCGCGAGCGTCAGACGCTCGGGCCAGACGCTGTCGAGGTTGCCTTGATTGCTGATGCTGACGTCATAGAGGCCATCCTGCGCCGAGAGTTTCAGCGTCAGGCGACTGTCGAGTGTGTCACCGCGGGCTACGGCGCCCAAGGTCGTCAGGCTCCAGGCCCGGCGATCATTGGCCAGGGGCAAGCGAAACCAGATCAGGCCGGCCAGATGTGCCGGCGGATCGTGGCGTAATTCAGTGGCCAGCGTGCGAAGTTGCTGTGGATCGGCCAGCAACTCCCGACGCTCGCCGCCGCGTTCAACCGGTACTTCGCTCTCCACCAGCGGTGCACCGCCGGTCTGCGGCAACAGCGCCACGCCATAAGCCGGCAGCGCCAGATAAAAAGGTTTCGAAGTGATGCGGCTCCAGGCCTTCGCCCATTTTTGCGCCTGATCCGGGTCAAACAAGCCCCGGCGCGGATCGCTCACCGCATGCACCTGCAACACGCTGCTATCGACTGTGGATAACAACGCCGGCAGTTCAGGGCTGTCGAGCCAGGCGGGTAATGCCGTAATACTGAGCGGCATGGAGGCGGGAAGAATCGCACGCAAAGCCGTGAGAAATTTCCGATAGGCCGGTAGCCGGACGCTGCCGGCATCGTGGTCGATTTCCACACCGGCGAGGATCAGCCCCTGCGCTTGCCAATCACCAAGCACCTGCTGGATCTGCGCGGCGACTTCGTCCTGGTCCAGCGACTTGAGCTGGCCATCGAGACGAATCACCGCGATCAGCGGCCGGCCATCCTGTTTGAGCAACGCCGCGTCGATTCTCGCCCGGTTCCAACCCGCCCGGGGAAAAGCCTGCAAGGCCAGCACTCGTAGCGTGGAAAAGTCCGCGCGGCTGTCTTTGAGTGCAGCTTCGTGGGCCGGCGTCCATTGCCGTTGCCAGACGTAGAGTTGCTGATCAAGCGGCGGCGCGTCCTGTCGTTCACAACCGGCAAGCAGCGCCACCATCACTAGAAAGCCCGACAGGCGAGCGAGAAAAACCATAAAGCATCCTTTGTCGCTGCTGAAGGCAGCGTCCGTCAGATGCTACAGGTCGAGCACCAAAGGCTGCGAGCCTTGTGCCGGAATCGCACAACAAATCAGGACGCTTCCTTCGTCCGGAACCTCCGCTGGCGGCTGTGGATAATTCACTTGGCCGCTGACCAGGCGAGTCTTGCAGGTCCCGCAGGAACCGCCGCGGCAACTGAATTCCGGACGCAAGCCACGGCTTTCCGCCAACTCCAGCAAACTGCCGCCATCGGGTTGCCAGCGAGCTTCTTTGGCCGAGCGCTGGAACACCACCGGCACCGAGGTGGTTGCGGCGGGCGGTTGCTCGATGACCACCGCGTCGGGGTCTGGCTGGCGACGCAAGGTCGACGGGCCGAAGGTCTCGGCGTGAATCCTGCTGTCACGGATGTCCAGTCCTCGAAGGCTGTCGTACAGCCCTTGGGTAAAACTGCCCGGGCCGCAGAGGACAAAGTCCAGCTGATCGTAGTCCTCCACTTCGAGCATGGACTGGAGTAAAGCCGTGTCGATCCGTCCCGTCATATCAAAGTCTTCGCCCTCGTGAGCATCGGCCTCCGGCTGACTGAGCAGACGCAGCACCCGCACCGCCTCACCTGCACTCTCGAGCAAGCGATCCAGCTCGGGACGAAACGGTTGATCGGCCAGCGTGCGTGAACTCTGGAAAAACCATGTAGGCCGAATGTGCCGGGTGCGCAGGCCTTGATACACCACCTCCCGCACCATCGACAGCAACGGTGTAATACCTACACCGGCAGCCAGCAACACCAACGGCCGACGTTCATGGGTTGCCACCGTGAAGTGCCCCTGCGGCGCGCGGGCTTCCAGCAGATCACCGACTCGCACCTGCTCATGCAGGTGCGAAGACACCAGCCCTTCACGTTTCACGCTGATGCGGAAAAAGTCGTCGGACGGCGCGCTCGACAGGCTGTAAGTGCGGATATGCACCTCACCGCCAATGTTGAATCGCAGTGGCAAATGCTGCCCCGCCTGAAACACCGGCAACCCCGCGCCATCGGCAGGTTCCAGATAGATCGAGCGGATGTTGTGGCTTTCCGCTTCGATCCGCACCACTCGCAGCGGCCGCCAACGATCACCCAGCGCCTGGGCTTGCAGACGGGCCTCGACCTGCTCCCACGTTCCGGTCATCAAACTGTTGGGTGATACGCCGTCGAAGCGCCAACGCAAAGCCAACGCTGCTGGCCGACGCACCACCTGCTCCACCTCGAATGTCCAGAGACGCTCTGCGCCCTGGAAAGCTTCGACCTGCGGGCCTTCAAGGATGACATCGGCGCGACCGCTGAGGTGTAGCAGGTCGCCCGAGTTGAAATCGATAAACAGCAAGCCCGCCCGGGGATTTACCAGCAAGTTGCCCAAGGTATTGAAGAACAGGTTGCCGGCGAAGTCCGGGATGGTCAGGCGATTGCCTTCCACCCGTACGAAACCGGACTGGCCGCCACGGTGTGAAACGTCCACTGAGCGCTGGCCATCAATATCCACATAACTCGCGACGAAGAAGGTGTCGGCGGCGGTGATCACGGCTTTGGCCGCGTCATCCAGGCCTTTCAGGTGTTGAGCAATGCGCGTCGCCGGATCCGCCAGCGGCACCGAGCGAAACTGCCGCAATTGAATGTATTGCGGGCAGTTGCCGAAGGACTGTTCGACCGTTACAGCAAACCCCTTTGCCGTTACGGCACCGACGCGACCATTGAGGCGGTTGCGCCGCCGGGTATGCAGTTCTATCCCCAACAGACCGATCGCCGCGCCATCGACCAACTGCGCAGGATCATCCGCCCCCGGCAGGCTGTTGAACAGCAACGCATCCGGCTCGGGCGAGTGAGCGAAACCCGGTGGCCCTTCAAGAATGCTGGCCCAAGGGTTGCCGTCGGCGTCCACTGCGCCGTACAGCATGAACGGCAGTTGCTCATAGAACGTGCGGTGCTGGTCCGGCATCTCGGTGCGAACCACCCTACGACCCAACGTCTCCATTCGCTCGGCAACACCGACGTGTGCCTGCAACTGTTTCTCGCCAACGTGCCAAGGTGAACGGTCCATAACGGCTTCTCCTCTGCGCGACAGGCGCAGTGTGGACGGCCCGACGATGTCGGGCCGCAGCATCAGGCAGTTTTTTGCAGGCCGACGACGGTGCGCGGCATACCGACAAAACCAGGCAAGGCTTCGATACGCGTCAGCCAGGCTCGTACGTTGGCGTAGTCTTCGAGCGACACATTGCCTTCGGGCGCATGGGCGATGTAGCTGTAGGCCGCGACGTCGGCGATGGTCGGTTCGGTGCCAACCAGATAAGGCGAAGCAGCCAGCTCCTGATCGATCTGTTTGAGCCAGATGTGAGAGTAAGCAATCACCTCTTCAGCGTTATAAGCCGCACCAAATACAGTGATCAGTCTTGCCCTGGCCGGACCAAAGGCAATCGGGCCGGCAGCCACAGACAACCATCGTTGAACCTTCGCCGCGCCAACCGGGTCGGCTGGCAGCCAGCGACCGTTGCCATATTTTTGCGCCAGGTAAACCAGAATCGCATTGGAATCAGCCAGCACCACGCCTTGGTCGTCGATGGCAGGAACCTGTCCGAACGGGTTGATTGCCAGGTACTCCGGCTGTTTGTGCGCACCTTTGGCCAGATCGACCAGGATAAGCTCGGTCGGCAGTTGCAGCAGGGACAACATCAGTTCCACACGGTGCGCATGGCCGGAACGCGGGAAGTTATAAAGTTTGATCGCTTGCATGGTCGACTCCACTGGGTGGTAGCGCCGTTCGGGAGATCAGCGCGATGGAAGTCATCTTCCACCCACAATCAAAACGACAGAATAGTCAGCAAACGCAATCAATTATTTCAGCCTGAGCAATAAACACTCAGCCGTTCAAGGCCGGGTGTTCCCTCAGCGCTTTCGCCGCGTAGTCGACAAAACTTCGAATCCGCGCCGGGGCATTGCGTCCGCCCTGATACACCACATGAATGGGCAATGGCGGCAATTCAAAGTCCTCCAGCACAATTTCCAGCTCGCCCGATGCTAATTTGCTCGAGACTTGATAAGACAGGACACGGGTGAACCCTAACCCCAGGCACGCAGCGTTGACGGCCGCTTGATTCGCCGTCACCACCAGGCGTGGCTCCGGCCGAACACTGAATGACTCGCCTGCAACCAGAAATGGCCAGCTTCTCTGCTGGCCGATAGCCGACGTTGCAACGATCGGTGCGTGCGCCAGGTCTTGCGGATGTACAGGCCTGCCGTTTGCCGCCAGAAACCGCGGAGAACCACAGATCACCCGCCGTACTTCTCCGATACGAATGGCGTGCTGATTGCTGTCGGGTAACTCACCAATGCGCACGGCAACATCAATCCCCTCCTCTACCATGCTCATCACTCGGTCAACCAGCACCGCATTGATGCAGACTTCAGGGAACTGCGTCAGGTAATCCACCATCACTGGGGTGACGAACATTTCGCCAAACAATACTGGCGCCGTAACAGTTAGTTGCCCGCGGGGCTCGGCGTGGCTGCCCGCTGCCGAATCCTCCGCTTCCTGCACCTCGGCGAGAATCCTCCTGCAATCTTCGAGATACCGCTGGCCTGCCTCGCTCAGGTACACGCTGCGCGTGGTGCGGGTCAGCAACAGCGTGCCGATGCGTTTTTCCAGCGCCGCCACTGCACGGGTGACACTGGCCGCCGACATGCCCAAACGCCGCGCCGCCGCCGAAAAGCCTTGTTCCTGGGCAACGGCGGCGAAGACCTGCATTTCCTGAAATCGGTCCACCGGGCATGTCCTCCATTCAAAAAAATAGCAATCGTCAGGCTCAAATTTGAGCGCGACGTCGAAAACGACCTAGTCTGACATGACCGGGAGACAGAGAGGTCTTGGTCATGGCGAAGGACAAGAAGCGGGCACGAAAGCCACAAATGGCTGACAGTCCGAAAATGAGCAACAAAGACTACCTGAAAGCGCTGCGCGAACTGCACGTCGAAACCGTCAAGTTGCAGGAATGGGTGCGACACAAGGGCATCAAGGTGTGCGTCGTTTTTGAAGGACGCGACGGTGCTGGCAAGGGCGGGACCATCAAGGCGTTGACCGAGCGGGTGAGCCCGCGGGTCTTCCGGGTGATTGCACTCAGTGCGCCGACAGAACGCGAGAAAAGTCAGATGTATGTGCAGCGCTACCTGCCGCATCTGCCGGCGGCTGGCGAAGTGGTGATCTTCGATCGCAGTTGGTACAACCGTGCGGGCGTGGAGCGGGTGATGGGGTTCTGCACCCAGGAACAAGTGGATAGCTTCCTGAAGGCCATCCCTCTAGTCGAGCGCGCGATCGTCGATTCAGGTGTCATTCTGATCAAGTACTGGCTGGAAGTGAGTCCGGAGGAGCAGACACGACGGCTTCAGGCTCGCATCAAGGACGGACGCAAAATCTGGAAGCTCACCGGCATGGATCTCAAGTCCTACAGCCGCTGGTATGACTATTCGCGCGCACGTGACGACATGTTCAAGATGACCGACACCGAACATGCCCCGTGGTTAGTGGCCAACTCGAATGACAAGCGACGGGCTCGCCTGAACATCATCACCGACCTGCTCAGTCGCATTCCTTACAAGGAAGTTCCGAGGGAAGCCGTGAAGTTGCCCAAACGGCAGAAACCGGGCAGTTATAAAGAACCGAATTATCCACTGCGGTTGATCGCGGAAAAATTCTGAGCTGAATGTAAAAGGGGCAAGGTCCTGTCCATGACAGCGACCTCGCCCCTTGGTGCCCAACAACATAGTTTGACACACGAACATCAATAAAATCAGTCATTTACAGGGCCTGCAGCACTCCCCAGATGACAACATAACTTGACACAACCCATGGCGATATTCGAATGACGGGATGAGTCAATAACAACATAGTTTGACACTACCCGCAGGAGCCTTTTTAAAGTCGAGAATGCTGCCGAACAAAATATTTTGACAACAACGGCTCAGTGAATTCAGGGGTAAACGGCTTAACGGAGCTCGCCAGCTGAATGAGTATTTTGACAACAATGCCCGTTGCGGTCGCGTACCTGCTTGTGATGGTTCTACTTAGCGGCGGTTGGATCAAAATGACATGCCCTCTGCTACCTGAATCAGCATTTCTTCGACCCGATGTGTGCCGTGGGTTGTAGTAAGCATCGCAGTTGGACTTTTGCCCGAAAAACGGGATTTGGGTTTGGAAAGCCATTGTTTGGCCTTCCCTGCGTCCCCAAAGATCACCTCGGCCATGGCGGTAATGTGTGCAAAGCGAAATAGTCGATCGCTCTCATCTACCGTTAAGAGCTGATTGCTGACCAATTTTGTTTTGAGCGTTTTGAGTGGAATGATTCTGTCGCGATCTTCCGGACTTATGGTTCCATCGTCGCAAAGCGACATGAACATGCTGGCCGAGAAGCCAGTTACGATCATGTCGTGAATGTCCTGATCAGAGGCGTTTGAGGGGATATTTAGAGACGCCTCCAGCCGGGTGCGGTAGGCATGATAAGCATCATCACGCAGGACTCCAGCAAACACGGGCTGCACTGATGTTGTGCCATGCGTAGGCTTCAGCACTATTGTGCCATTCGCTACCGTAATCGTCAGATCGTCCCCAACACCGACCCCCATTTTGACAAGTAATTCTGGAGGTAAATCAACGATGACATCGCCGCTACCGTCCTCAGTATTCTGGCATTTGACTATCCAACGCTCGCTTTCACTCATGATCGTCCGGCTCTCATTTTGTCATTAGAGAAGACACGTCATTATGCTCGCGCGCAGAGCTGATCTCGTCATTGGATAACCGTGCATAGAGGCAATTCTTGCTGGTTACTGCGACGAGCGGCTGCGCCCTCCGGAGCATCGGCAAAGATGCCGCGAAAAGCTCGACTGCACTTCCGCCGTTTTCACTTTCGAGTGCTACATCGGACGGAAATGGGTCTGCGACAGCCATCGGTCTAGTCAGAAAAATACTCGCCGAAGGGAAGGAAATCAGTCATAACGCGAGTTGGTGACTTTCCATTGGCTGGAATCATCATCCAACCTAGTCCGAACCTCGACTGCTGGCGTCTCAAAACCGCAGTAGTACTCATAGAGGTGGAGCGGGCCTTCGGTGCTTTCGGCGGTGAAGTCCGGTGCTTCGTCGCCAATGCGGATTGCCATTTTCGTTCTCCTTACTGTTGAGTCGTAAGGAAGCCGTTAGAACCCGCTGACGGCTGTTCCGACGGTGTACGAGTGTCTGCGTTGAACCGGTCGGCGCGAGTCAGTATAGGAGACATACCAGGACAAGGCGGACACCAGCGTATTTATTCTGTAAGTCATTGAATTAAAAACTTTTATGCGTTACCAGCATTGAGATAGTTACCAAGTCAACAGACCAGCCTCAATCCTTTTTTCGAGGACTCGTCCAGCAATCGCGTTGCTGCTTGACCTTGCCCCAATAGTAAGGTCCAACCTTACGGGAGAGAGGCTCTTCAGGAGGTTGGTGATGGTCAGCTTATTCCCCCATACCGCTACCGCCACGTCCAATCCTATCCAGCAATGGGGGCTCAGCGTAGCGGGTATGCGCGGCGACCCGGCTCTGGTGGCGGATGCCTTGATGCTGTCCCGTTGCACTTATGGCCAGATTCTGAAGAGTCCGCTCTGGGCCTTCGTCTACAACCTGATCGGTATTCCGCGAGCAGCAATGGGCGTGTTGGGTCCGGCAGTCCTGGTGCGGTAAGGGCGGTCTCAGTGGTTACTTACACCTTGTTACGGAACTGTTGGCAGCCGGCACAACGAGAATAGGGCTGATTCGGTGGTTCAGCGAACAGGAGGATCTTATGAACATTGGTGAGGCGGCAAGTGTCAGCGGTTTGTCCGCCCGGATGATCCGCCACTACGAGCGCATCAATCTGATCCCGCCGTCACAGCGCACGCGGTGTGGCTATCGCGTCTACTGCGAGTGCGATGTACACGTTTTACGCTTCATCCACCATGCACGAGATCTGGGATTATCGATCGAGCGGGTTCGTGCCTTATTGACGTTATGGCGGGAGCGCAATCGCTCTGACGACGAGGTTCAGGCTATTGCGCTGAGCAACATCGATGCGCTGAATGCGCGTATTACCACGCTTCAGGTCATGCGCGAGGCCCTGTCGTATGTGGCCGAGCATTGCGATGACGCTGAGCAACCACCTGGGCTGGTTCTGGATGAACGCCCCCATGACTTGCCCGAGAGGAGAGCATCATGACTCGTAATAAACCCTCAATAGTTCAGCTGGGCATCGGTGCGGCCATTATCCTGGCGGCTACCTATGTCTTGTTTCCCGCTTTTCAAGCCTGGATCGCGGCGAATGCGCTGATCTTTCTGGTGCTGCTGTGCCCGCTGTCGATGGTGTTTTGTATGCGCAACATGCACAAGGATCCGCCAACTACCAATGACACACAGGAGATAAAACCAATCAACCGTGACCCGAACGATAGGCCGTGAGCTGTAACTATTTCCATGCTCAGCGAGTTGGGCCTGGCTGTTCAGCGAGTCCTTGTCTCTATACGAGGAGGTTCTTATTGACCTTCAGATTCTATCCGACGGGCTCGTCCTGACAGATTCGTAATTGTACAGTCCGCTACCAGCAACTAGACTCCCCCGCATGAAACGCTACCTGCGGTGTTGCCTCATTTTCCTGATTAGCTTGGCGCTTCCCCTCAGCGGGATGGCGGGCATTCAGGCACCGACAGAGCCTTGCCCGATGAAAATGGCGGGTATGGCGATGATGGATGACATGGGACCGGACTGCTGCCATGACATGAAAAGCCCCTCCGATCACGGGAAGCCCTGCAAACCTGGTCAGGAATGCAAGACTGGCAGTATGCTGCAAGTATCGATCATCAAGCCTGTCACTCGCTTGTCCAGTCCGCTGGTGCTATCCCTTTTCAGCGACTTCCCGCCCATTCAAACCCCATCCGGGGTATGGCGTCCGCCCCGCGCCTGATTCCTGTACCACACTGAGTTTCATCCTGCCTTCGCGGGATGGTATTTCTGCGTGCATGTCTAAGAGGCGCGCAGTGGAACATCACAGGAATCGTGAGCATGAACTCCCTACGCTATTGCACAGGCTGGCCCGTCGTGGCCGCCTTGGCGGCAAGCGTGTTGGCATTGCCGAGCGTCGCCGCTCCGCTGACACTCGATGAAGCCTTACGGCTGGCCGAAAACAACGCCCCGTCACTAACCGCCCAAGCCGCCAAACTGCAAGCCGCCAGCAGTGCTGCCATTCCAGCCGGCGAACTACCCGATCCAAAGCTACTGCTGGGCGTACAAAACTTTCCCATCGGCGGCCCCGACCGCTGGAGACTCGAGCAGGACTTCATGACCATGCAGATGGTTGGGGTCATGCAAGAAGTGCCCAGCCGAGACAAACGCAAAGCACGCATTGAGGTCGCCGAAGCGGCCGTCGATCGAGCTGCGGCTGAAGGCCGTGTGGAGAGACTGAATGTCCGTCAGGCCACCGCATTGGCCTGGATCAGCAGCTATTCCGTCGAGCGTAAAGAGGCGCTGTTCCAGGACTTTTATAAAGAAAATCGTCTGTTGACCGATACCGTGCGGGCGCAGATCGCTGGCGGCCGTGCTCAGCCTGCCGATGCTGTCACACCGAAACAGGAGGCGGCGCAGTTGGCGGAACAACAGGACGACCTGGTCCGTCTGCGGGCACAAGCCCGAGCCGCTCTCAAACGCTGGATTGGTCCCGCGGCCAACGACCAACCAACCGGCAGTTTGCCGGAGTGGCCCATCGATACTTCGGGTTACTCCCATAAGCTGCAACATCATCCCGCGCTGGCGGCGTTCGCGCCGATGACCCGCGAAGCGCAGGCCAAGATAAGTGAAGCGGAAGCGGAAAAACAGTCCGACTGGAGCTGGGAGCTTGATTACCAGCGCCGCGGACGGGAATTTGGCGACATGGTCAGCGTGCAATTCACCTTCGACCTGCCACTGTTCCCCGGCTCCCGACAAAATCCGAAGATCGCCGCCAAGCACGCCGAACTGAATCAGTTGGAGGCCGAGCGCGAAGCCCTGGCACGTGAGCATACCGAGCAACTGGAGGCGGATCTGGCCGAATACGAACGCCTGAACCGTGCCGTGCGCCGCAGCCAGGACAGCCTGTTGCCGCTGGCCAAGGAAAAGGTCGGGCTGAGCATGGCCAGCTACCGCGCCGGTAAAGGTGACCTGAACGCCGTGATCAGCGCTCGACGTGAACTCATCGAGGCCCGCCTCAAACAAATTGACTTCGAAGAACAGCGGGCACTGACCAGTGCCCGTCTGTATTTCACTTACGGAGAAACCAGCCAATGAGCACTCGAATCTGGAAAGGGGCTTTGCTGGCGGGCTTCTCGGTGGCCGTAGGTCTTGGCGGTGGTTACTGGTTCGCTCAGCAGCGCATGATCGCAATACCTGGTGCACTCGCCGAACAGAGTCCCAAAACGCAAGACGAACGCAAAGTACTGTATTGGTACGACCCGATGCAGCCGCAACAGAAATTCGATAAGCCGGGCAAATCACCCTTCATGGATATGGAGTTGGTGCCCCGATACGCTGATTCCGCGGCGGACAATGCGGCCATGAGTATCGACCCAAGCCTGACCCAGAATCTCGGTTTGCGTCTGGCCACCGTCACCCGTGGAGTCCTGGCCTCCAGCCTGGACGTGGTCGGCGTGCTGGCGTTCAACGAGCGGGATGTCGCCGTGATCCAGGCGCGTACCGCGGGTTTTGTGGAGCAGGTGTATGCCCATGCTCCAGGCGATGTGCTCAAAGCCAATGCGCCATTGGCCGATATCCTGGTACCGGAATGGGCTGCTGCTCAGGAAGAATTCCTTGCACTGAAGCGTAACGGTGATGCTGACTTGTTGGCGGCAGCACGCCAACGGCTGCGCCTCACGGGGATGACGGCGGCGCTGATTACCCAAGTAGAACGCAGCGCTAAGGTCCAGCCGAACCTGACCCTCACCAGCCCCATTGGCGGCGTGCTGCAAGAATTGAACGTGCGTGCGGGTATGACCGTGGCAGCCGGTGAGACTCTGGCCCGAGTCAATGGTTTGAGTAGCGTCTGGCTGGCCGTAGCCGTTCCAGAGTCGGAGACTGGATCGATCGTCGTCGGTCAAACGGTAGAAGCACGTTTGCCAGCCTTCCCGGGGACCGTGCTCAATGGCACGGTCAGCGCCATTCTGCCGGAAACGAATGTGGACAGCCGCACCGTTCGCGTGCGGGTCGAACTGCCCAACCCTGACGGGCGCCTCAGACCCGGTTTGACGGCGCAGGTGCGCCTGAATCGTTCGACTGAGCAAAGCATGTTGTGGGTGCCGAGCGAGGCGCTCATTCGCACCGGCCGACGCGTCCTGGTGATGCTCGCCGAAGACGCGGGCCGCTACCGACCGGTAGAGGTGCAACCCGGGCAGGAAAACGAAGGCAAAACAGTGGTGTTGAAAGGTCTGGAGGAAGGCCAGCAAGTGGTCTCCTCTGGACAGTTCCTGCTCGACTCCGAGGCCAGCCTCAAGGGCATCGTCGCGAGAACGATGGAAATGCCGCCACCTGCTGCCGCGACACGCGCCCTGCATGAGGCGGACGGGCAGATCGTCGAGATCAATAGCAAAGACGTGACCCTCGCCCATGGTCCGTTCAAGACGCTGGGCATGCCGGGCATGACCATGACCTTCCCATTGGCTGACCCTGCTCTGATGCAAGGACTCAAGGCTGGCGACAAGGTTCGTGCATCAGTCAGTCAAACCGACGATGGTTTGCGCATTGAACGCCTGGAAAAATCGGGGAGTCAGCCATGATTGCTGCCCTGATTCGCTGGTCAGTGGCCAACCGATTCCTGGTGCTGCTGGCCACGCTGTTCGTTACGGCATGGGGAGTGTGGTCGGTTCAGAGCACGCCCATCGATGCACTGCCGGACCTCTCCGATGTTCAGGTGATCATCCGCACCCCTTATCCGGGACAAGCGCCGCAGATCGTTGAGAACCAGGTGACCTATCCGTTAGCCACCACCATGCTCTCGGTGCCGGGAGCCAAAACCGTGCGCGGTTATTCCTTTTTCGGCGACAGCTTCGTTTACGTGCTGTTTGAAAACGGTACCGACTTGTATTGGGCTCGCTCGCGGGTGCTGGAATACCTGAGTCAGATACAAAGTCGGTTGCCTGCCAGCGCCAAGCCGGCGTTGGGACCGGATGCAACTGGAGTGGGCTGGATCTATCAGTACGCCCTGGTGGATCGCAGTGGCGGACACGATTTAGCGCAGCTCCGCGCACTTCAGGACTGGTTCCTCAAGTTCGAACTCAAGACCCTGCCCAACGTTGCGGAAGTGGCCACCGTGGGCGGCATGGTCAAACAGTACCAGGTCCAGCTTGACCCACTCAAACTGGCCAGCCTCGGTATCACTCAGGCTGAGGTGACCGACGCTATCGGCAAGGCCAACCAGGAAACGGGGGGCGCGGTGCTGGAGATGGCGGAGACTGAGTTCATCGTGCGTGCCTCCGGCTACCTGAAGACGCTCAATGACTTTCGGGCGATCCCGCTCAAGTTGGGTGCGGGTGGTGTGCCGGTGACCCTTGGCGATGTGGCCACGATCCAGTTGGGGCCGGAGATGCGTCGCGGCATTACCGAACTCGACGGTGAGGGTGAAACCGTCGGCGGCGTGGTGATTCTGCGCAGCGGCAAGAACGCTCGCGAAACCATCGCGGCGGTCAAGGCCAAACTCGACGACTTGAAAAGCAGTCTGCCGGCCGGGGTAGAAATCGTCACCACCTACGACCGCAGCAAGCTGATCGACCGCGCCGTGGAAAACCTCAGTCACAAACTGATCGAAGAGTTCATCGTCGTCGCTTTAGTGTGCGGGATATTTCTCTGGCACCTGCGCTCATCCCTGGTGGCCATTATCTCGCTGCCGGTGGGAGTGTTGATAGCCTTCATCGTCATGCGCTACCAGGGCATCAACGCCAACATCATGTCCTTGGGTGGGATTGCCATCGCCATCGGCGCCATGGTCGATGCCGCCGTGGTGATGATCGAGAACGCCCATAAGAAGGTCGAGGCCTGGCACGCGGCCCACCCGGGGGAAGAGCTGAAGGGCGAACATCACTGGCATGTGATGACCGAAGCGGCGGCCGAGGTGGGGCCGGCGCTGTTCTTCTGCCTGTTGATCATCACCCTGTCGTTCATTCCAGTGTTCACCCTGGAAGCGCAAGAGGGCCGCCTGTTTGGCCCCCTTGCCTTCACCAAGACCTACGCCATGGCGGCGGCGGCCGGACTGTCGGTAACTCTGGTGCCGGTGCTGATGGGCTACTGGATTCGTGGACGGATCCCCAAAGAGGAACAAAACCCGCTGAACCGCTGGTTGATCAGGCTCTATCAGCCGGCCCTGGACGCGGTGCTGCGCCGGCCCAAAGTCACCATGCTGGTCGCACTGTTGGTCTTTCTCAGCGCACTATGGCCGATCTCTCGCCTGGGTGGCGAGTTCCTCCCTGCGCTGGACGAGGGCGATCTGCTCTATATGCCTTCGGCTCTGCCGGGGTTGTCGGCGCAGAAAGCGGCGCAGCTGCTGCAACAGACCGATCGCCTGATCAAGACGGTGCCCGAAGTCGAACACGTCTTCGGTAAGGCGGGCCGCGCCGAAACCGCCACCGACCCGGCACCGCTGGAGATGTTCGAGACTACCATTCAATTCAAGCCGCGTGAGCAGTGGCGCCCCGGAATGACTCAGGAAAAACTGGTGGAGGAACTGGATCGAGTGGTCCGCGTGCCTGGGCTGACCAATATCTGGATACCACCGATCCGCAACCGCATCGACATGCTGGCCACCGGGATCAAGAGCCCGATAGGGGTAAAAATTGCCGGCCCCAATCTGACGGAGATCGATACGGCTACTCAGGCGGTCGAGCGCGTGGCCAAGGATGTGCCCGGTGTCAGTTCGGCCCTGGCCGAGCGCCTGACTGGCGGCCGTTACATCGATGTGGATATCGATCGCAAGGCCGCGGCCCGCTACGGGCTGAATATCGCCGATGTGCAGTCGATCGTGGCCGGCGCTATCGGTGGTGAAAACGTCGGAGAGACCATTGAAGGGCTCGCTCGCTTCCCGATCAACGTGCGTTATCCGCGTGAGTGGCGTGACTCGCTCGGCGCCCTGGAGCAGCTGCCGATCTACACCCCTTTGGGGAGCCAGATTACCCTCGGCACTGTGGCGAAGGTCAAGGTCAGCGACGGCCCGCCAATGCTCAAGAGCGAGAACGCCCGGCCTTCTGGCTGGGTGTATATCGACGTGCGTGGCCGGGATATTGCCTCGGTGGTCGCCGACCTGCGCCGTGTCGTCAGTGAGCAGGTGAAGTTACAGCCAGGCATGAGCCTGAGCTACTCGGGGCAGTTCGAATTTCTCGAGCGAGCCAATGCACGGCTCAAGCTGGTGGTGCCAGCCACGCTGCTGATCATTTTCGTCCTGCTCTACCTGACGTTCGCCCGCTTCGACGAGGCCTTGTTGATCATGGCCACTCTGCCGTTCGCACTGACGGGTGGAGCATGGTTTCTGTATCTGTTGGGATTCAACCTGTCGGTGGCCACCGGTGTCGGCTTTATCGCGCTGGCGGGGGTGTCTGCCGAGTTTGGCGTAATCATGCTGCTCTACCTGAAGAATGCCTGGGCCGAACGTGAAGACGCCGGTGACAGCACTGAGCGCGGGCTGATCGCCGCTATTCGCGAAGGTGCGGTGCAACGGGTCCGACCCAAGGCCATGACCGTGGCCGTCATCATTGCGGGTCTGTTACCCATCCTTTTGGGCAGTGGCACCGGTAGCGAAGTGATGAGTCGCATCGCCGCACCCATGGTCGGCGGCATGGTCACCGCGCCCTTACTGTCTCTGTTCGTCATTCCGGCGGCCTACCGCTTGATGCGCCGCCGGCACCTTCCCGTTGTACCCACCACCACTCAAGGAAAAGTCGTATGAAACTGACCCTGATCGCCGTTGCAAGCACCGTTGTCGCACTGTCTCTTACTGCTCAGGCAGAAGACATGCCGGGTATGAAAATGGACGCTATGCCCATGAAGGGCATGCAGATGGCGCAGGAGACCGAGCAGGCTCCAGTGGCCAAAGCCGAGGGTACGATCAAGGCTGTCGACACCACGAAACATACAGTGACTATCGCCCATGGCGCCGTTCCGGCTGTGCAGTGGCCCGCCATGACCATGGCATTCAACGCAACAACCAAACAACTGGCAGGCCTGAAGGCTGGGGATCAAGTAGCGTTTGAGTTTCGTGCCGAGGGCATGTCGGCCACCATCGTGTCGATCAAGCCCCTGAAGTAACAATGGCATGGCTTGGTTCGGTATTCACAAGCTGGGACCGGACCAGCCCATCCACCATTGATAGGCGCACAGATCAGCGAAAGGCTTGCAGCCAAGCTGTGTAATGAAGAGTTGATTGCTCCACCATCCTCTTGTTTGACTCCTTTGGTTGGGAGGATGGTTTCAGGCGCCTGAGTTAGGCGCCTTTTTTCGGTCAAACCAGTATTCTGTGTGACCCGCTTGCGATGACGTGTTCGTCACGCAGGCTCAGAGAACATGAGGCTATTGCTGATCAGCAAAGAGCAGTGAATGGATGAACTCCCGCCAATTCCTCAAGTGTGGGAACAACATGGGCACCCGCTGCCGATAGGTCTGATACTTCTCGCCAAAACGTTCGGTCAAGGCCGACTCCTCCCGCTTCGCTAGACGGACATAAGCCCAGACGATCAGGGGAAACAACAATAACGTGATCACCGTCGGCCAGTGAATCACCTGTCCAAAGACCGCTAGCATGATCCCGGTGTATTGCGGGTGGCGGACCAGACCGTAGACACCTTGTGTCGCCAGCTTCCCCTCCAGACTTGTGCGGTAAACCTGAACCCAGCCTCGGATTAACAGAGCCAGGCCGACCACGATAAACACGCCGCCCAGCATCATTTCCAGCATGGCCCCGGTAGCACCGTAGCCCAGCATTGTTGCCCAGAGATGGCCCGAAAATCCGGTCAGCGGGAGATCGATTCCCAGGAAACCAGTCAGCAGGTAAATGGTCAGTGGGAAACCGTACATTTCGGCGTATAACGCGATGATGAACGCTTGCACTAAACCTGCGCCCATCCAGTCGCGCCAACTACGTGGAGCGACAAAACGGTAGAGGACCCAGGATGCAATGAGCACCATGATCAGCACCCACCCCCAGTGCCCATAGTGCATGGAAAAGTCATTCATGATTAGGCTCCATCTCGATCAACAGCGGATCGGAACTCAGCGCCGATACTTGGAAGAAACATCGGAGCATCTGAGTAGCGATACCGCTTGAGTGCGATACCACTACTCAGACTTGGTTTCTCTCTGTCTAAGAGGGCTCAAGACCTGCGACTAAAGAAGCTGTTATTGCACTTTAGTGCTGCCTTGGGCAGGCTCACTGCTCATGTGCTTATTCATGCTTTCCATCATCGTATTGCAGTTCTTCATCATTGCCGACATCTCCTGCATCATGTCCATCATCGGCATTTTACCGCCCTCCATCATCGGCAAATCCTTTCCTTTCATCATGTCAGAGCTGTCCTTAGTAGTACTTTGAGGCTGTTCAGCAAAGCTCGTGGAAATAACTCCAAGAGTTAGGATCGCGGCGAGTACGGCTGTGTAGGCAAAAGAGTTACGCATGATAATTCTCCTGATCAACGACCTGGGTTTTCGACAGGCTCTGGGTAAGCAATGGCTGATCCGAAGCCTTCTGCTCGCATGCAGTTTTACCGCCCATGCTTTTCATGCAGAGCCCGATCATTAACAGGCAGGGCAAAATAGAAAATAGAACAGGCAGAGTGGCTGCTGCAAACAGACTGTGGAGGTTAAAAAGCAAGGTGAAAACAACTGCAACGGCAAGCCCTGCACGCAGTGGGTGACGTTGCAACATACCTCTTGCGTATGGCGCTATATTCTTGGTCATGGTTAATCCTCTAAATTTTCAGTATTTATTTACATACCTCAGCCACAAAACTAACGCTCTGACGTTTCTACTGGGTCATGTAGAGCCAGCTTTTATCTCCGTCAAAGGCGTAAATTTCGAACGGCTTCTGCTGGGTGCCGTCCATGCCTGGCGATCCAGGTGGCATCCCGGCCAAGGTGATACCGCGAATTGCAGGGTGCTCTGCCAGTAATTTATTGACGGCTGTTAGCGGGACGTGGCCGCTAATAACGTAACCATCAATGGCAACGGCATGGCAGCCTGCCAAAGAGTAGGGAAGACCAGCGGCCTTGTTGATCTGCTGAAGCTGTGCAGAATCCGCGACAATCGACACCTTGAACCCGCCTTCACGCAAGTAGTCCGCATATTTATCGCAGCACGTACAACTTGGGTTTTTATAGAGAATGGCTTCTTCAGCAGCGTTAACGATAGGCATCGCAAGGGCAGTGAGTGCGAGTAACATCCCACCCAAAAAAGTGGATGATTTATTCACGGTAACCACCTAATCCTTTTTCCGTTGACGATAAAAAACATTAGCTGTAGCCCCGAGCGACGGACCTAATGTTCTTTTGGTGGTGTTGCTGAAGAACAAACGAGCTAGCACTCGGCGTGGTTAGGAGAGGCTGGAATGTTTAGGAGGAAAAGGATCTGGAGCAACGGGCATGCGACCGAGTGAAGTTGTATAGCAGTCGTATGGAGATGACTTTAAGGCGTGCCAGATTGAAACAAAAAACGTGACTGCTCCCGTTGAGGGAATGGAACAACTTATCGAGCAAGTGACTTGGTTCGACATGTCAGGGCAGATATTCACTCTGCTGGATTCAGCAAGCATAGTCTGCGCTGCCGGGCAGTTAAGAGGAACAGTTGACGGCTCGGATTTAAACATCAACGCTTGACCATGTGCTGCCGCTACGACAAACAGCAGCACCATGAGCAGCTTGATCAAGGTTTTATCCAGATTTTGAGCCATCACAATGTATAGCTCCCTCAGTTTTTAAGAGTACGCCTGACCTGAGGCCAGCTCAGAAGCGCTCCAATACCACACAGCGGTTCATGCCTGATTTAAGCCTATTTATGAACCATCACCCCCTTTATATTAGGCGCTAGCTGCGTTTTCACAGCTTGCTGCACCATGCTTTTGCCCTGATTCTGATGAGCGGCAAAACGTGCAAGAACGCGGTCTCCACCGCCTTCAGCCCACACCATGGACGACAGAAGGACAGAACCGATCACAATCGCAGTTTTTATGAGTTTCAGAGCGCGAGTGGATCGCCCTTGAGGGGGGGGTGGATATGGCCCTTACAATTCACCTTCTAGACTCCTTTGTCGGCTGTCACCAACCTCTATCCCGCGCTCATTTCCATTTCCGGACTTAAAGTGCCTAACCATGCGACAAGACAAATTATGATGACTGCCATTAAAAACTCGAGTGTCATGCTGCGACGCAAGGCATTGACCGCGGCAGAGTATTCTCCATTTCGAACTGACCGCTCCAATACCGGACTTAGGTGAAAGCGGTTCAGCGTGGCTAACACGATCATCCCGGCAAAGAGCAGGATCTTCAAAAACAGCAGCTGGCCATAAGTACTGAGCATCACTTCATCGAGATTTGGACCGACGATAAAAAGGTAATTCACTACACCCGTGACGGTTATGATCGCAACAATCACTCCGCCGGCCGACTCAAAGCCAGTCAGCACCCGTGCAAGAATTCGAGCTTCTTGTTCGCCCTTTAGCGATTTCAACCGCAGCAGTAGAGCGAATGCCAATAGAGCACCCAACCAGCCACCTGCGGCTAAAAGATGGAATATATCGGTGATGAAATGCCAGTAGCGTCGGCTGCCTTCATCCATGGCACCGTGCCCTGTCCAAGCCAACGTCGCCAACGCAATCGCTCCGCATACGGTGACGATCCAGAGACTGGGTGTCGGAAATCGCTTATTCAATGCGACGCCAATAATTGCCATCACCAAGGCAGCTATTCGGACCATCCAGGTCAACCCGACGTCGGTCCCCATAAGGACCATTTCAAAAATATGTTGCTGTAGCTCCATAAGCTCGGAGACACCGCTCATTGCTTTGGCAAGCAACAACATCGCGGCAAGGGACAGAGCTACACCTGCAACAGAAGTACCGTAAAGAAGCGACTCAAAATTCAAGACCGTGCCCGATACTCTTTCCTTTCCCCTGAGGCTGTACAAGCCGAAAATTGCCAATCCGAATAACAACATCAGGTCGAAATAGAGAGCAAAGCGAACCACAATATTTATTGAGTCGCTCATCAATCATTTCACTTTAAATGAGAAGTTGCCGGTGATCGGGTGAGTGTCCGAGGAGACAGCACGCCATTCGACTTTGTAGGTACCGGTGGTCAAAGGTGCTGCCGGTGTAATCACCATCGTTTTCGGATCACCGCCACCAGCGACTGCGGCCTTAACACCCATTGGGGAGTTCGGCATGCCAGGCATATCGGTCATGATCAGTTTTGCACCGGAAAACTGAGTGGTGAGATTCTCAGAAAAGTGCAGTTCAATTTTCGAAGGGGCCGCCGCATTCGAGCCTTCTGCCGGAGTGGAAGAAAGGAGCTTTGGATGTGCTTGAGCAACTGCACTCAGAAGCAAACCAGCGGTAAGTGCAACAGCTACGGTCGTAGTTTTAAGGAATGACATGCAAGACTCCTCACAGCAAGAGCTGTTGATTCGAGGTTTGTTTGGGAATATCTAGTTTTTACTTTTCGATTCTTGTTAAAACCACTGATGATTAGCTAGTAGCCTCCGTGTTCTAGGGCAGGTTGAACACGAGAAACTCACTAGGCCCCAACGTCACAGTGCAAGAACACGATGCCACACGAACGCAAACTGTTCGATTACATTTCAGTCAGCTTGACGCGGTGTTTGGCCTCGAATTGGCGGGCGTAGCGAGACTTAAAGACGAGACCGCGTGCCCGCGATACTAGGGTTTTCACTCATTCAAAAATAACGAAAGTGGGCGCTGGGCGCAGGCTGAGAGATCGCCGTTGATCGCAAATGCGCCGTTGTTCAGCTGACCTTCAAGTCAACACTAGGAAACTCTAGATGAAAGGCCGTTTTCCCGTCACATGACGTACACCAGATCTTGCCATCATGCGCTTCAATAATTGATCGGGTAATCGACAGACCTAGCCCTGCGTTGCTTGGACTTCCTTCTCTCCGCGCTGGGTCCACGCGATAAAAACGATCAAAAAGCTTTTCAAGGTGTTCGGGGGCAATGGGTTCTCCGTGGTTCTCCACGACGACCAATACCGACATCTCCTTCTGGAGGATTTCGACACTGATCGTCTTCCCTTCAGAGGTGTAGCGAAGCGCGTTAGAGAGCAGGTTAGAAATGGCTCTGTGGAGCATAAGGACATCGCCTCGGACGCTGCCCCGTCCTGAAACCTTGAGTTCAATCCCTCGCTCATCAGCCAAAAGGCGGTAGTACTCAAGCAGTTTTTCCACGACTTCCACCAAGTCTATTGGTTTGTTCTCGTGTGTGATCAGACCGTTGTCAGACTTGGCCAGAAAAAGCATGTCATCGATCATTCGCCCCATACGCTTCAAATCATCAAGATTTGAGTACAGGTTGTCTTCGTAATCCTCGATATTCCTTTTTCTAGAAAGCACCACTTCCGTGTGGGTCATCAAGTTGCTGACGGGGGTCCGTAACTCGTGAGCAATGTCCGCAGAGAAATTCGATAAGCGAACAAATGCATCGTCCAACCTGGATAACATTGCGTTGAATGACAGCACCATTTGCTGAAGCTCTTTGGGAACCGGTGCTAATGGAATACGTTCTTTGAGTGATTTAGCTGACATTGAGGCCGCGACCTGGGTGACTTGGCGAATAGGCCGCAGGCCACTGCTCGCGACCATCCAGCCCAACGCTGCACTGACCAGCGCGCTGATCACCAGCCCTATCCAAAACCATCGCTCAAGCGTCTCGAAAAAGGACATATGCTGAGTAACGTCAAAAATCAACATGACGGTCAATGGCTTGTCTTGTCCCGTCACAATGGCTTGTGCCGTCACGCCACGGAACATCTGCTCTTGATCTCGCCACTCCCAGACGTTGTTGTTTGGGATGCTGCGGAATTCCTCAGGAACATCTACGGGACCGGGATCAGCAAACAGTAGTTTGCCGCCCCCATCGATTATTAGAGCAGTCAAATCACGGTGAGCGCCAAGCAGCGCCTCTAGCTCAGGCTTAACATCACTGAATTGATCAATGCTGTTCAACCCCGTCAGAATTCTTTGAGTCGAATGGAGTTTTTCGTTCAGCGCCTGCTGATCCAGCATCTTGAAATGATGCCGGCTGAGGTTATTGAAACTGAGTCCGGCAACCGTGAGCACGGCCGTTACCGCGAGCATGAACATCAGACTCATGCGAGCTGTCAGGGACATTCGCTTCATTCCGACTCCAAATCAGGTGCGTCGAGCATGTAACCCATACCCCGCGAGGTGTGAATCAGCTTGACCTCAAAATCATCATCGATTTTTGCTCTCAGTCTCCTTACCGCGACCTCAATAACATTGGTATCGCTGTCGAAGTTCATGTCCCAAACCTGGGAGGCGATAAGTGATTTTGGCAGCACCTCCCCTCGACGACGTAGCAACAGCTCAAGCAGCGCAAACTCTTTGGCCGTAAGGTCTATGCGCTTACCTCCACGAATGGCTCGACGCTTGAGCAGGTCCACCTCCAGATCAGCCAATTTCATATAGGTTTGCGAGGGAGCGCCGTTACCCCGACGCAGCAACGTTCTGACGCGAGCCAACAGTTCAGAAAATGCGAAGGGTTTAATCAGGTAATCATCTGCCCCGAGTTCAAGTCCTTTCACTCGATCTTCAACGCGGTCTCGCGCCGTGAGGAAGAGCACGGGAACATCTTTCCCAGATGCACGAACCTTCTGAAGTACTTCCCAGCCATCCAGCCCAGGCATCATGACGTCTAGAATCAGCAGGTCATAGGCCTCGCTCAAAGCGTGCTGAAGCGCCACTTTGCCATTGGTAAAGCGATCCACATTGAACCCCGCCTCCGTGAGTCCTTGCTCCAAATAGATACCTATTTTGGGTTCGTCTTCAGCAACCAGAAGTCTCATGAGGGTGGCTCTCGAATAATGATGAAGCGCAGTCTGCATCGAAACACGCCAGCCAACCAGCAACTGACAGAAAAGTAATATTGGCTTCAGGTAGATGTCAGCAAGCGCTGTCTAGGGTTCAAGCATGAGTACTTCCTGGTGCTCGACCGACTCTTCAGCATGAAACGTTTGGGAGCCGGAAAACAATTCCATAAGGAGTTGCCCCATGAATCGCCTGAAAATGCTGTTTTTTGTAAGTTCGATACTCGTCTCAGCTTCTGTATGGGCTGAAAGTGGCGGAGACCGGGTGATAGAGCGTATGGAAGGCCTGCGCGACAAGGCTGAAGCCGTACTGGTTCAAGCTGAAAAAGCCCCTGAAGGACAGCGCCATGTCCACATGACCGAGCATATGAAGATGCTCGGCGACATCATGAGCCAACTCCATAAAGATCATCCAGACGCCTCAATGTCACCCCAACAGCACCTGGCCTGGATGGAAAAGCACGACAAAATTGCCGACGACGTTTTGAGCCAAATGCAACGTGAGCACAAATTGATGCTTTCAGAGAATCATCAGTGAAAACCGGCTTCCAAAGGGCTTTTTGAACAGTACCGTTGACTACGGCGTCTTTGGACGCCGTGTTTTTTTTTGAAAACTGACAGAAATGTAGTGTTCAGGTCAGTTAACTGGCAGCTCCGTGTCTTTAGCATAGCCAGTGTTCCCACTCTTACTCTCGAGGTCACTATGAAAGCTAGGCTCGTTACCCCAGTCATCGCAGCAATCACTCTACTCTTCGGTGCTACGGCTATGGCCAGCGCAGGGCATGGGAAAGAGGACATCGGTAAGCCTGGAGTCGCCTCTGAGGTTACCCGTACGGTGGAGGTCGAGATGGGCGATATTTTCTTCAAACCTGAAAGCATCGACGTAAAGCCTGGTGAAACTATTCGATTTGTCCTTCGCAATGAGGGTTCGCTGCTGCACGAGTTCAACATCGGCAAAGCCGCTGCTCATGCAGCACACCAAAAAGAAATGGCAAGCATGTTCCAGAACGGGACACTTAACCCCACCGGTACCGGGAAAACGATGAGCGGTATGAGCCACAGCATGGGTGGAATGAAGATGGTCGGAATGGAGCACAACGACCCGAACAGCGTCCTGATTGAGCCTGGCGCAACCCAAGAGCTGATCTGGACCTTCAACAACAGCACAGACCTTCAGTTTGCCTGCAACGTGCCGGGGCATTATCAGTCAGGGATGGTTGGTCCGTTTGACCTGAAGTAAGCCGAAGCTGGCTGCTAACACCGCTTCGACGCACGAGTTGTCTACGCTCTGTCGCAGAGATCACAACAACGCTTACACAGTGGGGTCTAGATCATGAATAACCATCAGCATCCGGATGGAAACACCACCGCACCATTTTGGAGGCGCAAAACAGGCGTTGTACTGATCATGCTCATTGCGATTGGTGCCTTCTACGTGTTGCGGGAGCATTTCAGCCACGTTTATCCATTTTGGCCTTATCTGATTCTGTTGATCTGCCCATTGATGCATTTTTTTGGACATGGACATGGCGGACATAACCATGGCGATCAGGCAACAACCCATAAGGACGAAAAAGGGAAATAGCCATGCCTACCATATCGAGCCACCACGACCACAATCACGCCCCTGCTGCTCCGCTCAATGACGATGATCTACGTGACCCGGTGTGCGGAATGGCAGTCACTTCACCAAGTAAATTTGGTGAGTCTTATCAGGGACAGACGTATCAATTTTGTAGCCTGAAATGCCAGGAGAAGTTTCGAGCTGATCCTGAGCGCTACAGCGGTAATGTTTCGAGCGCCGAGTCCCGCGTCACCGCTCCAGTGCCTGCGGTACAAACAGGCACTGAGTTTACCTGTCCGATGCACCCGGAAATACGTCAACCCGGACCCGGCAACTGCCCTAAATGTGGCATGACATTAGAGCCGGTCATGCCCGCGCTCGATGAAGAAGAAAATCCTGAACTCCGGGATTTCGCCCGCCGCTTTTGGTGGTCGCTGCCATTAACCGTGATAGTGACCGTACTCGCCATGGCGGGACACTCGTTACAACTCCTCCATGGCTCGATCCAAAACTGGATCGAGTTCGCTCTGGCGACACCGGTGACCTTATGGGCAGGTTGGCCCTTTTTTGTAAGGGGCATAGCCTCTATAAGAAATCGCAGTCCAAACATGTGGACTTTGATTGGTTTGGGTACCGCCGCAGCCTACCTTTACAGCGTCATGGCAACGCTCTTTCCCCAAAGCTTTCCCGCTACCTTCATGCAAGATGGACGTATCGGCGTCTACTTCGAAGCCGCCGCGGTCATCATCTCGCTCACCTTGCTTGGGCAGATTCTTGAGCTCAAAGCCCGATCGCAAACCTCCGCCGCCATTAAGTCCCTTCTCGGTTTATCGCCCAAGACCGCACGCCGGATCAATGCCGATGGACAGGAGGAAGACATTCCTCTCACCCATGTTCACCTTGGAGACCATCTGCGGGTCAGGCCAGGTGAAAAGGTGCCCGTTGATGGCTCAGTACTGGAGGGTGAAAGTGCGGTGGATGAGTCCATGCTCACTGGCGAGCCAGTGCCGGTAATGAAGAGCGCTGGTGATAGCCTGATCGGCGCCACTCTGAATACACATGGGAGCTTGGTAATGGAGGCGCAAAAGGTCGGCGCCGAGACCATGCTGTCACAGATCGTACAGATGGTCGCTCGGGCTCAGCGCTCCAAAGCACCAATGCAACGAATGGCCGACTCGATTGCCGGCTACTTTGTGATGGGTGTTATCGGGATTGCAATACTGACATTTGTCGGTTGGGGGCTTTTTGGCCCTGAGCCCAGTTGGGTGTTTGGTCTGATCAACGCTGTCGCCGTGCTGATCATCGCTTGCCCCTGTGCGTTGGGTCTTGCTACGCCCATGTCGATCATGGTTTCGACGGGTAAAGCAGCCAGCATGGGTGTGCTGTTCAGGGATGCCAGTGCCATCGAAAACCTTTGCAAGATCGACACGCTGATTGTCGATAAAACAGGCACCCTGACAGAAGGAAGGCCAGTGTTTCACAGTGTGGAGGCCACACCCAGTTTCAATCCCCCCGATGTTCTTCAGCTGGCTGCCAGCCTTGATCAGGGCAGCGAACATCCCTTGGCTCATGCAATCGTCGATCATGCCCGAACCAAGAACATTAAGCTCACCAAGCCAGAATCCTTTGAGTCTGGTTCAGGTATCGGGGTCAGTGGCATCGTTGATGGCAAGAAGATCCAGCTGGGGAACACCGCGTTGATGGAAGCCGCAGGCGTGAACACCAAGCCCCTACAAAAGCGTGCAGAGTTGTTGCGCCTTGAAGGCATCAGCATCATCTATCTCGCAGTTGACGGGGCATTGGCAGGGTTACTGGCGGTCTCAGACCCGATAAAACCGACCTCCAAAGAAGCAGTCACCAAGCTCAAGGCTGATGACATCAAAATCATCATGGCTACTGGCGACGGGCTCACCACCGCCCGGGCTGTCGCAAGGGAGATGGGGATTGAAGAAGTCCACGGTGAAGTGAAACCTCAGGACAAGGAACGTCTGGTCGCAGACCTCCAGCAATACGGCCGGAAGGTCGCCATGGCTGGTGACGGTATCAACGATGCTCCGGCCCTGGCGCGAGCAGATGTGGGCATTGCCATGGGGACAGGGACTGACGTTGCGATGAATAGCGCGCAACTCACGCTGGTAAAAGGCGACCTGATGGGGATTTTACGAGCACGGGCTCTTTCGGTCGCAACAGTAAAAAACATGCGGCAAAACTTGGGTTTCGCCTTTCTTTACAACTCGATGGGTATTCCTCTTGCCGCAGGCTTGCTCTATCCACTGACGGGACATCTCCTGTCGCCCATGATCGCTGCCATAGCCATGAGCGTCAGTTCTGCATCTGTAGTTTTCAATGCATTGAGACTTAGGAATACCCGAATTGACTGAGCTTCAATGACGCTCACAACCCGAAACAGATAACTGTTGACCTTGCCATCGTGTCAACGTTGATGCTGTCGGTGCGGTGAAAAGAGACCGCTCAGCACGAGAGGAATAACCATGTTCGTCTTAGATGTATCAGGCATTGGTTGCGGCAGTTGCGTCAGCAAAATCACCAAAGCGATTCAGTCACTGGACAACGAAGCTACGGTTTCCGTGGATCGGTCAGCCGGTAAGGTGAGTGTTGAAAGCAGCGAAAGCCCAGAGCAGATTCGTAAAACTGTCGAGGCGTTAGGTTTTCCTTCTCAGATCAACGCTTGAATGCTGACACTTCCCATGGTCAGAGCCCCGTATGCAGGGGGCTCCCCTTGGTGAACCCTCAGGAGTACCGAAGCAGCCGCGTCGGCCACAATTACCGCTCGCAAGCCCTTGCGCTACTAATCACCTCGCAGAGCTTTGAGCAAACCTTTGAACGCTCCATTCAACCGAGTAAAAGCGGCGTCAAAACGTATTCCATTTTCTGTGTACTTTGCGACTTCGACCTGCTGATCGACAGTATTTTGATCAATGGCAGGTTGAGCCGGTGTGCTGTAAAGCAAAGCACCTTCGTAAATATCACCTGCTGATTCTTTTTCGGTAATGTGTTTTACATTTGTTGTTTTCAAAGAAAACGGAGTAGGAGTTTCTTTTGTCTCGCTTGCAAGCACAGTAGAAAAATCTAAGTCTCGGGCCTTGAAGTTCGGTGTATCAGCGTTTGCGATATTGTTACTCAGAATCTCAGCTCTTTGGCTACGATAAATTAACGCTCTTTCTGCGGAGCCAAGCGCTTTCTCAAAACTAATACTCACAATCAATCACCCTCAGTAGCGCTACTATTTTTCAAGAACATCGAACACACATATGCAGTACCAGTGCAGAAACTAAAAAACGTTTTCACCTTTGGAGTTAACAGAAACTTACAAAGTTATGCATCTCAAACAGAGACTCAGTCAATAGCGGTGTGACGTTGGAAGATCGGGACCTTACGGATTAAATAGCGTGTTCCTCAAGAGAAATATCGCAACCTGACACAACTGTAATATTCACCTAAGGTTCCTGACAGGGGATGAGTCTTATAGTCCTATTGAGCCTTAAGCTCTCCCCTAAGAATCATCACTTGATGTGGATTCGGGGGTTACCAATAATCATCAGAGGAAATTCAAATGAACCCCATCAAAACTTTGTTCGTCATCGCAGCCCTGACCGTCTCTTCTTTGGCAATGGCTGAAGGCGGTGGTGACCGGGCGTTCGCACGTATGGAAGCGGCTAGGAATAATTCAATGGAATCGTATCAAGTAGCCCAAAAGCAAAGCACCCAACCTCCCATCGCAGAAAGCCAAGCCAAAGCGATGGACCACAAGAATTGCTGATTAGCTTGCTGCGCTCCCAAGCTGACAGAAATGTAATCACTGTGGTGGTTCAAATGTGGCAATTTCTGAGCTCGCTTGCCGTAAGAACTCGTTTTTAGTGACGGCGAGCGAGCTCATTCGGGCTCATTACCCCCTCCCCCGAAAGAGTGCCTTCACCTATTTGTGCAACTCATTGGTTGTTTCGCACGGCTTCCCTTTTGACTGATCGGACATAAACGGCATGCATTCCAAAACCTCTAGGCGGACATTCGTTAAAGGCCTGGCCGCTGGTGGCATTCTCAGCGGCCTTGGTCTGTGGCGCACTCCTGTATGGGCAGTGACCAGCCCTGGCCTGCCGAGCGTTCTCACCGGTAACGAATTTGATCTGTTTATTGGTGAAACCCCTGTAAACATAACTGGCTCGCCGCGCACAGCCTTGACCATCAATGGTTCGTTGCCCGGACCTTTGCTGCGCTGGCGCGAAGGCGAGACGGTCACACTTCGTGTGAAAAATCGCCTAGACCAAGACACCTCCATTCATTGGCACGGGATCATTCTGCCCGCCAACATGGATGGTGTACCGGGTTTGAGTTTCCATGGCATTGCGCCCGATGGCATGTACGAGTACAAATTCAAGGTGCATCAGAACGGTACGTATTGGTACCACAGCCACTCTGGTTTGCAGGAGCAGGCAGGCGTTTACGGTCCAATCGTCATCGACTCGAAAGAGCCTGAACCTTTTCAATACAACCGTGACTATGTAGTGATGTTGACTGACTGGACCGATGAAGATCCTAGTCGCGTCATGGCCAAGCTCAAGAAGCAATCGGACTACTACAACCACCACAAACGTACCGTGGGCGACTTTATCGACGACGTCAGCAAGCAAGGTTGGTCTGCTGCCGTGGCCGATCGGAAGATGTGGGCTGAAATGAAAATGAACCCCACTGATCTCGCAGACGTCAGTGGGGATACTTACACCTATCTCATGAATGGCCAGGCGCCTAACGGTAACTGGACCGGTATTTTCAAGCCGGGCGAGAAGCTGCGCCTGCGCTTTATCAACGGCTCGGCCATGAGCTATTTCGACGTCCGCATCCCTGGTTTGAAAATGACCGTTGTGGCGGCTGACGGTCAACATGTCAAACCTGTCAGCGTCGATGAATTCCGCATCGCCGTGGCAGAAACGTATGACGTGATCGTAGAACCTGCCAGCGAAGAGGCTTACACAATCTTCGCCCAGTCCATGGATAGAACCGGTTATGCACGTGGAACCTTGGCAGTTCGCGAAGGATTAAAGGCACAGGTACCTGCGATCGATCCTCGGCCGCTTTTGACCATGGATGACATGGGTATGGGCGGTATGGCGGGCATGGACCATGGCAGCATGGCTGGTATGGGCGGCGGCGATATGAAACAAGGTGACATGTCAGGCATGGCTGGCATGGACCACAGCAAAATGGCGGGAATGGACCAAAGTGACATGACCGGGATGACCGGCATGGACAGCGGTGACATGACTAACATGGCCGGTATGGACCACAGCAAGATGGCGGGAACGGACAAAGGCGACATGTCCAACATGGCTGGCATGGACCACAGCAAGATGGCAGGGATGGGCGGTATGGGTGGCGAAATGCAGACTCACCCAGCGTCCGAAACCAACAATCCCTTGGTTGACATGCAAGCCATGAACCCAACGCCAAAGCTAAACGATCCAGGCATCGGTTTGCGGAACAATGGTCGTCGAGTGCTCACCTACTCAGATCTGAAAAGCACTTTCCAAGACCCTGACGGTCGCGAACCCAATCGCACCATTGAGCTTCATCTGACCGGTCACATGGAGAAGTTTTCGTGGTCCTTCAACGGCATCAAATTCTCTGACGCCGAGCCGCTTCGTCTGAAGTATGGGGAGCGTCTGCGTATCACCCTAGTGAACGACACCATGATGACCCACCCCATCCACCTTCACGGCATGTGGAGTGACCTTGAAGATGAGAACGGCAAGTTCATGGTGCGCAAGCACACAATCGACATGCCACCAGGTACCAAGCGCAGCTATCGAGTCACCGCCGATGCCTTAGGTCGCTGGGCCTATCACTGCCACCTGCTTTTCCATATGGAAATGGGCATGTTCCGTGAAGTACGGGTTGATGAGTAAAGGAGACGATCTGTGAGCACATACCTAAATCGTAAATCGCTGGTCGGTTGCCTCTTTGCCGTCAGCTTGATGGGTGGACTCTCGTCTGTGGCGCTGGCAGTCGAAGATAGTAGTGAGCATTCACCTGCTACTCCTGCGAAAACAACGAGCAAACCTGCAACTGCGACAAACGAGTCAAAGACCGATCACGGGTCAATGGACCACAGCAAGATGAGCCATGAGTCGATGGATCATGACCAAAAAACCAAAAAGGCAGATTGAGATCATGACCAGTAAGTTTTTACGCCCAACGTTGATGGCACTGGCAGTCTCTACCAGTCCTGCTTTCTTTGTCGTGGCTCACGCCGCTGAAGAGATGGATCACTCCAAGATGGACCATGGCTCAATGGGAGCGATGGACCATAGCAAGATGGGGGCTATGGATCACAGCAAGATGAGTATGGATGACGGGCAAATGGACGGAATGGAAAGTATGGATGGAGGGGCGACTACCACCAGTCGAACCCCAGTCCCCGTACTAACCGACGCTGACCGTGCAGCCGCCTTTCCAGATGTTGCTGGTCATGGTGTCCACGACAAAAAACTCAACTCCTTCATGCTGCTGGATAAGTTTGAGTACCAGGATGCTGACAACGGTAGTGCATTGGCCTGGGATGCAAAAGGATGGATCGGCGGTGACGTTGACCGACTGTGGTTGCGCTCGGAAGGCGAACGTACCAATGGCGTAACGGAAAACGCTGAACTCTCAGCACTTTGGGGGCACTCCATCGGTCCATGGTGGGATGTCGTCACCGGCGTACGACAAGACTTCAAGCCCGGGTCACCACAAACTTGGGGAGCGCTCGGTATTCAGGGCATGGCCCTCTATAACTTTGAAGCCGAAGCGACTGCCTACATCGGTGAGAACGGTCAAACCGCTGCTCGACTGGAAGGCGACTACGACATTCTGCTGACCAATCGCCTGATTTTGCAGCCGACGGCCGAAGCCAATTTTTACGGAAAAAATGATCCTCAGCGCGGCATTGGGTCTGGATTGGCAAACACCGAAGTAGGACTCCGATTGCGTTATGAGATTGTTCGCCAATTTGCCCCTTACATTGGGGTTAGCTGGAGCCGCTCCTACGGCAATACGGCAGACCTGGCCAGCGATGAAGGAGAGGATGCGAACGAGGCGCGATTTGTCGCCGGTGTTCGGATGTGGTTTTGAGGGCATGACATGAAAAGAACATTGAAAACATTGACTGCTGCCGGGGTGGTCGCCGCAATAGTAGGTGCCGGCGTGGTGTATTTTGGTGTGATCAATGTTGGGGCGGATGATCCACATTCCGATCCCGTTTACGCCCTACTTTCCACTGCTCGGGATCGCTCGATCGAAGTGCGCTCACGCGACATTAAAGTCCCCGACCTGAGCGAAGAAGCTCTCATCCGCGCAGGTGCTGGCAACTACAACGCTATGTGCATCGGTTGCCATCTGGCTCCGGGTATTGCAGGAACCGAGTTAAGTAATAGCCTTTACCCTGCACCTCCGAATCTTTCAAAACTGGGCGTTGATGGAAACCCTGCCGCAGCTTTCTGGATCATCAAGCATGGAATCAAATCCACAGGCATGCCCGCTTGGGGTAAAAGCATGGCCGATCCCTACATATGGGGAATGGTCGCTTTTCTCCAGCAGCTGCCTTCATTGGATGCAGCGCAATACAACGCTCTAGCAACCAGCAGCGGTGGTCATCAACACGGTGGTGGCGAGAGCAAAATGCATAACCATGAAGGCCAGCATGAGGGCCAAAAAGGGGCTGTCGCTGGGCATCATGATGCGGGTGTAGCCGAAGAGATAGCCGAAGCAGGCGACCATCGTGGCGAGAGAAACAGCGCCCATGCCCATGAGGCGGCCGCAGCGCCTTCTCAGGATGAAAGTACCGAACACGCCCATCCTCAGGTTGTGGAGGCTTCACATGACGCTGCTGCAACTCCGGCCGTTCAGCCAAACACTCATACCCACGCTGATGGGAAGGAGCATACCCATGCGAAATAACTTTCTTCGTCCCGGTCGGGCACTTCGCCTCGCTGCATTCGCGGCTCTGTTTATCAGTTCAGCTGGTCATGCAGCAGAGTCGCTGACGATCGATGTCCATCGTGACGCTAACTGTGGATGCTGCAAGAAGTGGATCCAGCACCTTGAAGCTAACGGCTTCACCGTCGTTGATCATGTAGAAACCAACATGAGCGCGGTCAAGCAGGATCTCGGTGTTGCTCCACGACTCTCGTCCTGCCACACAGCAATGATCAATGGAAAGTTTGTTGAAGGTCACGTGCCCGCCGAGCAAATCATTGCTATGAGCAAACGTGACGACCTTCTCGGGATCGCCGTTCCTGGCATGCCGGCTGGATCTCCAGGCATGGAAGTCAACGGAAAACATGATGCTTATCAGGTAATCGGCCTGACCAAAGCCGGCACGGATCAGGTTCTTGCTGAATACCCCGGTAATTAATCTGGCCCTGTCCATCTAACACTGCATGGCTACCGTCCACTATGGCCATGCAGCGAGAAATGCTTTGTCCATTACGTGTTCAAGCAGTAGAAGAAGTCATAAGGGGGCCGAGGACATCAGCAAGGGAGGACGCAGTACTACTGTGGCCTAAACTGCGGCGTTCAATTGTGCTTTTTTTGCAGGCTTTTCAGGCGCAGGGTCGCGCGTTGTACAGCGGCCATCTTTTCTGGACGCTTCATCCGCTTCCATTTTCTGATGTCTTCCTTGGTGCGACCGCAGCTCAAACATAGTTCGCTGTTCAGCTGGCAAACGGAAATACATGGGTTTTCGATGTCCTTGGCCATGGTTTAACTCCGCGTGGATCGTGTACGTGTTAAACGCTGCCGCCAGTCACCGGCATTTGACCGCTGACATTGCTCTTCAGTATCGAAATGCACGTTGGCCGACACCTGATTGACGTGAACATTCGCTTCACTTAACGCCAGGGTCGTCAGTTCGAGCATCCGCTTGTCTTGCCCATTGGCAAGCACCTCATCCCTGCTGGCATCGGTGTCGAAGACCCAAACAATCATCAGACTGGAGGGAAATCGTTCGTAATCCACATCGTGAGTCAACCAAGAGAAGCCCTCTATCTCCGCCTTGGCCGTCTCGCAGGCCTTGGACAGGGCCGCAATCAGACGACGTTCGATTTGCGCCTGATCCCGTTTGCTCAAAAGCATATCTCGATCCTTATTTTCATTTCAGTCGACTATGCGTTCATTTCTAGGCCGGAACGGAGACTTGCACCGGTGAGTCAGCTCCCGGCTTCGTGCGGTACTCAACAGTCAGATGCGTGACCTCATGAACCGTAGCAAGCCGGTCTCGTATGTCTTCGGTTTTCACTGCTGGGCTACCCAGAACACTCACAATCGCGGCCCGGGCTTGCGGCCCCACCTGCCAGACATGAAGATCAATGATCGAAGCATCTCCCGGTCGCTCAACCAGTTCACGAATCTCTTCAGCGACATGATCATCTGTCTGGTCGAGCAATACACCCGCAGTCACCCGCATCAACGACCAAGCCCAGCGTGCAATAACAACTGCACCCACAATCCCCATTGCAGGGTCGAGCCATACCCAACCGAGGTATCGGCCAGCAAGCAGAGCAGCGATGGCCAGAACCGAGGTCAGGGCATCTGCAACAACGTGAACGTAAGCAGAGCGCAAATTATTGTCTTGACCATGCGCATGGTGAGATTGATCGTGGCCGTGGTCATGCCCATGGTGATGATCATGTCCGCCAGAAAGCAAAAGCGCGCTCACCACATTCACTGCTAATCCGACAACTGCGATAAGAGTCGCTGTCCCGAATTGCACTTGAGTCGGTTGAAAGAGACGGAATAGCGATTCTCCAGCAATTCCCAAGGAGACCAGTCCCAAAATCAGAGCAGAGGCGAAGCCACCCAAGTCCCCCACCTTGCCAGTTCCAAAACTGTAGCGAGCACTTGAGGCATGTCTTTTTGCGTAACCGTAAGCAGCTGCGGCTATGCCAAGTGCTCCAGCGTGCGTTGCCATGTGAAAACCATCGGCCAGCAACGCCATTGAGCCAGTGAGATAACCTGCGGTGATTTCAGCAACCATCATTACGACGGTCAGAGCCACTACCCACAAGGTCCGCTTGGCGTTTTCTTCATGTGATTTCCCCAGGAACATATGGTCGTGGGAATAGCCGGTGTACGAATTACTCATCTGGGCAAATCCTATTTGGAATAGCGGCGAATGGCTTCGAGAAGCTCATCGACGCCTTTCGCTCTTTCTTCGTTGCTGAGTGTCGGATTCGCGACGTGTTCACGAGCGTGGTCTTCGATGATTTCATCCATCAGCCCATTGATAGCGCCACGGGTCGAAGCGACCAAAAGCAAGGTTTTCGAGCAGTCATCATCAGAGTCGAGTGCTCGCTCAATCGCCTGGATTTGCCCAGCGATTCGCTTTACGCGCTTAAGAAGATTGTCTTTGCTCGATCTCACATGACCCATACCATACCCCCCTTACCTATAATGAAAGTATGATCACACGTTCCAACTAGCCATACAAGCCAGGGAGGGAATACATCCGACCGGCAGCGTCGCAGCATTTGAATGCTGCAATCGAAACATTGAACACGTCGCCTCGCCGTGCAGAACCAATACAAGCCGATGGACGAGCCCGTACTTCAATCATTCGATAGATGGCGTAGCGCCTATTTCTTGAGCTGCCATGGACTATGATTTAAAATCGAACCGTATCCCCCCAGGGGGGATATTCACATTGAACAGAGACGAAACCAGCCGATTGCGTCTCTTCGTGAAAAGTTCGGTAACCGCCTGGTCACACGCTTCGCCACCTGAGATCTTCCATGCTGAAAATCCTAGCCAACCGAACCTACCGTCATCTCTTCCTGGCCCAAGTAATTGCGCTCGTCGGGACTGGGCTCGCCACTGTCGCTCTGGGCCTGCTGGCGTTCGACCTTGCGGGCGCCCAAGCAGGCGCTGTCCTCGGTACAGCACTGGCGATCAAAATGACGGCCTACATTGGCGTGGCGCCCATTGCAGCAGCTTTTGCAGAACGTCTGCCTCGCCGGGCCATGCTGGTCTCATTGGACTTGGTGCGGGCCTTGGTCGCGCTCGCTCTGCCGTTTGTGACGGAAGTCTGGCAGATCTACGTGCTGATTTTTGTTCTCCAGTCAGCCTCGGCGGCGTTCACCCCGACATTTCAGGCAACCATTCCAGACATCCTGCCGGATGAAGACGACTACACCCACGCCTTGTCGCTATCACGTCTGGCCTATGATCTTGAAAGTGTCGCCAGTCCGATGCTCGCCGCCGCGTTGCTGACCGTTATCAGCTTCCATAACCTGTTCGCCGGCACGGTTATCGGTTTCCTCGCTTCAGCGGCCTTGGTCGCCACAGTGGTGCTGCCCAAGGCGAAGCCGACGCCACGACGCAGCATCTACGAACGAACTACCCATGGCATGCGCATATTCCTAGCGACACCCCGCCTGCGAGGGCTGCTGGCTCTCAACCTGACGGTAGCAGCCGCCAGTGCCATGGTCATCGTCAATACGGTGGTGCTGGTGCAGTCGCGCTTCGCTCTACCACAGAGTTCTACGGCACTCGCGCTGGCCGCGTTTGGTGGCGGCTCGATGATCGCTGCCTTGGTCTTGCCTCTCCTGTTGAAAAATATAAAAGACCGAACGGCGATGCTGTTTGGCGGAGGAATTTTGGTAGTAGGCTTGGCCGTTGGTATCAACCTGACCACGTACACCTTCCTGCTGCCGCTGTGGATGGTGCTCGGTGTGGGCTATTCGCTGGCCCAGACCCCGAGCGGTCGACTGTTGCGTCGCTCGGCGCATACCGAAGATCGCCCGGCGTTGTTTGCCGCGCAATTTGCGCTATCGCATGCCTGCTGGTTGATTACTTATCCGCTGGCGGGATGGCTGAGTGCCAACATCAGCCTCACTGCGTCGTTTGT
Source organism: Pseudomonas migulae NBRC 103157 (assembly GCF_002091715.1). Taxonomy (GTDB): domain Bacteria; phylum Pseudomonadota; class Gammaproteobacteria; order Pseudomonadales; family Pseudomonadaceae; genus Aquipseudomonas; species Aquipseudomonas migulae_A. The sequence continues at coordinate 220,508 of NZ_BDAG01000001.1, read as the reverse complement.
TGGGCTCGCTGTCGTGGCCGGTAGCGCACTGGTGGTCAGCATTGTGATCTGGCGTCCGGCTCATGACCAAGAGTCGATCAAACACACCCATGAGAACCTGCCAGTCGATCACACCCACCTCGACGGACAAGATGGCGTGACTCACGAACACCCTTATGTGATCGACGACCAGCATCGCCGATGGCCAGATAGACAACCGTAAGCTCCTCAGATTTGCTAAGGCTGTTTGGTCGGTTTTCAGACCAGAAACCGTAGTGCTTGCAGCGCGGCAAGGTGGCCCGGATAGAACCAGTATCCCCATTGCCTTACCGGCCAGACCTTGAAGGTGAATGTCTGACGTAGAAACCAGAGTCCAATCAGGGGAGCAGCGAACGCAGTGCTCAAGGCCAGCAACGAATAGAGTTCCAAATCCAACGCTCTGGCCGCGATACTGCTACGAGTATTGCTCAACAGGCATAGAACCGCTGGCAGCAACCAAACCACACCGGGTTTCTTGATCGCTAGTAAGACAGCCGCAGGAACGAGTGCCCCGTAAAATCCATACATCAATGGATCATCCAGCACATAGGCAACTGCGGCGGCGACCAACGCCATTGCACCGCTCAACAAAGTGCGATGCTGCCAACCCAAAGCAATCACCAACCCTAGCGCCAGGGTGACCAGCACGTTGAATGATCCCGAAGTGCTGATATAGCGGTAAGGCACTTCTGAAATCGCGGCGAACAACAACATCAACGCAAGGTATCGACCGTTCGCGGCAGTCAGTAACTCACCTGGTTTCGAGCGCGCTACGTTGGCCGCAATGGCGACGCAGAACAGCGGAAAGGAAAGCCTCCCCGGAATGAACAGATAGCTCATCTCCGGCCACACCAACCGCAAATGATCGATGACCATGGTCAGCATCGCCAGCCACTTGATCAGATCCAGGCTGCTGCTTCGGCTCTTGAGCGCGGCATGGAGGGGCGTATGAGCCGTCGTCATGCCCACCCCAGTGTGACGGCCATCAACACGAGATAACGCACGCCCTTGGCTAAGGTAACGATCAGAAGGAAACTCCAGAATGGCTCGCGCATGACTCCGGCGACGACCGTCAGTGGGTCGCCAATGATGGGCACCCAGCTCAACAGCAACGACCAGTGCCCGAAGCGCAGGTAGGACTGCTGGGCTTTTTCGAGCTTGCTCTCTCTCACCGGGAACCAGCGTTTGTGGCGCAAACGCTCAATGGAGCGACCCAACATCCAATTCAGCGTAGAGCCGAGAACGTTGCCGAAGGTGGCGACCGCCAAAAGTGTAGATGCGACGTACCGGTCGGTGAGCAACATCCCGACCAGCACGGCTTCAGATTGCATTGGCAGCAACGTGGCGGCACCGAATGCCGCCAGGAACAGACCAACGTAGCTGGTGAGTTCAAACACTCGGACGTCACCTTATGCGTTCAGGCCGACCCAGCCATGGAAACCTACGTACAGACCTACACCGATGATCAACACGCTGGACAGATACGGTGCACGACGAGCCACGGTGCCCAGCCACGGCCAGCGGTTAGAAGCCTGTTTTGCACCAATGGCCGCCGCAGCTCCCACCGCCACCAAGGTGATCGCCAAGCCGATGCTGAAGCACAGAACGAGCATGCCACCCAGCGCCACTTCTTTAACCTGAAGGCATAGCAATAGGACGGTAATGGCGGCAGGGCACGGAATCAGACCTCCAGTCAGACCGAACATGACGATCTGGCCCGTGGTGACCTCGCGGTTGGTGAAGCGTTTACGGATATCGTTGGCATGCGCACGTTCGTGCGCATCCTGATAGCCGTCAATCGACAACTCCAGACCTTCCAGTTCGGAATGCGCATGCCCGTGATCATGCTCCTGGTAGTCCAAGTCATAATCATGGGAGTGCCCCGCATGCCCAAGACTCAAGCGAGCACTGAACTCATGAGGCTCCGGGATATCGACTGCCGACTCCAGGAAACCTTCGCGCTCGACGAAAGAGAACGATTGGGTGCTGCCGTCGGGACGGGTCGTCATCAGGTGAACATCTGAGGCAGTCCAGGCGTGTCCGGTCACTGTCTTCAGGCGCCAATGCGGAGGCATGCCTTCTTCAAAGATCGACAGTTCGATGCGGCCATGGCCGGTATCGACTCGGTGGGTTTCATCATGATGGCCATGCTCGCCTTGGTGGTGATCATCACCTTGCTCGAACTTGAACATCTGCTCACCGCGCCAGGTACGCCACAGCATCCAAAGCGCAATCACGATAATCAGTGCAGAGGACGCGAGCTGAAAGTACGGCTCAGTGGTTTGAGCGTCCAGACCTTGGCCCAGGTACATGCCGCCGATGGCGACCAACCACACCACAGCGGTGTGCGACAGCGTTGCGGCCAAGCCCAACAAAACGGCCTGTTTGACCGAGCCACGGATGGCCACGATGAAGGCCGCCATCATGGTTTTTGAATGGCCCGGCTCCAGGCCATGCAAGGCACCGAGCAAGATAGCGCTCGGGAAGTACAGCCAGGCGTGAGCCCCGCCTTGTCGCAGCAGTTCAGCGAAGTTGGGCATGTCAGACCTACAGGTACTTGGTGATTTGCTTGAAGGCTTCCAGGGGGGCGCGCTCGCCATTGTTCAACGCCGAGACGGTGTCCTCCAGGCAGTGATCGATGTGATCCTGGATGAGCGTGCGCTTGGCTTGGCACACCGCTTTTTCAACCGCATGCAGCTGCTGGGCAATGTCCACGCACTGACGCCCCTCTTCGATCATGGCGATGATGCCGCGTAAATGGCCGTCCGCCCGTTTGAGGCGCTTGATGATCGCCTCATGACTTTGGTGGGTGTGGGGATGGCTGTGTTCGTGTTCGTGCTCACTCATGACTTGAGCCTCAGGCCTCAATGAATTACGCTGGCATCCTATCCCCCCTAGGGGGATGTGGTCAAACGCATGAAAGCCCTATAAAACGAGTTGAAATCCGAACGCCATGTTCAGCAGAACCCTGACAACGACGGTGGTAATCGCGCTTGCTCTCGCCATGTTTGTGGCCTGGGCCGGGCATACCTATACGTTGTCAGTGACATCGAAACAGCCAGCCTGGGAGATTGCGCAAGACGCCCATCACTCCCATGAACAGCAAGCCGAGATGTCGTGTGCGAGCTGCTCGGATCACTATCACTCCCCGTTGACCCCTGACCATCAGCACGAAACACCACAACTCACCTCTGCGTTGAGTTTGGCTGCGCAACCGAAGCTCTCTATACGGGTTGATGCGCCACGCTATTCCGTTCCCCGTCCGCCGATTTTCTTGATCGAGCGGCCACCCCGTCCTTCGTTCGCATCCTGACCATGGCCGCACTGCGGCCTTTGATCCCTGCAACGTAGGATTGATCTATGCATTCGCACTCGATGAGCGGCGTTGTCGCATTCACTGCGCCATCGCACCGCCCGCTACTGCTGTTGTTTTTATTTGTCGCCGCACTTTTCCTCGGGATGCCCGAGGCGATGGCTCACGCCGTCGCGGAAGGTGACAAGGGTTTCATCCAGGAAAGTTCCGGCGTCATGCTGCTGCCCTTCATCTACATGGGCGCCAAGCACATGATGACGGGCTACGACCACCTGCTGTTTCTGTTCGGGGTGATCTTCTTCCTCTACCGCCTGAAAGACGTGGGGCTTTACGTCACGCTATTCGCTGTAGGCCACTCGGTCACGCTGCTGCTTGGCGTACTGACCGAGGTCAGCATCAGCTCGTACATCATCGACGCCATCATCGGTTTCTCGGTGGTGTACAAGGCGCTTGATAACCTCGGCGCGTTCCAGCGCTGGTTCGGTTTCCAACCCAACACCAAAGTGGCCACGTTGATCTTCGGCCTGCTCCACGGTTTTGGTCTGGCGACGAAGATCCAGGAGTATGAGATCTCCCCTGATGGCCTGATTCCGAACCTGATCGCCTTCAACGTTGGCGTTGAGATCGGCCAATTGCTGGCCCTCAGCGCAATTCTCATTCTGATGGGGTATTGGCGTCGCACCGGCAGTTTCTGGCGCCACGCCTATACCGCCAACGTCGCCATGATGAGTGCCGGTTTCTTCCTGATGGGTTACCAGATCACCGGCCTGTTTGTCTCCGCGTAAGGAATTCTGACCATGTTCAATACTCCGCTTCCAACTGTTAATGAATTGCCTAGCACTCGCAAACTGGTGCGTTCGACTGTCATTGCACTACTGACTGCGGTCGGCCTGCTGGTGACAGTGGTTATGCCTTCGGAATATGCCGTTGATCCTACGGGTGTGGGCCGAGCACTGGGACTGACCCAGATGGGCGAACTGAAGATCATCCTTGCCCAAGAGGCGTTGGCGGATGCCGCGCCGCCGCAAGCAGTAGCTCCAGCTCCAGCTCCAGCTCCAGCTCCGCAGGTTGCGCAAGTCCAACCTATTGCGAAACCTGTTGATCAGCCAGTGGCGACACCTACCCCAGCTCTGAAGACCAATCAAATGAGCGTCACGCTCAAACCTGGTGAAGGGACAGAAATCAAACTGGATGTCCTGAAGAACAAGACTGTCAGCTATGAATGGACAGCCGTTGGTGGGCCTGTGAACTATGACACCCATGGAGAGCCCTACAACGGTGAAAAGGGTTACTTCCACAGCTACAACAAGGGCAAGCAGGTCAAAAGTGATAAGGGCGAATTCACTGCCATTTTTGATGGCACCCATGGTTGGTTTTGGCGCAATCGCAGCAACAACGACGTGACCATCGCACTGAAAACGACCGGCGATTACTTGAGCGTCAAACAGTAATCCGAAGCAGCGATGGCTGTTCTATTGCCGAAAATGCACCGTTCAGCCTGACCACAGATCATTTATTTCATCCATTTTTTGAAGAGTCCTTCCATGAAAACCACAACAACGCTGATTCGCTCAATGCTCCTGATCTGTTTCCTTGGCCTGATGACGGCATGCGGTGGCGGAGAGAAAGGAGCAACCTCCGAGAGCGCTGAGCACGGACACTCACACGAGTAACACCCTGAATAAAACAAGGCCGCATTTGCGGCCTTGTTTATTCCTAAATCTTTCTTGCGTGCCCAATTCCATCACTCGGCTCAGCGGCAGCTTGGAAGTATTAAGGTTGCTGTTAGCGTTTCTCAGCAAAAAGGCGAACGGGCGTTACCTCCAACACTTGCCGGCCTTAACTCGAATGTCGCTTGCTCTGATAGCAATCGGTTTCGAGCATTCTCAGAGCGCTTTCAGATCGCCTTGGCATGCCTCGGTAGAGCGATAGAAATCAGTGCTGCGAGCAGCACAAATGCGCTCGATATCCACAAGCACGCCCCCAGCCCAGATACCTGATAAACCCAGCCAGAGAGCACCGTGCCGATCAACCGTCCCATGGCGTTCGACATGTAATAAAACCCTACATCCAGCGATACACCGTCTTCCTTGGCGTAGGACACAATCAGGTAGCTGTGCAGCGAGGAGTTCACCGCGAACAGCGCGCCAAAGACCATCAGCCCACCCAACAACACCACCTGTTGCGACAGCCCAGTGTCCAGCCCGAAAGAAATTGCCGCCGGCAGGCCCGCCAGTGCAAGTGCCCACAGAAACGCCGCACGACCATCCGGTACGTGCCCACGTTTCTTTCCGGTGATGTTGGGTGCAAAGGACTGCACGAGGCCGTAGCCAATCACCCAGGCCGCAAGGAAACCACCAACCTTCCAGAAGTCCCAGCCGAACACGCTGCTCAGGTACACCGGCAAGGCCACCACAAACCAGACATCGCGGGCGCCGAACAGGAACATTCGGGCTGCTGAGAGGATATTGATTGCCCGGCTCTTGGACAGGATGTCGCGAAATTTGGGCTTGGCTTTGGCCTTGCCCAGATCCTTCTTCAACAGGATCAAGCTGCTGATCCAGATCAGCGCCAGGACACCCGCCATGGCTTGCAAGGCGCCTTTGAAGCCGATGAGTGCCAGCAAGGCTCCACCAAGAAAGAAGCCGACACCCTTGAGTGCGTTCTTCGAGCCGGTGAGGATCGCCACCCACTTGTAGAGCTTGCCCTGTTGCCCATCCGGAACCAGAAGCTTGATGGAGCTTTTGGCGCTCATCTTGTTCAGGTCTTTGGCAATCCCCGACAGCGCCTGGGCCCCCATCACCCAAGGGATGGTCAGCCAAGCCACAGGAACCGTCAGCATCAACAGCGCCGCAACCTGGAGGCCCAGCCCGATGTTCATGGTTCGGTTCAGACCCAGCCGAGCGCCGAGGTAGCCACCCACCAGGTTAGTGATCACGCCAAAGAGTTCGTAAAACAGAAACAATGCCGCGATTTGCAGTGGGCTGTAGCCCAACGCGTGAAAGTGCAACACCACCAACATGCGCAAGGCACCGTCGGTGAGGGTGAAGGCCCAGTAGTTGCCCGTGACGAGCAAGTACTGCCGTACTTCCGGAGCGAGGGCTGACAACGCTTTCATGACCGCTCCTTAGACTGCCAGACCGACCATTCTGGCCAGCTCGACGGTGCGGTTGGCATAGCCCCATTCGTTGTCGTACCAAGCATAGAGTTTGACCTGGGTACCGTTGATGACCATGGTCGACAGCGCATCGATGATCGATGAGCGTGGGTCGGTGCGGTAGTCGATGGACACCAGTGGACGCGTCTCGAAACCGAGGATGTCTTTCAGCTCGTTCTCGGAGGCATCCTTGAGGAACTGATTCACCTCCTCGACAGTGGTGGCCCGCTCGACCTCGAAGACACAATCGGTCAGGGAAGCGTTGGCCAGCGGCACGCGTACGGCGTGACCATTCAGACGCCCACGCAGCTCCGGAAAGATTTCGGCAATGGCGGTGGCCGATCCGGTACTGGTTGGGATCAGGCTCATGCCGGAGGCACGCGCCCGACGCAGATCCTTGTGTGGCTGATCGAGGATGCTTTGGGTGTTGGTCAGGTCATGGATGGTGGTGATCGAGCCGTGGCGAATGCCCAGCTTTTCGTGGATCACTTTCACCACTGGCGCCAGACAGTTGGTGGTGCACGAAGCCGCCGTGACGATGCGATGTTCCGCCGCATTGAACAGCTGATGGTTGACGCCCATGACGACGTTCAACGCCCCTTTTTCCTTCACTGGAGCGCAGACCACCACACGCTTAACGCCCTGATCCAGGTAGGCCTGCAACACCGCCACGGTTTTCATCTTGCCGCTGGCCTCGATCACCAGATCGCAACCCGACCAGTCGGTGTCGGCAATCGCTTTGTTCGCCGTTACTTTGATCCGCTTACTGTCGATGACGACGCTATCGCCTTCGGCGCTGGTTTCGCTGTGCCAACGACCATGCACCGAGTCGAAGTTGATCAGGTGCGCATGGGTTACTGCATCGCCTGCCGGATCGTTGATTTGCACGAACTCAAACTCCGGCCAGCTCCAAGCTGCTCGCAGAGCGAGGCGACCGATCCGACCAAAACCATTGATGCCAACTTTGATAGTCATGTTGTTGTGCTCTGTATCTGTAGTCAGTGGGAGTTCGACTGGGTGTCGAACTGGCCGATGTATTCGATATGGGCAGGATGCTGAATAGCGCGCGGGCGCAGCGACTGAACATCGCGGACGGCATCGCTGAATGGCACACCGCTCTCGATCAACAGTTGAGCGGCGACCAAACCGGTACGGCCCGAGCCGCCCTTGCAATGGATGGCAATGGTTTTCCCATCGATCAGCAGCTGCTGGAGACGCGGATGATGCTGTTCCCATGCGGCTTTGAATGCTTCGCCAGGCGCTTGATCATCTTCGACGGGCAGGTGAAACCACTCGATGCCGAGCATTTGGCACTCTTCGGGCAGCAGGTCGATCTCGTTCTGAAGCAACTCTTCGGTCGGCATCAGCGTTAGCAACGCCGATGCACCTGCATCCTTAAGGGTTTGTAACGCCTCGAAAGGTCGGGTGCCCTTCGTACCTGGGCACGGGGTGAAGATCAATTGGCCATTGAACTGTGCCAGAGGCAGTACGGAATAAGGGTGTTGTTGCACGGTGAAAAATCCTCAGATGGAGCGCTGATTGACACGTTTCATGAGTTCTTCCGCTGACTCTTTGCGCTCGGAATAACGATCAACCAGATAGTCCTGACGGTCACGGAGCAGCAGCGTGAATTTCACCAACTCTTCAATCACATCAACGACACGGTCGTAGAACGGAGAAGGCTTCATCCGACCGTTATCGTCGAATTCCATATAAGCCTTCGGCACGGAGGATTGGTTGGGGATGGTGAACATGCGCATCCAACGTCCCAGCACTCGCAGCTGATTGACCACATTGAACGATTGCGAGCCACCGCACACCTGCATGACGGCGAGGGTTTTGCCCTGGGTCGGGCGTACCGCACCCATCGCGAGTGGCACCCAGTCGATCTGCGCTTTGAACACTGCGCTCATGGAACCGTGACGTTCTGGAGAACACCAGACCTGCCCCTCGGACCACAGCATCAGCTCGCGCAGCTCCTTCACACGTGGATGATCGTCGGGGGCGTCATCTGGCAGCGGCAAGCCTGACGGATTGAAGATCCTCGACTCAGCACCGAAGTGTTCCAGCAGCCGAGCGGCTTCCTCGACCATCAGACGACTGAAGGAGCGTTCACGGGTCGATCCGTACAGCAGCAAAATGCGCGGCTTGTGGATGGAGGTCTTCTCAATGCCTAGTTTGTAAGCCGATGGGAGATCAACCAGTTCGGTATCGAGATGGGGGATAGGGTCATCAAACATAGTCTTTGTCCTGCGCAATGGCGCTCTTGGATTCATCGGACCAACGGCGTTTCAACCAGAAAGCCACACCGACTAGGGAAATCAGCACCGGTACTTCCACCAGCGGGCCAATCACGGTGGCGAAGGCGACCGGCGAAGCCAGGCCGAAGATAGCAATCCGATGATTTAGCTTTCACAGCAGGCGAGTGCCCGTTCAGGACGGTCGCCCATTTCATCAAGGCGCTTGGCGTCAGGGCTCAACCAATGCTTGTTGCTTTCGAGCACAGTGGTCAGCACTTGATGGACCCAATCTGGGAGATTCGGGTGCAGCCGGTAATAAACCCATTGGCCTTGCCGACGGTCCGACAACAGACCGCAACTGCGCAGCTGCGCGAGGTGTCTGGAGACTTTTGGCTGACTCTCATTCAACGCGCAGGTCAACTCGCAAACACATAGCTCTCCTTCACGGGTGATGAGCATCATCGTGCGAACCCTTGTGTCGTCAGCCAGGCATTTGAAAACAGTGGTCGGTGTCAGATGGTCAGCCATAACGGTTCTCAGTGTTTGTTTTTAACCAAGACGAACATCTTGATGCGCTCATGAATTTCGTGAAGGGTGTGACGGAAGGCATCGGGTTTGACGCTGGTGACCGGGTCCTCAAAACTCCAGGCCAACGCCTCACCGGCTCCGGGTAAAGACAGGCATTCCGCTGCGGCTTTATCACACAAGGTGATGACGTAATCGAAGCGCTCACCACGGAGCTCCTCTATCGACTTGCTACGTAATCCTTCGGTGCTCACACCGATGTGGGAAAGTGCCTCAAAGGTGCGCGGATCTACCTGAGTCGGAGTTGTGCCGGCACTGAACGCCTCGAAATGCTCCGAATCGGTATGCCTCAGCAATGCTTGGGCCAACTGAGAGCGAGCCGCGTTGGCGGTACAGACGAACAGGACGCGGGCTTTGCTGATCATTGTGAAGTCTCAGTACACATACGGTTTGTCGAATATATGATTTTTCGTATGAAAGGTAAAGAGTCAACGATAGGCTAATCCTTCGAAGCGCTTAGGCACTGCCGATTACTTTCGCCGAAGTCCTCAATCTTGACGGCTTCTTGGGAAATTACTAACCGGTTCGCTTGAAAGTATATGTAGATATGCATATATGATTTTGCAATGAGACTGCCATTCACGCAGAAACGATAGGCACTCCCTGCTCATAGCCCGTCATCAACAAGAACGTAGGCGCCCGGCCATAAACGAGGAGTTTTCTACGGTCGCGACGCAAGGTGTATGGAAATTAGCGAAATTATGTCCTGAGCATAAACTCGCTAACTTCGATACATATGCTGGGTGTGGTGGATATTGCTCCGTCGGCAGAATAACCTCGTGAACAACTGGTTGACTGGCCGCCGAGCCGCAAGGTCCACGCGCCAGCGGGAACTGTTCATCTAACGCAATTTTCCTGCATTTTGTGTGTGAGCGCAGCGCATACGCCGCAAGGATTTTACCCATCAGCAGATCAAAAGAACCTAGCTAACAGATTTCCCAGGCGGGCCAAACGCAGGTACTGACAACAGAGCGACCTGCTCTTATGTCAATCCACAAAAAAAAAGGCGCCACTAGGGCGCCTAAGCCGCCTCCCAAACCAAAGGAGAAACAAGGAGACGGGGTGTACCTGGTAGTCGAACAATTGGTGCCGCAGGTTAGCGCTCGTTAAAGCAGTTGCAGTGGGTACTCGACAATCAGTCGGACCTCATCCAAATCAGATTCGAAATCGGTAGCACGCGTGGTTGCTTGGCGAACACGCAGAGACATGTCCTTCAGAGAGCCTGACTGGATGATGTACTTAGCCTCAATGTCTCGCTCCCAACGCTTTTGGTCTTGCAATGGCGCTCCATCTGCCCCGCGACGCATGTACACGCTGTTCGCGTTGGAATAATCAGCGTCCCACCCCTTCGCGTAGCGAGTCATGAAGCTAAGGCCCGGAATGCCGAAAGCTTGCATATCAAGGTCGTAGCGTAGCTGCAAGGATTGCTCTTTCGGTGAGTTGAAGTCGCTGTACTGGATGGAGTTATCCAGAAAAATCGAGTCCGATTGGCGTAGGTAATCGAAATCGTCATTGCCGTTGCTGCGTTGATAGCCAACGGTCACCGTATGGACGCCGAATTTGACCCCGGCTTTTCCGCTCCAGATATTGTTATCAAAGCTGTCTAGGAGTTTTTTACCCTCGTCGACCGCGCGGTAGTAATTAAATCCACCGATCAACGCGACGTTGTCTGAGAGCGGGTAACTAAGCGAAGTGCCAGCGTAATACTGATTCCAAACGTCCTTGAATTGGCTGGCGTAAAGACTCACACCAACAAACTCATTGACGGTGTAATCCCCCCCTAGGTAAGCAATCCACGGAGCATCAACAGCACCGGCATAGAAAGTCGAAAAGCCGTCACGCATGCTGCTGGAGTTGGGTTGGCTCATCGCATGCAGCCGGCCGCCCTGAATGGTCAGGTCTTTAATGCTGGTATTGGTGAACGTTGCTCCCCGGAAACTCTCTGGCAGCAGTCGAGAATCGCCATATGCCACGACAGGCGTGGATGGAAATACGTCTCCTACTTTGACCACCGTATCCATAAAGCGAGCCTTCGCAGCTCCGCCTACTTTTGAGTAAGAGTCTTCAGGTTGGCCTTTGCTGTTATAGGGCATGACATCCACTGAGCTTCGAGCCCCCGAGCGCCCATCACCCGAATCAAGCTTGAGTCCTACCATTGCAAATGCATCAATGCCGAACCCGACGGTGCCTTCGGTGAAGCCAGACTCAAAGCGCCCGATAATCCCATGAGCCCATTCTTCAGCGTAGCCATTGCCTGTGGGACTTGACTGGCCCTTTCGATAGTCACGATTGAAGTAGAGATTACGATTGAGAAGACTAAGGGTGCTCCCTTCAATGAACCCCTCAGGTTTTTGCTCAACGGCCACTGCAACTTGCCCCATGCTCATGCCAAGGGCAATGAGAGAAAGACCATAAAAGCTTTTATTGTTCATTTAACACTCCAGGCTTTAGCTTGGCAGAGTTTCTTTATGAAATATTTTTATCATTATAAAAAAGCCACCGGCACGTAGAGATTCCCTCTAGGTGCCGGCAGACATAATTCCATACAAAAGATAACTCCAGCGTGACCTGAAAATTACTTATACGTCAGCGACCAGTAAGCATGCTTAAAAAGCATAATTGAATGATCTGACGTAGGCATGACGCTTAGGGGCTAGCTTCCATGTGGGCAGTTGGTACCCATAACCTTGTACTCCACGGTGTTGAGCTTCCCAGCCGAGTCTTCATAGGTCATACGCGAAGGCGCAACACTACAGGATTTGTTGGCTTGCGTGACACTGACAACCTTCTGAATATCGAGGCTCATACCATACTCATAATGAACAACTTCAGGGATGGCCTTACCATTTTTTAAGGCATATTGCTCCATCGCCTGTTGGTTTTCTTGCATCATCCGGCCGTAAACGCGGTCACCGCCGCCTTCAGCCATTGCCAATGAAGACAAGGTTAAAATAGAAACGGCGAAAAGTGCTTTTAATGCTTTCATGATTTTCTCCTAGAGCTCACTTACTTCTGACTAGAGGATAACCAATGAAGCCTTTCAGAAAGCTGCCGCGGATATTACATATGTGTAAGGTGTCCCGTGTACTCGTGAGTTCGACTCTTAGAAATTTAATTTTTTGGCGGGTACTCTGAATGCGTCATACGAGCATCAGAAATTAGCTCGAGTTCTACATGGAGTATCTATGAGCCTTTTATTGAAAAATACATATCCCCCATATCACGGAGAGCTGCTTGGCACACTCCAGTAGCATGAGTCGTTTGCGCACAGCTAGATTAGGCAGCGAACGTGTTACAAATGCCATTACGGGCTGAGAAAGTTCGGGGCTACGTTGAGCGCGGAAAACACGATCGACAGGATGGTCATCAACAGCCATACGAAACCATCCCAGTATTTTATCGCGGCCAGCAGCAAGGCCCCGACGATTGGCAGCAAGGACAGCCCCTTCAGCAAGCGAAAGGTCCTGGTGAGCGTTCGGCCCTGCTTGTCGACCTGGTCAATGGTGATCCTGAGCAAGCCCTGAAGTTTTGGGGGATAGGTTTTTATCTTGTCCTTAAAATCATCGAAGATGACATTGAAACTGTGTAGCAAGCGCTCTGTTTGCAGCATTTGATTGTGCAGGATCGCAAGCAGAACCACAGAGACGACTGCCAGCCCAAGGACAAGAATAAAACCTTCGAATTTTGAGGTTGTTTTCTCCAGCACGACCAGACCCGCTAGCGATATCGGCAGGGCAAGCATCTTGCCCGCGATGTCACCCAGTACCCCACTAAGCTTAGTGCCATAGTCGATTTCAGCCTGGGCCACCTCGCGCCGGGCCCGCTCAAACGAGAAGCTATAGACGTAGGTTTGCAGATTCGCACGGTACGTGGCGAGGATCTCCCGCCACTCCCGCACGATCACCAAGAATAGATTCGGCTCGCTCTCAAACTTCTCGATGACGCTCGCCACCGCCATCCGAATCATCAATTTTCGTTCGGAGAGGTGCGCCTTGTTTTCGTTTTTTCGATTGAGTATTTCTTCCAACAAGCTCAGGTGGTTGAGCTCATAGTCAAGAACCTTGACGTCAACCTGGGTAGGCAACAGAAAAGTTCTCGGAGGCTTAGCCCCATCAGGAGGCAAGGCAAAAAACAGGTTATAACCATCTAGACTGCTGTCTTTGTCGACACCGATCGCTAGCAGTGCAAGCAGCTCGATCAGCCGGCAAACGCGCCTGAGCGTCTTAATCGCCGAAGGTTCGGTGTCATCACTATCCGCCCAACTGAGCTCAACAATGTACACGTTGCTCGGAAATTGGCCCTTGCCCAATGAGCCATTGCGAGCGACAAACTCGCCTAAGTTCGCGTAGAACCGGCCCGACTCGTTCGATGGCAAGCGAAACTCAATATCGAGAGAGTCAGCTTTTTCAGAGCAATGCTCGAACTTGCCATAAGCTGCGGGCAGGTCATCACACATTCGCAACGCACCGATAATGTCGGGCGTTGGCCTCCCGTCATAGCGGATGACCCCATCCTCAATGGTGGGCGCTCCGAGGGCACGGTAGAGAGCTACCACATTGGAAAACATTCTTAGCCAGCCCTAGCCAGCAATTCTTTCTCGATCACACCAACCAGTTCGGCAGTCAGATTGGACAGGGTCAACTTCTTCCGTCCCTCATCATAGTAAACGTCTGCGGCCGGATCCTTACCTAACGCTCCACGCTCGAATTGCAACGACCAGTTAGCAGCGTCCCCCTTGATACGGGTCTTCTCTTTCAGCGATTTCGCATTGACCGTAAAGTCGTCCGGCACCTTATGTTTCTCACTATTCAAATAGTCTTTCAGACCAACGATTTCATCCACTAAGTCAGCGGGTACGTGTGCGACCGCGACGTGGCAGATGGCGTCCAGGCGCGCGGACTTGCCTGCGGCCAACTGTTCCTCCAGATATTTGATCACCGCCTCTTTGGCCTTATAACCAAAGCTTTTTAACGCTTTGTTGTCGCGAAAAAACCGGGCAACGTTATCAATTGCATTTTTGGTAGCGCGTCCGGAGGCCACTCCTTTCGCACAACCCAGTGCAGAAATGAAATAGTCAGATGCCTGACTATCACGGCCGCGGCTGATGAAGCACAGGTAGGTTGAATCCACTTCATCCTCTGCGTCATCCTCATCCTCATCCTCATCCTGCTCAGGCGCAGCAGCGGCCGCAGCAGCCATAGCCTTTATGGCCACGAAGCTAGCCAAGTTGATCCTGGCGGCCTGCTGAACCTTGTTGAGATCGACCTCTTGAATTTCCTTCGGCACATAGTTTTCGTCCAGCTGAATACCACCGCGCTCCTTCATGCTGGCGACCAGGAAAAAGTCGGTTGCGCCCGAGGTGTACTGGGCGCAAAGGATGTGTCCACCAGTCGACAAGACTTGATTACCGGCTTGCTCCACCAGTTGGTCCATTGCCAAGTGGGTCAAGTCGATAAATTGCGCTTTATCATCTTGTACTTCTACGAACGCGGTGAAGCGCTCTGGAAACGGCCCCTGACGGTCATCATTGGCAAACTGTCCATAGACCACGCTGTTGCCTTCTTTGCCAATGAGGCCGTGGATGCCATTGACTAGAAAATGTAATGCAGGATTTTCAGTATCGAGCGCCACATCCTTCTTGACCACCTCGGAGATAAAGCTGGTCTTGGCCAGCTTCTTGAAGCTGTGAATAATGGCAGTTTTCAGTGTGATCATAGGTCGAATTCCGTTCCGATAGTATCAATATGGAATCACTGAAAATAACACTTTACCCAACAAACTTCAGGGCTTATCTCGGCACGTGACACCGCCTAAGGGCTTCAACACTTAGGCAATGAGTAAGACCACAAGAACCCCATAACTGTACATGCATACAGCATGATAATCTATGCCGTTCATCAACACGAGGGTCGGAGCGTTGAAGCGCGGACAGCACCATCTCGGATTGCCACAAACCATGGTCTCTATCATAGACTCAGTCTGAGAGAGTTTTTCCAGCCTTATCCGTCAGTGCTGGAGCTCAACTGGGGAGTGTGGACCACTATCGCGAACTCTCGTGTTGGATCGCTCGGATCCTTTGTTTGAAGCAACTCTTCAAAGGAGCCGATCCCAAAGATCACCCATGGTTCTGGGTAATGTCGCAGGAGGCGTTTTGCCTGCTGACGAACAGATTCTGGGAGGGTCTTATCTCTGGACAGCTCACGCAAGAACTCGCCTGTTTGGACAATACTCCGGGTACGCTCGCAGGGCATGGTCATGTGTCGCCACTCCGCTAGATTTTTCACTTAACCTTAGAGAGCCCACCACCATCGCCTAGAGCTCTGTGGGTGCGAGCCATTCGTTTGAATTGTAGCAAGCACGCCGCTCGGCTCCTCTGAAGTAAACAGGCCCCCATAGGGCCTGGTTCTCGGGGACGATTGCTGATACGTCGCCAACGCCATGTCTTGGTAAGCACCGGGAAAATACGGGGATGGTTGAGTCGGACGAAGCCCAAAACATTGAACGTCGATGAATGCCACATTACGCACCAGTGACTCTCAGTACAGGCTCTGCGCGACGCCCAGGTCTGTTCGTACCCTTCGACCGGGTCCCATCAACCGCCATCGATAGATAGCTGGGAGAAGCTCGGGTACTTTTCTGGCGGTGCATCATTTCAGTGAGTCGTGTAGGCTTTTCTCATCTATTTTGTGAGGTCTAATCGATGGCCCCACAAAATAAATGATTTTTCGTGATTGTTTGTTGGGGCTCGGAATCACCTATTTTGGGAGCCGACAGCTAGCTCCGGTCATCCCTGTGTAGATCGGCTTTATGCTCCTGGCACCTCTGATAGGCGCTTTGGCTTCGAAAGCTTCCAAACTGCCGTCGACAGCTGCCAGAGCGGTCACCTTCAGCTCATCGACACGTAACTCTTTGGTGGTTCTCCCGCTGGCTCTGGCATTGAAGAAATTCGAGGGCTTGCTGCCGCTGCGGTGATAACCCAGACGTTGATTGCGTTGATCTACATCCGCGCAATACCGGCACTCGTCTGGCGGAAAAAATCGCAGGCGGTGTCAGTGACCTCACAGGTTTGCAACTCAACTCAAGATGGACCAGCTGCGCGCTGATCACAATTTACTTAACCACGCACAAGTAATTCAGATTGGTTTGACCGATATTACGTCGAAATACCGAAATTTCTTTTTTTTAGCTTCATTTTTGGCGTCTTGTTCGGCAACAAGCGTGCTCAAGGTATTCGCATCGTAGATAAACACTTCTACATCGCCTTCAAACTCCATCGTAACGTGTAGGGTAACCCGAAGCTTCGGAGAGAGAGATTTAGCAAAGGATCTCGGCTTTGGGCTAGGCTCAGCTTTTGAGACGACCTCCGGTTCAGGCTTTTCCGTGGAAAGCTGTGGATCCGATTGGTTTGATGAGCCAAACAGGGCCAGGCGCATTTCTTCCTCACTCAGTTCTGCCATCATCTGGAATTCTCTCGTTGCTTAAGAATGGGACATTCTACACAAGGCTTCGCGATTTCAGTCCGATCAACCAGGAACGAACGCCTCCTTTTGCATGGTGATCAAACATAATCGTCTGCGGTACGACGATACTGCTTTGGAGTCCCAGAGGGGCGACCTGACTTGCCAATATGTGTCGATGATCGCACGTCCGATATCGTTGATAACGGCTGCCGGCTCGAGTTAATGATGCATGGAGGTAAAGAAAAAAATTACAACCAAAAGAATGAGACAAACTGAGGCGGCCAAAACAATGACTCTTTCATCCATGGGGGGAACTCCTAAAATATTTCTGAAAGTCTGACCCCGCACGCAAAAATGTCTCACGGATCTTCAGACTTGAGCGGCTTCGTGACTAGCCACGCCACCCAAATTTAGCACCCCCCGGCGAGGTGGGGATGATTTGTGATCTTGCCGGGACTCCGTCCCCGACAGAGTTCGCATCTGCGCCTCCTGTTCCAAGGCAATGGATGTTAGGTAGAACCATCTGCGCCAACGATCCTTTTGCCAGCTTGCTTGCTCATTCAAATTAAATACCTACGATCCTGGGGGATCGACACGCTCCATTGAGGCTGCACATCAAGAACATTCTGGCAGTAGCGTTTGTGCAACATGCTGCGTGTGAATGCGATGTTTTGCGCTGCGGGTCATGAAGCGCTCATGGAAACGAACGTAGCAAACAAGAGCTACGCATTGGCTGGTGGATCGCACGCATGCCAATTTTATAAAGAGAGCAGATAAACATTACAAAATTGTAATTTTCCAATCATGTCCCCGTTATCTCCAGATTGCAACGATACAGCTCGGCGACGATACGGGAGGCGCAACCTGCTTCCCGTAAACAATAATTCCAGCCGAAGAGCTTTCTAGTTCTGCCGAACCTAAGGAGTGATGGATGAATAACAACACAAAATATTCGATGGCCGCGTTGGCAATCGTTGTCAGTTCTGGCCCTTCCGTAGTATTTGCGGAGGAGAAGGCCGAAGGGTTTATAGAAGGCAGCAGCCTTACGGTTCTTAACCGAAACTACTACTTCAATCGTGATCACCGGAACGGTCAGTCGAGCGCGACAGGCAACGGGTATTCCGAAGCGTGGGCACACGCAATCATCAGTAAATTCGAGTCCGGTTTTACTCAGGGCACCGTGGGTGTCGGTGTTGACGCGTTCGCCATGATCGGATTGAAACTCGACACGGGTGACGGCCGTAATGGTGGCCGTAGTTCGTTCGACGTACTCCCTGTCAATAGCGACGGAGAGGCACGGGACGAATACACCAAAGTAGGTGGTGCGGCTAAAGTTCGTGCTTTTGACACCGTAGTGAAAGTCGGTGATGTATTTCCGGCCAACCCTGTTGTCGCTGCTGGTGATTCGAGACTTCTGCCGGAAAGCTTCCGTGGTGTGACGGCGACCAATACTAGCATTGAAGGTTTGACAGTTCAGGCGGGTCGCCTTCACTCTATGAGTCAGCCGACTTCCAGTAATATGCGCGACAACTTCGCGACCTTCTATGCAGGGCCAGTAAACTCGCCGTGGGTCGGCTACTTTGGCGGTGACTATAACCTAAACAAGAACGTAATCGTCAGCCTCTATTCCAGCCGCCTCAAAGACGCTTGGAATCAATACTATGCTGGCACGGGGTTAAATTACGCATTGACGGATGAGCTTTCCGTATTCGGTGGGGTGAACTACTACAAGGCCGTCGACGAAGGAAAAAAACTTTTAGGTGAGTTCGATAACAATATCTGGAGTGCTAAAGTCGGCGTGAAGTATGGTGCCCACTCGGTTGCACTGTCTCACCAACGAAATAATGGTAATGACGACTTCGACTATCTGCGTCAATCTGATTCAATTTTTCTTGATAACTCAATCCAGTACAGCGACTTCAACTCGCCGAAAGAGCGCTCATGGATGGCTCGCTATGACCTCGACATGACCACGTATGGCGTGCCAGGGTTATCGTTTATGACACGTTACGGCCGTGGCACCGACGCCGATTACTCGAACGCTAACGCGACGTACATGCGACGCGATGCCGACGGAAATCCGCTGACCGATCAGAAACGCTGGGAACGCGACATCGAGGCAAAATACGTCGTTCAGACAGGTACTTTGAAAGACATGTCTTTCCGCCTGCGGCAGGCGACCATTCGCTCAACCGCATTTGAGTCGGATCTGGATGAAGTACGTGTGATTGTTGAGTATCCACTGGCTATTCTGTGACATTGAGCGGGATGACTCGCTCTCGGAGCATCCCGCTCTTTGAAAGTTACAAAAATGTCATTTTTCAATCATCTTCACGTTAGGTTACGTTTCTTATACTTATCGTGAGTTAATAGAATTCTAGCTAGCGCATCTAGCTTGGATTCTATAGATGAGTAACTAGTCTGCGAAAGTCTGAACTCAATGCTGTTCAGTTGTAATATCCGCTCACCTTTGGAAGCTCCTTTGCTCCTTTGGAAAAGGTGAATTTTTAAGACGTCCTCCGGGACGTCTTTTTTTGGCCTGTCAAAACTTGAGCAAATAAAAAACGCCCGACACCTTTGAATAACGAGGCGGATCGCGCGTTAATGACTCTTCCGATTGCAACGCAGATATTAGCCGCCTCGTTTACGGCAGTCTCCAGCGACCGTGTAAGTGATCGTATTTAGCTGTCCTTCGGAATCTTCATAGGTCATTGCAGCAGGCACTACTGCGCAGACTTTCGCAGGCCTCACCACACTTATCACCTTTACAACATCCACCTTCATCCCGTACTCGTATTCTTTCGCCACCGGAGCGCTCTTTCCCTGGCTAATTGCATACTGTTCCATCGCTCTGGCATTAGCCGTCATCATTTTTTCAAAGGCCTTGTCTCCTCCCCCTTCCGCAAGTACGAGAGAGGAAAACGCCAGAGCTCCAGCGAAAGTAATAATGTTCATGAACTTCATATCTTGCACCTCATATATTAACTGTTACAAGGATATCAATTCGAACATTGCGACGGCGTGGCGCCTAAATTACGAATGTGTAATAAAGCCGTACAAAAAAACCGCGACCGGAAACCGGTAGCGGTTTTTTATACACAGTACTACTACATTTCACCTGTCTCATCTTTAGCATCACTTGACACCACGGGGTCGCTCTTTCCTTCTTTAGCTGCGTATTTCTCCATTGCCAGGTCATTTGCGGCCATCATTTTTTCGAAGGTTCTGTCCCCCCCACCTTCGGCCAAAGCAACTGAAGAAAGGATTAAAGCACCCGCAAAAGCGCAGATTTTAGCAATTTTCATACTGACACCTCATATAGTTAACGCTATTAGGGTATCAATTCGAACCTATCAACACGGTGGCGCCAAAATTACAGATTCGTTATGTAACTTTTCTAAAAAAGCCCACTATTGAATCTCAATAGTGGGCTTGAAAGCCAAAGAACTATAGGGCTGCTATTTTGTCGTCTTCGGCTTCATCCTCATCTCGACGGTGCGCCCAGTGATAAAGCGCAGGCAATATCAGCAGAGTCAATGCAGTTGAGGATAGGATGCCCCCGATTACCACGGTAGCCAGTGGTCTCTGGACCTCTGCCCCCGTTCCGGTAGCCAGCGCCATCGGGATAAAGCCAAGGGAGGCCACCAAAGCGGTCATCAACACTGGGCGCAACCGTGTCAAAGCCCCTTCATTGATCGCAGAGCTCAACGAATGTCCTTCCTCCCGAAGATTGCGGATGAACGCAATCATCACCAGACCATTCAGCACCGCCACGCCTGACAACGCGATGAAACCAACACCTGCCGAGATCGACAGCGGGATGTCTCGGAGCCATAAAGCCATGACCCCCCCCGTCAGAGCGAATGGAATACCGGTGAACACCAATAGGCCATCCTTGAGGTTGTTGAACATCATGAACAAGAGTGCGAACACCATGAGCAGGGCCACCGGGACGACAATCTGTAGTCGCTTGGCAGCGGATTGGAGCTGCTCGAATTGCCCACCCCAGGTGGTCCAATAACCGACCGGGATCTGCACCTCTTTATCAATGGCCTTACTGGCCTCCTGTACAAATGAGCCGATATCCCGTCCACGCACGTTGGCGCTGACGATCACCAGACGCTTGCCGTTTTCACGGCTGACCTGGTTTGGTCCCAGCACCAGATCGAGGCTCGCCACTTCTGAAAGAGCAATAAACCCGATCTGATCGGCATTGCTGTTAAGCAGCGCCGGCACCGGGATTAGCAGTGTGGACAATCCCTCGAGATCCTTACGCATGGCATCGGATAAACGCACCACCATGTCGAAGCGGCGGTCTCCTTCATACATCGTACCGGCTTGACGGCCACCGACCGCCACCCCAATGGTGTCTTGTACGTCGCCTACGTTCAGACCGTAACGGGCGGCTTTATCACGGTCGATGTTGATGGTCAGTACCGGCAGCCCCGACGTTTGCTCGACCTTGACCTCGGAGGCGCCATTGATTTTCTGCATGGACGCGGCAATTTTTGCAGCGGTGCTGTTAAGCACCGCCATGTCATCACCGAAGACCTTCACCGCCACATCACTGCGCACGCCTGAAATCAGCTCGTTAAAACGCAGTTGAATAGGCTGAGAAAGCTCATAGTTACTTCCGGGCATCGCGGCTGTAGCTTTTTGGATATCGGCTATCAACGCCTCCCTGGATTTATTCGGATCAGGCCACTGATTCTTCGGCTTGAGCATCACATAGCTGTCAGAGATGTTTGGTGGCATTGGATCGGAGGCAATTTCTGCTGTACCAGTACGAGCAAACATCCGCTTGACCTCAGGTACCTTTGCCAACACAAGGTTTTCAAGACGTTGCTGCATTTCTACCGATTGCGTCAGGCTGGTACCTGGTACACGCAATGCTTGCAACGCGAAATCCCCTTCACTGAGACTCGGCACAAACTCGCTGCCCATTCGACTAGCGACCACACCGCACACCGCGATAATGCCTAGTGCTATGGCGAATGCCAGTGATCGATGGCCCATGACCCATTCTAGCGCCGGGGCATACACCCGACGGGCGCCACGCATGATGATGTTCTCTTCTTCCTTGACCTTGCCGGTGACGAACATCGCAATCGCCGCCGGGACAAAGGTCACCGACAACAGCATCGCACCGAGCAAGGCGATCACTACGGTAAACGCCATTGGGTGAAACATTTTTCCTTCGACGCCGGTGAGGGCAAAAATCGGCAGGTACACGACCATGATGATCAGCTGGCCGAAAATCAACGGTCGGCGTGCTTCCTTGGCCGCCGCGAACACTTCGTGAAAGCGTTCGGAGCGGGTGAGGATGCGTCCGTGGTGTTGCTGCGCATGGGCCAGACGTCGGATGGCGTTTTCGACAATCACCACCGCGCCATCAACGATGATGCCGAAGTCCAGAGCTCCGAGGCTCATCAGGTTCGCGCTGACCTTGTTAGTGAACATGCCGGTGAATGTGAATAGCATCGCGAGCGGGATCACCATTGCAGTGATCAGCGCGGCGCGAATGTTGCCAAGGAACAGGAACAGAATCGCGATTACCAGGATCGCACCTTCAATCAAGTTCTTCTTAACGGTGGCGATCGCCTTGTCCACCAAATTGGTACGGTCATAGACGGTGACTGCTACCACCCCTTTTGGCAGTGAGCGGTTGATTTGTTCAAGCTTGCTGGCAACTGCCTGGGCTACGGTGCGGCTGTTCTCACCGATCAGCATGAAGACTGTGCCGAGCACCACTTCACGACCGTTTTCGGTCGCGGCCCCCGTGCGCAACTCACGGCCGATGTCCACGGTTGCGACGTTCTTGACGCGGATGGGCGTGCCGTCGACGTTGGCCATGACAATATTGGCGATATCGTCGGTGGTAGCTACTTGGCCGGGTGCGCGAATTAGTAACTGTTCGCCACTGTGCTCGATGTAACCGGCACCGACGTTGGCATTGTTGCGCTCCAGCGCTGTAACAAGGTCAGTCAGTGTAAGCTTGTAAGCCGCCAAGCGTTTTGGATCGGGCGCAATCTGGTACTCCTTGGCGAACCCACCAATGGTATTGATTTCGGCGACCCCGGGAACATTGCGCAGCTGAGGTTTGATGATCCAGTCTTGGATCACCCTCAGGTCGGTCGGCGTATAGGGACTGCCGTCCTCCTTGACTGCACCTTCTTCAGCCTCGACCGTCCACAGAAAAATTTCACCCAGGCCGGTTGAGATCGGCCCCATGACGGCTTCCACGCCCTCGGGCAGTTGCTCCTTGGCCACCTGCAACCGTTCGTTGACCAATTGCCGGGCGAAGAACAGGTCCGTGCCCTCCTTGAAGATCACTGTGACTTGCGACAAACCTGAGCGTGACAGCGAGCGAGTTTGTTCTAGAGCCGGCAAACCAGCCATTGCAGTTTCGATGGGAAACGTGATGCGCTGCTCGGTCTCCAGTGGTGAAAAACCTGCGGCACCCGTGTTGATTTGCACCTGGACGTTGGTGATATCGGGAACAGCATCTATCGGCAGCTTCTGGTAGCTGGCTATACCGAGGCCGGCCATGAGGAAAACCGCGAGTAGCACGATGATGCGCTGCTCGATGGCAAATTGGATCAGGCGTTCGAACATGAGAACCTTCTCGTGGAAGTGGCGGATCAGTGGGCGTGTTCAGCCGAGGCTTTACCCAGTTCTGATTTCAGAATGAAACTGCCGGCAGCGGCGACTCGAACACCGGGTTCCAGCCCCTCCGTGATCTCGACCAGACCCGCCGAGCGGCCGCCTGTCTCCACTGGCTGAGCCTTAAACCCGTCGTCCGTTCGAACGAAAACAGTTTGCTTGTCCTCGACGGTCTGGATAGCCGCTTCGGGTACAGCGACTTTTGTTTGCCGAGTATCAGTGTCAACCTGCACAGTCACGAATAGCCCGGGACGCCATGCACCTTGTGGATTGGCCAAGGTCACGCGGACCGTGGCAGTACGGGTTTGCTCACCCAACAAACTGCCGACATAGGCCACGGTTCCAGTGACTTCGGCATTCAGTTCCGGCGCACTGACCGTGACCGACTTGCCCACCAGTACCTTGTTCAAATCCTTTGGCGAGACACCAAAGGTCACCCATACACGCGACAAGTCGGAAAGGGTGAAGGCATTAGTGGTTTCGCTGACAACCTCACCGAGGCCCAAGTGTTTCTCAACCACTACGCCGTCGAACGGCGCACGCAATTCATATCGGTTACCCCCGCTGGCCACCGAGCTGCCACTGAGTACGCTGATTTTTTGTCGAGCATTGCTGAGGGCGATTTCGGCTTCTTGCAAAGCCTGGCGGGCTTGCAGGAAATCCTGTTCGGCAGAGATTTTGTCCTGCCATAACTGTCGCTCACGCTCGTAGGTAGTACGGGCCAACTCAAGACGACGTTGCGCCGCGGCTTGTTCACTACGTTGATCAGAAATTTGTTGGCTGGCGATCACGGCCAGCAACTGGCCTTTTTTCACCGGCTGACCAAGATTGACATGGACCGACTCAACGACACCGGGTACGCGGGGCACCACATGCGCAGTGCGGTCTTCATCAAAACGGATTTCTCCAGGAAAGGGCAATGAAAGGCTAATGCTCTGCGCCTTGGCTTCGACCAACTGGATGCCGGCTGAGCTGATCTGCTCCTGGCTCAGTGTCAAGTGACCCTCTTCCGCTTCGCCTTCCGCGTGGTCGCCCTCAGCCGACTTTCCGCCCGTAGTTTCATCGCTGTGATCGTCATGGCCTTTGCCCTCCTGAGCCTGAGCTTCGGCTGAGGGCACCGATGGGCTGCTCATCCACAATGAGCCGATGCCTATACCCACCGTCAAGGTCAGTACAGTGACGAGGATTAGTTTTTTATCCATGGAGACTCCCTGCGCAGCCCAGTCGGCAGTCACGGATTACCGTGGTATTGCGATGCTGAGCAGCGGTAAAAAAAGCGTTATATGAAATTCACGGGGTTCGAGTGAGAAGGGCGACATCACCGAAAATTCGCTCGATGCGCACCCAGGCGTCTGTCGCCTCGGCGATGGCCTGGATGTATTGCGTTCGGGCGCTGATCAAAGTGCGCTGAGCATCGAGCACGTCGAGGAAGTTAAACTTGCCCATTTCGAAACCTCGGGTAGCGGTGTCGACGGCACTTTGCGCGGCAGGCAGGATGGTTTGATTGAACGACGCGACTTCAGTGTTAGCCGTCATCCACTGATCAAGGGTGGTCTGGATTTCTGTGCGCAGTCGTAACTCACTGGCGTTACGAAGGTCACGGGCTTGATCGGTACGGCGGGCGGCGGCCAGTACGTTGCCCTGGTTACGGTTAAACAATGGGATGGGCATAGACAACCCCACGACATTCACCCGCTCGCGCTCACGCTCGTCGTATTGGCTCCCGATACTCACGGTGAGGTCCGGAATTCGCTGAGCCTTCTCCAGGCCAAGGGAGGCTTCCCGCTGATCTATTTGCAGTTTTGCCAATCGCAGCTCCGCGGTTTCACCTATGCGATTAAGCAGCAGTGACGAATCCGGCACGGTTGGCATCGACCGGCTTGGATCACCCACAGACACGAATGCAGGCAAAGGCGCGCCCATGACCTGAGCGAGTCGCTGGTAGGCACTGGCCTCATCCCGCTCAGCCCGCCTCAGTTCCAGGCGCACTTCTGATAGCTGAACCTCTGCGCGTGTACCTTCAACGGGTGAGGATTTACCGCTCTTGATGCGACCTTGAGCTACACGCAAACCGCGCTCGGCGAGCTCAAGTGATTGACGTGATAACAGCAGCCTTTGCTGAGCCGTTGAGGAGCTATAAAACGCCTGAATGACATCGGCACGCAGAACATTGCGTTTGCGTTCCAATTCAATCCCGGCCGCGTCCTGAGCTCGACTGGCCACCTCGATCCTAGCCCCGCGCTTACCGCCAAGCTCGATCGGCTGGTTGATCATCACCGTTGTAGTGCGTGAGTTTCGCCGAGTATCTTCAGCCTCCCAGGAAACCTCAGGGTTAGGGATCAACCCTGCCTGCTGTCGCTCTCCCTGAGCAATACCAGTCTCCCATTGAGCGGCCGCCAGATCAGGGTTATTGGCAAAAGCAGTTTCAAGCGCCTGATCCACTGTGAGCATTTGAGCGGTCGCCGCGAACAAAGGACTAGTCAAAAGTGCGAGGATCGAAATTAGACCTGCTCTTAGCATGGTTTTATGCGTGATTGGGTGAGCAATAAACTTTCTACACCGAAGTAATTCCATCATTCCTTAAAACCTTTAAAACAAAAAGAATTTCCCATGAGGCAAATGTAATTCTCCGCACCTATCAACAAGGTGACTGAAAAATTACAAATACGTTATCCAGCGGAAAAACTTAAATTAATGCATTAGGATGAACTCAATAGGTGCTCGCACCAAGCAACAACCCGAAACAAAAAAAAAGGAGTCGGACCTAGTACTTTAGGAGGGCAAGGAAACATGACGGACCTTGCAAAGCTTTAGAAGACCATATTGCCAAGCAAATTAAAGATATAGCCAGAGTCGAAACGTTTATACAGATTAATAAAACCCTTGAACCAAGTTCTACGAACATTCAACCATTTCGATACATTTACCAGAGGGTGAAATTCTATGCGAATCCTTGTGATAGAGGACGAGCTAAAAACTGCTGAGTACTTACATCAAGGCCTGACCGAAAGTGGTTATATTGTAGACTGCGCATCGACCGGGGCTGATGGACTTCATCTAGCACGTCAGCAAGCTTATGATCTGGTAATACTAGACGTAAATCTTCCTGAGATTGATGGATGGGACGTTCTTGAAAATATTCGGCAGACTAGTACTACTCGGGTAATGATGCTGACTGCACGAGGGCGTCTGGCAGACAAAATCAAAGGATTGGATCTGGGAGCCGATGATTATCTGGTCAAGCCGTTTGAATTCCCTGAGTTGCTTGCAAGAGTACGCACGTTAATGCGCCGCAGCGAACATATTCCAGTTCCAGAGGTATTAAAAGTCGCTGATCTTGAACTTGATCAAGGCAGGCATCGCGCATTCCGCGGAAAGCAACGCATAGATCTGACGACAAAGGAGTTCGCGCTGCTTCATCTGTTGATGCGTCAATCAGGAGAGGTGTTATCTCGTACTCAAATTATCTCTTTAGTATGGGATATGAACTTTGACTGCGACACAAACGTTGTCGAAGTTTCGATACGAAGATTGAGAGCAAAAATAGATGATCCATTTGAAACAAAATTAATACATACCCTCCGTGGCGTAGGCTATGTATTGGAGGCGAGGAAATGAAACCGGTCAGCCTATCGATGCGGCTGGGGTTGACAGTTAGCATTATGGGAGCGGTACTAGTAGTGCTTTTAGCGATACTAGCTTTTTTTGCGCTTACTCACGAACTTGATTCTCGCGCAAAAAATAGCCTAGAGAAGAAGATGAGTCAGATTGAGCACAGTCTACTGATGGATATCAGTACCCGTGACATGAGTTTAAAACCACACGTGCTATTAGATCAAGTGCTGGGACACGACAATCTTAACCTGACCATCTTTGATGATGACAACATGAGTGAACCTCTGCTGAGTTTTGGAGCAGATATACCTGAAGTATCTACGAATCAAGCCGGAACTGCCGCCAGTAATAAACTGTCGTACTATTCCCCAGCCGAAGAGTCCGGAATCCACATCCTCACCGCCTCTAAGCTCATGAAATTAAAGGATGGTGAGTTCGTATCGGTCCTACTGTCTATTGATCGCTCGAATGATGAAACGCTATTGAACGCCTACCTGAGTTCGACCATTGTAGCGGTTCCACTGTTGCTAATTCTGATTGGTATCAGCGCCTGGGCTATTGTGCAACGTGGCTTATCCCCCCTCCGGGAATTCCGGAAAGTTGCAGCAATGGTTTCGGCCCATGATTTAAGTCATCGACTCTCAGTTGTCAATATGCCCCAAGAACTCAGTGAGCTTGCTCACGGCATAAACTTCATGCTGCACCGTCTTGACGGCGGAGTTCAACAACTATCGCAATTTTCTGATGACTTGGCGCATGAGCTGCGGTCACCGATTACGAACCTTATGGGGAAAGCTCAGGTAACACTTTCGCGAGAACGCCCGGCAAAAGAGTACAAGGCTGTTTTAGAGTCATGCACCGAGGAACTAGGACGAGTCACCAGAATTGTTTCAGACATGCTTTTCTTGGCCCAAGTAAGTCATCCGGCCGCACTCGTGCCGTTTGAAAGTATTTTACTAGAGGATGAAGCGCTAAAAGTCATCGACCTTTTTTCTCTATCGGCTGAGGAAAAGAGCGTTGGTATAACTGTCAGCGGATGGGGCAAAGTTTTAGGTGATCGACTCATGATTCAACGGGCTATTTCCAATCTTTTATCAAATGCCATTCGTCACTGCCCAGCAGGGCAGTCCATTGCTATAGCGATTGAAACGCAATCTGAAAAAGTCTCCCTATCAATAAGTAATCCTGGGGTAGGAATTGAGCACCAGCACTTGTATCATATTTTCGATCGCTTCTATCGTGTGGATAACAGTCGCTCACGAGCTGAAGGTGGTACTGGATTAGGGTTGGCCATTGTCCGATCCATCATGAGCCTGCACCAGGGAATGGCAGAGGTCCAAAGTATGCCGGGCCATCTGACAGTTTTTCGACTTACATTTCCAAAATATAGTACACAAAGAAACTTAAAATCCCAAAAACCAAGGGAGTGATTTTAGTAAAGCCGTAACTAAAATCACGACAAACAATAGTCTAAGAACGCGACTCCGAAAATCCATAGAGCATAGATAGCGCGGGGTACATACAAATCGCAAAGCGAGATCAACGCCCCTTGGTACATCCTGCCAGTCTCCTCAAAAAATGCGTGTAGCATTAAACTGGCTATCTGCGTCGTAACACTTCGAAACGATTCCCCATAGATATCAGCCGAGCGGAGCTTGGCTTCTGGCTCAAATAAATGTACGGGAGTCGCGCATTAACATGCCTGCGACATATAGTCGCAAATACTTTTATCGTAAAATGTCCTCCTCCTGTTGACCCTGTAGCTGCTTCAGGCTTGATACTGACCACTTGAGCAATGCGCGGTTTTGAGATTTTTATGATCGAATAGTTCTACATCATTTCTTAGTCGGGCACTTAAATAAACTTCGAAATTTTATTATTCAATTCATATTACATAGGGCGGCACTATCATGCGAATGCTTGTAGTTGAGGATGAGCTTAAAACTGCCGAATACCTGCATCAGGGTTTGACTGAAAGCGGCTATATAGTAGACCGGGCGGCGAATGGTACGGATGGACTTCACCTTGCGCGTCAACAAACCTACGACTTGGTAATACTTGACGTCGATCTACCACAACTTGATGGCTGGGGTGTGCTGGAGCGACTGCGCCAAAGCAGTAACACCCGGGTCATGATGCTGACTGCTCGCGGGCGCCTAGCGGACAAGATCCGCGGCCTGGACATGGGTGCCGATGACTATCTGGTCAAGCCATTCGAATTTCCGGAACTATTGGCCCGGGTACGAACTTTAATGCGTCGCAGCGAACAGGTTTCCGTCCCTGAGGTCTTGAAAGTCGCCGATCTGGAACTCGACCAGGGCCGCCATAGGGCCTTCCGGGGCGAGCAGCGCATCGACCTGACGACCAAGGAGTTTGCTTTGCTGCACCTTTTGATGCGCCAGTCGGGTGAGGTGCTTTCCCGCACTCAGATCATTTCATTGGTCTGGGACATGAACTTCGACTGCGATACCAATGTGGTCGAGGTTTCAATCCGCCGCCTGAGGGCCAAGATTGATGATCCTTTTGACAAGAAGCTAATCCATACCCTGCGCGGCGTTGGCTATGTACTGGAGGCCCGGGAATGAAGTCGGCAAGCCTGTCGATGCGGCTGGGTTTGGCGGTGAGTATCATGGGCGCATTGTTGGTGTTATTTCTGGCGGTTCTTGCGTTCCTCGCGCTAACGCATGAGTTAGATAAACTGTCAAAAGACAGCCTTAGCGAGAAAATGCGGCAAATCGAGCACAGTCTTTCACTGTATGAAAAACCTATCGACATCAACATTAAACCGCACGTTTTGCTGGATCAGGTGATGGGGCATGACCACCTCAACCTTACCATTTATGACCTGATAAATATGAGGACGCCGCTCTTGAAGTCAGGCTTTGGCTTGACGGACCCCAGGGTGGAGTTGAAGGCGGCAGGGACTGCCACCGACCAGGTTTCGTACTCCCGAAGCACTGATGATCAGGGCCGGCACTTCCTGACTGCGTCCAGATTGATCCGCTTGCCGAACGGTACGAATGTCGCCGTATTGCTGTCACTTGATTGCGCCAACGATGAAGCGCTGCTCAGCACATATCTAAGCTCGACGGTCATGGCCTTGCCGTTGCTGCTGCTACTTATCGGTCTTAGTGCCTGGGCAGTGGTAAAACGGGGGCTCGCGCCGTTGCGGGAGTTTCGTAAGGTGGCCGCCATGATATCTGCTCAAGACCTCAGCCATCGACTCTCGGTGGTCAAGATGCCGCAGGAGCTCAGCGAAATGGCCCATGGCATCAACTTTATGCTGCATCGACTCGACAGCGATGTTCAGCAGTTGTCGCAGTTCTCCGATGACTTGGCCCACGAACTACGATCGCCCATTTCTAACCTGATGGGCAAGGCTCAGGTGACGCTGTCCCGAGAGAGGCCGGCCGAGGAGTACAAAGCGGTGTTGGAGTCTTCCACCGAAGAGCTTGAGCGGGTAACCCGGATTGTCTCGGACATGCTTTTCCTGGCACAGGTCAGTCATCCCGCTGCGCTGGTCCCGTTTGAGACCATTGCGCTGGAGGATGAAGCCTTGAAGATCATCAATCTATTTTCACTGTCGGCGGAAGATAAACAGATCAGCGTGAGTGTTACTGGCAGGGGGTCGACCATTGGTGATCGGTTGATGATTCAGCGGGCAATTTCCAATCTGATGTCCAACGCAATCCGCCATTGCCCAGTAGGCCAAGCCATCACAATCACCATCGAAGTCCATGCCACAGAAGTCTCGCTACTTGTAGCCAACCCAGGCGCAGGTATTGAACCTCAACATCTACCGCACTTATTCGATCGCTTTTATCGAGTTGACACTCATCATTCGCGCGCGGAAGGAAGTACCGGGCTTGGTTTGGCCATTGTAAAATCGATCATGAGTTTGCATCAGGGCGTCGCAGAAGTTAATAGCTCGCCAGGCAAGATCACGACCTTCAAGCTAGGTTTTCCAAACATCCATGGACAAACCAGCTGGTGACACCAACCGTTGAAAAAACAGCCCTATAACATCAGCCGTTCATTCGCGCGTGTTACGACACACACCCATAATCGCGGCGCAGGGCATAGAAACTCTGCGCCAATAACTGCGGTGTGATGTGGTGCAGCAATGCCGTGAACTGCATGCCCTTGTTCCTTAGGGCTGCTTCACCTACACCGTCAAGTCCCATCGACGCGCAGCTGATCCGGCCCATTGTCCGGGGCGCGGGAGGTACGTTGGTGTTTCCCTTGGCTACGTCCCTTTCCTCCACTATCTCCGCAGGGCCAGGCCCTTTGTTCGATGGCTTCTCAGGTACTACCGACGTATCCGACTTCTCAGCGACGTGAACAGCAGGGTTACGGCTTTTGGCCTTTCCTGCTCCGCCCAGTGCTTGCGCACTGGGCGCAGCTGAGATCTCCCAGTTTCTGTGCGGAGGACTTCCCGACGTGCACAGGGTCTCCGACCGCGCGGAATCAGAGCATGACTGGCGTATAACGCCATGCTCCGTGTTGCCTTCTGCTTCGCTTAACAGCATCGGCATCCCGAATTCCTGATTACGCGGCTCAATGGCTGGCCCATCGGTTACCTCTGTCAACGCTTCACCCTGCACCTCACGGTGCAACATGCATGACTCGGGGTCCGGTAGATTCGCCATTTCTTACCAGTATCGAACTTTCATCGACTATCCTCCGCCAGCTTTAACTGACGCTCTAAGCATTGTGGGGATCCCACCTTACGTGATTAGCCGACTGTCATTAACGCGGGTAACTCTGCACTCGCGCGTAGCATAGGCACCCACCAGACCGATCTGACCATTATCAGAAGCTTGAGCATTCCTTCGAGCGTCAAGGATCGCTAGCGAGCAGACAAGGTGTTAGGTCGCAAATCAGATTGCTCATCCAGGACATGTAAAAGCTCCCTATCTCAACTTTGATGATGCATAGTTATAAATGCAAAAAAATGGGCGAAGTAGCTATTAAAAAATAGCTAAGGGGATGTGTCGCCATTTCATCAGGTGTTAGGGAGCGTCATGCAGCAAGAGTGGCTAGAAGAGCCTATCGCTAAAATAAAGGACCCCGAATCTCGAAGAGTTGAAAAGCTCGAGGCCAGACTCAAGGTTCGATCCGCAATCTTTTTTCTGGGGGTGGTGTGTCTGTCCTTGGTAGTTGTGGTGATGTGGGAGGGCTGGAACTCTCGCCAGTATCGTTTGCATGACCAAAAAATCGCGATGTCGAACCTTGCGCAGACCCTGTCATCGCAAGCGCAGGCGTCGATCAAGCAAGCCGACACCGTCTTGTTCAGTCTGGTAGATCGCCTCGAAATCGATGGCATGGGCCACGACCAGTTACCCCGATTACAGCGTTTGCTCATTGCTCAGCGCAACGAGTTGGCTCAGTTGCATGGCCTGTTCATCCATGACGAAAAAGGTGAATGGGTAGCGAGTTCAAGCATGGTCACCCCATCAACCACCAACAACTCCGACCGCGAATATTTTATCTTTCATCGCGAGCATCCTGATCGCAGTCCGCATATCGGCCCTTCGATAAAAAGTCGTACTACGGGCGAGTGGGTCATCCCGGTGTCGCGCAGGATCAATCATCCCGATGGCAGTTTTGCTGGCGTGGTGGTGGCGACTCTCTACCTCGATCATTTTCTTCGGCTGTACAACAGCATTGATATCGGCGGTGACGGCGTTATCAACCTAATATCGGCCGACGCCAAAATCGTCGTTCGCCGCCCCTTCAGCGAAGCTAAAGTCGGCAGCAGCGTTGCCAATGGCCCGCTCTTCACACAACTCCTGCCCAAGGGGAGTTCTGGCACCGCAACCGTTAAATCCTATGTGGATGGTGTGGAACGCGTGGTGGGGTTTCGGCGCGTCGATGAGTATCCGCTCATCATATTTGCAGCGCTCAACAAGGATGAAGTCCTGGCGAGCTGGCGACAGGAGTCGTGGCTAAGCGCGGCAATAGTTTCATTGCTGCTGGGCATTCTGGGCCTGCTTGGCTATCGGCTTATCAGGCTGATGAGGCAGCAGAATCATATTCAAAACGAATTGTTGGGCACTCAAGACAACTTGATCGAGGCCAATCGAACGCTCGAGTTGCTGGCACTGGAGGATGCGCTGACAGGGCTGGCGAATCGGCGTCAGTTCGACCTTTTCATTCAGGCGGAATTGGGGCGTGCCAAGCGCAGCCAAGGGAACCTTGCCTTACTGATGATCGATGTCGATCACTTCAAGCGCTTCAATGATCAATACGGTCATTTGGCCGGGGACGAGTGTTTACGCACCATCGGCGCGATCATAAGAGAGAACATCAAACGCCCCGGGGATCTCGCTGCGCGCTATGGCGGCGAGGAGTTTGCCGTGGTGTTGCCGGGCACTGACTATGTAGGGGCATTTCTGGTTGCAGAGAAAATCCGCCGTGCCGTTCAGCAAGCAGGAATCGAGCATAACAACAGCACAGAAGGCACCGTCACGGTCAGCCTTGGCGTTAGCGCCTGCAATCCTACATCCCAGGAATTACCCGACGACTTGATTGACGCCTCGGATAAGGCACTCTATGTCGCCAAAACCAGCGGAAGAAATATGAGCGTTATCGCTAACTGACTGACCAACAATGAGCAAGTGAGATTAGGAACGGCGATCCCACCGGTGGCAATCGGCGTAATTACGCAAGGTGGGATCGCCAGCCGTTTACGTACAATCACCCTGCACGTATAGATAAAAGGTAGGATGTTAGTTCTAATTACAGTTGGGTTCGTCAGTGAAGGTGCGCGAGACATCGACCGCCCCCAACGCCCCCAAAGTTCGGCGACCAAGCAAGACGGGATAATTCATGTCGCCTCGATCCTTCAGTGAAAACTCTTCCTCATAAATTTTATCACCTATGCACATCGTCATCATGACTACTGGACGACGTTCAGCGCCGCCGGCGCCTCTAACCTTTACATTTCTTTCGACGCGTCGCTCGAAGAGTGCGTTACTCACTTTCTTAGTTTTGGTATCTTTGACTTTAACGTTGAAACGAACCCATTCCTCTCCATTTTTTCGGAATCGTTCCAAGTCTTTCGCATCCATCGAAGAGGTAAGAGCCCCTGTATCTAATTTTACTTTCACGGCAATATTTTCCGGTAAAAGTATTCCTTCTTCAATCCACCCGAATACCTTTTCTGGATTAGCAGGTGTTGAAAAAGCCGGCTGTGCTACAAAAGCCAAAAGCATTGCCAGCCCAGAACAACTTAAAATATTTCTGATCATTTTAATCAACCCTATTGATCGGTATCCGCGATGTAAAAACTTGCGTCCGGTTAAAATAAATGCAACTCAGTTAGTGGACCATACCCTCATGGTCGTCAGCTAGTTTGCTATGAAAGTCCGAACCTTCCATTTGGACAGTCGTATGACTGATCTGAAACTCTTCACTCATAAGTGAAGTTACTTCGGACAAAATATCTTGCTCGCTACGGGAGACGGAGTCAGCGATAAGATGGACGCTCATTACACTTTTTCCACTGGTCAAAGCCCAAACATGCAAGTCGTGCACATTTTTGACGCCATCGATCCCATAAAGCTTCGCCTCCACCTTCTGTATATCGATGCCATCTGGAACTCCTTGAAGCAATATGTTCAAGCTTTCCTTAAGTAATGACCACGTTCTAGGCAGCACCCAGAACCCAATACCGGCAGCGACAAGGGAATCTACCCAGTTCCAACCAGTGAAGCGGATCAACAGGGCTGCGATGATGACGCCAATAGACCCCACCATGTCGCTCCAAACCTCTAAATAGGCACCTTTAACATTGAGGCTTTCACCACTGGCAGCACTTAGCAAACGCATTGAAATGAGGTTGACGATGAGCCCAATCACCGCGATAACCAACATGCCCGTCGACTGAATTTCTGCAGGGGCCTTAAGTCGCAGATACGCTTCATACACGATATATATTGCGACTAAAAATAACAAAACCGCATTGAATGTGGCTGCAAGTATTTCGAATCTTGCGTAACCAAAGGTCCGTTTTTTATCCGCAGAGCGCTTGGCTATATGAATAGCAACCAAGGATATCGCTAAAGCGGCCACATCCGTCAACATGTGAGCCGCGTCGGATAGTAAGGCTAGACTGCCGGTGACAAAGGCCCCGATGACCTCCGCCACCATAAAGCTCGTCGTTAGGGCGAGAGCGATCCACAACATCTTCTCATGGCCTGCGCGCACCTGGCCGTGACTGTGTCCAGATCCCATAATCTTACTCCCCTAATAGTGACTCGAGAAAACCCCACCCATCCTGGTATTACGTTGCTACAGTCGGTTGCAGAATATAAGGACCTGTGACTACCCCAAACCGTTCCCTTAAGCGATATCCCACTTCAGGATTGATAGTGGTTTGAGGTAAATCTCAATCAAAGCGCGAAATCGCAGCCTTAATCGAACATCTCCTGCAAAAACGATTTTTTGCGATACGGCTGTTGCCCCTGATGCCCACCCTGACTTTGATGGCCACTCTGATGACCGCTTTGATGGCCGCTTTGATGGCCGCTTTGATGGCCACCGTCTCTCCAACCGCCACCGTGACTTCCTCGTTGATCTCCATGACCATGACCATTCTCATGTTGGTTGTAACCAGGCTGTTCTGCTGGAGGAGAACTTTGCACAGGTGAAGTTAAGTTCTGTGGAAGAAACCTGACGGCCTCCTGCTGTTGGCTGCGCTCGATGATCTTGTCGAGTTCACCTCGGTCGAGCCAAACACCACGGCATTGAGGACAATAATCAATTTCGATGCTTTGGCGCTCAGTCATTACGAGGGCAGTATCTTTGCAGATCGGACATTGCATGATTTGATTTCCTTGTGTGGACATGTAATTGAAGAAGAGGTCGAAGCTTTCGTATCACCGACGCAATAACCGCAGGCCGTTAAATACGACGAGCAAGCTCGCCCCCATATCGGCGAAAACAGCCATCCACAACGTAGCGTGGCCAGACAATGCAAGCGTCAAAAAAACAACTTTGATGCCCAGCGCCAGTCCGATGTTTTGCTTCAAAACAGTGGCACATCGACGACTCAGGCTAATAAAATCAGCAATCTTGCGCGGGTCGTCATCCATGATGGCTACATCAGCCGTTTCAAGCGCTGTGGCAGTCCCTGCGGCCCCCATTGCAAAACCAATATCGGCTTGTGCCAATGCTGGAGCATCATTTACGCCGTCACCCACCATGCCAACAGAACCAAAACGGCGTTTGAGTTCAGCGACGGCGGCTTGTTTATCCTCCGGCATCAGGTTTCCGCGCGCATCCTGAATGCCGAGCTGCGCGGCAATGGATTTGGCTGTTGCAGGGTTGTCACCCGTGAGCATCACCGGTACGACATTCAACGCTTTCAGAGCAGTTACGGCTGCAATACTTTCAGGTCTTATTGTGTCCGCCACAGCAAAAATCGCCACTGGGCCGCTGGTGGCGCAGAGCACGATTACTGTTTTTCCTGCGTTTTCCAGCAACGACAATCGGGCCTCAAGCGCTGGCGAACATACACCCAGCTCCTCTACCAAGCGATGGTTACCCAAGTGCCATGATTGACCGTCAATAGTGCCTTTGACGCCACGCCCGTTGAGTACACCAAAGTCCTCGACCGGCAGAGTCGAGGCGTCTGGCTGCTGTAGTTTCCATCCGCTGACCAGGGCCTTTGCCACTGGGTGTGTGCTGTGGTCATCGAGACTCGCAGCAATCTTCAAGGCCATCCCGATGGGCAGATCACCAAACGGCTCGGTATCAGTCAGTATTGGTTTGCCTTGGGTCAAGGTGCCGGTCTTATCGAGTGCGACAACCTTCAGAAGTCGACCACTTTCAAGGTATGCGCCGCCTTTAATCAAGATGCCATGTTTAGCAGCCGCAGCCAGACCACTGACGACAGTAATTGGCGTTGAAACCACCAAGGCACAAGGGCAAGCAATGACTAATAAGACCAGCGCCTGATAGAGCCAATTGCCCCAGGTCCCACCGATCAGAACAGGGCCCAATACAGCAACCAAGAGGGCAAGTACCACTACAGCCGGGGTGTAATAGCGTGCAAACTGATCCACAAAGCGCTGAGTAGGTGCTCGTTGCGATTGCGCGTCTTGTATCGCCGACGCGATACGAGCAAGAGTGCTTTCTCCTGCTACGGCCGTCACAGTCGCTTCAACCACACCATCAGTAACGATACTGCCTGCGTAAAGAGGATCACCGACCTGCTTATCAACCGGCAGGCTTTCGCCGGTAATTGGAGCCTGATCAAGGGCCGCACGACCAGACTCGACGCTAGCATCCAAGGGTACTCGTGAACCTGTGCGAACCCGAATACGACTACCGAGTAATACACTTGCCACCGGCTGGTCTTTCCAACCGCCATCAATCATGACTTCAGCGGTTTCTGGCGCTAACGCAGTTAGCGACTTGATCGCGTTACGCGCGCGCTCCAGAGAAAGTGCTTCGATAGCTTCAGCAATAGCAAAGAGAAAAACCACCATCGCAGCTTCAGGCCATTTACCTATGACGAGAGCACCGACGACAGCCAGCGACATCAGAAAATAGATGTTCAGCGTGAAGTTCTTGATCGCAATCCAACCCTTTTTGAGGGTAGGCAGGCCAGCGCTAAGAATGGAAAGAGCGGCAAGCACCATCACCGGCCAAGAGCCTTCCTGCCCAGTTGTCCACGCGATGACCTCAGCGGCGATAGCAGCCAGGCCGCTAATGGCCAGTAATCCTTTCAATTTTGCGCTCAGGGCAGGGGGAACCGCCGATGGCGCGGCACCGGCCTCAAGCAAGCTCGGCCCCATGTCCAACGCGACTAATGCGGTGACGATTGACTGCGGATCATCCAAGCGGTGATGCACGGTCAACTCACGATTCAAGAGATTGAAGTCGAGTCGGACAATTCCGGACATGGGTTCCAGCCGGTTACGGATCAGGCGCTCCTCTGTGGGGCAATCCATTTTGTCGATGCGGTATCGAACCCTGTTGGTCCCTTCCGGAGCGGGACTACTCTTGATAATCGCAACACCTTCGGTAGCTTGCGTGCCATGAGGACAACACGCATCGGCATGATCGTGGGCATGCTCATGCTTGTGGTCGTGGTCGTGGTCGTGACCATGTTCTTTATGATGTCTAGGTTCAGCAGCATCAACAGACCCATGCCGATGGTCAGATCCGCAACACTCTTCTTTCTTCTGTACGTGAAGACGGAGGACCGGCTTGAGCTTGTTTTCCTGGTTCATGGTGTTTCTACCGCAGAGGATAATTCCACCATTCAACAGCCTGTACCTACTACAGGGTCAAGCACGGAATGAAGTCTGCCGTTTCTTGTCGTGGCATGGTATGCCCCACACAGTGATTTCTATCAATCGATTGAGCGGTTGATATCCCCCTCTGCGATTCACTACGACCAAGCCATCCCATTGGAATTGTGGGACTGCTAGTGAACATCGCCTAGCCTGGTTGCTCAAGGATGGTTAATCCCGCACACAACATGACCACGATCTTGGGCAAGGGCAAACCTACGTGCTGCCTACATGCATGTACTGTTCGACACGGTTGCTGTCCAGCGCTATGTCTTCGTAAACACCGGAAAAATATAGGGATGGCTGAGACGGACGAAACTTACACCGCGGAACGTCGATGACATTGCGCACCAGTGAATCTTCAGTACAGGCTCTGCGCGACGTCCAGGTCTGTTCGTACCCTTCGACCGGGTCCCATCAACACATAAACGGTGTTTTTAGTCTCGAACAGGCAATCATGGGTGAAGGAAACACCCAATGAGGTTCTTACCCAATGACCGCGAGGGAAACGTCCTTTGCTATCGTGGAT
Source organism: Pseudomonas migulae NBRC 103157 (assembly GCF_002091715.1). GTDB lineage: Bacteria > Pseudomonadota > Gammaproteobacteria > Pseudomonadales > Pseudomonadaceae > Aquipseudomonas > Aquipseudomonas migulae_A. Next base: position 181,622 of record NZ_BDAG01000001.1, on the reverse strand, counting down.
AACACATAAAGCGTTGACTAAAGTAGGAGTGACTCCTCTTCTAGCAACGGCCTTTAACTGACGGGGGGAGACCGCTATATCAACCACTGTCCAGTCAGCGACCAGGCAATAGGCGCGTCCAGGAAAGTAAAGTCCGACCAGAGCCAAGGCGTCTGAATGAGCTAGCTCACATCCAGGTAGTTTTTCGCCACCGGAAAGCAGTTCGGCTAGGCCCTCAAGATTCATTCGTCCCTCCGACCCTCTTCAACAATCGAGTCGAATAATCAATCACACCAGTCAGCATAGCTGCCCGTAAAGCGCCTGATCTTAACGCCGATGAACAGCGCGCAAAACTTGACTCCTATCCTCACAAGCTGATGCTTGCCCCGTCGCTATGGTCTGATTCACCCCGCGATACCTCTGATCGCGGGCTCACGTTCTCAAGACCTACAGCTCTACGTATCCCTCACCTCACTGAACACCACAATTTCGATCGGTGGTGTCGCCACCTGGAGTGGCTTGCGCCAGTAACTGACGTCATGCCATCGCCCTGCTTGAATCCCAATTCGGGATAGGTGCCAATGGAAGTGAAGCCGGGGCGTCATGAATACCGATGTCTGCGGCATTGAGGGGGGCGATATCGGCGTACGCGGCATAGAACCCTTGTCTGCTGAAGCCGCTGATAGAGTGCACGTCCAATCCCACGTCGCTGTGCCGCTGGGTCAGTATAAATAGTGACATCCACCGCCTAGCAATAAGCCTCAGCGTTCATTGGATCAAGAGCATTGTGTGCCATTCCATAAAATATCTACTAGAGCTTTGAATTGGAAGCAATCATCTCCATGTATGCATTTCCACCCATGGGAATATCATAACCTGGTGGCCCTTCCCATTGCCGCGAGACGCCGGCATTTCTAAGCATCATTTCACCATCAATAACTTCCTTAACCATATTGTCCAAATCCCACTCAAAGTGATTTATGAGAGCCTGGCAGGCCATATGAGGCACTGTCGTCAACAATTTGAAGGTGGAACTGTTTGGTGGCAACTTAAGCCTCGCAATTTCCGAAATCATCCATATCATTCTCCGTAACCGAAAATGCCAAAGAGATTCTAGATGAAGCTCAAGTTGTTCTGACACCAACGGAAACGACTTACGAGTCGCACGTTCCCTACTTACTTTTCGCGGTAAAAGTGCAAGCATGTTACTAATATTTACTCGAACCTGTTTTTGTGTGATTCGGTACAGGCTTTCTACGCCTTCCTTAAGGATGTTTGCGTATTTTTCATCATCATCGCTCACCACCGACTCGACACTATTCTTCTGCTTTACGTCCCTTGTAATTTCACTCAATAACCAGTCTCTATCATTCTCGTTGAGCCAACGTGTTACTTGATAAGCATTGACCCAAAGATAATCCATACCGATACCTGGCTTGACTTCTAGTAGTATTGAGATTTTTTCTCGATAAGCCTTTTTTTTACTTACTGGCAAAGCTCTCTCTTTAAGTCGGGCGGTCGGGTTTACCGAACTAGTAAGTAGAGACTCTTCAGCCAAACATTTCTCAAATTTTTCCGCACTCCCAAAAAGATGGAGAGATATTAGAAGGTGCCGTGCCAACGGCATGTCGATTTGACCTCTTGTTGTTGATAGTCTAATCCATTGACGTCGGATGCCAGCTGCGTATGCTAGGTCAATTTTCGAAATAGTTTCATCGCCGAACTTATCACGAATACTGCTAAATAATTTAGCAGTGCCAATCAGATTTCCATGAACAAACCCACGCTTCTTTGCTTGACGCCGATAACAGGCAGCCAAAATCTTATAATCCACCGATGGCAGATTGCGTTGCAGAATATCATTTACAAAAACCGCATACTCTCGTTCTTCAGATGAGGCTAGTAAACGGTTCGCAGGTTTAATAGCGCTCCACCCACAAACACAATCTTCGGTTAAACTAGGTAATAACTTGTTTCTACGAAAGAAAGGGTGAGAACAATTCGGGCAAGATTGAAGAAGTTCCTCGCCGTGCCGCCAGCAGGCCGTAACGCCCGGTACATGATGAGCTCGGTGCCAATATGCGTAACCTGACTCTATGAGGTCGGCCTGCACACAGGCTAAACAAATCTTGGCTCTGCTATTTTTAGTGCCCTCCCACCTAGGCACTCGAGCAACATCTGACAAAACTCTGTCCAGTTCGTTAGATGGGTCTTTTGATACCCCTATAAAAGGCTTGTATGCAGGAAACGTAGTATTAATTGCAAGCAATTCAGCCAAGTTGTTTTCTTTAACTCCCGGTAATCGAGACGCAAGGTTTTCTAATTGCTTGGGTATAATCGAAAGTTGAAATGGTGCAACGCCAAAAAGATCACGAAAAGTTTCTGCCTCGGTTTTGTTTCCGGACAAAAAATGGTACCTCGTGATACGAGACAACAGTGTCTCGTCTGGCATCGATATTGGAAAAAAAAGAATGCTGGACATGAGTAGCCGACTTTCTAGCGTGGGTTCTGGTAGGACGCAAATCCTGTGGAGGCAGTACTTTTATCACATATCACCCTGTACCCAGGCAAGGATTTTTATGAACGCAACACAGTAGCGAACAGCCACCAACCACTACTTTAAAAAATCAGCCGTTTTTTATTCGGTGTCACAATATAATACCGAACACATATAAATACCCTTCGTGTATTGCTTCGCCAAAAACTCACACAGCGAATCTACGCGCTGCTCATTGACGGGGCTTCTGGCGACGGCGTTACAGAGCAATATCCATACGAGAATCAGAATGCAGCCCCCCTGTGCGCGGGTTTCTGATACACGCTGTTCGATATATCGATGATTGAGTAATTGGTTTGCCGTCCAGTTTTAGCTTACGCTCGGCCCAGCTCAAACGCCTCCTATGGAATGCATCCAGGGTTTCGCATTCGGCTACCAGTGCAGCCGCACAGTGCGGCAGCTTGTTGAGCTGCTTTTCAAACCTAGATAATGCATGAAGCTCTCTGCCTATTTTTGTCCGTGAGATAAAGACAGGTTTACCTGGAAGCGTTCGTAACATTTCAGCGCATTGAACAACTTCGTTGGCAAGGTTAAGGTCGAGATCTTTGAATCTTTCTGTCTGCTGACCGCACGGTCTGTGGGCTTTACCTGGCTCTTGTGTACGCTCGGACAGCCATTGCCGATCGTTTCGATGAAGCCACAGATAATCTCGACACTCATGAGCTAGGCGAGCCCTGTAATCACCCTCAAATCGATTCCTCCTATCACCCAGGTTTTTCGAAAGCCTGGCCTCTTTCCATCGGCCAGGACCATCCGAAATCGCGCGTATCATTCGGTAAACGCACGTAACCGAGTTCCCCGTTTCTGACGCTATGGTCTTCGCCTCAGCCCCCGAGAGCGCCCGCGTCCAGATCGCTTCAGATGCTTCACTCATATGTTCATTGGCGGTTGACCGATGGGTTTGAGGTCCGTTGGCCGCGCGTTTACTAGGAGTTTCGGTATTGCCTGTTCGGTTAGGCGAACCGGTAATAGGCCAGTTCTGCCGCAGTATCCTTTCCATGTCGACCTTCAGCGCGCAGGCCAGCAGGATGAATTTCAGCGGATGATGGGTGCCCCTCGGCTTACGCAAAAGCTTCACAACCCAGGCCGCCGGTATATCCGCAGACGATTTGCTCAGTATCGAGTACTCCCCTGAGGAGGGGAGAGCCTCAAAGAACGCAGACATGTGCCGCGCCAATCTGCCTAAATGCAGCCGACCGGAGCCGGAAGCCAGCTCCAAGGCGATAGCCTTATCCAGAAGCACTGAGCGAATCGCATCTGGACATAGTGGAGAAACATCTGTCTGAAGCACCTGCATCGAACGCTGCGCTATTTCGCGCAGTGCACTTTGTAGATTTTGAGGGATGTCTAACGAAATGGAGTGAGACTGAACGCCTTCGTCGTCCGGTAAGTGCATACGTCGAGAGTTTCGGCTCAACCAGCGGTAATCAAGGAACCTCAGCAGGGTTCCATGGTGGGGACAGATCAAAACGCCTGGAAGCTGATGCACACGGTGCCAGTACGCAACTCCCACACAGGCCATGTCCTGGTCGATACAGTCGAAGCAAAATCGCACTCTCGAAGCGAACTCGAGTCGACTCGCAATCAACCCCAACCTTAGCATCAACCCCTCGCCGTTTCCCGCCATCAAGGTATTGGCGTCGTCCACCTGTTGCTGGGTCAAAAAAGGTTCGTAGTAGGGCAGCAGCGTATGGCGCTTTATCACTTCCGCTAGCGATAGGCCCGTGCCACTCGGCAGCGCCTCGGCAAGCTCAGCTAGTCGACATGGAAAAGCCACGTTCTGCGAGAAGAAGTTTGCGGACTGCGCTCCATCGAAAACTGCTCCGCAGCTACGTAGGCCACAGAGCCGGGCATATCTTGAAAGGACGCTGTGAAGCGTCTCATCGGGAAACACGGCCGGAAAGAAATGGAATTTGAGCCCCATTTCGTCACCTTTTAATCACCCCTTCCGATACAACGGAGAGAACTCAAATAGATCGCTGTTTATCCAACCGGCGCTCTTCAACGCCTCAATGGAGTCTTCACTTTCACTTAGCGCCTGTGCCTCTGACGTCTCAACCGCCACCGCCGCAGGCGGCTGCGATTTGACTGCGTTAACGGGCGCCGCATTCGGCTTTGGGGCACTATTGTCGCTGCGACTGATGACACTGCGCAGCAATGCCAGTCGCTCCGGCCGAGCCAAACCATCGAACGCCATCATGTCGCTTAGTTGGTCTTCAATCGGAAGCAAATCGTCGAACTGCCGCATCCGTTTAGGATCTCGGCTTCGCAGGGCGGACAAAGCTGGCTTCAATATCTGCATCTTGGTGTTGCTCACCAACGCGATTGTCTCGGCGGTAACGCATTCCGAACCACTCTGGATCGCATACCTCTGACTGAGCACCAAAAGCTTCACCAAAAAGTCGGTGACGCCTTGTGTATGCTCATACAGCGCATCAAACACTTCTTCGGTCAGCTCGACCGGCTGCTGGTACCACTGATAGCTCCAGAGGTTTTCAACGAGCATTCGCCATTCGTCATCGTCCTTGTCAAAGCGTTTAAATTCTAGAACCCCGACGCCGCAGCAACGTCGTGCGTTACGCATGACGTCCGAAAATAGGCTGATCATGGAATTTGTCCCGATGAACACCACGGGAATGCCGATGTTGTTCACTAGATGGAGGAAGAAATTCAGCATGTTGTCCTTGCCCCCAGTTTTCGCCAGGTGCAGGTTCTGAAGTTCGTCGATCAGCAGAGCTCCGATGAAAAATGTACTCGCAACCTGCTCCATTTGTTGCAACGAGTCATTGATGTTCCGAGCCCGATACCGCTTGTAGTAATCCTCATCACCTAACGCTCGCCCAACCGCATAGAAGAATTGCTGACAGAAGCCTGCCAGCGACCCATCTCGGGGGCAGTCAAGCTTGAGCCAGGTGATCTGGGTATGAACGAACTGCTTTCCTTCATAACGCTCATGTCGGATCGTTTGAGGGTAGAGACTCAAAATGGCTTCGAGGGCGGTGGACTTCCCAATGCCACTAAGGCCAACCAGACTGAACGTTTCGGCAGTGGACTTGAATCCATCGTGGTAGCGCTGTGCCCCCGAAAGCGAGTGTAGATGTCTGACAGTGTCTGGAGAAGTCGGGTTGCGTCCGACGTACCCTCGTCGGATCAGCAAGGAGAATACGGACTCCAGATCCATGTGGACCATCAGAGGCTGAACCACCGTCCTCAACCGGTCGATACAGTGGATCCGAGTCGAACGGTCAAGGGTGAGCTCCTCTGGATCAACAGGACGGGGAAAATTCGAAATCAGTTGGACTGCTACCTCTTCTGAGAAGATAGGTGGCAGCGCTTCGATGAGCGGATTGCCCGCGTAATCCGCGATCGCCTGCTTGGTGTAGCTTGCGAAAACTTGGGCGCCTTTCATTAGTTTTGTCCTGGGCGGAGTCGTTTGAGCATATCGATGACCTGAGCGCTGCGAGGGCCGGCAAAGTTCTCGGAGCGCTCTGGGGCGGTCTCTGCCTTCTGCGTAGGTGGGTCAATCCTCACACCCTCTGGCACATAGGCGGTCTCCCGTTCCTTGAGGCGTTCAACAGCGCGGTTCTCACGAATGTTTCCAATCATCTCGGCCTTGGTCGCAGGGGCAGGCTCTTCCTTTCGCTCAGCCATCGCACCACTGACGATTTGATTAACCTCCTCTAGAAGCGAAATCCGACTCTCCAACTCAGCGCGTTTATGAGCTGGTGGAGCCTGGCGGTAAGCTTCGAGCAGGTCGAAAATTTCATCGGATCGATAATCAGCATACTTGCTGTCAGACTTACGCAAATCGCAACGGATGAACTGTTTGTTGTCTCCCCGGATCCAAATATGTGCTGAGGAATTTGGGTCATACCAACACTCTATAGACCAAACCCCACGGCTACGGGCTTTCGCAAACCAGTTGTTCTCGATCGCTGCATCACAGACATAGTGCATCCCTCGGAATAACACACCACCCTTTTGCACCGTTGCTTGCTCGCGCGGAAGCAAATGGAGATAGACCAGTTCGTCGGGATGATTATTTGGTTCGACGTGGCCATTTTCCATCGCCCAAGTCCAAATACCTACCGGCGTCGGATCGACACCGTCGCTCATCATCTCTTGAGTGAGCCTGTCGGGCTGCCGGTTGAAGCGGTTATAGTGAAGGACGCACTGGATGATGATCTTAGTGAACTCTTTCATGCTCAGCGTCGCGTCGAGTCGGTAATCTCGCTCGCCACGCTCCTTCTCCCTGGCCGCTACGCCACCTGGAAGCCACCTGATGCCCGTCAGATCGTTCAGGATACCGAACCGGCTCTCCACCATCGACTTCCAGTCCGGCCGGTAAGGCGGAGCGATTCCCAGCTCGATATTCAAACCAGTGGCAAGACCTTCAGCTGCTTTCCCCAACATCTCGCCTCGATCGGCGTAGATGTGATGTGGGAGGTGATGACAGGCCCATTCCTCGGGATCGATTGTGACCCCGTTGGTAGCGCAGAACTGAACCTTCGAAGTGAAAGCGTTGAACAGCGCTTGCCTGGCTCCGTTCCAGCTCGGCCCCTCCAACCCGATGTAGAGACCGACGATCATGCCGGAAAAGCTATCGATGACGACGTACACCACCGGCCGTCCAATGAGCATCCGTCTGGAGTAGCCGTTCACGAGATAAATGTCAGCAATGGTGGCATCGATCTCAAACTGATGGCAGGGACCGCGAAGCCAGTCACGCACGGTTCCAGACAGGGGGCGGCAATCTTTTAGCCACTTTCGCATACCCTTACGACCGCGTTCAGTTTCAACTTCGTCGAAATATTGCTTTCCCCAATAATCAAACTGCCTGAAGGAAGGAATTTCCGAATCGGGTAGGAGGCGACCACCCGATTCTGGATTTTTCGACAGGTCTTTCGCTGTGTAGAACCTCCTGAGCATCTCGACATAGGCGCTGGTTATCGTAGAAGTCTTATCCCCGACGAATAACGAGTAACCGACACGGATACAGCGCTTATCCACGGCATCAATTAGCTTGGTCGGCGAAACAGCGATGCCTTGGTATCGTGGTTTCCTGCCCGGTGGTTTTGCGGGATCATACTTGCGCACAGGAACTCCGACGCCCGCGTAGTTTTTCAAGAGCGCATTTCGAACCTGGCCATTGATCCAGTAACGGTACAGAAGTCGATAGATACTCTTGCGCTGCATGCCAAGCTCAACAGCTCTAGCTCCCACCATTCGCCCCATCTCACCGGGAGCAAATATCTGACCTGGGTAATCTGAGTCGATCAGGGGCGCGATGATGTTCCACTTTTCATCCCTTTCCCGCTTCTTTTTCTCATCCAGCTCATCCTCTAGCACTAAGAGAAACTCAGGCGTAACAATCTTGGCTGGCTTCGTATCGCCTGATATGACGGAGCCGCGAAGCTCTTCCAATCCCAAACCAATCGGTTGGCGGGGCGGGTCCGTTAATTGAATCAAAACCACCGCATCGTATCGCTCATTAAGATACAAGACCCTAACAATGCCCGGCACGACGGAAAATTCAGTGACCGGTTCGAAAAAATCATTGACTTGGACTTTCATGATAAGCCCTCCGCCACCAGTGAAATTTTTATGGGGTTTTCGATGATTTCAAAGGTTGGTAGTGGTGCAGTCATTTGAATGGGAGTATCAACCAAATCTACCTTGATCGACTTGGCCCATATCAGGTGATGATATAAAGCCCGAGAATCTTGATAGGAAATAAATAAACGTGCGGAAATCTTTCGCAGACTTTCAGCAGTACTCCATGGGTACGGACGGCAGCTAGCTAAATGCTCCAGAAAATCTGAATGTAATGAGGGCTCTGCCAAGGCGCGCGGCAGCTGAGCAAACTTCCTGAGCAATCCTAAATTCTTGATCAAATCGGGACTGAACATTTCTTCAGTGACAATGGCCCAATCAACGTGTTGACCCGTCCAGAAACGCTTTTCGACCTCAAGTTTTTCCAGCGTTCTCCTGGCTTGTTTGCCTTCAAGGTCGCTGCGGTATTTGATTGTGCGGGCTACGGATTTAAAGCTGCCATCGGACTTTTTGATTGTTAATAAAAAATCCGTGGTCATAACGTAAGGAAGTACTGTCTTCGGATACCTGGGGTATCTCACTCCGATAGAGCTAGCGATTGCTTGAGCACTTTCACGCGGCAACAATGGATACTGCTCGCGTATATCCACAACATCTTCCGAAAATTCACATACCAAAAAATAGGCGCGTTCTAGGTCAGAAAAGAGGTGATGGAGGCGATCGATCTTCACACCTTGGATCTTGTGGGAGCGTCCTCTCGAAGGCACATCTTGAACGCGCAGCCACGGCAGATAACTGGCACCAGCTCCGCTACCGAATCCATTCGTAATGTGCCGCTGAATGTCTAACTCTGACGAAAACCTACGACCGCGCAATGCTACCTCCTTCGTCCGCCGGGACCGCCTCTTCCTCGCCCTGAAAAAATAGTTATAGGAAAAAATCGTTCACCATTTGCCGATGGCATAGCGCTTTTTTAGCCTACTCCCGGAGCGAAACGAAGCGAAGAATCTAGACCGATGGCTTAGCCCAAAAATGGAAACCCCCGTAAATACGGGGGTTTAGGCTTTGTGTCAATCTATGTTGTGTCGTGTCAACCTTTATTGTTTTGTGTCAATCTTTATTGTTAGAAGCCACCCCTTGTTTCATCTGTGGATAACTTTATTCCACCGTCACCGACTTCGCCAGGTTACGCGGCTGGTCAACGTCCGTGCCTTTCAGCACCGCGACGTAGTACGACAGCAACTGCAGCGGAATGGTGTAGAGGATCGGCGACAGGATGTCGTGGATGTGCGGCATGTGCACAACATGGGTGCCTTCGCCGTTGGTCATGCCGGCCTGCTCGTCGGCGAAGACGATCAGTTGGCCGCCACGGGCGCGGACTTCCTGGAGGTTGGACTTCAACTTCTCCAGCAGTTCGTTGTTCGGCGCCACGGTCACCACGGGCATGTCGTTATCCACAAGCGCCAACGGGCCATGCTTCAGCTCGCCGGCCGGATAGGCCTCGGCGTGGATGTAGGAGATCTCCTTGAGTTTCAAGGCCCCTTCCATCGCCACCGGGAATTGCGCGCCACGTCCAAGGAACAGCGTGTGATGCTTCTCGGCGAACAGCTCGGCGATTTTTTCCACGGTGCTGTTCATCGCCAGAGCTTCGCCAAGACGCGTTGGCAAGCGACGCAGTTCTTCGACCAGGGTGGCTTCGACGCCTTTGGCCAATGTGCCGCGAACCTGGCCCAGGGAAAGGGTCAATAACAGCAGGCCGACCAGCTGAGTGGTAAACGCTTTGGTCGATGCCACGCCGATTTCACGACCGGCATGCGTCAGCAGAGTCAGGTCGGATTCACGCACCAGCGAGCTGATGCCGACGTTGCAGATAGCCAGGCTGGCGAGGAAACCCAGTTCCTTGGCGTTGCGCAGCGCAGCCAGCGTGTCGGCGGTTTCGCCGGACTGGGAAATGGTCACGAACAGGGTGTCGGGCTGCACCACCACTTTGCGGTAGCGGAATTCGCTGGCGACTTCGACCTGGCAAGGAATGCCGGCCAGTTCTTCGAGCCAGTAACGGGCAACCATGCCGGCGTGGTAGCTGGTGCCGCAAGCGACGATCTGTACGTTACGTACTTTGGCGAACAGCTCGGCAGCCTGTGGACCGAACGCCTGTACCAGCACACCGTTCGGGCTCAGACGACCTTCGAGGGTGCGCTGCACAACGGCCGGTTGCTCGTGGATTTCCTTGAGCATGAAGTGGCGGAATTCGCCCTTGTCGGCCGCTTCGGCGCCGTCACGGTACTGCACCGTTTCACGTACGACTTCTTTGCCACTGACGTCCCAGATCTGCACGCTATCGCGACGAATTTCGGCGATATCGCCTTCTTCCAGGTACATGAAGCGGTCAGTGACCTGACGCAGGGCCAACTGGTCGGAAGCGAGGAAGTTTTCCCCCAGACCCAGACCGATCACCAACGGGCTGCCACTGCGGGCAGCGACCAGGCGATCCGGTTGATCAGCGCTGATCACGGCCAGACCGTAAGCACCGTGCAGCTCTTTGACGGTGGCCTTGAGCGCCACGGTCAGATCCTGCAGATCCTTGAGTTTGTGATTCAACAGGTGGGCGATGACTTCGGTGTCAGTGTCCGAGGTGAACACGTAACCCAGCGCCTTGAGTTGTTCGCGCAGGGCTTCGTGGTTCTCGATGATGCCATTGTGCACCACCGCCAGGTCACCGGAGAAATGCGGGTGAGCATTACGCTCGCACGGCGCACCGTGTGTCGCCCAACGAGTGTGGGCGATACCGAGGCGACCGACCAGCGGCTCCGCTTCGAGTGCCAGTTCCAGCTCGCTGACTTTGCCTGGGCGACGCATGCGCTCGATCTTGGCATCATTGGTGAAAACCGCCACACCGGCGCTGTCATAGCCACGGTATTCCAGGCGTTTGAGGCCTTCGAGCAGGATGGCGGTGATATTACGTTCTGCGACTGCGCCGACAATTCCACACATGCTATTTCTCCTGACTGACAGCCGCGCAAATCAAATTGATGCCGCGGGCCTGAATCTGATCACGTGCTTCTTGCGGCAGGCGATCATCGGTAATTAGGGTATGGACACTGCTCCAGGGCAGTTCCAGGTTGGGAATCTTGCGGCCGATCTTGTCGGCCTCGACCATCACAATCACTTCGCGGGCGACATCGGCCATTACGCGGCTCAGTCCCAGCAATTCATTGAAGGTAGTAGTACCGCGCACCAGATCGATGCCATCGGCACCGATGAACAATTGGTCGAAATCGTACGAGCGTAGAACCTGCTCGGCGACCTGCCCCTGAAAGGATTCGGAATGCGGATCCCAGGTGCCGCCCGTCATCAACAACACCGGTTCGTGTTCGAGTTCGCTCAGGGCGTTGGCGACGTGCAGGGAATTGGTCATCACCACCAGGCCTGGTTGTTGACCCAGTTCGGGGATCATCGCAGCGGTGGTGCTGCCGCTGTCGATGATGATCCGTGCATGCTCGCGAATTCGCGTGACAGCAGCGCGGGCGATGGCCTGCTTGTATTTGGATACCGGCTGACCGATATCGGCCACCAACTCCTGGGGCATGGTGACGGCACCGCCGTAACGGCGTAGCAACAAGCCATGACTTTCGAGTGCAGCCAGATCCTTGCGAATCGTAACTTCCGAGGTTTCGAAGCGCTTGGCCAACTCATCCACACTGACTTCCCCCTGCTCATTGAGCAAGGCGAGGATATTGTGGCGGCGTTGTGGAGTATTGCGTTTCGACATGACTTGGTAAGTTTCGATTCGAAAGATAACGGAAGCAATCAAAACCTATCAGCGAAACTTCGTCAAGCGGGAGGCGATAAAAAAGATCTGTGGATAAAGCATTGTAGGAGCCGGCTTGCTGGCGATCCGGGAAGACTCGATGTATCAAGTCAACCGCAATCGGTAGCAAGCCAGCGCCTACAAGGATGTGGATAACTTACGCCTTTTTGATTTTCTCCGGCCGCTTCCAGCCATCGATGTTCTTCTGGCGCGCACGGCCCACCGCTAATTGTGCGTTATCCACATTCTGCGTAATGGTCGATCCGGCAGCGGTGGTTGCACCACTAGAGATATCCACAGGCGCCACCAACGAGTTGTTGGAACCGATGAACACATCTTCGCCCAAGACGGTTTTCCACTTGTTGGCACCGTCATAGTTGCAGGTGATGGTGCCGGCACCAATGTTAGTGCGCGCGCCGATTTCGGCATCGCCCAAGTACGCGAGGTGACCGGCCTTGGCGCCTTCGCCCATATGAGCGTTTTTCAGCTCGACAAAGTTACCCACATGGGCGCGAGCCTCCAGCACTGTGCCGGGACGCAGACGGGCGAACGGTCCGGCGTCACTGCCTTCACCGAGAATTGCGCCTTCGATATGACTGTTGGCCTTGATCACCACACCTTTACGCAGGGTGCTGTCCTTGATCACGCAGTTAGGACCGATCACCACGTCGTCTTCGATGACGACTTTGCCCTCGAGGATCACGTTGATGTCGATCAGCACATCGCGGCCGACAGTGACGTCACCACGCACGTCGAAACGCGCAGGGTCACGCAGGGTCACGCCTTGAGCCATCAAACGACGACCCGCACGCAATTGATAGTGACGCTCGAGTTCGGAGAGCTGCTTGCGATCGTTGGCGCCCTGCACTTCCATCGCGTCGTGAGGCTGTTCGGTCGCGACGACCAAACCATCGCTGACCGCCATGGCAATCACATCAGTCAGGTAGTACTCGCCCTGGGCGTTATTGTTGGAGAGACGACTCATCCAGCCACCCAACTGCGCGAACGGCAGCGCCAGGATGCCGGTATTGCCTTCAGTGATCGCACGCTCGGTTTCGCTGGCGTCTTTCTGCTCGACGATCGCCGTGACCTTGCCGGCAGCATCGCGGACGATGCGGCCATAGCCGGTCGGGTCATCAAGCTCGACGGTCAGCAAGCCCAATTGCTGCGGTGCAACGTGCTTGAGCAGGCGCTGAAGAGTCTCGACTTCGATCAACGGCACATCGCCGTAGAGAATCAAAACGGTGTCGGACTCAATGAATGGCACGGCTTGAGCTACCGCATGGCCAGTACCCAACTGTTTGTCCTGCAGGACAAAATTCAGATCATCCGCCGCCAGACGTTCACGAACGGCATCGGCACCGTGACCAATCACCACGTGGATGCGCTGTGGATCAAGTTGCCGCGCGCTGTGGATAACATGGCCAAGCATCGAATTGCCGGCAATCGGGTGCAGCACTTTCGGCAACGCCGAACGCATGCGAGTGCCCTGACCAGCAGCGAGGATAACGATTTCAAGAGACATGACTGGCTACCAATCCTGGGTGGTCAGCGGCTGCGACCAGGTTATGAAAATCGGAAAAGAAAAAAGGGTAGCCGAGGCTACCCTTTTTAATCAATCGCGCAACAAGTGATGGCCTGTTAGTGGCCGAACTTCTTGCGGATCTGCTGGACGGTGCGCAGCTGAGCTGCAGCCTCGGCCAGACGTGCGGCAGCAGAACCGTAATCGAATTCCGCGCCCCGCTCATGCAAGGCCTTCTCGGCAGCCTTAACGGCTTCCTGAGCGGAGGCTTCGTCCAGGTCGGCAGCACGTTGCACGGTGTCGGCAAGAACCTTGACCATGTTCGGCTGAACCTCGAGGAAACCACCGGAGATGTAATACACCTCCTCTTCCCCGCCCTGCTTGACCAGGCGGATCGGGCCAGGCTTGAGATTAGTGATCAGCGGCGCGTGGCCCAGGGCGATACCAAGATCACCCAGTGCACCGTGCGCAATCACCATCTCGACCAGGCCGGAAAAGATTTCTCCTTCCGCGCTGACGATATCGCAATGGACTGTCATAGCCATCTGATTGCCTCAACCTAAATTAGCGCCCGTTGCCGGGCGCCGGGATTACAGTTTCTTGGCTTTCTCGATCGCTTCTTCGATGCCGCCGACCATGTAGAACGCTTGTTCTGGCAGGTGGTCGTAGTCACCGTTGAGGATGCCTTTGAAGCCAGCAATGGTGTCTTTCAGGGAAACGTATTTACCCGAAGCACCGGTGAAGACTTCAGCCACGAAGAACGGCTGCGACAAGAAGCGCTGGATCTTACGAGCACGGTTTACCAACTGCTTGTCGGCTTCCGACAGCTCGTCCATACCCAGGATCGCAATGATGTCCTTCAGTTCTTTGTAACGCTGCAGAACATACTGTACACCGCGAGCGGTGTCGTAGTGGTCCTGACCGATCACGTTCGGGTCCAGCTGGCGCGAAGTCGAGTCGAGTGGATCGACCGCCGGGTAGATACCCAGGGAAGCGATGTCACGGGACAGAACGACGGTGGCGTCCAAGTGGGCGAAGGTGGTCGCTGGCGACGGGTCAGTCAAGTCATCCGCAGGTACGTATACCGCCTGGATCGAGGTGATCGAACCGTTTTTGGTCGAAGTGATACGCTCTTGCAGAGTACCCATCTCTTCGGCCAGGGTCGGCTGGTAACCTACTGCGGAAGGCATACGGCCCAGCAGTGCGGATACTTCAGTACCGGCCAGGGTGTAACGATAGATGTTGTCGACGAACAGCAGAACGTCGTTACCTTCGTCACGGAACTTCTCGGCCATGGTCAGGCCAGTCAGTGCTACGCGCAGACGGTTACCCGGCGGCTCGTTCATCTGACCGTAAACCAGTGCCACTTTGTCCAGAACGTTGGAATCCTTCATCTCGTGGTAGAAGTCGTTACCCTCACGAGTACGCTCACCCACACCGGCGAACACGGAATAACCGCTGTGCTCGATGGCGATGTTACGGATCAGTTCCATCATGTTTACGGTCTTGCCTACACCGGCACCACCGAACAGACCAACTTTACCGCCCTTGGCGAACGGGCAAACCAGGTCGATAACCTTGATGCCGGTTTCCAGCAGGTCGTTGCCGCCCGCTTGTTCAGCGAAGGTTGGCGCAGGACGGTGAATGCCCCAGCGCTCTTCGGTGTCGATCGGACCAGCTTCGTCGATCGGGTTGCCCAGTACGTCCATGATCCGGCCCAGAGTCGCTTTACCGACCGGTACGGAGATGGCAGCGCCAGAGTCGGTGACTTCCAGACCGCGCTTCAAGCCCTCGGTGGAACCCATCGCAATGGTACGAACCACGCCGTCGCCCAGCTGCTGCTGAACTTCCAGGGTGGTTTCGGCCGCGCTCACTACTTTCAGCGCGTTGTAGATGCTCGGTACGCTGTCGCGTGGGAATTCCACGTCGATAACGGCGCCGATGATTTGAACGATACGTCCGCTACTCATAGCTGGATCCTCTGAATATTTGAACCGTTAAACCGCGGCAGCGCCGCCGACGATTTCCGAGATCTCTTGGGTGATCGCAGCCTGACGCGCCTTGTTGTAGACCAGCTGCAAATCGCTGATCAAATCACCGGCGTTGTCGGTAGCGTTCTTCATCGCGATCATCCGCGCAGCTTGTTCAGCCGCGTTGTTCTCGACCACCGCCTGGTAGACCTGCGACTCCACGTAACGGACCATCAAGCCGTCAAGCAGCTCTTTGGCGTCCGGTTCGTACAGATAATCCCAGTGGTGCTTGAGTTCTTGATCCGGGGTTGCCACCAGTGGAATCAACTGCTCCACGGTAGGCTGTTGCGTCATGGTGTTGATGAACTTGTTGGACACCACGGACAGGCGATCAATACGGCCGTCCAGGTAGGCATCCAGCATCACCTTGACGCTGCCGATCAGGTCATTGATCGACGGCTCTTCACCCAGGTGGCTGATAGCTGCTACGACGTTACCGCCGAAGTTACGGAAGAAAGCCGCACCCTTGCTACCAACAACACACAGATCAATCTCGACGCCGTTTTCGCGGTTTACCGCCATGTCCTTGACCAGAGCCTTGAACAGGTTGGTGTTCAAGCCACCACACAGACCACGGTCACTGCTCACCACGACGTAACCGACGCGCTTTACTTCACGGTCGATCATGAACGGGTGGCGATATTCCGGGTTGGCGTTGGCCAAATGACCAATAACCTGGCGGATGCGCTCCGCGTAAGGACGGCTAGCAGCCATGCGCATTTGTGCCTTGCGCATTTTACTGACCGCCACTTTTTCCATGGCGCTGGTAATCTTTTGCGTGCTTTTGATGCTCGCAATCTTACTGCGAATCTCTTTTGCGCCTGCCATGTAACACCTATCAGGTTAGCAAGCGGGAGCCTTGCGGCCCCCGCTGCGGCTTACCAGGTTTGGGTGGCCTTGAACTTCTCGATACCGGCTTTCATGCCAGCGTCGATTTCGTCATTGAAGTCACCCTTCACGTTGATCTTCGCCATCAAATCGGCGTGATCGCGGTTGAAGAAAGCAATCAGCGCTTGTTCGAAGCTGCCGATCTTGGCGATTTCAACGTCAGTCAGGAACCCACGCTCAGCGGCATACAGCGACAGCGCCATGTCAGCGATCGACATTGGTGCGTATTGCTTCTGCTTCATCAGCTCGGTAACGCGCTGACCATGCTCAAGTTGCTTACGGGTCGCTTCGTCCAGGTCAGAAGCGAACTGGGCGAATGCCGCCAGTTCACGGTACTGAGCCAGAGCGGTACGGATACCACCGGAGAGCTTCTTGATGATCTTGGTCTGAGCGGCACCACCCACACGGGATACCGAAACACCGGCGTTCACAGCAGGACGGATCCCGGAGTTGAACATGGCCGATTCCAGGAAGATCTGACCGTCGGTGATGGAAATCACGTTGGTCGGAACGAACGCGGAAACGTCGCCAGCCTGGGTTTCGATGATCGGCAGTGCGGTCAGGGAACCGGTTTTGCCGGTCACTGCGCCGTTGGTGAACTTCTCTACGTATTCTTCCGAAACGCGGGATGCGCGCTCCAGCAGACGGGAGTGGAGATAGAACACGTCGCCTGGGTAAGCTTCACGACCTGGTGGACGGCGCAGCAGCAGGGAAATCTGGCGGTAAGCCACTGCTTGCTTGGACAGATCGTCATAAACGATCAGCGCGTCTTCACCGCGGTCGCGGAAGAATTCACCCATGGTGCAACCGGAGTACGGTGCCAGGAATTGCAGTGCTGCAGATTCCGAAGCGCTCGCTGCCACGACGATGGTGTTAGCCAGTGCGCCGTTTTCTTCCAGCTTGCGAACCACGTTGGCGATGGTCGATTGTTTCTGACCGATTGCAACGTAGACGCAGAAAATGCCGCTGTTTTTCTGGTTGATGATCGCGTCGATCGCCAGAGCGGTTTTACCGATCTGACGGTCACCGATGATCAGCTCACGCTGGCCACGGCCGACAGGGATCATGGCATCGACAGCCTTGTAGCCAGTCTGTACAGGCTGGTCTACCGACTTACGCCAGATCACGCCTGGAGCAACTTTCTCGACCGCATCGGTCTCGGTGTTGTTCAGCGGACCTTTGCCGTCAACTGGGTTACCCAGTGCGTCGACTACGCGACCCAGCAGTTCCTTACCAACCGGAACTTCGAGGATGCGGCCGGTGCACTTGGCGCTCATGCCTTCAGCCAGAGACTGGTAAGAGCCCAAAACTACGGCACCTACGGAGTCTTGCTCCAGGTTGAGAGCCATACCGAAGACGCCGCCCGGAAACTCGATCATCTCGCCGTACATAACGTCGGCCAGACCGTGAATCCGCACGATACCGTCAGATACGCTGACGACTGTGCCTTCGTTACGGGCTTGGGAGGTCACATCGAGCTTGTCGATGCGGCCCTTGATAATTTCACTTATTTCGGAAGGATTGAGTTGCTGCATTGCTCTGCTGCCCCTTCAAACTCAAGATTTCAATGCTTCGGCAAGATTCGCGAGTTTGCCGCGAACCGAGCCATCGATAACCAGGTCGCCGGCGCGGATGACAATGCCCCCAATAAGGGATTTGTCTTCCTCGACTTGCAGGCGCACTTCCCGGTTGAGTCGTGCACTGAGAACCTTGGCGAGTTTGTCTTGCTGTTCTTGGTTCAATGCGAAAGCACTGGTCACTTCAACGTCTACCGACTTCTCTTGTTCGGCCTTGTACAGGTCGAACAGAGCGGATATCTCCGGCAACAGCGGGAGACGGTCGTTTTCGGCAACGACGTTGATGAAGTTCTGTGCCTTGGCATCAAACTTGTCGCCGCACACGTCAATAAACGTGGCGGCCTTGTCTGCGCTCGTCAGTCGCGGGGCCTTGAGCACGCGCTGCATGGTGTCATCTTGCGACACTGCTGCAGCCAGGCCGAGCATGGCTGACCAAGAGGCCAGTTGCTGGTGGGCCTGGGCGTGCTCGAAGGCTGCCTTAGCGTAAGGTCGGGCCAACGTGGTCAATTCTGCCATGATCGCCCTCGCTTAAATTTCAGCAGCCAGTTTGTTTACCAGCTCCGCGTGCGCGTTTTGATCGATTGTGGCACCCAGGATCTTCTCGGCGCCGCCGACGGCCAGTGCACCCAGTTGGGCACGCAGCGCGTCTTTGACACTGTTCAGTTCCTGCTCGATCTCGGCCTGAGCCTGAACCTTCACACGGTCAGCGTCGATACGGGCTTTTTCAACAGCCTCTTCAACGATCTGGTTACCGCGTTTCTTGGCTTGCTCAATGATTTCAGCTGCCTGAGCCTTAGCTTCGCGCAGTTGTTGACCCGCTTTATCTTGGGCCAACTCCAGGTCGCGAGCTGCTCGGGCGGCAGCGTCCAGTCCATCCGCGATCTTCTTCTGACGTTCGTGCAAAGCCGCGATGACCGGAGGCCACACGAACTTCATGCAAAACAGTACAAAAATGAAGAACGCAACGGACTGGCCAATCAGGGTTGCATTAATGTTCACGCCAACACCTCGCTCGTTCGTTGCACATCAAACCAATCACTCGAAGGTTCGAGTGATTAGCCAGCGAGTTGACCAACGAATGGGTTCGCGAAGGTGAAGAACAGAGCGATACCAACACCGATCATGGTTACGGCGTCGAGCAGACCGGCAACGATGAACATTTTGACTTGCAGCATTGGAACCATTTCTGGTTGACGCGCTGCGCCTTCCAGGAACTTGCCGCCCAACAGGCCGAAACCAATTGCGGTACCCAGTGCGCCCAGGCCGATCAACAGTGCAACAGCGATAGCGGTTAGACCAACTACAGTTTCCATCTTTCCTCCCGACTTTTACGTCGTATGGTTTAGGTTTTTTAGATTTTAAAGCGGTAAAACAAATCGTTTCATAGCCCTGTTCGGGCACCCACCCGTTTGACCGGGTGGGACATCAGACTAGTCGAGACTGGTCTTAATGGTTCTCTTCGTGCGCCATCGAAAGGTAAACGATGGTCAGCATCATGAAGATAAACGCCTGCAGGGTGATGATCAGGATGTGGAACACAGCCCACGCCCACTGCAGAACTACGCCCAGGCCGCTAAGCCAGAGCAGACCGCTGCCGAACATCACAGCAATCAGAATGAAGACCAGTTCGCCGGCGTACATGTTGCCGAACAGACGCAGTGCCAGCGAGATTGGCTTGGCCACCAGCGTCACGAACTCCAGCAGGAAGTTCACCGGAATCAGCAGGGCTTGAACGAAGATGTTCTTGCTGCCGAACGGGTGCAGGGTCAGTTCGCCGATGAAGCCGCCGATGCCCTTGACCTTGATGCTGTAGAAAATGATCAACGCGAACACCGACAGGGCCATGCCCAGGGTAGCGTTCGGGTCAGTGGTCGATACGGCACGGAATGGAATGTGCGCATCGCCAGTGATCAGGATGGCCAGCTGAGGAATCCAGTCGACCGGAATCAGGTCGACGGCGTTCATCAGGAAGACCCAGACGAAGATGGTCAGTGCCAGCGGTGCAATCACCGGGCTACGGCCATGGAAGCTGTCTTTCACGCTGCCATCGACGAATTCGACCAATACTTCAACGAAGTTCTGCAAAGCACCAGGCTGACCGGAAGTCGCCTTCTTTGCCGCCATGCGGAAAAGAAGAACGAAGATCAGACCCAAAGCGACCGACCAGCCGAGAGTATCGACGTGGAAAGCCCAGAAGCCCATTTCTTTGGCTTCTGCTGCGGTGTGGGCAAAACCCCACCCGCCGGTTGGGTGCTGACCGAAGGTCAGGTTCTGCAAGTGGTGCTGGATATAGCCCGAAGCGGTTGTTTCTGCCATGGTTGCCTCAAACGCCCTAAGGTCTCGAAAGTCTTGTTCTCATCAGCAGGGGCGCGAACCAGCTGACCAGTTGGGTCAACACGAAGACGCCGAATACAGCTAGCGGCGCCAATGGCTTCACACCTGCAAACGTCAATGCAAAGAGCACTGCCGTCAAAATCAGTTTGCCCGCCTCGCCAGCATAAAAAGACCGGACGATGGCTTGAGCTGCTCGGGCGCCGGAAAACCGAAATGCCCTGTGAGCGAAATAAACATTGGGTAGCAAGGCTATCAGGCCTCCGCAGAGTCCTGAGTACCCGGCAACGACTCCGTGCCATTGCCAGAGCGCCAAAGCGGCGATCAGCAAAACGACAAACTGAGCCATCAACACCGGAAAAACTGCCAGGCGATGGAACGGCAAGCGGTTTGGCGTGCGGCTTTCCATCACAATTACTCCCCAATGGTCGGCTGCCAGAATTCAATAACTTGGCATAATTTGTGCCGACAAAATGCGCGCAGAGTATAGGGGCGGTTCTGCCCCTATTCAACTGTCAGGTAGTGATTTCCGACTGCACGCTACATGAGGAAATGTTTCAGCGAATGTGTGCGAGCACACCCTGAAGCTCATCGAGGGAGTTGTAACCGATCACCAACTGCCCCTTCCCCTTCTTTCCGTGTCGGATCTGCACCGCAGAGCCTAGGCGCTCAGCCAGGCGCTGCTCGAGTCGGGCGATATCCGGGTCCGGTTTTACCGGTTCGGCAGGCTCCTGTTTGCCACTCAACCACTGGCGAACCAGTGCCTCAGTCTGGCGCACAGTCAGCCCCCGTGCGACAACATGTCGCGCCCCTTCAACCTGTTGATTTTCCGGCAAACCAAGCAAAGCTCGCGCATGACCCATTTCCAGATCACCGTGGGACAGCATGGTTTTGATAACTTCCGGCAACGCGATCAAGCGTAGCAGGTTGGCGACGGTCACGCGGGACTTGCCCACCGCTTCGGCCACTTGTTGCTGAGTCAGCTGGAATTCCTGCTGCAAACGCTGCAGGGCTACCGCTTCCTCGATCGGATTGAGGTCCTCGCGCTGGATGTTCTCGATCAGCGCCATGGCAATGGCGGTTTCATCCGGCACATCGCGAACCATCGCCGGGATGGTTTCCTGGCCAGCCTGCTGGCTGGCACGCCAGCGGCGTTCGCCAGCAATGATTTCGAAGCGGCCGCTACCGATCGGACGAACCACAATCGGCTGCATTACGCCCTGGGCCTTGATCGACTGCGCCAGTTCTTCCAGCGCTTGCGGGTCCATGTCCCGACGCGGCTGGTACTTGCCGCGCTGGATCAGGTCCAGGGGCAAGTGCTGCAGCTCACGCTGATCGGCTTGTACCGCCTGCTCTTCCAGCGAGCTGACAGTCGGACCGCTCAGCAGTGCATCCAGTCCACGTCCGAGACCTCGTTTCTTGACGGCCATGGGGATTCCTTAAGTTGGCTGAGCAGCGGCGGTGCGTGAGTTTTTGCGCTGACGGCGAACCATCTCGCCCGCCAATGCCAGATAGGCAATGGCGCCCCGTGATGTTTTGTCGTACGCCAGCGCCGGCATGCCATAGCTTGGCGCTTCGGCCAGGCGGATGTTGCGCGGAATGACGGTGTCGTAGAGCTGCTCGCCGAAGTGTTCTTTCAACTGAGCCGACACGTCGTTCATCAGGCTCAGGCGCGGGTCGTACATCGTGCGCAACAAGCCTTCCACTTTCAGGTTCGGGTTCAGCAGTTCGGCGATACGCTTGATGTTATCCACAAGGTCGCTCAAGCCTTCGAGCGCAAAGTACTCGCACTGCATGGGGATAATGACCCCGTCAGCCGCGACCAGAGCGTTCAGTGTCAGCATCGACAGCGACGGTGGGCAGTCGATCAAAATGTAATCGTAGTTTTCGCGGATCGGCGCCAACGCGCTGCGCAAGCGGCTTTCCTTCATCTGCATTTCCAGCAGAACCACTTCGGCCGCGGTCAGGTCACGGTTGGCCGGCAACAGCTGATAACCACCGTGCTCGGAGTAGTGCATGGCCTGGGCCAGATCGCACTCGCCGATCAGCAAGTCGTAGACCGAATTTTCCAGGCCGTGTTTATCCACACCGCTACCCATGGTGGCGTTGCCCTGTGGATCGAGATCGATCAACAGCACCCGGCGCTTGGTAGCGACCAGCGACGCTGCGAGGTTGATGCAGGTGGTGGTTTTGCCCACACCACCCTTTTGGTTCGCTATCGCGAATACCTTAGCCATTCTTGCTTGTGTTCCCAATCATGCCGTGCGGCGCAGTATCAGCAGATGGCGTTGGCCTTGGCAACCAGGTACGGCCAGGGCGTGTTCGCTATCGAGGTGGAAGTCTGCCGGCAATGCTACCAGCTCATCGGCCGGATGAACGCCCTTCATTGCCAGCCAGCGTGTATCGGCGTCGCCGAGGTGGCGCGTCCAGTTGCTGAAGTTCTCCATGCTGCTGAAGGCCCGGGAAATGATCCCGTTGAACGGCTGTGCAGGCTGGAAAGCTTCGACGCGACTGTGGATAACTTGCAGGTTATCCAGTTTGAGTTCGAGTTTGACCTGGGTCAGGAAGCGGGTTTTCTTGCCGTTGCTGTCCAGGCAGGTCACTTGCGATTCTGGAAACAGGATGGCCAAGGGAATGCCCGGCATGCCGCCACCGCTGCCAACGTCCAGCCAGCGGCCGTTTTCGATGAACGACATCACGCTCAAACTATCGAGCAGGTGACGCGATACCATTTCGTCCGGATCGCGTACGGCGGTCAGGTTGTAAGCCTTGTTCCATTTGATCAACAGGGCCAGATAGCCCAGCAGTTGCTCATGCTGGGTTTCGGTCAGTGTGACACCGAGCTGGCGAGCACCTGTGGATAACTCTTCGGCGTGTTGCGAGGTGACCAACGAACTCAAGCGCTTTGCTCCAACTGACGGCCCGCGCCGCGTTTTTTCAAATGAATCATCAACAGCGAAATCGCTGCCGGCGTAACGCCCGGAATACGCGACGCCTGGCCCAGGGTTTCTGGACGGGTCGCACCGAGCTTGCTCTGGATCTCTTTGGAGAGACCGGAAATGTTCGTGTAATCGATATCCACAGGCAGTTTCGTGTCTTCGCTGGCCCGCAGACGCACGATTTCATCCTGCTGACGATCGATGTATCCAGCGTACTTGGTCTTGATTTCGACCTGCTCGGCAACCTGTGGATCTTCTGCGCCACCGCCGGTCACGGCGATCAGACCAGCGTAGTCGATTTCCGGACGGCTCAGCAGGTTCAGCAAGTTGTATTCGTGGGTCAGCGGCGTACCGAATTTTTCGGAAATCGCATCGCCTTGCTCGGTGCCCGGGCGAACCCAGGTGCTTTTCAGGCGTTGTTCTTCCAGAGCGATGCTTTCGCGTTTGGTGCAGAAAGCAGCCCAGCGCGCGTCATCGACCAGGCCCAGTTCGCGACCTTTTTCAGTCAGGCGCAGGTCGGCGTTGTCTTCGCGCAGGATCAGGCGGTACTCGGCGCGAGACGTGAACATTCGGTACGGTTCCTGAGTACCCAAAGTAATCAGGTCATCGACCAAAACGCCGATGTACGCCTCGTCGCGACGCGGGCACCAGGCGTCTTTGCCCTGAGCGCGCAGTGCGGCGTTCGCCCCGGCCAGCAATCCCTGGGCGCCGGCCTCTTCATAACCGGTGGTGCCATTGATCTGTCCGGCGAAAAACAGGCCGCCAATCACTTTGGTTTCCAGGCTGTACTTCAGGTCACGCGGATCGAAGTAGTCGTACTCGATGGCGTAGCCCGGACGCACGATATGCGCATTCTCCATGCCGCGGATCGATTGCACGATCTGCAATTGCACGTCGAACGGCAGGGATGTGGATATCCCGTTCGGGTACAGCTCGTGAGTCGTCAGTCCTTCGGGTTCGATGAAGACCTGGTGGCTTTCCTTGTCGGCAAAGCGGTGGATCTTGTCTTCGATCGACGGGCAATAACGCGGGCCGATACCTTCGATCAACCCGGCATCGGAATACATCGGCGAACGGTCGAGGTTCGCTGCAATGATTTCGTGGGTCCGGGCGTTGGTGTGGGTAATCCAGCAGCTCACCTGTTTCGGATGTTGCTCTTTGGAACCCATGAACGACATCACCGGGATCGGCGTATCGCCGGCTTGCTCGGTCATCACCGAGAAATCCACGGATCGACCGTCGATGCGCGGCGGTGTTCCTGTTTTCAAGCGGCCAACTCGCAGTGGCAATTCACGCAAACGATGAGCCAGGGCAATCGATGGCGGATCACCGGCGCGACCACCGGAATAATTCTGCATTCCGATGTGGATAAGTCCACCGAGGAAGGTGCCAGTGGTCAACACCACGGAATCTGCGAAGAAACGCAGGCCCATTTGGGTGACAACACCGCGTACTTGTTCCTGCTCGACGATCAGATCATCAGCGGCTTGTTGAAATATCCACAGGTTCGGCTGGTTTTCCAATGTTTCGCGGACAGCGGCCTTGTACAGAACCCGGTCTGCCTGAGCGCGGGTTGCACGCACGGCCGGGCCTTTGCGGCTGTTCAACACGCGAAACTGAATGCCGCCTTTATCGGTAGCCATGGCCATCGCGCCGCCGAGGGCATCGATTTCTTTCACCAAGTGGCTTTTGCCGATCCCGCCAATGGCAGGGTTGCAACTCATGGCACCGAGGGTTTCCACGTTATGCGTCAGCAACAGGGTTTTTGCCCCCATGCGTGCTGAGGCCAGTGCTGCCTCGGTACCGGCATGACCGCCGCCGATGACGATCACTTCAAAACGGGAAGGGAAATCCACCACGCACCTCGTGCCTGCTTCAGTTAGGTAATCAGGAATGGTTTGAGCTCAGGTTTTTGGACCTGGTCGACAAGTATAGGGACTTCGTTCTCCCTAAAGAACCCTTTGCACAAAATTTAACCAGCTGTGGAGAAGTCGGGGTTATAGAAATTAAAAAGAGAGAAATTTATTAAATCTTTATTTTTATGTTTATTTCTACTGAGGCACCTTTCTGTGGATAGATCTCTACAGGCCTTTATTTTCAATATGTACAGAGATTCAAAACCCTGTGGTCATGTGCCGATGAGGTCCTTGGATAACCGGGTTAAGCCTGTGGATGAAAGGGGTGGTTATCCACAGAGGGGTTTATCTTCAGTTTTGAGGCCCTCTTATCAACTGCCCTTAGTGGCAGTTATTCACAGGGCTTAATCCACAGAAAAGCGACGATTGATCAGATCCAGGGCACGGAAAATCCGCCCAGGCAGAAAGAATCTGCTCGGCACAGGGGACAATTCAGGAAAAGAAATGAGAACAGACAGGCACGAACGGCCTGTCTGTGGACAACGAAACGACTATTTACCGATGCAGAAGCTGGAAAAGATCCGGCCCAGAAGATCATCGGAGCTGAATGCACCGGTGATTTCACCCAAAGCGTGCTGTGCCTGGCGCAAATCCTCGGCCAGCAATTCACCGGCACCTGCCAGGGTCAGCTGTGCACGACCGTGCTCGAGGGAAGCACTGGCATGACGCAACGCTTCAAGGTGACGCCTGCGAGCACTGAAGCTGCTTTCCGAAGTCTGCTCATAGCCCATGCAGGCCTTGAGGTGGTCACGCAGCAATTCCAGACCCTCTCCTGCAGACTTGGCGCTGAGGCTGATGGTGACGTGGCCATCTTCGCTGACATCCAGGGCAATAGGCTCACCGGTCAGGTCTGCCTTGTTTCGGATCAGCGTGACTTTGGCCGGATCCGGACGGGTTTCAAGGAATTCCGGCCATAGCGCAAACGGATCAAGTGCTTCAGGAGCGGTGGCATCGACGACCAGCAGCACGCGATCTGCCTCACCGATGGCTTTCAACGCCCGTTCCACACCTATTTTTTCCACATGGTCATCGGTATCTCGCAGACCAGCCGTATCCACCACGTGCAGCGGCATGCCATCGATGTGGATATGTTCACGAAGAATGTCCCGGGTCGTGCCGGCAATCTCGGTCACGATCGCCGCTTCTCGCCCAGCAAGGGCGTTCAGCAAGCTGGATTTGCCGGCGTTCGGCCGACCGGCGATGACCACCGTCATGCCGTCTCGCAACAAGGCACCCTGCCCGGCTTCTCGCAGTACGGTGGATAACTCGTCGCGTACTTTGTCGAGCATGCTGAGCACGTGGCCGTCGGCAAGGAAGTCGATTTCTTCTTCCGGAAAGTCGATCGCCGCTTCGACATAGATGCGCAGGCCAATCAATTGCTCAGTGAGGTTATGCACACGCTCGGAAAAAGCGCCCTGCAAGGAACGCAGTGCATTTCGCGCTGCCTGTGTAGAACTTGCCTCGATCAAATCCGCGATGGCTTCAGCCTGGGCGAGGTCGAGTTTGTCATTGAGGAATGCTCGCTCACTGAATTCACCCGGACGGGCCAGACGACAACCCAGTTCCAGGCAACGTTTGAGCAGCATATCGAGAACGATCGGACCGCCATGGCCCTGGAGTTCCAGCACATCTTCGCCGGTGAACGAGTTCGGTCCGGGGAAATAGAGCGCGATGCCTTGGTCCAGCACCTCATCGTTTCCACTCAGGAACGGGCCATAGTGGGCAAATCGCGGCTTGAGTTCACGACCACTGAACGCTTTGGCTGCAACGCTCGCCAACGGCCCGGAAATACGGACGATGCCCACACCGCCGCGACCTTGAGCGGTGGCGACGGCGGCGATGGTTTCACGAGGAACGCTCATAAACCGGTATCCAGACAAAAGTGACAGATAGCAAAACGCCCCACTAGGGGGCGTTTTGAGTGGTTACCCACAGAGTAAGTTACGCCTCGGCTTTTTTGGTAGCCGCTTCGATCTTACGCGTGATGTACCACTGTTGGGCGATGGAC
The DNA here is from genome assembly GCF_002091715.1 of Pseudomonas migulae NBRC 103157. GTDB lineage: Bacteria > Pseudomonadota > Gammaproteobacteria > Pseudomonadales > Pseudomonadaceae > Aquipseudomonas > Aquipseudomonas migulae_A. The sequence goes on along the minus strand of NZ_BDAG01000001.1, from coordinate 154,514 downwards.
AGGCAGTTGTTCACTACCCAGTACAGCACCAGACCAGCCGGGAACCACAGGAAGAAGAAGGTGAAGATGATAGGCATCATTTTCATGACCTTCGCCTGCATCGGATCCGGAGGAGTCGGGTTCAACTGCTGCTGGATGAACATGGTTGCACCCATGATGATCGGCAGAATGAAGAACGGATCCTTGATCGACAGGTCAGTAATCCACAGCATGAACGGTGCCTGGCGCATTTCAACGCTTTCAAGCAGAACCCAGTACAGCGAAAGGAATACCGGCATCTGCACGAGGATTGGCAAGCAACCACCCAGCGGATTGATCTTCTCTTTCTTGTACAGCTCCATCATGGCTTGCGACATTTTCTGCCGGTCATCGCCATGTTGCTCTTTCAGTGCCGCCAGTTTCGGAGCCACTGCACGCATACGGGCCATGGACTTGTAGCTGGCTGCCGACAGCGGGAAGAAGATCCCTTTGATCAGCATGGTCAGGAAGATGATCGACCAGCCCCAGTTACCGACGATGGCGTGGATGTGTCCCAGCAGCCAGAAGATTGGCTGGGCAATGAACCACAGAATGCCGTAGTCGACGGTCAGTTCCAGACCTGGGGACAACTCTTTCAGCACGGCCTGGCTTTTCGGACCGGCGTAGAGAACTGCACTGGTTTCGGCTTTTGCACCTGGCGCAACGCTTATTGCCGGGCCGGTATAGCCGATGATGTAGTTGCCTTTGCTGTCTTTACGGGTCTGGACGACGTTGTTTTCGCCCTTGGCCGGAATCCAGGCGGTGACGAAGTAGTGTTGCAACCAGGCAACCCAACCACCACTGACTGTTTCCTTCAACTGTGCCTTGTCCATGTCCTTCATGGACACTTTCTTGTACGGCTCGTTACTTGTCCACAGGGCAGCGCCCAGGTAAGTGGCGGTGCCGGTGGCGGTAGTCGAGGAAGGATCGCCGCTGGCGTCACGCTTCAGTTGCGCGAACATTGCACCAGACCAGGGCTGTGCGCTCTGGTTGTCGATCAGATAGGAAACGGTTACGTCATACAGACCACGTTTCACCGTGAAACGTTTGATGTAGTTGACGCCGTCCTTGCTGAACTTCAGGTCCACGACCAATTGGTCCTGACCGTCAGCCAGTTGATAAATCTTCTTCTCCGAGGTGTAGACCGGACGACCGGCAGGACTTGCGTCCGGGCCGTTGGTGCCGATCAGACCGCTTTGCGCCAGGTAAGTCAGTTCACCACCGTTATCGAACAGCTGGAACGGAATTTCCGGATGGTCCTGGCGACGTGGGTACAGCGGCAATTTCAGCTGGGCGACATCACCACCTTGTGGATCGATTGCCAGGTCGAGCACATCCGTTTTGATCTGGATGAGATCTTTGCTTGCAGCTACTGGCGTTTCAGCAGGAGCAGTAGCACTGGTATCGCTTGCGGCGCGTGGAATGTCGTCACTGACAGAAGCATTATTGCCAGTCGCCGTATCCGGTAGGCCCGGTGCGGTAGTACTGGAAGCAACATTCTGAGTCGGCAGGGCAGCCTGGCCATAGTCCTGGTTCCATTTAAGAACCATAACGTAGGACACGATTGCCAGGGCGACGATCAGGATCGTGCGTTTGATATCCATGATTACTCGGCCATCGAAGAAGAACGGGAGGTAGGGATAGGTGGAACCGGGTCATAACCACCGGGATTCCACGGATGACAGCGACCTAAACGACGAAAGGTCAGCCAGCCACCGCGCAGAAGGCCATGATTTTCTATGGCTTCTAACGCGTAGCAGGAACAACTGGGGTAGAAACGACAGTGACTGGCCATCAGAGGACTAATGGCATAGCGATAAAACTGGATCGGAACGAGTGCCAGTTTACGCATCGGAACTGTCTACCCCTACAGTTTCGGTTTTGACTGCTGGTACCGGCGTGCTGCGTGCCAGTCGTTTCCAGAGTTTGCCGAAATGCTGAATCAATTCGGGGTTTTCTACGTCACCCAAACCTTTGCGCGCGACGATAACGATGTCCCAACCGACCAGTGAATCCTGGTTCAGACGGAACGATTCGCGCATCAGACGTTTGAGGCGATTGCGCTCGACGGAGAGCTTTACGCTCTTTTTCCCGATAACCAGCCCGAGACGGGGGTGATCAAGATCGTTGTTGCGCGCAAGGAGCAGGAGATTTTTCCCCGGAACCTTGCCGGTAGGGGAGTCAAAGACTGCCTTGAAATGCCGGGGAGTAAGCAGACGCTTTTCCCGACTGAAGTCCTGACTCACCTCCAGTGCCGGCTTATCAAACTGCCAGACGCGCACGACCTTTGGCGCGACGACGCGACAGAACGGCACGACCGTTCTTGGTAGCCATGCGAGCACGGAAACCGTGGGTACGAGCGCGTTTGATAGTGCTTGGTTGGAAAGTACGTTTCATTGTCGTGTTACCTGGTTCGTCCACAACGGGCCGGAATGGCCCCCGTTTTAAGAGACCGGGGATTCTAGAGAAAGCAAGCCTCTAGGTCAATTTCCAACCAGCGTTTCCTTATAAATAGATCTCCAGTGGTTTTGCTCGCCTTCGGCCTTGGCCAAATATAAAAATAAAGAAGGAAAGTATTTAAAGCTTTTCTGTAAAGCTTATAAAAGCTAGGGCGCCGATCTTCTGTGGATAACTGTCTTAAGGCCTTCTATTCCGTGATGTACAGAGAATGACAACTACAGTGGAAAACGGTGGTCAGCCTGTGCTGCGCTGTCGGATAAGCTGTGTGTGAAAGGGGGGGTTATCCACAGGCTGGTTATCCACCGAGTTTCGACCCCACTTGTACAACGACCTCAAGGTCGGTTATCCACAGAGCTTATGCACAGACCATTGGTCGTCTTTTTTGCGTATAAATCGTTGATTCTTCTTGGTCGGTGACCCACCTACGTGTGGATAAGTCGGCGTCTGGCCGCTACAATGGCCGCTTGTTTTTGCCTCACCGGCTTTCAACTTAGGGGATATCCGTGTCAGTGGAACTTTGGCAGCAGTGCGTGGAGCTTTTGCGCGATGAGCTGCCTGCCCAACAATTCAACACTTGGATCCGTCCACTACAGGTCGAAGCCGAAGGCGACGAGTTGCGTGTTTACGCGCCGAATCGTTTTGTTCTCGACTGGGTCAACGAAAAGTACCTGGGCCGCGTCCTTGAACTGCTTGATGAGCATGGCAACGGCATGGCGCCTGCGCTCTCCTTATTAATAGGCAGCAAACGCAGTTCGGCGCCGCGTGCCGCTCCGAATGCGCCGTTGGCTGCCGCCGCATCCCAGGCACAGGCGGCGCAAGCGCCTGTCAGTGCTCCGGCACCTGCCCCTACGGCTACACCGACCAAGCGTTCGACACAGAAAGTTGCCGAAGTCAGTGAAGAACCATCGCGCGACAGTTTCGACCCGATGGCCGGTGCGAGTTCTCAACAGGCTCCGGTGCGTTCCGAGCAGCGCACGGTGCAGGTCGAAGGTGCGCTCAAGCACACCAGCTACCTGAACCGCACGTTCACCTTCGAGAACTTCGTCGAAGGCAAGTCCAACCAGCTGGCCCGCGCGGCGGCCTGGCAGGTAGCGGACAATCCCAAGCACGGTTACAACCCGCTCTTCCTTTATGGCGGCGTTGGCTTGGGTAAAACCCACTTGATGCACGCTGTGGGTAACCATCTATTAAAGAAGAACCCGAATGCCAAGGTGGTGTACCTGCATTCGGAGCGCTTTGTGGCCGACATGGTCAAGGCGCTGCAACTGAATGCGATCAACGAGTTCAAGCGCTTCTACCGTTCGGTGGATGCGTTGCTCATCGATGACATTCAGTTCTTCGCCCGCAAGGAACGTTCTCAGGAAGAGTTTTTCCACACCTTCAACGCCTTGCTCGAAGGTGGCCAGCAGGTCATTCTCACCAGTGACCGCTACCCTAAAGAAATCGAAGGTCTTGAAGAACGCCTGAAATCCCGCTTTGGTTGGGGCCTGACGGTTGCCGTCGAGCCGCCGGAGCTGGAAACCCGTGTAGCGATCCTGATGAAAAAGGCCGACCAGGCCAAAGTCGATCTGCCCCACGATGCGGCGTTCTTCATTGCCCAGCGTATTCGTTCCAACGTCCGTGAGCTGGAAGGCGCGCTGAAACGCGTGATCGCCCACTCGCACTTCATGGGCCGCGATATCACCATCGAGCTGATCCGCGAATCCTTGAAAGACCTGTTGGCATTGCAGGACAAACTGGTCTCTGTGGATAACATTCAGCGCACCGTCGCCGAGTACTACAAAATCAAGATTTCCGACCTGCTGTCCAAGCGTCGTTCGCGCTCGGTCGCTCGTCCGCGTCAGGTTGCCATGGCGTTGTCCAAAGAGTTGACTAACCACAGCCTGCCGGAAATCGGCGATGTGTTTGGCGGCCGCGACCATACGACCGTTTTGCACGCCTGCCGCAAGATCAACGAACTTAAGGAATCCGACGCGGACATCCGCGAGGACTACAAGAACCTGCTGCGTACACTGACCACTTGATGCATACCAGCGCAGCTTATTAAGGCAAGGGACTAGACCATGCATTTCACCATTCAACGCGAAGCCCTGTTGAAACCCCTGCAACTGGTCGCAGGCGTCGTCGAGCGCCGACAGACCTTGCCGGTGCTCTCCAACGTGCTGCTGGTTGTCGAAGGCCAGCAACTGTCGCTGACCGGTACCGACCTGGAAGTCGAGCTGGTCGGTCGTGTGCAACTCGAAGAGCCGGCGGATCCGGGTTCCATCACAGTGCCTGCGCGCAAGCTGATGGATATCTGCAAAAGCCTGCCGAACGATGCGCTGATCGACATCAAGGTCGATGAGCAGAAGCTGGTGGTGAAGGCTGGCCGTAGCCGCTTCACCCTGTCGACCCTGCCGGCCAACGATTTCCCGACTGTTGAAGAAGGCCCGGGCTCGCTGACCTGCAGCCTGGAGCAAAGCAAGCTGCGTCGTTTGATCGAGCGCACCAGCTTCGCCATGGCCCAGCAGGACGTGCGTTATTACCTCAACGGCATGCTGCTGGAAGTCTCGGCCGGTATCATCCGCGCCGTGGCTACCGACGGTCACCGTCTGGCCATGTGCTCGATGCAGGCCGACATCGGTCAGCCGGATCGCCACCAGGTCATCGTGCCGCGCAAGGGTATCCTTGAACTGGCGCGTCTGCTGACCGAGCCGGACGGCATCGTCAGCATCGTTTTGGGTCAGCATCACATTCGCGCCACCACAGGCGAGTTCACCTTCACCTCGAAACTGGTCGACGGTAAATTCCCTGACTACGAACGCGTTCTGCCGAAGGGCGGTGACAAGCTGGTCCTCGGCGATCGCCAGGCATTGCGTGAGGCGTTCAGCCGTACCGCGATTCTGTCCAACGAGAAGTACCGCGGTATCCGTCTGCAACTGGCCAATGGTCAGCTGAAAATCCAGGCCAACAACCCGGAGCAGGAAGAAGCGGAAGAGGAAGTCGGCGTTGAATACAACGGCGGCAACCTGGAAATCGGTTTCAACGTGAGCTACTTGCTCGACGTGCTGGGCGTGATGACCACCGAACAGGTCCGCCTGATCTTGTCCGACTCCAACAGCAGTGCGCTGGTGCAAGAATCGGACAACGACGACTCGGCCTACGTCGTCATGCCGATGCGTCTGTAATCATGCTCAGCAGAAGCTAGATGTCTTTAAGTCGCGTCTCGGTCACCGCGGTGCGCAATCTGCACCCGGTGACCTTCTCCCCCTCCCCCCGAATCAACATTCTTTACGGCGCCAACGGCAGCGGCAAAACCAGTGTTCTGGAAGCCATTCACCTGCTGGGGCTTGCCCGTTCGTTTCGTAGCACCCGACTGCTGCCGGTGATTCAGTACGAGCAGTTGGCCTGCACAGTGTTTGGCCAGGTTGAGCTGGCGGAGGGCGGGCAAAGCGCGTTGGGGATATCCCGTGACCGTCAGGGTGAGTTCCAGATTCGCATTGACGGCCAAAACGCCCGTAGCGCTGCGCAACTCGCTGAAATCTTGCCGCTGCAACTGATCAACCCTGACAGTTTCCGCTTGCTGGAGGGGGCACCGAAGATCCGCCGTCAGTTTCTCGACTGGGGCGTGTTCCACGTGGAACCGCGATTCATGTCTACCTGGCAACGCTTGCAGAAGGCCCTGCGCCAGAGAAACTCTTGGCTGCGGCATGGTACACTTGACGCCGTTTCGCAAGCGGTTTGGGACAGGGAACTGTGCCAGGCCAGTGCTGAAATTGATGAATACCGCCGTGCTTATATCAAAGCCTTGAAACCAGTCTTTGAACAGACCTTGAGCGAACTGGTTGAGCTTGAGGGTTTGACGCTCAGCTATTACCGAGGCTGGGACAAGGACCGCGAATTGAGCGCTGTGCTCGCTGGGTCCGTTCAGCGGGATCAGCAAATGGGTCATACCCAAGCCGGACCACAACGCGCTGATTTGCGTCTCAGATTGGGCGCACATAATGCCGCGGACATCTTGTCCCGCGGACAGCAGAAGCTAGTGGTCTGTGCATTGCGGATTGCTCAAGGGCATCTGGTCAGCCAGGCCCGACGCGGCCAGTGTATTTATCTGGTGGATGACTTGCCGTCCGAACTGGACGAGCACCACCGTCGCGCGCTTTGCCGCTTGCTGGAAGACTTACGCTGCCAGGTGTTTATCACCTGTGTAGATCACGAATTATTGAGGGAAGGCTGGCAGACGGAAACGCCAGTCGCTCTGTTCCACGTGGAACAGGGCCGTATCACCCAGACCCACGACCATCGGGAGTGAAGGCATTGAGCGAAGAAAATACGTACGACTCAACGAGCATTAAAGTGCTGAAAGGCCTGGATGCCGTACGCAAACGTCCCGGTATGTACATTGGTGACACCGACGATGGCAGCGGTCTGCATCACATGGTGTTCGAGGTGGTCGATAACTCGATCGACGAAGCTTTGGCCGGCCATTGCGACGACATCAGCATCATCATCCACCCGGACGAATCCATCACCGTTCGCGACAACGGTCGTGGCATCCCGGTAGACGTGCACAAAGAAGAAGGCGTCTCGGCAGCCGAGGTCATCATGACCGTGCTGCACGCCGGCGGTAAGTTCGACGACAACTCCTACAAAGTATCCGGCGGTCTGCACGGTGTGGGTGTGTCGGTAGTGAACGCACTGTCCAAAGAACTGATCCTGACTGTTCGCCGCAGCGGCAAAATCTGGGAACAGACTTACGTCCATGGCGTTCCGCAAGAACCCATGAAGATCGTTGGCGAAAGCGAAACCACGGGGACCCAAATTCACTTCAAGCCATCGGCTGAGACGTTCAAGAACATTCACTTCAGCTGGGACATCCTGGCCAAGCGGATTCGTGAACTGTCCTTCCTGAACTCCGGTGTCGGCATCGTCCTCAAGGATGAGCGCAGCGGCAAGGAAGAGTTGTTCAAGTACGAAGGTGGCTTGCGTGCGTTCGTTGAATACCTGAACACCAACAAGACTCCAGTCAATCAGGTGTTCCACTTCAACATTCAGCGTGAAGACGGCATCGGCGTGGAAATCGCCCTGCAATGGAACGACAGCTTCAACGAGAACCTGTTGTGCTTCACCAACAACATCCCGCAGCGCGATGGGGGGACTCACCTGGTGGGTTTCCGCTCCGCTCTGACGCGTAACCTGAACACTTACATCGAAGCTGAAGGCCTGGCCAAGAAGCACAAGGTTGCCACCACCGGTGATGACGCCCGTGAAGGCTTGACCGCGATCATCTCGGTGAAGGTGCCGGATCCTAAGTTCAGCTCCCAGACCAAAGACAAGCTGGTGTCTTCCGAAGTGAAGACCGCGGTCGAACAGGAAATGGGCAAGTACTTCTCCGACTTTCTGCTGGAAAACCCGAACGAAGCCAAACTGGTCGTCGGCAAGATGATCGATGCGGCCCGTGCCCGTGAAGCGGCGCGTAAAGCGCGCGAGATGACCCGCCGTAAAGGCGCGCTGGACATCGCCGGCCTGCCGGGCAAACTGGCTGACTGCCAGGAAAAAGACCCTGCCCTCTCCGAACTGTACCTCGTGGAAGGTGACTCTGCTGGCGGTTCCGCCAAGCAGGGACGCAACCGTCGGACCCAGGCCATTCTGCCGTTGAAAGGCAAGATCCTGAACGTCGAGAAGGCGCGCTTCGACAAGATGATCTCTTCGCAAGAAGTGGGCACCTTGATCACTGCACTGGGCTGCGGCATCGGCCGTGACGAGTACAACATCGACAAGCTGCGCTATCACAACATCATCATCATGACCGATGCTGACGTCGACGGTTCGCACATCCGTACCCTGCTGCTGACCTTCTTCTTCCGTCAGCTGCCGGAGCTGATCGAGCGTGGCTACATCTACATCGCCCAGCCGCCGCTGTACAAGGTCAAGAAAGGCAAGCAAGAGCAATACATCAAAGACGACGACGCCATGGAAGAGTACATGACGCAGTCGGCCCTGGAAGACGCGAGCCTGCACTTGAACGAAGAAGCCCCGGGTATCTCCGGCGAAGCCCTCGAGCGCCTGGTGAACGACTTCCGTCTGGTGATGAAGACTCTCAAGCGTCTGTCGCGCCTGTACCCACAGGAGTTGACCGAGCACTTCATCTACCTGCCAGCGGTGAGCATGGAGCAGCTGTCCGATCACGCAGCGATGCAGGATTGGCTGGCCAAGTACGAAGTTCGCCTGCGTACCGTCGAGAAATCGGGTCTGGTCTACAAAGCCAGCCTGCGTGAAGACCGTGAACGTAACGTCTGGCTGCCAGAGGTCGAGTTGATCTCCCACGGCCTGTCGAACTACGTCACCTTCAACCGCGACTTCTTCGGCAGCAACGATTACAAGACCGTAGTCTCTTTGGGCGCTCAGCTGAGCAGCTTGCTGGACGAAGGCGCGTACATCCAGCGTGGCGAGCGCAAGAAGCCAGTCACCGAGTTCAAGGAAGCTCTTGAATGGCTGATGACTGAAAGCACCAAGCGTCACACTATCCAGCGATACAAAGGTCTGGGTGAAATGAACCCGGATCAGCTGTGGGAAACCACCATGGACCCAAGCCAGCGCCGGATGCTCAAAGTGACCATCGAAGACGCCATTGGCGCGGACCAGATCTTCAACACCCTGATGGGTGATGCGGTCGAGCCTCGTCGTGATTTCATCGAAAGCAATGCCTTGGCAGTTTCCAACCTGGACTTCTGATCCAGCTGTAGGTTCACTGAATAGTTGCGTATTTTCACAAATAAATGGTTCTACAACCTCCAGGGTTAATGACCATATTAAAAAAGGCCCGCTTAACGCGGGCCTTTTTTTGCACTTGAAAAAGGTCAAATAAGTACCAGAGAGTTAGCGCCAGTGATTTAAACAGAAAAATACTTACCAATTTTATTTATAAGCGATATGAAAAATAGCACTAGAATTATAATGGGTTTGATGGTTTCAGCGTTGCTTAAGTATAAGTACATTATACCTTGTTAGTTTTATCGGTAGACCATCCATATGTTAGCGAAGTCAAAAAATATGTGGATTTTTGGTGTGAGTAATGGATTTTCCTAACATGCTGGAATACTATTTAATTCCTGAATCTTCAGGTGAAAAACTGTTCTGATAGTTAAATCAAAACCTTACTGAAATTGATTGAGGCCGAATCTCAAGTCATGAATTTCTAGAGATAACGCATTTAGAGGATAACCGTATAACGGAAAGCAACGTAAATGATGTTAGCTATAAAACCAGAGAGGAAAAATGAAGCGCAGGAGGTGTGAAATGTAAAAACGCGACCAAAACCTAGGGGCTTTGACCGCGCTGATTTGAAGCAGAATTGCAGGCTTGGAAACCGCAATTTCAGCTTTTTTTCGGCTCTTGTCAATCCCCTCCCATCATTTCGACTTTATCGAGGCTGCTCGACGGGAAAGTGTTGCCTGTCGATTGTAGTCCTTGATTACCGGCCTGCACCCGTCTTTCGAGGTGCAGCGACGGTGCACGTCTATGGAGGTGTGCGATGGCAGTACGTAAGGTAGTTACTCGCAGCTCATGTCATTTCAGGGGGTACTTCCCTTCTCTGAAAAATGGTCATCCTGTGGCCTGGGAGTCACAGCTGGAAGGAGGTTTTTTTCGGTTACTCGAGCTATCCCCGGACGTCCTTCGCTATGAAGTGCAGCCATCTCGGGAAAGGTTTCGATTGGGTGATTCGTTCGTAGATTACGTTCCTGATCTCCGCGTTTTTCTTGTAAACGGTGGAGAGTGGTGGTTCGAAGTGAAGCCAGAGAAAAAGCTTCTGATCAGCAGCGTCAAGCAAAAGTTGGATGCGGCCAAGGTCCACTTTTCTGCGACTAACCGAAGCTTTTCAGTAGTTACGGATGGTCAGATTTGGCGAGAACCACTGGCGAAAAACTTAAGGAGCATTTTGTATCACCGACGTGGCCCTTTGCTCTCGCATTCTGATCAAGCCCAAGTTTTTTTAGAATTGAATAAATACGAACCTCAGATGTTTGGAGAAGTCGTGTCAGTTTTTGGAGAAATGGAAGCTTGGCGTTTACTAGGGCTGTGCATCATCGGTATCGACTTGGAAAAGCCGCTGACTCACAAAACACCGGTCTTTCTATCTGGAGGACATCGCCATGCAAACCTTTTTGCTTAAGGCGAAGTTAGTTGTTGTTATCAATGGTACGACAATGTCGCTTCAGAGACGGCTAGTCGACAGACGCTTGCTTTTCTTTGATGAATTGGGCGAACCCACTACGTTGACCGAATATGAGTTTCAGCTCGGTTATGAACGACGGGAAATCGAAATTAGCGAAGAGCAACCTTATCTAGGGGAGGTTCCCCATGTAAGGAACGTTGCCCCGGATCTGACTTGTTTCCCTTTGAAACACCGTGAAGAAGCCTTACGCCGTCGTAGATATCTAGAGGGCGTAATGGAGGGCAATACCGTTTTACCTAATAAAGAGTCGTTGAAAGAAAAATTAGCACAGGTCGCAGCCAATCTCGAAGATGAATCTATTCCTTCTGTTTCTACCCTTAGAAGATGGTATTCAAGATTTGTAGGTGGAAGTGTTGTAAAACTTATTCCAAAACATACTGAAAAGGGGAGGTCCAACGTAATATCTGGTGAGTTGGAAGAAATATTAAAAAATGTGATAGATGAAATATATCTTCAATTACAACGGCACACAATTTCGGTAGTAGTGGGGGAATATCTAAAACGAGTCGATGAGATAAACGCTTTGCGCCTTCCAACGGATCAGCTAAGCAAACCTTGCTCTATGACTGTTCGTAGGTACATTGCCAAGCTCGACCCATACGAGGTGGATATACATCGAATAGGTAAGCATGCTGCGAAGAAAAAACACCGGGTTGCGGGCGAAGTGCTCGTGGTTGACGGCATCTTGGATCGATGGGAGATCGACCATACCCAGTTAGATGTGCAGCTGGTAGACGAAGAAACTGGGTTGGTGATTGGGCGCCCCTACATCACTGTCGTGCTGGATAAATTTTCCCGCATGATCATGGGCTATCTTCTTCACTTAGCTGCCCCTAACACTGAGACGGTTCTGCGCGTCATCGAGCGCTCCATTCGTCCTAAGGCGGCTTTTTTAGAACGCTTTCCTAAGGTGCAGAACGAGTGGCGTGCTCATGGGCTGCCCGCCCGACTCGTTCCTGACAATGCCGCCGAATTCCATGCAGACGATTTGATTGCTGGATTCAACGAGCTAGGTATCGAGATTATGTACCCTCGATCCAGGGGGCCAGAGTTGAAAGGTTCAGTGGAAAGATTCTTCCGCACTCAGAATCTGGGATTAATTCATAACCTACCAGGCACGACTTTTTCCAGTATCCAGCAAAAGGGTGATTATAAATCAGAGAAGCATGCTTGCTTCACACTCGCGCAGCTTGAAGCCAGCGTCGTGAAATGGATCGTTGATGGTTACCACCAAACTCCCCACCGAGGTCTTAACGAAAAGACTCCTGCACAAATATGGGCTTCCGGTGAGGCAAGCCGACTTATCAAGCTGCCCGTTGATCCTGACGCACTTGAATGTATTCTTGCACGCCGAAGTTTGGTGCAGGTACATCATTATGGTATTGAAATAGACGGTTATGGTTACCATTCCCCTGAACTTTCAGAGTTGAGAGCGCGGCTGAAACCAAAAGAAAAAATAGGTGTTCGATATCGCGATGAGATTGACCATGTCTGGGTTCACGATCGTTTTAGAAATGTGTTTTTGCAGGTTCATATAAAGGACAAAAGCATGCTCGGGCTGAGCCGTGAACTATTGAAAGCGGCAAAAAAAGCTCTTAAAGAGAGTGGAAACTTCAATCCTAGTTTCGAGCAAGTTCACCAGTGCTATCGCGACATAAGAGATGATGTCGAGCAGGCACGCCGTTCTCAAAAGCTACGCACACGTCGGGCAGTAGCTCGCGCTAAGTTAGATAAGGACGGCTGGAAGATCCGTGCAGCTAAGCCTCAAACCGTATCTGCTGAGATGGATTGGCTAGACAAACCGATTACAACCGGTATCGCAACACCGTTCAAAGTTACTTATCGTCGTCCAGACACGGGGAGTAAATCATGAGTAATTATAAAGAAAACCTGGCCCAATTTTCCCTTCGTCACCACTTCATCCTTAGCCCTCAAGCAGAGCGAGCCCTCACCCGCCTGATTGAAGTCCATGGAGACACGCGGCGGACAGGGACCAGCAAAGGACTGGTTATACAAGGGCCAAGTGGTGTGGGGAAAAGTACATTGATCAAAGAGTATGTTAGAGAGTTGGAATCTGCAAAAAGAAAGGAGGGGGTACATCGTTCTGTACTCATTGTAGAAATTCCATCCTCTCCCACCAAAAAAAACCTGGCAACGGCAATGCTGACGGCGATGAAAGACCCTTACGCAGACTCTCGTAGTCACTCTGCAGAAACGAAATTTGCAAGGATCATTCTACTTTTAAGCAATCTTGGCGTTGAGGTGGTCGTTTTAGACGAAGCGCAGCATCTCGTGGATTACAAGCGTAATGATGCATACGAAGCCGCAGATTGGATCAAGAGCATGATGAACGAGACTAGTATTACTTTCGTGCTCGTCGGCCTGAAGCGGACTGAAGGTCTGCTTTGGGCCAACGAGCAACTGCGTCGAAGGTTCTCTGCCACGGTTGATTACAACCGATTCATGCTGACGGAGTCCTGTTGGACACAGTTTGCGATGCTGCTCCAAGGTATTCGTGAATTGCTGCCGGTGGCGTCTATTAATTTTTCGGACAAAGAAATGATCCGCCGTTTTTACCTGGCTTCGTTTGGTTTGATTGACTATTTAATCAAAGTTATAGATCGATCTGTTTGGTTGGTGCAGCATCGAGACGCAGAGGGTATTAATCTTCCGATACTTTGTGAGGCGTTTAAAGATGAAGTATGGAGTGCTGCGCCTGAGGAACGTAATCCCTTTAGTGATGCGTTCGACTTCAAACCATTGATTAGGGATCGTGAACCTTTCGAAAACTTCGACATTATCGCGGCTTAAGACTAACAATGCCCGGTGGTAATCACCGGGCATTGATGATCGCTTCATTTTTTCGATAGGTTCTATAGGTACAATATTTATGTTTGATTTGTTGGTGAATCCTGCACCTAAGCACGATGAGAGTTTATCTGGTTATCTACATCGCTTGGGGGATTGTAATGGTCTATGGAATGGTGAAGTTATAAAATTGTTCAAAGACCTCACAGATGAACAAGCGAGTAAATGGCTAGATGAGGATATTAGGCCTGTAAGTTGGAAAGATGTGGCCTTAGAAATTCGGTCCCCACAATTCAATATTCAGAATGTCTGGTCATTAATAAATATTAAGTATTGCCCGGTTTGCTTAGCAGGGGAATTTTATTGGCGTGAATTATGGGATTTAACGCTCTATACGACCTGCATAGTCCACAATGTAAACCTCGTATATAAATGTCCCATGTGCCAAGAAAAATCTACTCTAAAACTCCTTACCACAAAGTGCTGTGATAAATGCCAGCACCCTGTATTTGAGACGTTGGAACCAGACAGGCTAGTCGACGAATTCAGAAATTGGATTTCGGCCGAACTTGAAAAACGTCTTCGACACGGTCGCGACAAAAATTTAGAAGGTATTGATTCACTAACATATCAACAATTTAACTTTTTAGCCATTCGCCTCGGAGTAAGGGTAATAAGTCTTAAATGTTTCATGAATATGATAGTCGTTACAACAGTATTTCGGGATGTGGCTCCTGACTTAGCCGTTGCTGCTGGCGAGATGTTTTTGGGGTGGCCTAAAACGTTTCATAGTTTACTCACTGATTTAAAGAGGCAAAGGGCTTCTAGTCATCCATGGAAATTAGGTTTAGCATTTGGGCCGATTTACAACGATGTATATTTGTCGTTAATCGACCAGTGCTACGATTTTATTCGTAGTGAGTTCGAAAAGTACGTTATTCGGTACTGGGAAGGGCCGCTGGCTATAAGAAACCGGCGTTTAAGCGAATGTACGCTGCTTGCGCATCGTTGGCTTCCATACAATCAAGCGGCGCGAACTGTTGGGCTACCTGAAAACTTTCTCCGAAGGATGAGGTTGTCTGGTGAGCTTGATGATCGAGAGTTCACGTACCCGTGTGGGAAAACGGTCGCGGTGGTTGATATCGAAGAAGTTCGTAAGCTTTCTTTGGTTCGGCATGAACCTCTTAATTTACGAGAGACGTCTCGTTTGTTAAGCCTAAGTCGGAAGCGTATCGAGCAGTTGATAGATGCTGGGGTACTTAGATTTTTTGGAGGTTGTCCGAGTGCTGGAGAAAAGTGGTTGGTTGACTACAATTCAATAGTTGCGCTCAGGCCATTAGAGTTTTTGACAAGTCCGGGCGAAGATTTTTTAACTATCTCACAGATTGCTAAGCACTATCTGCCCACATCGAGCGGGTTAGTGGAGTTGGTGAGAGCAATTCAGTCTGGCGAAATATCTGCGTTTTGCAGAGCAGACTCAGACATTATAAGCATGGGTAAATGGCTGGTTAGCCAGAATGAGTTGGTGCTAAATAAAATATTAGTCAATATTTCATCTCAAGAGAAAGGTATGTCAGTTGCCAACGCAGCAAAAATGTTAGGTGTCAAGGAAGAGGTAGCTTACGCAATGGTACGCCTTGGCTGGTTGAGATGCGACATAGTTCAATGTTCACGACGATCCGCCTTTGTTGTCAGTCTCGAAGCGATACAACATTTTAAACGAAACTATATTTTCGCCCCAGAAGCTGCGCTGATTCTGAATGCACCTAGAATAAGAATTACATTCAAGTTGCAAGAAGGAGGTTTTTTTCCCGTAGCGGGCCCTGGCCTTTTAAATGCCCGCTGCCGACAATATGTGTGGCGTCGGAGTAAAAAATTAGTGGCTTATCTTGCTACAGCAGGAAAACCTTGAAAGTTACGCGAATGATTTTTTCTTGCCGATGCATGGTTACTATCCTTATCAACAAATAGATGATCTGATCTTGAATGTAGTTTCCGATCAACTGAGAGCCGGCTTATTTTTTTAAGTCTGATCTCTTGTTTTCAGGATTTTTGCTGCAAACGACTGTAGCGACGCAAAGTGCCCACCACCGGCCCGATCTAAATAGGCTCCATGCATACCAAATTCTGTGGGGCCATCGCAATCACATCTCTTTGAATCACCAATCATCCACGATTCTCCAGGCAGCACACCAACGAGTTGTGTCACATGCTGATAGATTTTGAATGATGGTTTGATTGCTCCGATGGCAAAACTGTAGGCGTAACCATCCAGATGTGGGTAAAGCCTTTCGATTGCAGATGCATATGGTTGGGCAAGATTGGAGCAAACCGCGACCTTTACGCCAGCAGCCTGGAGAGCTGCCACCGCAGCGACTCCATCAGAATAAGCCTGGATGCTGGCCAACTCTTCATGGAGCCCTTCCTCAAGTCGAATCATGTACCTGTTCTCAACAGTGATTCCGAAATACTCGGCGGCTTGTCTAAGGTCCATTGACATAGACAGTAGATCCTCCGCGTCACTGGCTTTGGGTCTTCGACCTTGTTCGATCCCGATTTTTAGGATCTTCCGATAGGGATTTGTTCCGACACCTATTTTTACCAGCGTGCCGAATGCATCAAATATAACTGCCAAAACGGGCATGCAAGAGTACCCCTTTTAGGACGGGATTTTAGTTGCGACGGCATATTTACCGTATTACCGATGATAGACTCCTCCAGGCTTAATGTCAGCGCGCGGTTATACGTCAGACCAGCGAATCTATCTTGCGAATAATGCGAGAGTTTTTATAGCGCAACAATATCCTCGGCATTAATGTGTCTGCGTTTCGGTAGTGTGCAGGTGTGTATCCCATCAAGCCAGCGTACTTGGAGGCTTGCCCACCCAGCGGCTCATATCGGCTGTCGAACTCTGCCTCTTCGCCGCTAGCGCGTAGCCGTTGGAACTGGCGTTTGCAGAATGCGCAAATCTCTAGGTAAAGCGGAATGAACAGCGGCCCAGCTGTGTATTTGGCGCCCGCTAAGGCATTCTGAAAATGTTCGAGTGCCAGGTCATCGCTTCCTGACGACATAGCCTCCACCGCTGCCCGCCATTCATTCATCCACACTGGCGAGGCTGGGGTGCAGTTATACCAGCGGTCGACGCTTAGCGAGTCAAAGGCCGGGCCGTACCAGTAGTCCAGGGCGGTCGGAATGCGGGTATCGCTCTCTGCAAGGTTGCTCCACAGTCTGAGAGTTTTTGCATATTGCCGATAAGTTTCCAGCGAAGCTTCAATGACGGCTCCATCCGCAGGGTCAGCGTTTTCAAACAACATGTCCAAGGTATCGGTCACTGGCAGTAGGCTACTCACTGTGCCTGGCTGCGGATAAGAAGCGCTTTGCTTGGAATGTTCAGTGGCTCCGCATTCGAGCACCTGAAGGGTGAGGTTGTGGCAGATGAACGCCGAAAAGGCCTGGGTCGAAAACGTACTTTCATCGACCTTGTCTCTCAGCAGATACGCCAGGGGCCGCACGGTGTCGAATACGCAGGAGAACTTGATCTTGTTGTTTTTGGCGAAACGCCCCACGGTCTGTTTTGACTTTGTGTCAGTGAGCGTTGATTTAAGGTCGCGGGCCCACACCTCGGCGTCGGTTATATCCGGGGTTTTGGCACTTTGATGAAACTGGTACAGCTTATGCCGGGAGACACCGCATTCGCTCAAGGCAGAGTCAAGGAAGTCGACGAGGGGCCACTGGCTCTCTGCCAGAGTCGCGCAGGGCCAAATCGTGCCTGCGGGGGACTCGGCAACCAGAGTTCTGACCAAACGCGTGAGTGTTTGGCCGAGAAAATGATGAAAAGGACCCGCCTGGGTGGCAGGGCACTCTCTTAGGAATTCGCGATAGTACATCGTCGCTGAGCGGTAAAAGCAGACCGCCAGTTGCGAGACGCCAAAGCGGGTATACCGCTCCTCTATCAACGCTTCGATATACTGCCCGAGCTCGACAAACTCATCATGCGAGCCAAAGTCGGAATGGGCCAGCTCATGGACCCAAGCATGAACAGTTCTGTCTTTTTTGGTAAGAGTGGCTCCTTGGGGGGCGATTTGCGTAGTGACGGCCACCAAATCATTTAGCGAGCCGTATACACCGTCTGCTTTTTTTATAGCCTCGAACGCTTCGTGCAGAGCCGCGCGCCGGCTCTTTTCGGTTGCGGGAACCGTGAAGGTAACGTCGTTATTATCGCTGGCCCATAGCCCCAAACAATCACACACCATCTTGTTGAAGTAGCCCAGTGTCGGCATTTTATGATCGGTCAGTACCACGGTTCCGTCCTTCTGATGAATGTGCCGCCATTTTAGGTAATACGGCACGCAGTACTAGGTATCAAAATCGCAATCGTGGTACATGGCCCAGCTTTACACGTGTATCAGGCACTAGAACTTTCATCCCGTTGGCTCGGCGATTGGCGGTATACGTCCGGCTGTTGCTCTCGCCCAAGAGGTGACAATCCAGATATAAGGCAGCTTGAAGGTTTTCACCACAAGAGAGAAAAGAGATGGAGGAGCTGAAGCCCTATGTCAAAAGCGGAAACAGCATTACGATCGGTGTGTACTTTTGGCAGGCACCCGTAAAAGTGGGTAGTCATATGAGTAAAAACCACAAGCTTTCGGAAGACTCGAGTGCTGAGGATATATTGGAGGTCAAACGACTAGCCAGAACCAGGCTTATCGATGCGTTTTACGCGGCAGATCAAGAGAGCCTTGAACTAGCGACCCAATATGTCAAAGCTGCATTACGCGGTAAAGGTTCGATTCCAAGACCAAAAAGGTTCAGTAGCCTAGGTAGCGACGACTAAAGAATACTTGGCTCGGTTCAGTAGTCATACGAAGGTATGACTCAAATATCTTCATGCAGACGAAAACTCGATATGGTTTTTCCTCAGACGGCTGACATCTGGTTTAGGAAAATCCCCGCAACGCGGGGATTTTTAAGATTTTAGAAAGCTGGACTGCTCTTCGCACCCGCATGAACCATCTGATTGGTACACTGCCTTTGATTCATTGTGGTTACTCCAGGCTCCGAAACGCATAGGGAGAGGCTCAATCCATACGGCAATTCTACTTGCCGCGTCTCGCCGTAAGGGATGTCGGCGGTTCGCGTTACGCTCCCCTGATCCTTGATCACTTCAGGCATAGGCAGACTGTGCACCTGCTTTGTTGAGGACGTCTCGCGGCGCCACTCCTCCCCAACCCTGTAGACAAAATCGAGCCGAAGTTTCGTGGATTGCTCGTCAACGGAAAGAATCTGGATTTGACTTGTGAGCGTCGCAATCCCCAGTGAGCACTCTGTCCGCTGTGCATTACATTGGCGAATAGTGACAGGCGGATAAGTCTGGCTATTCGTGGACCCGGCAACGTCAAAAAAACTGTTTCCTTCCACGATGTTCATTTTCGGGCGACCAGAAATATCTTCAGAATTGACCCGGTAATCGACAACGACAGGCCCTCTGTGGCTTGCGTTCCAGCCCGTACAACCTGCCAGCACAGCCAGACCCAATCCCACAGTAAAACCAGCAACAGAACGCATGAAGTTTCCTTTAGACAATTAGAGTGTGATGCTAGCCCCGAACTCGTCGAGACCTGTTCGCCGATACACAACACACAAACTCGTATGCAATCGTTTCGTTCTTGGAAATAACGACGACGCCCAGCATCGTGGTATGAAGCCTCAGACAGCAGGCCTCAACAACACTGACGACCAATATTCAGTTTCAGTAACTCCACCGCCATCACCTCGTCCACCAATCGCCCTCATTGCGTCTAAAGACGCCATACCGCAGAAATCGTCCGTGTAGCCATGGTGGTGGCGATCTGACGCGTAGCGCACCGTTCGTGCACGCGGAACTCAACGCGAGCATAATCAAATGACTCGAATGATGACGTGAGACCTGCAGATCATGAGTGAAAGCGAGCGCTGGACGGTTAGATGCAAGGACACCGGCGACGGCAGCGGCGATGCGATAGTTGATTTGCCGCCAGAGCTACTTTCACAATTCGGCTTGGGCATCGGCGACGTACTGACCATCGAAGTGGTCAACGGCGTAATCGTGCTCCAACCACTGCGCGGCCTCTCAACTCCTTCCTCATCGGCCGGGGCTTTACGAGAAGACCTCTACCAAGCGTACAGAATGCGCTTGGAAATCTATCTCCATATTCCCGCCCAAGCCTCGGATCAGGCTATTCACGAACTGATCGAAGCTGGCTTTCCCGCCAATATTCTCCAAGTACTTTGCGATCAGGGAATCATCAGCCCTGCCGAGCGTGACAGGATCATTCCCTACCGGACCTTTAAAATGCGCCTGGCCAGCAACCAGCACTTAAAAGCCGATGAGAGTGATCGAATGTATCGTGCGGCGCATATTATCGCGATGGCCGTGGCGGTCTTTGGCGACACCGAAAAAGCCCAGCATTGGTTGTCCAAACCCAAATCACGCTTTTCGGGAAAAAGTCCGTGTGAGCTGCTTTCCACCAGCCTGGGCGTCTATCGAGTGGAGGAAATGCTGATTCAAGTGGCTGAGGGCTTGTATTGTTAATTTACTAGTGAACAAGGCAATACCTGCCGCGCCAGAGCTACGTCTTTAAAGACGGTGCTTCCCACTGAATGCTTACGGCCGATCACTGTCATTGGCAAGGGGCAGAAAACGGTCATTAGCTGCCGGTCACGAGCTTCCGTTTCCGGCCAGGAGGGGATGTAAGCAAGGGTATGGTCTATCTTGTTCTTTTGACACGCTACATCGGAAGGCAGGGAATTCATGTCTGACTTTTTTCAAGAATCGCCTGCCGCCATCAAATGGGCAGATGAAGCTGAACAGCGACACCAAGCCGGGAAATTTGGCGAAATTGTGCGCGCGGTGATCTGGACGGATGCGCGCGGCTCAGATGGTGAATTGTTGGTGGCTGTCGATCCAGACAGATTGGTTACCAAGATAAACAGCAATCCTTTCACACTTCTTGAGAATCACGATCCCGGACGTCCAAAGGGACTACTGCTGGAAAGTGCATCGTTCGAAAGTCCTGACGGTCGAAAATTTGTCGCCGCAGTCCTAGGGTACTACGCAGGAGGAGACGTTCTTAGTTTTCTTGGCTTGGGGATAGATGTTGACTTATCAGTACCGCCACCTCAACAGCTTCCGAGGCTGTTGGATGATGTGTGGGTCCAGATCGCGACGGATGCAAGGGAGGTGGATGAAGATTGGTTGGATCAGGTTACAAATGACTCACCCGTTAGAGTCGAGCGTTCCGAACTGTCGCACAACGCAGCAGACTCATTACAAGAACTGATTCGGGTCGGCCTGCCCTACGTACTCCTTGTTTGGAACCCCTTCGTGACAGCGATAGCTACTGAGGCGGGTAAGGCTACCTATGCAGAAATACATGCGTGGTTTCGGAAACTGCTTAGTCGGATGGCCGAAAGACGTAACCCTATACTCGATTTTCATTCACATCAGGACGGCTGTCAGGTCTCATTTCTATTCAGAGGTAACGATGAGAAAAAGCTTCACGAAGCAATGGACGCATTGGCTGGTGCGGCGGCTCAAGCGGCTCGGCTAATTTCGAGGCTGAAATCTCAAGGAAAGGTAAGTCGGCAAATGGTCTATGAATTCGATAAAGAAGCGCTTTTGTGGGCACCGTCATTTGTTTTACTAAATGATGATCGGATCATCACCGATAACCTCGCACTTATTGCGATTGAAAATCTTCCCAAGGGATTGAGTCTCGGTCTGACTCGAAGCAATTCTCTGTGAATTAGAGTCGAAAATGCACAGGGTAGCCAAGATGGCCATTCCCCCAGACCAACGTCCGCTATCATCAACAGCTTGCTGAGGGTTCCTCCGCCTTAGGCAACGCGATGCAGGTCGTACATCCTAGAGGGTGTGGCGTGTTACGCTCACTCCGCTAGCGTCTCGGCACATGTGTAGATCTCCAGAGACTAACCGTGGCAAAAGAGATAATTGCCAACTAATAAAATTTCATGAAGGACCATCTGGCATGGCAGTAGATATCCTAGTCACGACAGAAAGATTGCAAGAAGACCCACTCGGCAGAGACCTTATTGAATCGCTTAAGAATTCTGAAAGCGCTATCAGTTCCTCACCGTCGGCTCTTTACTATGATTTTCCTGTTTATTCAGACTACGACGGCGCAGATCATAAGCCAGATATTTTGGTGCTTAGCCGCAGTTGCGGAATCTTAGCCATCCGGGTGATCACTGCAACCCAGGTGGATCGTGATAGCACCAGCAGCCTTTTAGCAGTCGATGATTCGCTGAATCAATTTTGTAGCATCCTAATAGGAAGGCTATTAAAAAGTAAGATATTGAGAAAGTCACGCTCGCAGCTCTCCCTGAACGTCACACCTATTATTTTTTGCGACAGTAACTTAGCAGACAGAATTTTCGATTCAAGCGACTCTGAAATTGTCTCTTCAATGGATTCATTGAAAGATCTGATTCAGGATCTTGAAGAAGACCTTTTAAGTCCAGAGGCATACGACGAAGCCCGATCTGTGATCGAGGGGGCTAAAGCTCTCACTCGATCGAACAAGCGCCTGGTCGAAAACCCGGAGCAGCAGCGCGCAGCCAGTGCGCTCGCTGAACTCGAATCTGAAATTGCAAACTTTGACCAAAAGCAACGCTCTGCGGCCTTGATAACAATTAATGGCCCTCAACGTATACGTGGACTTGCCGGCTCAGGGAAAACGATCATTTTAGCGATGAAGGCCGCACACCTTCATATGAACAGACCAAACGACAAAATCCTCTTAACCTTTTATACAAAGAGTCTGAAATCTTCCATAAAAAACTTGGTGACCAAGTTTTATAGACACTATAAAGAGGTTGACCCTGACTGGAACAATATTCAGATACTGCATGGTTGGGGCGGCTCTAACACCAGTGGTGCTTACTCTGACGCCTGCCTACGCGCTGGGAGAACACCTTTCACTTTTAGTACCGCACGCTCTAGCGCACCTAATGGCGTTGACCCATTTGAGTTTGCATGCCAAGACCTGATGCAAAAAAGTGATATTGAAGAATACTATGATCACATCCTCATCGATGAAGGGCAAGATTTCCCAGCAGCATTTTATGAGTTAAGTTTCCGGCTTGCGAAAGGCCACCGAGACAAAAAAAACATAGTATGGGCGTACGACGACCTCCAAAACATCATGAAGGTGAGAATGCGGAGTGCTGCTGAACTATTTGGCATAGATCACGACGGTGAACCGCGCATATCACTTGAACGGGCAGCAATAGGCTTGCCGTTTCAATTCACCAACGACACTGTCCTTAGCAAGTGCTATCGCAACCAGCGTGAGGTACTTATCACTGCTCACGCACTTGGATTTGGAATTTATTCCAATATCGTGCAATTACTTGAAAGTGCTGATCACTGGAAAGACGTCGGTTACGAAGTAATCTCACCAAACTATTATGCCAACGCAGAAGTTGAGGTGTTGCGCCCAGTTCAAAACAGCCCGGTTAGCTTGAGCGGAGAAGACCTACCCGAACTTATAGAGCATTACAACGCACAGTCATTGGATGATGAAACAGACTGGGTTATAGCCTCGATATCTGACTTTTTAGAGCAAGGCTTAAATCCGGAAGACATAATAATTGTCGCCCTTGATGACCGCCACATGAAGGGCTACTTTAAAAAGCTGTCTTCAAAACTGGCGGACATGGGAATTGCGTCTAATAACATTCACGCCGACCCGTACTCAGACCCGCCCTTTACGATACCCAACAAGGTAACACTCTCCACAATTTATCGCGCCAAAGGGAATGAGGCAGCTGTAGTATTTGTCATTGGTGTCGATGCGATTTCACTTAAAACGCGAGGAGATCGTAACAAGTTATTCACGGCTTTCACACGTACAAAAGCGTGGCTTCGCGTCTCCGGGATGCAAGGATCTACAAGCCAAATCATCAATGAGATGTCTGAGGCAGAGCAAAATTTCCCTGCTTTGCGTTTCACCATGCCTGACCTTTCCAAATTGGATATGATCCAGAGAGATCTCAGCCAGCGCTCTATCAAAGCCAAAAAATTGAGAGTTGAGTATCTAGAGAGTCTTCGTCGTGAAGGATTGTCAGAAGAAGACGCCGATTTGGATTACGATGATGAATAGACAGGATATTCAGTCAGGAATCCACAAAAGTTGGGATTTGGCGGATAAACTTGGATTAGCTGCAGCTTTTAGCAATCCCAATTTACTCCCATTAAACACCGAGTTTCGAGATGCGATTCTTTCGGCAGATAGCACTTACATCGACGTCTATCTTACGGCGATGAACTTATCTCATCACAACATGATTTTGTCTGACTATTCATACTTTCAATTCAGCATGGAGCGTGATGGGTACGTGCGCTACGCTTATTATCCCAATCCTTTTATTTCAGGAAAAGAATCAGAAACCACGTCTTTCAAAAAAATCAACGAGCTTTTCGAAAACGAATTTATTTCTCATGAGCAGTATCTTAGCCTACTGGACAGCAAGAAGAGCTTGAACGGAAAGCCCATGTGGAGATACGAAAATGCTCCCGATCAACGCAAGCGCTTTTTTCATCCCTGCTCACATTTTCATATTGGATTTCATTCTGAAAATCGGTGGCCACTCAAGAGAACCCTGACCCCTCTTGCCTTCTCGATGTTGGTTTTTAAACAGTATTACGGAGAAGAATGGAGAGCTTTGGGTGATGACGACGACCCTGAAATCAGCAACTCATTTGAGCGTGCTTTAATCCGGGAGCGCCAAAACTGTCACGTCGTCCCTGACGATCTATTTGAAAAAATAGAAGAGCAGGCATTCTTCTTCTCATAGCCATAAGCATAGAAATGTTCGAGCTTCCGCTTTTGGCCGATTTCTGCCTGTCGTCACCCAATGTTTGAGGCTTCCAACGACCCGAACCTGTTGGGTGACCCGCGGAAATCAATGCGGTTTAATGCCAGGCAGGCGAGCTGAGTGAAAGTACCCACTTACATCGACTTGACTGAGACCACTTCCACAAACCTGAATTTTTTTCTGGCGGTCTTAGTAGCTTCTTGTTCTGCAACTAGGGAGCTCAGCGTATCTGCCTCATGTACCATCTCGTGCATCTCGCCTTCAAATTCGTTTCCCACACGGAGCGTGACTCTCAACCTAGGCGTGAAGCCTTTTGAGACTGTCTTTTTCTTCGCTGCCTTCACCGGTTGCACGATCACAACATCCGGGACTGTGTACTGCACTTCTGAGTTATTTGCCGGTGCAGAGGGTGCAGAATCGCCGAATAGCGCCCTGCGCATCTCATCTTCTATCGATTCTGTATTCATACCATTTCTCATAAGGGTTTTATCAATAACCTTATGGATTCTATCAGGATGACCGGACTCTGTAGTAAAGCGTCGCTGGAGTCAGACCTGAGGCGGTAAAGGGCCAGCAGAACCTGGCGAGCGTCAGCGTCTGTCCATCTGCAACCTACCATAGCGGGCAGCTGTCGACCGATTCTGTTGAAAAATCGGTTTCGGTTTCCACGGCAGAAAAGTTCGCGCTTGAAATTGAAATCTGTGTTTTGGGTAGAAGGCAGTGCATCACTGAGTAATCTATGATTGACGTAACCTCATAATGGAATCTGTGATGGATTGAGCATTTGTGTCCAGCGTTTCCATGGCCGACATTGCGTTAGCAGCGACACTTTCCACTCCATTCTCTGAGAGCCACTTGGTTATTTCGTCTATCGCTGCGCCTAAGGCTTGCTGATTGTGCAGGAGCAATGTCAGAGCGTCCGCCGTGGCGATCTTGCAGTCTGAGTTATCTGACATGGCGCGCGTCCTTGAGGAGTGATGTAGGAAGTCTAGTTCATCTCGCCGTAGGCTGAGGCTGGGTGCGTAATTGCACAGATTGCCCAGAAGCAGACGATCACTATGGGTGGTTTCCGGCCAACAGCAGACTTTCGCGAGCGACTCCTTACGGCTGTGGATTCAAACGGTCGCTCCCTGATTGCTTGAAAATTTACTCTCAGCCTCTTGGATTAATTTCAAAAGTAATTTTACATCCAGTCCTACGTCGCCGTATGTGAAACTTGCCTCGACGACATTTTTCTTAGACTTACGCAGATCGGAATGTACGTGATCTGGGCCGTAAGGCACTTTGTGATGATTGGCTGAGTCGACTCTGGACAGCTGTCTACCTTCAGGGCTCAGGATGTTATATGCATAATTTGACGGAGAGTGTTGCCTTACTACTACGGTAATCCCGGAAGGTCTACGGGCGGTTACAGTTTGATCTTCCACCTTCATGACAGTGCACTCGAGTTTGACTTTAAGAGTTTCACAGGTTTGTTCAAGCGCTTCTTCAGCGGTACGTGGGCGCGTACTTGAGAACATAGCCGTTCCCCCTAAATGTTTAGCGAGATAGTCAAGCAGAGTCGATTGCTTTTGAGATTCGGCCTGGTGCATCAAACAAAGCTGCAAACCAACCATCATTCCTGACTCCCCCCAAACAGTACTGGTCGCCATGCGATCGGTTTTTACGCCACAAACCAAGCATCGTCCGTCTGAAGACAGCCAGATACCCTGATCTACGGCAGTATTTTCGCGGCGTCCTCCGAGTAAGCCATCGAATGACCTAGCGTCGGCTTTCCATCTCTCATGCCATGCCTCATAGCGCTGTGCATACCCTGCATCATCAATGAGTTTTGAAAAGCTGGCGTCGTTCACCGGACCGAGCTTGATTCCGTACTGTTCGATATAAGCACCAATCTTACCAACCAAAAGAAGGTTTTCTGTTTTCATGAAATAAATTCTTGCAGCAGGAAAACGTTCATTAGGTTCATACAGTGCGTTCATATGAAAAACGCCTGCACTGATATAAATATGAACATTCGTTGCTTCCTGCATCATCCAAAGCAATATTTCTTTAGTTGAAACTTCAATCGCCAAAACGGGTCGCTTTTCTTCAAGAATATTTCCTCCGAAACACTGAATTGCAGTATCGGTTGCACATCCATTCAATTTAAGACGGATGCAGTCTTTTATTACATCGTTGAGCTTCAAGTAGCTTACCTAGTTTGTTTTCATTGAGGTCGTGCAGACGTGTCAAAAAAGATGACTCAAATGATAAGCCATAGCAATAGAGCAGATTAAAAATGGTCAAATTCAAAAATGGGATTTGGCGATTCGCCTATTTAAGGAAGTGAATCGCCCTAACTGGTGCAGGCACAGGGTGACTGCTCCTGGCCGGCAGTTGCCCTTCGGAGGTAGCAATCGCCCATAAGCCGCTGCTCGGGGCCATCCCCTAACTGATCGCCGTATGCAAGTCATTCGTCTCCACATGCGAAAGTTACCGGCCAGTCAGCTCGAGGTGCTTATCGCAGCTTAGGTCCGCTTTAAACTTCTGGGCATCGGTATCCAATGGGGAATGGTTTTATACCTATCTTCACCCATGAACTGGTATGTGCGCGCTCGCAGCGTGAATCAACATGCTTTTTTTCACATCACGTAGAGCTAAACTGCGTCGCTACAGAAGCGGACTGCGCCACTTGCTGTAGGGCAATAACCTGAGGGCGCACTCGATGCAGCAAAGACATCAGTGAGGGGAAATCGTGGCAGGATTCGAAGAGGTACGCCTACTAGAGGGTATGCAGGCGCCGCTTCAGGTACGCCTCGAGCTGAGGCAGACGTTCGAGCGCTGGTTGTCACGGTTGAATCACCATAGTCGCAATTTTGAACATGGCTTTGTAGTTGACGAGTTGACGCTCCTCGACCTATGCCAGCATTACCGATTGGAGTACCCAGGAAGCGCAGAGGATATTGCCAAGAGCTGGGACGACTCAGAACTTCGTATTGCAGATGGCGGCCTTACATTCGAAGACCTAACACGTCTTGGGTGGGTGTTTTTCGACGGTGGCCGTTGGGTTATGCAGCGTGTACCTGTCGGAGCATCTTCGCACGTCAAGTATCCGAGCCCGAGCACGCGGGCCTTTCTAATAGGGCTTGGCAAAGCCCGGCTTGTCGCAGAACCTGACACGTCACCACCTCCTCGCGTCCAAGCACTCGCAATTAAAATAATGACCGAAATCTTACCCGGTCGGCATATTCCCACCAGAAACCCGGATTCGCTCGCAGGTCGACTGTGGCAGCAACTGTGTCCGAAGCCTCAGGCTCGAACCACGGAAAATAGCGATTACGAAGAACAGAACGCTACTCTTGCCACTAACGATGGTAGTGGTTTTTCGGCCTCGCCAGAGGCCGAAGCCGAAACTGTCGACAGATCCTTCGTGGAATGGTCGGCTTGGTGTGACGTCCTTGGAGCTGCCTGCAAATGGGACAATGAATGGGCTCTCGATGAGAAGCGGTACTGCCGTGAAGCTGCTCATCGGGCACTGCAGCGCCAGACTCTTTGGGGCACCTGGGACAACGATATCGAGCGTTACTCGGACGTACTCCAAAATACGTATGCGATTCCGCACAACGAGCTGCGGTATTTCGCCAATACAAGGACATCGCCACCGCGATCACTGGTGTCTCGAGCAGACTGGCTGAAATGGCCCGAGATCGAGCATCTCGTCATGGAGCGATTTGGCATGCGCACGGTTGGCTTTGCATTTGGACTGCTTTGTTCCGAGCTCGAAGGGACTGACATCGGGCCAAGCGTATCGGCTACGGCAAATACGGTCCTATCGTTCGCAGCCGATCACCCTATGGCGTTGCAACACCTCCTGTTCCGAATGGAGGCCGCTCCAGCGCTATTGGTGGACATGCTTATGCACCCACGCACCGCATGCCTGGCTGCTAAGTGCGCAATCCAGTGGCGCCCGCAGCTCGGGCGGGGTAATGATCGCAATGCGAGCCGAGAAGCTCAGACGAAAGCGTTCGCCGTCCAAGATGCTCTTTCTCTCCTCGCCCATCACTTGGATGAGGGCAGGCTTGATCTTGAGGAATGCGCCTCTTTGGTTACTTGGTGCTATGTCGACGGTATTAGAGGCGTTAGGGCTCTGCCAGATTCGAGACGGCCCATTGGGGAACAGCTTCTCCGCACAATCGCCAAGGAAAAGGTTGAGCTTCAGTGCGAGGTGCTGCGATATCTCATAGAACAGGCAGCCGACGATGACCGTTTGCCTAGAGCTCGGTTTGCTGGGGTGCTCGAAGGACTAAGCTTTCTATCTAACGAACTAGACGTCGACGTCTTACCAATCGTCGCACTGTACTCAAAGTTTGCTCGCGACCGACAGCTGGATTGGACTGATGCGTCCAGCTTGTCTTCGAAACTGGCTGCGCGACTCGTCGCAACTGCTCTTACTCAGAACGCGCCTGACCGAGATGCCCTGCTAATACCATTTGATACTGCAAAGCTACTACAAGAAACCCCGGAGGATGGACGGCCATCTTTACGCTCTTCAATTGCCCAGACTCTGAGGGAACATGTGCGGCTACTTGCACGCGCTATAGCAGGTTGGCCCGACGGAGTCGTGCCAAAGGAGTTGAGCGGTGCATTTCTAACACTAATCTCGCGCAGCGTGATTGAACATGCAGAGAAGGGCCGCGTCGGAGCCCTCACAGATAGTTACGGTTCAAGACGTTTTCTCGTACGTGAGGAAGGCTCACCAGCACAAGATCTCACGGCTGCATGGCGACGGCTGGACGAAAGAAGCCAAGAGACGATGTTGCGGACGCTTGTTCAGTCCGATGACCCGGCTCTACTTGCTGAACTCTGTCAGCACCTGCCCACGGCATCGAAACCCATCCTCCAAGAAAGGTTGCGTCAGTTGAAGCCAGGAGAGGCTTCGGAGCTTTGGACTTGGCCCGAACTGCAGCACAGGGTCGAGTCTCTTTTGATCGCGGGCGAATACGAGCTCGCCCGCGAGCACATGGATGAAACCGTGCAGGATTTAAATCGAGCGCCACAAGAGTTTCAACTTGGGCTATTTGGTCTCGAGCTTCGGCTACTTCTGCAGGAGAAGAACTGGACTGCACTCGATGGCGTGACTGTCCCGCCATTGCTGGATATGCCCGGAAAGCGGCAAGCGCACAACCAATTGGACTTCTATAGGGCAACCTCCCAGTTACTGCGCCAGAACGGTAACCTAGAAGCTGCCCGGGTTGTGCTACAGCGCCTTTCGAAGCAACCCGGTGCTGCCTCTGCATACAAAGAGAATGCCTTCGCAGTTGCCATGCAACAGCTCTTAGGCCCCCAGCTTCATCCACTAACCGGTGCAGACAAAGTTACCGGCGAAGGCCTCCTCGCGGAAATCAATGCTGCGATAGATGTGGACGATCAGCCAGCCAGCAGCTTACTTGCTAACCGAGGGCTACTCCTGCTGGCCCTGGAAAGGCCAGAGGACGCATTGAAGAGCGTGGTAACGCATCGTCGGGAGATACGAAGCCCCGACATCGAGCTGGTAGCAGTGCTAGCAAAATTCGAAATGGGATTCCAGAGTGAAGCGATGGCGATATTGGAAGCGGCCATCGCAGAGTTCGGACCTGACGACCAGCTAATCGTAGTTAGAGACGACCTCCAAGCTGGTGTTGTAACAACCACTCTCGCTCCGGCGTCAGCTACCGTTGACTTGATTTCATCCATCCGGACAGCCCTACACCAGCTAACCGAACTTCCTCCTACTCAAGTTGGTGACGTACTTGGTCCTCCCGGGCGCGGAGTCCGCGGATACCTTGTGCGGCAAGTCTCACGTGCCGTAGCCACGCTTCAGCACATGGCCGCAATTCTCCGTGACCGGAAAAATCCAGAAGACACAGCAAGGTTTGAGAACGATCTAAATACCGCTGTGAGAGAGGTCTTGGGAGCTTCGCTGGCAGTGGTCAAGTGGGATGTGGCGGATCAATCGCTCGGAGGGGTAACCGCAAACGGCAATCCTGGAGAGCGAGATGCCGTCATCCGCGCATCAGGGCAGGAGATATCTATTTACGAAGCGCTCGTCTGTTCCCGGCTCGATCGCGGGTATATCAAGGGACATTTCGACAAGCTATTGTCGTATGGTGTGTGCGACATCTACTTCCATGTGACGTATTCGTACGCGAAAGAGCTAAAACCTCTCCTTGACTATATAAGACAAATGCTTGAGCACGAGATTCCTCCTGATCTTGCATATCTGGGCTGTGAGATTGTAGGCCCACCGAATTACGAGACCAGCGGGTATATCGCGACCTATCGAGCCGACCACCGAGAAATAGCGGTGGTGTTCTTGATTGCGGATCTCAAGACATAGCGGTATCTGGTCCGCATCCAGCCGAGTACACCTTCGGCGCCCCACTCCTTTCCGCCAATCCGACACCCAAGCTCAAGTACGAGCCGAATGAAATATTAATGAAAACCGTCAGCAGCGAATGCCGGATCGGAGAGGCACATACGCTGGAATTTCAGCTTTAAAAACTGGCGCCTCGACTTCGAGAGGCTCGCAGGATGTCGGCGCCGACGTCGAGTTGACCCAGTTGTCGAAATTTCACTGACCTAGTCTGACTCTTCGCAAATCATTGTCTGTGTTGGATTTGTGTAGGTTTGGAGATGGGTCGGTCTTGCCTCGGCACGTGGGTCGATTCGGCGTAGGCATCAACAGAGATGGTCGCTACTCCAAAGTTAGCCGCGCTGATCCCGCGTGTGTTCAGTGACAGCTTTGAGTCTTTTCCTGAGTCGGCTGTGATCAGGGCCATACATTGCGAAGACATCAACCAAGAACAATTACTTTATCAATTAAGTAAATCGAGCAACCCTCTACACCGTCGTGCGCACGTCTTGTTGATTGAGCGAGTGCTTGAGAATGAAATGAACCTGCACCATTATCGCTATGTCGGCAACTGCCTCAGAGCGCATCCACTTTACGATTTGGTAAATCTACTCAAAGACACGGTTCAACTGAGGAATGAAAACGCCATATGGTTCATCCGCCAGGTAGAAGCTGCGCGAGGTGAGCTTTTCGTCGACGAGTCAGGGCAGCTTCTTGCGTCATGAACTGCGCTGCGGGGACATGACGGCGCCTTCATCTCGGGGAAAAAAGCTCTGTTCTGATCAGGAACCTCTGATAGGGGATTCTGCTACCTCGGACCCTTCAAAGTTTTCGAGCATCGTTGGGTGTTTGCCTTGCTCGATGCTGCAACATACCGCCTTTTCCCACAGCAGGCCTTTACAGCCATCTCAACAAAAGTGCCAGTAGCAGCAGGGCTCGCTCAATCAGGAGGGTATGCTGGCTAGACGGCTATCCGGCTTTCGCCCCCGCATAAATTAACGCTATGCGGGGGTGCCTAGTGGTAGGGCTATTACTTGGTGATGTTTTCACTGCCGGGCCAATTCAACAAGCCATGGGTGAAACCATAACTCGCGGCTTGGTAATAGGTAATCGCACGCGCGATGAGTGGGTCGTCGAGCTGAACTGTCACTTCATGACTGGCGCCCAGCGCGTCATCGTGGCGTCGTAACATCGCTCGGGGGCTGAGAATCGCCAGATCTTTACCATCGAACAGACCTAGGTGTTGGTAATTTCCTACCAGCACGCGGGGCGGCAGGGTTGAAGGCTGAAGCAAATTGCGGCCGAAGAATGTCGATTCGTAATTGAGGTTTAAAAGACCGAGCAGAGTTGGGGCTAGGTCGATCTGACTTGCCAGCTGACCGTCTTCACGCGCAGGAAGGAGCTTTGGCGCATAGATAAACAAAGGGATTTGGTAGTTACGAATCGGAAGATCTTCCTTACCCGCGCTGCCAGCGGTATGGTCAGCGACAAAGACGAAGATAGTGTCGTCGAACCAAGCTTTCTTTCGGGCGGCTTCAAGAAACTTGCCGATTGCATAGTCGGTGTATTTCACAGCACCGTCACGGCCGTCACCGGATGCAATATCGATCCTGCCTTCAGGGTAAGTGTATGGACGATGATTGGAAGTAGTCATCAGTTGCAGCAGGAACGGTTTTTGGTAAGCGAAATTCTCGTCTGCCAGTTTCAGCGTTTGTTGGTAGAGGTCTTCATCAGCCATACCCCAAGCATTTTTGAAATGGATCTCAGCTTCATCGACACTGCTTTGATCGACAACTTCATAACCATTCCCGCTGAAGAACGCGTTCATGTTGTCAAAGTAGCCACGGCCGCCATACACAAACACGCTGTCATAGCCGACGTGATTCAACTGTTGGCCCAGGCTGGCAAAACCACTTTCACGGCCTACCCGTTTGACAATAGAGCGGCCCGGCGTTGGGGGAATAGACAACGTAATGGCTTCCAGGCCTCGGTCCGTCCTGGTGCCAGTGGCATAGAAGTTGTTGAAGTACAGGCTCTCTTTACGCAATTTGTCGAGATTAGGCGTCAGGTTGCCAGGGTTCCCATTGCTGCCCATGTACTTGGCGCTGAAGCTTTCGATAGTCACCAAGATAATATTATGTCGCTGGGTCTTATTGTTCTGGGTCACGATTCGACGGACATCGAGCGAATCCTTACCGATGAACCGGACATCGCCCTCCGCCAACTCTTGGTGGATGTTCTTGCCAACTACGTCATTCGGCAAGGTGCCGTAGAATTGATCGTAGTCCAGCTCATTATTGCGAAATGCGGCAAAGAACTGGTAGGGACCATTGCTGGCCAGCTCATGCTGATAGGTGTTGCCGCCCTTGCCACGTGGAGTGTCTTGGTCAACGACCAACAAAACGACAGCACTCAAAGCGAAAATCACTGCAATACTCAGCAGGCGCTGACGCCAGGACGGCAACGGCGCATCAATTACCCGCTGTAGAGGTTTGTGCAGAGCAATGCAAATGACCACCGCGATCACCGCCAGCCCGCTAAGCAATTTGCCGATTGGGTAGGACTCCAGGATGTTGTTAAACACCTCGTCGGAGTACACCAGGTAATCCACAGCAATAAAATTGAAGCGTACGCCGAACTCGTCCCAGAACAGCCATTCAGCCACCGCAGTAAATAACATGGCGAAAACGCTGAGCGTCAATAGCCCCTGCAAAAACCACTGGTGACCACGTGAACGCCAAAGCGACGGCGGGCACAGCAGCACATAAAGGCTCATCGGCAGTGCGGCGTACAGTAAAAAGCTCAGGTCGTATAAGACGCCGATGCCAAAGATCGACGCAAATGCAGTGCCCGACTCTGAAAGATGAGTAGCAAGTAACACTAGGCGGGTGAGGAAAAAAATCACTAGCCACAGGCTTGTGACCATCATCAGAAAACGCAGCGGGGCTGAAGCAGGCGAACGCATTAAAAACTCCTTGTTGTGCTCCCTCCAGATTAGAAATTACTGTGCCGATTGGCCGTAAGCCAAGACATTCCTGTCTTTGAATGCAATGAGCTACGACTCATTTGGAGAGGAAGCGAATCTATACGGCGAATTAGTAAAATTTTGTCAAAAATTCGGGATTCTGGTTATTCAAAGCGGATATGAAACATTTTGATACAGTAAGTCCGCCGTCAGCTCGTCTACCTTTCCGCCTTAATATGTCCGGCATGGCGCTGTATGCAATCGCCAACTTCCCCACATCTGATGCGCGTACAAGTGGTGCGCAAGAAGAGGGCAGATAATCGTGATCAAGAAAGCCGATTCATGTGGAACAGCGTCGTCGATAAATGCTTAGAGTTGGCGATCAGATGAGTGTCAACCTAAATGAAAATTACATCGATTAACGTTTTTTTTGACGTTTTTTTCTCATTTTGCACTCTGCATTTGCGGCACCCTAAAACATGCAAATGATTCGCATTGATGGAACGTGAATCTGTGTGCGTGAATTCCAAAAGAATCAGGAGCTGCAACAAAATGATTTCCCCTATGCCCTCGTTCCTCAAAACAGCACTGCTGGTCACTGCACTGGTGGGCACCGGTCACGTGTATGCAGCACAGGCTGATGGCATCTTGGTCTACAACGCCCAACACGAAAGCCTGACCAAAGCCTGGATCGAAGGCTTCACCCAGGAGACCGGGATCAAGGTCACAGTGCGCAATGGCGACGACACCGAGATGGGAAACCAGATTGTCCAGGAAGGCGCCGCCTCCCCTGCGGATGTATTTCTGACCGAAAATTCCCCGGCCATGGTGCTGGTGGATAACGCGGGACTGTTTACCCCAGTGGCGCCGACCACCCTTGAACAAGTCGACGCAGCCTACCGTCCGGCCCATGGCAAATGGGTGGGCATCGCGGCGCGCTCCACCGTGTTTGTCTACAACCCGGGCAAACTGCCGGAAGCGGACTTACCGAAATCACTCATGGACCTCGCCGAGCCGAAATGGAAAGGTCGTTGGGCCGCTTCACCGGCCGGCGCCGATTTCCAGGCCATCGTCGCTGCAGTCCTGGAACTCAAGGGCGAAACCGCCACCCTTGAGTGGCTGAAAGGCATGAAGGCCAATTTCACCGCGTATCGCGGCAACAGCTCCGTGTTGAAAGCGGTCAATGCCGGGCAGATCGACAGTGGTGTGATCTACCACTATTACCGCTTCGGCGATCAGGCCAAAACCGGCGAAAACAGCAAGAACACTGCCCTGCACTACTTCAAACACAAAGATCCGGGAGCGTTTGTGAGTATCTCCGGCGGCGGCGTTCTGGCCTCCAGCCAGCACAAAGAACAAGCCCAGGCGTTCCTCAAGTGGGTGACCGGCAAGGACGGCCAGGCCATCCTCAAGACCGGCAACTCCTTTGAATACGCGGTAGGCAAAAACGCTGAATCCAACCCTAAATTAGTGCCTCTGCAACAGCTCGACGCGCCGAAAGTCGATGCGTCAAAACTCGACAGTAAAAAAGCCGTGGAACTGATGACTCAGGCCGGACTGCTTTGAATTGATGCCTGAAACGCTACCGGCGGACGTCGCTGCGGCGATACCCGCACACTTGCGCCGCCGCTCCCGCGGTCTGTTCTCGGGGCGCGGCGGTGCGTGGGTGATGGGTTTGTCGGTGCTGGTGTCAGTCCTGGCGCTGTTGCCGATTGCCTTCATCATCGGCGTGTCGTTGCAAACCGGCTGGGCAACGCTGGCGGCGCTGGTGTTCCGGCCGAGGGTCGGCGAGTTGCTGATCAACACCGTGTTGCTGGTGGTGATCACGATTCCCCTGTGCGTGGGCCTCGGCGTGACGCTGGCCTGGCTGACCGAGCGCAGCGATCTGCCGGGGCGGCGCTGGTGGTCGTTGCTGGCGACCGCACCACTGGCGGTTCCGGCCTTCGTTCACAGCTATGCCTGGGTCAGCCTGGTGCCGTCGATCAACGGACTGTTTGCCGGGGTGCTGGTCTCGGTGATCGCCTACTTTCCGTTCCTGTATTTGCCGGTTGCGGCGACCCTGCGCAGGCTCGATCCGGCCATAGAGGATGTGGCGCAGTCGATGGGGCTCAAGCCTTGGGCAGTATTTTTCCGGGTGGTGTTGCCGCAATTGCGCCTGGCCATCTGCGGCGGCGCATTGTTGGTGGGGCTGCATTTGCTGGCCGAATATGGCCTGTACGCAATGATCCGTTTCGACACCTTCACCACGGCGATCTTCGATCAGTTCAAGTCCACCTTCAACGGCCCCGCCGCTAACATGCTGGCTGGCGTGCTGGCCCTGTGTTGCCTGGCGATGCTGACCGTGGAGTCGGCGGCGCGCGGCCATGCGCGATATGCCCGTGTCGGTTCGGGAAGTGCCCGTGAACAACGAATCGTCTGCCTGAAAACCGCGCCAACCGTGCTTGCGCTCACTTTACTGATCGTCACCTGCGCCTTGGCGCTCGGGGTGCCGCTGATCACGTTGAGCAAGTGGCTGATCGCGGGGGGCACGCAAGTCTGGCGGATGGCCGAGCTGATGCCGGCGCTGCAACAGACCTTGCTGCTGGGGGTCGCGGGCGCCGCGCTCACCACCTGCGCTGCCATCCCGATTGCCTGGCTGTCGATTCGCTCGCCGGGGCGGCTGCAACGCATTCTTGAAAGCTGTAACTACATCACCAGTTCCTTGCCGGGGATTGTGGTTGCCCTGGCCCTGGTGACGGTCACGGTGCATTTCGCCCGACCGATTTATCAGACGACGATCACCGTGCTGCTGGCGTACCTGCTGATGTTTTTGCCCCGCGCGCTGGTGAGTTTGCGTGCCGGTATCGCCCAGGCACCGGTTGAACTGGAGAACATTGCACGCAGCCTCGGCCGTTCGCCTGGTCGGGCACTGTGGCTGATCACCTTGCGACTGGCCGCGCCCGGCGCTGCTGCTGGCGCGGCGCTGGTGTTTTTGGCGATCACCAACGAATTGACCGCCACCCTGCTGCTGGCCCCAAACGGCACACGCACGCTGGCGACCGGATTCTGGGCATTGACCAGCGAAATCGACTACGCCGCCGCCGCGCCCTATGCCCTGCTGATGATTCTGCTGTCACTTCCGTTGACCGCACTTCTCTATCACCAATCCAAACGAACGGCTGGCCGATGAACGCCCTCGAACTGCATTCGATCTGCAAATCCTACGGCGCGCACCGCGCCCTGGAAAACATCAGCCTGGTGGTGCCGACGGGCAGCCGCACAGTGATCGTCGGCCCGTCGGGTTCGGGCAAAACCACATTGCTGCGGATGATCGCCGGCTTCGAATTCCCGGACCGGGGCTGCGTCACCCTCAACGGCCAGACATTGGTCGACGACACTCACGAGGTCCCGGCACACCAACGCCAGATCGGCTACGTGCCCCAGGACGGCGCGCTCTTCCCGCACATGACTGTGGCCGCCAATATCGGTTTCGGACTGACAAGCAAGGGCAGCAGGAAACACGAACGTATCGCTGAATTGATGGACAGCGTGGCGCTGGACGCGAACATGGCCAATCGTTGGCCTCACGAACTTTCGGGCGGCCAGCAACAGCGGGTGGCACTGGCGCGAGCCTTGGCACAACAGCCGCGCCTGATGTTGCTGGATGAGCCGTTTTCCGCCCTCGACACCGGCTTGCGTACGTCCATGCGCAAACTGGTGGCGCGGCTGTTGGCCGACGCAGGGGTCACCACCATTCTGGTCACCCACGACCAGAGTGAGGCGCTGTCGTTTGCCGATCAGTTGGCGGTCATGCGTGACGGCCAACTGGTGCAATCCGGCCATCCGCTGGATCTCTACCGTTATCCCGGCGACGAACAAACCGCGCTGTTCCTCGGTGATGCCGTGGTCATGCCGGCCAGAATCGAAGCTGGCTGGGCCCATTGCGACCTGGGGCGGATCCCCGTCAATAACCATCGCAACAACCGCTGTGCGCAGATCATGTTGCGGCCCGAGCAATTGCAACTGGTTGGCATCATGCCCAGCACCGTAGAGGCCACCGGCTGCCGCGCCGTGGTGACCGAGCGCGATTTCAGCGGCAACACCTGCACATTGATCGTGGAACTCGAAGCGTTGCCCGACACTGAGCAACCCGGCAGATCTTTGATGGTGCGCAGTTCCGGGCTTTACGCGCCGCCAGCCGGCAGTACGGTGCACGTCTCAGCCCTAGGTTATGCCCATGTGCTGAACGAGCCTTGAAGCTGAAATTCAGGGATTAAAACGATCCACCACCCTTCGCCCACGCTCTCGTGAGGTCGCGCTCTTCGATCACGCGAATAGCGAAGTGATTTTTAAAGGCATAGCTATAAGGCACGTGGTAGATCATCTGTACCGGGTGGCAACAGTTCAAGGCGCCCATGATCTTTGACGGGCGCAATCTGTACGACGCCGATCGACTGACGCGCAGCGGGTTTATGTACTTCCCGATGGGTCGGGGAGACTAATGCAAGTTGCCCATTCCGTATCAAAAATGGAATGGCACAGTCGCGCATTGATTGCTGAAACCCGGTGCTGGTGTTAAGTGGCGCAAAGCTCGCGGAAGCGGGTTGATCAAGCAAAGTTGATTACGTTATTGGAAAGCTTGTTCAGCCGACTCGAATCCCCTCTGACAACTCCGGACGCCTGACGCAGAATTTAAATCTTTCGCAAAACGTAGACACGCCACATTGAAAAAAACGGAATAAAGTCAGACTTGCTATCAATAACGAAACCAGCTTCCTTGAACTCGGCTTCTGCGACGGATCGAGGAATAACAAACCTATTTTGATATTTAGTCTGCTCGCCCATGGCTCTACGCCGTTGTCCCTGGCGCTTTCGCTTCCATGACTTGAAGTTACCATCTACCCACATCGATAGGATAACGGTGTCGCGCGTCACCCGGTGAAACTCTCGCAACATCGTCAATCGATGCACGGATTCACCAATATGATGAATCAACCGCATGCTGAAAATGCTGTCCACCGAATTACCAGGTAAATCGATGGCGAACACTGAAGTTTTTAGAGGCGTTACACGTTTGACTATATCGGCAGGTTGATTATCTAATGCTGCTGTAATCATCTCCGACGAACTGTCTGCGCCAATGATGACTCGATTAGAGTTTTCTGCAAGTACGGACCAGAACCGTCCCGCGCCGCATGGAAGGTCGAGAACCAGCCCCGGGTCTCCCGCCTCGTGTAACGCATGGCGCGCCATCTGTACGTCCCGATAATGGGCCAGTTTTTGCGACAGTCCATCCTGATGCTTCAGGAAGTAATGTTTTACGTTATTTTTATCGTACTTCTCATAAAATTTAAGTTTGACAGGGGCGCTCATTGGCGATCTCCAGTGGTCAGGGCTCAATGCTAATCATCCGCCTGTCGCTGGAAGGTCAACGTGATGTGAATTTTCTGTATAGCTGTAACTCAAGCCTCGTAACGTCATCCGGCTAGCCTATTTACAGTAACCAGGCCCTGCGTCGTAGTAGACTTATCATTCTAGTCCTTGGCATTTTTTAACGTAGTGCTGGACCAGTTGCATGCCGGCAATCGGCAAACCAATCCCAGTAATACACAGGCTCCAGATCAGGCCTTCGATACCAAAAGAAATCAATGCTCCACCAATGAAGGTGGCGGGCAACGCTGGAAAAAAAAGAATACAAATCATCAATGCATGTGCGCCTAAAAGCCTTTTCAACCGACCTCTGGCGTTGAAGATACAGACCATCCAAAACAGCGCCCAGAACGCAATGGTCATCAAATAGACGGCTAAATGAAGCAAATCCCCCGCCATTCCGTAGCCATGCATACCCCTATCTCCTTTATGGAATTAACCTTTTTACGCTGACCGTCTCAAGCGTAGGCGATTCTGCGACAAAGCGGCTTGCCGCCCTCCGTAAGCACAAAAGATTATTCTAATCAGTCATGTGACGCTGTAAAAACGCGGCAGAATAGAAGACAGGTTAATTTGATAAGAAGCATGAAGGTAGCCGATGAATATACTGATCATTGAGGACAATCGTGACATTCACGACAACCTGATGGACTTTTTTGTTTTGAAGGGTCACCACGTCGAGGGAGCACTCGACGGCTTGACCGGGCTTCATCTCGCTGCCTCAAAATTCTTCGACGCGATTGTTCTAGATGTCATGCTCCCTGGAGTCGATGGCAACAAGATTTGCCAAAGCCTGCGTCAGATTTCCAAATCCGACGTTGCCATTGTCATGTTAAGTGCACGAGACCAACTGGAAGATCGATTGATCGGCTTCAAGGTCGGTGCTGATGACTACGTCACCAAGCCGTTTGCCATGTCTGAAATTCTTGCCAGAATCGAAGCCGTGGTGTCGCGCCGCGCTCGAAAAATGAATCGGGTCATGGTTGTAGCCGATCTGCATTTTGACTTGGACACCATGGAAGTATCTCGCTCCGGGACATCCATCAAGATAAATCCTATTTGCATGAAGCTGTTGGAAACCCTCATGCGTAGAAGTCCGCATGTTGTCAAACGGACCGAGCTCGAAGATCTCATCTGGGGGCGCAACCGTCCGAGCAGCGACAGCCTCCGCAGTAACATCCATATGCTGCGCCGGGCATTGGACAAAGCCTTTGATGAACCACTGCTTCATACCGTACATGGCATTGGATACAGGCTTTGCGTCCTGAGCACCCTCCCTTTATAAACTCCGCGCGTATCTCCCGTCGGGGCGACAATCGGCGCTAGAGTTTTTACGCTGGCAGAACCACGTTTCTGACATTCAAGGTGAACTCTCACAGCGCGTGGCGTGTTGAACGCCGTAAAAATATGTAGCTTTACTTAACTGTGTGTTATCTGATTCTTTCCCACTCTGTCGCTTCCAACGACCCGATGATGTTTGGTTTGTGCCTCCCATCCACTTGGACGAATATGGCTTGTGTGTAAGCGCTGGAACGAGCTCCCGCACGTACTCCCATCAGTCTTTCGAAATGGTCGATACAGCCACTGTGAGTAATCAGGACCAAATTCTCGTTGTCGCTTTTATGAGCTATTACGGCACCTTTGAATCCATCATCGCACTCACTCACCCACTCCTGAGTCGCCACCACCCGACCTGAAATAAAATCGGCAGTTTGGCGTGCACGGGGCAAGGGACTGGCGACCATCCGGGCTTTT
The DNA here is from genome assembly GCF_002091715.1 of Pseudomonas migulae NBRC 103157. Taxonomy (GTDB): domain Bacteria; phylum Pseudomonadota; class Gammaproteobacteria; order Pseudomonadales; family Pseudomonadaceae; genus Aquipseudomonas; species Aquipseudomonas migulae_A. Next base: position 113,633 of record NZ_BDAG01000001.1, on the reverse strand, counting down.
TCGAGACCCAGGCGTCGCAAACCTTTGCCGACCACCATCGCAGCATTGCTTCCTTCGATGGTGATGCCCTCGATGTCGCCGAGGCACGGGTTTGCAGACCGATCGCATCGTTCGGCGTGTCTGACCAGGACCACTACGGAACCTCGCCTCCATTGCGCTTCAAGTCCTGATTTGATCATGTTGTTTCCCGCGCCCAAATCCACCACAGATGTCGCCGTTGAAAACCATACGCCTATCACGCCGAGCAGCAGCGTAATGAGGATCACCGCGAAAAATTTGCTGTGCAAACGGATAGCGCGCGGGACGAATTTCGAAATTATCGAGTCGTTGATAAGGATGTGGGGCATACCATCGAACCTTCAGCTTCAGGACACTGGTGCCAGCCAGGGTTACCCCTTAGAACTTCACCCTGCCATTCGGGCAACGATAGATTTGGCGCTGTACTGAAGCGGTGAAAGCGATGTCAAAAATCAGTAAACCCGGACGTTGATTGGCCAAGTCGGCTACGACTATTACCGTTCAGCGGCAAAACAACATCCATATGGCTGAATCCAAGCAAGCTCGAAAGCGGTGACTCTCTACGCGATTTTTCCATGTTACTTGCCGGATTATGCGATCAAGTTTTCCCTCGATAATGGCGACGTTTGCCTGACGGTATTCGCTGAGCCGACTACTACGGCGATTTCCAAGTCGGATATTGGGTATGGTCTTGAACCGCAAAACACGACGTCCTAATGCGTTGATTTTTATCGCGCCAAAGCATGTCGGCATACGCCGGGAGAATGGACTGTGCCTGGATACGGTCTCAGCCGAGGCGTGCCTGAACGACATGAAACCGGCAGTCATTAACTAGACACCGGACGGCCAATTTGCCTTCCCTCAGGCTCAGCTAAGTTTCATTACTTACTTTCTCTTTCCGCGCGCATTTCGCGCTGCTTAAGAGAGGCTATCCGCCTATGAAATCCGCAATAGCCGGCTGGGTCAACAAAGTACCCGAAGTGACGCTGTCATTCTGGATGATTAAAATCTTGTCCACGACCGTAGGTGAAACAGGCGCCGACTTTCTGGCCGTCGATGCTGGTTTCGGCGCGGGGCCGACCAGTATCGGTATGGCTGCAGTACTGGCAATCGCGCTGTTCTGCCAATTTCGCACTAAAGGCTACACGCCTTGGATCTACTGGCTGACAGTCGTTCTGGTGAGCATCGTCGGAACTCAAATTACTGACATTCTGACCGACATACTGGACGTCAGCCTTTACACCAGCACGGCCGTATTTTCCACTCTGCTGGCGATCAACTTCTTGGTCTGGTACCGGGTAGAACACAACCTGTCGATCCGCGAAATTGTCACGCCGCGCCGGGAGTTGTTCTACTGGGCGACTGTACTCTGCACCTTCGCCCTGGGCACCGCCGCCGGTGACCTGGCAACCGAGGCCTTGGGCCTGGGTTTCACCCTCGGCGCTGTCATTTTCGGTGCACTGATCGCTGCCACTCTGGTTGCCTGGCACATGGGCTGCAATAGGGTGCTGACGTTCTGGATCGCCTACATTCTGACTCGTCCTTTCGGCGCCTCGCTCGGTGACCTGCTGACCCAGTCTAAAACCTACGGGGGCCTCGGAATGGGTGCCACCTGGACCAGCGCCATCTTCTTGTGCGTCATTGTCATTCTGGTTGCGGTGGCGCAAATCAGCGTCGGCAACCGCAAAACCATCACTCAGTAATTGCCCAAACGCCAATCAAGGAATCGTCATGCGCCAGATTCAAAACATCATTCGTCACGTAGCCATCGTCTCCTCCATCTTGTTGCTCAGCATCGCCGCTGGTTGCTCGAAGCCTGCCAACAAGCCCATTGCCGGCGCCACGTCAGGTTCTGTTAGCACACAACCCCAACCTGGTTCAAAACTAGGAGAACTGTCTGAGTTCCGTAATATTGCCGCCGACGTCTCCGCCCTCGTCGATAAAAATGACTTGCCGGGCGCCAAAGCCCGCATCAAAGATCTGGAGACCGCTTGGGACTCCGCCGAAGCTGGTATCAAACCCCGTGCCGCAAGCGATTGGCATGTGGTGGACAAGGCGATCGACCATGCACTCGATGCCTTGCGCGCCGGTAATCCGCAACAGAGTGACTGCAAGGCAAAAATGGATGAGCTGTTGAACACCTTCGATTTGATGAAAAGCAAATCATGAGTCCTATGCAGCGCTGATTTCGCGGCGGACAAACGCTTGCGCTGGTGCTTCAATACAATCGCGACGGTCATGCCTGTCGCGCTTTTTTCTGGAGCGGGAAATGCGGATATTGCTGGTCGAAGACGACCCGATGATCGGTGATGCCATCCAAGGCGCCCTGAACGATGCGAGTTATGCCACTGACTGGGTGAAAAACGGTCTCACTGCTCTTGCAACGCTGGTCACCCAACACTATGACCTCGTACTGCTGGATCTCGGGTTACCCGGAAAGGATGGACTAGATGTCCTAGACAGTATTCGAGGGCGCAACAACTCGGTCCCACTGCTGATCATCACCGCTAGAGACGGCTTGGATGATCGCCTTCGGGGCCTTGACGGCGGTGCTGATGACTACCTGCTCAAACCCTTCGATATGGCCGAACTTCTGGCCCGTATACGTGCCGTGTTACGACGCAAAGGTGGCAACGCCCTGTCTTTGCTGGACAACGGCGTGGTGACGCTGGACCTGATATCCAAAGAGGCTACTACCACGGAAAATCTAGCCGTCCTACTGTCCAGTCGCGAATTCGCCCTGTTGCAGGCACTGTTGATTCGGCCAGGCGCAATTCTCTCTCGCAGTGAGCTTGAAGACCGTATTTACGGCTGGGGCAATGAAGTGGAAAGCAATGCGGTGGAATTTCTGATTCACGGCCTGCGGCGCAAGTTGGGCAGCCATGTCATCAAGAACGTCAGAGGTATGGGATGGATGGTTTCAAAAAGCGCTTGAGGGACTCGGTTCAATTACGCCTGTCCGTGACGCTGTCGCTCGCCATCCTGATCGTAGCAGTGGTGGCCGGTATCTTTGCTTTCGTCTCGGCATTCGACGAGGCCCACGAAATGCAGGACGATACCTTGCGCCAGGTGGCGGTCCTATTTGATCGGCAGCAGATGAGCCTGCACTATCCCGCAGCTCAAGAAGTCGATGGCGATAAGGAAGAGTCCAGGGTCATCGTGCAATATCTGGTCGACGGCAGCAAAGCCATCGGTAACGATGATGCTCTGATGCCATTGCCCATCCCCACAATACTCGCCGATGGCTTGTCTACCTTGAATGTCGCCGGCGAAGACTTTCGTGTGTTGGTCAGGACTACGGCCCGGGGTGAGCGTATCGTGGTCGCTCAAGAAACAGGCGCTCGCAACAAGGAAGCCCGCGAGAGCGCCTGGCGAAGTCTGCTGCCGTTCCTTATTTTGTTTCCAGTATTGTTGCTGGTGGTGGGCGATTTGGTGCGCAAACTATTCCGCCCCATTGCTGCGCTCTCTTCTGACATCGATCAACGCGATGAACAGGCCTTGCACCCTGTCGATGAGCGCAATCTGCCGACCGAGATCCGACCTTTCGTCGTCGCTATTAATCGCTTGCTCGCGCGAGTCGCGCTGTCCATGGAAAACCAGCGCCGCTTTGTCGCCGATGCTGCCCACGAACTGCGCTCCCCCATGACGGCTCTGTCCATTCAAGCCGAGCGGCTGGCAGCCACGGAAATGCCAGAGCCGGCTCGTCAGCGCCTGTTGCCGTTATCCCGGGGAATAGAGCGCAGCAGAAACTTGATTGATCAACTGCTGACCCTTGCTGCCGCACAATCGAGCTCGGATCGGCCACAGACTGCTGTTTCAGTCCATGGAGTCTATCGACGTGTATTGGAGGATTTACTACCGCTGGCGGAACGTAAAAACATCGATATTGGTGTTGAGAGTATCGAGGACGTGCATGTCCTCATCAACGAAATGGATTTGTTAATCGTGGTGAAGAATCTGGTGGATAACGCGATCCGATATACCCCCCGTGGGGGATGGATTGACCTTGCGGTTGAGCTGGTGCAAGAGACAGCAATTTTGCAGATCAAGGACTCAGGCCCAGGTATTACAGTAGAACAACACGTGCGGGTGTTCGATCCATTTTATCGCACCTTGGGAACCGATGAAGCAGGCTCCGGGCTGGGCCTGTCTATTGTCAAGGCGATAGCAGACCGCACAGCAATACGCGTTCAATTGAGTTTCTCTAACGAGACGAAGAAGAGCGGTTTATGTGTTTCGGTGTGGTTGCGACAGGCAAGTGCTGCGGCGCCCGCACGGGGCTGATTGTCAGTATTTCGAGCCAAGCAACCACCAAAAAATGACTACTTCTTTTTGACGTTTTTTTACCAAAGTGCCTCGTAGAGTGGCGCTGACCAGCAATCTTATGACGTAACGTGCAGCACTATGACTCCTTCCAATCTTCAGGCTTATTTCAATGGGTTCGTCGTTCTTTTCAACGTGGACATTCTGGGCTCTGCTGTCAGCAGTGTTCGCTGCAATGACGGCTATTTTTGGAAAAATAGGCATAACCGGCATCAACTCTGATTTCGCCACTCTGATACGCACCGTGGTGGTGTTACTCAGCCTGGCGATGATCTTATACGCGACCGGACAATATCAGTCCCTCGGCTCGATATCGGCTCGCAGCTATTTATTCCTGGTCTTGTCAGGTCTGGCCACAGGAGCTTCCTGGATATGTTACTACCGAGCTTTGCAGCTCGGACAAGCGTCCTTGGTCGCCCCGGTGGACAAACTCAGTGTGGTACTTGTCGCCGTCTTGGGGGTTACCCTCTTGGGAGAAAGACTCGACGTTCGCCAATGGACAGGCATCAGCCTCATCACCATCGGTGTAGTGATGCTGGCGTGGCGACGATAGCCGCTCACATTGCCATTTGAGCATGCGTTCCACACGGGTAACTCCGCATTACCGACGGATTGAATCAGCCTGCAGGGCGGCTATAGACACGCAATATTTTGCGAAACAATAAAATTAGCGAAAACGCTGAGCGCGCTCAATAATCTCTGAATCAGTACAAAACGTTTGGGTGCCTAAACGATGAACAGGAATGATTTTTCGGTTGAAAGCTCTAATACTTTTAGCATAGTTATAGTCAACTACAAGACGCCTGAAATCACCAAGATATGTTTAGATTTATTGCGCCAGCATGGGCTCAACAACAGCGTTAAAATATGGGTGGTTGACAACTATTCCGCCGATGAAAGCACCGATTATCTGCGGACACTAGATTGGATCAACTTGATTGAACGTTCTGTCTCTGAACCAGAGGCAGGCCATATCGCCCATGGCAAAGCACTAGACCTGGTTTTGCAGCGAGTTGAAACCGACTACTTATTCCTGATGCATACCGACACATTTGTTTTCGATAAAAATGTTTTTCCGATGATGTTGAATAGGTGCTTAAAAAACCCAACGGTAGCAGCCGTAGGTTGTGTAGAACAAATAAATCGGGGCACCACCAGAACGCTTTGGCGCTTTAGCTCGCGACTATTCAAACACCATTTCCGACGACTGAAAACTTCTATCGGCTTGCGCTCTAGAGAACCAAAACCCTACAGAGAAGTTTACTTGAAAAGTTTTTGTACACTGTGGAACTGTAAACTTATCAAACAGCACGGCCTGCATTTTTCGATGGATGATCGTGTGCCTGGTTATACCCTCCAGGACCGTATGACCGAGCTTGGCTATGCAGTAGAGACGATATCGCCGCGTAAAATCTTTAGCTACTTGGATCACATCCAGGGGGGGACTGTTGCAGCGGCTGGCGGCTATGAAACGACGCACAGACGAACCAAAATGTACAATAGCATCCTTAAACGCCTAGCCAAGAGTGACAGCAAACCCTAAGGTACGCAGATACGCAGCAGCAATTCGTTCGGATTTGTTACCCTACAGGTTTTATATTGATTTATTGGAGCGGTAATGGAACCCATTATTCAAACACTTCCGATGACCCTCTCCCCGGAACTCGATTTCGACCAGAACGCAGCCAGCGCTATTGGTCACTCATTGGCCAATCAATATATTCAGGCTACGCCATTTCCACACATTGTTATCGACAATTTTTTACAAGAAGACTTGATTGCGAGTATCTGCTCAAATTTCCCAGTCGAACCAACCAATAACGAAATGCTCTACGAGCGCGGCTACAAAGGTCAACGAAAACGTCAAATTAGCCCCAACGAATGCGACGCTCATTTGAAGACTATTTTTAACGCGTTTAATTCGGCACCCATGTTGCTATTTCTTGAAAAGCTAACAGGCATTGACGGCTTGATACCTGATCCCTACTTTAGCGGAGGTGGGCTGCATGAGACGAAGAGTGGTGGTTTCCTTGGGGTGCACTCTGACTTCAGGCTCAACAAAAAGCTTAATGTTGAACGTAGGCTGAATGTCATAATTTATCTGAATGAAAGCTGGCAAGAGGAATACGGTGGCAACCTGGAGCTTTGGGATGTCAATATGAAGACCTGCCTTAAAAAGGTTTTGCCCATATACAATCGCTGTGTCATCTTCAATACAGACAAAGACAGTAATCACGGGCACCCGGCACCTTTAACAACTCCAGAGCACATCACGCGCAGATCCGTAGCGCTTTATTACTACACCGCAGGAACGATGGTCATCGATCCTGCACAAAGAAACAAAACGCACTATAAGCCAAGACCCAAAGATCGTTTAAGCCTCAAGTACTATATAAGTAAACTAATTAAGAAAAAAAAATAAACTGTCTCGCCGCACCATATCTCAGTCATTAGGTGTTTTTTGATCTCTACGCATGAGTAGTTAAGATGAGAGTAATTCTGTTGAGAGATATGCGTCCGGGCATCACGCCTTGCGTGATTAAACCGGCTGCCACCTATCCGGCAGCAACTGATCGATTTCACTCGCCCGCTGCGTCAGAAGGCGCGTTAGGACGTCCTTCAAATAAGCATACGGATCATGCCTGTTGAGCCGCGCTGACAGGATGAAGCTCATGATCGCCGCCGCCCGTTTGCCGCTGCCTAGCCCTTGCCCAGCCCCGCCAGTTCTAGGCGCCGGGCGAGGTCGGCGCTAATCGCGGCACGGCAGTGCAGCACGTTGGATAGTTGCACCATGGAATAACCAAGTTGTTAGGTTTTGGTGATAACGGTCATTTTGATTTTGGGTAGCACGGCTTCGCGCAGCCCTCTCCTGGGTGGGTAGGATTATGCATAGTCATCTGTCGTTCTCCTGACAGTTGTAGTCGAATTAATCGACCAGCTTCACGTTGGTACCGAAGCAATGAGGTGGTCAAGTGGAGCGCAATTACGCACTCTGCGGCTTTTCGGAGAGACTCGCGCCATTCAGACAATAGGATGACATCCGGAGGCCCTTATTGAAGGGCATCTATTGTGTGAGCTGGGTAGGTTTTTCTCATCTTTTCTGTGACTTCTACTTTTGTGAGTCAAAGAAAAAATGAGTTTATCCCCGTGTTTGCGGGTAGGCTTGAGTCATGTATTTTGAGACCCTACACCAGCGGTTCTGCCAAAAGTAAAAAAGGCCAGCGCATTGCGCTGGTCTTTTTTATTACGCTATTTCGCCCTTCAGCGGCGGTGCTAAATCGTATGGAACGCAGGCGTTTTACCTCGGAGCCTCACAGATAAGTCCTACATACGCTATCCCGAGCGCTCTTTATCCTACAGCCTCTTCGTCAAGTGTATGACTGACGGGAGCTATCATTTTTGGGATATCGAACAGGGAATGCAGTTATGCCAACACCCGCGTATTTAGTTATAAATGGAAATCGGCAAGGGATGATTACTGCCGGGACATTTACTCCGGAGTCGGTTGGTAACGTCTATCAGGAGGGGCACGAAGACCAAATCCTGGTCCAGGCTTTCAGTCACCAAATTATCATTCCGAGAGATCCCCAATCGGGTCAGCCAACCGGCCAGCGTGTGCATAAGCCGTTGATGATCTCAAAGGTATTTGATAAATCATCCCCGTTGATTTTTAACGCGTTAACGAGCGGAGAAGTGTTGGATAACTGCCATATCGCTTGGTATCGGACTTCGTCGGCGGGAAAACAAGAACATTACTTCAGCATCGAGCTGGAAGACGCAGTGATCGTCGATGTGCAGACAAGAATGCCAAGCTGCCAGGATCCCAACATGGCCCACTTTACGCATCTCGAAGACGTGTATTTCACCTACCGAAAAATCACCTGGACTCACGAAGCCTGTGGTACTTCCGGTTCTGATGACTGGCGCGCGCCGATTATCAGCTAAGCCTCGCTGCCCAAATCGCAGGCATAAAAAAACCGGCTATATCAGCCGGTTTTTTTACGCCCGAAAAAAACTTATGCACCTTTTTCGGTATTTTATGAGCTTAAGAAATATATATGTAAATCATAAGCTTACGTGCAAATAGCACCGCTTTTCAGCGAAACGGTACACAGGTTATCCACAGAATCTCAGACAGCCATCTGATCGTTCGCGGCGGGCGCTTGCGAAGCAGGAGGAAGCGAGCCCATGTCCCGTTGCATCTGCTCGTTCCAGGCCTGAACCCGATCATTCAGATCGGCAATGGCTCGCGGCCCGCTACCAACGGCGTACATTGGCTCGCCGATGATCACTGTAATGACGCCCTGCTTCTTCGCCCAGCCGGTTTTCGGCCAGAACTTGCCGGCATTGTGCGCAATCGGCAACACCGGAAGCGCGGCGTTGACCGCTAACGCCGTACCACCCCGGGAGAACTTGCCAATGGTGCCGTATGGAACTCGCGTCCCTTCAGGAAAGATCAGCACCCAGACACCATCCTTCAACAGTTCATCACCCTTCTTGGCCACATGTTTAAGCGCGGCTTTCGGGTTATCGCGGTCGATAGCGATCGGTCGCAACATGGCCATGGCCCAACCGAAGAACGGCACAAACAGCAAAGAGCGTTTCAGTACCTGGCTCAGCGGCTCAAAGTAGGCCGAGAGGAAGAACGTCTCCCAGGTGCTCTGGTGATTGGACTGAATCACGCAGGGCTGGTCAGGCACGTTCTCGGCGCCCTTCACTTCGTAGCTGATGCCCAGAAAGACTTTGCTCAGCCACAGGGCGCAGCGGCACCAGTACACGTTGATGAAACGATAGCGCGCCTTGAACGGCAAAAAGGGCGCGATAAAAAAGCTCAGGCTGCACCAGAGCAAGGAGCTGGTGCCCAGCAGCAGGTAAAAGAGGAAGGTTCTGATGGCCTGCAGTATCGACATGGCGACGTTTACCGTGCGGGCTCTGCCCGTCTATATAAAGCGCACTTCCGATCAGTCCTTAAATCGGATCAATCGAAGCACTCTAATTGTGGATAAGTTCTGCGGCAATCGCCGCGAGATCGTCAAAAATCAAGGTGCCTACCGGCAGGGTCCTGCCCAAAGTCTTTTCGCCTTTCCCGGTCTTTACCAAAACTGGCTGAGAATCGACGGCTTTGGCGGCTTCCAGGTCACCGAGGCTGTCGCCAACGAACCATAGATTGGTCAGCGACACGTTGTAATGCGCGGCGATGGTTTTCAACATCCCGGGTTTTGGCTTGCGGCAATCGCAGCCTTCGTCCGGCCCGTGCGGGCAATAGACGATCAGGCCGACCTCACCGCCCTGCTCCGCCACCAACGAACGCAAGCGTTCGTGCATGGCATCGAGGGTGGCGATGTCGTAATAGCCGCGAGCGATGCCGGACTGGTTGGTCGCGACCGCTACCGTCCAGCCGGCCTTGTTCAACTGCGCGATGGCCTCGATCGAACCGGGAAGTGGAATCCACTCCTCCACCGACTTTATGTAAGCGTCGGAGTCATAGTTGATCACCCCGTCCCGATCGAGAATCAGCAGTTTCAACAGCAGCCCCTCAACCCAGCAGCGAAATGTCGGCAACGCCGAGGAACAGCCCGCGAAGACGTGCCAGCAGCGCATACCGGTTGGCGCGGACCTTGGCATCTTCAGCGTTGACCATCACGGCTTCGAAGAACGCATCCACCGGCTCGCGCAAGGCCGCCAGGCGCGCCAGAGATTCGCTGTACTGACGCGCAGCGGCCATTGGCTGAACAGCCTGGTCCGCCTGCTGAATCGCCGAATACAGGGAGAACTCATTGGCGTTGTCGAAATACTTGGCTTCAACGACCGATGGAACAGAGCCTTCAACCTTGCTCAACAAGTTCGAAACGCGCTTGTTCACCGCGGCGAGGGCGGCGGCTTCCGGCAATTTGCGGAAAGCTTCTACCGCTTGTACACGCTGATCGAAGTCCAGCGCAGAGCCCGGCTTCAGTGCCCGTACCGACAGATAAGTCCCGACATCGACGCCTTCGTCTTCGTAACGAGCACGCAGACGGTCGAATACGAATTCGAGTACCGAGTCGGCCAGGCCAGCAGCCTTGACCTTGGCACCGAATGCATTCACAGCGAACGCCACGGCATCGTTCAAGTCGAGATCGAGCTTCTTGTCGATCAGGATACGCAACACGCCGAGTGCAGCACGACGCAGGGCATACGGGTCTTTGCTACCGGTCGGCAGCATGCCGATACCGAAGATACCCACCAGAGTGTCGAGCTTGTCGGCGATGGCCACTGCTGCACCGGTCAGGGTGGTCGGCAGTTCAGCACCGGCACCGCGCGGCATGTATTGCTCGTTCAGCGCCAGAGCGACTTCTTCCGGCTCGCCATCATTGAGGGCGTAGTAGTAACCGGCGACGCCTTGCATCTCCGGGAACTCACCGACCATCTCGGTCGCCAGGTCGCACTTGGACAGCAGGCCGGCACGGGAAGCCCAGGCTGCGTTGCCGCCAATGCGCTGAGCGATGAATGCAGCGAGTCTGGAAACGCGCTCGGCCTTGTCGTAGACGCTGCCGAGTTTTTCCTGGAACACCACGTTCTGCAGACGCAGGTTGAAGTCTTCGAGTTTCTGCTTCTTGTCTTGCTTGAAGAAGAACTCGGCGTCGGTGAGGCGTGGGCGAACCACTTTCTCGTTACCGGCGATGATCTGCTGCGGGTCTTTGCTTTCGATGTTGGCCACGGTAATAAAACGTGGCAGCAACTTGCCGTCGGCATCCAGCAGGCAGAAATACTTCTGGTTGTCCTGCATGGTAGTGATCAGCGCTTCTTGCGGCACGTCGAGGAAACGTTCTTCGAACGAGCACACCAGCGGCACCGGCCATTCAACCAGCGCGGTCACTTCATCGAGCAGGGCTGGCGGAACGATTGCCGTACCTTCCTGCATCGTCGCCAGCTCATCGGTGCGCTTGCTGATGATCGCGCGACGTTCGTTGGCATCGGCCAGCACATAAGCGGCACGCAGGTCGGCCAGGTAGTTGGCCGGCGAGGTGATGCGCACGCTTTCCGGGTGATGGAAGCGGTGACCACGGGAATCGCGACCGGCCTTCTGGGCGAGGATCGTGCATTCGATGACCTGGTCACCGAGCAACATCACCAGCCATTGGGTCGGACGAACGAATTCTTCCTTGCGAGCGCCCCAGCGCATGCGCTTCGGGATCGGCAGGTCATTCAGGGAGTCTTCGACGATGGTCGGCAGAAGGCTCGCGGTCGGCTTGCCGGCGATGCTTTGGCTGTAACGCAGTTTCGGACCGCTCTGATCGATTTCGCTCAGCTCTACTCCGCACTTCTTGGCGAAACCCAATGCCGCTTGCGTCGGATTGCCTTCGGCATCGAACGCAGCCTGACGTGGCGGGCCATCGAGGTTGATGCTGCGATCCGGCTGTTGGGTGGACAGCGAGGTGATCAGCACCGCCAGACGACGTGGCGCGGCGTAGACGGTTTTGGTCTCGTAGTTCAGGCCAGCGGCTTGCAGACCCTTGTCGATACCGGCCAGGAAGGCCTCGGCCAGGGTGTTCAGGGCTTTGGGTGGCAGTTCTTCGGTGCCCAGTTCAACCAGAAAATCTTGAGCACTCATTGTGCAGCCTCCAGCTTGGCTAGTACTTCATCGCGCAGGTCCGGGGTCGCCATCGGGAAGCCCAGCTTGGCGCGAGCCAGCAGATAGGCTTGCGCAACGGAACGCGCCAGGGTGCGCACACGCAGGATGTATTGCTGACGCGCAGTTACCGAGATCGCCCGGCGCGCATCCAGCAGGTTGAAGGTGTGGGAAGCCTTCAACACCATTTCGTAGCTCGGCAACGGCAGCGGCTGGTCGAGTTCGATCAGGCGCTTGGCTTCGCTTTCATAGAAATCGAACAGTTCGAACAGCTTCTCGACATTCGCGTGTTCGAAGTTGTAGGTCGACTGCTCCACTTCGTTCTGGTGGAACACGTCACCGTAGGTCACTTTGCCGAACGGACCGTCAGCCCAGACCAGGTCGTAGACCGAGTCCACGCCCTGCAGGTACATGGCCAGACGCTCGAGACCATAAGTGATCTCGCCGGTCACCGGGTAGCATTCGATGCCGCCCGCTTGCTGGAAGTAAGTGAACTGGGTCACTTCCATGCCGTTGAGCCAGACTTCCCAGCCCAGGCCCCAGGCGCCCAGTGTCGGCGATTCCCAGTTGTCTTCGACGAAGCGAATGTCGTGGACAAGCGGGTCCAGGCCGACATGCTTGAGGGAGCCCAGGTACAGTTCCTGGAAATTGTCCGGGTTCGGCTTCAGGACTACCTGGAACTGGTAGTAATGCTGCAGACGGTTCGGGTTTTCGCCGTAGCGGCCATCAGTCGGGCGACGACTGGGCTGCACATAAGCGGCGTTCCAGGTTTCCGGGCCGATGGCGCGCAGAAACGTGGCAGTGTGGAAAGTCCCGGCGCCTACTTCCATATCGTAGGGCTGAAGTACCACGCAACCTTGCTCGGCCCAGTATTGCTGGAGGGCGAGGATCAAGTCTTGGAAGGTACGCACGGCTGGCGTAGGCTGGCTCACGAAATTCACCTGTTTCTTGGGCTGCGATTTAAAGAGCGGGAGTATACCCGATTCGTTGCTGCGCACGCCCCCTGGAGCCTTATGCCACGCTGCTTTTGGTGTTCCGAAGATCCGTTGTACATGGCTTATCACGACCAGGAGTGGGGCACGCCGCTACGCGATGCGCAGGGATTGTTCGAGTTGCTTTTGCTCGAAGGGTTCCAGGCCGGCCTCTCCTGGATCACCGTGTTGCGTAAACGTGAGCGATATCGCGAGGTGTTGTTCGGCTTCGACGTACAGCGCGTGGCGCAGATGAGCGACGCTGAAATCGATGAATTGATGCTTGATCCCGGCATCATTCGCAATCGCCTCAAACTCAATGCGGCCAGGCGCAATGCCCAGGCTTGGCTGGCGCTGGAGGACCCGGTGGCGTTTCTCTGGTCCTTCGTGGGTGGCCAACCGGTTATCAATCATTTCAAGGATCGCACCGAAGTGCCGGCGGTCACGCCGGTCGCTGTGGAGATGAGCAAAGGCCTGAAAAAAGCCGGCTTCACCTTCGTCGGCCCGACCATTTGCTACGCGTTGATGCAGGCCTCGGGGATGGTCATGGACCACACCCGGGATTGCGACCGCTACGCGACCTTGTCGATCGGCGGTTAGAATAGCCGCCTCGCGCACAGCACAAGATCAGGAGTGACCTGTGGATAAGTTGAAAGGCGCCTTGCTGGTAGGCGCTCTGCGGCTGTTTGCCCTGCTTCCTTGGCGAGCAGTGCAAGCGGTTGGCTCGGCCATCGGCTGGGTGATGTGGAAAACCCCTAACCGTTCCCGCGATGTGGTACGGATCAATCTGGCCAAGTGTTTTCCCGAGATGGACCCTGCCGAGCGCGAGCGCCTGGTCGGCCAGAGCCTGAAAGACATCGGCAAGTCGTTGACCGAAAGTGCGTGCGCGTGGATCTGGCCGGCGCAGCGTTCCATTGATCTGGTTCGCGAAGTCGAAGGGCTCGACGTCTTGAAGGACGCCCTCGCTTCCGGCAAAGGTGTCGTCGGCATTACCAGCCACCTGGGCAACTGGGAAGTGTTGAACCACTTCTATTGCAGCCAGTGCAAACCGATCATTTTTTATCGTCCGCCAAAGTTGAAAGCGGTGGATGAATTGCTGCGCAAGCAGCGCGTGCAACTGGGTAACAAGGTTGCCGCGTCGACCAAGGAAGGCATTCTCAGCGTCATCAAGGAAGTGCGCAAAGGTGGTGCAGTGGGCATTCCCGCTGACCCGGAACCGGCAGAATCCGCCGGGATCTTCGTGCCGTTCTTCGCCACTCAGGCGCTGACCAGCAAGTTTGTACCGAACATGCTCGCCGGCGGCAAAGCGGTCGGCGTGTTCCTGCATGCCCTGCGCCTGCCGGATGGTTCGGGTTACAAAGTGATCCTCGAAGCCGCGCCAGAGGCCATGTACAGCACCGATACCGAAACGTCCTGCGCGGCCATGAGCAAGGTGGTCGAACGCTATGTGCGGGCTTATCCGAGCCAGTACATGTGGAGCATGAAACGTTTCAAAAAGCGGCCGCCGGGTGAAGAACGCTGGTACTGAGTGGGTTGGCATGATCTGTGGATAACTTGAACCTGCAGGAGCGAAGCAAGTTTCGCTCCTGCAGGTTCAAGTTATCCACAACTGATCAAGAAAGGGCGCAGAAGATGTCCGAACACCGCAAATCGTTTCGCATCAAGATCAGTCATGAAAGCTTTGGCGAATGCCTCGGCCAGACCCGCAACCTCTCGACCACGGGTGTCTACGTCAAGCATCCGGGCTTGTCTGCGTTGCCTGAAGGCGCCGTGGTGTACGGTCAGGTCCAGGATTTACCCACAGGCGCGCCGCGGGTGCGCATGGAAGTGGTGTTGGTGGATGCCGACGGTATTGGCCTGCGCTATCTCTAATCAGGGCGCCTGACGCTCAAGCTTTTTCAGAAATACCGTCATTTCTTTCTCTGCCTGCTTGTCGCCATGAGCGCGGGCGGCTTCCAGACCCCGTTCCCACGCCTGACGCGCGGCCGGATAGTCCGCCAGCGCCAGCTGCGCCTTGCCCAACAGCTTCCACGCCGCTGAATACTTCGGATCGAACTCGACGCAACGCTGGAAATGTTCGGCGGCCTTGGCGTTTTCCCCAAGATCCAGGTAGCCCTTGCCCAGGCCGAAGCGCAGCAGTGAGTTATCCACACCCTTGGCGAGCATTTTTTCCAGGGATTCGATCATGGGGAAAATTTCCGAATGGGTGGCGTAATCGACATCGCATCGCCAGCAAGCCGGCTCCTGCAGGGTAACCGCCACCCTTTGGAGGAGCCGGCTTGCTGGCGATAGCGATCCAACGGTTTAAAAGAAGCTAAGGCCGACATGGAACAACTTCTCCACATCCCGAATATGCTTTTTATCCACAAGGAATAGAATCACATGGTCACCCGCCGCGATCACCGTGTCATCGTGGGCAATAATCACTTCTTCGTCACGAATGATTGCCCCGATCGTGGTGCCCGGTGGCAAACCGATGTTTTCGATGGCCTTGCCAATCACCTTGCTCGACTTCGCATCGCCATGGGCAATTGCCTCGATGGCCTCCGCCGCGCCACGGCGCAGTGAGTGCACGCTGACGATATCGCCACGCCGTACATGAGCCAGCAACGTGCCGATGGTTGCCAGTTGCGGGCTGATGGCGATGTCGATGTCGCCGCCCTGAATCAGATCGACGTAGGCCGGGTTGTTGATGATGGTCATCACCTTCTTCGCGCCCAGTCGCTTGGCCAACAGCGACGACATGATGTTGGCTTCGTCGTCGTTGGTCAGGGCCAGGAAGATGTCGGCATCGGCGATGTTCTCTTCCATCAGCAAGTCGCGGTCGGAGGCGCTGCCCTGCAACACCACGGTGCTGTCCAGAGTGTCCGAGAGATGGCGGCACCGAGCCGGGTTCATCTCGATGATTTTCACCTGATAGCGGCTTTCGATGGCCTCGGCCAGACGCTCGCCGATCTGCCCGCCACCGGCGATAACGATGCGCTTGTAGCTCTCGTCGAGGCGGCGCATTTCGCTCATCACCGCGCGAATGTTCGCCTTGGCGGCGATGAAAAACACTTCGTCGTCCGCTTCGATCACCGTATCGCCCTGGGGCAGGATCGGCCGGTCACGGCGGAAAATCGCGGCAACGCGGGTTTCGACGTTCGGCATGTGCTCGCGCAACTGACGAAGTTGCTGGCCCACCAGCGGTCCGCCGTAATACGCCTTCACCGCGACCAATTGTGCTTTGCCTTCGGCGAAGTCGATCACCTGCAATGCGCCCGGATGCTGGATCAGGCGCTTGATGTAGTTGGTGACCACTTGTTCCGGGCTGATCAGCACGTCCACCGGAATCGCTTCGTTATCGAACAGCTCGGAGCGCGTCAGGTATGCCGCTTCGCGGACCCGAGCGATTTTGGTCGGTGTGTGAAACAGGGTATGAGCAACCTGACAGGCCACCATGTTGGTTTCGTCACTGTTGGTCACCGCCACCAGCATGTCGGCATCGTCCGCGCCGGCTTGGCGCAGCACCGTCGGCAGCGAGCCGCGGCCATGCACGGTGCGGATGTCCAGCCGATCGCCGAGGTCGCGCAGGCGTTCGCCGTCGGTGTCGACCACGGTGATGTCGTTGGCCTCGCTGGCCAAGTGTTCCGCCAGCGAACCGCCGACCTGCCCTGCGCCGAGGATGATAATTTTCATCCAGTCACTCCCTTAAACCGGTTAACCGCGCGCGGCGGTGATCTTGATCAGTTTGGCGTAGTAGAACCCGTCGTGGCCGCCTTCCTGGGCCAGCAACTGGCGACCATGGGGCTGCTTGATGCCGGCCGTTGTGGCGAGGTCCAGCTCACGAGCGCCCGGTGTGCGGGCGAGGAAGGCTTCGATGACTTCGGTGTTCTCGGTCGGCAACGTGGAGCAGGTGGCGTAGAGCAGAATCCCGCCGACCTCCAGCGTTATCCACATGGCATCAAGCAATTCACCTTGCAGCACTGCAAGTGCGGCGATGTCATCCGGTTGGCGAGTCAGCTTGATATCCGGGTGACGACGGATCACACCGGTGGCCGAGCAAGGTGCATCGAGGAGGATGCGCTGGAACGGTTTGCCGTCCCACCAGGTGGCAGTGTCGCGGCCGTCGGCGGCGATCAGTTCGGCGCTCAGACCCAGGCGTGCGAGGTTTTCCCGCACGCGCACCAGACGCTTGGCTTCCAGGTCTACGGCGACGACGCCGGCCAATGCAGGCTCGGCTTCAAGGATGTGGCAGGTCTTGCCGCCCGGTGCGCAGCAGGCGTCGAGCACCCGTTGGCCTGGCGCCAGGTCCAGCAAGTCGGCGGCCAGTTGTGCCGCTTCGTCCTGCACGCTGATCCAGCCTTCTGCGAAGCCCGGCAAACTGCGCACATCGGCAGCGGTGTCGAGAATGATGCCGTCCTGACTGTAGACACACGGTGTGGCGGCGATGCCCGCTTCGGTCAGCAGGCTCAAGTACGCATCGCGAGTGTGATGGCGACGGTTGACCCGCAGAATCATCGGCGGATGTGCGTTGTTCGCCGCGCAAATGGCTTCCCACTGCTGCGGCCAGAACGCTTTCAGGGATTTTTGCAGCCAACGCGGATGCGCCGTGCGCACCACCGGGTCATGTTCCAGCTCGGCCAGCAGCGTTTCGCTTTCACGCTGTGCGCGGCGCAACACGGCGTTGAGCAAGGCCTTCGCCCAGGGCTTTTTCAGCTTGTCGGCGCAACCCACGGTTTCGCCGATGGCGGCGTGGGCCGGGACGCGGGTGTAAAGCAGTTGGTAAAGACCGACCAGCAACAGCGCCTCGACATCGGCGTCGGCAGCCTTGAACGGCTTCTGCAGCAACTTGGCCGCGAGGGCCGACAAACGCGGCTGCCAGCGCGCGGTGCCGAACGCCAGGTCCTGGGTGAAACCGCGATCACGGTCTTCAACCTTGTCCATTTGGGTCGGCAGCGAACTGTTGAGCGAGGCTTTTCCGTTGAGAACTGCAGCCAGTGCCTTGGCGGCGGCCAGACGTGGATTCATTGAGCGTCCGCCGTTTGACCGAGCACGGTGCCGGCGGCAAATTTCTCACGACGGCTGTTGAACAAATCGCTGAAGTTCAGCGCCTTGCCGCCGGGCAATTGCAGGCGGGTCAGGCACAGTGCCTGCTCACCGCAGGCGACGATCAGGCCGTCCTTGCTGGCGCCGAGGATTTCCCCCGGTGCGCCCTGCCCTTCGGCGAGGCTCGCGGCCAGCACTTTCAGCGCTTCGCCATTCAACGTGCTGTGGGTGATCGGCCATGGATTGAAGGCGCGGACCAGACGTTCCAGCTCAATGGCCGGGCGGCTCCAGTCGATTCGCGCTTCGTCCTTGTTCAGTTTGTGTGCATAGGTGGCGAGGCTGTCGTCCTGCACTTCGCCTTCCAGGGTTCCGGCAGCGAGGCCGGCAATCGCCTGAATCACCGCCGGTGGACCGATTTCCGCCAGACGGTCATGAAGGCTGCCGCCGGTGTCTTCAGCGCTGATCGGCGTGGTGACTTTCAGCAGCATCGGCCCGGTGTCGAGGCCCAGTTCCATGCGCATCACAGTCACACCGCTTTCGCTGTCGCCAGCTTCGACGGCACGCTGGATCGGTGCCGCTCCGCGCCAGCGTGGCAGCAACGAGGCGTGGCTGTTGATGCAGCCCAGACGCGGAATATCCAGCACCACCTGCGGCAGGATCAGGCCGTAGGCGACCACCACCAGCAAATCCGGCTTCAGCGCGGCCAGTTCAGCCTGAGCGTCTTCGTTGCGCAGGGTCGGCGGTTGCAGCACCGGGATGTTGTTTTCCAGTGCCAACTGCTTGACCGGGCTCGGCATCAACTTTTGCCCGCGACCCGCCGGACGGTCCGGCTGGGTGTAGACCGCGACGACCTCGTAAGGGCTGTCGAGCAGGGCCTTGAGGTGTTCGGCGGCGAATTCCGGGGTGCCGGCAAAGACGATGCGCAGTGGCTCAGTCATGGGAGCAATCTCTGAAAAGAAAAAGGCTTGCCGCAGCAAGCCTTTGAAAGAAGGGCATCAAGCGTTCTGGCGATGGAGCTTTTCCAGTTTCTTCTTGATTCGGTCGCGTTTGAGGTTCGACAGGTAGTCGACGAACAATTTGCCGTTGAGGTGGTCGCATTCGTGCTGGATGCACACGGCGAGCAGGCCTTCGGCGATCAGTTCGTAAGGCTGGCCGTCGCGGTCCAGGGCCTTGACCCTGACCTTCTGTGGGCGATCGACATTTTCGTAGAAGCCCGGCACCGAGAGACAGCCTTCCTGGTATTGCTCCATCTCATCGGTCAGGGGTTCGAACTCGGGGTTGATGAACACCCGCGGTTCGCTGCGGTCTTCGGAGAGGTCCATCACGACGATACGTTTGTGCACGTTGACCTGGGTCGCGGCGAGGCCGATGCCTGGCGCTTCATACATTGTTTCAAACATATCATCGACCAACTGACGCACTTCGTCGTCCACTACGGCCACAGGTTTGGCGATAGTGCGCAGACGCGAGTCGGGAAATTCGAGGATGTCTAAAATGGCCATAAGCTTGATTGCTGCACGTGTGAGGTAAAGTCGGGTCGATGGCCTGGCAGGTCCGGAGATGCAGGCTACCGTTGTGAAGCGTAGCTTCCTTTTCTTTAAGAACCGGAAGCGAGCCACGAGGGCTCTGGCGTTTCACGCGAACGCATATAATAAAGGGATTCACCGCATGAGGAAATCACTACTCGCCTTGCTCCTTCTGGCCTCGGCCGGTTTGGCGCACGGGCAAGTGCAACTCAGGGAAGGTTTTCCACAGCAATACACGGTTGTCTCGGGTGACACACTCTGGGACATCTCTGGAAAATACCTCCGTGAGCCGTGGAAATGGCCTGAGCTCTGGCAGGCCAATCCGCAGATCCAGAACCCCAATCTCATCTACCCCGGCGATGTGCTGTCGCTGGTCTACGTCAATGGCCAGCCGCGTCTGACGCTCAATCGCGGGGCATCCAGGGGCACTATCAAGCTTTCGCCGCGGGTGCGCAGCTCGCCGGTGGCGGATGCCATCCCGAGTATTCCGCTGCAAGCGATCAACAGCTTCCTGCTGAGCAACCGAATCGTCGATAAGGTCGAGGATTTCGACCGGGCGCCTTATATCGTCGCCGGCGATGCCGAACGGGTGCTCAGCGGCACCGGTGACCGCATCTTCGCCCGTGGTCAATTCGATCCGAGCCAGCCGGTTTACGGCATCTTTCGCCAGGGCAAGGTCTACACCGACCCCGACAGCAAAGAGTTTCTGGGGATCAACGCGGACGACATTGGCGGCGGCGAAATTGTGGCCACTGAAGGCGATGTCGCCACCCTCGCCCTGCAGCGCACGACTCAGGAAGTGCGTCTTGGCGACCGTTTGTTCAGCAGTGAAGAGCGATCGATCAACTCAACCTTCATGCCCAGCGCGCCAACCACCGACATAAACGGGCTGATCATCGACGTGCCGCGCGGGGTCACTCAGATTGGCGCGATGGATGTTGTCACGCTGAACAAGGGTCAGCGTGATGGCCTGGCCGAAGGTAACGTGCTGGTGGTGATGAAAACCGGCGAAACCGTGCGTGACCGGATCACCGGTCAACCGCTGAAGATCCCTGATGAACGCGCCGGTTTGCTGATGGTTTTCCGCACTTACGACAAGCTCAGCTACGGGCTGGTGCTTAACGCATCGCGCTCGTTGGCGGTGATGGACAAGGTGCGAAATCCGTAAGCAGGCTCCACAAGTTACCAACAGAGTTATCCACAGCTTATTCCCGTTTGAACGGGGCTCATAACGATCAAGGATGATCCATGTCGCTGTCTGCTGTTACACCGGTTTCCCCTGCGGAACTGGAAGCTCGTTTACGCCTGCATCGTTTGCCGGAACTCGGCCCGGCGCGTTTCAGGAAGTTGCTTGAGGCCTTTGGCTCGGCGTCCAAAGCCATCAGCGCCCCGGCCAGTGCCTGGCGTGCATTGGGTTTGCCGCTCGCCTGTTCGGAGGGCAGGCGCTCGAGCGAAATTCGCGATGGCGCAAGCCACGCACTGGCCTGGCTAGAGCGTCCGGGCCAGCATTTACTGATGTGGGACCAGCCTGACTACCCGGCATTGTTGGCGGAGATCAGCGACGCACCGCCGCTGTTGTTCGTGGCGGGCGATCCGGGGATTCTGGAAAAGCCGCAGCTGGCGATGGTCGGCAGTCGTCGCGCCTCCCGACCGGGCATGGACACCGCTGCCGCGTTCTCCCGCAGTCTGGCCAGCGCCGGTTTTGTCATCACCAGCGGTCTGGCGCTGGGCATCGATGCCGCCGCGCATCAAGCCGCTCTGGACGTGGGCGGGCGAACGGTCGGTGTACTTGGCACGGGACTTGAAAAGTTTTATCCACAGCGCAACCGGAGGCTGGCGGACGCCATGATCGCATCGGGCAGTGCGGTGCTTTCCGAGTTCCCGTTGGACACGGGGCCCACCGCCAGCAACTTTCCCCGGCGCAACCGGATCATCAGCGGTTTGTCCCTCGGCGTGCTGGTGGTGGAGGCCAGTGTCGCCAGTGGTTCACTGATCACCGCGAGGCTGGCGGCGGAGCAAGGTCGTGAGGTGTATGCCATTCCGGGGTCGATTCACCATCCCGGTGCCCGAGGCTGTCATCAGCTGATCCGTGACGGTGCGGTATTGGTGGAAACCATCGAGCATATCCTCGAAGCCTTGCGCGGCTGGCAACAGTTGCCGTTGTCCATCGAGACGCCCTCGGTAACGCATCCGCTGCTGATGCTGCTGCATGCGGCGCCGCACACCAGTGAAGCGTTGGCAGGCAGCAGCGGCTGGGCGCTGCCGAAAGTGCTGGCGGCGTTGACGGAGCTGGAAATGGACGGCCGGGCGGTTTGCGAAAGCGGGCGCTGGTTTGCGCGGGTGAGCTAGGTTTTATAAGGAAGATCGGTAAACTGCGCAGAGCCTTATTCCGGAGAGTTTTTCATGGTCAACAGTTGGCGTGTGCAACAAGCCGCGCAAGCCATTCGCGCAGGGGCGGTGATTGCCTATCCAACCGAGGCGGTCTGGGGCCTGGGTTGCGACCCGTGGGACGAAGAAGCGGTAGAGCGTCTGCTGATGCTCAAGGGCCGGTCGGTAGAAAAAGGCCTGATTCTGGTCGCCGACAACATTCGCCAGTTCGATTTTCTCTTCGAAGACTTCCCTGAACTGTGGATGGATCGCATGGCCAGTACCTGGCCGGGGCCGAATACCTGGCTGGTGCCGCATCAGAATTTGCTGCCGCAGTGGATCACGGGTGTGCACGAGACGGTCGCATTGCGGGTCAGCGATCACCCGTTGGTGCGGGATTTGTGCGCGGTAGTCGGGCCGCTGGTTTCGACCTCGGCCAACCCGCAGGGCCGGCCGGCGGCGCGGACGCGGATTCGCGTGGAGCAGTATTTCCGTGGGCAGTTGGATCTGATCCTGGGCGGCAACCTCGGAGGGCGCAAGAATCCGAGCGTGATTCGGGATCTGGCGACCGGGAACGTCATCCGCCCGGATTGAGACCGCGGTGCGGCCATCGCGAGCAAGCCCGCTCCCACAGGATTTCGGTCGTTTACATATTTTGTGATCGACCCTGTACCTGTGGGAGCGGGCTTGCTCGCGAAGAGGCCCTTACAGACGCCACAAATCTTTAAGGCAGTAACACCGTCGAACCCGTGGTCCGCCGAGCCGACAACTCGGTCTGGGCCTTCGCCGCGTCAGCCAACGAATACTTCTGGCTGATCTCCACCTTCAACTTCCCGCTGATGATCATTTCGAACAGCTCATCCGCCATCCGCTGCAGGTTCTCGGCGTTGTTGGCGTAGGTCGCCAGCGTCGGCCGGGTCACGTACAACGAACCTTTCGCCGACAAAATCCCCAGGTTCACCCCATCCACGGCACCCGACGCATTACCAAAACTCACCACCAGGCCCCGAGGCGCCGTGCTATCCAGCGAAGTCAGCCAGGTGTCTTTACCGACGCCGTCGTACACCACCGGGACCTTTTTGCCGTCAGTCAATTCCAGCACGCGTTGTGCGACGTTTTCATGGCTGTAGTCGATGGTCGCCCAGGCACCGTTGGCCTTCGCCAACGCGGCTTTCTCCGGCGAGCTGACCGTGCCGATCAACTTCACGCCCAAGGCTTTGGCCCATTGGCAGGCCAGGGAACCGACACCGCCGGCAGCGGCGTGAAACAAAATGGTTTCGCCGCCCTTGAGTTCATAAGTCTGACGCAGCAAGTACTGCACGGTCAGGCCTTTGAGCATTACCCCGGCCGCCTGTTCGAAGCTGATAGCGTCCGGCAAGTGCACCAGATTGGCCTCCGGCAACACGTGAACCTCGCTGTAGGCACCCAACGGACCGCTGCCATAGGCCACGCGGTCGCCGACCTTGAAGCGGGTGACTTCGCTGCCCACCGCCTCGACCACGCCCGCACCTTCCGAGCCCACGCCCGACGGCAAGGCGGGTGGCGCATAGAGGCCACTGCGGAAGTAAGTGTCGATGAAGTTCAGACCGATGGCCTTGTTGGTGACGCGGACTTGCTGCGGGCCGGGCTCGGCGGGCTGGTAATCCACATACTCGAGCACTTCGGGACCGCCATGGGTGCGGAACTGGATACGCTTTGCCATCAGAACTCTCCATAGGTCTTAGCTTTTGGATTAGTAGCGCCAAGCCCTCTATCGGACTCCTAAGCTTGATCCCCGTCAACTGCGGCAGGCCCATCAGCGATGTTATGCTACGCGCCCATTTGCGCCGGCCCTGCTCCGAGGGAGCGCTGCGTAGTTTTGCCCGATTCAAGGTGATGACATGACGACCCGCACCGAGGCCGTAAAAGCCTACCTGCTCGACCTGCAAGACCGCATTTGTGCTGCCCTGGAAGCCGAAGACGGCGGCACGCAGTTCGTTGAAGACGCCTGGACCCGGCCTGCCGGCGGTGGCGGTCGCACGCGAGTGATCGAGAACGGTGCTGTCATCGAAAAGGGCGGCGTCAACTTTTCCCACGTCTTCGGCAGCGGTCTCCCACCGTCCGCCAGCGCCCATCGGCCGGAACTGGCCGGTCGTGGCTTCGAGGCCCTGGGCGTGTCGCTGGTGATTCACCCGCACAACCCCCATGTGCCGACTTCCCACGCCAACGTGCGCTTCTTCATCGCTGAAAAAGAAGGTGAAGATCCTGTCTGGTGGTTCGGTGGCGGCTTCGACCTGACTCCGTATTACGGCAATGAAGAAGACTGCGTGCACTGGCACCGCGTCGCCGAGCAGGCCTGCGCGCCATTCGGCCCGGACGTCTACTCGCGCTACAAAGCCTGGTGCGACAGCTACTTCCACATCAAGCATCGTCACGAGCCGCGTGGCATCGGCGGTCTGTTCTTCGATGACTTGAACGAGTGGGACTTCGACACCAGCTTCGCCTTCATGCGCGCCATTGGTGACGCCTACATCGACGCCTACTTGCCGATCGTGCAGCGTCGCAAGAACGACGCGTTCACCGCCAAGCAGCGCGAATTCCAGGAGTTCCGTCGTGGCCGGTACGTCGAGTTCAACCTGGTTTACGACCGCGGCACCCTGTTCGGCCTGCAGTCGGGCGGGCGTACCGAATCGATCCTCATGTCACTGCCGCCGCAAGTTCGCTGGAGCTATGACTGGAAAGCCGAGCCGGGCAGCGAAGAAGCGCGCCTGACCGAGTACTTCCTGCAAGATCGCGATTGGTTGGCCAAGGCCTGAACGAGGACTCCTGATGGACCGTTACGTCGTATTCGGTAACCCGATTGGCCACAGCAAGTCGCCATTGATCCATCGTCTGTTCGCCGAGCAGACCGCTCAGCAACTGGACTACAGCGCTTCGCTGGCACCGCTCGACGATTTTTCCGACTTTGCCCGGGAGTTTTTCCTTGAAGGTCGCGGGGCGAACGTGACGGTGCCGTTCAAGGAAGAAGCGTTTCGTCTGGCGCACAGTTTGACGGCACGAGCGCAGCGCGCCGGTGCGGTGAACACCCTGAGCAAACTCGCCGATGGCACGTTGCTGGGCGACAACACCGATGGCGCCGGGCTGGTAAGGGATCTGACGGTCAATGCCGGATTCAGTCTCAAGGGCAAACGCATCTTGCTGCTCGGTGCCGGTGGCGCCGTGCGCGGCGCGCTTGAGCCGCTGCTGGCCGAGCAGCCGGCCTCGGTGATCATCGCCAACCGCACGGTGGATAAAGCCGAGTTGCTGGCGGAGTTGTTCGCGGATCTGGGGCCGGTGTCGGCCAGTGGCTTCGATTGGCTGCAAGAGCCGGTGGACCTGATCATCAACGCGACGTCCGCCAGCCTGACAGGCGATGTACCGCCGATTGCCAGCAGTTTGATCGAGCCGGGCAAGACCGTTTGCTACGACATGATGTACGGCAAGGAGCCAACCTCGTTCTGCCGCTGGGCTACGGAGCACGGCGCAGCCGTGTCGATGGATGGCCTGGGGATGCTCGCTGAACAAGCGGCAGAAGCCTTCTTCCTGTGGCGCGGCGTGCGCCCGGACACGGCGCCGGTGTTGGCCGAACTGCGCCGCCAACTGGCCCTGTAGGAACCGGCTTGCTGGCGATGGGGGCACCGCGGTGTATCAGGTACACCGCGTTATCGTTGAATCGCCAGCAAGCCGGCTCCTGCAGCCGGTCTGTGTGCTGTAATCACGGTCATTGTCCGGAGATTGGTGTGTTTCAATCCTCGAAACGGATCGGGCATTTCTCCGCACCTTCCAGCTTCCTCAATTCCTCCACCACCGGCGGCCGGGCCCCGCGCAAGGTCAGGCTGCGGTCCTGCTTGCGCAGCCGTCGCGCTTCCTGGTGCAGCATTTCCACACCTGAATAGTCGATGAAGTTGATGTGCTGCGCCTCGATCACCACGCGCGCGCCGTGCATCCGTTGCAGGCGCGCTTGCAGGTAATGGCTGGCGCCGAAGAAGATCGAACCGCCGACCCGCAGGATGTCTTCGTCACCGTCGCGCCAGTGCTGCACCCGCGGTTGCGACGTGCGTTTCAAATAGAAGAACAGCGAAGCCAGCACCCCGGCATAGATCGCTGTCTGCAACTCCAGCAACAGCGTGGCGACACAGGTCAGCGCCATCACCACGAACTCGGCGCGGCTGACCCGCAGCAACGCGCGAATGCCGCGATGGTCGACCAATCCCCAGGCGATCAACAGAATGCTGCCGGCCATGGCCGGGATAGGGATGTGCGCAATCAGATGGGCGCCAAAGATTGCGAACAACGCCACCCACAACGCCGAAAAAACCCCCGCCAGCGGCGAACAGGCACCCGCTTCGTAGCTCAGTCCCGAGCGGGTGAAGGATCCGGCTGACAGCGAACCGGAAAAAAACGCACCGACAATGTTCGACAATCCCTGGGCGCGAACTTCCTGATTCGCATCGAGCAACTGCTGTGAGCGCGCCGACAGGGAGCGGGCAATCGACAGACTCGTCACCAGCCCCAGCATCCCGACCGCCACGGCGCTGGGCAACAGACGCAGGATCAGATCCAGGTCCAGCGGCAACGGGCTGAAGGGCGGCAGGCGCCCGACAAACGCGCTGACCAACTGCACGTGACCAAACATTGATGGCCAGAGCCACACCAGCCATCCGCTCAGGACCAGGGTGATCAACAGCGTTGGCCAGCGCGGCAATAGCAGTTTCAGCGTCACCCCGACCGCGACAGTCGCCAGGCCCAACACCAGCGAAGGTTGGTCTACCTCGCCGAGATGCCTGAACAGCATCGTAAAACTGTCCAGCGCCGTGGCCTGGTTGGGCAAATCCAGCCCCAGCAGGTTGGGCATTTGACCGATGGCAATCACCACGGCGGCGCCAAGCGTGAAGCCGAGCACCACCGAATGCGAAACGAAATTCACCAGCGCGCCAAATCGCAGCAAACCCAGTAGCCACTGGAATATGCCGGCAAGGAGCGTCAGAAGCAGGATCAGCGTGATGTAGTCCTTGGACGCAGGAACGGCCAGAGGACTGACGCTCGCGTACAGGACAATCGAAATGGCCGCCGTAGGACCGCAGATCAGATGCCACGATGATCCCCACAGGCAGGCAATCAGCACCGGGATGATCGCCGCGTACAAGCCGTATTCCGGTGGGAGACCGGCGATCAGCGCGTAGGCAATGGATTGCGGCAACGCAAGAATGGCGCCGCTGAGACCGACAATCAGATCACGACCGACGCTGGCGCGGGTTTGCCGGGGCAACCATGTGAGGAAGGGAAAGAGTGAATGGCGGCTGGGAAGGGCCATGGGTCCTCTCGGTCTGGAATTTTGCGCAAGGGTAACAGCACCAGAACCTGTAGGAGCCGTCTTGCTGGCGATATCGGTGTATCAGGCGCCATCAATGTTGACTGATGTGCCGCTATCGCCAGCAAGCCGGCTCCTACAGGTAAGGGGTTAGAGCTTGGCTTTCACGGCCGGCAACGCATCCTTCCCGTCCACGGTCTTCACACCATCCAGCCATTTATCCAGCACCGCCGGATTAGCCTTGATCCACGCCTTGGCGGCGTCCGCATTGCTGACCTTCTTGTTCACCACGTCCGCCATGATGCTGTTCTCCATCTCCTGGGTGAAACTCAGGTTGGTGAGCAGCTTGCCGACGTTCGGGCAGGCCTGTGCATAACCTTTGCGAGTCAGCGTGTGAACGCTGCCGGTGTCGCCGAAGTATTTCTCGCCGCCTTTCAGGTAATGCATTTTCAGCTGCACGTTCATCGGGTGCGGCGTCCAGCCGAGGAAGGTCACGAACTTCTGTTTCTTCACCGCGCGGGACACTTCGGCCAGCATCGCCTGCTCGCTGGACTCGACCAGTTTCCACTGGCCCATGTCGAAGTCGTTCTTCTTGATGATTTCTTGCAGCGAGATGTTCGCCGGCGCGCCGGAGCCGATGCCGTAGATTTTCTTGTCGAACTTGTCGGCGAACTTGTTCAGGTCGGCAAAGTTTTGCACACCCGCGTCCCACACGTAATCCGGGACGGCCAGGGTAAATTCGGTGCCGTCGAGGTTCTTCGCCAGTTGCGTGACGTCGCCAGTGGCGACGAACTTGTCGTAGAAACCCTGCTGCGCCGGCATCCAGTTGCCGAGAAACACGTCGACCTGGCCATCCTTCAAACCGCCAAAGGTAATCGGCACCGCGAGGGTGTCGACTTTGGGCTTGTAGCCCATGCCGTCCAGCAGAAACCCGGTGATGGCGTTGGTCGCGGCGATGTCGCTCCAGCCAGGGTCGGCCATTTTCACCGTCTCGCAGCTCTGATCGGCATATGCCGACGCACTGCCCAGAGCCAGCAGCCCGACCGTCAGTACTGTGGATAACTTTTGCATGGACTTCCCCTCAACATTATTGGTTTTGGCAGGGTTGTGGATAACGTGCTTTGCGCTCCAGGTCGTCGAGGTCGATGTGGTTGCGCATGTACTGCTGACTGGCGTCCACCAGCGGCTGGTGATCCCAGCTCTTCAGCTTGCCGATGGTCAGCGCATCGGCGACGAATCGCCGACGACGCTGGCTCGCGAGCACCTGTTGGTGTATCGCCGGGATGTTCCATTTGGCCCGTGCTTCGGCCAGAAATTCCTCGAACAGGGGCCGATGTTGCGGCGACTGGCTGAGTTCTTCCTGTTCACGCGGGTCATTGTGTACGTCGAAGAGTAGGCACGGGTCGTCTTCGCTGTAGATGAATTTGTAGGCGCCGCGACGAATCATCATCAACGGGCTGATGGTGCCTTCGGCCATGTACTCGCCGAAGACTTCGTCGTGACCGCCCTGCCCTTGCAGGTGCGAGACCAGCGAGCGGCCGTCCAGTGGCAGGCCAGGCTCCAGCGAGCCGCCGGCCAACTCGACAAACGTCGGTAACAGGTCGGCGGTGGAAACCGCTGCGCTGACCCGGCCTGCGCCGAAATGTCCCGGAGCACTTATCAACAGGGGGACTCGTGCAGCCATTTCAAACCAGTGCATTTTGTACCAGAGCCCGCGCTCGCCGAGCATGTCGCCGTGGTCGCCGGAGAAGACGATGATCGTGTCGTTGATCAGCCCAGTTTCTTCGAGTGTTTGCAGGAGTTTGCCGACGTTGCTGTCGATATAGCTGCAAGCACCGAAGTAAGCGCGGCGCGCATCGCGGATCTTATCCACAGGCAGCGGTTTGTCCCACAGGTCGTAAACCTTGAGCAAACGCTGTGAGTGCGGGTCGAGCTCGGTTTGCGCCGGCGTTTGCGGCAACGGGATGTCGGCATCGTCGTACATATCCCAAAAAGCCTTGGGAATTGTGTACGGATCGTGTGGGTGAGTCATCGACACGGTCAGGCAGAACGGCTGATCGCCATCCTCACGGATGTGATCGAACAGGTATTGCTGGGCCTTGAACACCACCTCTTCGTCGAAATCCAGCTGATTGGTACGCACGCACGGCCCGGCTTGCAGCACCGACGACATATTGTGATACCAGGTCGGACGTACGTCCGGTTCGTCCCAGTTCACCGCCCAACCGTAGTCGGCCGGGTAAATGTCGCTGGTCAGGCGTTCTTCGTAACCGTGGAGTTGGTCCGGACCACAGAAATGCATCTTGCCGGACAGCGCGGTGCGGTAACCGAGACGGCGCAGGTAGTGGGCGTAGGTCGGTACATCGGCAGGGAAATCCGCCGCGTTGTCATAAGCGCCGATCTTGCTCGGCAACTGACCGCTGACCAGGGTAAAACGCGACGGCGCGCACAGTGGGCTGTTGCAATAAGCAGCGTCGAACACCACGCCTTCGGCGGCGAGGCGGCTGAGATTGGGGAGTTTGATCGGCGAAGGACCGTAGAACGGCAACATTGGCGCGGCCATCTGATCGGCCATGATGAAAAGAATATTCTTGCGCTTCATGTGATCGCGGCATTCCATAGTGAATATTTATGCGAGAGTGCTGCGATCGAGCATGTAGCCCATGCACTTTGTGGTAAAGCCCCTGCCAGGCAATGACTAGGATAAGCACAGCTTATGTATGACGCTCTGGGTGATTTGTCCCTTGATCTGCTCCGTGCCTTCGAAGCAGCGGCGCGCAAGCGCAGCTTCACCGCGGCGGCGGTTGAGCTTGGCACCACGCAACCGGCAATCAGTCAGCAGATCAAGCGGCTGGAAGATCAGCTCGCCACCCGGCTGTTCGATCGCATTTATCGCGGCATTGAATTGACTGAGGCAGGGTCGATACTTTTTGAGCAAGTTCAGCTCGGTTTACAGAATATCGACGCAGGGTTGAGCGCTATCAGTGCACAGCATCAGCATGAGGTGTTGCAGGTCGCCACTGATTTCGCCTTCGCTGCCTATTGGCTGATGCCCCGTCTGCATCGCTTTCACGCCGCCAATCCGCAAGTGGACGTCAGCCTGGTGACCAGCGAGCGCAGCCTCAACATGTTGCGCACCGATATTGATGTGGCCGTGCTGTTTGGCGATGGCCGATTCAAGCAGGGCGAAAGCCACTGGCTGTTCAGCGAAGAAGTGTTTCCAGTATGCAGTCCGCTGCTGCTGAAGGATCGTGCCCTGCCCTTGCCTGCACAGTCGCTGCTGGAATTTCCGCTGCTGCACCTGCGCGGCGAAAACAGCAGCAACTGGTTCGACTGGAGCGGCGTGTTTCGCGAGTTGGGGATCACGTCGGCGCCAGCGCCCGGGCAATTGCGTTTCGACAATTACACCTTGTTGATTCAAGCGGCGATTGGCGGCCAAGGGGTGGCGATTGGCTGGCGACACCTTGTGGATAACTTGCTCGCGCAAGGTTTGTTGTGTCGCCCGATTGCCGATACGGTGATGTCCCGGCAGGGTTATTACGTGGTCTTGCCCCAGCGCAAACGGCGCGGGGCATTGATTCAACAGTTTGTGGACTGGTTAATGGCGGAACAGGCCAGCAGCGCGCAATCGCTCAATGGCCTGCCTTTGCCTTCGATTGCGGTGTGAATGCAAAAAGATCGCCGCCTTCGGCAGCTTCTACAGGGGAAACGCATTCCACAGTAGGAGCTGCCGAAGGCTGCGATCTTTATGACTGCTCCGAAGTTGCGACGAAATTCACATGTTCGCCAACGTGCAGATTCAACCGCAGTTCATCGGCAATCCCCGCAGCAACGCGGCTCAACCGCTGAAGCGGCTCGGCCAGCCCCGGTTCCAGGCTGCTGCTGACCTGACTGAAATGCTCGATGGTCAGCCCTGCGACGCCGCGTGGCGCATTCACCAGCGTCCAGTGCAATGCGCTGCTTTGCAGAGCCTCGCGGATTTCTTCGGCGGCGTGGTATTGCAGTTGATCCTCGATGTCCGGATCGTCCAGTACCTCGAAATCGCCCACCACAAACAGTCTGGCAATGCCCGCGGCCTGCATGCCACCAATCAGCGCATCGACGGCCAGTACTTGTTCGACCGGGCCCGGCACGATGGTTTTTTCTACGTGCTCACTGTTGAACGGCAACCCTGGTGCGTCTAGAAGACAGATGACGGCCGAACAGCCCGCCACGCTTTGTTTTACCCGCTCGGCGTCAAACAGATCACCGGTCTTGGCGCGCAAACCGGGGCGCGGCGCCAGCGCCGTCAGGTCATCGAGAATCGCGATCACTTCATGTTGGCGTCGCAGCATTTCAGCCATCAACGCACTGCCCAGGCTACTCATGGCACCATACAGCACCACTTTGACCACTGGGGTTTCGGCATTTTTCATGGCTGGACTCCGCACTCTCCTACCTATATGACGTGTGACCTGTGGGAGTCGGTGAGGGTTCGACCGGGTTTAGAGGGATTCAGATGCAACAGATCAAGGGCTATCACGCCCATGTGTATTTCGACGCCGCCAGCATTGATCAGGCGCGCACGTTGTGTGAGCAAGCCGCGCAGCTGTTCCCGCTGAAAATGGGCCGCGTGCACGAACGTCCGGTGGGGCCGCACCCGGACTGGAGCTGCCAGTTGGCATTCGGGCCGGAACTCATCGGCGACGTGTTGCCGTGGCTGGCCCTCAACCGCAAGGGGCTGGTGGTGTTCTTGCACCCGGACACTGGCGACGATCTGCTTGACCACACGGAACATGCGATCTGGATGGGCGCGATCCGGCCACTGGACCTGTCTATTTTTTGATCACAGGGTTTCTTCGGCTTCACCCGGCAGGTGCTCGTCCAGGTGCAGCCACGGCAGACGGTTGTCCGTCCAGATGTGTCGTTCGGCCGGCGCCTGCTCGGGATGATCGAGGGTGGCGATGGTCAGGTCGATACTCTGCGGGCTGAGGCGGGTTATCAGCGCGATCTGTGCCCCACAGTTTGG
Source organism: Pseudomonas migulae NBRC 103157 (assembly GCF_002091715.1). Lineage (GTDB taxonomy): Bacteria > Pseudomonadota > Gammaproteobacteria > Pseudomonadales > Pseudomonadaceae > Aquipseudomonas > Aquipseudomonas migulae_A. The sequence goes on along the minus strand of NZ_BDAG01000001.1, from coordinate 81,454 downwards.
GCAGAAATAGCGTATGCAGCTGGATGACGAGGCGTACTGCGCCGGTGTGCCTTTCGCCCATTGGAAGGTGGAGGCGGGTACGGTGATCCAGGTGGTGACGATTCCGCCGCTGACTCGTCGGCAGATCGAGCAGTGACAGTGGGCGATGTCGTGCAGCGGCCCGCGGAATTGATAGCGCAGATGTCCGCAGTGGCAGCCGCCTGTGTGAAGTTCGCTCATGACCTTCCCTCCTCATGCGTCTGTACCGACGCCTTCGCGAGCAAGCCCGCTCCCACAGGGTTTGCGATGTGAAAACACTTTTGTGTACGACGCTGATTACTGTGGGAGCGGGCTTGCTCGCGATGGCCTCAACCCGGTTTCCCTTCCTGCCCCGGTCCGACGACCGGTTGTACATCCCGTCAATGCTTTCATCGGCGAAAGCTGGGTGAAAGCTTCCCCGATTAGGATCGCCCCCACTGCCGGCAACAGACCGGTCGGCCAATGCCAGTGTTTTATCGCTCGCACAGCCCATTTAACAACAACAATGGTGACCCTGATGTCCTTTGCTACCCGCCGCTTCGCTGCAACTCCGCCCGTACGCCTCGTGCTTTCCGTTCTGCGCTGACCCCACCCGGTTCGCCCATTCCCTAGCCGCGCTACGCCTGGAGTATTCCCATGCTGACTTTCCTTGGCTTCGCCATGGTCATCACGTTCATGTTCCTGATCATGACCAAGCGCCTGTCTGCGCTGATCGCCCTGATCATCATTCCTATCGTCTTTGCCCTGTTCGGTGGTTTTGCGCCGAAGATCGGCCCGATGATGCTCGAAGGCATCACCAAGCTTGCGCCGACCGGCGTGATGCTGATGTTTGCCATCCTCTACTTCGCCCTGATGATCGATTCCGGCCTGTTCGACCCGGCCGTGCGCAAGATTCTCAAACTGGTCAAGGGCGACCCGTTGAAAGTTTCGGTCGGCACCGCCGTACTGGCGCTCGTCGTCTCCCTCGATGGTGACGGCGCGACCACTTACATGATCTGCGTGGCCGCCATGCTGCCGCTCTACAGCCGCATCGGCATGAGCCCGCGGATCATGGCCGGCCTGATCATCCTCGCCGGTGGCGTGATGAACATGACGCCATGGGGTGGCCCGACCGCCCGTGCGGCCAGTGCGCTGCACGTGGACCCGTCGGCGATCTTCGTACCGATGATCCCGGCGATGGCGGCCGGTGTCGTGGCCATCCTGGCCATCGCTTATTTCTACGGCAAACGTGAACGTGCGCGTCTGGGTGAGCTGCACCTGGTGGGCGATGAAATCGATCACAGCGAAATCAGCGTTTCGCAGTTCCCTGACGCCCGTCGTCCGAAGCTGATCTGGTTCAACGGTGCCCTGACGTTCGCCCTGATGTGCACTCTGATTGCTGGCCTGTTGCCGCTGCCGGTGCTGTTCATGGTGGCGTTCAGTATTGCGATGATCGTCAACTATCCTTGCCTGCAACAGCAGAAGGATCGCGTCGCGGCCCACGCCGGCAGTGTGCTGGCGGTGGTCGGTTTGATCTTCGCGGCAGGCATCTTCACCGGTATCCTGACGGGCACCGGCATGGTCGATGCGATGTCGAAGAGCCTGTTGGCGGTCATCCCGGATTTCCTCGGCCCGTACCTGGCCGTGATCACCGCGCTGGTGAGCATGCCGTTCACGTTCTTCATGTCGAATGACGCATTTTATTACGGCGTGTTACCAGTACTTGCCGAAGCCGCCAGTCATTACGGTATAACCGCGGTTGAAATGGCACGTGCCTCGATCGTCGGTCAGCCCGTCCACTTGCTGAGCCCGCTGGTACCATCGACCTATTTGTTGGTGGCCCTGGCCGGTATCGACTTCGGTGACCATCAGCGCTTCACCCTGAAGTGGGCAGTGCTGGTGTGCATGTGCATACTGGTCGCCGCATTGCTGATGGGGATTTTTCCGCTGTTCAGCACTCTATAAGCCCAAGACTCACCACAACGGGTCCAGGCTTTGTTGTTCGAAGCCCGCGCCCGTTCTGGTTTAACACTCGCTCAAAGGAATACACATGGAATGGCTGACCAACCCTGAAATCTGGGTTGCCTTCTTTACCCTGACCGCCCTGGAAATCGTCCTGGGTATCGATAACATCATCATGATTTCGATCCTGGTCAGCCGCATGCCCAAACACATGCAGGCGCGCACCCGAATCTTCGGCCTGGCGCTGGCCATGATCACGCGGATCCTGTTGCTGCTGTCGATCACCTGGGTCATGCGCCTCACCGCAGACCTGTTCGAAGTGTTCGGCCAGGGTATTTCCGGGCGAGACCTGATCCTGTTCTTCGGTGGTCTGTTCCTGCTGTGGAAGAGCTCGCAAGAGATGTACCACGCGCTGGAAGGTGAAGACGAAACCAATGAGGAGCCGGGTGGCAAGGGTGGCAACTTCCTTTACACCATCATCCAGATCGCGATCATCGACATCGTATTCTCGCTGGACTCGGTGATCACCGCAGTCGGCATGGTGTCCCACGTACCGGTCATGGTCGCGGCGATCGTCGTTGCGGTACTGGTGATGATGCTGGCTTCCGGCACCATCAGCTCGTTCATCGACAAGCACCCGTCGCTGAAGATGCTGGCGCTGTCGTTCCTGCTGATCGTGGGTACCGTGCTGATTGCCGAATCCTTCGACGTGCACGTGCCAAAAGGCTACGTCTACTTCGCCATGGCGTTCTCGCTGGCGGTGGAAGCGATCAACATCAAGATGCGCACCGCGATCGCGAGAAAGAAGAAACAGCAGGATCCGGTGAAACTGCGCAAGGATATTCCTGGGCAGTAACACTTTGCACACGCTCGCTTCTACATGAATCGGGGGCCTTCGGGCCCCTTTTTCACATCTGCATCAAGTTGTTTTCATGACAGTTTTGTTTCAATCGCCTCTTTAGCTATGCGATGCTGGCGCCCAGACCGTTAGCCAACTACAGCTTAAGTACACAACGTAGAAAGTCGCGCGGCACCGTCAACTTGCTCCTTTGGGGCGCTACCACCACAGGGGGCCCGTATGCTCACCCTGCTCAATTTGTTATCGGCCGTGGCCTTGTTGATCTGGGGCACGCACATCGTCCGAACCGGCATCCTGCGGGTCTACGGCTCTAACTTGCGCCACGTGATTGGCCAGAACATGTCCAAGCGCTGGCTGGCGTTCATCGCCGGCATTGTCGTGACCGCCATGGTCCAGAGCAGCAACGCCACGGCCATGCTCGTCACGTCCTTTGTCGGTCAGGGCCTGATGGCGCTGATGCCGGCGCTGGCGACGATGCTCGGCGCCGACGTGGGGACGGCATTGATGGCGCGGGTCCTGACCTTCGATCTGTCATGGCTGTCGCCGCTGCTGATTTTCCTCGGAGTGATTTTCTTCCTGTCGCGCAAACAGACGCGGCTCGGGCAGATGGGCCGCGTCAGTATCGGCCTGGGGCTGATCATCCTGGCGCTGCAACTGATTGTTGAAGCGGCTGCGCCGATCACCCACGCCCAAGGGGTCAAAGTGATTTTCGCCTCGCTGACCGGCGACATCCTGCTCGACGCTCTGGTCGGCGCTCTGTTCGCGATGATTTCCTACTCCAGCCTGGCCGCCGTCCTGCTGACCGCAACCCTGGCCGGCGCCAGCGTGATCAGCTTGCCCGTGGCCATCGGCCTGGTGATCGGCGCCAACATCGGCAGCGGCATTCTGGCGTTCATGAGCACCAGCATGCAGAACGCCGCGGGCCGCCAGGTGGCGCTCGGGAGCCTGCTGTACAAGCTGATCGGCCTGTTGCTGATCATTCCAGTGCTCGACCCGCTCGTGCACTGGATCGACAGTCTGGATTTCAGCCCCCAGGAAATGGTCATCGGCTTCCACCTGCTCTACAACACGGTACGCTGCCTGATCCTGCTGCCAAGCGTCGGGCTGATGGCCAGGCTTTGTGCCTGGCTGCTGCCAGAGCGGCCGGAAATCAATGGCACCGCCAAACCGCGGCACCTTGACCCGACGGCGCTGGTGACCCCCAGCCTGGCGCTGGCCAACGCCGCCCGGGAAACCCTGCGTATCGGCGATCTGATCGACAACATGCTCGAGGCCATGCTCGACGTGCTGCGCGGCAAGCAAACCGCCGTCACCCAGGAAATGCGCCGTCTGACCGATGATGTGGAATCGCTCTACAGCTCGATCAAGCTCTATCTGGCGCAGATGCCCCGCGAGGACCTGAGCGAGCACGACAGCCGGCGCTGGGCGGAAATCATCGAACTGGCGATCAACCTCAAACTGGCCAGCGACCTGATCGAGCGCATGCTGCGCAAAGTGCAGCAACAGAAAACCTCGCAGCGCCGGTCTTTTTCCGAGGTCGGACTGGACGAATTGGCGGGGCTGCACAGTCAGCTGATCTCCAATTTGCGCCTGGGATTGTCGGTGTTCCTCAGCGCCGACAAGGAAAGTGCCCGCCAGTTGCTGCGTGAGAAGCGTCGCTTTCGCGCACAGGAACGCCGCCTGGCCCATGCGCATGTCAGCCGGTTGCAACGTAAGATCGTGCAGAGTATCGAGACCAGTTCGCTGCACCTGGAGCTGATCGCTGACATGAAGCGCCTGAATTCGTTGTTCTGCAGCAGTGCATATGTGGTGTTGGAAACATCGGACACTGGCGCGTTGGCCGTCGACGATTTGGCTGACATCACACATTCGCCTTGAACGTCTGGCAGTGTGGTCAGTCAGTAACATGTATTCAGCCTTCAGGCTGTCTTCGCGAGCAAGCCCGTTCCCACAGTGGATATTAGGTGTACTCAGAAATTGAGTCTGACTCGATCACCTGTGGGAGCGGGCTTGCTCGCGAAGACGGCCAGACTGACGACACGGATCTCCGATTGATTGCCTGGAAGCGTGCTATGCGTTGTCTGTTGTTCGCCTGTCTGTTGCTTGCATCTCTCCCTTCGTTTGCCCTGGATCGCTTTCAGGTCGAGGGCTATACGCTGCCCAATGGCCTGCAAATGCTGCTCAAACCCGGCACCGAACGCGGGCATGTGGCAATTCGGCTGGTGGTCGGCGTCGGTATCGATGATTTCAGCTGCGCCGAAAAGGAGCTGCCGCATCTGCTCGAACACCTGCTGTTCAGCGGCATCGACGCCACCGGCGAAGGCGGTCTGGAAGAACGCATGCAAGCGCTCGGCGGTGAGTGGAACGCCTACACCAGCAATGCCGATACCACGTTTGTCATCGAGGCCCCGGCGAAAAACCAGCGCAAGGTCCTCGACCTGCTGCTGGCGCTGCTGACCCAGACCCGAATCGACGACAACGCGATCAACGCCGCCAAACAGGTGGTCGAGCGCGAGGACGGTGGCCATTACTCACACTTGCAACGCTGGCTGGATCGTCAGGATCTGGGCCACACGGCGAGCAATCAATTGGCCGTGGAGCTGGGGCTCAAGTGCCCGGAGCGGGCCGAGGTCGATCACCTGACCCGTGAACAACTGGAGACGGCACGCAAGGCCTGGTACGCGCCGAACAACATGACACTGATCATGGTCGGCGACCTCGACCGCTTGCTGCCGGCTTATCTGGAACGGGCATGGGGCGCACTCGAGGCGGTTGCCCCGACCGATCACCCGCCACTGCCGCAAATCCAGGCCAGCGCGGCCCATGAGCGCACGTTGAGTCACGGCTTTGTCGGCGGTGGAGCGAAGTTGCACTGGCTGGTGCCGGAGCCGGTGCTGGAAGACCAGCACGACGAAACCTTCGACCTGCTCAAGGACTATCTGGACTGGGCGCTCTATCGCCAGTTGCGCCTGGCGCACAGTTTGTCCTACGGCCCCTCGGCCGAGCGCGAGGTGTTTGGCGGAGTGGGTTTCATGAGCCTCAACGCCGATGTCGAGCGCGACGATGTGCCCCAGGCCGAGCAAGTACTGGAAGAGTTGAAGGCAGGGTTGCTCAAGGACGGCCTCGACGCCGACACCTTCAACCGTCTCAAGCAGGCCGCCATTGCCCGTCAGGCCTGGGCCGTGCAAGGCAACAGCGCGCTGGCCGATTACTACTGGAGCGCGCTGGGCGACTACGAGGAAGGCCGTTTCGCTGACCCGGCCAGGGAACTGCAGGGCGTGACGCTGGCAGAGGCCAACAAGGCCATGCGCGAATTGCTGTTGCAACCGGGCTATCTGCGGATCGAGAAGCCGTTGATGAGTTATGACCAGGTGATGTGGGTGGTTGTCGGGGTGTTTGCCTTGATGGTGCTCGGATTGTTGGCCTGGCGGATCCATCGCAAACAATAATTACCCGTCTGGGAGCCGGCGTGCTGGTGAAGGTCGTTAACGATAACGCGTGTTTCCTGGGTTAACGCGGTGCCTTGAAGTGCATCGCCAGCAAGCCGGCTCCTACAGGCCGGCGTGCCCTCGCGAAGCTGATTTGACCCTCGCCACACCGCCCCACGGGCGGTAACCTGTCGGGGATTTTTCCCACGACTATTGTGAATCGCCGAATGCCTACCCTGACCTTGTTCGTACAGCGCATCCTCGAATTGATGAAGCGCTATCCGGGGGTCATTGCGCTCGGCGGTTTCATCTCCGGGGTCGGCAGTTTCATGCTGGTGGACCGTCAGCAAGGCCTGGCGACCTGGATCACCATCATCATGGTGCTCAGCTGGATCTGGTTGATGCTGGAAAACAGCCTCACCAAGCTCTTCACCCGAATCTTCAAGCGCGAGATCCCCCAGCCGCTGCTGCGCTACGCCACGCAGATGATTCACCAGGAAAGTCTGTTTTTCGTCCTGCCGTTCTTTTTCATCACCACGACCTGGAACAGCGGCCAGCTGTTTTTCACCGGGCTGCTGGGCATCGCCGCGCTTATTTCCATCACCGACCCGCTCTACTACAAATGGCTGGCGCCCCGGCGCTGGGCGTTCCTGGCGCTGCACACGCTGACGCTGTTCGCTGCGCTGCTGACCGCCCTGCCCGTCATCCTGCACCTGACCACGTCCCAGAGTTTCAAGCTGGCTCTGGGCACGGCCGTCGTCCTGTCGTTCCCGAGCCTGGCGTCGATCTTCCCGATCCGGACGGTGCGCAACGCGCTGGCTATTCTGAGCATCACCGTCGGCATCGGCGGCGTGGGTTGGGTGCTGCGCTCGTGGGTGCCGCCGGCCACGCTGTGGATGACCGATGTAGCGATCAGCACGCAAATGCAGGACCGCACGCCCGGCAAGAGTCTGGAAGAAGTCAGCGCCGAACAGATCCGAGGCGACGGCCTGTACGCCTACACGGCGATCAACGCGCCGCGCGGTCTCGATGAGCGGATTTACCATGTCTGGCAGTTCAACGGAAAAGAAGTCGACCGCATCGCACTGGATATCCACGGCGGGCGCAAGGAAGGCTATCGCGCCTGGACCCACAAGCAGAACTTCCCCGGTAACCCGGCGGGCAAGTGGCAGGTTCGGGTGCTGACCGAGGACGGCCAGTTGATCGGTGTGTTGCGCTTCAAGATCACGGACAGCACACCGATCAAAGAAAAGTAATGCGGTTCGTGCTATTACGTAGCTCTGCGTAACAGCCGAACAAGCACGGAGCTTATGACCAGCAGCACAACGCCCGGCAGTGCCTTGATGGACACCTCGCACACCCCTGCGCAATTGCGGGTCATGGGTGACTGGACGCTTGCCCATTACGCCGATCTCAAGGCACTGAGCGAAAAGCTTCGTGGCCAATACGACGACAGCACCCACATTGACCTCAACAGCCTCGGCGCGCTCGACACCGCCGGTGCCTCGCTGTTGGTGGAATTGCTCGGTTCGGAGCGCCTGGGAAAATCCGCCGAACATCCCGATTGCACGTTGTCCGTCGCCGATCGTGCCTTGTTGCAAACCGTTTATTGCTCAATGACCGACTTCTGCGTGCCGATCAAGGAACCGGAAATCGGCGTCGGCATTCAACTGCTCACCCGCATTGGCCGCGCGGTGGATGCCGTCTGGCAGGACACCCTGCAACTGCTGGGATTCGTCGGCCTGATCCTGGAAACCATCGCCCGCAACCTGTTGCGCCCCAAACGCTGGCGCATCACGCCAATGGTCGCGCACATCGAACAGACCGGCCTCGACGCCGCGCCCATCGTTGCCCTGCTGACGTTTCTGGTGGGGGCCGTGGTGGCGTTTCTCGGGGCGACGGTGTTGCAGAGTTTCGGTGCGAGCATTTTCACCGTGGACCTGGTCGCGTTCTCCTTCCTGCGCGAATTCGGTGTGCTGCTCACCGCTATCCTGATGGCCGGCCGCACCGCAAGTGCCTTCACCGCGCAGATCGGCTCGATGAAGGCCAACGAAGAGATCGATGCCATTCGCACCCTGGGCCTCGACCCGATGGAGTTGCTCGTCGTGCCGCGTGTGCTGGCGCTGCTGGTGGCGCTGCCGATGCTGACCTTTCTGGCGATGCTCTCGGGGATTGTCGGCGGTGGCGTGGTCTGTGCCGTGGCGCTGGATATTTCGCCGGCGATGTTCCTCTCGCTGCTGCAAACCGACATCGGCGTTCAACACTTTCTGGTGGGGATCGTCAAAGCGCCGATCTTTGCATTTCTCATCGCCGCCATTGGTTGCCTTGAAGGCTTCAAGGTCAGCGGCAGCGCCGAGTCTGTGGGGGCGCACACCACGTCGAGTGTGGTGCAGTCGATTTTCGTGGTGATCGTGCTCGACGCCGTGGCCGCACTGTTTTTCATGGAGATGGGCTGGTGAGTCGTCTACCCCGAGCGCCCTCCGAGGCGGTGATCGAAGTCCGTGGGCTGTGCAATCGTTTTGGCCGCCAGAGCGTGCATGAGAACCTCGACCTGGATCTGTACAAGGGCGAAATCCTGGCCGTGGTCGGCGGTTCCGGCAGCGGCAAATCGGTGCTGCTGCGCAGTATTGTCGGCTTGCGCCAGCCCAGCGAAGGGGTGGTGAAGGTCTTTGGCAAGAACCTCCCGACGCTGCCCGAACACGAGCGCTCGATGGTCGAACGACGCTTCGGCGTGCTGTTCCAGAAAGGCGCCCTGTTCTCTTCGCTGACCGTGACCGAAAACGTCGCCCTGCCCCTGATCGAACACGCTGGCCTGAGCCGCGACGATGCCGAACACCTGGCGGCGGTCAAACTGGCGCTGGCCGGGTTGCCGCTGTCGGCGGCGGACAAGTACCCCGCTTCGCTGTCCGGCGGCATGATCAAGCGCGCGGCACTGGCCCGCGCGCTGGCGCTGGACCCGGACATCCTGTTCCTCGACGAACCCACCGCCGGCCTCGACCCGATTGGCGCGGCGGCTTTCGATCAGTTGATCCTGACCCTGCGCGACGCGTTGGGTTTGAGTGTGTTTCTGGTCACCCATGACCTTGACACGCTCTACACCATCACCGACCGCGTGGCGGTGCTGGCGCAGAAGAAAGTGCTGGTGGCGGACGCCATCGACAAGGTCTCGGAAACCGACGACCCATGGATTCACGAATACTTCCATGGCCCTCGCGGCCGCGCGGCGCTGACGGCCGCTCAACAGTTGAATGAGGTCTGACATGGAAACCCGAGCCCATCATGTATTGATCGGCCTGTTCACCGTGATTGTGGTGGCAGGCGCCCTGCTCTTCGGCTTGTGGCTGGCCAAGTCCAGCGTCGATACCGAGTTCAAGGATTACGAAATCGTCTTCAACGAGGCGGTCAGCGGTTTGTCCAAAGGCAGCGCGGTGCAGTACAGCGGGATCAAGGTCGGCGACGTGGTGACGTTGCGCCTGGACCCGAAAGACCCGCGCCGCGTACTGGCGCGGATTCGCCTGGGCGGTGATACGCCGATCAAGGAAGACACCCAGGCCAAACTGGCTCTGACCGGGATCACCGGTACGTCGATCATCCAGCTCAGCGGTGGCACGCCGCAAAGCCCGACGCTCAGGGGCAAGGACGGTAATTTGCCGACCATCATCGCATCGCCCTCGCCCATCGCCCGGCTGCTCAACGACAGCAACGATTTGATGGCCGGTGTGAACGTCTTGATGCACAACGCCAATCAGATGTTTTCCGCGGAGAACGTCGAGCGCATCAGCAAGACCCTCGAACACTTGGAACAAACCACCGGCACCATCGCCGATCAGCGCGGCGACATCCGTCAGGCGATGCAGCAACTGGCGTCGGTCGGCAAGCAGGCCGGCGCGATGCTGGAGCAGACGTCGGCGCTGATGCGCAACGCCAACGGCATGCTCAACGATCAGGGCAAACAGATGTTCGGCAGTGCCGAGCAGGCCATGAAGTCGCTGGAACAAAGCAGCGCGACGATCAACAAGTTGCTCACCAACAATCAGGATTCCCTCAACAGCGGCATGCAAGGTCTTAACGGCTTGGCCCCGGCAGTGCGCGAGTTGCGCGACACCCTGACGTCGTTGCGGGCGATTTCCCAACGCCTGGAAGCCAACCCCAGCGGTTACCTGCTGGGCAATGACAAGAACAAGGAGTTCACGCCATGAAGCTGCGTCACATTGCCCTCCTCGGCGCTGTTGCGTTGACCAGCGCTTGCTCGATCCTTCCCAAGTCCGAGCCGTCCGATGTGTATCGGTTGCCTTCGGCCCAGAGCGTTTCTCCCAGCCACGGCACGCCGCAGCGCTGGTCCCTGCGCCTGACCAAGCCGCAGGCCAGCGAGGCGTTGAACAGTCCGCAGATCGCCGTGATTCCGCAAGGCGATCTGATCAGCAGCTACAAGGCTTCACGCTGGAGCGACCCGGCGCCGGTGCTGTTGCGTAATCGTCTGCTGGATGGTTTTCAGCGTGACGGTCGGGTTGCGTTGCTGAGCACCGACGACAGCAATTTCCAGGCGGACCTGGAATTGGGCGGGAGCTTGCAGGCGTTCCAGACTGAATACCAAGGCACAGCGGCGAGTGTCGTTGTGCGTCTCGATGCGTTGTTGGTGCGTGGTTATGACCAGCGGATTCTCGCCAGTCGCCGCTTTGAAGTGCGTCAGCCGCTGAGCGATGTGAAGGTGCCAGCGGTGGTGGTCGGGTTTGGCCAGGCGAGTGATCAGTTGACCGCGCAGGTGGTGAGTTGGGCGGTTGAGCAAGGACAGAAAGTCGCGCCGCCACCGCGACCTTGAAGCCCTGCACAGATCAAATGTGGGAGTGGGCTTGCTCGCGAAAGCGGTGTATCAGTCAGCATTGATGTTGCCTGACACTCCGCCATCGCGAGCAAGCCCGCTCCCACAAGGTTTTGTGTTTAACCGAAGAACCAGTAGCAAACGCCAATGGCCCCGAGCACCCCGGCCAATTCCGCCAGCAACGCACACCCCACCGCATGCCGCGCCCGCTGAATCCCCACCGCGCCGAAATACACCGCCAATACATAAAACGTCGTTTCCGTGCTGCCCTGAATCGTCGCTGCCACCAACGCCGGGAAGCTGTCTACCCCGGACGTCTTCATGGTTTCGATCAGCATTGCCCGGGCCGCGCTGCCGGAGAACGGCTTGACCATCGCCGTCGGCAGCGCATCGACGAAGCGCGTGTCCCAACCGGCCCACTCCACCAGATGCCGAATCCCGTCGAGGCCGAAATCCAGCGCTCCGGACGCGCGTAGCACGCCCACCGCGCACAGCATCGCCACCAGGTACGGCAGCAGATTTTTGGCCACGTCGAAGCCTTCTTTCGCGCCTTCGACGAACGCCTCATAAACCTTCACTTTGCGCAGCGCGCCGATCACCAGGAACAGCATGATCAGGCCGAACAGCGTCACGTTGCCGAGGATCGAGGACAAGCCGGCCAGAGCAGTCGCCGAGAGTGTCGCCAGCAACGCCATGAAGCCGCCGAGGGCGAGGGCACCGGGGATCAGGTAGGCAAGCACCACCGGGTCCCACAGGCGCAGGCGCTGCATGACCGCCACCGACAGCAATCCCACCAGTGTCGAGCAACTGGTAGCGAGCAGGATCGGCAGGAACACCAGCGTCGGGTCCGGCGCGCCTTGCTGCGCGCGGTACATGAAGATCGTCACGGGCAGCAGGGTCAGGGAGGAGGCGTTGAGTACCAGAAACAGGATCTGCGCGTTGCTGGCAATGGTGTCGCTGGGGTTGAGCTCTTGCAGCGCCTTCATGGCCTTGAGGCCGATCGGTGTGGCGGCGTTGTCCAGGCCCAGGCCGTTGGCGGCGAAGTTCAGGGTGATCAGGCCGATGGCCGGGTGACCTGCGGGCACTCCCGGCATCAGGCGCAGGAACAACGGGCCCAGCGCCTTGGCCAGCCATTCGACGATCCCGGCCTTCTCGGCGATGCGCAGAAAACCCAGCCAGAGGGTCAGGGTGCCGAACAGCAGGACCATGACCTCGACCGACAACTTGGCCATGGCGAAAATGCTTTCCACCATCGCCGCGAAGATCCCGGCGTTACCACCGATCAGCCATTGCGCCAGCGCCGATACGGCCGCCACGATGAAGAAGCCAAGCCACAGGCCATTGAGCATCAGTTGAATCCCCCGAAGAATGTGGCGAATGATAGCGGGGTAGCCAGAAACGACAAACCCCGGATTTCTCCGGGGTTCATATAAATGCCACATCTTGTAGGAGCCGGCTTGCTGGCGATGAACGATAACGCGGTATGTCTGATAAACCGCGGTGTCCGGATCGCCAGCAAGCCGGCTCCTACAGGTTTAGTTGCGGGAAATCTCGCCTGCCGGCAATTTTTCCTTGCTGCGCCAGTGCGGCAGCGAGTTCCAGTAGCGCTGGCCCTTGGCGTCGTCGTACATGCCTTCCCAGCGGGAGATGACCAGTACGGCCAAGGCATTGCCGATCACGTTCAGTGCGGTACGCGCCATGTCCATGATGCGGTCGACACCGGCAATGAACGCCAGGCCTTCCAGCGGAATCCCCACACTGCCCAAAGTGGCCAGCAACACCACGAAGGACACGCCCGGAACACCGGCGATACCTTTGGAGGTGACCATCAGCGTCAGCACCAGCAGCAACTGCTGGCTGATCGACAGGTCGATGCCGTACAGCTGGGCAATGAAGATCGCCGCGATGCTTTGGTACAGGGTCGAACCGTCGAGGTTGAACGAGTAACCGGTCGGCACCACGAAGCTGCAAATGGCTTTCGGCGCGCCGTAGGCTTCCATCTTCTCGATCACACGCGGCAACACGGTTTCGGAGGAGGCGGTGGAGTACGCCAGCACCAGCTCATCCTTGAAGATGCGCATCAGCTTGATCACCGAGAAGCCGAACAGGCGGGCAATCAGGCCCAGCACCATGAAGGCGAAGAAGGCGATGGCGAAGTAAACCAGGATCACCAGTTTGGCCAGCGGCAGCAGGGACGCGAAGCCGAAGTTGGCCACAGTCACCGCGATCAGTGCGAAAACGCCGATCGGGGCGTAGTTCATGATCATGTGGGTGACCTTGAACATGCTTTCCGAAACGCCCTGGAACATTGTCACCAGCGGGTCGCGCAATTCGGGCTTGAGGCTCGACAGACCGAGACCGAACAGCACCGAGAAGAAGATGATCGGCAGCATTTCACCGCGAGCGATGGCGGCGAAGATGTTCGACGGGATCAGATTGAGGATGGTTTCGATGAACGCATGTTCATGCTGAACCTCGGCCGCCGTGGCCTGGTACTTGGAAATGTCCACCGTACCCAGCGTGCTCATGTCGATGCCGGCGCCCGGGTGGAACACATTGGCCAACACCAGGCCGACAACGATAGCGATCGTGGTCACGATCTCGAAGTAGATGATGGTCTTCAGGCCGATGCTGCCGAGCTTTTTCGCATCACCAACGCCGGCAATACCGACGATCAGTGACGAGATCACGATCGGGATCACAATCATCTTGATCAGACGGATAAAGATATCGCCTGCCGGTTGCAGGACGTTGCTGATCCACCAGGCCTTCTCGGCGCTGAAATGGTTGAGCAGCGCACCGATTGCAATCCCCAATACCAGACCGATGAGGATCTGCCAGGCGAGGCTGAGCTTTGCCTTCTTCATATCTTTACCCTTACTTGCGTTTGACTCGGGCAGATGCAGCAACTGGAACGCTTGTGGCGAAAAAGTCTTGAGCATCTGCCCCCGTATAAGGTGCCCCGGAGCGATTGTTCATGGCTCTCTGGCAGGCGAAAAAAGGCGCAACTATTCCGATGCAAGGAAGCGACGTCTAATGCCGTAAACGCCTACCCTATGCCGAATCGGCATGAGGTTTTTTTGCTGAAACCGACGTCGCAAACAGTTCGAATGTGACATTTCGGCAGGCATACGTGCCGTGAACCGGCCATTTCCGGGCAGGGTGGGTGTTTTTTGCTCATTTTCGCGGGAGGGGTATTTCAGAAGAAACCGACCATAAGGGACGAGAAATCACTGCAAAATCAGGCGGTTTTTTCTCGATGTACGGTCACGCAAGAAATACCGGGAGGCGTATTTTCCGGTGATCATTCGTACGAATGGGGCGTGAGGAACGAAATCGAATGGATCGCTGCAGTTCAACGCATTGCGCGCATAAGCTCTCCGCAAGTCCGTCGTGCCATCTGGGGACGGCGAACTTGCGTCGCAGCTTTTACCTGACCCGGCCCTTGCGCAGGCACTCCCTGTACCCGTAGGTCACTCCGCCCCTGAAACAGGCAGAACGTCCCGACCCCTTGGTCATGCGTCTACCTTCCTCGGGTAGCGCATTAGAGAGAAGCAATGCTGCTTCTTTCATGTGACAAATTCAGTACCAGTTCGGATCTTTCTTCAGTTGTTCCATCAACAGGTCCTGCATGCCCTGGTCAGGCTTGCCGAGGAAGCGGTAGTCGGCATGCCGCGTGGGCGACTTGTCGGCCGGCAACCCTGCAGGCACTTCGACCAGCATGGCGTAGGCATCCTTCTTGTCGAAGCTGACGGCCACGATCAGGCGTTTGTTGAGGCATGTACCCTGCGATTCGCAGAGCGGCCCCACCAGATACTTGTCGCCATCTTCTTCAACGGCATTCATTTGTTCGGCGTCACCGGACAGGTTCATCACCCACTCCGGCAGGCGTTCTTCCTTCTTCACGACGCCTTGCCAGGTGGCGTGGAACTGCGGGTCTGCGCTCAACAACTCGTTGACCCGCGACTGGCCATCATTGGCTGCCATCGCAATGGCGCTGCCGCCCAGAAGCAGGGCGGCTGCCATCGTTTTCAGTAAAACGCTCATCTTCAACCTCGACCGCGACGGCCAAAGAAGAACGAAGCAATGAACATCACCAGGAACACGACAAAGAGAATCTTGGCGATACCCGTGGCGGTGCCCGCGATACCACCGAAGCCCAGTACTGCAGCGATGATGGCAATGATCAAGAATGTGATTGCCCAGCTCAACATGGTGATTCTCCTTACGCTTCTATTTAGAGGTGATGCTTGTGATGCGTGTCCCGGCGCATCGAATGCGCCAAGTTCGTGTGTTTAAAACACCCAGCGATCCTGACGTTGCATCTCATCCGCAGGCTGAGCCTGGTCGACGTCCATCATTCGCATGGGGGCGCTGTCGGCGGAATGGCTGCTGCTGACGGCGCTGAAGTGGGTTTGGGTCGGATGCGGAATCGACAGGCGTGGCGCTTCTTGCTCCTGACTCTGCTCCCAGCGTTGAAACTGCTGGCCGCCGATCAAGGTGATTAATAGCGCCAAGACAGCAAACAGGCCTTGCTGGATATGCAGTGGCGAGATACGCAATTGGGCGGCACGTTGGCGACACATCCTGAAGCTCCTCCCACACTGTGTGGTGATCTTGTTGAGGGCGACGGTTCTGATGCCCTTGTCAGTCAGATCATTGCAGCCTGCATGCCAGCTTTTTTTGAATAAAAAACATAACAAAATCAATAAGTTATATTTGTTGTAGGAATCGCGTAGGACGCATCCTGCACGATGACCCATTTGACGTCGTGCGTAATGCACGATTGATTTGCAGGCGCTTTCAGAATTTTTGAATTGCGGGAAGGGCGTAGATGTCTCACAGGAAGTCGGGAGCGCACCTGAAACCAGCGATCCGATAAAAAAACAACAAAATCAGGCGATTAGCCGTAGGGTGAGCAGATAGCTACCCTGATGTGGTCGGAATCGACCAGAATCAACCATGCAACTTGCCCGATTTTTCCCGGACTAACCAAGATCATTCACTAAGGAGCGTAGGAAAATGGAATCAGCCACCGAGCATCAGGGCCGCATTCTGCTGGTGGACGACGAGTCCGCCATCCTGCGAACGTTCCGTTACTGCCTCGAAGACGAAGGCTATAGCGTCGCCACCGCCAACAGTGCGGCGCAGGCTGATGCGTTGTTGCAACGCCAGGTGTTTGACCTGTGCTTCCTCGATTTGCGCCTCGGCGAGGACAACGGCCTCGATGTACTGGCCCAGATGCGTATTCAGGCGCCGTGGATGCGCGTTGTCATCGTCACTGCTCACTCGGCCGTGGACACCGCCGTCGATGCGATTCAGGCGGGCGCCGCTGATTATCTGGTCAAGCCGTGCAGCCCAGATCAATTGCGCCTGGCCACCGCCAAGCAACTCGAAGTTCGGCAACTGTCGGCACGGCTGGAGGCGCTGGAAGGTGAAGTGCGCAAACCCAAGGACGGCCTGGACTCCCACAGCCCGGCCATGAAAGTGGTGCTCGAAACCGCCCGCCAAGTGGCCAGTACCGATGCCAACATTCTGATTCTCGGTGAGTCCGGCACCGGTAAAGGCGAACTGTCCCAGGCCATTCACGGCTGGAGCAAGCGAGCGAAAAAATCCTGCGTCACCATCAACTGCCCTTCGCTGACGGCCGAATTGATGGAAAGCGAACTCTTCGGCCACAGCCGTGGGGCTTTTACGGGGGCGAGCGAAAGTACCCTTGGACGAGTGAATCAGGCGGATGGGGGTACGCTGTTTCTTGACGAGATCGGCGATTTTCCCCTGACATTGCAACCAAAGTTGCTGCGTTTCATTCAAGACAAGGAATACGAGCGGGTCGGCGATCCCGTGACCCGCCGTGCCGATGTGCGCATCCTGGCCGCTACCAACCTCAATCTTGAAGACATGGTGCGCGACGGCCGTTTCCGTGAAGATTTGCTCTATCGCTTGAACGTCATCACCTTGCATCTGCCGCCGTTGCGCGAACGCCGGGAGGATATCCTGAACCTGGCTGACCGCTTCCTGGCTCGATTCGTCAAGGAATACGCGCGCCCGGCGCGAGGCTTCAGCGACGAGGCCCGTGAAGCGCTGTTGAGCTACCGCTGGCCGGGGAACATTCGAGAGTTGCGTAACGTGGTTGAGCGGGCGAGCATTATTTGTCCACAGGAGCGCGTCGAAATCAGCCACCTGGGGATGGCAGAGACCCCGGTAAACAATGCGCCACGCATTGGCGCTGCACTGAGTCTGGACGAACTGGAGAAGGCGCACATCGGCGCGGTGCTGGCCACCGCCGACACACTGGACCAGGCCGCGAAGACACTCGGCATTGACGCTTCGACGCTGTACCGCAAACGCAAGCAGTACAACCTGTGAGTCCTGCCCGATGAAACTGGCGATGAAGTTGCGTACTCGGCTTTTTCTGAGTATTTCCGCTCTGATCACCGTAGCGCTGCTTGGGCTGTTGCTCGGGCTGATCAGTGTGATGCAGATGGCTGGAACCCAGGAAGCCTTGGTGCGCAACGACTTCGCCACTCTGGATCTGGGCCTGAAATTGCGCCAGGCCTTGGGCGACCAGTTGATTCTGATGATGAGCGACAAACCCGACCCGGCGGCATTCGAAGCGTCCAAGCAGCATTATGTTCAGCTGTTGGATGAAGGCATCGCCCGTGATCAGGGCAGCGAGGGGCGCAAGTACGGATTCTTGCAAGCCAAAAACGATTACCTGAGCTTTCTTCAGGCGCTGGCCCTGTCGAGTGATCCGTCCCATGTGTTGAGTGGCAACGAAGCGCTTACCGAAAAATTCAATGTGCTGCGCAACGGTCTGATCACCGAGCACAAGCGCGCGCTGGACAGCATCAATGAAACGCAACGCCAGGCCCGGGATCGGGCGCTGCTGATTGCCGGCCTGCTTGGGTTGGTGGGGCTGGCAGTGTTGATCATAGGTTTCGTAACCGCCCATGCGATCGCTCGACGTTTCGGTGAGCCGATCGAAGCCTTGGCTCAGGCCGCCGATCACATCGGCCAGGGCAACTTCGAGGTGACCCTGCCGATATCTTCGGCGGTGGAAATGAATCAGCTGACCAAGCGCTTCGGGATCATGGCCGAGGCGCTGCGTCAGCACCAGGCCACCAATATCGACGAGTTGCTCGCGGGCCAGCAGCGTCTGCAGGCGGTACTCGACAGCATTGACGACGGTCTGTTGATGATCGACCGCGATGGTCATCTGGAACACCTCAACCCGGTGGCGCAGCGCCAGTTGGGTTGGGATACCGACCGTCTCGGCCAAGGGTTGGGCTCGGCGCTCGAACGCCCCGAGCTGGATCAACAGCTGCAACTGGTACTGCGCGGGGGCACGCTGGAGCGCGCACCGGAAGACCTGAGTATCGAGGTCGATGGTGAATCGCGCTTGCTCACTTA
Source organism: Pseudomonas migulae NBRC 103157 (assembly GCF_002091715.1). GTDB lineage: Bacteria > Pseudomonadota > Gammaproteobacteria > Pseudomonadales > Pseudomonadaceae > Aquipseudomonas > Aquipseudomonas migulae_A. The sequence goes on along the minus strand of NZ_BDAG01000001.1, from coordinate 62,976 downwards.
CAGCCTGACGCCGGTCAGTCATACCCAGGGCCACATCCTGGGAGCGGTGATGGTGCTGCATGACGTCACCGAGCAGCGGGCGTTCGAACGGGTGCGCAGCGAATTTGTATTGCGCGCCTCCCATGAGCTGCGTACGCCGGTCACCGGGATGCACATGGCGTTCGGCCTGTTCCGCGAGCGCGCGCATTTCCCCGAGGACTCGCGAGAGGCCGACCTGCTCGACACCGTGAATGAAGAAATGCAGCGCTTGATGCAGTTGATCAACGACCTGCTGAATTTCTCGCGCTACCAGAACGGCTTGCAGAAACTTTCCCTGGCGCCGTGCTCCATCGAGGAGCTGCTGGAGCAGGCCCGTTCGAGGTTTGCCGATACCGCGCAAGAGAAGGGCATCGATTTGCTGGTCGAAGTGCAGGGGCCATTGCCGTGGTTGCAGGCCGATCAGCCACAACTCGACCGGGTGCTCGATAACCTCATCGACAATGCGTTGCGTCATACCGGCGCTGATGGCCAGATCCGCTTGCAGGCGCGACGCCACGGCGAACGGGTGATTATCAGCGTTGAGGACAATGGCGAAGGTATCGCTTATGGCCAGCAGGGGCGGATCTTCGAACCCTTTGTACAGGTCGGGCGCAAGAAGGGTGGCGCGGGGCTTGGCCTGGCGTTGTGCAAGGAGATCGTGCAGTTGCACGGTGGGCGAATGGGCGTCTATTCGCGGCCGGGGCAGGGCACTCAGTTCTACATGGCGCTGGCGGTTTAACGTGCGATTAGGCTTCGTCATCCAGGCGTCGGCCGGTCAATCGCCGGCCACGTGTAATCAGTTCGATGAACTGAACGGCGCTCAACGCATGGGCGAATAACCAGCCCTGACCGTATTTCACCCCTTCACTGCTCAGAAACGCTGCTTGCGCTTCATGTTCGATGCCCTCGGCAATCACTTTGAGTTGCAGCGCCTGGGCCATGTGAATGATGTGCGGCGCCACACCGCTGCTGGCGGCGTCATGCCCCAGCGCATCGATAAACGCCTTGTCGATTTTCAGGCAATCCACTGGCAGGGTTTGCAGATAGGCGAGGCTGCAATAGCCAGTGCCAAAGTCATCGATCAACACCTGATGCCCGACGTCGCGCAAGGCTTGCAGGTTTTCCCGGGCCACCACCACATCGATCAGACCGCGCTCGGTCACTTCAAAGGCAATCTGTTTGGCCGCCACACGGTGCAGGATCAACAGGCGCGCCATCACCTGACCGATACGCGGCACCATGACGTCGCAGGCTGCCAGGTTGACCGAGATGTACAGTTGCGGATTGGCCCGCAACAAATGCCCAAGCTGCTCCAGCAGGCGCTGCAGGACGAAGTCGGTCATCTGGCGGATCTGGCCCGTGTTCTCCGCCATGGGAATGAACAGGTCGGGACTGGTCAGGGTGCCATCCGGGCGGCGCCAGCGCAGCAAGGCTTCAGCCCCGACACAGTTGCGGCTGTCGAGATCGAAGATGGGCTGGTACAACACCTGCAACTCGCCTCGCCGTATCGCGCCAGCCAATTCGGCGTCCAGTGACTGTCGCTGCCGCACCAGCAGAAACACCATGAAGCCCACGACGACTCCCAGCGCCAGGCTGGCCGGCACCAGCCACCACCAGGCGGCGGGTACATTCACGCCGGTGCGCGGGGTGATCAGCACCAATTGGTATTCAGGGCTTTTGGTCGGCATCAGATAAATCAAGCGAGTCGGGGTGACTTGCAAGACATCACTGCCTTTGGGTGGCCAAGGCTTGGTCGGTGGCCAGGCTTGCGGGGAGCCCAGCACCGGAATTGCGCGGGTACCGTGGTCGAGTATCACCAAAAGACTGCTGCCCGGCGACAGATCGACCATGTCGGTCAAATGTCCGCGAGAGGTCGCGACACGGAAATTGCCACGCCCGAGCATGAGCGCGGCCCGGTTTTCATCCGGTTCGGTGGTGGTGTTCAGCCAATAACTGTAAGTGGGGTCTTTGATGTCCGGTGGTCGTGCCAGTGACGTTCCGTCCTGGCGCGGACGGTTAGAGCAGATCTTCGAGGCATCCATATAGACGGCCTCGTAAACGAAGCGGTAATTGAAGGTGACCTGCTGCAAAGTGGCGATCATGTCTTTGTCGCAGGTTCGCAGCGGTTGGGCCTCCAGATCATCGAGTCCTTCGCGCAGCTGCCCGAACAACTGCTCCAGGCGCGCAAGAAATCGCTCACCCTGCGCGTTCATTTCCTGGCTTTCGTTCTGCTCGATCTGATGCATTGCCACGAACAGGCTGAGCGCCAATAGCAATACGCTGCTCAGGGCAGCAGCCAGCATCGCCAAAAACCATGGGCGATAGAACCAGCTACGAAGCGTCTCTCGAGCAGCGGTCATGTGGGAATATCCGAAGAATTACCAATGAGTTATAGCTGCTGATTGAGAAAAAGCCCGGACCGTCGGGCGGGCGTCATTATTTTGTCTGATTCAATACTTGAAGAAGAGCGGCCGTTTGCGCGTCCGGCATACCGTCGAAGAGGGATGGCCGGAAATGCATCTGAAAAGCTGCAATCACGTGACGTGTCGCAACATCCAGCTCACCGGTTTGCGGCGTGGCATAGCCCAGGCGAGCCAGTTGTCCCTGAAACCAGCTGATGCTCGGCAGTTCAGCGTTGAACTGCACCTGTTGGCGCGCCACTGCCTGTTCGTTCGGCCAGACGCCAAGACCTTCGGCCGCCAACCGTTTCCAGGGGAAAGCGGGCCCCGGATCCAGCTTGCGCAGCGGTGCGATGTCGCTATGGCCGATGATACTGCGCGGACTGATGGCGTAACGTTTGCTGATGTCCTTGAGCAACACGATCAACGACTGGACCTGGGCTTCGCTGTAGGGGTACCAGTAACGCCCTCCGGTCGGGGTTGCCTTGAATCCTGGGTTGACGATTTCGATGCCGATGGAGCTTGAGTTCAACCAGGTCCGACCCTGCCATTCACTTTCTCCGGCGTGCCATGCCCGCAGGTTTTCATCCATCAACTTATAGATGGTGGCGTTTTTATCATCGCCGATCAGGTAGTGGCTGCTGACCTCGCCGTGGGTCAGCAGTTGCAGCGAGCGTTCCAGCGATGCGGAGGTGTAATGAACCACCACGAACTGAATGCGGCTGTCGTGATTGGCTGAAGGATGGCTGGTGTCGAACCGGGGGCCACTGGCACAGCCGGCCAATAGAAGCGACACGAAGAGAGCAAGATATTTCATGGCAAAGGACAGTACACGCAAGACAGTAATGCAACAGTGTAACGTAATGCCTTGCGTGACGACGGCTAGCGGGACCATTTAAACAAAATGGAACAATTGGCTCTCAGCCGAACTCCATCCGATTGCGGCCTGCATGTTTGGCGCGGTACAACGCCTGATCGGCTCTTTTGAGCACCATATCGCTGTGCTCTCCGGGTTTGAACGCCGTCATCCCCATCGAAACGGTAATGGTCACTGGCTCCCCCTTGAAATGAAATGGGCAGGCTTCGATGGATGCGCGCAGGTTTTCCAACAGTTTTGCCCCCGCAGCTGGCACTGTGCCCGGCATCAACAGCACAAACTCTTCACCGCCAAACCGCGCGATGAAATCGGTGCCGCGCAGGCGTTTGCGCAACACGCTGGCGATGATTTTCAGCACCTTGTCGCCCGCCAGGTGACCATAGTTGTCGTTGATGCGTTTGAAATGATCGAGGTCGAGCATGGCCAGCAACAGGTTGTTGCCGTGTTGCTGCCACTGGCTGATTTCGTGATCGAGCCGTTCGCTCCAGGCCGCCCGGTTGGGCAGCCCGGTCAGCGGGTCGACCAAGGCTTTCTGGCGCTGCTCTTCAAGGTGCTCGCGATAGCCTTGGGCTTCCTGCTCCATGTGCGCCACGCGTTCGGCCAGGCTTTTGAGGCGAGCCGCCACTTCCTGCTCGCGCTCGTCGCGCTGCTTCTGGTGCTGATCCATGGTCCCCAGCAGGCCTTCGAGGTGGTTCTCCAGGACGTGCTTGAGATCGTCGAGGTTCGCCGCCTCCTGCATGCTGCTCTGCAGGCCGTCTACCTGCTCGCGGATCTGCGAGTCCATTTCGCGTGCGGCAGAGTGGTTGTCGGCATGACCTTCGCTGGCGGCCTGCAGGTTGCTTTGGAATGACTCGAGGCGCTCGTTGAGTTGCTGCAGATAAACTTCGAATTCATGCTGGCCGCTGTCGTTGATCGCCAGCATCAATGTAGCCAGATCGTCGAGAATCGGCAGCAACTCGTACCAGTTCAAGCCGTTTTGCAGGCGATCGCGCATCGCTTCGGCTTGTGGCCGATGGCGCTCGGGCAGCGAAAGGTCGTCCAGCAGACCCAGAAGCGTGTCTTCGATGTGCTTGGCGACGGAGCTGTAGGACGGTTCTGGCGAGTCGGGCAGGGCGTAGAGAATATCGTGTTCAGATTGTTCCGGATCGATGGCGGCCAATGCACTGTCGAGAATTACCGTCGGGGTCAACTCGTCTGGATTGGTCGCCAGTTGAGTCTCGACAACCGTAGACATGGCGGCCGGGGAGGCGACGGGTGTCGGTGGCTCTGGTTGTTCACTTTCCGGCTGGACAGAAGCCTCCGGCGTTCGCAGGGGCTCATGGACTGGCGGCACGAATGCCACGACTTCAGCGATTGGCGTCGTCTCAGCGGGTGCTTCGATCACCTCTGGATCGGGCTCGGCAGGATGATCGGAGGGCGGCGTCACGCGTGGCTCGTCGGCAACTGGCGCGGGATCGACGATCGCTCGCGGCAGTTCGGGAGGTGCCGCAGCAATCTCTTCGACAGGCGGCGGGGTGGGCGCTTGCGCCTCCGGGGGAGCCACCTGCTGTATCGCATCTTCCGTTTCACGATTACCAAACAAGCGCTGCAACAAGCCCGGACGACCGGGTTCCGCCGGGTTCTCCAGCTGATTCAAGGCTTTACCTTGCAGGCCGCTCAGCTCGCTGAGCAGCAACGGGATCTCTCGTGCCTGGCCGACGCGTCCGTCCAGTGTTTTGGCAAAGTTCTTGAGTGGGCGGCTCACTTCACGGGGTAGCGGCAATGTCTGCAGTTGCGCCACCAGCGCGGTCAGTGCGGCGCTGGTCTGATTGACTCGGGTTTCGCGACGCTGTTCAGAGTCGAGTACCGCTTTTTCCAGGCGCGGAAGCAGTGCCGCCAGACCGGCGTCCATGTCATTGGTGCGGATGACTTCGCGCATTTCTTTCATGCATTGGTCAACTGCGCGGTCGGTGCCCTCGGCCGCCAGCGTGCTGCGCACCAGGCCGCGCCGCAGCAGGTCGAGCCGGGCGTCCCAGCGACGCTCGAGCTTTTCCTGTTGTTCGATGCTTTTGAGGTATTTCTCTTTCCAGCGTTGTGTTTCGTCGCTCATTCATGGGTTCCGCGAGGGGCAGGACTCAACGCGGGCAATGCATCGGCCGTGAGCGAACCCGGCAGACGAATCTCTACCGCGACCGGCAGGTGATCGGAAATGGGTTGTGCCAGCACTTCGACCTTTTCCAGCGTCAGGGTCGGGCTCAGCAGAATGTGGTCCAGGCAGCGCTGCGGGCGCCAGCTGGGGAAGGTCGCTTCCAGTTGCGGTGCCAGCAGGCCGAGGTCGCGCAACGGAGAATTTTGCAGCAGGTCACTGGCGTGGGTGTTCATGTCGCCCATCAGCACTTGATGCTTGTATCCGCCAATCAGCTCGCGGATGTAAGCCAGTTGCATGCTCCGGGCACGGGCGCCCAGGGCCAGGTGCATCATGACCACCACCAGCGCTTCCGGGCCTTCACCAAAACGCACCAGGATTGCCCCGCGACCCTTGGGCCCCGGCAGCGGATGATCTTCAATCGCCCACGGGCGCAGGCGGCTGAGCACGCCATTGCTGTGCTGGCCGAGACGGCCGAGATTGCGATTGAGTTGTTGATACCAGTAGGGGAAGGCGCCGAGTTGCGCCAGGTGTTCGACTTGGTTGACGTAGCCGGATCTCAGGCTGCCGCCATCGGCTTCCTGCAGGGCAACCAAATCGAAGTCGCCCAACAGATTGCCGATCTTTTGCAGATTGTCAGCACGCCCGGTATGCGGCAACAAATGTTGCCAGCCCCGGGTCAGGTAGTGCCGATACCGCTCGGTACTGATGCCGACCTGGATATTGAAACTGAGCAAGCGCAGACGGCTGTCTGCGGGCAGGCCCGTCGACTCCAGGTGATGTTCGTTGACCCGCGGATCATGCAGGCCAACGATGCGTTCAGTACCCCAGCGGCGCATGGCAGGCCCCGCGCTTAGTTGGCAGCAGCCTTGTTAGCCGCTCGCTCTTTGTCGACCAGTTTGTCGGCCAGTTGCAGGGCTTGCTCGGCGCCACCGGCAGAACCCACGTCAAAGCGATACTTGCCGTTGACGATCATGGTTGGCACGCCGGAGATTTCATATTTCTTGGCCAGTTCTTTGGCTTTGACGATCTGGCCTTTAACGGCGAAGGAGTCAAAGGTCGCCAGGAACTTGTCCTTGTCTACGCCTTGAGTCGCCAGGAAGTCGGCCATATCGTTTTTATCGGTCAGCTTTTTGTGTTCTTTCTGAATCGCGTTGAACACCGCAGCGTGAACCTTGCTCTCGACGCCCATGGCTTCGAGGGTCAGGAACATTTGGCCGTGTGCGTCCCATGGGCCGCCGAACATGGCTGGAATACGAACGAAGTTCACGTCGGAAGGCAGCTTCTCGACCCAAGGATTGATCACCGGCTCGAAAGCGTAGCAATGCGGGCAGCCGTACCAGAACAGCTCAACGACTTCGATCTTGCCAGGCACAGCGACCGGAACCGGATTGCTCAGTTCGACATAAGGGGCGGCGGGTGCTTCGGCGGCTTGGGCAGTCATGCCGAACAGGCTGGCAGCGACGAGTGCGGCGCTGATGATCAGATTACGCATGCTTTACTCCTGGACAATTTGGGTCGCCTCGCGCGACCTGTTTTCAGACAGGTCATGGCGGGCTTGAGTTCTGTAGTGTAACGGCAGCAGGCACAAAAAAGGGCGGCCTGAGCCACCCTTTTTATACTTGCTGCGACGGATTAATAGAGCGTTAACGTTGCAGGAGATGTACGTCCCGTTCGACGCTCGATTCGCCAGTCTTAGTGCAGGCCCTGAATGTAGCTGGACACCGCTGCGATATCTTCGTCGCTCAGGCGTTTGGCAATGGTCTGCATGGTTTTGGTGTCGCCGTCGTTGGTACGGCCGCCTTCTTCCTTGCGGAAGTCGGTCAGTTGCTTGGCAACGTATTGAGCGTGCTGGCCACCCAGGTGCGGGAAGCCGGCAGCCGCGTTGCCTGCGCCGTTTGGCGAGTGGCAGCCGGTGCAGGCTGGCAGGCCTTTGGCAAGGTCGCCACCACGGAACAGTGCTTCACCGCGAGCCACGACTTTGGGGTCGGCGGCGCCAACGCTGCCTTTCTGGCTGGCGAAGTAGGCGGCGATATCGGCCAGGTCCTGATCGCTCAGGTTGGTCAGCAGGCCGGTCATTTCGAGTACCGTACGTTTACCGGACTTGATGTCGTGCAGCTGCTTGTTCAGATAACGCTCGCCCTGACCTGCCAGTTTCGGAAAGTTAGGCGCCATGCTGTTGCCATCCGGGCCATGACAGGCGCCACATACTGCGGCTTTCGCCTGACCAGCAGTTGCATCACCTGCAGCATGGGCTATGCCGGAGATCCCCACGGTCAACAGCAGACTCACGATCAATTTGTTCATCAGCTAATCCAACTACGGCTAAGGGTTAAAGAGTTATGGACCGGGATCACTCGCTCATCCACTGGATGATGGCTCGGTAATCCTCGGCACTGCAGTCCATGCACAAACCACGCGGCGGCATCGCCTTGAAACCCTGGGTCACGTGTTGCACCAGCGTCTCCATACCTTTCGCCAACCTCGGCGTCCAAGCTTCCTGATCGCCCTTTCTGGGCGCCATGGGTAGTTGGCCGGAATGACAGGCACCACAAACACGGTTGTACACAGCTTCCGGATCCTGTGTAGCCTGAGCGCTGTAAAGCGGCATCAAGACACCGGCAGCTAGCAGCCATTTCGTCATAAAACGACCTTTTCAGGGTTGAGAGCGTTCTGCATTCTAGTGCGCAATCAAGGTCAATCGCTCTCGTGAACTTCATCCTACGCTGGGACAAAGCGCACACAAAATCTGCGGCATTATATACTGGCGTCACTGAAACGGAAACGACACCGCTTGCCGCGTCCATTCCCGGCGCCGCCCACATCGGAAATCCCATGCAACTCAAGAACCCCATCCTCGGCCTGTGCCAACAGTCCACCTTCATGCTCAGCGCTGCCAAAGTCGACCAATGCCCCGACGACGAAGGCTTTGAAGTGGCCTTCGCCGGGCGTTCCAACGCCGGTAAATCCAGCGCGTTGAACACTCTGACGCATGCCAGCCTGGCGCGGACCTCGAAAACACCGGGTCGCACGCAACTCTTGAACTTCTTCAAGCTAGACGATGATCGTCGTCTGGTCGACCTGCCGGGCTACGGTTACGCGAAAGTGCCGATCCCGTTGAAGCTGCACTGGCAGCGTCACCTCGAAGCTTATCTGGGTGGTCGCGAGAGTTTGAAAGGTCTGATTCTGATGATGGACATCCGTCATCCAATGACCGATTTCGACCTGTTGATGCTTGATTGGGCCGTCGCCAGCGGCATGCCGATGCACATTCTGCTGACCAAAGCGGACAAGCTGACTTACGGCGCTGCGAAAAACGTGCTGCTCAAGGTTCAGTCGGACATCCGCAAAGGCTGGGGTGATGCGATCAGCATCCAGCTGTTTTCGGCGCCAAAACGCATGGGCCTGGAAGACGCCTACACTGTATTGGCCGGCTGGATGGAACTGGCGGACAAAGGCTCGGAACTCGCGGAGTAAGCTCATTTACAAAAAACGCGGGCAAAAAAAACCCCGGACTTCTTATGGGGAGGGGGAAGTTCCGGGGTTCAAGTTCCGGACCGCTAGGGCGGGGTCCAGATTATCTGCCAACACTTAACACAACATAGGAGCATCGAAGGGCTTCACCAGCCATTCAGTTACTCTGAGTGGCAGTTCACAGGTTTAGTTCCGGCGCTTCAAAAACCATTTGAAATAAGTCGAATCGCTAACTGAAATAAGCGCTCTTCGCCCCCTCTGCCGCGGCACTATGCCGCACCAAAATCCCTGTGGGAGCGAGCTTGCACGCTCCCACAGAAGACGGGTTAGTGAGCCTCATCCCAGTTATTGCCTACGCCAACTTCGACCAGTAGCGGGACATCAAGCTTCGCGGCGTCAGCCATGTGGGCGCGAATCTCCTCGCGAACCTGATCGACCAGGTCTTCCCGCACCTCAAGCACCAATTCATCGTGCACCTGCAGGATGACTTTGGCGTCCAGACCCGACGAGGTCAGCCAGTTATCCACAGCCACCATGGCTTTCTTGATGATGTCCGCCGCAGTGCCTTGCATCGGTGCGTTGATCGCCGTGCGTTCGGCGCCTTTGCGCAGGGCTGGGTTTTTTGCATTGATTTCCGGCAGGTACAGGCGGCGACCGAAGAGGGTCTCGACAAAACCTTGCTCGGCCGCCTGGGCGCGGGTGCGCTCCATGTAGTCCAGGACGCCTGGATAGCGGGCGAAATAGCGGTCGATGTACGCCTGCGACTGTTTGCGATCGACGCCGATCTGCTTGGCCAGGCCAAACGCGCTCATGCCATAGATCAAGCCGAAGTTGATCGCTTTGGCGCTACGACGCTGATCAGTGGTGACCTCTGCCAGATCGACGCCGAACACTTCGGCGGCAGTGGCTTTGTGCACGTCCAGGTCATTGCGGAAGGCGTGCAGCAAACCTTCGTCCTTGGCCAGGTGGGCCATGATGCGCAGCTCGATTTGCGAGTAGTCCGCGGCCAGCAGCTTATAGCCTTTTGGCGCAATGAACGCCTGACGAATCCGCCGCCCTTCGGCGGTGCGGATCGGGATGTTCTGCAGGTTCGGATCACTGGACGACAAACGCCCGGTCGCCGCGACAGCCTGATGATAAGAGGTGTGAATTCGCCCGGTGCGCGGGTTGATCTGCTCCGGCAGACGATCGGTGTAGGTGCTTTTCAGCTTGCTCATCGAGCGGTACTGCATCAGCACTTTGGGCAGCGGGTAGTCCTGCTCGGCCAGTTCCGCCAGCACGGCTTCGGCGGTGGACGCCTGGCCCTTGGCGGTTTTGCTGAGGATCGGCAGGCCAAGTTTTTCGTACAGGATCACGCCCAATTGCTTCGGCGAACCCAGGTTGAATTCTTCGCCGGCGATGGCAAACGCCTCGCGCTCCAGTGCGACCATCTTGTCGCCTAGCTCAACGCTTTGAATGCCCAGCAGGTTGGCATCGACCAGCGCGCCCTGGCGTTCGATTCGCGCGAGTACCGGCACCAATGGCATTTCAATTTCGCTCAGGACTTTGCTCAAGCTAGGGATGGCATTGAGCTTTTCGTGCAAGGCCTGATGCAGGCGCAGCGTTACGTCGGCGTCTTCAGCGGCGTAAGGCCCGGCCAGTTCGAGGGAGATCTGGTCAAAAGTCAGCTGTTTGGCACCTTTGCCGGCAATGTCCTGAAAGCTGGTGGTGGTGTGATTCAGGTACTTCAGCGCCAGGCTGTCCATGTCGTGGCGGGTCGCGGTGGAATCCAGCACGTAGGATTCGAGCATGGTGTCGAACGCGATGCCTCGCACGGTGATGCCGCAGCTCTGGTCGCCACCGATGGCGCAGTTGGCCAGGATGTTCATGTCGAACTTGGCGTGCTGGCCGACCTTGAGTTTGTTCGGGTCTTCCAGGATCGGTTTCAGTGCGCGCAGCACGGTGTCGCGATCGAGCTGATCCGGCACGCCCATGTAGGAATGGGTCAGCGGAATGTAGGCCGCTTCGTTGGCCTGTACAGCGAACGACAGACCGACCAGTTGCGCCTGCTGCGCATCGATGCCGGTGGTTTCGGTATCAAAGGCGATCAGCGTGGCGTCGTTGAGCTTCTTCAGCCACAGGTCGAAATCGGCCTGAGTGAGGATCGTCGTGTACTTGAGTTCAGTCTCGACGGCGGCTTCTTCAATCACCGGCGCACTGACTTCCTGGCCGGAACGCTTGGCGTCGCGCTGGTTTTCTTCGAACCAGCTCTTGAATTCCAGCAGCGTGTAGAGCTCGGCCAGTTTGTCGTGATCCGGCTTGCCCATTTGCAGGTCGTCGAGGCCGATATCCAGCGGCACGTCGATCTTGATCGTCGCCAGTTGGTAGGAGAGGAAGGCCATTTCCTTGTGCTCTTCAAGTTTGGCCGGCAGGGTTTTCGCGCCGCGAATCGGCAGGGTCGGAACGATGTCGAGCTGCGCATAGAGCTCGGTCAGGCCGCCGTTTACGCCGACCAACAGGCCGGAAGCGGTCTTGGGACCGATGCCCGGAACGCCCGGGATGTTGTCGGAAGAATCGCCCATCAGCGCCAGATAATCGATGATCTGCTCGGGAGCGACGCCGAATTTCTCCTTCACGCCTTCCACGTCCAGCGCGCTACCGGTCATGGTATTGACCAAGGTAATGTGGCCGTCGACCAGTTGCGCCATGTCCTTGTCGCCGGTGGAGATAATCACCGGACGGTCGGCCGCCGCGCTGCTGCGGGCCAGGGTACCGATCACGTCATCGGCCTCCACGCCTTCGACGCACAGCAGCGGGAAGCCCAGCGCCATCACGCTCTGGTGCAGTGGCTCGATCTGTAGGCGCATGTCGTCGGGCATGCTCGGACGGTTGGCCTTGTACTCGGCGAACATTTCGTCACGGAATGTCCCGCCCTTGGCATCGAACACCACGGCGAACGGACTGTCCGGGTACTGCTTGCGTAGACTCTTGAGCATGTTCAACACGCCTTTGACCGCTCCGGTCGGCAGACCTTTGGAAGTGGTCAGCGGTGGCAGGGCGTGAAAGGCGCGGTACAGGTAAGAAGAACCGTCCACCAGGACGAGGGGGGCTTGGCTCATGAGCAGGATCAACCTTTTCGGCGGGTCCGGCGCTAGAATAGCGGGACCGTTGACGACAAAGGGACAAGGTTATCATGCGCACACTAAATCGCCTGTTGCTGGCTGGCTTGTTTGCAATCACACCATTGGCCGTGATGGCCGCAGATGACGCACCCTCGGCAGACCCGGATGTCACGATCCGCACGGAAGGCGATAAAACTATCCAGGAATATCGGCAAAATGGCTTTTTGTATGCCATCAAGGTCACCCCAAAGGGCGGCAAGCCGTACTTTCTGGTGCGCGCGGATGGATCGGACGGTAACTTCATTCGCTCGGATCAGCCGGATATGCTGATCCCGGCATGGAAAATCTTCGAATGGTAAGCCGTTCCTAACTTAAATCGGCGCCGGCAGAGTGGCGGCGCCCGTACTGGCAGTTAAAACATGTCTGTGTTCACCCCGCTGGCTCGGCCCGAGCTGGAAACCTTTCTCGCCCCATACGGGCTCGGCCGCCTGCTTGATTTCCAGGGGATTGCCGCCGGTAGCGAAAACACCAATTTCTTTATCAGCCTGGAGCAGGGCGAGTTTGTACTGACCCTGGTTGAGCGTGGTCCGGTTCAGGAGATGCCGTTCTTCATCGAACTGCTGGATGTGCTGCATGAAGCCGACCTGCCGGTGCCTTACGCCTTGCGCACCACCGATGGCGTTGCCTTGCGCGAGCTGGCGGGCAAGCCTGCGCTGTTGCAGCCGCGTCTGGCCGGCAAGCACATCAAGATCGCCAACGCACAGCATTGTGCCCAAGTGGGCGAGTTGCTCGCGCACCTGCATCTGGCAACCCAGCCCAACATGATCAAGCGCAAGACCGATCGTGGGCTGGACTGGATGCTGGAAGAGGGCACGCAGCTGTTGTCGCACCTGAATGCAGAGCAGAGCGATTTGCTGCAACGGGCGCTGGATGAAATCACTCAACAGAAAGAAAAAATCCTGGCGTTGCCACGGGCCAACATCCACGCGGACCTGTTTCGCGACAACGCGATGTTCGAAGGCACGCACCTGACCGGGTTGATCGACTTCTACAATGCCTGTTCGGGACCCATGCTCTACGACGTGGCGATTGCCTTGAACGATTGGTGTTCGGACGACGACGGGTTGATTGACGGGCCGCGGGCGCGGGCGTTGCTGGGGGCGTATGCAGCGTTGCGGCCATTCACGGCGGCCGAGGCGGAGTTGTGGCCGACCATGTTGCGTGTGGCGTGTGTGCGGTTCTGGTTGTCGCGGTTGATTGCCGCAGAGTCTTTCGCCGGGCAAGACGTGTTGATTCACGACCCGATGGAATTTCAGCAGCGGTTGGCGCAGCGGCAGAAGGTCAGTACACCCCTACCGTTCGCCCTTTAAAGTCAAAAGATCGCAGCCTTCGGCAGCTCCTACACCGATCTACGTAGGCGCTGCCGAAGGCTGCGATCTTTTTTATGGGACTACAACGACTCCAGACACCCCGCCAAATCATTCCCCAACTTCTCCAGCACCTGCTCATACCCCTGAGCAGTCGCCGGCGTGTACCCGCCCAACGCATCCAGTTCCGCCAGTTTCACAGGCAACCCCGCCACCAGCGTTTCCGCCAGCCGCGGACGCAACGGCGGTTCGCTGAACACACAGGTCTTGCCCACTTCCTGCAACCGCGTACGCATTGCCGATACATGCTGGGCACCCGGCTGAACTTCGGCGGCGACGCTGAATACGCCAGCGTGCTTCAGACCATAAGCCTCTTCGAAGTAGTCGAACGCCTCATGGAACACAAAGTACGGTTTGCCCGCGATGCCTGCCAGTCGAGCCTTCAAGCGCAGGTCCAGCGCATCCAGGCGCTCATCGAACGCTTTGAGGTTGCTTTGATAACGCGCCGCATTGGCCGGATCGACGGCACCCAGATCTGCGGCCATTTTTGTCGCGATCACCCGAGCGTTGACCGGTGATAACCACAAATGCGCATCCAGGCTGCCCGGACGGTGATCGTGATCATGTTCGTCGGCTTCTTCGGCGTGGGAGTGACTGTCTTCGGCGAAGCGACGCAATTTCAGCCCCGGCAGATCCTGCACGGCAACGCTCGGCAGCGTGCGACCGTTCAGCACGCGAGGCAGGAAACCTTCCATGTCCGGACCGATCCAGTAAAGCAGATCCACCGATTGCACCTTCCGTACGTCGGAAGGGCGCAGGGCATAGTTATGCGGGGAAGCGCCGGGCGGAAGCAGCACTTCCGGGATTGCCACGCCGTCCTGCACCGCAGCGGCAATCAACTGCAGCGGCTTGATGCTGGTAAGGACTTTGACTTCGGCGTGAGCAGAACCGATCAACAGAAAACTGGCGACAAATGCGACAAAGGTAGAAAAAAGTCGGGACACGATGACCACTCGAAGAGGCGAGAACGGGTAACATAATAACGTCTCTCACAAAACTCGTCGCCGCTCATGCCTAAAACACCGATTGCCAGCCGTCCCCACGACCACTCTCATTGCGTTCACAGCGCACTGTCTGAGGCCGATGCCCTGTGCGCGCGTCAAGGCCTGCGCCTGACTGCCTTGCGCCGGCGGGTGCTGGAACTGGTGTGGCAAAGCCACAAGCCGCTGGGTGCCTATGACATTCTTGCCGTGCTCAGCGAGCAGGATGGTCGCCGTGCTGCGCCGCCGACCGTGTACCGCGCACTGGATTTCCTGCTGGAAAACGGCCTGGTGCACCGCATCTCCTCGCTGAACGCCTTCGTCGGTTGCAATCATCCGGAACACGCTCACCAGGGCCAGTTCCTGATTTGCCGCGAGTGCCACGCCGCCATCGAGCTTGAGCAGAAGTCCATCAGCGACGCGATCATCGGCAGCGCCAGGGACGTCGGATTCGTCGTCGAAAGCCAGACTGTCGAAGTGGTCGGCGTCTGTTCGGGTTGCCAGGGGGCTTGATGAGCAACGCGCTGATCCGCCTCAAGCAGGTTGCCGTCACCTTTGCCGGGCAAAACGTGCTGGATAACATCGAGCTAAGCGTCGAGCCCGGGCAGATCGTCACGCTGATCGGTCCCAACGGTGCCGGCAAAACCACCCTTGTGCGGGCGGTGCTCGGCCTGTTGAAGCCGGACAGCGGCAGCGTGTGGCGCAAGCCGAAACTGCGGGTCGGTTACATGCCGCAAAAACTTCACGTCGATCCGACGCTCCCGCTGTCGGTGCTGCGCTTCTTGCGGCTGGTGCCCGGTGTGGATCGCACTCGCGCGTTGGCGGCCCTCAAGGAAGTGGGCGCCGAACAGGTGATCGACAGCCCGGTGCAAAGCGTTTCCGGTGGTGAAATGCAGCGCGTGCTGCTGGCCCGGGCGCTGTTGCGCGAGCCAGAATTGCTGGTGCTTGATGAGCCGGTGCAAGGCGTCGACGTAGCGGGGCAGGCCGAGCTGTACAGCCTGATCACTCGCCTGCGTGACCGTCACGGCTGCGGCGTGCTGATGGTTTCCCACGATTTGCATCTGGTCATGAGCACCACCGATCAAGTGGTCTGCCTCAACCGTCACGTCTGCTGTTCCGGTCATCCCGAGCAGGTCAGCGGCGATCCTGCTTTCGTCGAGTTGTTCGGAAAGAACGCACAAAGCCTGGCGATTTATCACCACCATCACGACCACGCCCATGATTTGCATGGTTCGGTGGTCACCACGGCCCCGACGGCCCAACCTCACGTTCATGGAGATAGCTGCAAGCATGGCTGATTTTCTGCTTTACGCCCTGCTTGCAGGCCTGGCCCTGGCGCTGGTGGCGGGGCCGTTGGGATCTTTCGTGGTCTGGCGGCGCATGGCGTATTTCGGCGACACCCTGTCCCACGCGGCCTTGCTTGGCGTGGCGTTGGGCTTTCTGCTGGATGTCAGCCCGACAGTGGCGGTCACCGTAGGCTGTCTGTTATTGGCGGTGTTGCTGGTGACCTTGCAACAGCGTCAGCCGCTGGCATCCGACACGCTTTTGGGAATTCTCGCACCGAGCACGCTCTCTTTAGGCCTTGTCGTACTAAGCTTCATGCACGAAGTGCGGATCGACCTGATGGCCTATCTGTTCGGCGATTTGCTGGCGATCAGTCCGACCGATCTGGCCTGGATTCTCGGCGGCAGCGCAGCTGTCATGGCCTTGCTGGTGACATTGTGGCGGCCATTGCTGGCAATCACGGTGCATGAAGAGCTGGCCAGGGTGGAAGGCTTGCCGGTGCCGGCGCTGCGTCTGACCCTGATGCTGCTGATCGCCGTTGTGATCGCCGTGGCGATGAAAATCGTCGGTGTGTTGTTGATTACGTCGCTGCTGATCATCCCGGCGGCTGCGGCACAACGTCACGCCCGGTCGCCGGAACAGATGGCACTGGGCGCGAGCCTGCTGGGCATGCTCGCGGTGTGTGGCGGGTTGGCATTGTCCTGGTTCAAGGACACCCCGGCAGGCCCGTCGATCGTGGTGGCGGCCGCCGCGCTGTTTCTGCTGAGTTTTGTCCTGCCCCGTCGAGGGGTGTAGACTTGCTCGTTTTTTGCGCAAATAGAGAGTCGCAGGAATGAAGCTGTTAGCCTCCCGTTATCTGCTCCTTGTTGCATTTTCGCTGCTACTGGGCGCATGTCAAAGCACGCCACCGGCGGCCACCGAGGCCACTGATGCGCGAGCCTCGGCCATCGCACAGCTCGAGCAAAGCCTCGCCAGCAGCGAGCTGGCCACTGCTGAAGATCAACTGGCTGCCTTGCAGGCCGGGTCGCCAAACGACCCTTCCCTTGTGCAGTACCAACGACAACTCGCCGAAGCCTATCTGCAACGCAGCCAGATCGTGCTGCAAAAAGGCGATGTGAATGCTGCTGCCACTGCCCTGAGCCGTGCGCGGGCACTGATGCCCAAGGCTCCGGCGCTGACCGGTGGGGTCAATAACGCTATCGTCAATGCGCGCAAGGCTGAGCTCGATAGAGCTGAAGCGGCGCTGTTGGCGGCCGAGGCCAAACCACAGGCGAAAGTGATTGATCCGACCGCTGAGAGCACTACCGTCGCATTGAACCTCGCCGATATGAGCAAACTTCGTCGGCAACTGGATGCGATCGCGGCTGATGTGGTGAATTACAAGTGCGACGTGAGCATTCAGGCGCCGCGTACGCAGGATTATCCGTGGTTGGCTACGTTGTTGACCAAACGGGTAAAGAAGCTGGATTCGGGGTTTGATCTGAATCTGCAGAAGCAGATTCTGCGCAATGTTCCGGCGCAGATGGTCTTGAGTCCGCGTAAACCCTAAAAGCATCGTGAGCAAGCTCGCTCCCACAGGTCCAGTGTCGTTCACATAGTTGGCGAACGACACAAATCCTGTGGGAGCGGGCTTGCCCGCGAAGGCGCCCTACCTAGCAATACAGTGCCTTAAGCCGGAATCGCCTTGGCCTTAGGCTCCCGTTCCCACACCCGATGCTGCCCGATCGCCGCAAAAAACGCCTTGATCAACTTCGCGTCCGTCCCCACGATCAACCCCGCATCAGCCTCCAGCTTCAACACCTCCAGCAATTGCTTCGCCTCGCCTTGCAACGCGATCGCCTTCAAGTGCTTGAACGCCTCCAGCACGTAATGCAGCGCCACGCCATCACCGCTCAACGCTTTGATGGATGTCGCACCACCCGGCACAAAGACCGCATCGAAAGCGATGGATGGCATGCCTTCCATGGAGGCATCCACCGGCAGCATCTTGCCATCGGCGGTTGTCACCGGGGCGGACGTCGGGCCGAGCAGTTTGGCGTGGGCGCCTTCTGCTTTCAGCGCTTTTTTCATGGCATCGATTGCAGCGCCATCGACCCCGTTGGCCGCCAGAATCGCGACTTTTCGGGTTTTTATATCGCCCGGCAACAAATTGGCCTGGCTCAGGGCCGGCGAACGTTCCAGGGAGATTTTCGGCACATCGACCGTCCCGGCCTTCGGTGCCGGCAAGCCGAGGTTCTGCGCCACACGTTTGGCCAGTTCCAGGTCGATGTTGGCGAGGATCTCATTCACTTCGCGCGCACGGATAAACGCTCGCTCAACCTTGCCCAGCTCAAAGCTGTAGGCCGAGATGATGTGTTCCTGCTCGTGTTTGCTCATGCTGTGAAAGAACAGCCGCGCCTGCGAGAAGTGATCGCTGAACGACTCGCTGCGCTGGCGGATCTTGTTGGCGTCGATGCGCTCTGGATAGGTCTCGAAGCCGCCATCCTGCGCGGCGGGCGGCGTTTCTTTGGGCCAGCCACCGTCGATGGAATTCGGTTCGTAGGACGCGCGCCCCTTGTCGATCGTGGTGCGGTGCATCGCATCCCGCTGGCCATTATGGAAGGGGGCCACCGGACGGTTGATCGGGATCTCGTGAAAATTCGGTCCACCGAGTCGGCTGATTTGCGTATCGGTGTAGGAAAACAACCGACCTTGCAGCAACGGATCGTTGGAAAAATCGATGCCCGGCACGATATGCCCCGGACAGAAAGCGACCTGCTCGGTTTCGGCGAAGAAGTTGTCCGGGTTGCGGTTGAGCACCATCTTGCCCAGCGGCGTGATGGGCACGATTTCCTCGGGAATGATTTTGGTCGGGTCGAGAATGTCGAAGTCGAAGGAATGTTCGTTTTCCTCTTCGACGACCTGTACGCCCAATTCCCACTCTGGGTAATCGCCCATCTCGATCGATTCCCAGAGATCGCGGCGGTGGTAGTCGGTGTCTTTACCGGCGAGTTTCTGGGCTTCATCCCAGACCAGCGAGCACGTCCCGGCGGCAGGGCGCCAATGGAATTTGACGAAGCGCGATTTGCCCTCGGCGTTGATCAGGCGGAATGTATGCACGCCGAAACCCTGCATGCTGCGCAAGCTTTTCGGGATCGCCCGGTCGGACATTGCCCACATCACCATGTGCGCTGATTCCGGAACCAGCGAGACAAAGTCCCAGAAGGTGTCGTGCGCCGAACCGCCCGTAGGTATCTCGTTATGTGGCTCGGGTTTTACCGCGTGAACGAAGTCAGGAAACTTGATCGCATCCTGTATGAAAAACACTGGCATGTTGTTGCCCACCAGGTCGAAGTTGCCTTCGTCGGTGAAGAACTTCACGGCGAAACCGCGTACGTCGCGCACGGTATCGCCCGAACCGCGCGGGCCTTGGACCGTGGAAAATCGTACGAAGACCGGAGTTTTCTTGCCCGGGTCCTGTAAGAAACCGGCCTTGGTCAGCACGGAATGGTTTTCATAGGTCTGGAAAAAACCATGAGCGCCAGTGCCCCGGGCATGGACGATGCGCTCCGGGATGCGCTCATGGTCAAAATGCGTGATCTTTTCACGCATGATGAAATCTTCCAGCAACGACGGGCCGCGGGCGCCGACCTTCAATGTGTTCTGGTTGTCCGAAACCTTCACGCCCTGGTTGGTGCGCAGGGCCTGTTCGGTGGCGTCGGAGCGAAATTTTTCGAGGCTGTCGAGCTTGGCATTGGTGTTGCCGCGGTCCAGTGTGTCGGTCCCGGCCAGGGCGCTTTTGGGTGCGGCAGGCTTTTTAGTACTCATCAGTCGTTAACTCCTCGTAGCGATTCCTGCCGTAGTCAGGATTCTTATGCATTCCCCAGGCACGGCACCGGGGGCGTTTTCGAGTTGCCTTATTAGTGACTGATGGGCTTTTTAGCCGTTCCTTTTTTATGACCTTTGATCGTGTTATTGCCAAATGAAAGGTTGAATGCGGAATAAATGCTAATAACCTCTATACGGACAGGCTAAAATGCGCGCCCGGCTAACCGCTGATCCTTTTCTAACGCGCCCCACAAGGTTCGCTACGTGATCGAGTTTCAAAACGTCCACAAAACCTACCGCGTCGCCGGTAAGGATATTCCCGCCCTGCACCCGACCAGTCTGACGATTGAGAACGGCCAGGTCTTCGGCCTGATCGGTCATTCCGGTGCGGGAAAAAGTACCCTGCTGCGTCTGATCAATCGCCTGGAGAACTCCAGTGGCGGCAAGATCATCGTCGACGGCGAAGAAGTCACGGCGCTCGACGCCAACAGCCTGCGACGCTTCCGGCAGCAGGTCGGGATGATTTTCCAGCACTTCAACCTGCTGGCGTCCAAGACCGTTGCCGACAACGTCGCGTTGCCGCTGACCCTTGCGGGCGAACTGTCGCGCAGTGAGATCGACCAGCGTGTGGCCGAGTTGCTGGCGCGGGTGGGCTTGTCCGACCACGCCAAAAAATACCCGGCGCAGTTGTCCGGCGGCCAAAAGCAGCGCGTCGGCATTGCCCGCGCGCTGGCGACCAAGCCAAAAATCCTGCTGTGCGATGAAGCCACCAGCGCCCTGGACCCGCAGACCACGGCGTCGGTCCTGCAACTGCTGGCCGAGATCAACCGCGAGCTGAAGCTGACCATCGTCCTGATCACCCACGAGATGGATGTGATCCGTCGCGTCTGTGACCAGGTGGCGGTCATGGACGCGGGTGTGATCGTCGAGCAAGGTTCGGTGGCCGAGGTGTTCCTGCATCCAAAGCACCCGACTACCAAGCGTTTCGTGCAGGAAGACGAGCAGATCGACGAAAGCGAACAGCGCGACGATTTTGCTCATGTGCCGGGCCGTATCGTGCGTCTGACCTTCCAGGGCGAAGCGACCTACGCGCCTTTGCTGGGAACCGTCGCTCGGGAAACGGGCGTGGACTACAGCATCCTGGCCGGTCGTATCGACCGCATCAAAGACATCCCCTACGGGCAATTGACCCTGGCGGTCACCGGCGGCGATATGGAGGCGGCGTTTGCCCGCTTCACCGCGGCGGATGTCCACATGGAGGTGCTGCGCTGATGGAAGCCCTGACAAGTTTCTTCGCCAATATCGACTGGTTCGAAATCTGGCTGGCCACTGGCGATACCCTGCTGATGCTCGGCGGTTCGCTGTTGTTCACCGTGCTGCTGGGCCTTCCGCTCGGCGTGCTGTTGTTCCTTTGCAGCCCGCGTCAGTTGCTGGAAGCCAAAGGCGTGTATGCGATGTTGTCGCTGGTGGTGAACATCCTGCGTTCGCTGCCCTTCATCATTCTGCTGATCGTGATGATTCCGTTCACCGTGTTGATCACCGGCACTTCGCTGGGTGTTGCCGGTGCAATCCCGCCGCTGGTGGTGGGTGCCACGCCGTTCTTCGCACGACTGGTGGAAACCGCCCTGCGTGAAGTGGATCGCGGCATCATCGAAGCGACACAGGCCATGGGCGCGACGACGCGTCAGATCATCACCAATGCCTTGCTGCCAGAAGCCCGCCCGGGCATCTTCGCGGCGATTACGGTGACAGCTATTACACTGGTGTCCTACACGGCGATGGCCGGTGTGGTGGGCGCGGGTGGTCTGGGTGACCTGGCGATCCGTTTTGGTTACCAGCGTTTCCAGACCGATGTGATGGTCGTCACCGTGGTGTTGCTGCTGGTCCTGGTTCAAGTGCTACAAACCGTTGGCGACAAGCTGGTCGTACACTTCTCGCGTAAATAAGTCATGAGCCGGCCATTCGCTGGCAGGCGCGATGCGCCTCACAAGGAGTTAGCTGAATGAAAAAATTACTCGTCGCGTTTGCTGCTGTTGCAGCTTTTTCCGCCCACGCCGGCACCCTGACCGTTGCGGCCTCCCCGGTCCCGCACGCAGAAATCCTCGAATTCGTGAAACCGGCCCTGGCCAAGGAAGGCGTGGACCTTAAGGTCAAAGTCTTCACCGACTACATCCAGCCGAACGTGCAAGTGGCCGAGAAACGCCTGGATGCCAACTTCTTCCAGCACCAGCCGTACCTCGACGAGTTCAACAAGGCCAAGGGCACTAACCTGATTTCCGTGGCCGGTGTGCACCTGGAACCGCTGGGCGCTTACTCCAGCAAATACAAAGCGCTGACCGAACTGCCGGGCGGCGCCAACGTGGTGATCCCGAACGACGCCACCAACGGCGGCCGCGCGCTGTTGCTGCTGGCGAAGGCTGGCCTGATCAAGTTGAAGGATTCGAACAATATCCTGTCGACCGTCAAGGACATCACCGAGAACACCAAGGACCTGAAATTCCGCGAACTGGAAGCCGCGACTCTCCCGCGGGTGCTGACCCAGGTCGACCTGGCGCTGATCAACACCAACTACGCGCTGGAAGCCAAGCTTGATCCGGCCAAGGATGCGCTGGTCATCGAAGGCAGCGATTCGCCGTACGTGAACATCCTCGTTGCCCGTCCGGACGACAAGGACAGTGAAGACATGAAGAAGCTGGTTGCCGCGCTGCACAGCCCGGAAGTGAAAGCCTTCATTCTCGAGAAGTACAAAGGCGCGGTGGTGCCGGCGTTCTGATCTGAAGCTGTAACGAAAAATGGGGCGCATTGAATGCGCCCCACTTTTTATGCCTGAAACACTGACCCTGCTGGGGCCGGCTTGCTGGCGATGGCGTCCGTGAGATTGCCATCGCCAGCAAGCCGGCTCCTACAAGGTTTGTGTGTTATTTGCGTTTGAGCATCACCGGTAACTGCGCCACCAGCTTGGCGTTGTTCAACGGCGCCCGGATAAACCCGCGCTGCGTTCCATCCGGCCCGATCACCGCCAGGTTGCCGCTGTGATCAACCGTGTAGTTTGGCTTGCTGGTGTCCGCCGGAATGAACGGAATGCTCACCGCGTTGGCCAGCTTCTGAATGTCCTCGACCGAGGTCGCCGTCAGTCCCTGAAACTGCGGATCGAAGTAACCCAGGTATTGCTTGAGCTGCTTGGGTGTATCGCGGTTCGGATCGACGCTCACCAGGATGACCTGCAATTTATCCACAGCCTCCGGCGGCAGTTCGCTCTTGATCTGGCGCAGCTGGGCGAGGGTGGTCGGGCAGATGTCCGGGCAGAAGGTGTAACCGAAGAACAACAGACTCCACTTGTCTTTCAGCGCATTGACCGCCACCGGTTTGCCGTCCTGATCGGTCATCGTCACGTCTGGCAGGTTACGGCTTTGCGGCAACAGGATGATCCCGGCGTCAATCAACGCAGTCGGGTCGCCCTGGCCTTTGCCGGACAGCACTTTGTTGATGGTCAGGCCCAGGACCAGCGCGATCAGGGCGACAAGGATGAAGACGGTTTTCTGGGTTCGAGTCATAGGTTCAACAGTAAGTAGTGGTCTACGAGCAGCGCGATAAACAGCAGGAACAAGTACCAGATAGAGTACTTGAACGTGTTGATCGCCGCGTGCGGCCGAGTGCCACGGTACAGCACGACGGCCCATTGCAGAAACCTCGCACCCAGTCCGACGGCGCAAATCAGGTAGAGCACGCCGCTCATGTGAATCACGTACGGCATCAGGCTGACGGCCAGCAACGCGAAGGTGTAAAGCAGGATATGGATTTTGGTGTAGTGCTCGCCGTGGGTCACCGGCAGCATCGGAATATCGGCCTTGGCGTATTCCTCTTTGCGATGGATCGCCAGCGCCCAGAAGTGCGGCGGGGTCCAGGCGAAGATGATCAGCACCAGCAGCAGCGGTTCGGCACTGACGTGACCGGTGGCAGCGGTCCAGCCGAGCAGCGGCGGGGCGGCACCGGCCAGGCCGCCGATGACGATGTTCTGCGGCGTCGCGCGTTTGAGGAATCCGGTATAGACCACGGCGTAACCGAGCAGCGAAGCCAGGGTCAGCCACGCTGTCAGTGGATTGGTGAACGCCAGCAATAACGCCTGGCCCAACACCGCCAGCACCAATGCGAACGTCAGCGCAGCCGTCGGTGAAACCCGGCCTTCGGCCAAGGGACGCTTATGGGTGCGCGCCATCACCGCATCGATCCGCCGGTCCACCACATGGTTGACCGCCGCCGCCCCGCCGGCACACAACGCAATCCCCAGATTGCCGAACACCAGCACCGTCCACGGCACCCCTGCGCGGGTTGCGAGGAACATGCCGACCAGCGAGGTGATGAGCATCAGCACCACCACTTTCGGCTTGGTCAGTTCCAGGTAGTCACGCCAGATCGCCTGGCTGTGACGTGCGCCGATCAGAGTCGCCATGGCATCTCTCCTTTTATTGTTATGGGCCCGGCTGAATGTTTGCGCGAGCTGAAGCGCCAGCGTGTTGGTTGTTTGACCCGAACCAGACTGGTTCGCGCGTGATAATTGACCAACACCATCGTCAGCAGCAGCGCTGCGCCGCCGGCGTTATGCGCGACGGCCACCGGCAGCGGCAGGTGAAACAGCACGTTGCTGATGCCGAGGGTGATCTGTGCGGCGAGAGCAATCAGCACCAGCCCCGCCAGGCGTGTCATGCCGACGATTTTGAGTTGCCACGCCAGACCGAGCAGCACCAGCGTGACCAGCAATGCGCCAATGCGGTGAGTCAGGTGAATCGCCGTGCGAGCATCGCTATCCAGTTGCCCGCCCAGGTAATTGGGGCCGATGTGTTGGGTCAGGTGAAAGCCGTTGGCGAAGTCCGCCGGGGGCAGCCACTGCCCGTGACAGGTCGGGAAGTCGATACAAGCCACCGCGGCGTAGTTGGAACTGACCCAGCCGCCGAGGGCGATTTGCAGGATCACCAACAGCAATCCGGCCGTCGCCCAGTACTGCAAACGCCGGGGCACAGTCAGCGCCGGTAAGACGCCCGACAGACGCAAGGTCAACAGAAACAACAGGCTCAACGTCGCGAACCCTCCGAGCAAATGCCCGGTCACCACTTGCGGCCAAAGCTTGAGCGTCACCGTCCACATGCCGAATGCCGCTTGGGCGATGACCACCGCCAGCAGGAACAACGGCAGCTTCACCGGTTGCCCCGGATGCCGACGATGCACCCAGGCGCGACCGGCCAGTACTGAAATCAGCAAGCCCAGCGTGCCGGCGAAGTAGCGGTGGACCATTTCGTTCCAGCCCTTGTGTGCTTCGACGGGCGTATCGGGAAAATGCAGTTCGGCATGGGCCAGTTGAGCTTCGCTTTTCGGCACGCTGATAAAGCCGTAGCAACCCGGCCAGTCCGGGCAGCCGAGGCCGGCGTGAGTCAGGCGAGTGTAGGCGCCGAGCAACACCACAATCAGTGCCAGCAAGGTGGCAAACAGCGCGAGGCGAAATCCTGGTTTGGCCATGACGATGCCCTTATCCGATGTTCGACAGTTTCAGCAGATGGCGCAGGTCGTTAAGCAGCTCCTTGCCCTTGATCGACGGGTCGTAGCGCAGCACCAGATTGCCGTGGGGGTCGATGATCCACAGGTGCGGCGTGTCATTGCTCTGAGCGCCTTTGGTGTAGGTCGGCAGGTCCAGTGAGTAACGCTGCAACTGCGGGTACTCGCGTTGAAGTTTAGTCTCGTAATCGCTGTTCAGCGGCTGCGCGGTGGCGATGGCATGACTGGCGCGGGACGCATCGCGACCGAGGCCGATCTGGATTTGTCGCGCCAGGTACACCAGTTGCTGGCAGTCCACCGAACACTCCTTGGGCGCGGTGACCAGCAATTGCCAGCGGTCCTCCTGCGCCTGCACGCCAAGGTCGGCGCGGGTCTGGCCGGTGCCGATCAGCTCGCCGTGATAGCTGCGACCTTCCGGCACCCAGAACTGCAATTTGTACATGCCGGTGGCGAGGATCATCGGACCGATCACCCCAAGCAGGATCAGCAGCAACTGCAAGCGACCCTTGCGCCGGTTCGCCGGCGTTTTTGCCTCAGACATGCTGGGTGGATTCATGGCCGCTCCCATGGTGTTTCTCCTTTGCGTTGTGCCAGCCGAGATAGGCATAGAGGCCGAGCAGGGCGATCGACATGGCGAACCACTGCACGGCATAAGCGATGTGTTTTTCCGGCCCTGTAGCCACCACCGGCCAATCGGCCTGGTAGGACGCGGGGCCGGTTTCTGCGCGTAATTCGTAGGCAAAACCTTCACGGTCCAGCGCCTTCCAGAGCTTTGAAGGCTCGACGGCAGTCACTAACCGAGGCCAGGTTGTAGTGCTCGGATCGGCCTGCAGTTGAAAGGTCGCGCCGGGTGAAACGTAGACCCACGCATCCAGGCTCAATGCCTGAGTCGGCGTGGTGAATTGCGGCGGTGTGCGCCGGTCCGGCCAAGGCAGCCAGCCGCGATTGACCAGCAGCCACAGTCCGGTCGCCTGATCCTGAAACGGTTGCAGCAGCTCGACCCCAACCTTGCCGTCGCGCTGGCGGTTGTCCAGCAACAGGCTGTGCGCCGCATCGAAGTGGCCGTGCAAGCGAACCCGGCGAAAGGCCGGGTCCTCGGTGTGTCGCAGTTCGGTGCTGGCCATCGATGCAGCGGCGCGGCGCTCGGCGTAGGTGTGCAACAGCGCGCTTTTCTCCGCGCCCCGGCTCAGTTGCCAGAACCCGAGTGACACCAGCGTGGGCAGCAATAATGCGACCACCAGCGTCGGCACGATGCCCGGCCGAAAGCGCTTCATGGCGTCGCCAGAAAGTCGGTAGTCGCGATAGCTATACTCAAGTGCATCGCCTTTCCCCCGGAGTTCCACCATGCTCAAAGCAGCCATCGTCCTGATGCTGATTGCCACGGTTGTCAGCCTGTTCAGCGGCCTGTTTTTTCTGGTCAAGGACGACAGCAGCTCGAACCGCCTCGTCATTGCCTTGAGTGTTCGTGTTGCTCTGGCCGCCATCACCGTCGGCTTGATCGCCTGGGGTTTTTTCAGCGGCCAGCTGGTGTCGCATGCGCCTTGGTAAGCCTCAGAGCACGTAGACGAAAACGAACAGCCCGATCCACACCACGTCCACGAAGTGCCAATACCAGCTCGCCGCTTCGAAGCCGAACTGGTGCTCGTTGTCGAAGTGCCCGCGCAGGATCCGCATCAGCATCACGAACAGGATGATCGTGCCGATGGTCACGTGGGCGCCGTGGAAACCGGTGAGCATGAAAAAGGTCGCGCCGTAGATGCCGGAGCCCAGGGTCAGGCCCAGTTCTTGGTAGGCGTGCAGGTACTCTTCGGCCTGGAAGCCGAGGAAGGCACAACCCAGTAAAACGGTGATCGCCAGCCAGATTTTCAGCGCGCCGCGATGGCCTTTTTTCAACGCGTGGTGGGCGATGGTGATGGTGACGCTGGAGCTCACCAGCAGCACGGTATTGAGCAGTGGCAGACCCCAGGGGCTGATGACTTCCTTCGGTGGCGGAAACAGTTTCGAGTCGGGGTTGTTCAGCAAAGGCCAGACGAATTCGAAGTTCGGCCAGAGCATATGCGCGATGCCTTTGGTCCCTTCACCGCCGAGTGCCGGACCAGAAACGTGGCGCACGTAAAACAGCGCACCGAAGAAGGCGATGAAGAACATCACCTCCGAGAAGATGAACCAGCTCATGCCCCAGCGAAACGAGCGATCCATCTGGGCGCTATATAACCCCTGACGACTTTCCTTGATCACCGTACCGAACCAGCCGAACAGCATGTAGGCCAACAGCAGGCCGCCGACGAAAAAGATCAGCGGGCCGTGGGATTCCGGCCGCGCCGCTTTCAGATCGTTGAACCAGGTGGCCAGGCCGAACACGGTGACGAACATGCCGACCGTAGCGATGATCGGCCACTTGCTCTGGGCCGGTACGTAATAATGTTCATGAGTTGCCATTTATTGTTCTCCTTATCGGGCACGCTCAGCCGCCAGTATTTACAGCCACCGGTGGATGTCGGGCGGTGATATCGAACAGCGTGTAGGACAGCGTCAGGTGCTTCACATCCTTGGGCATGTCACGGTCAACGATGAAACGTACCGGCATCTCGATCCGTTGACCGGGCTGCAGCACTTGCTGGGTAAAGCAGAAACATTCGGTCTTGTGGAAATACGCCGCCGCGTTGCTCGGCGCGATGCTCGGCACCGCTTGCGCGCTCATCGGCTTGTCAGTGGGGTTGTGCGCGATGAAGATCATCTCGTTCACTGCGCCAGGGTTGGCCGTCAGCTCGTCGCTCTTGGGGTAGAAATCCCAGGACATGTCAGCCGAGTTGGTCGACAGAAACTGCACGCGTACCTGCCGTGAGGTATCGACGGCCTGCTCGCCTTCATACTGCCCGGCGGTCTTGCCATTGATGCCGAACGCCTTGCACATCACGTCGTAGATCGGCACCAGGGCAAACCCGAAAATAAACATCGCTACCACCACCAGTAACAGGCGGGTGACCAGCTTTTTCATCGAAATCGAGTCAGCCATGGTTTCCTACCTCTACGCCAACCCCTGTAGGAGCCGGCTTGCTGGCGATCCAAACACCGCGGTGCATCAGGCGCACCGCGTTATCGTTCATCGCCAGCAAGCCGGCTCCTGCAAGGGCGGTGTTCATTTCACTTCCGGCGGTGTGGTGAAGGTGTGATACGGCGCCGGTGACGGGATGCTCCACTCCAGGCCTTCGGCCCCATCCCACGGTTTGGCCGGTGCTGGCGGGCCGCCGCGGATGGTCTTGATCACGATGAACAGGAAGAAGATCTGCGTGGCGCCAAACATGAACGCGCCGATCGACGACACCATGTTGAAGTCGGCGAATTGCAGGTTGTAGTCCGGAATCCGCCGCGGCATACCCGCCAGCCCCACGAAGTGCATCGGGAAGAACGCCATGTTCATGCCGATGAACGAGAGCCAGAAGTGCAGCTTGCCGAGGGTTTCGTCGTACATGTGGCCGGTCCATTTCGGCAGCCAGTAGTAAGCCGACGCGAAGATCCCGAAGATTGCCCCTGGCACCAGCACATAGTGGAAATGCGCGACCACGAAGTAGGTGTCCTGGTACTGGAAGTCTGCCGGGGCGATGGCCAGCATCAACCCTGAGAACCCGCCAATGGAGAACAGGATCACGAACGCCACCGCGAACAGCATCGGCGTCTCGAAGGTCAGCGAGCCTTGCCACATGGTGCTCGCCCAGTTGAACACCTTCACGCCGGTGGGCACCGCGATCAGCAGCGTGGCGTACATGAAGAACAGCTCGCCCACCAGCGGGATGCCGACCACGAACATGTGGTGCGCCCAAACGATGAAGGACAGGAACGCGATACTCGCCGTGGCATAGACCATCGAGGTGTAGCCAAACAGCGGCTTGCGCGAAAAGGCCGGAATGATCGAGCTGACGGCACCGAAGGCCGGCAGGATCATGATGTACACCTCAGGGTGACCGAAGAACCAGAACACATGCTGGAACAACACCGGGTCACCGCCACCGGCGGCACTGAAGAAGCTCGTGCCGAAGTGGATGTCCATCAGCATCATCGTCACGCAACCGGCCAGCACCGGCATCACCGCAATCAGCAGGAACGCGGTGATCAGCCAGGTCCAGACGAACAGCGGCATTTTCATCAGCGTCATGCCGGGGGCGCGCAGGTTGAGGATGGTGGCGATCACGTTGATCGCGCCCATGATCGAACTGATCCCCATCAAGTGGATGGCGAAGATGAAGAACGTCACGCTTTCCGGCGCGTAGGTCGTCGACAGCGGGGCGTAGAACGTCCAGCCGAAGTTCGGTCCGCCGCCGGGGGTGAACAGGGTCGACACCAGCAGGATGAACGCCGCCGGCAACAGCCAGAAGCTGAAGTTGTTCATCCGTGGCAGGGCCATGTCCGGCGCGCCGATCATCAGCGGGATCATCCAGTTGGCGAGGCCGACGAACGCCGGCATCACCGCACCGAACACCATCACCAGACCGTGCATGGTGGTCATCTGGTTGAAGAATTCCGGCTGGACGATCTGCAGCCCCGGCTGGAACAGTTCGGCGCGAATCACCATCGCGAACGTACCGCCCAAGAGGAACATGGAGAACGCAAACCACAGGTACAGCGTGCCGATATCCTTGTGGTTAGTGGTCAGCACCCAGCGCATCAGACCTTTGGCCGGGCCATGGGCGTGATCGGTGTGGGTCTGAACATGGTCATCGACTACAGCAGTCATGTCCTGTCTCCTGTAAACAGATGGGCTGGGCGGGCCGGGGCGCATTGCCCCGACCGGTTCCTGGTGCACGCAATAGACCGGGTCATTTGCTTTCCGCCTGTTTCAGCTCCAGCACTTCTTTAGGCGTGACCATGTCGCCTTTGTTGTTGCCCCAGGCGTTACGTTCGTAGGTCACGACCGCCGCGATATCGACCTCCGAGAGCTGCTTGCCGAACGCCGCCATGGCGGTGCCAGGCTTGCCGTGGAAGACAATGCTCAAGTGATCCTTGATCGGGCCGGTGGCGATTTTCGAGCCCTTGAGTGCCGGGAACATCGGCGGCAAGCCCTGGCCTTCGGCCTGGTGACAGGCCACGCAAGTGGTGTGATAGACCTTGTCGCCACGCTCTTTAAGCTCGTCGAGGGTCCATTCCTTGCTGGTCAGCTCTTTGAGTTGCATGGCCTCGGCCTTGCGCTCGCCCAGCCATTTTTCGTAATCGGCCTTCTCCTTGACCTCGACCACGATTGGCATGAAGCCGTGGTCCTTGCCGCACAATTCGGCGCACTGCCCACGGTAGAGGCCAGGCTTGTCGACGCGGGTCCAGGCTTCATTGACGAATCCCGGAATCGCATCGCGCTTGACCGCGAAGGCCGGCACCCACCAGGAGTGGATAACGTCGGCGGAGGTCACCAGGAAGCGCACCTTGGCGCCAATCGGCAACACCAGCGGCTTGTCGACCTCCAGCAGGTAGTGCTCGCCCTTGGCTTCCTTGTTGTGAATCTGGTCGGCGGGCGTGGCCAGGTTGCTGAAGAACTCGACGTCCTGGCCCAGGTATTTGTAATGCCACTTCCACTGATAACCGGTGACCTGGATATCGATATCCGGCTCACTGGCGTCATACATCTTGATCAGGGTCGCCGTGGCAGGAACCGCCATGGCCACGAGGATCACGAAGGGCACGATGGTCCAGAGGATTTCGACGGTGGTGCTTTCATGAAATTTTGCGGCCACCTGCCCGGTCGAGCGACGGTGGAGGATCATCGACCAGAACATGGCGCCGAAGACGATGATGCCGATCACTACACAGATCCAGAAAATGGTCATGTGCAGGTCAAATACTGCGTGACTGATTTCAGTCGCTCCCGGCGCCATATTCACAGTCCAGGCGGCGTGCGCCTGACCGAAAATCGACCACAACAGGAGGCCCATCCAGACGTGTGGATGTCGCATCATTGCGGGTTCCCCTTATCGTTCTTGTTATCCCGCCGGCTTTCACCTGCGGCAAGGGAGCGGCATTTCAGACTACGAACTTGAATCGCCGGGCCTTGCTGCGTGTGCAGTCGGGCGTCATCAGCTAACTCCATTCCCACCCGAGTATAGACAGCGACTGCGACCTCGCAACGTGACGGCGTAAATGATCTGAAACAGCTGGGACTTGCGTTCAAGGTCCCGAATGGAGAAGGATGCAGACGAGTGGTGGCAAATGGATATAACTGTGCCGTCTCAAGGATGAAACAATTATGACAAATGCGTCTTAGCCTTTTTCGTATGCAAGCTAAGTTATGTATTCCCTATTTCATTGCCTTTGTTTCCTGGAGTTTTCATGAACACCGCCGCATTGCGCGAGCAGATCCAAAAAGCCCAACAACACGAGGCCGAGACCGGCCTGTTGACGCGTCAGCTGGAAAGCAAACTGCCTCATCTACACCCATCGATCCAATTGCCGGAAGCGGATGCCAACGGCGTGTTGACGCGTTTTGTCGCCGCCTACATCGATGAAGTTCCTGATCTGCTGGATGCAGCCAATGAAGTCGCCAGGGAAGCGGGTATCGAGTCACAGATCAAACCGGTGCTGACAATTGCCGAGCAGTACTTCCTTCAGCCGCCGGCGCTTATGGCCGGTCACATCGGGCTCGACAGCCTGCTGGACGAAGCCTATCTGGCGCATCGGTTTGTCGAAGAGGTCAACGACCTGTACATCAAGCACTTTGGCCAGCCACTGATCCCATTGGACATGACTGTCGCCAACCTGATTGCTCACCAACTGATCGGTGAGGAATTTGCCAACCAACTGGATGAGGCGGTGCATCACGCCGTGGACGAGATGCTCAACGATGAAAGCTTTGCGCTGGAGTCGGTGGAAGCCTACCGCGAGAAACTCAGCAGCCCCGATACCGGCGCGGCATGGAAGCGCTGGCCGTGCATGTCACGCCGGTTGGGCGTAGGGCTGGAGCTGGATCAACCCGCCGCATAACCCCCCCCTGTAGGAGCCAGCAAGCCGGCTCCTACAGGTTATGCGGTGGAGCCTACACCGGTGGTAGTCCGCAACCGCCCCTCCAGCCTGCGCTTCAACCCTCGCGCTTCAATCAATAGCGTCGACCCCTTGGCCGCATTGGCCCGACCCCATTCTTCAAGCAACTCCAGGCACGAGTGATCGATGTAGCTCAGGTTATTGAGCGGCACATGCACCGTTGCACCGGCAGGAATGGTCCCCAGCACTTGAGTCAACGCCGGCACCTTGAGAAAGGTCGCAGCCCCGATCAAGCGCAACTCCATTTCACCGTCCTTGGGCAGATCGATCAGGCTGATCTTCAACCGCGAGGCTTTCCACGCCAGTTTGGCCAGGGTCAGGCCGAAGCCGATCAGTACGCCGGTCAACAAGTCGGTGAAGACAATCGCCAGTGCTGTCGCGGCGTAGGTGAACATCGGCATCCGGCCATAACGGCCCAGACTGCGGAAGGCCTTGAGGTCGACCAGTTTGAAACCGGTGTAAACCAGCACACCCGCCAAACTTGCCACCGGAATGCTCTGCAGCACGCTGGACAGCAGCAACACGAACGCCAGCAGCCATAGGCCATGGAATATCGTCGACAGTCGTGTGGTGGCGCCAGCCTGCACATTGGCCGAGCTGCGCACGATCACGCCGGTCATGGGCAATGCACCGAGCAGGCCGCAGAGCATGTTGCCGACGCCTTGCGCCGAGAGCTCCCGGTCGAAGTCCGAGCGTTGACCGCTGTGCATCCGGTCCACCGCGGCGGCCGAGAGCAGGGTTTCGGCGCTGGCGATAAACGCGACAGCGAAGGCGGCGATCAGCAACGTCGGGTCGGCGAGATTGAGCAAGTCCGCCGGTTTCAGCCAGTCGATGGCTTCCGCCAGATTGGCCGGGACCTCCACGCGTTTGACCTGCAAGGCGAGCATCAGGCTGGCGCCCGTCGCCAGGCCTACGCCCAGTAGCGCTCCCGGAATGAAGCGCAGGGAATGTGGGCGGAGTTTTTCCCACAGGTACATCACCGCTATGGTTGCGAGTCCGAGCAGGCCGGCCTGCCAACCAAAAGAAGGCAAGGCTTGCGCCACGGCAGCGGGGAAGGCCGCCAGGTTATCCAGCCCCGACGGTTTGGGCACGGCGTCGAGCATCACATGTACTTGTGACAACACGATCAACACGCCAATCCCGGCGAGCATGCCGTAAACCACCGCCGGCGCTGTTACCCGAAACCAGCAGCCCAGCTTCAAACGTCCGGCGACCAATTGCAGAAAACCCGCCAGCAGCAGGATTGGCCCGAGCATGGCGATGCCGTGCTGGCGCACCAGTTCGAACACCAGAACGGCCAGACCCGCCGCCGGACCGCTGACTTGCAGGGGTGAACCCGCGAGCCAACCCACGACCAGACCACCGATGATCCCGGTGATCAGGCCTTTGGCCGGCGGTAATCCCGAAGCAATGGCGATGCCCATGCACAAGGGCAGGGCGACGAGAAACACAACCACTGAAGCGAGCAGCTCCCGTGGCAGAACAGCTTTGAGTTGAGCAGCACGCATGGTGACTCTCCCGAAGTTTTCTTCAGGCATGGCAAGGCCGGGCCGCTGAAACAGCGGCCGGGGTCAAACCACACAGATTTTTAGGAAGATTTAGAAGCGCGCTTTGGGCGTTGCCACCGGTATCGGATGGCTGCCATCGAGGGGCAGGAAACGACCCTGATCGGCGTCATAAGCCTTGATTGCGCTGGTTTCGATGTCGTAGACCCAGCCATGGATGAACAGATGACCGTTCGCCATGCGCGAGGCTACCGAGGGATGAGTACGCAAATGCTGCAATTGGGCAATGACATTCTCTTCGGTGAGGATGTGCATTGTCTCGTTTTCGTCGGTGCAGTTGCAGTTCTCGTGCACCATGGTTTTCGCGACTTCCGCATGCCGCAGCCAGGCTTTGACCGTGGGCATCTTTTCCAGGCTATCGGGATTGAGCACCGCACGCATCGCGCCACAATCGGAGTGGCCGCAGATGATGATGTGTTGCACGCCCAGCGCCAGCACCGCGTATTCGATGGCCGTGGAAACGCCACCGTTCATCTGACCGTAAGGCGGTACGACGTTGCCAACGTTGCGTGTCACGAACAGATCGCCGGGCGAACTGTGGGTGATCAATTCGGGCACGATGCGCGAATCGGCGCAGGTAATGAACATCGCCCTTGGCTGTTGGGCGGTGGCGAGTTTTTTGAAGAGCTCTTCCTGCTGCGGAAAGATCTCATGATGAAAATGCAAAAAACCATCAACAATATGCTTCAACGCTGCATCGGCGGTTTCCGCCTCGGTTGGGGCTGAAGCCGACGCAGCCAACGGCTGTTTATCCTTGTCACTCATGAATTCATCCTCATTGGCGGAGTCAGGGAATTTTCCCGTTTTGTCCGGTGTGAAGCCAGTGGCTGGTTAAAAAACATCCAGGTCATGAATCTCGACCCGTCAGTCACTCGATGAACAAGGTAGCTGCCGAAACTTAACTCAAACTGAATCAACTGCTCTAGACCGTGTGTTCCAGGTCACAAAAAACGTGACCAGCCTAAATAGGTCGCACCAGTGCGCCTACTCAACCATAGGCCAATTGTCCTCAAATCAACGACATCTGGCGACCCGGCGGACAAAAGGCGTCGCAATCCAGATTGAAACCCTCCCGTCGATTCAGTCCCAGGCGTTTGATGGTCTTGGCAAATCGTTGTGCCAGCAAGTCGGCAAACGGACCTTCGCCCCGCATCCGGCTACCAAACCGACTGTCGTAGAGCTCACCGCCGCGGCTCTGGCGGATCAGGCTCAATACATGAGCGGCGCGTTGAGGATAGTGGGCCGCCAGCCATTCTTCGAACAACGGTGCCACTTCCAGTGGCAGGCGCAACATCATGTAGGCCGCACTTTGTGCGCCGGCCGCCTGCGCCTCGGTCAGCAGGCTTTCGAGTTCGCTGTCGTTGATCATCGGAATCATCGGCGAACACAGCACGCCCACCGGAACCCCGGCCTCACGCATCACCCGGATCGCCCTCAGGCGGGCCTTGGGGGCAGCGGCGCGTGGTTCGAGGATGCGCTTGAGTTCATCGTCCAGGGTGGTAAGGCTGATCATCACCGCTACCAGCCGTTGTTCGGCGAGTTCGGCCAACAGGTCCAGATCGCGCAGGATCAGCGAGCCCTTGGTGATGATCGTCACCGGGTGACGGTAACGCAGCAGCACTTCCAATGTTTTGCGGGTGATCTTGTGTTCGCGTTCGATGGGCTGGTACGGATCGGTGTTGGAACCCAGGTTGATCGGTGCGCATTGATAGCCGCGTTTGGACAGTTGCTCCTCCAGCACATCGGCGGCGTTGGTCTTGGCAATCAGTTTTGTTTCGAAATCCAGCCCTGGTGACATGTCCCAGTAAGCGTGGCTGGGCCGTGCATAGCAATAAATGCAGCCGTGCTCGCAGCCGCGATAGGGATTGATCGAGCGATCGAAGGGCAGGTCCGGCGAGTTGTTGCGGGTGATGATGGTTTTCGCGGTCTCGATGCGCACCTCGGTGCCCTGGGTCATCGGCGCTTCCTGATACCAGCCGTCATCCTCTGCCACCGAACGATTTGGCGCGAAGCGGTTGTGCGGGTTGGTGGCGGTGCCGCGCCCGCGAGGTGGCAAGGGAGTGCTCATCGATCAATACTCGTTGCTGTATGTGCATACAGTATCGGAGGTTGCGCGAGCCGGCCAGTGCCGTTCGGCACTTTGGCACGGCACGAAAATTCTTTGCAATGAAGTTGATCGACAAGTGCAACTGGATGACATGCTGGGAAACAGTTGGCGAATAGCGTTGAAGCTAACTTGGTCAGTAGTATTCGTCTCGCACGAAGTTTCGTGTATTCACTCTTTAAATGGAATTTATACAATGTCGTTTTTTAATCAGCGCGGTATCTTTTTACAACTTATGCAGCCAGGCCCTTCAGAACCCAATACGCTCGTTTCAATGCAGCTTGCCCGCAAGGAATCGGGTTGGGATGCCGCAAACGAAGCGCAGACCGAGGCTCTGGTGGACTCCGTCTATATGACGGCAACCTCGGTTGACGGTGGTCGTTCTTTCAACATCAAACTCGTCAAAAGTGATGTGGACGGTGATGGCGATATCGACAACGACGACAAGGAGAAACTGTTGGCTCTGGCAAAAGCTTATTTCAGTATCGTCAATCCATAAGTATGTTTTTCTAACTAAGCCTGTGTGGGTGTTCATGCAGGTTTAGTTGTGAGCGGGGATTCGGATAAGGAATCGCAGGATTTCAAAAGGAGTTGATTCACGATTCTTTGACAGATGGCTCACGGGTCTTTGACCGTTCAAGGCTCATTGTGGCGTCGTCACCCCGCCTCTCAATATGGTTGCCCCGCATGTCCTCACGTCTTATCCCTGCGATGTGTTTGTCGCTGGTTGCACTGTTCAACCTGACGTTCGCCCATGCTGACGAGACAGTCGTGCCCCGTCCTGCGGAGTGGGCTCAACCGGTCGAGGTTCAGTACAACCTTTTCCAGATGTCCCCGACCCTCTACCGCAGCGCATTACCCGACCGCGGCGTGGTTCCCTTGCTGGAAAAACTCAAGGTCGCCACAGTGATCAACTTCCTGCCCGAGCCCGATTCAAGCTGGCTGGTCTCGCCCGGTATCGAACAGGTTCAACTGCCCTACCGCACCAATCACGTGGATGATGCGCAAGTCCTCACAGCCCTTCGTGCCATTCAGAGTGCCGAAGCCAAAGGCCCGGTGCTGATGCACTGCAAACACGGCTCGGACCGGACTGGCCTGATGGCCGCCATGTACCGGGTGGTCGTGCAGGGGTGGAGCAAGGAGGACGCCCTGAACGAGATGACTCAGGGCGGCTTTGGTGACAGCACGCACTTCAGGGACGGTGTTCGTTACATGATGCAGGCCGATGCCGAGAAGCTGCGCACTGCGCTGGCCAACGGCGACTGCAGCACAAGCCCGTTCGCCGCGTGCTCGATGAAAAGCTGGTTCAAGTCCGCCCACGTCGAATAAACAGCCCCCCACGGCATTGCGCCATGGGAGGTGATCACTGAACTCAGTGCTGTTCGTCAGGCTTTTTCTTCAACTTCGGGTTCGGGAAAAACTGTACGGCCTGAACCTTGGCGTCCGGTACCTTCAGCGCTGAAACATTGACCCGCGTCCCCAACTCCTTGGGGACGGACAGGCCTTGTTCATTGAGCGTATCGGAATAGCCGCAGCCCACGCATTCGCGATGCGGGACATCGTCTTCGCTCCACATCATCAACTTGTCCGGCTCACTACAGGCCGGGCAGACAGCCCCGGCGATGAAGCGTTTTTTCGTCTTCACAGGCCCCTCGCTCATGCTGCTGCGTCCTCACTCAGGCCGCTGTGGCGCAAGAGTGCGTCAATCGACGGGGCACGGCCACGGAAGTCGACGAACAGCACCATCGGCTCCTGCGAACCACCTCGCGCCAGGATCGCTTCGCGGAAGGCTCGACCGGTTTGGGCGTTGAGCACGCCGTCCTCTTCGAACTTCGAGAAAGCGTCGGCGGACAGAACCTCTGCCCATTTGTAGCTGTAGTAACCCGCGGCGTAACCACCGGCGAAAATGTGCGCGAAGCTGTTCGGGAAGCGGTTGTAAGCCGGAGGGCGCATGACCGAGACCTCATCGCGTATGCCTTCGAGCACTTGCAGCACGCTGCGGCCATCGCCGTGGGTGGCATGCAGTTCGAAGTCGAACAATGAAAACTCCAGCTGACGCACCATCATCAGGCCGGACTGGAAGTTCTTCGCTGCGAGCATTTTTTCCAGCAGATCCTGGGGCAGTGGCTCACCGGTTTCGTAATGACCGGAAATCAGCGCCAGACCTTCTGGCTCCCAGCACCAGTTTTCCATGAACTGACTTGGCAGCTCGACCGCATCCCATGCCACGCCGTTGATGCCGGATACGCCAGCGTATTCGACGCGAGTCAGCAGGTGATGCAGGCCGTGACCGAATTCGTGGAACAGGGTAGTCACTTCGTCGTGGGTCAGCAGCGCAGGCTTGCCGCTGTCGGCCGGTGTGAAGTTGCACACCAGATTGGCCACCGGGTTTTGCAGTGTGCCTTCAGCGGTGCGGCGACGGTCGCGGGCGCCGTCCATCCAGGCACCGCCGCGCTTGTTGGCGCGGGCGTAAAGGTCGAAGAAGAAGCGGCCGACATGCTGGCCGTTTTCCTTGATTTCGAACAGGCGAACGTCAGGGTGCCAGGTATCGAAGCCTGTCTGCTCGGCAATTTCGATGCCGTACAGACGTTGAACGATGGCGAACAGACCGCTCAACACTTTATCAATCGGGAAATAGGCGCGCAGGGCTTCCTGGGCAACGCTGTACCGTTGTTCGCGGAGTTTTTCACCGTAGAAACCGCTGTCCCAGCTTTGCAGGTCCGGGCAGCCTTGTTCGGCGGCGTAGGCCTTGAGCTGTTCCAGATCCTGGGTGGCGAAGGGCTTGCTGCGCTTGGCCAGATCGCGCAGGAAACTCAGCACCTGATCACTGGATTCAGCCATTTTGGTGGCCAGACTCAGCTCCGAGAAGCTGCCGAAACCCAGCAGTTTTGCCAGCTCCTGACGCAGGTCGAGGATTTCTTCCATCACCGGACCATTATCGTTCTGACCGGCATTCGGGCCCTGGTCCGACGCACGGGTGCAGTAGGCGGCGTAGACTTCTTCGCGCAGGGCTCGGTCCTGGGCGTAGGTCATCACCGCGTAGTAACTCGGGAATTCCAGAGTGATCAGGAAGCCCTCCAGACCCTTGGCCTGGGCTGCGGCGGCCATTTGCGCCTTGGCGGAATCGGTCAGGCCGGCGAGGGCGGCTTCGTCGGTAACGTGTTTGGTCCAGGCTTGGGTCGCATCGAGCAACTGGTTGGAAAAGCGGCTGCCCAGCTCGGACAATTTGCTTTGCACTTCGGCGTAACGTTTTTGCTCGGCTTCAGGCAGGTCGATACCCGACAGACGGAAGTCACGCAGGGAGTGTTCCAGGATAGTTTTCTGCGCCACGTCGAAACCGGCGGCTTGCGGACTGCTGGCCAGGGCTTCGAAGGCCTCGAACAATTCGCGGTTCTGGCCCAGCTCGGTAGAGTAGGCACTCAGGGCGGGCAGGCAGGACTCGTAGGCTTCGCGCAATTCGGCGCTGTTGCACACGGCATTCAGGTGGCTGACCGGGCTCCAGGCCGCGCCCAGACGATCGTTGAGTTCGTCCATCGCCAGCACCAGGCCGGCCCAGGTCGGTTGTTTGCCCTGGGTTTTGAGGATCTCGTTAATCGCGGCGCGGTTGTCAGCCAGGATCTGTTCAATGGCCGGTTGCACGTGTTCGGCACGGATCGCCGAGAATGGCGGCAGGTCGTAGGACTGCAGAAGAGGGTTGTTCACGCTCACGGTTGGCACCTTGGCTGGAAGAAACATGCGGCCATCTTAATTACAATCGACGCTCACCGCAGCTATCGGCAACAGAGAGAAACCCTATCGTGACCCTTCGCAAGTATCAGAACCATACGCCACTGCTGGGCAAAGGCGCTTTTGTCGACAGTTCGGCGGTGGTGATCGGCGACGTCGAAATCGGCGATGACAGCTCCGTTTGGCCGCTGACGGTGATCCGTGGCGACATGCACCGCATCCGGATTGGCGCGCGCACCAGCGTGCAGGACGGCTGTGTGTTGCACATCACCCACGCCGGACCGTTCAATCCTGATGGCTTTGCGTGTTTGATCGGCGATGACGTGACCATCGCGCACAAAGTCATGCTTCACGGGTGCAGCGTGGGCAGCCGGGTGCTGATCGGCATGGGCAGCATCGTCATGGACGGCGCTGTGGTCGAGGACGACGTGATCATCGGCGCCGGCAGCCTGGTGCCGCCGGGCAAACGCCTGGCAAGCGGCTTTCTGTATGTCGGCAGCCCGGTGAAACAGATCCGTCCGCTGACTGACAAGGAACAAGCCTTTTTCACCTACAGCGCGGCGAATTACGTGAAGCTCAAGGATCTGCATCTGGCCGAAGGCTACGACCAGCTCTGACCCTGCGCCCTTATTCAGGATTCAACATGCATTACCAAACCGTATTGTTCGACCTCGATGGCACCCTGACCGACCCGCGCGAGGGCATCACCCGCTCGATCCAGTTCGCCCTGGGCAAACTGGGGATCGATGAACCCGACCTGACCAAACTGGAACACTTCATCGGCCCGCCGTTGTTACAGGCGTTCATGCAGTTCTACGACTTCGACGAACCCAAAGCCTGGGAGGCGGTGAATTTCTATCGCGAGCGCTTCAAGGTCACCGGCCTGTATGAGAATCGCGTGTTCGATGGCGTTACGCCGCTGCTGGAAACCCTCGGCGTGCAAGGCCGTCATCTGTACATCGCGACTTCCAAGCCCTGGATCTTCGCCCGGGAAATCGCCCGGCACTTCGATTTCGCCAAACACTTTAAAGTCATTTACGGCAGCGAACTGGATGGCACACGGACCAACAAGGTCGAGCTGATTGCCCACCTGATGGCCGAAGAAAACCTGGACCCGGCCAACACCCTGATGATCGGCGACCGTAAACATGACCTCATCGGTGCGCGCAGCAACGGCCTGGATGCCGCCGCGGTGGGTTATGGTTTTGGCAGCCGTGAAGAGTTGAGCGCAGAAGCGCCGACGTATCACTTTGAAACGCTGGAGGAGATGCATCAGGCGTTTTTGCGGCGTTAGTTAAATAGCTTTCGCGGGCAGGCCCGCTCCCACAGGGATTTCTGTATACCGCAGATCCAATGTGGGAGCGGGCTTGCCCGCGAAGAGGTAAATTCAGTCACCGGAAATGTCCGATTCCGCCAAGGCTTTCAATGCCGCCTTCCGCTCCTTTACAGGCAACGCGCCCAGCCTTTCCACCGCCGTATAAAACTTCACCCAATCCCCGCCCTCCTGTCGGAACAACGCCGCAAACGCCGGCACCCACTGGTCGTACAAACCAAACGGCAACAACCGGGCGTTGTTCATCGGGGCGTTGATCCAAGTGTCATAGCGTTTGTCTCCGGCCCATTGGTTGTCGCGCAACTGCCGGTATTCAACGCGCAACCGCTCAAACTCAGCGGCTTTGCGTTGACGCATCTGATCGGTGGCGAGCGGCTGAGCGTATAGCTTTTCCAATCGCGTGCGCGTGTCCAGAACCAGTTGAACAAACTGATCCCGCCGCTGCGCTTCGGCGCCATTGTCCGGCGCCAACCCGCGATACGCTCGCCACTGCCGAGTGCCTTCCTGTTCCACGAACGTGGCGAAAGACTCGTTGAATTCAGTGTCGTCCTTCACATAAAAGCGCTGGTGCGCCAACTCATGGAAGATCAAGGTCGCCAACCGTTCATCCCCCCAACTCATCATCGAACTGATGATCGGATCGTTGAACCAGCCGAGCGTCGAATAAGCCTCGACACCGCCGATCGACACGTCCATACCTTGCAGTCGCAGCAATGCTGCCTCGCCACGGGCCGCGCTCTGGCTGTAATAGCCGCGATAGGCCACGCAACCGGCGACGGGGAAACAATGGTTTTGTGGTGTGAGGGAGAATTCCGGCGTGGCAAACACGTTCCAGACTACGAACGGTCGGCCAATG
This sequence comes from Pseudomonas migulae NBRC 103157, assembly GCF_002091715.1. GTDB lineage: Bacteria > Pseudomonadota > Gammaproteobacteria > Pseudomonadales > Pseudomonadaceae > Aquipseudomonas > Aquipseudomonas migulae_A. The sequence goes on along the minus strand of NZ_BDAG01000001.1, from coordinate 21,333 downwards.
TCAGCGTACAAACGGTAGCTTTGGTTATCCGGCAGATGCAGCTGCTGGCTGGCGAACGCTCGTGCCTTCTGCGATTGGGCCAGATGTGCACGCAGTTTCTGATCGCGAGCAGGGTCGGCAATCACCTCGGAAACCGGCTCCCGCGCCCGCAGCAATTGCAGCTGACCACTGGTCAATTGGCCGTAATAGCTGACGCTGGCGCAACCATGGAGCAACAAAAACAACACACCCGGAAACAAAACGCGCAAAACGCGATCAAGTAACCCAAGGCTTGGAAGCGGCCTGATCAAAATAAAATCATCCCTGGAGAGTCTGCCCGCAAGACTATCCCGCCTGACTGGAGCTCCGCTATGCGCAAGATGATGCTGACGGGAGGCCTGTTGATGCTGACAGGCTGTGCAGGATTCGGATTACCTCACCCTGATCCCGCTCAAGCGTGGATCGATCTTCATACACAGCAACAAGACACTGCGCTGCAAGCGCTGGAAGTCGATAACAAGGCCTCTACCGACAAGCGCTATTTCGAGGTTCAGCCCGGCAGCCATGAGTTGACGGTGCGTTATCAATTCCCGGTCGAGCCGGGCAACATCGGGCCCGACGCCGAGCCGCTATGGCGCGATTGCCAACTGAATGTGAAATTCAACGGCTTCAACGCGGGTGAGAAATATCAGCTGCAAGCAGGGAATATCGGATTTCGGCCGTGGGCCAAGCTCTATGATCAACAGCGAAAAGTCATAGGCCAAGGCACACCGGCGGGCTGCCAACGCACTTGATCGGCGTTATGCTGAAATGACCAATCCTTGGGACATTCATCATGCGCAGGTTGTTGCTATTGCTCGCGGCAGGCGCCGTCGCCGGTTGCCAGAGTCCGTTGCCGGCGGTCAATCCACAAATGGCGTGGATCGAATTTTCTACGCCCTTCCCCAACGATAAGTTGCTGATGGCCGAGCGACTGGACAATCAGCGATTGCGCGATGGGCGTTTCTTCCAGGTGACGCCCGGCAGTCATGAGCTGATCGTTCGTTTCGACTTTGAAGTGCCCGGTGGCGGAGGCTTGGGTGTGATGAACGGTCCCTCGGAGCGTTTGTGCTACCTGACCATCAACTACGATCATTTCGAAGCAGGCCAGCGTTATGTGCTGGAAGGCCGTTCGATAGCGTTCACTCCCGGCGCCCGGTTGTACAACGCCAAGCGGGAAATCGTCGCTGAAGACCGAGAGTCCTATTGCCTCATGTGAGGCGTATCAGCTGTCGTTCTTCTGGTAAATGATGGCTTTGGTGCCGTTGTCGCAAGTGCCTACGACCATCGCGGTGTCATGCTTGTCGGCTTCTTCCTTCGACACGATTTCCAGCGTGTAGGAGGGCACGGCATTCGCCTGAATCTTCACTTCGATCTCATTCTTGAGTTCTTCGCAATCCTTGGGCGCTGCAAACGCCGAAGTGGCCAGCACACTGCAGATGATCACCAGGGCAAAACGTTTCATGGTTGAAGCTCCTTTGATGCAGCACGCAGGTTGATGCGTTTTCGCTGCTGTCATTTATTCGACCACAGTCACGCCAGCCGGGTTTTGTTTCCATGCAAAAAAGATCGCGGCCTGAGGCCGCTCCTACAGATTGACTCGAACCCTGTAGGCGCTGCCGCAGGCTGCGATCTTTCCGTTTCAACACAAAATTTAGCTGACCAATGTGGCATCCAGACTGATCTTCGCATTCAGCACTTTGGACACTGGGCAGCCTTCTTTGGCTTTATTGCTCAGCTCCTCGAACTGCGCCTGAGTCGCGCCAGGAATTTTTGCCTTGAGGATCAATTTCACCGCCGTGATCGCGAACCCGCCGTCCACCTGGTCCAGTGTGACCTCGGCATTGGTATCGATGCTGTCAGCCTTGAGACCGGCATCGCCGAGAATCATCGAAAAAGCCATGGAGAAACAGCCCGCGTGGGCCGCGCCGATCAGCTCTTCCGGATTGGTGCCTTTACCGCCTTCGAAACGGGCCTTGAAGCCGTAGGGCGCTTCTCTGAGAACACCGGTTTCCGTGGAAATCGAGCCGATGCCGGTTTTCAGATCACCTTCCCAATGCGCCGATGCTTTCTTGGTAATAGCCATGTCTGCCTCCTCAGAATCCGGCGCGAAGCGTCGCGCCTTCGTGGTTTTCGGTTGCTAGGGTTCTGAGGATAGACGGTGGTGCAAAGTTCACCTGATCTCATTAATCCTACCGTTTTCGTAGGTTTTTTTGCCTTGGCTATTGAAACTCGGGTATATGCCCTCATTGCATGAAACACGCCTATGGATTCGGCAGGTTTTCGTTTTCAAGAAAAAACCTGCGTCCTCAAATTGGAGAAGCAGGTTTATGAAACGACTGTCCGATATCAAATTCTCGACCCTTGATCTGGTGCCTGTGCGCGAGAACGGCAGCGCTGCCCAGTCGCTGCGCAACTCTCTGGACCTGGCGCAGCACGTCGAAAAATTCGGCTACAACCGTTTCTGGGTCGCCGAACACCACAACATGGACGGCATCGCCAGTTCGGCGACCTCGGTGTTGCTTGGTTATCTGGCCGGCGGCACGTCCACCATTCGGGTTGGCTCGGGTGGCGTGATGTTGCCCAACCACGCGCCGCTGGTGATCGCCGAGCAGTTCGGTACGCTCGAAAGCCTTTATCCGGGCCGGATTGACCTCGGCCTGGGACGCGCCCCCGGTTCCGATCAGATGACCGCCCGCGCCCTGCGGCGTGAGCGCTCGGGCAGCGCCGACGATTTTCCTGAAGACGTCGCGGAGTTGATGCGCTACCTCGGCCCGCGCACGCCGGACCAACGGATCATCGCAATGCCGGGTACCGGCACCAACGTTCCGGTCTGGTTGCTGGGTTCGAGCCTGTTCAGTGCACAACTGGCTGGTGAGCGCGGTTTGCCCTACGCCTTCGCTTCCCATTTTGCACCACGTTTCATGCATGAGGCGATTCGCGTCTATCGCAATCACTTCAAGCCTTCAGCGGTATTGGATAAGCCTTACGTGATGCTGGGCGTTCCGCTGGTAGCGGCTGACACCGACGAGCAGGCCGAGTATCTGGCAACGTCGGTCTATCAGCGCATTCTCGCGTTGATGCGTGGCCAAAGCCTGGTGCAGCGTCCGCCGGTGAAAACCATGGATGGCCTGTGGCTGCCCCATGAGAAAGACGCGGTCCATGATTTCCTGGGGCTGGCGATGGTGGGGAGCCCACAGAAGATCCGCGCCAAGCTGGACGTTCTGATTGAGCAGACCCAGGCAGACGAGCTGATTTTTACCTGCGACCTGTACGAACATGCCGATCGCGTGCACTCCTACGAGCTGCTGGCGCAGGTCATGAAGGGCTGACGCTGAAACAGCGCGCACAAAAAAGCCGACGCCATTGCGTCGGCTTTTTCATATTCGAGGGAGGTCAGCCCTGCTTGTAGACGATTTTCTTGGTGCCTTTTTCACAGGTGCCGACGACTTTTCCGTCAGCAGCGTCTTTGTCGACGATCTCCAGTGAGTAATTGGAAACGCCCTTGGCATCCAGTTTCGCGGCGATTTCGGCTTTCAGTTCTTCGCACGGCTTGCCTTTAGCAAAGGCAGCACCCGCAAGGCTCAACAAACCTACCGCCAACATAAACTTCTTCATTGGTCGCACTCCCTGGTCGGATAAAAGGGAGCATCCAGCCATCAGCCGGATGCACTCATGTAGCGCTTTGCCATTCCCTATGGCATTCGGCCGGCGCGCAAGTTCAGAAGACTCGCTCAAACTCAGCTGCTGGCAATCCGGAACCCGACTTTGAGCGTTACCTGGAAGTGTGCAGCCTTGCCGTCCTTGATGTGCCCGCGGGTTTCCGTCACTTCGAACCATTCCATGTACTTCAGACTTTTACTGGCTTCGGCCAGCGCGTTGTTGATGGCGTCTTCAATGCTGCTGGTGGATGAGCCGACAAGCTCGACTTTCTTGTAAGTGTGATGGTCAGTCATGGGCGTTCTCCTCAGGGTGTGAAATACAGCCTAGCAGTGATTTTTCGTATTACTTCTGTCGGTCTGTCCGACACAGAAGTTCAGATTTACTGCACTTTCTCGAACCCCTGAAGTCCCAACCAACACACGCCACTCATCATCAATGCAGGAGAGCCACCATGGCCAACACCTCTTTACGTAAAGCCTCATTGCAAAGCATGGAAGCCGAGATCGAGAGTCTGCTGAAGTCTTTGGAAAACCTGAAGGACGACGCCTCGGACGAGTCGCGTAAAACCCTCAAGGCTTTGAAAGCCAACGCTGAGAGCGCCCTGAAACATTCGCGTCATCTGCTCAGCGATGCGTATGAAGAAGTCAAAGTCAAAACCCGTGAAACCGGTATCGCCACCCGGGACTACGCTCAGGAACACCCTTGGACTACAGCCGGTGTCGCTGTGGGTGCGCTGGGTTTGCTTGCGGCGTACCTGCTGTTCAAACGCGGCGACTAATCTGCTTGGCGCAGCTCGTTTTTGAGCCACTGCGCCAGTTGCCGGGCGCGCCCATCCGCGGCGCGCTTGGGTAGCCACAACGCCAGTTGCGCCGGGGTTTCACTGAAGCCCCACGGCGCAACCAGGCGACCGGCCTTCAAGTCTTCGGCCACCAGCGGTTCAGGGGCAATCGCCACACCCAGCCCGGCGACCGCCGCCTCCAGCAAATAATACAAATGCTCGAAACCCTGCCCGTACTTCAACGCATTGGCGTCGAGGCCGCTTTGCTGCGCCCAGCTTGGCCAGGCCTGCGGACGTGAGGTGGTGTGCAGCAACGGCTCGTTCAACAGCGCGCTTGCCGGTGCCTTTTCCAGTCGGTCGTAACCGGCGATGCGCGGGCTCATGACCGGGCCGATGCGTTCGCTGGCCAATTCGTAGACCTGCATGTCCGCTGGCCATGGTGGCTCGGCAAACACCAGTAACGCGTCTAGCCCCGGTCGACGAGGATCGAGATCGCCTTCACCGGCCGACAGGTGCAGGCGCAGGTCCGGCAAATCAGCATTCAACCGGCCCAGGCGCGGAATGAACCAGCGAGCCAAAAGACTCCCCGAGCAGCCGAGCACGAACGGTGCGTCGGCCGTGCTTTGCGTCAATTCGGCGCAGACGGTACGCAACCGTTCGAACGCTTCACCGCTGGCGTCGCGCAATCGCACGCCGGCATCTGTGAGTTTAAGGCCGCGTCCATCCTTGATGAACAGACTCACGCCCAGATGCTCTTCGAGCACTTTCAGTTGTCGACTGACTGCGCCGTGGGTGACATGCAGCTGTTCGGCGGCCTGACTGACGCTATTCAAGCGGGCAGTGGCTTCGAAGGCGCGTAGGGCATTCAACGGGGGAAGGTCATGGCTCATAGGATCTGTGAGTTTTCCTGACAGGTTGCGGCGATCTTATCGGTTTTCAGCTCAGGGTGTCAGGGGTAGAGTTAAGCCCATTGTCATCTTACGCATTCAACCGGAGCGACCCATGACCCAGACTAATCTGCGCAACGGCCCCGACGCCAACGGCCTGTTTGGCGCGTTCGGTGGCCGCTACGTCGCCGAAACCCTGATGCCGTTGATCCTCGATCTGGCCCGCGAGTACGAAGCAGCCAAGGAAGATCCTGCATTCAAAGAGGAATTGGCCTACTTCCAGCGTGACTACGTCGGACGTCCCAGCCCGCTGTATTACGCCGAACGCCTGACCGAATTCTGCGGCGGCGCGAAGATTTATCTGAAGCGTGAAGAGCTGAACCATACCGGCGCGCACAAGATCAACAACTGCATCGGCCAGATCCTGCTGGCCCGGCGCATGGGCAAGAAACGCATCATCGCCGAGACCGGCGCCGGCATGCACGGTGTGGCGACCGCCACCGTGGCCGCGCGTTTTGGCCTCGACTGCGTGATCTACATGGGCACCACCGACATCGAGCGTCAGCAAGCCAACGTGTTCCGCATGAAACTGCTGGGCGCCGAAGTGATCCCGGTGGTCGCCGGCACCGGCACCCTGAAAGATGCGATGAACGAAGCCCTGCGTGACTGGGTGACCAACGTCGACAGCACGTTCTACCTGATCGGCACTGTTGCCGGCCCGCACCCTTATCCGGCGATGGTCCGCGACTTCCAGGCCGTCATCGGCAAGGAAACCCGCGATCAACTGCAGGCTCAGGAAGGTCGTCTGCCAGACAGCCTGGTCGCATGCATCGGCGGTGGTTCCAACGCCATGGGCCTGTTCCATCCGTTCCTCGACGACAAAAGCGTCGAGATCATCGGTGTTGAAGCGGCCGGTCACGGCATCGAAACCGGCAAGCACGCCGCCAGCCTGAACGGCGGCGTACCGGGTGTGCTGCACGGCAACCGTACTTTCCTGCTGCAGGATGACGATGGCCAGATCATCGACGCTCACTCGATCTCCGCCGGCCTCGACTACCCGGGGATCGGCCCGGAGCACGCCTGGTTGCATGACATCGGTCGCGTTCAATACACCTCGGTGACCGATGACGAAGCCCTCGACGCATTCCATAAATGCTGCCGCCTGGAAGGGATTATTCCTGCATTGGAAAGCGCCCACGCCCTGGCCGAAGTATTCAAGCGCGCCCCGAGCTTGCCGAAAGATCACCTGATGGTGGTCAACCTGTCCGGTCGTGGCGACAAAGACATGCAAACCGTGATGCACCACATGGAAAACTCTCAACAAGTGCAGTCCAAGCAGGAGAAACACTGATGAGCCGCCTGCAAACGCGTTTTGCCGAACTCAAGGAACAGAACCGCGCCGCCCTGGTGACTTTCGTCACCGCCGGCGACCCGAGCTATGACACTTCGCTGGCAATCCTCAAAGGCTTGCCCGGTGCTGGCGCCGACGTGATCGAGCTGGGTATGCCGTTCACCGATCCAATGGCCGACGGCCCGGCGATCCAGCTGGCCAACATTCGGGCACTGGCCGCCAAACAGAACCTGGCGAAAACCCTGCAAATGGTTCGTGAGTTCCGTGAAGGCAACAGCGAAACGCCGCTGGTACTGATGGGCTACTTCAACCCGATCCACATGTACGGCGTGCCACGTTTCATCGCCGACGCCAAAGAGGCCGGTGTCGACGGTCTTATCGTGGTCGACTTGCCGCCCGAGCATAACGGCGAACTGTGCGATCCGGCCCAGGCTGCCGGTCTGGACTTCATTCGTCTGACCACCCCGACAACCGATGATGTGCGCCTGCCGACCGTCCTGAACGGAAGCTCCGGCTTCGTCTACTACGTGTCTGTGGCCGGTGTGACCGGTGCTGGGGCGGCAACGCTGGAGCACGTTGAAGAGGCGGTTGCGCGTCTGCGTCGTCACACCGATTTGCCGATCAGCATCGGTTTCGGTATTCGTACACCGGAGCAAGCGGCGTCTATCGCGCGTCTGGCTGACGGCGTGGTGGTGGGTTCGGCATTGATCGATCACATCGCCAATGCATCGACGCCGGAGCAGGCGATTGATGGCGTGTTGAGCCTTTGCTCGGCGCTGGCCGATGGCGTGCGTAAGGCCCGCGTCAGCTGAAGGTAAAGATCCTGATACAGAGGAATTAGAGCCTCGCGGCACAGACTAAACAGCAAGACCGAGGGCTTCAGGACTACGTTCTGAAGCCCTTTTTGCTGTAGGTGCAGTGAGGAAAGACCTGATGAAAATGCCGAAACGTCTGATTGCCAGCCTGAGCGTGCTGATGCTCAGTGCCACTCCGTTGCTGCACGCCAGCGCCGATCAGCGCGACGATCACGATCGCGGCGGCCAGCAGCAAGGCCATTACGACAACCACGGCGATGATCACGGCGGCCCGCAGGACAATCATCGCGGCGGCCCTCCGCCACGGGACTTCGGCCCGGTGCGCCAGACGATCCGTGACAACCATGGTTATTTCGTACGCGGCGCGCCGCCACCTCCGGGCATTCATCTGGAACGTGGTCGGCCGTTGCCGCACGGTTATTACGGAGAACGCCTGGATAATCGCGCGTTGAGTCGGCTGCCGTATTACCCGGGTTATGAATGGCGGCGCGCGGGTGGCGACATTGTGCTGATCGCCGTGGGCTCCGGGATCGTCTATGAAATTCTGGAAGGGGTTCTTTGACGTGAGGGAACTCCAGGAGCGAGCTTGCTCGCGATGGACTTGAGTGCGTCGGGTTTCGTCGTGAAACACGCGTTATCGTTAACGACCATCGCGAGCAAGCTCGCTCCTGCAGGGGGCATTCACTAAGGCAACTCCAACCCGCCCGACGCTTTATGCAGTTTGCGCAAATGTTCGCCGACCTGTTTCAGGTTGGCTTCGTTGGCGGCCATTTCCGCGGCTCGGCTTGGTTCGAGCAACGCTCTCACTTCCTTGTCCAGATCGCCGGTCAATGCTTGAAGCTGTTTCTGCCGCAAGCTGCTTTCCGATTCCAGGCGTTGCCATTCGCTGGGTTGCGGCAATCCATAACCGCCGGTGCCGAGCAACTCCGCCGGCCGGCTGAGGAAGCCGCTGTTGGCGAGAATCTGCTGCAAGGTCGCGTTGGCTTTGTCCATGCCGCCGTTCTTCAGCTCCCGAGCACCGAGATAGCGTTGCTTCACTTCGTCCTGGGCCAGCACCAATTGTTGTCGGAAGGCTGCCTGTTCCAACAAGAGCAACGCCGCGCTGGTTCGCAGATCGGCTTGGTCGATCCATGTGCGGCGCTCTTCGGCCTTCAGTGCCAGCCAGTCTTCGACCTTGTCCTGTTTGATCGGCAGGTGCTTCTTCAGCACTTCGAACATCGCTTGATAACGATCACGGAAAGAGTCGAAGCGATAGCCAAGCCGCAGCGCTTCGCGAGGATCATCCAGCACGCTGGTATCCGCCAGTCCGCGTCCCTTGAGCACTTCCAGCAAGCCGTTGGGCATGATGTTGTCCAGCCCGACCAGCTTCGCGTTGTTGGTGCCGCTGCGTAGCAACTTCAGACCTTCCACCGCGCAGTTGTTGGACAGGAAAAAGTAATTGCCGTCGTAGCTCCAGTGCATCTCGGCGGCGTGTTCCACCACGTCCTCAATTTCGTTGCGCGACAAATTCAGCGGCACCGAGGCGAGGCTGCGCAGTTCGGTCTTGGTGTACTCGTCGATCACTTGGGCCAGCGGCAGGACGAACAGGCGCGACGGGTACTTGCCGACTAATCCGTCCCAGCTCGACAGCTGTACGTCACCCACGAAGGCTCGGTAGGACAAGACCAGGTGCTGATCCAGATCCAGCCGACAATCCGGTCCACGTGGCCGGCCCGGTGCGCAGATCACCAGGCGCAACATGCTGTGGCCCCAGCGGCTGACCCAGTTCTGGTTGGCTTCGGCCAGCAGATAGTCCACGGCATACACCCGTTCCGGATCGACCTGCCCCAAGGGCTGTTTGGCGAAGTCATTGCCGGCGTTGAGGAAGGCGAAGGATTTGCCGCAGGTGTCTTTGGCGGCGGGTGCCCAGCCAAAATGTTCTTTGTAGTAGCGGTACAGCGCAGGGCGGCGACAAGCGTAGCTCGGGTCGAGGAGGAAATACTCCATGTTCACCGCGACGAACTCTTTGGGGCTGCTCGTTTCGTAGATGTCCGGGCTGCGGGCGATCTGTCGGTTGTGCTGTTCGCGTTCGCCGCGACGACCGACGTATTGCGGCCAGCCAGCTAGGTCGAGCAGGCGCGGGTCATCGCTCAGCGTAAAGCGTCGGGAGGATTGGCCACGGCATTCATCCGGAATGCCGATCAGGCCGGAGCTGTTGTTGCGTCGGGTACAACGCTGGATCAGCGTGCGTTCGGCAGCTGGCCAAAAACGCGAGCGATCATAAATGTGGGTGAGTTCGTGCAGCACCGTGGCCAGCATTTCGCGGCGGACGGTGCCGTGAGGGCGATAAGTCTTTTTGGTTGCAGCGCTGCCGTCGGTGAGGCTGGCAAGCAAGTTGCGGTTGAGATCGAGCTCGGACACCAGTGACGCCTGGCCGTAGGCGTTGCTCGGCATGTCATCGGTCCAGCCAACGTCGATGCGCCGGTCGAGTTGTTCGATGAACCTCGGCGGCAATGCCTGCATGGCTTCATCAAGCAGCGCCTGGCTGGCCTGCTGTTGCGCAGGGCTCAAACCTTCTGTCTTGAGCTGTAATTGCAGGCCGGCCTGGGCCGTATTGCCGAGCAGCAACACGACCCCGGCCAGGAGCCAGGCACTTAACGACTTCACAGTGCGAGGATGGCTTCTGCGAGTACCTGATCACTGGCATCCCGGGCTTCCGGCACGCGGGTGCGCAATGTATTGAAGGCCGCTTCCAGGTGCGCCCCACGGATTTCACCCTCGCTGGCGACGAAACTGGCCGCATCGTCGTGGGCTTCACGGACGATTTTCGAATCACGAATTGACGTGGTGGTGTCGGACGTGAAATCGAGTGTGCGTTGGGTGGCATTGATGATGATGTTACTGGTGGCTACCAGGGTGTGCGCCTGGGCCAGATCGGCCAATAACAGCAGGCCAAGGGTGGCGATAATCAGCGGGCTACGCATGGAACGACTCCGGAGGAACGAGGATAACTATTGGACGAGAATAGCCTGCGCCAGTTCAAGATCGCTTGCATGAAGTTTTGGCTGGGCCCGACGCAGGTAAACCAGCGCGGATTCCAGTTGTGCTCCTCGCAATTGGCCGTCGCTGGCAATGAATGACGCGGCGTCATCCCGGGCGGCCAGCAGCAGCTTACGGTCGAAGGGGGCGGAGGTCACCATGCTGGTGGCGTAGCCAGTGGCCACGAGACCCTGTGTCGTCAGGTCAAAGGCCTGGGCTGAGCCAGCCCAGCAGGCCGCCATGAAAACCGGTGTAATCAATAGATGTGTAGGAAAACGCATGAGACTCGACAGTTGAAGGCGAGTCCAAAGGCTAGCGCAACGCCCGGTTTAGAGCCAGTGCCGAAACATTGGGACACGTTGGGCGTGTCCCATGAGGAGATGACGTTTTAGATAGTCAGAATAGCCTGAGCCAGTTGAGCGTCCGTAGCGTTCAACCCCGGCGCCTGATGGCGAATGTGGTCGAGTGCGCTTTCCAGTTTCACGCCGCGAATGGCGCCTTCGCTGGCGACAAAACTGGCGGCGTCATCACGGGCTGCCCGGACGATCTTGTCATCGCGAAAGGACGACGTGACATCGGAAGTGGCGTCGGACGTTGCCTTGAGTGCACCGACGACGGCATCGGTGGTGACGATGAAGCTGGTGGCGTGGGAATTGGCAGCCACGGCAAGCAGGGCTGCAGCGCTGAGCAGACGAAGACGGGACATGGTGTAACTCCTTTGGGTAAACCGATTGAGAGGTGGCGCGGTATCTGTTGAGTCAGACGCCTGTCGCGCAGTCATCGCCACGTTCTGATCTGATATTAGGCCTGTAGGTGTCGGTTCGCACAGTCCCGTCTGTTCAAGTGTATGTCAGCGCCAGAACGGCTTGTCCAATTCTCTGACTCGATCTGAATGACTGATGCCCAAGTCAGACAGCTGCCGGCCATCGAGTTGCGCCAGTAAACGCCGGGTTCTGGCTCTCTCGAGGGTGTCGGCGAGGGCTCTGAGCAATCTTCTTGGCCAGGTAATCCGAGGCCTTGATTTCGGGGATGTAGCGGCAAGATCCAGTAGGTGATCCATGGTGCAATCCTTTTGCTGGCAGGTCGGGATTTCATGATGATCCCGCCCGATTTCCCGGAACAGACACACTCCATTGAAATTGTACTGGTTCAGTTGTGATTGTTTGTTAACTGTACCTATTAATGCCGGCAACTATTGTTTTGAGGATTTTCCGGCCCAAAACGACAAAACCCGTCGTGGTTTCCCACGACGGGTTTTGTTTGTTCAATTCGGGTGCTGGCGGTTGACCTTAAGGATCAGAGCCAGCGACGCTAACTTAGCGCCAGAACGGCTTGCTCAGCTCTTCGTAGCGTTGTGCTTCGCTAATCCCGGCGTCAGCCAGCAGACGCGAATCCAGACGAGCCAGTTGGTGGCGGCTGGAGATGCGGCGCTGCCACAGCATCAGGTTGGCGATAACGCGAAGAGGCATGGAAGCCTGGGTTTTTGCAGCGGTGTCTTCGAAGAACAGATCGGAACTGAGTGTACGTTCCATGGTTTTCATCCTTCCGCTTGTGGCGGGATTAGGTAGTGGTTTAACTGATGCCAATGATCCTCTCGTTTGGCCAGTCTCTCTAGATACAGTTCACCTGTATTGTGAGGGACCAGTTAACTGTTAAAGAGCGGTGTACTGGTCAAAATTGAGGCAACTGTACCTATCTGCACCTATATGGTGCATATTATGACATTCAGGTCGGAAAAGTAGGCAATTACGGTAGGAAATGACCGGTACAGCAGTACAGTTTTAAACACATTTCTGTTTGGCAATAGCAAGCTGACGAAACTGTGTTTGCGTCAGCCGCTATCTGTACCAATTACACGGCGAGCATCCGCCCGGTTTCTTCCAGATTCATGTGCCAGCTCAGTGCGTCACGCAGGAGATGCGGAGTGTGCCCGCCGAGTGCGCAGGCAGCGGTGAAGTAGTCATCCAGGGCTTGGCGGTAATCGGGGTGCACGCAGTTGTCGATGATGACTCGAGCCCGCTCCCGCGGTGCCAAACCGCGCAAGTCCGCCAGCCCCACCTCGGTCACGAGAATGTCGACGTCATGCTCTGTGTGATCGACGTGGCTGACCATCGGCACCACGCTGGAGATCGCGCCGCCCTTGGCGATCGACTTGGTCACGAAAATGGCCAGGTGCGCGTTACGCGCAAAGTCGCCCGAGCCGCCGATACCGTTCATCATCCGCGTGCCGCAGACATGGGTGGAGTTGACGTTGCCGTACAGGTCAAACTCCAGCGCGGTGTTGATGCCAATGATACCGAGCCGTCGCACCACTTCCGGGTGGTTGGAAATTTCCTGCGGACGCAGGACCAGTTTGTCCTTGTAGCGCTCCAGGTTGCCGAACACATCGGCGTTGCGACGGCTCGACAAGGTGATCGAGCTGCCTGAGGCAAAACTCAGCTTGCCGGCGTCGATCAAGTCGAAGGTCGAGTCCTGCAACACTTCGGAGTACATGGTCAGGTCTTCGAACGGCGAGTCGATCAGTCCGCACATCACGGAGTTGGCGATGGTGCCGATGCCGGCCTGCAGTGGGCCGAGTTTGTTGGTCATGCGCCCGGCCGCCACTTCCTGCTTGAAGAAGTCGATCAGGTGGTCGGCAATGGCCTGAGTGTCGACGTCCGGCGGCAGCACGGTCGAAGGTGAGTCGGACTGGTTGGTGATCACGATCGCGACGATCTTTTCCGGCGGGATCGCAATGGCGGTGCTGCCAATGCGATCGTCGACCTTCACTAACGGAATTGGCGTACGGGTCGGGCGGTACGTCGGTATATAGATGTCGTGCAAACCCTCGAGGTTCGGGTTGTGCGCCAGGTTGATCTCGACGATCACGTGTTTGGCGAAAATCGCGAAGCTGGCCGAGTTGCCCACGGAAGTGGTCGGTACGATGTGGCCTTGTTCGGTAATCGCCACGGCCTCGATAACGGCAATGTCCGGCAGTTTCAGCTGCTGGTTGCGCAATTGCTCCACGGTTTCCGAGAGGTGCTGGTCGATGAACATGACCTCGCCAGCGTTGATCGCCTTGCGCAAAGTGCTATCGACCTGGAAAGGCATGCGTCGCGAAAGAACGCCGGCTTCGGTGAGCTGCTTATCGAGGTCGTTGCCCAGGCTGGCGCCGGTCATCAATGTGATTTTCAGCGGGGTGACTTTGGCGCGTTCAGCCAATGCATGAGGCACGGCCTTGGCTTCACCGGCACGAGTGAAACCACTCATGCCGACGGTCATGCCGTCCTCAATCAGAGCGGCAGCATCGGCGGCGCTCATCACCTTATTCAACAACGAAGGCAAGCGAATACGATCACGGTACATGGATTGTTATCTCGGGTAACGGAAGCAAGGTGTGCAGTCTAGTGGCTTGAAAAAAATCCGTCCCGCTACCATGGTCGAATGCCGAGCCCTGATTTAGAGCCTTTGGTCGGGTTTCACGGGCAATAAAAAAACCCCAGCCTACTAAAGGCTGAGGTTTTGGGTATTGCGTTGGAGCAGGTTTTACTCGACGGCTTTGACCATGTCTTCGATAACCTTCTTGGCGTCGCCGAAGACCATCATGGTTTTGTCGAGGTAAAACAGTTCGTTGTCCAGGCCGGCATAACCGCTGGCCATCGAACGCTTGTTGACGATGATGGTCTTGGCCTTGAACGCTTCGAGAATCGGCATGCCGGCAATCGGCGATTTCGGATCGTTCTTCGCGGCCGGGTTGACCACGTCGTTCGCGCCGAGCACCAGCACCACGTCGGCCTGGCCGAACTCGGAGTTGATGTCTTCCATCTCGAATACCTGGTCATAAGGCACTTCGGCCTCGGCCAGCAAGACGTTCATGTGGCCAGGCATCCGACCGGCAACCGGGTGGATCGCGTATTTCACGGTTACACCGCGGTGGGTCAACTTCTCGGTCAGCTCTTTCAGCGCGTGTTGTGCCCGCGCTACCGCCAGGCCGTAACCCGGAACGATGATCACGGTATCGGCGTTGGTCAGCAGGAAAGTCGCATCGTCAGCCGAACCGGATTTCACCGGGCGGGCTTCCTTGGCGCCTGCAGGACCGGCATCGGCCGTATTGCCGAAACCGCCGAGCAGTACATTAAAGAAGGAGCGGTTCATCGCCTTGCACATGATGTACGAGAGGATTGCACCGGACGAACCCACCAGCGAGCCCGCGATGATCAGCATCGAGTTGTTCAGCGAGAAGCCGATACCCGCTGCTGCCCAGCCGGAATAGCTGTTGAGCATCGATACCACCACCGGCATGTCCGCGCCGCCGATCGGGATGATGATCAGCACGCCCATCACGAAGGCCAGCGCCAGCATCAGCGCGAAAGCGGCGAGGTTGCCGGTCATCATGAAGGTGATGCCCAACGCGAGCGTCGCCAGACCCAGCAGCAGGTTCAGCTTGTGTTGACCACTAAACTGTACCGGTGCGCCTTGGAACAGACGAAACTTGTACTTGCCCGAGAGCTTGCCGAACGCGATCACCGAACCGGAGAAGGTGATTGCACCGATGGCCGCGCCGAGGAACAGCTCCAGGCGGTTACCGGCAGGAATCGAATCGCCCAGTTGTTTGACGATGCCCAGCGATTGCGGCTCGACCACCGCCGCAATGGCAATGAATACCGCGGCCATACCGATCATGCTGTGCATGAAAGCGACCAGTTCCGGCATCTTGGTCATTTCTACGCGCTTGGCCATGATCGAACCGGCCGTGCCGCCGACCAGCAGGCCGACGATGACGTAACCGATGCCTGCGGTGGCAAGCTCTGCGCCCAGCTTATAGATGAGCCCCACGGTAGTGAGGATCGCCAGCGCCATGCCGAGCATGCCGTACAGATTGCCGCGCCGCGACGTGGTCGGGTGCGACAGCCCTTTCAGGGCCTGGATGAAGCAGATGGACGCGATCAAGTAGAGCGTCGTTACAAGGTTCATGCTCATTACTTGGACGCCTCTTCTTTTACCGCTTTCGGGGCTTTCTTCTTGAACATCTCAAGCATCCTGCGAGTCACCAGGAAGCCACCAAAAACGTTCACCGCCGCCAGAGCCACCGCGAGGGTGCCCATGGTTTTGCCCAGAGGCGTGACGGTCAACGCCGCGGCCAGCATGGCACCGACGATTACGATCGCCGAGATGGCGTTGGTCACGGCCATCAACGGCGTGTGCAGTGCAGGCGTAACGTTCCAGACCACGTGATAACCGACATAAATCGCCAGCACGAAGATGATCAGGTTGTAGATACCGGGGGAGATAAGCTCTTCCATCGTCTGAATCCCTGCTTAGGCGTTTTTGCGGATGACTTGGCCGTCGCGGCACATCAGGCACGCGGCGACGATGTCGTCTTCGAGGTTCACTTCGAACTGGCCTTCTTTGTTGAAGACCAGCTTCAGGAAGTCCAGCAGGTTGCGTGCGTACAGGGCTGAAGCATCTGCCGCGACCGCTCCGGCCAGATTGGTCGGACCGCAAATGGTCACGCCATTCTCCACCACCACCTGATCGGCTACGGTCAGCGGGCAGTTGCCGCCCTGAGCCGCTGCGAGGTCGATGACCACGGAACCTGGCTTCATTTGCGCGACGGTTTCCGCGCTCAACAGAGTCGGTGCCTTGCGGCCGGGAATCAGTGCGGTGGTGATGACGATGTCAGCTTGCTTGGCGCGCTCGTGCACAGCCAGGGCCTGTCGCTGCATCCAGCTCGCAGGCATTGGGCGTGCGTAGCCGCCAACACCGACGGCGCATTCACGCTCTTCATCGGTCTCGTAAGGCACGTCGACGAACTTGGCGCCAAGGGATTCGATCTGTTCTTTAACCGCAGGACGTACGTCAGACGCTTCGATCACTGCACCCAGGCGTTTCGCGGTAGCGATTGCCTGCAAACCGGCAACACCGGCGCCGAGAATCAGCACGCGTGCCGCTTTCACGGTGCCCGCCGCCGTCATCAGCATCGGCATGAAGCGTGGGTAATGGTGAGCGGCCAGCAACACGGCTTTGTAACCGGCGATGTTGGCCTGGGAGGACAGCACATCCAGGCTCTGGGCGCGGGAGGTGCGCGGGGCCGCTTCCAGTGCGAACGCGGTAATGCCGCACTCAGCCAGCTTGGCAATGGTTTCATTGCTGAACGGGTTGAGCATGCCCACCACAACGGTGCCGCTTTTAATCAGCGTCAGCTCGCTGTCGCTGGGGGCGACCACCTTGAGAATCAGTTCGGCACCGAACGCATCACTGGCGCTGCCAATAATTGCGCCTGCCGCTTCATAAGCACTGTCGACAACGCTGGCGTTTATGCCGGCGCCGCTTTGCACAATGACCTTATGACCCTGGCCGATCAGCTTCTTGATGGTTTCCGGGGTTGCAGCAACCCGTGTTTCACCGGTCTGGGTTTCGAGAGGAACACCAATGTGCACGTCAAATCTCCTGCGTGATCTTATTGAGTAAACCCAGGCACTTCGGATGGTGCGGCTGGGGGCGGCCGATCAGCACGATCCCGCCAAATCTGGGCGGGGCGCGGCATTTTGCAGGCGAACTTTGTGCCCTTCAAGGGATTATGACGGGTGACGGAAAATTAACTACAAGTCACCCCGTGACCGAATGTCGCAACCGACCGCCTCGGTCCCTTGCAGGCCGTGCCTTGCAAGGATTCTGGCCGAATTTCAAGAATTTACACATCGGCACGGTGAATGAGGTGGTATTGCTGTCGGATAGCGGCTCAAGGCCACGTCTTCAGGCGCTTGTGGGACGTTTGTACCGCTTCTCGGTACAGTCTGCGAATATGCGACAAATACTTATATCTGTAGGGCTTTGAATTTGCTGACTACGGGGTCAACTAATGGTGTTAAGCCCTATCCTTCTAGGCTGTAGCTCTGCGCCTGATTTACCAGCCAGTCGCGAAATGCCTTCAAAGACGCAGATTCGACCTTTCGCTCAGGAATCATCAAGTAATACGCCTTGATACTGGACAGAGCCTGGACGTTGGCAATCACCAGTCGCTTCTCCGCCAGTTCACGCTGAATCAGGAACGGCGGGATCAAGGCTATTCCCATGTCGTGCATCGCCGCTTGGGCAAGCATGGAGAATAGCTCGTAGCGCGGTCCTGTCATGTCTCGCGGGATATTAAGGTTCTGCGAGTCGAACCATTGACGCCAGGCATAGGGGCGGGTGGTCTGTTGTAGCAGGGGCAGTTCGGCAATTTCAGCGGGTGTGAGATTTGTCTTTTGGCCCAGTAGGGTGGGGCTGCACACAGGCATCGGATTTTCGCCCATCAGTCTGTGGGATTCAGTGCCTGACCAGTCCGCATCGCCAAAATAGATCGCCGCATCGAAATCGGTGTCGGCAAACAGGAAGGGGCGGGTGCGGTTGGTGAGATTGACCGTCACTTCTGGGTGTCTTTGCTGGAAATCCTTGAGTCTTGGCAGCAGCCATTGGGTGCCGAAGGTGGGCACGACGGCCAGTTCGATCACGTTGGCGCCTTGCTGGCCCATGACCGACAGCGTGTCGCGCTCAACGGCGTCCAGTTGGGTGGCGACCCTGCGGCTGTAGGAAAGTCCTGCTTCCGTCAGCTTGACCCCGCGCCGGGAGCGTCGGAACAGTTCCACACCGAGGAACTCCTCGAGGCTGGCGATCTGTCGGCAAATCGCTCCCTGGGTGAGTGAAAGTTCCTGGGCTGCCTTGGTAAAACTCTCGTGGCGAGCGGCTGCTTCAAAGCTGATCAGGGCCGTTGTGCTGGGAATCTTTCTGCGCATGTACGTCAACCTCACTAATGCATCGCATTAAAGCTGTATCGCAACGTTTCGGAGTGAGAAATTAGCACAACAGTATGCAAAATCCTCGTTTGCCGTCACGCCGAACCGGGCCTAGGATCAGTCCACGTTATTTGACCCGATTCGAGAGGACACACTCATGGGCGGTAAAGCTAGCTTCAACTGGATCGATCCCCTGCTGCTGGATCAACAGCTCACTGAAGAAGAACGCATGATCCGCGACACCGCCGAGCAATTCGCTCAGCAAAAGCTCGCGCCGCGTGTTCTTGAAGCATTCCGTCATGAGAAAACCGATCCGGCAATCTTCCGCGAGATGGGTGAAGTCGGCCTGCTGGGCGCAACCATTCCTGAACAGTACGGCGGCAGCGGCCTGAACTACGTCAGCTACGGCTTGATCGCCCGTGAAGTCGAGCGCGTCGACTCAGGTTATCGCTCGATGATGAGCGTGCAGTCCTCTTTGGTGATGGTGCCGATCAATGAGTTCGGTACTGAAGCGCAAAAGCAGAAGTACCTGCCAAAACTTGCAACGGGCGAGTGGATCGGTTGCTTCGGTCTGACCGAGCCTGACCACGGTTCTGACCCGGGCTCGATGATTACTCGTGCACGCAAGGTGGAAGGCGGCTACAGCCTGACCGGCAGCAAGATGTGGATCACCAACAGCCCGATCGCTGACGTGTTTGTGGTTTGGGGCAAGGACGATGCGGGCGACATCCGTGGCTTCGTCCTGGAAAAAGGCTGGAAAGGCCTGAGCGCTCCGGCGATCCACGGCAAGGTCGGCCTGCGTGCGTCCATCACCGGTGAGATCGTCATGGACAACGTGTTTGTCCCTGAAGAAAACATCTTCCCTGACGTCCGCGGATTGAAAGGCCCTTTCACTTGCCTCAACTCTGCGCGTTACGGCATTTCCTGGGGCGCCTTGGGTGCTGCGGAATTCTGCTGGCACACCGCTCGCCAATACACCCTGGATCGTCAGCAGTTCGGTCGCCCGTTGGCTGCTACTCAATTGATCCAGAAGAAACTGGCCGACATGCAGACCGAAATCACCATGGCGCTGCAAGGTTGCCTGCGTTTGGGTCGCATGAAAGATGAAGGCACGGCGGCGGTAGAGATCACTTCGATGATGAAGCGCAACTCCTGCGGCAAGTCCTTGGACATTGCTCGTATGGCGCGCGACATGCTGGGTGGCAATGGTATCTCCGACGAGTTCGGCGTGGCTCGTCACCTGGTCAACCTGGAAGTGGTGAATACCTATGAAGGTACGCATGACGTTCACGCGCTGATCCTCGGTCGTGCGCAGACCGGTCTTCAAGCGTTCTATTAATAGGAGAACGGCCATGGGCGCGCTTTCGCATCTACGGGTACTGGATTTATCGCGGGTGCTGGCCGGGCCCTGGTCCGGGCAGATATT
Source organism: Pseudomonas migulae NBRC 103157 (assembly GCF_002091715.1). Lineage (GTDB taxonomy): Bacteria > Pseudomonadota > Gammaproteobacteria > Pseudomonadales > Pseudomonadaceae > Aquipseudomonas > Aquipseudomonas migulae_A. The sequence continues at coordinate 1,623 of NZ_BDAG01000001.1, read as the reverse complement.
GGCGGACCTTGGCGCCGAGGTGATCAAGGTCGAGCGTCCCGGCAATGGCGATGACACGCGCGCCTGGGGGCCTCCGTTCCTTAAAGACGCCTATGGCGAGAACACCAGCGAGGCTGCCTATTACTTGTCAGCCAATCGCAACAAGCAATCCGTAACCATCGACTTCACGCGCCCGGAGGGGCAGAAGCTGGTGCGTGAGCTGGCGGCCAAGTCGGACATTCTGATCGAGAACTTCAAGGTCGGTGGCTTGGCGGCTTATGGGCTGGATTATGAATCACTCAAGGATGCCAATCCGAATCTGATCTACTGCTCGATCACGGGGTTTGGTCAGACCGGCCCTTACGCCAAGCGCGCGGGTTATGACTTCATGATCCAAGGCTTGGGCGGCCTGATGAGCCTTACAGGTCGGCCGGAAGGAGATGAGGGGGCCGGGCCGGTGAAAGTCGGCGTGGCGCTGACGGATATTTTGACCGGGCTCTATTCGACAGTGGCTATTCTCGCTGCGCTTGCGCACCGGGATCATGACGGTGGCGGTCAACATATTGATATGGCGTTGTTGGATGTTCAGGTGGCCTGTCTGGCTAACCAGGCGATGAATTACCTGACGACGGGCAATGCGCCTAAGCGTCTTGGCAATGCGCATCCGAACATCGTGCCTTATCAGGACTTTCCTACGGCAGATGGCGATTTCATCCTTACGGTGGGTAACGACGGGCAGTTCCGCAAATTTGCGGAAGTGGCCGGGCAGCCGCAGTGGGCGGATGATCCGCGATTTGCGACCAACAAGTTGCGGGTGGCGAATCGGGCGTTGCTGATTCCGTTGATCCGCCAGGCTACGGTGTTCAAGACCACTGCTGAGTGGGTGTCGCAGCTGGAGCAGGCAGGGGTGCCGTGTGGTCCGATCAATGATCTGGCTCAGGTGTTTGCCGACCCTCAGGTAAAGGCGCGCGGTTTGGCGATCGAGCTGCCTCATGCCCTGGCGGGGAGGGTGCCGCAGGTTGCAAGCCCGATTCGTCTGTCCGAGACGCCGGTGGAGTACCGCAATGCGCCTCCTTTGCTGGGCGAGCATACGTCGGAGGTATTGCTGCGGGTGTTGGGTCTGGACGCTGGTGCGGTAGCTGCTCTCAGAGAGGCTGGGGTGCTCTGAGGATTTCCTCTATATAGAAGGAGTGGTTTCCCTATCCTATATAGAGGAAAACAGGCTGTTTTCTGGCTTTCTGCAAGTTATTGATAGAAAAGCCAAATCAGGGGTTGACGGCAGATTCTGGAAGTCTATAATTCGCCCCACTTCCGGCGCAGTCGAAACGGAAAACTCCTTGGTAAACAAAGAGTTACGCAGTTTTAGGCAGCGAGTTGCTTCAGTTCATCGAAGCCCAGAAGGAGTTGGTCAGGCAGTGTGTTTTCGCTTGATTGACGGTTCGATCTTCTCGGTCGAAAGCGGAGAAAAAGAGGTGTTGACAGCAGCGAACAACGCTGTAGAATTCGCCTCCCGCTAACGAGAGATCGGAAGCGCAAGTGGTTGAAGTTGCAAAGGAAACTTTGAAAACTTCTGAAAATAACCGCTTGACAGATACAGAGGACGCTGTAGAATGCGCGCCTCGGTTGAGACGAAAGATCTTAACC